>NZ_JBBOYX010000003.1:0-738715 GCF_038008285.1 Staphylococcus sp. FSL K6-0223
TCGAACCCTCGAGACGCTTGTGACGCCTACACACTTTCCAGGCGTGCTCCTTCGGCCAACTCGGACAACTCTCCACTATTGAATTTTATTTAAGATATAAAAAAACAGAAGCGATATTTCACTTCTGTTTGTATGACTCCTACGGGACTCGAACCCGTGTTACCGCCGTGAAAGGGCGGTGTCTTAACCGCTTGACCAAGGAGCCATGGCTCCACAGGTAGGATTCGAACCTACGACCGATCGGTTAACAGCCGATAGCTCTACCACTGAGCTACTGTGGATTAATAAAATGGAGCGGGTGATGGGAATCGAACCCACAACATCAGCTTGGAAGGCTGAGGTTTTGCCATTAAACTACACCCGCGTAGTATAATACGATTATGGGGCGGTTGAAGGGAATCGAACCCTCGAATGTCGGAACCACAATCCGATGCGTTAACCACTTCGCCACAACCGCCAAAAATAGCGAATGGTTCAGGACAGAGTCGAACTGCCGACACATGGAGCTTCAATCCATTGCTCTACCAACTGAGCTACTGAACCATAATAGTAATGGCGGTCTCGACGGGAATCGAACCCGCGATCTCCTGCGTGACAGGCAGGCGTGTTAACCGCTACACTACGAGACCTATTAAAATTATGTATTGCGGGAGGCGGATTTGAACCACCGACCTTCGGGTTATGAGCCCGACGAGCTACCGAACTGCTCCATCCCGCGCTAATATTATTTTTGACTACCTTATAATCTTACCATTTTCTTCTTTACAATGTCAATACTTTTTTAAAGAAAATTAACATTTTGTTCATTTCAACTTCAAACCTATTTGCAATAATTGAAATGAATGACGCTTTAATTAAGTACTTTATTAGTATATAAACTCCAATACATTTCGTCAATATTGTTTTGGAATTAAATTGTGTAAAAATTAACCTCATATATCTTTTTATATTATTCTTTACTAAAAGATATATGAGATACCTTGATAATCACCTATTAGACAACTTGTGCTCTACCTTTTTTAGTATGTAAACTCACTTAGTCATGTAACCTTGCATTCTAGATTGTAAAGAAGTAAATGTTTTAAAACCTTCATCCTCTAAAAAGTGTCCACCTTCATCGACTATTCGAATCTTACCTTCCAACGTATCCATCAACCTTTTAGTCTCTTTATAAGAAACATATTTATCATCTTTAGATGTAAGTCCGTAAAAATGATCGACTTGAGATTTAACTTTTTCATAATCTATTGATATGCCCTCTAAGTTGACATTCTCATCAATATCATGGGCATCTTCTTTGAAACCTGCAATACTAAACAATCCTTCAATATGATGATGAGTCCCCTCAATATATTTTAGTGCAGCTATCGTACCAAAACCATGGGTTACAAAATAAGTATCATATTTACGAATTTCAATTTGTTCTTTCATTTGTCTTACCCATTCATCAATTTTTGCATGATCATCTGCCTCTAAATTAAACAACGTCACATGATAACCTTCTAAAGTTAAATTATGCTTTAACCACTCATACCAATGATTTGTGGCATTCCCATATTTTGAATGGATGATAATCACGTCAGTCATTTTTCAACACCTCTTTCAACGATAGATTCATTTAATTCTTATTTTAAAATAAAAACACTTTAAAAAGAAATGATATTCAAATGATTTATCTATCTCACCACTTCTTAGATTTAAATCATCCCATTCTCATTAAAGTGTTTTACAACATCTAAATTTCTTCTAAAATTTCTTCAACAGCATTTTTTCCTTGCTGAATACAATCAGGTAAACCTACCGCTTCAAAAGGTGCTCCAGTAATTCTTAATCTAGGATAAGTATTCTTAATATGTTGTTGAATTACCTTGATATTTTTTATATGCCCTACGTGATATTGAGGCATACTTTTAGGCAAACGATTCACTATCGTAAAGTCAGGATCACCCTTGAATGTCATCATTTTCCTTAAATCTTTACGAACAATTGATACAATTTCATCATCAGTATGGTCATCTACTACAGTGTCGCCTGGTTTACCTACATAAGCTCTAATTAATACTTTACCTTCAGGTGTAGTAAACGGCCATTTTTTCGAAGTCCAAGTACAAGCTGTAATATCTGTTTGACTCGTTCTAGCTATAACGAATCCAGTACCATCATACGTATTCTCTATATTCTTTTCATCAAAAGCCATAACCACTGTTGCAACAGTAGTCGAGTCCATCTTATTAAAGTAATCAAAGGCAGGATCATGGCTAAACCATTTCATAAATACTTGTTGTGGTGTAGTAACAAGTACCCCATCAAATGTTTCACTACTATCTTCGAGTAAAATTTCATAGTCTTTCTGAGAAACTTTAATGTCACGTACTTGAGTATTATAACGAATATTTACTCCCTTATTCTGAACATTTTCTGCCAATGCTTCAATAAATGAACTTAAACCATGTCTAAACTGTTTAAATTGTCCTTTAGGTGCCCCTGGGTATAGTTGACGATGTTTAATACGTTGTTCTTTCTCATCTTTCATTCCTTTAATCAAACTGCCAAATTGTTCTTCTTTTTCTTTAAAGTTTGGAAATGTACTCATTAAACTTAATTCATCAATATTAGTACCATATATGCCACCCATTAAAGGTTCAATGAGATTTTCTAATACTTCATCACCTAGTCTTTTTCTGAAAAAGTCGCCGACAGAAATATCATCCTCGATTTGAATCGGTTTCTTAAACAAGTCCATTCCAGCTCTTAATTTACCAATTGGAGAAATAAGCTTCGTTTTAATAAATGGCTTTATATCTGTTGGAATGCCCATAATAGAGCCGCCTGGTATAGGAAATAATTTATTTTTAGCGTATATATACGATTGACCCGTAGTATTAGTAATTAAATCATTTTCTAGACCAATATCTTTAGCCATATCTGTCATGATAGTTTTACGTCCTAGATAGGATTCTGGACCTAACTCAATAGTATACCCTTCATGTCGATATGTTTGAATTTTACCTCCGGGACGATTAGAGGCTTCAAATATCGTTACTTCTATAGTTGGATCTTGTTTTTTTATAAAATACGCACTCGATAAACCAGTAATACCTGCGCCGATAATCGCAATTTTTTTACTCAACTTTTTCACGCTTCCTTTCAATTCCACCTGAATCTATCATGAAAATGTATCAAATTTTTTAATTTATTTCTCTCAAAAATGAATTCCCCCGTTATACTGGAGGAATTCTGTCATCACTTTATTAATGCTTTAACTTAATTTTAAAAATGAGCTTTAATTTCGTCAACAATTGCTCCTATAAATAGCGGGTTTGTATTAGGCATTTCAGGACGATAGTATTTAGCGCCAATTTCATCACATACTACTTTACATTCGTAGTCATTGTCATAGAGCACTTCTAAATGCTCACAAACAAATCCTACTGGTGTATAAATAAAGTTTTTGAAATGATGTTCTTGATATAATTCTCGCGTAAGATCTTGAACATCAGGTCCTAACCAAGGTGTACCGGTGTTTCCTTCAGATTGCCAACCTTCTGCTACATGAACAATATTGGAGTCTTGTTTAAGAATTTGAGCTGTTTCATGCAATTCTTTAGGATATGGATCATTATTACGCTCAATCAGACCTTTAGGTAAACTATGTGCTGAAACGATTAAAACTGTTTCATCGTGCTCTTCTTCAGGAATTTGATTTAACGTTTCATTAATTTTATCTGTCCAATATTTAATAAATTTTGGTTGGTGATAATAATGTTTAATATGAGTCAATTTAATGCCATATTTATCTGCTTCTTCTTGTGCGCGATTATCATAAGAACCTACTGAAAAACTTGAATAGTGTGGCGCGAGCACAACTGTTACAGCTTCATCAATGCCATCTTTATGCATTTTTTCTACGGCTTCTTCAATATAAGGAGAGATATGTTTTAATCCTAAATATAATTTAAATTCAACATTGTCATACGATTCATTTAAAGCTTTAGTTAATGCCTCAGCTTGTCGATCTGTTGTTCCTGCTAAAGGTGATAACCCTCCGATAAATTCATAGCGTTGTTTTAAATCTTGTAGTTCTTCTTCAGTTGGTCTTTTACCGTGTCTAATATCAGTATAATAAGGCTCGATATCACTCTCTTTGTATGGTGTACCGTACGCCATCACTAATAATCCAATTGTTTTACTCATTGATAAAACCTTCCTTTAATTGATAGTTATCGTTACTTTAATAAGGTTTGGAGAGACACCAAATCTTCGAAAGAACTATTTTTGAGTATAGTTATGAACGAATTCACTCACTTTTCTTAATGTTTCAGGTTTAACTTCTGGAAATACACCGTGACCTAAGTTAAATATATGCTTGCCACGCGCCGTTCCTTGATCAAGAATATCTTTTAGTCGTGATTCGATAACATCCCATGGTGCTAATAATAATGAAGGGTCGAGATTACCTTGTAGTGTCTTGTTTACCCCCATTTGATCAGCCTGATTAATAGATGTTCTCCAATCTAGACCTAAAACATCAATAGGTAAATCATTCCATTCATTAATTAAATGACTTGCGCCTACCCCGAAAAGTATCACAGGTACATCATAATGAGCTTTGATACCACTCACTAATTTCTTCATAGCTGGCTTGATATAATAGTTATAGTCTTGGACGTTTAGTGCTCCTACCCAAGAATCAAAGATTTGTATTAATTCAGCACCAGCCTCAATTTGAGCGACTACATATGTGATTGACACATCTACAAGATGGTCCATTAGTGCAAACCATGTAGGTTCGTCTCCATACATCATGGCTTTAGTAAAATTATAATTTTTAGAAGGACCTCCCTCAATCATATAAGAAGCTAATGTGAACGGCGCACCTGTAAAACCAATCAACGGTACATTTAATTTTTCCTCTGTAAGCAATTTGATTGTTTCTAAAACATAAGGCACATCTCTTTTAGGATCTATCTGAGATAATTTTTCAACATCTTGTACTGACTTAATAGGGTTTGAAATCACTGGTCCAATACCAGATTTAATTTCTACATCTACACCTATGGGTTTTAAAGGTGTCATAATATCCTTATAAAGAACAGCCGCATCAGTATTGTAATTATCTACTGGTAAATGCGTAACATACGCACATAATTCTGGTTGATGCGTAATTTCAAAAAGTGAATATTTTTCTTTAAGTTTGCGATACTCAGGTTGAGAACGTCCTGCTTGTCTCATAAACCAAACTGGAGTGTGTGACGTTGATTCACCTTTTATTGTCTTTAATATCGTATCGTTTTTACTATGCACCCTAGCGTCCTCCTACATTAAAATCATTCTTATCTATAATAGCATATTGTATACAATTTCGTATTTTATTATGCTTAAATGTCATAAAAAAGACATAGTACTTTTATTTATAAAACCTAGCTTTATAAACTTTAAAAATATACTTTATTTTTATTAAAAAACGGGTAAGTAATTCCTAGATATTCTAATAACGTTAAATTATATATTTAATTTTATTTTTAGTTAAATTTGTAAATTTAGGATGAATTCTATTACTTTTAATTAGAAAATCTGAACTTTTGCAGTAGCAAAAGGAATTTTATAATCGTATAATAAGACAAAACAAGGGAGGTTTGTATCATGAATTTATATACATCTTATGGGACATATGGATTCTTAAATCAAATTAAATTGAATAATCCAGATCATGACCTATTTCAGTTTTCTGCTTCTGATACATCAGTCATTTTAGAAGAAACTGAAGATAAGTCAGTTTTAAAACATCCTAGTTCTTACAATGTACTCTACCAAGTTGGAGAATTTAACGAAAACCATTTCTACTGTGCTTTGTTCATTCCCTCTTCAGAGGATCATAGTAATCAACTAGAGAAAAAATTATTGCACTTAGGGGCACCTTTTGATTCATTCGCTGGATTCAAAAGTTATCGATTATTAAAACCTTTAGAAGGTAATACTTATAAAATATACTTTGGCTTCGCAAATCGCACTACCTATGAAGATTTCAAGGCTTCAGAATTATTTAATGATAATTTTTCTAAAGTAGCTTTAAGTCAATTCTTTGGAGCAAGTGGTCAACATTCAAGTTATTTTGAAAGATACTTGTATCCAATTGATGAAAACTAATATCAAAATAAAAAGTTCTTAGCGTATTGTATTGAACGCTAAGAACTTTTTTTAGTCTCTTAATAAAGTTTCCTGATATTTTAACTTTTTAATGGTACTTCTTATTGTTAACCACCCTACAATAAAGAAAAGTAAAGCAAAGAAGAACAATGTAGGATGTTTTATAACAAATACTATTGTAAAGATAATACCAACACCGATCATTAATCGGTATAAAAATTGTTCATATCCTTTGATTACTTTCGTATCAGGGACTGGCCATACTTGTGGCCATAAACCATATGCTTGTTGAGTATAGAACTGAGCCATTTGTAATAATGTAATATACATAAATAAGCTTCCTATAATCAGAGATACGATTGGATTTGATAACCATAACATTAAAACGAGTGCTATAATCACTAATCGAAGAATGATACTAAACGCGTCTCGTCCTCTTACAAAGCTTCTTACAAATAAGAATAAGTACATACGATTTTCATTAAACTTGTTACCTTTTGGTGTGGGTAATATGAAATCTAAATAACTTCTACGTACTGCTGACTCTCTTAAATGTTTCACATCAGTAAACATATTTACAAATTTATAATAATTCGTATGTTTTTGTTGCTCAATCGCTATCATTCTCTCCCAAGGAAATAATTGCTTTTTGCTATTCATTTTTAAAATCAATAACAATACCCCTACGATGAAAATAAATATAATAGCAAAGTAATTATGAAATCTTAAAATTAAATAAAATGTTATACCAAATAGTACAAATAATAATAAATTAATTGTCCAACTTAAAAGATTTAGTTTTAACCACTGCCATTTAACAAGTAATCCTAAATAAGGAAAAATGATAGCACTTATAGCAAATACAATATAAAATGCAAAATGGTTATCATTTAATTTATAAAATAAAGGAAATAGTATAATAAGAAGTATGACTTGTAAAAAAATTCTTGAACTATAACTATATATTAAACTTACTTGCATATAATCTTTCAAATGCTTTTCAAATGGTAATAGAAAAATTTTATCTGCGTCTTTTAAAAGTGTTCGAATTGGAAATAATGAAACTAATGCTACAGCAATACTTGCAAATAGTGCATAATCAATATGTTGTGGTATATGTTGTAGCCATTCACCATATCCAAAAATAAATGCACCTAACAATATAAGTAAAAACACCGTGAAATGACCATTAAAAATGAATTTGTTATAGTAACTTTTTTCTTTACGAATCGCTTTATATCTCCGATTAAACAGAGATAATGATTGATTATTCATTAGCATTGCCACCTTGTGTAACATGTATATAAATATCATCTAAGGTTCTATCATACAGACCTGTTTGTTCACGTAGTTCATCTAAGTTACCAAACGCAACAACTTTCCCTTGATCTAAAATAATAAATCTATCACAGTAACGTTCCGCTGTAGTAAGTATATGTGTACTCATTAAGACAGTTCGATTTTCGTTTTTCTTTTCAACCATTAAATCAAGCATTGATTGTATTCCCAAAGGATCGAGACCTAAGAATGGCTCATCGATGATATACAATTCTGGATCAACGATGAAAGCGCAAATGATCATGACCTTTTGTTTCATTCCTTTTGAGAAATGACTTGGAAAGACTTTTAATTCATTTTCTAAACGAAATACTTTTAAAAGTGGCTCAGCACGACGCATTGCCTCTTCCCTACTTAGTTGATAGGCCATAGCAGTCATCTCTATATGCTCTTCTAATGTAAGTTCTTCATAAATCACTGGTGCTTCTGGAATATATGATAATTTTCTTCTATATACTTCAATGTCATCATTAATATTTGTATCAGAAATGGATAATGAACCTTCCATTGGATTAAGAAGTCCTAACATATGTTTAATTGTTGTACTTTTTCCTGCACCGTTAAGACCAATTAAACCAACAATTTCGCCTTTTTTTAATTCAAAATTTATATCTTTGATTACAGGACGTTTTCCATATCCGCCTGTAAGATGTTCAACTTTTACTGTCATAAGGCACCTCCATGCAAACTATTGTACCAAAAAATAATGTTTTAACCTAAAATAATCATTGCTATCATGTTGTTTTAAATTGAGTAATGCTATAATAATGACTAACAAATGATAAAGAGGAGTGTCATTGTTATGTCAGAAACTATTTTCAGTAAAATTATTTCTGGAGAAATTCCAAGCTTTAAAATTTATGAAAATGACTACGTTTATGCCTTTCTTGATATTTCACAAGTGACGAAAGGTCACACATTATTAGTTCCTAAGAAAGTTTCGGCTAATATTTTTGAGACTGATGAAGAAACAATGAAACATATTGGAGTAGCTTTACCTAAGGTAGCCAATGCTATTAAAGCCGCTTTTAACCCAGATGGATTAAATATCATTCAAAATAATGGAGAGTTTGCAGATCAGTCTGTATTTCATCTTCACTTCCATCTTATCCCAAGATATGAAAATGATATCGATGGCTTTGGATATAAGTGGGAAACGCATGAAGATACAATTAATGACGACGCTAAAAAAGAAATTGCTGAACAAATTCAAGCACAATTTGATTAATCGTGCATATTCCTTGTTATACTGGGTATGATAAAAATAATACAAATATCCGACATATAAAGTGAGGAGAATAAAAAATGAAAGTCACAAGAATATTATTTGGCTTAGGTGTAGGTGCTGCAGCAGGATTTGCAGTAGCATTAAGAAATCGTGACGACCATAGTGTCAAACATAATACAATTGATGCGAGCCAACCTACAGGAGCACAATCTGAACTTGAACGAGAAATTGAAACTATGAAACAAACATTTAATGATATTCTTAATTATGGTTCTCAAATTAAGAATGAAAGTGTTGAATATGGTAGTTCAATTGGAGATGAGTTTAAAGAGTTAATTGGTAACTTTAAATCTGATATTAACCCTAATATCGAAAAGCTCCAAACTCATATTGAAAATTTACAAAACCGTGGAGAAGATATAAGTAACGCATTCTCTAAAGATAAGTAATTTCATTAGCTATGGCATCATGCCATAGCTTTTTTATTTTACTTAATCATAATTTCTTTTAGACATTTTAACACTAGCATAATTAATGACTTTATCAACTTCTTTTTTGTAAAGTAAACTGCCCCTTGACTATTCCTGTGAACACGTAGATAATACGTATCGAACATTAACACAGAGATGAGGCTTACATTATGTATTTATGCACTCGACAAATTGATATACACGCAAGATTTGGAATTCAAAGAATTGCTTTCATGAGTATAGTAGCAACTATTATTACCTTTTTAGTAAGCTATGAAATTATGTACTATTTCTCTGATACTCCTTTATCAGATCGACATTTTATCATTTTATTAATATTTATAATTTTAATGTATCCCATTCATAAAATCATGCACCTTGTTTTCTTTTTGCCATTTTATAAATCTTTTAGAGTCCATAAATTAGTTAAAAAGAAATGGCTCCCATATTTTAATACGTATGTTAATACGCCTGTTCATAAAGTATATTTTTGTGTAAATTTAATTTTACCTATATTATTATTAACTGGCATTTTTGTTTTGTTAAGTATTCATCTACCTCAATATGGTCATTATTTTATGTTTTTATTATCATTAAATATTGGCTTCTCTATGATGGATATTTTATATTTGAAAATCTTACTTTTCTCAAATGATGGTCACTATGTAGAAGAACATCAATCTGGTCTACATATTTTAAACAAAGTGAATAATCCTAAATCAACTAGAACATCGCTCTAGTTATGAGTATTACCATCTTTTGCGTAATTGTATTTAGTTTTCATAAATATTAATAAAATATGCAAAATTAAAATATATAATATTTAATCAACTCCCCCATCCTAGTCATACTATAGTCTTAGGACGGGGGTTTCTAATTGGTAGTCTCTAAATAATATGTTATATTTACGTTGATTAATACATAAAGGAGCTATCAACTTATGAAATTGATGAATAAAATTATTGTTCCCGTGACCGCTAGCGCGCTGTTACTTGGTGCTTGTGGCTCAAATGCAACAGAATCTAAAGATAATACATTGATTTCTTCTAAAGCAGGAGATGTAAAAGTCGCTGACGTGATGAAGAAAATCGGAAATGAACAAATTGCTAATACTTCATTTAACATTGTTTTAAATAAAATTTTAGCTGATAAATACAAAGATAAAGTCGATACTAAAGACGTTGATGAAGATATTAAGAAAGAAGAAAAACAATATGGCGGTAAAGATCAATTTGAAAGCATGCTTAAACAGCAAGGTATGTCATTAGATGATTATAAAGAACAGAAAAAACTATCTGCTTATCAAAAACAATTATTACTAGATAAAGTGAAAGTCTCTGATAAAGATATTAAAGATAATTCTAAAAAAGCTTCTCATATTTTAATAAAAGTAAAATCTAAATCTAGTGATAAAGAAGGTCTTTCAGATAAAAAAGCAAAAGAAAAAGCTGAAAAAATCCAAAAAGAAGTAGAGAAAAATCCTAGTAAATTTGGCGAAATCGCTAAAAAAGAATCTATGGATAGTTCTTCAGCTAAGAAAGATGGTTCATTAGGTTATGTAATTAAAGGTCAAATGGTAGATAGCTTCGAAAAAGCGCTATTTAAATTAAAAGAAGGTCAAGTTTCTAAAGTAGTTAAAACTGATTATGGTTATCATATCATTAAAGCTGATAAAGAAAATGACTTTAATAAAGAAAAATCTAACCTTAAAGAAAAAATTATTGAACAAAAAGTACAGAAAAAACCTAAATTGTTAACAGATGCTTATAAAGATTTATTAGATGATTATAAAGTAGATTACAAAGATAGAGATATTAAAAAAGCTGTTGAAAATTCAATTTTAGATCCAGATAAAATTAAACAACAACAGCAGCAACAGCAATCTTCACAAGGTGGTGCCTCTGGTTCAGGCTCTGCAGGTTTAACAAGTAGTGGGTCATAATCAATAACCCATTGGTGTGATTGATATAAGTTTTGCATTTTATCTATAAAGTGTTATAATATAATTAACAAGGATATCAAGCATATATGCACCAAATCCCCTCACTATGGCAGTAGTGAGGGGATTTTTTGGTGTGGCTTATTTTAGTTGTCGCCTATTTACGTTTATCGTTGCGAGTGCGTAGCCAATGCGCGAATAAAGCAACGATACAACCACTGGTTGCCGTGGTCATGATGTGTACAAAGATATCAAATAACATATATGCACCTCCTTCCCTTGTCATATTGACGCCTGAGAAGAGAAGATAGGCGACCTATTTATTATAACACTGAACTTTAGCTAATTAAATTTGAATATAAAAAAGTGCAAAGCCCGTTGTAACATAACACCACTTGAATCAATCCCGACTCTGTAGCAACTTTACAAAGATAGCTTTGCACTAAAAATATTTAATCTAAACTTGTTGGATTATAGAATTGGCGATTTTCTAAACCAAAAATGCGTTCAGTAAATTGACCTTTATCCGTTTTCTTAAATGCTTTCTCAAACATGTTCATTTTTGCATCAATATTATCAATAAAGAATAAAATTTCAGCTTCTTTCAAATGAGGTAGTTTAGGTGACCCGAATTCCATTTTACCGTGGTGTGCTAAGATCATATGTCTTAATAACATCACTTCTTCACCTTCAATACCTAATTCTTTAGCCGATTCAGCTACTTCATCACTAGCAATTGAAATATGGCCTAGCAAATTACCTTCGACAGTATAAGTCGTTGCAACTGGTCCACTTAACTCTCTGACCTTTCCTAAGTCATGTAAAATAATCGCACTATATAATAAGCTTCTATTTAATAGCGGATAAATATCACAGATTGACTTAGCAATACGTAACATAGTTAAAACGTGATAGCTTAGACCGCTTGCAAAATTATGATGATGTGAACTTGCTGCTGGATACGTAAAGAAACGGTCTTGATATTTCTTTATTAAATGACGCGTTATACGTTGTAAATTTGCGTTTTCAATATCTAACATAAAATGCGAAAGCGCTTCTTTAATTTCATCAGGCGTCATAGGTGCTCCATCAACAAAATCTTTAGTTGATAAATTGTCTTCAGGTTTAGCTAAACGCACTTGATTAACTTTCATCTGTTTACGACCACGATAATTAATCACATCGCCTTTAACATGAACAATTTCTTCAGGTTTAAGGTTCTGCATATCCTCTTTCGTTGCAGTCCATAATTTCGCTTCTATATCACCACTTTTATCTTGGAGGTAAAGTGTCATGTAATCTTTACCTTGAGCAGTGACACCCTGAGTTGCACGATGAATTAAGAAAAAGTGATCAACTGAATCGCCGGGATTTAAATTTTCTACATTTCTCATTTTTTCCCGCCTTCCTCTAGTTTATTAAGAATAATCATTTCCTTTGAAGGGATAATATTATCTTTAGTGCATGTAAAGTAAAGCACTTGATAATTTTGAGATAATTCTCTTAAATAATTTAACGTTCTTTCTTTTCTATGTTTGTCAAAATGAACAAATGCGTCATCCACAATAATTGGGAATGGATAGTATGGTTTTAATACTTTAATTAAACTAATTCTAAGAGCAACATACAATAATTCTTTTGTAGATTGACTTAGTTCAACAGGTTCGAAAACTTGTCCATTATCATGTTTGACATGAATTGAATCATCCTCAGTATAATTAATCATTGTATATGCACCATTTGTAAGATACTTGAATATAGATACAGCTTCTTGGATAACTTGTGGTAAACGCTTATCTTTGATTTGCTTAATATGTTCTTCTACTAAATTTTGAAGATAACTTAAGCTTGCCCAATCTTTAGCGATATCATTTAGTCTATTTTTTAAACTGTAATATTCATGTCTTAATTGTGCAAGTGTCGAATCTGTTTCCATATGATTAATTTGAGCAGTTAAATCACTGACTTCAGCTTGCATATTTAAATATTGATCGTTATATTGATCTACTTGTCTCGCTAATGTATCATCTTCTTCGTCTAATTGAGCGGTTGTTTTTTCACTTAATTTAGAACTCATTTCATATGAGTAATTTTGGTTCTCTAAGTATTGAGTTAAATCATTAAATCTATTTAAGTTACTATGATACGTTTCGTAATCTTGATGATGTGAATAATAACTTTCCTCATCTTCAACATTGACGAAATCAAATAGCTCTTTGATGATATTTTTATTTTCACTTAAGCGTGATTTAAGATGCTTGAGCTCATTTGTTAATAACTGTGTTTCTTCTTGATTCTTATGCCAATTATCGTTGTTGTCTTTAGCATTTTTTAGCCATTGATTAACATCGTGGAAGAACGACATTGTATTAAAATGACTAAAATGTGGACTCGTTACGTCTTTAGCGTGTTTATAAAATTGATTAATTTCATCCATAAGTTGACTACGCTCATGATTCAACTCTTTGACGTAATTATCATGAGACTTAATATTACTCATTGAGGTAATACTTTCAACGATAAGTTCATCAGATATCTTAGGAGATAAATATAATTCTTTCTTCACGTTGTTAATATTATCTGATAATGAATGTAAACGATTTTGCGCCTCATCCATTGATTTATTTAAATATGCATTCTTTTCATCTAACATTTCTTTTGCTTTAATAGCATTTTGCCATTGCTCACGAATGCGATGTTGATGATCTAAATCAAAATCTAAATTGTAATTGCTTTCTAAATGTTCAAGTTGACTTTCCAAGTCATTAATTTCTTGGTTCATTGCTACACCATAATCAACATCTTTAGTTTTTGCTAAGAAGATACCTACGATAAAGATGACGGTTAGAATCGCAAAGACAATACCAAAAATCATGTTAGTCGTTACAAATGAAAATACAGTTAATGCCGCACCTATGATAGCTAAAGCAATAAATGCAAGTCTAAGTAATTTTTGACGTTGATTTTTACGAATTTGTTCTTCTTCAAATGATTCTTTTAATTTTTCATATAAGTTTTCTTTTTCGTGTAATTCTAATACCTGCTGTGAATATTCCTTTTTCTTTTCAAAAGTTTCCTCAGGAACTAATTCTTTCTCTAGTTGATCAAGTTCATTACTATTAGAATTACGTTCAATTTTATTATCTTCAAGACCGCGTTCTAGTTGTAAAATATAAGCATTTTGTTCTTGCTTACCACGAATTTGCTCACTTACATGACTTTTCATAGCTTCAGAACTATCTACTTCATGATGTGGTTCATTCCACCCAATAGTGTTTTGTAAACTTTCTTGTTCTCTTTGTTTATCAGAGATATCTTTTTCAACTGAACGCAACTCATATTCTTTTTGTTTAATTTCATTTTCTTGTTGATATAAGGAATTAATTGCATCTATATCTTTAGTTTCTACTGGAAAGATATTTTTAGCTTCTTGATTAAGTTGAGCTAAACGTTCTTCTTTAAGACCAATATCCTTTTCAAGTGATTGTTGAAACGACTTAGCAGTCTCATAACGGTCTATACCTTTTTCAGGAAATTTTAGAGGTTCGATATTTAGAACTTGTTCTAATCCTTTCCATTCTTGCGTTTGATCATGCAGTGCAACCTCTTTTTGTTTAGCTTCATGCATCTTGGATAACTGATTTAAATTTTGTTTTAAATGTTCTAATCTGCGAGAAGATTTATCTCTCTCATCTACTAAGCGATGATATGTGTCTAATTTACTTTCTTCTTCACGTATCTGGCTTTCAAGGTGCTTGAGTTGTTCGATTTGTTGGTTAATAATTGGATTTTTACCAGACTTTTTATACAATTCTTCTTTCTTTTGTCCTATGGTATCTCTCATGCTAGTGAATTCAGTTGAACCTAAAGCACCTGCTTGTAATAAGTAATCTTGTAATTGTTTTTCATCTAAATTCCGGTGAATATCTTGTAACCCTAAAACGTTGAAAGAGAATATACCTTGATACGTTTTCTTTGTAATGTAATTGAGTTTCTTATTTAGCCACGACTCGTCGCGTGTAGAACCATCTGAGAGGTAAACTTTGACATCACCTTGAGCGCTACCTTTAATTCTCTCAACTTCAGCTTCAGTACCATCGTTAAATATTAAAGCTAATTTACCACCATATTGATTTCCTAACCTAGGTTCCAAACGAGGTTCTCTAGATTTTTTAGTAGGAAAACCGAATAAAATTGAATGTATAAATGCTTGAATCGTTGATTTTCCTGCTTCATTTTCACCAAAAATTTCAGTAAAACCTTTATTAAAGTCTATCTTACGTTGAACAAATTGACCGTATCCATAAATTTCTAGTGATTTAATTATCATTTTGTTCACCTCTCATATCATCTTTTAAAAGACTTTCAGCATGATTAATTAATTCGGTTTTATCAAATTCTGTATAATCATCTAAGAATTTAGATGCACGAGGATTTAAGTATAAATCCGTCATTGCAGAATCAAAGACCGATGTGTCTTCCAACAAATCAGTGGAGAACTCATTTACAAGAGGTGATTCATCATTTTGAACATATTTAATATTTAAATCTTCTATAAACACAAACTGATTTTCATTTTCTTCGTACTCTGTAATCATCTCTTTAACTTGAACCAAGTCTTGTGGTGCAATAAAATCTTCACTATTTACGCGTACATTTAATCTATAGAAAGCTTTACCTTCAGGTCTTACTTTATCTTTGAAAGACTGTATATCTTCGTATAGCTCTTGTTTAGACGTATGATTAGCATCAATGGTTGCTTCCTCAAATTTAATAAATTGAGTAGGATAAAATTGTGTTGTTAAATTAAGATGATCTCCTTCAATTAATAAACAACCTTTTTCACCTAATTCATTAAAATGTCTACCTTGAATATTACCGGGATAGTTAATTACTGGCATATCACTGAGTTGTTCACGTTCATGTATATGACCTAACGCCCAATAGTGGTATAATCGACTATTTAAGTCTTCTAACCTAAATTCTGTATAACGGTCTTTGACTGAGGATTTACTATACGTGCCATGTAAAACACCAATATGTATCCCTTTTTGACCTTGGCTTGATGGATAAGCATCAATTTTATTTTCATAACTTGTATCATTTTGATAACTAAAGCCATGTATAAAAATTGTTTCCCCATCTTTAGTGATCGCTTGATACGTTTCTACTTGATTTGAAAAAACTGAAACGTTGTTTGGCCAATTTGAAGATATTTTTGAAGATAGAGGATCATGATTACCATGACATACATATACAAATACTTGTTCTTTACGTAATCTTTCAAACTGTTCTTTTAAAAAGACTTCCGCACGTAATGTTCTATTCTCATTATCGAATAAATCCCCAGCAATGATAATGAAATCTACTTCTTTTTTTAATGCCAAATCTACTATATTTTTAAAACTTTCATAGGCACTTTTTTGTACATCTTCAAATATTTTAGGGCTTAAATGACTTTTAGATTTGAAGGGACTGTCTAAGTGTAAATCAGCACAGTGTATAAATTTAACCATAAGTTTAATTCTCCTTATAAAAGCCGTAAAGTTAAAAGAAATAATGCAATTTGAATATACTTCATTTGTTGATAAAAATTATAAATATTGATATTAAGACAGACTAATGACTATATATTAATAAGCTATGTATCATGAAAAATAACTTTACTTTATATTAAATTATTTTACCATAACACTTTGAGTCCAGTCGACGACAAACCAAGACATTCATTTTAATTTTATACCTACTCAAAACTATGACGTTAATACAAATTTTAAAGTATCACCTTTGAACTCGTTTATAAATTTGTAAACGAGAGTATTCTAAGGTACAAATGTATAAAAAATGTCTACAAAGTCTGTAACTTTGTAGACATTCAAAATTTAAAATGATTTCTCACTTTTATAGAAAAGTATTGAAATTAGTCAGCGTAAATTTCATCTAATGGTTTTACGATGATTTGGTTAATTTCTTGGAATACTTGGCTCATTTTTTGCTCAGCATTCATTAATTCAGAGATATTTTCATCTTTTTCGATAGCTTGAGCTTGTTCTTGAGCTTTTTGTAAATCCTCTTCAGGAATTTCTTCACCTTGCATTTGTTTTTGTTGGAAACTAATTTGAGTTTCACGGAATTCGTCGAATAATTTTTTTGATTCTTCGTTTTCTTTAACTTTAGCAAATGCATCTTTAATAGCTTTATATTCTTCACTGTCTCTTAAAGCTTGTTCTAATTGATTTGCATAATCGTATAAATTTACTGCCATAGTTGTTTGCACTCCTTTGAATTAATTTGTGTTTTAACCACTCACAAATAACTTTAACATATATGTCACCTTTAGACAAAGATTGCAATTACACCTTGGAAGAAACCAATAATTCCTCCAAGTAAAAATCCTAGTGACATAATCAATTTTAATTCTTTATTAGCAATTTCTATAATTAACTTTTCAATGTAATCTAAGTCAAATGTATTAATTTGATCTTCTACTAGTTGTCGCAAATTAATCTTTTTCATTATATTGGTAAGATGTCGTGAAATATTATGAACAATGACTTGAGTAATTTTAGTAGCTGCTTCATTTTCAAGGAAGTGAATAAACTGAGGTGCAAGTTCATATATTGGTAAACGAGCTTTACCATTAAGATCAATATATGAGATTAAAAGATCTGTCGTGGATTTAGAAATAGATTCAAATTGCTCATCACTAACTAATTCTTCTAAATGCTTATTCTTAAGTGTCTCATATTCATTGCGAATGATTTTATTAATAATTACACGTGCTTTCGGATGTTGAGTCAATCGAATAAGTTCGTGTTGAATACGTTCTGCAATGCTTTCTTTAGTCATGAACATTTGTAGAAGACCTACAATTTTTCCTTTTTCCTGAAAGAAGGTATCTAACATTTCATATATATCGTGTGAACCTTTGTCAGAATTCAAATATTTTCTAGCTCTCTCGCATAATAAATCAGCTAATTCTTCTACTTTATCATCTGCTAAAACAAACAATTGCTCTGGCAAACATGCTGTTAATGCCTCTTGCTTATGTTGTTGATAAAAGGCTGAAAGTTTGTCATTCAAAGTTGTTTTTACCTTATTATTTAATAAATCAGTTACATTAATGTCCAATGCATGAGCAAAATTTTCAATTGTTGCATCTTGAGATTTAAGCTTTTGTATTTGAGTAAGAACTAAGTCTTGAATCGCTTCTTGAGATTGTGGTTGATTTAACTTATGACGAATCATTTCTTCAGTAATTAAATGATCTTCGATAACTTGACCTATTTTCTCAGCTATTTCTCCACGTCTTTTTGGAATTAAACCTGGAGTGAATGGAATTCTCATTTTAAATATATAATATGGTTTAAATGGATGAAATAACATACGTATCGCTATAACATTTGTTATACCACCTATTATAGCCCCTATAATCATCATAAAAGCAATCACTAAAAAAGCGTGCATATTGTTAACTCCCTATTTAAATTTGAAATTGTGGTTAGATTATAACATCAATTAACCTAACTTCATTCTTTTAAAACTTATAAATACAAATTACTAAAAATAAAACGATGAAAATCAAAAATGAATTTCATCGTTAAGTAGAAAAATAATTTTGTTTAATTAAGACAATACATCTGAAATAAGTGATTAAATCATTATAAGATTCTACTATCACTTTTAATTATACATGTAGTAATTCTTCTTTAGCATTTCTATTAAAGTAAGTTTCAGCCTCTCTCATTTTAGAAGTACCGAAGATTGGTTGCTTATCTGCATTTAATACTCGGTAAATGTTACTTACTTTATTACTTTGTAAAATAAATCCATTACGCGTTTCGATTGTATTCCAATAAATATCACTTGTAGTAGCATGATTAGGGTAAGCACAATGATTTCTAGAAATAGTTTGAACGATTTCTAATGGGTCGCAACCAAATGTGCTATTGAGTACATCTGAATCTCTAAATAACGCGCAAATTGAGACACAAGTCGTCCAGTTAGGTAAGACTCTTTCTTTTTCAATTTGTACTAATGTTTTTTTAGAAAGTCCGATTGTTTGAGCCATTGTATCTTGAGTATAGCCCGCTTCAATACGTACCATTTTAAATTTTGTTTGAATTAAATCTGTGAAACTCTGTCTATCCATTCTATTTATCTACCTTTCTAATTGGAAATATTTTATCCGGACACAAGAAATTGCAATAATACACATTTCTTGAAACACAAATTACATCTTAATATATTTTTAATAAAAATAAAAGAGAGAAATGCGTTTTTCTAACTATTTTATTAAAGGCAAAATTATCAAAATAGTTAAATATTTACATTTAACGACATTTTGACTAATTAAATTTAAAATATGTATATTTATTTTATATAATTGCGTTTAGCACATTATATTAATTTATTTTCCATAGCATAAATGGCAGCTTGTGTTCTATCCGTAACTTGTAATTTATTAAATATGTGACTTACATGTGTTTTAATAGTCTTTTCAGATACAAATAATGTTTGAGCAATTTCTTTATTTGTCTTGCCTTTAACCATTTCTCTCAAAACTTCAACTTCTCTTTTAGACAATTTATTAGTAAAATGAGGCTTTTTAGATACTGTTTCAATCACACTTTTAGCTTCAGGATGAATGATACGTTCACCATTTAACACTTTATGAATTGTTTCAATCAATTTTTGTGGTTCTACGTCTTTCATTTCGTAACCATCAGCACCTTTGTCTATAGCTGATATCACATGTTCATCATCTACATAGCTCGTTAAAACTAAAACTTTGACTTGAGGATATTGTCTTTTTAAAACTTCAGTAATTTCAATTCCATTCATTTCTGGCATCACTAAATCGAGCAACACAATATCAGGCAGATGATGTTGCTCTAAATATGTTAGAAATGTTTTGCCATCAGAAAAACCCTTGACTACTTCTAAATCTTCAACTGTGGAAAGTAAAAACTCTAAGCCTTGGCGTACGATATGATGATCATCTACTAGTACTACTTTATGCATAATCGTTCTCCTTTTTTTATTACTTTAAAGGTATAGTTATTGTAATGGTAGTACCTTTATTCAATTGTGATTGAATATCTAATTTACCATTCAATGTATGTGTCCGTTGTTTAAGATTATTTATACCACTAGAAGCATTAATATTTACTTCATGCAAGTTAAATCCCTTTCCTAAATCAATAATTTCAATAATGAGATTATCCTGTGTTTGCGTTAGATTTAATGAGACTTCGTTAGTATCGGCATGCTTTCTGACATTATTCATCGCCTCTTGTATCATACGATAAATATTTTCTTCTACATGATTAGATAAATTGATCAAGCCATCAACATGGACGTCTAAATTTAGATTTAATACATCACTATAGTTATTTAAAGCGTGAATTAATCCGTGCTCTAGTCCTACAGGCTTTAATTGCCAAATCAATGCTCTCATTTCATTAACAGCATTTTGACTCGTTTCTTCTATAGTTTTAAATGCATTTTTAGAAAAATCATCCGATGCCATTCCTTGGGCAGCATGAGCAGTAAGTTTTAACGAGAATAACATTTGATTAACAGAATCATGCAGATCTCGAGCTAAACGGTTGCGCTCATTAATCTTAGCCGCTTCCTTTTCTCTATCTGTCAATAATATACGTTTTATCGCCGAACCTATTTGAAATGCTACAGATTCTAGTAATTCTAAATCTTGCTCGCTATAATGTTTTTTATTTGGTGAAGCAACGTTAAGTAGTCCAAATTGTTCCTCTCCAGAACGCAATGGCACAGTTGCATGATGCGTAATATCATCTGTTTCTTCTTGATATGCACGATTAGCTAAATTAATTCTTGAACAATTTATAATATTGGACGCTTTAGTTAATTTTTTATTATTATATGATTTGACACACCAACATGATCCGTTAGTCATATAATGACAATCTTTTTTGGATAATGCACCAGGGAGGTCTACTGAGGAAACGAGTTCATGGTCCCCCTCCTCATTGATAAAAAATATCCATCCAGTCGTGAAGTTACTACCATTAATAAGATAACGTAGTCCTCCATGCATCATGCTATACATCTCTGTTTCTTCATTAAGAAATTCAGCTATTTCTTTTAGTAATGCAAGTCTTGTTGGCTTCTCCATTTTATCGCCCCAATACTATATCCATAATATTTATATTATACATGCCTTAGCTTTATTTTGAAAATGTAATTAAATACGCAATTGATAAGTATTTGAAAATTCATTTTCAAAAATAAACATGATATAGAGAGTAATTAATTTGTGTTATGATAATAATGAACTATAGGAGGATATTATGAAATTTACGATACCTGAACAATACACTGAGAAATCTTTAAGAGAGATATTTCAAAATCTCAATCTCCCTAAAAAAGACTTACATCAACTTAATATGTCTAAAGATATAACAATCAATAATCAATCTGCTAAATTAACTGATTTAGTTAAAACCGGTGATTCGGTGTTCATACCTACACCAGAGGAAAAAAGTAATTATTTACCTAGTTATCGTTACGCACAGGTTTATTATGAAGATGATGACTTTGCGATAGTGATGAAGCCTAAAGGTGTTAAAACTCATCCAAATGATTTAAAAGAGAGTAATACACTTATGAATCATGTAATTTACACAGTTGACAGTGAATATGTCGAACCTATTCATCGTTTAGACCAAGAAACAGTAGGTTTACTTATTGTTGCTAAGAATCCAATTATGAAAAAAATCTTAGATCGAATGTTAGAAGAAAATGAAATTACTCGTATTTACAAAGCTAACGTTAAAGCATTGTTACCAATCAAACCTCAAACAATAGATATGCCTATTGGTAAAGACAAATTCCATCCTAATAAGCGTAGAATTTCAAATACAGGACAACGAGCAATCACTCATATTTTAAATTCTGAGATGATTAAAGAAGGTATATGTCAACTTGATATTAAACTTGATACAGGTCGTACGCATCAAATACGCGTACATTTAGCAGAAATCGGTCACCCTGTAATTGGTGATCCATTATATGGTGATTCAACATTGCGTAAATTAGAACTTAATAGTCATAAAATTGAATTGATTCATCCATTAACACGTGAGTTGGTTTCGGTAAGCTTGGATGATAAAAAGGCATAAGTCTACTATAGAACAGATAGAGGCTAAATAATATGTAATATTAAATAAGCGAGAGACGTATTATTCAATACGCCTCTCGCTTTTATCATAGATTTAATTAGTGAGGATCAACCATGTCTTCTGGTTTAATCCATTCTTCAAATTGTTCTTCAGTAACATATCCGCTATTTATAGCTGACTCTTTAAGAGTTAATCCCTCTTTATGCGCCTTTTTAGCAATCTGAGCCGCTTTTTCGTAACCTATATGTGGGTTTAATGCTGTAACTAACATTAATGATTGATTTAAGTAATTGTCGATATTTTCTTCAATCGGCTCAATACCTACTGCACAATTATCATTAAATGTTTGCATACCGTCAGCTAATAGATAAATTGATTGTAAAGTATTATGAAGAATAACTGGTTTGAATACATTTAATTCGAAGTTACCTTGTGAACTTGCAAAACCAACTGCAGTATCATTACCCATAACTTGTACTGCGACCATAGTTAACATTTCACATTGTGTTGGATTAACTTTACCAGGCATAATAGATGAACCAGGTTCATTTTCAGGAATAGAAATTTCTGCTAAACCTGCTCTTGGACCTGAAGCTAACCATCTTACATCGTTTGCAATTTTCATTAAATCGCCTGCTAATGCTTTCAATGTACCATGTAATTGAACTACTTCATCATGTGCAGTTAAAGCATGGAATTTATTATCAGATGAAACAAAGGCATACCCTGTGTTATCTGAAATAAATTTAGCTACTTTAGCTCCAAACTCTGGATGAGCATTTATTCCAGTTCCCACTGCTGTGCCACCGATAGCTAAACTAAGGATATGTTTCTTAGATTCACTTAAAAGTTCTTCACATTTATCTAACATATATCGCCAACCACTAATTTCTTGGCCTAATTTAATTGGGGTTGCATCTTGTAAATGTGTACGTCCAATTTTAATAATTGATTGATATTGATCTTCTTTTTCTTTTAAAGTATTACGCAGGTTCTTAAGCGCTGGTTCTAATTTTGTTTCAACTTCATGATATAAAGCAACGTGCATTGCTGTTGGGAATGTATCATTAGAGCTTTGTGATTTATTTACGTCATCGTTAGGATGAATCGTTTCATCACTATTATGTTCTTTAAGATACTCATTAGCTACATAGCTTACGACTTCATTTACGTTCATATTACTTTGAGTGCCGCTTCCTGTTTGCCAAACTACTAATGGAAAATGTTCGTCTAGCTCCCCTTTAAGAATACGATCACATGCATATACAATTGCATCTTTTTTCTCATCACTTAATTTTCCTAACTCATTGTTAGCTAACGCTGCACCCCTTTTTAATTGAGCGAATCCATAAACTACTTCAATTGGCATACGTTCCTTACCAACTGGGAAATTACGTTTACTTCTTTCAGTTTGAGCACCCCAAAACTTATCTCCAGGTACTTCAATTTCTCCAAAAGTATCATGTTCAATTCTGACTGACATACATTTCTCTCCCCTTATTCATCTTTATTTAATTGTAGTATAGCACTATTTAATTTGTATGGGCAACGATGAGGTGAAACGTTTTCATTTCAAATATTAAAACCCTCATTATGTTCTAATGTGATTAGAAGTAATGAGGGAATATATAATAAATTAAGCATTTTTATATTTACTTTTAATAGCTTGTACAATTGCTATAGCTGTTAAAATAAATAAAATTACACTTAACGCAATAGTGAATGGACTAATTGAAACTAAAAACCCTAAAAATCCAGTTAAGCTATTATAAAAGCTATTAAGTGTATAGATAAGAATACCTGTAATGGCTAAACAGCAAATAACACTGATTACAACGCCGGATTGATTACTTTTAATAAAAGTTTGAGCACTCACATCATCGATTAAACCCTTTGAGAGGTTTAATTGAAGCTGAACAATTTTAAATAGTAAGGGTAAATAGAGAGCTCCTAAAGCAAGCGGAAACGCTTTAATTGAAATTAAACTAATAATGATGGTTGCTATCATCAAATGCAGCCAATATTTTCCTAACATATTTTGAATCTCCTTGAATTATTCACTATTTAGTATCTTATCACAATTCCATAATGAGGTGGAACTTTGTCATAGTAGATGAAAATTTAAAACTAAAAATTAATAAATTTAAAAAGAACTCCAATAAACTAATAAAAGCTAGCTTATTGGAGTCAAATAAATTATTATTCATTATTAAGATCAGAACGAACATCTTCATCATGAGATTGGTTTAATTTATCTTCATCATTTTCTTCTGAAATTTGTTCCATTTCTTTTCCTAATTCTTTTAAATCATCTAAATCTGTAACCATAGCATTTTCTTCTTCATGATAATTCAATTTAGATTCATGTTCTTTATTCATTATAAAATCCCTCACATAGTTTATTGATTAAACATAACGTGCTGTGAAGTATTCTTTAACATCCTCAGGTAATCCTGCAGCCGCTTCTTTATCTAAAATAACATTTACCATACGGTGTGCTTTAAGATCTGCTGGCTCATAACTAGATTTGCCGTTTTCACGATAAAGTTTTTCAATAACTTCACGTTTATTACTACCTGTAACAACTAAGAAAATTTCTCTAGCTTCCATAAGGCCTTGACGTACACTTACATCTAACTTGCCACTTTCATCAATTGAAAGAACTTGAAGGATTAATTTACCTTTATTTTCTTTAGTTTTCATTTTATCTGAAATAAAATCAATTGCATCTTGTTCATAAGAAATTGAATACACTTGGCTTTCAGGTACACCTAATGCTTCATAATAAGATCTATTATCGTCATAATCTAAAATATTAATTTGGCTGAAATCTACAGCATGCGTATCTACATTTTTCTTAAGTTCATCTAATACAGGTGCGTGATCTTTTTCTAAGTGAAAACCTGCAATTGTAGTTGGATTATTATTAAATTGTTTACGAATAATATCTGCAGCATATTCTGCTACTCTTTCACTATTTTCAAATACTTTAAAGTTCATTGCCATATTAATTACACTCCTCTAAGTTTGCTCTTTACATAGAATGGTTGATATTAATTTCAAGTATACCCTTTTAAACAATTTATCAAACCAAGTAAATTCAGATTAATGTTAGTACTTCATGATTAAATATAACATTTCTAACTAAATGATGACATTTATATATTTTTAAAAATAAAATTTAATTATGAAAGATTTGGAAATTCTTGTTGTCTTAAAGCTTCATAAATTAATAGTGCAGCCGTATTAGATAAATTTAATGATCTAATTTTATCGCTCATTGGTATTCTTAAAGCGGTATCAGCATATTTCTCTTTTACCCAATCAGGAAGCCCAGTTGTTTCTCTTCCAAAAATAAAATAATGATTCTCTATTGTATTAGAAAAATCAAAATCGCTATAAGTTTGTTTGCCAAATTTAGTTAACAAGTAATAATTACCTTTAGTGCTATCAAAAAATTCTTCAATGCTTTCATGATATGTAATATTTACATGCTCCCAGTAGTCTAACCCAGCTCTTTTTAACATTTTATCATCTGTACTAAAACCTAAGGGTTTAATAAGATGTAAATGTGTGAAAGTACCAGCACATGTTCTAGCTATATTTCCAGTATTAGCAGGTATCTCTGGTTGAAATAATACAATATGATTTGTCATATTTAGTCTCTCCTCATGTCCAAGCCTTTTTTCATTTCTACTTGAACTTCCTCTATTTCTTTTTCATAATTTTCATTAATAAAAGCCTTTGCGTCTTCACCTTGAATTTGACCTATAGCCCAATAAGCTGTACCTCTAATCATAGGTCTAGGATCATTAAGTGCAACTTCTTTTAGTTCTGGTATGGCACTTTCCTCGTTAAAATGCGCTAAAGCTAGAATTGCGTTTCTTTGTATAGGTTTTTTACCTCGCCACGCTCCAGCCAAATGACCATAAGTGTTCTTAAACTCTTTATTACTCATTTGCAATAAAGGAACTAAACGTGGTTTTAGGATTTCCGGTTCAAGTACTATATCATCATGTTGAGTATTAATACCTCTATTTTTAGGACACACTTGTTGACATGTGTCACAACCATATAAACGATTTCCTATTTTATAACGGTATTCATCTTGTAGATAACCTTTTGTTTGGGTTAAAAAGCTTATACATTTTTGACTATTCAACTGACCATTACCTACTAATGCACCCGTAGGACAACGATCAACGCAGATTGTACAGTCTCCACAACTGTCTAAAATAGGATCATCTGGTTCGAAAGGTATACTCACTAACATTTCACCTAAATAAGTCCAAGTCCCCAATTCTGGAGAAATAACAAATCCATTTCTACCAACAAATCCTAATCCTGCGCGTTCTGCTACAGCTCTGTCTGAAAGTACACCAGTGTCTACCATAGACTGTATCTCGACATCGGGTACCTTTTCTCGTAGAAATTCACTTAATTTATCAAGTCTTTTACGCATAATTGTATGATAATCTTGACCCCAAGAAGCTCGCGCAAACATGCCACGTCGATCACCTCTTACACTTTTAGGTGCACCTTTTAATTTATTTGGGTAACCTACAGCGATTGCGATAATGGAACGCGCACTTGGTAAACTTAGTTTAGGTTCAGTTCTTAGAGCGATGTCTGATTCTTCAAATCCAGATGCAAAACCTTTTGAATGATAGCTTTCCAATTTTTGTTTTAGCTCATCAAATGGATCTGCAGTTGTGAAACCTATACTATCAATGCCAATCGAATGGGCATAGTCGATAATCTCTCTTTTTAACTGCTTGTAATCCACAAGCTTTGCCCCCTCATATAAAATTACATATGTCATTTTAACACATGTTTAAATAGGATAACGTTGTGAGTTTTTATTTTTCTAAAAAAAAGATAGAACTGAAATCAATGACATAGTGAAAGATTTCTACGTTCTATCTTAATTTAAATATCAGCTTATTATAATACACGAGATAAGAAATTTTGAGTTCTTTCTTGTTGAGGATGTTCAAAAATTGCTGTTGGCTTACCTGATTCCACTACAACGCCTTCTGCCATAAAAATCACTTTATCACTAACTTCTTTAGCAAAGTTCATTTCATGCGTAACAATTACCATCGTCATTCCATCTTTAGCTAAATCTCTCATTACTTTTAATACATCTCCTACAACCTCCGGGTCTAACGCAGATGTAGGCTCATCAAATAATAAAACATCTGGTTTCATAGCTAATGCCCTAGCGATGGCAACCCTTTGTTTCTGTCCTCCAGATAATTGATTAGGGTATGCATCTGCTTTATCCTTTAAACCTACCTTATCTAATAAAGCTAAAGCGGTATCTTTTAACTGCTCTTTATCCCCTTTAAGCAACATCTTAGGTGCTAACATAATATTATCTATCACTTTTTTATGAGGAAATAAATTGAAGTTTTGAAATACCATCCCCATTTTTTGACGTAATTCATCTAAA
The DNA here is from genome assembly GCF_038008285.1 of Staphylococcus sp. FSL K6-0223. Taxonomy (NCBI): domain Bacteria; kingdom Bacillati; phylum Bacillota; class Bacilli; order Caryophanales; family Staphylococcaceae; genus Staphylococcus; species Staphylococcus sp. FSL K6-0223. The sequence continues at coordinate 27,740 of NZ_JBBOYX010000003.1, forward strand.
TGAACATTTTTATGAGTTAAATCATTACCTTCAAAAATAACTTGTCCTTTCGTAGGTGTTTCAAGTAAATTCATACAACGTAACAGCGTACTTTTACCACTACCTGAAGGACCTATAATAGCAACTACTTCTCCTTGAGAAACTTCTAGATTAATATCTTTAAGAACTTCATGATTTCCAAACTTTTTGTTCAAATTTTTAATTTTAATCACTAGCTTTCATTCTCCCTTCAACTAAACTCATGATGCGTGATAATGCAAACGTTAAAATAAAGTATAGAACTGCAGCAACGATTAAAGGTGTAAAAGGATCGAATGAAATACCTTGAACAACTTGAGCATTAAACATAATTTCGCCTACACCAATAGTTGAAACAATCGATGATTCTTTAATAAGCGTAACAAATTCATTTCCTAAAGCTGGTAAAATATTTTTAATCGCTTGAGGCATAATGACCGACTTCATAGTTTGAATGTAGTTTAAACCTAAACTTCTTGCTGCCTCCATCTGACCTTTGTCCACAGCATTGATACCTGCTCTAATAATTTCTGCTATGTAAGCTGATGAATTTATGATAAGTGCTATTGTTCCACATATAAGTGCGGAAACATCTAAGCCAAGTGCTGCTGTGGTACCAAAGAACACAATAAATACTTGTACTAACATTGGTGTTTCTCTTAAGAATTCAATATAAATACTTGCTAACCAAGATAATGGTTTAAATTTATTTATTTTCAATAATGCGATAAAAGCACCTAGTATAGAACCTAAAATAACGCCTACTAATGAAATTAAAATAGTGTTTTTAATCCCTTTAATAAAGAAACTTCCATATTTTGTGAAGAAATTCCCATCATCTTGCATATCCTGAGCAGCTTGATTCATATACTTATCAATAAGTTTTTTATTGTTTACTTCATCAATAGTTTGATTTAAATGCTTTAGTAAAATTGGCGAATTTTTGGGAACTGCTATACATGTAGGTTTCTTTTCTTCATTAAATTTTACATCAGCGAATTCTAATTCAGGATTTTGTTTTAAATACGCTTCTCCTACTGGTTTTTCAACAATTGTTCCTACAACTTTACCACTTTTAAGAGCTAAAATTGACTCAGGTAATCGATTTAGAGAGGATACTTGACTATCTTTTATTTCATTATGAGCTATTTTCTCTTGATCAGTTCCTTTTTGAGCAGCAATTTTCTTACCTGTGAAATCTTTCAAATCTTTATATTTATTTTTATCTGATTTTTTAACTAACATTACATTATTTGTCATCATATACGGCTCGGTAAAATCTACTTCCTTTTTTCTTTCCGGTGTTGTAGTCATACCAGATATAATGACATCAATTTTTCCAGTTTTTAATGCCCCTAATAAACTATCGAATTGCATATTAATAATTTTTAACTTCAAATGATTATCTTTGGCTATTTTCTTCGCTAGCTCAATATCGACACCTGCATAATCAGTTTTACCATTTTTTATTTTTTCAAATTCTAAAGGTGCATAATCAGCAGATAATCCAACACGAAGTTCACCACGTTGTTTAATCTTGTTCCAATTAGAATCTTCTTCAGCACTAGCAATTGGATTTATATATGTAATTGCAGAGCCTAAAAGTAGTGTAATGACTATAAGAATTTTAATAATTTTGTACATACTTTATGAGCCCTCCTAAATAAATATACATTATTATACATAATTACTTATAATAATGCAATTTAATTTTGAAGAAAGATAAAAAAATAAGCAATGTTTCAATAGATACTACCATGAAACATCGCTCTCATGCATATAATAATTTATTCTTTTGGTATTTCGAATTTATAGATTTCATCGCTATATGAATGAATAAATCTTTTGCATAAATGATGTATAATAAACGCACCAATAAATGGAACAACAAAATAACCAATTATCAATAAAATAATATTGAAAGACGTATCACCAGACATTCGATTAAGCGCATTAATCGGTCCAACTAGACCTGTATAACCAAAACCAGCTGACAATGGTGTCCCCTTAATATTTAAAAGATACGCTACTATACCACAAATAATCCCATTTAGTGTTAAGGGAATAGCAATAATTAAGTTCTTCAAATAGACAGGTATCATCATTTTAGCTGCACCAATTAATAGGACCAAATTGACACCGATTGAATTGACTCTTAGTGATCCAAATAAAAACGTTACACATGCTGCAACAATACCCATATTCGCAGCACCACTACCTAAACCAGTTAAACTTATAGCAGTAGCTATCGCTACGAGAGAAATAGGTGTAACCATCAATAAAGAAAATGTCACACATATAAGGATAGACATTAATAATGGGTTTAATTCTGTAAAACCATTAATGAGTCTACCAATAGATTTAGTAATGATTTGAACATATGGGAGTGTCATTAATCCTATCGCTCCACTAACTACGGGTACTAATACCGGTAGTATAATCATTTCAAATGAACCAAGTTTACCCTCAAGAAACATATAAATGGCACAAGCGATAACGACCACAATAATGACATTAATAATATCTCCTATCCCTTTTAAAGCTATGCCACCATTACTAAACTGTATAGCTCCAGAACCTAATATAGCAGAAGTTCCTATCATTGCAGCTCCTGCTCCTTTAAATTTAAATTGATGCGCCGCTAACACACCTATTATAAAAGCCATAAATGATTGAATAACAGTTACTAATTGGAATATAGTTTCTAATAAGTGATTTCCTTCTTTAAATAACTTGAGCAATTCACCTAATAATGCATTAGGTAATAGAGCAACAACTACCCCCGCCCCTACAGCATTTAATATATTATTAAAAAATGATTTTCCACTAAATTGAGATTGACTCATGATGTACCTCCAACAATTGCATTAGATTAATAGTATTATAGATAAGTATGATTAACAATAACTAAATTTAGAAAAAGTAAAAATTTAAGGGTGTTTTAGTATTTTTTTATTTTTCAGGTTAATATCTTCTTTAACACATTAAGTTCTGATAATCATATTCGTATTTATTATAGTATTAAAAAAAAGAGTGAAAACGTTGATTTAACAACATTCTCACTCTAAAAGTTCCTAAAAGAATATAAAATTATACCGGTGGTCGGGATCGAACCGACACTCCAAAAAGGAACGGGATTTTGAGTCCCGCGCGTCTGCCAATTCCGCCACACCGGCTCAATAGATAAATAAAAAACTTCCCTCTGGAAGCATATTATGGAGCGGAAGATAGGACTTACACCTATACCTCGTTCCGGGAAGGAACGTGTTCTAAAAGTTGAACTACTCCCGCTTAATATTAAATTATATGGAGCGGAAGATAGGATTTGCACCTATATCTCATTCCGGGAAGGAATGTGTTCTAAGAGTTGAACTACTCCCGCATATAAAAATTAATGGAGCGGAAGATAGGACTTACACCTATACCTCGTTCCGGGAAGGAACGTGTTCTAAGAGTTGAACTACTCCCGCATGATATAAATTAATGGAGCGGAAGATAGGACTTGCACCTATATCTCATTCCGGGAAGGAATGTGTTCTAAAAGTTGAACTACTCCCGCTTAATCCTGGAGGCGGCAACCGGATTTGAACCGGTGATAAAGGTTTTGCAGACCTCTGCCTTACCACTTGGCTATGCCGCCAATAACTGGGCTAGCTGGATTCGAACCAGCGCGTGACGGAGTCAAAGTCCGTTGCCTTACCGCTTGGCTATAGCCCATTAATAATAAGGGCGGTTGAAGGGAATCGAACCCTCGAATGTCGGAACCACAATCCGATGCGTTAACCACTTCGCCACAACCGCCATGGCAGGGGCAGTAGGAATCGAACCCACATCAAAGGTTTTGGAGACCTCTATTCTACCGTTGAACTATGCCCCTATTTAGATGGTGGAGGGGGGCAGATTCGAACTGCCGAACCCGAAGGAGCGGATTTACAGTCCGCCGCGTTTAGCCACTTCGCTACCCCTCCAAGAGATGGTGCCGGCCAGAGGACTTGAACCCCCAACCTACTGATTACAAGTCAGTTGCTCTACCAATTGAGCTAGGCCGGCGTGCTAAATGGTTCAGGACAGAGTCGAACTGCCGACACATGGAGCTTCAATCCATTGCTCTACCAACTGAGCTACTGAACCATAATAAATATATCGTAATGGCGGTCTCGACGGGAATCGAACCCGCGATCTCCTGCGTGACAGGCAGGCGTGTTAACCGCTACACTACGAGACCTATAAAGAAAATATTGCGGGAGGCGGATTTGAACCACCGACCTTCGGGTTATGAGCCCGACGAGCTACCGAACTGCTCCATCCCGCGATAATAATAATGGCGGAGGAAGAGGGATTCGAACCCCCGCGGCCCGTTAAGGCCCTGTCGGTTTTCAAGACCGATCCCTTCAGCCGGACTTGGGTATTCCTCCATTATTTATAGGTAAATCGCTATTAAATTAATTAAAAATGGCGGTCCCGACGGGAATCGAACCCGCGATCTCCTGCGTGACAGGCAGGCGTGTTAACCGCTACACTACGGGACCATTTATAAAACGGAGGAAGAGGGATTCGAACCCCCGCGAGCCGTTAAGCTCCTGTCGGTTTTCAAGACCGATCCCTTCAGCCGGACTTGGGTATTCCTCCAAAATTATATGGACCTTGCAGGACTCGAACCTGCGACCGAACGGTTATGAGCCGTTAGCTCTAACCAACTGAGCTAAAGGTCCTAAATATAATTCTACAACTAATAAGTAGTGGCGGTGGAGGGGATCGAACCCCCGACCTCACGGGTATGAACCGTACGCTCTAGCCAGCTGAGCTACACCGCCGTTATGTAGTTTGTAAATTAATAATGGTGGAGACTAGCGGGATCGAACCGCTGACCTCCTGCGTGCAAAGCAGGCGCTCTCCCAGCTGAGCTAAGCCCCCAAAATTAATATGTACTATCGGGAAGACAGGATTCGAACCTACGACCCCTTGGTCCCAAACCAAGTGCTCTACCAAGCTGAGCTACTTCCCGTAGAATAAGCGCGCCCGATAGGAGTCGAACCCATAACCTTTTGATCCGTAGTCAAACGCTCTATCCAGTTGAGCTACGGGCGCATACAATATAAAAGATGGTGCCGAGGACCGGAATCGAACCGGTACGGTGATCTCTCACCGCAGGATTTTAAGTCCTGTGCGTCTGCCAGTTCCGCCACCCCGGCACAGTTATAATGGAGCGGAAGACGGGATTCGAACCCGCGACCCCCACCTTGGCAAGGTGGTGTTCTACCACTGAACTACTTCCGCATATGCGGGTGAAGGGAGTCGAACCCCCACGCCGTGAAGGCGCTAGATCCTAAGTCTAGTGCGTCTGCCAATTCCGCCACACCCGCGTATCTAATGGTGAGCCATAGAGGATTCGAACCTCTGACCCTCTGATTAAAAGTCAGATGCTCTACCAACTGAGCTAATGGCTCTATAGATGGTGCCGGCCAGAGGACTTGAACCCCCAACCTACTGATTACAAGTCAGTTGCTCTACCAATTGAGCTAGGCCGGCAAATTTAATTGTTATAAATGGTGGAGAATGACGGGTTCGAACCGCCGACCCTCTGCTTGTAAGGCAGATGCTCTCCCAGCTGAGCTAATTCTCCAAGTATATATTGCCTGGCAACGTCCTACTCTAGCGGGACGTAAGCCCGACTACCATCGGCGCTAAGGAGCTTAACTTCTGTGTTCGGCATGGGAACAGGTGTGACCTCCTTGCCATTGTCACCAGACAAATGAATGTGTTATACATTCAAAACTAGATAGTAAGTAATGATTTTGCGTCGCAAAACATTTTAATATTGATTAAGTCTTCGATCGATTAGTATTCGTCAGCTCCACGTGTCGCCACGCTTCCACCTCGAACCTATTAACCTCGTCATCTTCGAGGGATCTTATAACCGAAGTTGGGAAATCTCATCTTGAGGGGGGCTTCATGCTTAGATGCTTTCAGCACTTATCCCGTCCATACATAGCTACCCAGCTATGCCGTTGGCACGACAACTGGTACACCAGAGGTATGTCCATCCCGGTCCTCTCGTACTAAGGACAGCTCCTCTCAAATTTCCTACGCCCACGACGGATAGGGACCGAACTGTCTCACGACGTTCTGAACCCAGCTCGCGTACCGCTTTAATGGGCGAACAGCCCAACCCTTGGGACCGACTACAGCCCCAGGATGCGATGAGCCGACATCGAGGTGCCAAACCTCCCCGTCGATGTGAACTCTTGGGGGAGATAAGCCTGTTATCCCCGGGGTAGCTTTTATCCGTTGAGCGATGGCCCTTCCATGCGGAACCACCGGATCACTAAGTCCGTCTTTCGACCCTGCTCGACTTGTAGGTCTCGCAGTCAAGCTCCCTTATGCCTTTACACTCTATGAATGATTTCCAACCATTCTGAGGGAACCTTTGAGCGCCTCCGTTACCTTTTAGGAGGCGACCGCCCCAGTCAAACTGCCCGCCTGACACTGTCTCCCACCACGATAAGTGGTGCGGGTTAGAAAGCCAACACAGCTAGGGTAGTATCCCACCAACGCCTCCACGTAAGCTAGCGCTCACGTTTCAAAGGCTCCTACCTATCCTGTACAAGCTGTGCCGAATTTCAATATCAGGCTACAGTAAAGCTCCACGGGGTCTTTCCGTCCTGTCGCGGGTAACCTGCATCTTCACAGGTACTATGATTTCACCGAGTCTCTCGTTGAGACAGTGCCCAAATCGTTACGCCTTTCGTGCGGGTCGGAACTTACCCGACAAGGAATTTCGCTACCTTAGGACCGTTATAGTTACGGCCGCCGTTTACTGGGGCTTCGATTCGTAGCTTCGCAGAAGCTAACCACTCCTCTTAACCTTCCAGCACCGGGCAGGCGTCAGCCCCTATACATCACCTTACGGTTTAGCAGAGACCTGTGTTTTTGATAAACAGTCGCTTGGGCCTATTCACTGCGGCTCTTCTGGGCTTGCACCCTAAAGAGCACCCCTTCTCCCGAAGTTACGGGGTCATTTTGCCGAGTTCCTTAACGAGAGTTCGCTCGCTCACCTTAGAATTCTCATCTTGACTACCTGTGTCGGTTTGCGGTACGGGCACCTGTTATCTATCTAGAGGCTTTTCTCGGCAGTGTGAAATCAACGACTCGAGGAAACAATTTCCTCTCCCCATCACAGCTCAGCCTAACGAGTGCCGGATTTGCCTAACACTCAGCCTTACTGCTTGGACGTGCACTCCAACAGCACGCTTCGCCTATCCTACTGCGTCCCCCCATCGATTAAAACGATATTAGGTGGTACAGGAATATCAACCTGTTATCCATCGCCTACGCCTGTCGGCCTCAGCTTAGGACCCGACTAACCCAGAGCGGACGAGCCTTCCTCTGGAAACCTTAGTCAATCGGTGGACGGGATTCTCACCCGTCTTTCGCTACTCACACCGGCATTCTCACTTCTAAGCGCTCCACATGTCCTTGCGATCATGCTTCAACGCCCTTAGAACGCTCTCCTACCATTGTCCAAAGGACAATCCACAGCTTCGGTAATATGTTTAGCCCCGGTACATTTTCGGCGCAGTGTCACTCGACTAGTGAGCTATTACGCACTCTTTAAATGATGGCTGCTTCTAAGCCAACATCCTAGTTGTCTGGGCAACGCCACATCCTTTTCCACTTAACATATATTTTGGGACCTTAGCTGGTGGTCTGGGCTGTTTCCCTTTCGAACACGGACCTTATCACCCATGTTCTGACTCCCAAGTTAAATTAATTGGCATTCGGAGTTTGTCTGAATTCGGTAACCCGAGAGGGGCCCCTCGTCCAAACAGTGCTCTACCTCCAATAATCATCACTTGAGGCTAGCCCTAAAGCTATTTCGGAGAGAACCAGCTATCTCCAAGTTCGATTGGAATTTCTCCGCTACCCTCAGTTCATCCGCTCACTTTTCAACGTAAGTCGGTTCGGTCCTCCATTCAGTGTTACCTGAACTTCAACCTGACCAAGGGTAGATCACCTGGTTTCGGGTCTACGACCAAATACTCAACGCCCTATTCAGACTCGCTTTCGCTACGGCTCCACATTCGCTGCTTAACCTTGCATCAGATCGTAACTCGCCGGTTCATTCTACAAAAGGCACGCCATCACCCATAAACGGGCTCTGACTACTTGTAAGCACACGGTTTCAAGTTCTCTTTCACTCCCCTTCCGGGGTACTTTTCACCTTTCCCTCACGGTACTGGTTCACTATCGGTCACTAGAGAGTATTTAGCCTTAGGAGATGGTCCTCCTAGATTCCGACGGAATTTCACGTGCTCCGTCGTACTCAGGATCCACTCAAGAGAGAATATGTTTTCGACTACAGGATTATTACCTTCTTTGATTCATCTTTCCAGATGATTCGTCTAACATGTTCTTTTGTAACTCCGTATAGAGTGTCCTACAACCCCAACAAGCAAGCTTGTTGGTTTGGGCTCTTCCCGTTTCGCTCGCCGCTACTCAGGGAATCGATTTTTCTTTCTCTTCCTCCGGGTACTAAGATGTTTCAGTTCTCCGGGTCTGCCTTCTGACATGCTATGAATTCACATGTCGATAACATGACATAACTCATGTTGGGTTCCCCCATTCGGAAATCTCTGGATCAACGCTTACTTACAGCTACCCAAAGCATATCGTCGTTAGTAACGTCCTTCTTCGGCTTCTAGTGCCAAGGCATCCACCGTGCGCCCTTAATAACTTAATCTGTGTTTCCACCATACTTTTAGTCAATCGCTTTCATATCGCTTCGTTTCATTAATTTAAATGCTCATTTACATAAGTAAACTGCGCTTAAAATTAAATCAACTCATTATCTGAAAAACGATTTCTTTAAAAGTCAAAGTTGAAAACCTGTTATTAATCTTGTGAGTGTTCTTTCGAACACTAGCGATTATTTTTATGAATTCAAGCTTATTTAAAACTCTATTCACTCGGTTTTGCTTGGTAAAATCTATTTACTTACTTATCTAGTTTTCAATGTACAATATATCATGGTGGAGACTAGCGGGATCGAACCGCTGACCTCCTGCGTGCAAAGCAGGCGCTCTCCCAGCTGAGCTAAGCCCCCAAAACGAATATTAACTTAAATGGTGGGCCTAAGTGGACTCGAACCACCGACCTCACGCTTATCAGGCGTGCGCTCTAACCAGCTGAGCTATAGGCCCATTATTAAAATGAATGAATGTTAATAAACATTCAAAACTGAATACAATATGTCACGTTATTCCTTTTCATCTTCGAAGAAGATGTTCCGAATATATCCTTAGAAAGGAGGTGATCCAGCCGCACCTTCCGATACGGCTACCTTGTTACGACTTCACCCCAATCATTTGTCCCACCTTCGACGGCTAGCTCCAAATGGTTACTCCACCGGCTTCGGGTGTTACAAACTCTCGTGGTGTGACGGGCGGTGTGTACAAGACCCGGGAACGTATTCACCGTAGCATGCTGATCTACGATTACTAGCGATTCCAGCTTCATGTAGTCGAGTTGCAGACTACAATCCGAACTGAGAACAACTTTATGGGATTTGCTTGACCTCGCGGTTTCGCTGCCCTTTGTATTGTCCATTGTAGCACGTGTGTAGCCCAAATCATAAGGGGCATGATGATTTGACGTCATCCCCACCTTCCTCCGGTTTGTCACCGGCAGTCAACTTAGAGTGCCCAACTTAATGATGGCAACTAAGCTTAAGGGTTGCGCTCGTTGCGGGACTTAACCCAACATCTCACGACACGAGCTGACGACAACCATGCACCACCTGTCACTTTGTCCCCCGAAGGGGAAACTTCTATCTCTAGAAGGGTCAAAGGATGTCAAGATTTGGTAAGGTTCTTCGCGTTGCTTCGAATTAAACCACATGCTCCACCGCTTGTGCGGGTCCCCGTCAATTCCTTTGAGTTTCAACCTTGCGGTCGTACTCCCCAGGCGGAGTGCTTAATGCGTTAGCTGCAGCACTAAGGGGCGGAAACCCCCTAACACTTAGCACTCATCGTTTACGGCGTGGACTACCAGGGTATCTAATCCTGTTTGATCCCCACGCTTTCGCACATCAGCGTCAGTTACAGACCAGAAAGTCGCCTTCGCCACTGGTGTTCCTCCATATCTCTGCGCATTTCACCGCTACACATGGAATTCCACTTTCCTCTTCTGCACTCAAGTTTTCCAGTTTCCAATGACCCTCCACGGTTGAGCCGTGGGCTTTCACATCAGACTTAAAAAACCGCCTACGCGCGCTTTACGCCCAATAATTCCGGATAACGCTTGCCACCTACGTATTACCGCGGCTGCTGGCACGTAGTTAGCCGTGGCTTTCTGATTAGGTACCGTCAAGACGTGCACAGTTACTTACACGTTTGTTCTTCCCTAATAACAGAGTTTTACGATCCGAAGACCTTCATCACTCACGCGGCGTTGCTCCGTCAGGCTTTCGCCCATTGCGGAAGATTCCCTACTGCTGCCTCCCGTAGGAGTCTGGACCGTGTCTCAGTTCCAGTGTGGCCGATCACCCTCTCAGGTCGGCTACGCATCGTTGCCTTGGTAAGCCGTTACCTTACCAACTAGCTAATGCGGCGCGGATCCATCTATAAGTGACAGCAAGACCGTCTTTCACTGTTGAACCATGCGGTTCAACATGTTATCCGGTATTAGCTCCGGTTTCCCGAAGTTATCCCAGTCTTATAGGTAGGTTATCCACGTGTTACTCACCCGTCCGCCGCTAACGTCAGAGGAGCAAGCTCCTCGTCTGTTCGCTCGACTTGCATGTATTAGGCACGCCGCCAGCGTTCATCCTGAGCCAGGATCAAACTCTCCATAAAAAATTATGATGTTTGATTAGCTCATAAATACTAAATAGTTTGTAACGTTTCGTTACGTTTATTGGAATTAACGTTGACATATTGTCATTCAGTTTTCAATGTTCATTTAACACTTACAATACATTATTGTATCGAAATCAACTTAAACTGTCAAGAATTAAATTCATTAATTTATTTCTTGTTTGTAGTTGATTAATTCAACAAATAATATCTTATAATGTTTCGCAAGAAAGTTCAATAGTCAAAATTACACTTTATTAACATTATCTTAAAGTTTTTTACTTCAAGTTTTCAATTAATTAATCTGTTTTTGACGACTTTTATATAATATCAAGTTAGCTCAATAACGTCAATTACTTTCAAAGAGTTTTTAAGTTTAAAATTACTTTATCTGTGAATAAGTTTCTTGATTAAGAATAATTAGATTTAATAGTGTAATTCGCTCTTAAGATCATTATTCAATCAAAGATATCCTAATAAATAGAAAAACTTACAAATTTGCACCTAATTAATTCATAAAAAATAAGGTAGCAACCTTTAAAGGCTACTACCTTAATCTTTTAAGCTTTTAATTATTTTCGTTTTCTTTACATTCCTTACATACTCCGTATATTTCCATTCGATGATGAGTGATATCAAAATCTGTAACATGTTGAGCTAAATGTTCAACCTCATCAAGTTGAGGATAATGGAAGTCTACGATTTTACCACATTTTTCGCAAATAACGTGATAGTGATTATGTGTATTGAAATCAAATCGACTTGATGCGTCACCATACGTTAATTCTTTTACTATACCAATATCTTTAAATACTCTTAGATTATTGTAGATAGTTGCAACACTTATATTAGGAAAATCAGGTGAAAGTGCTTGGTAAATCTCATCCGCTGTAGGATGTGAATGTGAAGAAATGAGATAACGTATAATTGCTTGTCTTTGAGGCGTAATACGTATTCCTGCTTTTCTTAAAGACGCAATTGATTCTTCAAGTTCATGTTCAATTGACTCTAAATCCGCACTCATTGAATTCACCATCTTTCTAGTTAATAATAATTATTACTTAATATTAATATAACTGTTGAAGATTATAAATGTCAATAAGTACATGATGTTTTCAACTAATACCCTTTATTTGGGTCTACTTCATTCTCAATTACCTTGTTCTTATTGAGAAAATGAGTTAAGTTCTTTTCAAATATTGCTGTTACATCACGATTTATATTTTTATCATTACCAGTAATATGTGCAGTAATCGTAACATTATCTAAATTATATAGAGGGTTATCACTTGATAGAGGTTCATTTTCAAAGACATCTAAATATGCATGTCTAATCAAACGATTTCGTAAAACTTCTATAATAAGTTCTTCTTTAACAATCGTACCTCTACCTATATTAATGAATAGTGCTTCGTCTTTCATTTCCTCAAAATGGTGTTTTTTAAGTAGATGTATAGTTTCTTGGGTTTCTGGGAGTGAATTAACTATCACATCACCTTCCGCTAATACATCATCCATTTCTTCTATAGTATAAGTATAATCAAAGTAATCTTTCATATGTCCTGATTTACTTACACCGATAACTTTCATTCCAAATGCTTGAGCTAAATATGCAGTCTTTTGGGCAATTGCACCTGTACCTAAAAATAAAAGTGTTTTACCGTTAACTCTCTCACCCGTTAACTTTGAGTCATACTTATGCGCACGTTGATTTTCATAAGATGTTCTCATTTTCTTATAATCATCTAATATAAACGTCATTATAAATTCTGATAGTTGTTTTGCTTGGACACCTCTGCCATTTGTTAAAATAATGCCCCTATCATTAATATAATCTAGTGGGAGATTATTGACTCCAGTAGCATACCATGCAATCCATTTTAAGTTTTTACACTCTTCTAAAAATGCTTGATCTATATCGCCATCATAACCAATTAAAATATCTAGTGATTCTCTATCTTCAGTTGGAATAAATTGAGCTTTTTTATAAAATTTAAATTCCTGTTCAGGAAATTGTTTTATCAACTGTTCCTCTAAATCTTTTAATCTTCTTAGACTTACGATTTTCAATATACTCACTCCAAGATATTTTTTAATTCTTCTATTTGAGTTTTAACTTTAACTTTTTCTATTACGTCAATAATATACCCATTTTCATCGATTACAAATGTAGTTCTAACGATCCCCATACTCTCTTTACCAAAAGATTTTTTTAATTGATATACCCCCACTTCATCAGCAAGTTTATAATCTTCATCTACAAGTAAGTCAAAGTTGAGTTGATGTTTTTCAATAAAGTTTTGATGTTTCTTTTTAGAATCTCCACTAATTCCATAAACATCTACATCTAAATCATTAAATTCAGATAAGTTATCTCTAAAGTCGCATGCTTCAGTTGTGCAAGTTGGTGTATTGTCTCTAGGATAAAAATATAATATTGCCTTACGCCCTTTTAATGTCTCATTTGTAACTACTTCTCCGTCTTGATTCTCCAATGAAAATGATGGAAACTTTTCGCCTTTGGCTAACATATGCTCACCCATTTCTTAATAATGTTGATTTTATGATACGATATTAAATGAAAATATTAAATTAAAAGAGGTTGATAGATATGAATTTTACTGAAAGCGAACGTCTTCAGAAACTCTCTAATGAATATATACTAGGTGGCGTTAATTCACCTTCTCGTTCATATAAAGCTGTAGGTGGTGGTGCACCTGTAATGATGAAGGAAGGTCATGGTGCTTATTTATATGATGTAGATGGTAATAAATTCATCGATTACTTACAGGCGTATGGTCCAATAATTACCGGACATGCGCATCCACATATTACAGAGGCAATTCAAGATCAAGCTGCCAAAGGAGTGTTATATGGTACTCCTACTGAACTTGAAATTGATTTTGCTAAGAAGTTAAGAGATGCCATTCCTTCATTAGAAAAGATACGTTTTGTTAATTCAGGTACAGAAGCTGTTATGACAACAATTAGAGTGGCACGTGCCTATACTAAAAGAAATAAAATTATTAAATTTGCAGGATCTTATCATGGACATTCTGATTTAGTTTTAGTTGCTGCAGGGAGTGGCCCTTCACAATTAGGTTCTCCAGATTCTGCTGGGGTGCCTCAAAGTGTGGCACAAGAAGTGATTACTGTACCATTTAATGATATTGATTCATATAGAGAAGCAATTGATTATTGGGGCGATGAAATCGCAGGCGTACTCGTCGAACCCATTGTAGGTAACTTTGGTATGGTTATGCCTCAACCTGGATTCTTAGAAGAAGTTAATAAAATCTCACATGATAACGGAACTTTAGTCATTTATGATGAAGTTATTACAGCTTTCCGTTTCCATTATGGGGCAGCACAAGATTTATTAGGAGTAAAACCAGACTTAACTGCTTTTGGTAAAATAGTTGGTGGCGGTTTACCAATCGGTGGCTATGGTGGTCGACAAGACATCATGGAACATGTCGCTCCATTAGGTCCAGCATATCAAGCTGGTACAATGGCAGGTAATCCATTATCAATGAGAGCAGGAATTGCTTTACTAGAAGTTTTAGAACAAGATGGTGTTTATGAAAAGTTAGACAAATTAGGAAAACGTCTTGAGGATGGATTACTTAAGTTAATCGATAAACACAACATTACAGCTACTATAAATAGAATATATGGCTCTATGACGTTATATTTCACGGATGAAAAAATTACTCACTATGAACAAGTAGAAAATTCTGATGGCGAAGCTTTCGCGAAGTTCTTCAAGTTAATGTTAAATCAAGGTATCAATTTAGCACCATCTAAATTTGAAGCATGGTTCCTAACTACTGAGCATACCGAAGAAGATATTGATAAAACTATAGAAGCTGCTGACTATTCATTTAGCCAAATGAAAAATAATTAAGACTTAACCCCCTACCATTATAGGTGGGGGTATTTTTATTAGAAAAAGATTAACCAGCTAATAGGCAAATCTTTTTATGTATAAGCTTGAAAAATTTAGCGTCTCGGTGTATAACATTAATGAATGAGAGTATGTATTAATATATTTAAATTATAAATCAAAGGAGCGTTATATTTGAGACTAGGAGCTCGGATTTTCAAGACTGGTATAGCAATTATATTAGCTATGTCTATCGCTTCTTTACTTCCAGATAATATCGGCTTAAAGGCACTTGCTGGTGTCAGTGCTGTCGTAGCGATGCAACCAAGCGTTTATCGTTCAATTAAAACAGTATCTGAACAAGCGATTGGTAATATTATAGGTGCTCTACTCGCCGTTACTATGGTAACTATTTTTAGTGATAACTTCATAATAATGGGCGTAACGGTTATATTGTTAATTGCGATTTTGTTTAAATTTAACCTAGCTCATGTTGCTACATTAGCAAGTGTGACGGCTTTAATCATTATGGGTCAACATACAGGTTCCTTCTATGTAGCAGCATTCTTCAGATTCGCTCTTGTTATGATAGGTGTTTTAAGTTCCTCAATAGTCAATTTAATCTTCTTACCTCCTAAATTTGAAACCAAAATCTATTATAATTCTGTAAATATTTCTTCAGATATTTTTGTATGGTTCAAACTTGTGCTTAATGATACTTCAGAATTTCATAATATTAAGCAGGATGGTGATCAACTTAATTCACGTATCAATAAATTAGAGCAAATCTACAATTATTATCATGAAGAGAAACCTTTGACTAAAAAACATATTTATCAGCAGAATAGAAAGAAGATATTATTTAAAGAAGTAGTAGGAACGACAAGACAGGCTTACGAAGTACTCAACCGTATGTCACGTTACCAAAATGACTTACATCAACTTAATAATCAACTATTATTACAAATTAAATTAGAACTTGATTCGTTAGTAGCAGTTCATGAACAAATCTATAAGAGCCTTTCTAAAAAAGCGAGATACGATGTTACAAAACTTGATTACGAAGTAGACAACCCACTAAAGAAAAACTTAATGGACGCATTTCAACAAGAGTTAATTCAAAATCCTTACCAAACGCAATACTCTTATGCAAATGTAATGCAAATTATAGCTGCTATTGAGGAATATAGATATCACTTAGAACATCTCGATAGAATTCGATTAAGCTTCTTTAAATATCATAATTCAGATTCAGACATCGACATTTCTGATGAGGACTTTGATTTGTAACTAAAAATGCACCACCTTTACTCACATTAACTATAGTAAAGGTGGTGCTTTATCATTTTTAAGATATTTAATTATTATTGATTCAAACAGTTTATAAATTTTGAATACTATATAAATGTTCGTACGCACCTTGTTTCTGGATCAACTCTTGATGTGTACCTGTTTCAACAATCTGACCATTTTCCATAACCACTATTTTATCTGCATGCGTAATTGTAGACAGCCTGTGAGCTACAATTAAAGTTGTTCTATCTTTACTTAATACATCCAACGCCTCTTGTATAATAGCTTCACTTTCTAAATCTAACGCACTGGTTGCTTCATCTAAAATAAGTATCGGTGGATTATTTAAGAATATACGTGCAATTGAAAGACGTTGCTTTTGTCCTCCAGAAAGTTTCACGCCTCGCTCTCCGACTTCAGTGTCATAGCCTTCAGGTAAATTCATAATAAAGTCATGCGCGTTTGCCATCTTGGCCGCTTCAACTATCTCGTCATCCGTTGCATCAGGTCTACCTAGTAAAATATTTTCTTTCACAGTGTCTGAAAATAAGATATTATCTTGTTGAACGAGACCAATTTGATTTCTTAAACTACCTGTTAAGAAATCTTTCACATTATTGCCATCAACTAAAATTTCACCTGACGTAACGTCATAAAATCGTGGAATTAAACTAATTAAAGTTGATTTTCCACCACCACTCATACCAACAAAAGCTACAGTTTCGCCCTTATTAATTGTTAAATTAATATCATGCAAAACTTCTAATTCATTATCATTATATTTAAAGCTGACATTCTTCAAATCGATTTGCCCTTTTTTAATTTCAATAGGTTGCGCACCGATACCATTCTTAATGTCATAATCTTCATCCATAAGTTGGAAAACTCTGTCCATCGAAGCAAAGCTTTGAGTTAATGTAGTAAATGAAGAAACAAGTCTTCTTAAAGGTCCAAATAATTGTTCTAAGTACCCTACAAATGCTGCAAGTGTACCTACAGTAATAGCACCATTAATAACTAAGTATGCGCCAACGCCTATTACAATAATTGGCCCTAAGTCTGTTACAGTGTTTATTGCTGCAAATGAATAGGCATTCCAACGTGTATGTTGAAAGGCGCGCTTTAAAAAATGACTATTACGGTGATCAAAATTTTGAGCTTCATTATCTTCTATAGCGAAACTTTTAATCACTGACATACCCTGAACTCGTTCATGCAAGAAACCTTGAACTTCAGCAAGTGCTTGAGAACGTACACGTGTCAATTGTCTCAATCTTCCGAAGAAGAAATAAACCGTTAAAATATAGAATGGGAAAATGAAAATAGCTGCAATAGTTAATTTAACATCTAAAAAGAACATAATAGATAAAGCGATGATAATAGTAACGCAGTCTAACCAAATATTCATTAACCCTGTAAGTATAAAGTCTTTTGTTTGTTCTACGTCATTAATAACGCGAGAAATCACCTGTCCAACTTGGTTATTTGCGTAGAAACGTGCACTTAAAGCTTGTAAATGATTATATAGTTGTTTACGGATATCATATAAAATTTTGTTACTTGTCCATTGAGCTAAATATTGTCTGATATATTCAATAGGCGGACGTACTATTACAAATATAAATAGAGCAATGCCAATTGCGATTGCAAGATGACTAAACTTTTCACTATTTGATAGTGAGTGGTTATTAATTACTCCATCTATAGCGTATTTAATCAATAACGGTATTAACATAGGTATACCAAATTTAATAATACCCACGATAATAGTTGCAATAATACGATATCTATATGGTTTGACGAATTTTAAATATCGTTTAATCATGCGCTTTTACCCCCCGTGATAAACGCAATTTATTTTTAAAAAATGAACAGAGGTTGAATACATTTCATTCGCTTACTTTATACTCATAAGCACTGTCATGATAATGTTTCAACCTCTGATATTAAAATACAATACGAGACTTCAATATAATGTTGTAAATCTTAAAGATGTTAAACTCATTGAACTACAAGATTGTAATACATTTAAATCATGATTCTTATAATCATTCGACACTTTTAATAATATAAAGCAAAGAATCATGTATTACATCTTTTTTGCTTAATAATCTCTAATCTTTTTATAACGCTCTTTCCACACTTTAATAAAATCTGGAGCGAACGGTCCTTTCTTCTGCTCAATCCATTGCTGTAAGATGTCGACATTTCTTCTCAAAATAACGTCAATATCATGAGGATAGTTCATTTGGTTCATATGTAGTTCATACTCATCTTCATCGAGTAAGTGATACTTACCATTAGGATAAACTTTAATATCTAAATCATAATCGATATATTTTAGCGCTTCTTCATCGGACACGAAAGGTGATGATAAATTACAGTAATAATAAATCCCATCTTCTCTAAACATACAAATAACATTAAACCAATACTCCGAATGAAAATAGACAATAGCTGGTTCTCTTGTAATCCATGTGCGACCGTCACTTTCAGTTACTAACGTATGATCATTCCCACCTATAATCACATGGTCAGTCCCTTTTAGAATTGTCGTTTCAGACCAAACACGATGTATATTGCCATCATGTTTATAACTTTGAATTTTAATCGTTTCTCCTTCTTTAGGTATGGACTCTTTAACCATACTCCACACCACCTTTATTATTTTTAGCCATTTAGATTATATCATACTTTGATACACTTGCTTAATAAATAAAGGTACTACATTAAGCGCTGTATTAAGCTCTTATCCAATAATAAAACGGTATATTTTGTCCATTGATACAGGAAATGTATGATTATCCCTGTTATCTAAATTAAACCAAATCATGTTTGAGGGGAGTTCATTCTCCGAGAGATTTATAGATGTAGGTACACTATAAACTTTAATATTCCAAGTCATATGGGTAAACTGATGACGTATTTCAAAGATGGGCTCTTCTATAGTTTCGACTTTAACTCCTAATTCTTGAGTTAATAAATTATCAGCTACACTTGCTTCCCTCATAGGAAATTGCCACATTCCGTTCAACAATTTTTCTTGTCGTTTTTCAAGTAGATATTGTCCATTATTATTTCTAATAAGAAATACTTTTTGATTAATTGTTTTCTTTTTAATATTTTTAGTTTTAATTGGAAGATCTTCAGTCGTCCCTTCATGAAAAGCCTTACAATTATCTTGCACTGGGCAAAATAAACATAAAGGAGATTTCGGTGTACAAATGAGTGCACCTAATTCCATCATAGCTTGATTAAATGTCCCTGAATCATCTTGAACATATGGATTTAACTCTTCCTCAAACGCTTTACGTGTCGATTGTAATTTCGTATCACGATAATCATTGTTCAATCGAGACCATACTCGGAAAACATTACCATCAACAGTTGCTAAAGGTTGGTTAAACGCTATACTCATCACTGCTGCTTGTGTATAAGGACCCACTCCTTTTAATTTTTTGAAAAGATCTGGATCAGACGGGACTTCTCCACCATATTGAGATTCAACTTCTTTAACAGCTGTATGAAAATTACGAGCGCGACTATAATAACCTAGGCCTTCCCAATATTTAAGCACTTCGTCCTCATGTGCTTCGCTTAAAGCTGCTATTGTAGGAAATCGATTAACAAACCTATGATAATAGTCAATAACCGTGTTAACTTGCGTCTGTTGCAACATTACTTCACTAAGCCATATGTAATATGGATTAGTTGTTTCTCGCCAAGGCATTTCACGCTGATTTTTGTTAAACCACTCCACAATTCTCTTTTTAAAAGATTCCTCTTGATACATGCCATTTGTCCTTTCTACTTTTTCGATTGTGATGCATCTCAAATAAATCTCCACTTTCAAAAGATTCGTCAATTGAAGTAAGTTGATTTTGTTATAGCGACTTTTAGATTATAATATATATTAAATAAAGATGAAAAGAGTGAGCATTTATGGATACAGCCACACATATAGTTATGGGTGTAGGTCTCACTGCATTAGCAACACAAGATCCCGTCATGGCAGGTTCATTTGCAGCAACTGCAACCACTCTTGTTGCTGGTTCATTAATACCTGACGGTGATACTGTTTTAAAACTAAAAGATAATGCGACCTATATTTCTCATCATAGAGGAATTACCCATTCCATACCTTTCACTATTTTATGGCCAATTTTGATAACCTTTTTAATATTCGTTATTTTTAACAACACTAATCCACTACATGTTTGGCTATGGGCTCAACTTGCAGTATTTTTACATGTGTTTGTGGATATATTTAATTCTTACGGTACCCAAGCACTTAGACCCATAACCAATAAGTGGATTCAGTTAAGTGTCATTAGTACATTTGACCCTATTATTTTCACTCTTTTATGTATTGGTGTATTACTTTGGGTTTTAGGCATACATCCGTATTTCGCATTCTTCCCTATCGTAGCAATACTAGTGATTTATTATGTAATACGTTTTATGATGCAATCATCAATAAAAAAAGAAGCGTTAACTCAAATTGAAAATTCTCATAATCCTGTAAAAGTGTTTGTAGCTCCGACAATGAAATTTCATGTTTGGCGTGTGGCAATTCAAACCGATAAACATGATTATGTTGGAACTGCTCGGTGGAAAGATGTAGAATTTACTGATAAGGTAAAACGTCAAGCTATGACGCCTGATTCGTTACTTTGGAAGGTCAAAGGTAATAAAGATATATTTACTTTTTTAAATTTTTCATCCATTTATCGTTGGCAAACCACACTTTTAGAAGATGGTACAACAGAAATTCGATTAATGGATTTAAGATACCTTAATAATGGACGTTATTCATTTGTTGCAATTGCACATTTAACTCACGACAATGAAATCGACCACTCTTACATCGGTTGGGTATTTAGCGAAGACAAACTACAACGCAAACTATTTTCACAATAACATATAAAGAAACCAAGGCACCCCTTTCTCCAATTAATGATAAGGGGTGCCTTGGTCTTTATCTAACTATATATCAATAACTAAGTACAGTGCTATTCAATTTTACCATTCATTTCATTATCTTCACTAGCATTTTCATTATTGTTAAATACACCATCATGTTCTAATTTCTTGCCATTATCATCACTCAGATGTGTTAAATCATTTTCAAGGTGAGTGTCATTTAAACTATCATATTTATCAAAAGCGATATAGCGAACTAATGCATAGTTAATCACACACATTAATGCTAAAAAGAGAATAAAGTAAATATGATATGGAATGTTATTCATACTTACTGCACCGAATATAATAGACTGTGCACTACCATGAACAAGATAATAAACGGGATTTAACATTAAAATATGATCTACTATCGATAAGTGCGTTTTAGGAATGAATAAAATTGGAACTATAAAGAAACAAATCGCACTCATTATAAAATAAATTGTGTCGAAACGTTTGAGTATAAATTTCAATAAACCAAAAGTAACAGCAATAACACCGATAAAGATACTAGTCATAATCAAATAATAAATTAGCGACAATAAAGATGTCTCAAAGTTAATTGGCTTTAAGAACGCAATAATTAAACCAATAATCAACATGTCTACAAATGCCAATAGTGCAATTACTATAGTAGGCGTTACTGATGAAATATGGAATGATTTCATTACCATATAATCTTTTCTATAAAACTTATAACTTAAGTATACAGAAAGTATAATGTGACCAAATACAATTAACGATGTCACTCTAAATAACCATCTTCCTTGAGCAATATCCGTATTGTGATTTATATCAAAAATGCCCTCTAAACCTAATACTAAGATAATCCCTATTACAAGGCTCACAGCAAACCATTTCCAAATTTTCTTTAACCTACGAACACAATAAGTGATAAGATGTGGCAAGTTTTTAAAGTATAGTATTATATTATCTATCATTTTCACACCTACAATTCAATATATATCCATTTGTCATCTTTCATATCAGCAATAAAATAGCCACTACCTGATTTCGTAATCCAAACATCTTTTTTAATGTTAAATTTTTTCTTTAAGTCAGTTTTATGTTCCATTGGAATTACAAAGCCTGTTAACGTATCATTGTCTCCAAAAATCATATTTAGTGGTTGTTGTGTAATAGAAACTACATAACGATTATCTTTTTCTGGGACCAATGTTTTAGTCACTTTGTTATGCTTTTGATGTAAATGACTATTGAAGTATTCATAATATGTACTATAGTTTGTTTTAATGTATGGCATTAACGTTTTAAAACTATGTGATTCATATAAACCTGCAGGATTAAAATTGAATAATTCATTTTTGCCTACTGTATATATTTTATGATCCATTTCTACTCTATATTTTTTACTATTTTCACCAGTAATCGTAGCCACGCCATATTTAGGTAGAGTCGAATCTTGTGTACCACTCAATGTGGTTGAACCATCTAAAGCAATACCGTAAGTGAGTTTATCTTCATATGGATCTTTATTTTGATTTTGAATTGAAGCTTGAGTGTAATTTTCAGAAACATGAACCCTTCCTAAATCATTGAAAAGCAATATGCCCATTAACGTAAGTCCGATTAAGAAACTTGCAAACAGGGTTAATATTCTCACTAAAAACACTGGTGGTTTAGCGTGATTATAGCGCTCTATTCTCTTAAAGTTATAAGTCATCTCAGGCATACGTGTACGACTCTTTTTCCAATCTAAATCAAAATTTTCTTGTTGCGATTTTGAATCTAAACTTTTACGGTCTTTTTCATGTTCTTTAAAAATA
The DNA here is from genome assembly GCF_038008285.1 of Staphylococcus sp. FSL K6-0223. Lineage (NCBI taxonomy): Bacteria > Bacillati > Bacillota > Bacilli > Caryophanales > Staphylococcaceae > Staphylococcus > Staphylococcus sp. FSL K6-0223. Next base: position 50,542 of record NZ_JBBOYX010000003.1, read on the forward strand.
GGTAAAACTTGATTAAGTGAGCCTTCCTTTCTAATTTGCCCGTGAGAAACCCACGTAATATAGTTAGTCGTTTCGCTAATTTTATCAATATCGTTATCTATTAAAACGAGTGTACTATTTTTCTTTATGTAATCATCTGATAATTCAATCGCTCTTTTGAAAAACACATCATCTAAATGCGAGAGTACATGACTCAATATAATAATTTTATTTTGACAAGAACGGGCGATACTGAGAAGTAATTGCGCATATTCAGCTTCTGTTAGATTAGAAATACTGTTTTCACCTTGCTCAGCTAAATGAGCCCAGTGGATAATTTGTTCAACCTTATGACTACTCGCTTTGTAGGGAAATAGTTGCACCATATCGTCAACATATTCTTGTACAGATTGGTGTGCTACTTTCCGGTCTTCCATATCACCGTAAAACAGATTCTCTGTTCGGGAAACCTTACCTTTATCAGGCTTAACCGTTCCACTTAAGATTCTGCCTATTAGCGTTTTAGAAGAACCCGGCTCACCAATTATTCCTAATGATTCACCTTGATATATATGTAAAGAAATATTATTTAAATTAATATCTTCTGCACCATAACCAAAAGGTAGGTACCATTTCTTTGCTCGTTTATTCCTATAATAATGCGTTACTTTTAGTAACCTTAAAACAATTGAACTTCCCATTGATTATACATCCTTCTAAATTTTTAATAATGCTAATGGTAGACCTTCTTCTGGTTCGCTACTTTTTATTCTGAAGCCCCAAGCAAAGACGCCTTTTAATCTCTCTACTTTAAAGTATTGTTCGCTGCCATCGTTCAATTTGTAAATTTTTCCAATTTCAACTTTATTACGATCAACCAGATAGCTTTCTGCAATGATGACTTTACTTTGGTACACATCGTATTCATTCATAATTCCATTCATTTCAGCTTTACGCATTTTCTCTTTGTATGTTTGAATTTCATGTCTTAATTCTTGTTCAGACATCTCACTCAATTTCTTCTGTACCATCTGTTATACCACTTTCTTCTAATTTTGATTTAATTTTATCATACTTATAACCTTTTCTCATAAGCGCTTCAATGGTTTTCATCATCAATTTTTGACCATCATATTTTCTACAATTTTTATTATAGACTTTCTCTAAATCACGTTGCAATAAATTATCTAAGGTCTCTTCATCTTGCGAAAAATTCAATTCATTCATCGTCGCTTGAATCGTCTCAATCGTGAAGCCTTTTTGCATTAAAGCTTGTGAAACCTTTTGTTTTACTTTAACCATAGGACCTTTTTTCGTCTTCATGACTTTGTTCCCCACTTTTATTACATCTTCAAGTGGTTGTTGTTCTTCATATAAAGCCGTATAATGATCGATAATCTTTGGCTCAATACCCAATTGATATAATTTCTGTTTATATATTTCAGGCCCTTTATCTGACGTTCGAATCATCGTATTCTTTAAACTTTCTGCATAATCTTCATGATCAATAAATTTTTCTCTATAACAATAATCTATTACCTGTTCGATTGCATTTTGTGAAACATCATTTTTTTCCAAATATTGACGTACTTCTTTTTCCGTGCGTTTTTTAAATGATAAATACTGAATCGCCATATTTACTCCACGACGATAGTGGTCATATTTTTGAATTTGTTCCATATCTTGAGGCTCTAACATTTGATCTTTCTTCAAGTTGAATTTAACAAGCGTATCTATATCAATCCCCATTTCGAACTCTCCATCGAGATAAAGATTGAATCGCTCTTTATTCTTCTTTTGAACCTCAAGCTTCGTTATCTTTGGCATATCTCATCCCACCTTTTTCTGAAAATGGACACTATATCAATTAATATTATTATGGCACATTTGTTCCGAATTAAAAAATAAGATAACCATTCACAATAAACCTTTTGAAAATACAAAAAAGCGTCTACTTTCAACTTTTGAATGATGAAAGTAGACACCTTTATAAAAGATTAATTGCTTAATTGTGACATTGCTTCTTTATATTGCTCATCAGTAATAAAATCTTGTTGCTTCATTTTTTCCAAATTAGCTTTTACACGGTTCGTATAATTAGATGACATATTATTAACATCATACACACTCGGTGCATTGACTTTACTAGCTAATATAGCACTTTGCAATACAGTAATCTGTTGCATGCTTTGATTGTTTTTATTAACAGTTGTTCCAAAATAATGATTTGCAGCACCTTCAAGTGTATATTGGTCATCACCATAATAAATATTATTAACATAAAAACTTAAAATCTCATTTTTGTTATACTGCTGTTCAACCTTGTGGGCTACAAATAACTCTTTAATTTTTCTAGTGAAAGAGCGTTCATTATCATAATAATAATTTTTTACTACTTGTTGAGTAATCGTGCTACCTCCTTGTACATCACGATCACTAATTGTTGAAAACAATGCACGTGTAGTTCCTTTTAAATCAAATCCATGATGTTTATAAAAACGTTCATCTTCCATTGAAATAAAGGCACCTTTAACATAATTAGGCATGTTATCTGCAGAAACGAAATTACTTTTATTTTCAATTGATTTTAAATCATCCACGTTAGCTCTTGAAGATAAGACATACATTGCTCCCATAAATATTGCTACGAGTACAATGACTATAATTAGTATTTTCAATAAAATCTTATTACTTTTTTTCTTTTTCGGAGGTTTACCTACTGGTTGGTAATACGTATTATAATGAGGTCTACGTGATTCAGAACGTTGCTCATTATAAGAATCCGCATATTTTTCAGTTCTTTTCATGCGTTTACTCCTTTTCTCAAACTCACCCTCTTAAAGTGAGTGTACCAGTAGTTGTATGGTTTAGCTATAGCTTACGTTAAAAATCAGTCCCGAGGTGTAGCAAGTTCTAAACAACATGGCATATCTATTTCTAAGACTTTTTTAAATAATTAAAAAAGCTATCGATAAAGAATGACTTTACCGATAGCTCATATAAAATCTTATACGATATTTATAAGAATAAGAATTAAGCTTCTAATTGTTTAACAATTTCTCTATTGAAATCATCTAAATCGTCAGGTGTACGACTTGTAACAATATTGTTATCAACTACAACTGATTCATCAACCACTTGAGCACCTGCGTTAGATAAGTCTTTACGTACATTTAATACTCCAGTTAATGTACGACCATTTAAATCATCAGTATCAATTAATACTAATGGACCATGGCAAATTGCAAATGTTGGAACATCATTTTTAGTGAAGTATTTAGCAAATGTGCCGTAACGTCCTTCTGCATCTCCACGTAAATGGTCAGGTGAGAAACCACCAGGGATTAATAATGCATCATAATTTTCAGGTTTAGCATCAGCAATACTTACTTGTACTGTAGCTTTCTCGCCATGTTTTCCTACAACTTCATGGTTTGCAGTATCTCCAACAATTTCAGTTTCAAATCCTGCATTTTCTATAGCTTCTTTTGGACTAGTTAATTCAATATCTTCAAATTCATCTGCAAGAATGATTGCTACTTTTTTAGTCATAATTAATAATCACCTTTCTCTAATTAATTCTAGTGATTATATAGACAAGATCACTCAAGTTTAAACATTAAATTAGGATACTAACTTATATTTAGAGTCTTCTTCTTCTGAATATGAAGTAAAAAAAGCAAGTGTTGATTGCTCATCATAATCAAACACTTGCTAAATCCAACTCAATAATTAAATATGAGGCTTATTTTGAAACTTGTTTTACCTTCTCTTCTAATTGATCTAACAGACCAATCCACTCATCTATATCCTCTACACGTACTTCATCAGGGTTTACATGGTCAATGTCCTCAATAAATTTATTTAAACGTGTCTTAATTTGATCAATAGTTTGTTGTTCACTCATTAAAAATAAGCGCTCCTTTGTATAGATTTTTTTATGATAATCATATCCTAACACGAATTTGACAAAAAGCGATATAATCTTAATAATGTTTACTGTACTTTTTACATAATAAACAAAGTAGATGGAAAGTTTATATTTAGGAGTAATTATTAATGTTGATGACAAACAAAAAACCTATTTCTATCCAAAACGACCCATGGGAAGCTTACAATGATATTATAGATCATGGAAAGTTAACACTTAGTAACATCGAATTTACCACTACTAACCTTTGTAATATGCGTTGTAGCCATTGTGCAGTTGGTTATACACTTCAAACTAAAGATCCAGACCCTCTTCCAATGGATGTAATTTATCGTAGGCTTGATGAAATACCAAATTTAAGAACGATGTCTATTACTGGTGGAGAGCCAATGTTCTCTAAGAAATCAATTAAAAATGTGGTTAAACCTTTACTTAAATATGCATTTGATCGTGGAATTTATGTTCAAATGAATTCTAATTTAACATTACCTCAAGATAGATATCTTGAAATAGCTGAATATATCGATGTCATGCATATTTCTCATAACTGGGGTACAATTCAAGAATTTACTGATGTAGGCTTTGGGGCTATGAAGAAGCAACCACCATTAAAAGCTAAACTTAAATTATATGAACAAATGCTTGATAACTCTCGCACTTTATCTGAACAAGGAATGTTTGTTTCTGCCGAAACGATGCTTAATCAAAGTACGCTACCTTACTTAGACAAAATTCATAATGAAATCGTAAATGATATGAAATGTAGCCGTCATGAGGTTCATCCGATGTATCCTGCTGATTTTGCCAGTCAACTCAATGTACTTTCTTTAAAAGAAATGAAAGATGCTATTAACCACTTGCTTGATATTCGAGATGAAGATATATGGATGCTATTTGGAACTTTACCAATTTATCCATGTATCAATGATGAAAATGATCAAAAATTATTGCAAAGACTAAGAGATGCTAAAAACGTGACAATGCGAAACGATCCAGACGGCCGTAGTAGATTAAACGTTAACGTTTTTACTGGTAATGTAATTGTTACTGATTTCGGTGATGAAAACGGTACAATTTCAAATATACAGAAAGATAAATTAACAGACGTATTTGACCAGTGGTTAGATTCAGAATTAGCAAAATCACTCAATTGCCATTGTCCTGAATATCAATGCCTTGGACCTAACGTATTAGTAAAAAATATGTATTATCCTAAAACCGACTTCAAACATAAAGAAAAAGAAATGCATGCGCGTCATATTTTTTCTTAATAAATTCACATTATAGATGCTAAAAGCCAAAAGAAGATGAGTTCATCTTCTTTTGGCTTTATTAATATTATTTTTCAATATGTCTGACTTCAGATAAATATTCGATTGTTTTCTTACTTTCAGTGCGACGTTCTTTGCGTCTCTCTACGCGCTGTGGTGCACTTTCGTGGAACCATTTTTCTACATCTGTTTCAGGATACACGCCTGGAACATCTGTAGGTTTACCATCTTCATCAAGCGCAACAAATGTTAAAAAGCTTAATGCTGCTAAATGGCGCTCATTATTAAAAACATCATCAATGATGATTTGTACACAAATTTCCATAGAGCTTGTGCCAGCATAAGAAACCATTGCTTCATAAGACAAAATATCTCCAGTTTTGATAGGTCTCAAGAAGTCAACAGAATCAGTTGAAGCAGTAACGACTTGCGCTCCAGCATGTTTCATAGCAGTAATGGCAGCAATTTCATCGATATTTGCCATTAATGACCCACCAAACATCGTATGATGATGATTGGTATCTTGTGGAAACACTTGTCTATTTTTAATACATTTCGCTTCCGACATTGCTTTCATTTTTCTATTCTCGTTAGACATATTTAATTTCTCCCCATATTGATATACCAGAAAAAAGACTACTAGTAATTAATATCTTATTTTTTATATCTAAAACTTGTTAAAATCTACAATAATGTTACTTACTTTGCCCAATTTCCATTTTCAAAAACTAACTCTTTAGTACCATCATGTAAGATACCATAAATCTTTAAATCAGAACTACCTATCATAAAGTCCTCATGTACATTTGAATCGTTAAGACCTGCGGCTAACTTTTCTTCAGTAGACATTTCAGTGCCACCTTTGACGTTGAAACCATATGCAGATCCAATTGCTAAATGACAAGATGCATTTTCATCAAATAACGTGTTATAAAAAATGGTACGGCGATTTGAAATTGGTGAATCATCAGGTACTAATGCAACTTCTCCAAGTCTTCTAGAACCTTCGTCAGTCTCAATTAAGTCTTTGAGCACCGCTTCACCCTTTTCGGCTTTAACATCTATAATTTCACCATCTTTAAACGTTAAAGTGAAACCATCAATAATATTCCCATTATAACTTAATGGTAACTTGTTAGTAACATAACCGTTCACATTATTTCTGTCAGGTGCTGTGAACACTTCTTCTGTAGGAATATTCGCGATAAAAGGTTGGCCGTCACCGTTGACATAACTCGTTGCATCTTCCCATAAATGTCCTTCCGGTAAACCGACTGTGAGGTCTGTACCTTCAGAAATATAATGGAGTGCCTTATAATTTTTCTTTTGTAGTCTTTCGGCATGTACACTTAAAGATTTAACATGTTTGTCCCAATTTTGAATTGGGTCATTGCCATCTACACGTACAATATCAAACACTTCATCAATAAATTTTTCATAAGCTTTTTCTTCATCCATATCTGGGTAAACTCGGCGAGCCCAGTCTTTAGTAGGAAAGGCTGCCACAACCCATGGAAATTGATTCTTCTGACTCGCTTCCATATATGGTTTGAACCCTTTTGAATATTGAGCTTGAAAAGCTTTTAATTTATTGCCATCGATACCATTTAATAAGTCAGGATCTTCCGTGATGAGTGCTAAGTTAGCTGCTCCACGTTCAACATAATCTAATCTTTCATCAACATCATACTGTTTTAAATCACTATTCTCAAAATACTCTACAGATTCATGTTCAAATTTAAGTCTCTTCAGTTTTGAGTCCGAATATTTCACACGAACATCAGAGGCACCAGTTTTATAAGCCTCTTCAACTATTAAATGCGTTAAGTCTAACGCTTCAACTGATGAACGAATAAATACAGGTTGATTTTGTTGAATATTCATCCCTACTTTAACAAGTAATTCTGCATATTGTCTTAACTTTTCATTATAGTTATCCATAATGATTCCTCCCCTAATCTTGTCTAAGTTGTCCTAAATGATCTGCAATTGCTGTCACTTCACTTGGTGAAAATGAATCTTTAGACATTACAAATTCATGTATTTCTGTTATTTCTTCATGATTAGAAGACTGGAATTTATCTGGATCAAGTAAACCTTGATTTACAATATTTAATTTCTTTCTGATTTCTGCAATCATTTCTTCATTTGATAATGACACGTGATTCACCTCTTTTGTTCAATATTCTATCAAATTACCACACTTTATTAAACTTTAATAGAATTTGAGGTTAAGTACTTTCTTATTGTTTAAATACTCTTTAAAATGGGGATATAGTTACATAGTTTGGAGGAATATAAATGGTAGACGTAGCATTTGTATGTCTCGGTAATATTTGTCGTTCTCCAATGGCTGAAGCGATCATGAGACAAAGACTACAAGACAGAGGCATTTCAGGTATTACAGTTCACTCAAGAGGAACAGGTCGATGGAATCTCGGTGAACCACCTCACGAAGGTACTCAAGCGATATTGAAAGAACATCATATCCCCTTCGATAATATGATAAGTGAACTATTCGAACCAGATGATGATTTTGACTATATTATAGCAATGGACCAAAGTAACGTGGATAATATAAGACGAATTAATCCTCATATACGCGGACAATTGTTCAAATTGCTAGAATTTAGTAACATGGAAGAGAGTGATGTACCGGATCCATATTACACTAATAATTTTGAAGGTGTATTTGAAATGGTACAATCATCTTGTGACAACTTAATTGACTATATCGTCAAAGATGCAAATTTGAAAGAGGGGTAATCAACTATGGAAAATAAATTAATTCCTGGTATTCTAATTGGTGCTATTATCGGCGGTGCTGCAACATTAGCTGATAAATCAACACGTAATTCTTTAACTCAATCATTTAAAGACGTTAAGGAAGGTAATCGTTCACGCAAACCGTCTAAAATTAATAGCATTAAAGATGAAGTAATGTATTGGAAAGATACGATTGAAGAAATCCGTCGTAACAATCCTGAATTAGAGCGTTCTATTAAAGACGCTAAAGAAACTTTTGTTAATCGTAAAAACCAACGTTTAGGTAAATAATCGGTTAATGATGAAATTTTAAACTAAAACACTGTTAAAGTTAGAGTCTTACTCTACTTTTAACAGTGTTTTTTTATGAATTTTAATAATAAGTACTAGTACTTCAATTTGAAATAATAATTCTATATATGTAGCTAAAGCATAAATTGCTTCATAGCTATTGTCATTCGATAAATTTTAAGCGAAAATGTTGAATAACAATAATATTTAGCTATAAATGTTAAGAATACTTTTAATAAAAGTAAAGAAATTTTACATTTATTGTTTGATATCTATAGTAAATTGGGAATATATTTTCATATATTTCTCGAATTTATTAAGCAAAGGAGATAGTTATGTCAAAACAAGAAAAAACAACTTCAAAGTTCCTAAATTCGGCTAAGGAACATGAGGAACATGGGAAAGGAAAAAATGGTGAAAAAGATAAACAGATTAAAGTCGACCGTACATATATTGAACCTCAACAGTTTCAATCAAAATCACCTAAGAAAAAGAATCAAGTATTCTTTCTATCAAGGTTAAATAAACCTGCCAAATACACGAAAGATTCTAATTTCCTCAATTACTTAATTTATAGAATAGGAAAAGATGATGCTTCAGGACTAGCAGCGCAAATGACCTATCACTTCGTGTTGGCAATGTTCCCAATGCTCATTTTCTTACTGACTTTATTGGGACAGTTTATAACGATTAACACTGATCAGATTAATCAAAAGGTCAGCCAGTATGTACCTGACCAAAGTACCGCCGACGTAATCACAAAAATATTTAGTGGTATTTCTGATAGTGCTAATGGTGGCGTCCTATCCATCGGTTTAATCTTAGCTATTTGGTCAGCATCTAATGGAATGTCTGCGATTATTAATTCATTTAATGTCGCTTATGACGTTGAGGATTCTAGAAATGGCTTCGTACTTAAGATTCTAAGTGTGTTATATACACTAGTATTAGGTATTGTGTTCGTAGTGGCCATCGTGCTCATTACATTAGGCCCAGTAATAAGCAAGTTCTTATTTGGACCTTTAGGTTTAGATAAACAAGTAGAATGGGTATTTGATTTAGTAAGAATCGTCTTACCTCTAATTATAATAATCATTTTATTCACTGTATTATATTCAGTGGCACCAAATGTGAAAACGAAATTACGCTCTGTACTTCCAGGTGCCCTATTTACATCAATCATTTGGTTAGTCGGTTCATTCTTATTTGGATGGTATATCTCAAACTTCGGTAATTATAATAAAACATACGGAAGTTTAGCTGGTATCATTATTTTATTCTTATGGTTATATATCACAAGCTTTATTATCATTATTGGTGCAGAAATTAATGCTATTATTCACCAAAGAACAGTAATCAAAGGTCACACACCTGAAGAAGCAGCACTTCATCACGATGATAACAACCAAAATCATTATAATGAAGACACAACATATGAATATAATAACAATACACCAGTGAATAAAGATGAAAATTATGACGTTGATAAAAATCCAAATAATGAACAACCTGAAGATCATGAAACATTTAAAGATAAAATTGTTGATAAATTTAAAAAAGATAACGACAATAGTGGTAAAAATTCATAAATAACTTTTAAAAAAAGGCGAAAGTCACAATTATCTAAGTGACTTTCGCCTTTTTCATTGTTAGTTATTGAATCAAATTATGTTGGAAAGCATAAATAACAGCTTGAGTTCTGTCTTGAACTTCTAACTTACTCAATATATTACTTACGTGTGTTTTAACAGTTTTAATAGTGATATGAGAGGCGCTAGCAATTTCTTGGTTAGAGTAACCTTTGGCAATTAATAATAAAATTTCCATTTCACGCTCTGTAAGCATTTCATATAACTCAGCACGTTTTTTCATGCGGTTTCTCATTTTTACAAGTACTTCTGGTTCAAAAACAGATTCCCCTTGATATGTTTTACGTACCGCGTCAGCAATGTCACTCGCACTAGTCGTTTTTAAGATATAACTATCTACCCCAGCATCTAATGCTCGATAAACTTCTTTATCCTCGATAAAGCTTGTTAACATTACTACTCTTATGTGAGGTAAATCCTTTTTAATTTCAGTAGTAGCTTCTACACCATCCATATCATCCATAAGTAAATCCATTAAAATTAAATCTGGTTTCAACTCATGGGCTTTTTCGATAGCTTCTTTACCAGAAGCACCTTCTCCAACAACTTCAATATCCTGTTGTGTAGATAGATAGCTTGAAATACCAATTCTAACCATTTCATGGTCATCAACAAACAATACTTTAATCGCCATTTGTTTCATCCTCCTTATTCAATGGTGCTTTAACTTCTATTCTCGTACCTGAATCCGGTAACGATACTATATGGAATGTGGCACCAATCTCTAAAGCACGTTCTCTCATATTTTTTAATCCATAACTCTGTTCAAATTTTTCATCTACATTAAAACCTTTACCATTATCTTGAATTCTAAGTAGTAAATAATCTTCTTTATTAAATAATTCAACTGTTACCTTAGAACCATTAGAGTGTCGTAATGTATTAGAAATAGCCTCTTGAGTGATTCTAAACAAATGATCTTCTATCCCTTTTGGTACTTTGAAATCTTGAATTTCATGAACAACTTTCATAGGGACTTTCTTTTGAAGATCAATGACTAAATCTTTAATACCCTCTCCTAATGATTTGTCTTTCAAACCAATAGGTCTTAGATGTAATAATAATGCTCTCATTTCGAGCTGAGAGTCTTGAACCATCTTCTCTAGTACAGGTATTTGTTTGTCTAAAGGTGGTTCTAATTTTGACTCTTTAATCGCTGACAACATCATACTTGCTGCAAATAGTTGTTGACTAACAGAGTCATGTAGTTCTCTTGCTAAACGTTGACGTTCGTCTTCAATAATTTTCTTCACTTTTACATCATTCATATTATAATTTTCATTGGTCATATTCTGCGTTTTCATTCTTAATCGGTGTAATTCTTGATTTAAAGGAACTAAAGTATGGTAAATTTCTAACGTTTCACTGTATAACTCTAGGTTTTGATCATTTATGCCTACTGTTTCACCTTCAATAGACCTTTCAATTTGTGACTTAAGCCAATCATTTTGTTGATTGATTTTATACGCTAACACAGAGCCAACGATAATACATAGTAAGATGATTAATATATTTAGGAATAAAAATACTGGTATTCCAAAAATTTGGGTGTAAAACATCCCTTGAAAATAAATAATATTGACGAACACCTTATCAATGAATAAAAAAGCAGTTAGCATGCTATATACAAGTATTAGCATTGAACCAATTGCTCTCAAGTAGTGATTCATCTATAAATCACCTCAACGTCTCCTATGAACGTTGAAACGTAAACATTGACAGTATAGTTGTCTTCTTTAGTTTTTTCTTCAACTTGAATATGGTTATTTTCAATTTTATATGATTGTTGTTCTACATAAGCAGTACCATAGAATGCAGCCGCATGTAGATTAATATTATAGTTTAGTGGAACAATCACTTGGACCTTGCCAAGAATATGACGTACTACAATCGTATTCGTTTCTTTAATGTTAGCTGCTTTAGTCATATCAATATGAATATCACCGATGCCATGTTGAATTTGTACATCTTCCCACTTATAAACATAAACTGGTGTACGTTGTTCCCCGAACCACTTTTGTTTAATAAATATAGGTGACGTTACCTCTTCATCAGTTGCAATAACTTTTAATGGCTTAAATTTATAAATTAAGTAACGAATGATAAGTACCACTAAGAAAATAAAAAGAATAATAATTGTGTACTTATTAGACAATAGAGTAAACGCAATAAGCAATGCCCCTATCCAGAAGGACAACAAACCTCTTACTTTATGAAAATAGACATATCCTACATACACGAGCACACATCCTAATAATAAGACGAGAAGAAAGCCAATTTTTTCAAAAAATATATAATAAAAATTGGCGATAATCATTAAAGCTGTAAAAATTATCAACATTTCAGTTGATATATATTTGTGTGTCATGTTTCGCCACCTTTCTATGCTACAGCACTCATATGATAAATTAAGTTACACTCATTTTCTGTAGTGATTTTCTCTTTAGATTGTAAATGTAAATCTGCTTCAATTCTTGCATAATAAGCTTCAATATCATCTAACTTTGTTTTAATTTTTTCAATTTCTACATCATGAATTTCCTCTGCACAATAAATGTCATGATTATTGACGATATCGATATATTTATTTTCCAATGAGAGGGTGAGACTGTCAATTAACTTCTTTAATTGAACTCTTTTCTCACTTAAATAATTGATATAACTCTCGATACTTTTTAATTTTTTATCCAGTATCAATTTGTATTCATCAATACTATTTTTAATTGTTGATTTGAGAAATTGTTGTAAATATAAATCCATATAATTCATACTACCACCTCGTCATTAATTAAACCTAAGTATAAAACAATTCCGAAACCTAACGTAATAGGCTCCGGAACCATATTGAATTCATACTTTAGTCCGACGAGTGGTAAAGAACTCTCCGCAAGATATTAAATGTATTTTAAATTCCTAGTCATCGATTTTAGTAGTTAATAATGGACCGTCTTTAGTAACAATTACTGTGTGCTCAATCTGAGCCACAAAGCTCTTATCTTTAGTTTCAAATGCCCACTCGTTCTTTCCTTCAGTGACAAATGTAGCTCGTGATGAAATGAAAGGTTCTACTGCAATAACAAGACCTTCTTTTAATAATGTTTTGTCTTTTGGATCATAATAATTCATTACATGACTAGGTGCTTCATGTAACGATTGACCTACACCATGACCGGTTAAGTTTTTAATTACTGTTAAATCATTTTGACGTGCTGTAGCGTGAACCGCCTTACCAATATTACTTAATTTGGCACCAGGTTTTACTTTCGTCATGGCATTTTCAAAAGCCATTGTTGCTACATCACATACTTTTTGTTTAAGAGGATTATCTGCTTCTCCCACTACAAATGAGATGCCTGTATCAGCATAGTAACCATCTTTTAACGCTGATACATCGATATTGACTAAGTCTCCCTCACGAATAATACGTTTACCGGGAATACCATGGGCTACCTCTTCATTTACACTAATACATGTTTGCCCAGGAAAGTTTTCATCATGAATTGGGGCCGAAATTGCACCATGCTCCTCAAACAAATCTTTAGCAATATTATCTAACTCTCGTGTAGTCACACCAGGTTTAGTTGCTGCTTGCATTGTGTCTCTGACCTTAGCACAAATGTATCCTATTTCTTTTAATGCTTGTAATTCTTCATCAGTTTTAACAATCATTTTATCCCGTTCCTTTTTAAATTTTATTTCATCTTATTATAGCAAATTTTTTTTGATATACTAAACTTGAATGGTACATAATTAGATTTATATGAAATATTTTTAGAGAAAGAGAATTTGTATAAAGTATATGCTTTTCGAATTCCCTTTTCCTACTAAGGGGTCAGATAGCTATGAATGTAAAATGGTATAGACATATAATTGGAGCTAGAACGCTTAAAACAGGACTTGCAACTTTTTTAACATCATTATTTTGTATGTTGCTCCATCTCACTCCAATATTTGCTATTTTAACAGCAATTGTAACTATTGAACCTACAGCTAAGGCATCAATTAAGAAAGGCTATAAACGTTTACCCGCGACAGTTATAGGTGCTTTATTTGCTGTAGTATTCACCTATATATTTGGAGATCAATCACCATTAAGTTATGCACTTGCTGCAACGTTTACCATTTTAGTTTGTACGAAATTCAATTTACAAGTTGGTACTACTGTTGCAGTACTCACTTCAGTAGCAATGATTCCTGGTATTCATGAAGCGTATTATTTTAATTTCTTTTCAAGATTATTAACCGCTCTTATTGGACTTGTCACAGCAGGATTAGTTAACTTTATCATTCTGCCCCCTAAATATTATCAACAACTTGAAGACCAACTTTCAATGTCTGAGAAAAAAATGTACGACTTATTTTATAACCGTTGCCAAGAGTTATTATTAGGAAAGTTTAGTTCTGAGAAAAGTAATAGACAACTTTCAAAATTAAACATTATTGCTCAAAAGATTGAGACTTTAACGAGTTATCAAAGAGATGAACTTCATTATCATAAAAATAAAGAAGATGATTGGAAATTACTAAATAAAATAACCAATCGCGCGTATAATAATCGTTTGTTTATCTCTCATCTATCCAATATCATTTATCTACCTAAAAATACTCATATTGCTTTCGCTCCAGAAGAAAAGATGGCGATAATAAATATTAGTAATAGTATTAGTGAAATAATAAGTCATGGAGGTTTTAAACGGCACAAGAAATCAGCTTCGACGTTAAAAACCTCTGTGAAGCGTTTAGAAGAATTTGACCAAAATCAAATGAAGAGCCACCTTATTTATGAGATACTGTTAATTTATAAAATTTTAGATTCTCGCTATGCTAAATAATTAATACAACAGTAAATACCTCAGAATGGTTACTTAATCATAACCGTTCTGAGGTATCTTTATTCTAAACTTTAAAATTATTCTGTTTCACCTTGACCAATTGTCACTGAAGTAACATAACCGTTCTCTACTTTAAATTGTAATTTGATTTTATCGCCATGATATACATATACACCATCATTAGAATCTGTACTTGACTGTGGTAAATGATTTAATTCATCATTTGGATAAACATCTTTAATTTGATCTAAAGACAATGATTGATCTGTTACTTTAAATCTGATACTTGTAGCCGTATCCTCACCTGTTGTTCTAATTTCTTGATCATACACATGCTTGTATTCAATATTATCTTCATTATCTTGTTCAATCTTATAACCATTAAAATTTAACTGCCCATTATCCAAAGCATTAACAAAACTTTTAGTTGCAAGATAAGAAGCATTTTGACCAGCATTACCATTATGTACGTATTCATCTTGATTTAATGATGATTGATGATTATAACTCGATAAGTGATTGTCCCCATTAACCATTTGTTCAGCGTGTGCGACTTGCGAAAGTGAAAAAGCAATCGATGATGCTGCAAGAGTTAAACCCATCATTTTAAAACCTTTCATTTTCTCACTCCTATAAATTGTATAAAGTAAAGTTTTCTTGTACACGCTTAGTATATCAACTATAAAATAATATCAAACCTATATTTCTTATCTTCACACTTCTATCACTTTACTGTCCTAAAATAAAATTTTAAAGACGTTCAAGCAACCTAAGTGTTGAAAATAAAAAAGAGCTAGAGAATAGCTGCTTTAGCTATTATTCTAACTCTAAATTATAATTACAATGATTTAATTCTTGCTGTTCTTAGCTCGGTTAATTAATACTTGTTTAGCTGCTTCTTCTTCAGTATTGTCTAATTCTTTAGGTTCAAATGGAATGCCTTTACGTTCACACGCTTTTTCAAGTAAATAATCTGTCATTTCATGATTTTTAGGTAATACTGGACCGTGTAAATAAGAACCTAAAAGATTTTTGTAATGGATTCCTTCTTTACGATCAGTATCATTATTACCATAACCGTGAGTCACTTGTCCAAGTGTACCAAAGTTATGATATGTTCTACCGCCATGATTTTCAAAACCAACAATGGTTCCAAATGTATCACTTTCAATCACAATATCACCTGTTAAACGGTCAGTTCGTGACTCAGTATAGAAATCAAGAACTCCTAATCCCTCAAGTTCTGTTCCATCAGGAGTAATATACTTCGTTCCTAAGAATTGGTAACCACCACAAATTGTAAGGCCTGGCATGCCATCTTCAATTGCTTCTTTAAGTGAGGTTTTAATTTTACTGAGCTCTTTAGTTGCAAGAGCTTGCTCTCGATCACTGCCGCCACCAATGAAGAATATGTCGCAATTATCGAATGTTACACCATCTGTTTCATTAATTTCTAAAACATTTAATTTGATATTTCTCTTTTTAGCACGTTGTTTTAGTGCGATGATATTCCCAATGTCACTGTATAAATTTAATTTATCAGACATAAAATGATATACCGTAAGTTCATTCATTTACGACTGACCTCCTTCAAATGAGCGATTTAATTGCTCTAGCATCGGAGCTAAAGAAGTATAATTTGGAATAGCTACCGTAAATGATGTATAGTCCATTGTTTTAGCCGTAGCTTTATAAATATCATTCTCAACAATAATAGGAACATCCACTTCAGCAAGTTTTAAACGTAGTTGTAGTTCTTCAGCACGTGTACCAGTGACAATGATAGCTTCAATATCTTGATTGCTTAACTTCTCAAAGTCAGCATCGTAAATCCATGATGTATCACGGCCATCCGCAGCATTATCGTTCAAGCTAATTACATAAACTTTCTTACCTTCAAGCTGTTCACCAACTGATAAGCTAGCATTCATTCCTGCAGGGTTCTTAGCAAGATTTATCATTGCTTCTTTATACCCTTTAGAAAAATATTGCATACGGCCATTGTCAGAAGTATATGTTTCAAAACCTTTTTGAATTGATTCGTCATTAAGTCCCAATTCTCTTAATACTGAATATGCCGCTAAAGCGTTAAATGCATTGAAGTCACCCGCAATTTTCATATTAAAAGTAAAATGATTAATCGTCATATTGATAAATGGTGAAACTTCAAAATTTGAAACTTCATATGTAGGTTCTTCACGTTTAAATCCACATTCACAATGATAATGACCAATTTGATTATAATGAATATAATCATACTGTAATAATCGCCCACAATTTGGGCAATATTTACTTTCGTTCATGGTGCTTTGTTCAAATTCATGTGCATGTGCTTTCATACCATAATATACAAGAGAATCACTTGCGATTTTCAATCGACTTACGAATGGATCATCAGCGTTTAATAATAATTTAATGCCTTTATTGCTTATCGATTTCGCTATATTATTTACCATAATATCTATTTCGCCAAATCTATCCATTTGGTCTCTGAAAAAGTTTGTAAATACCATCATTGATGGCGTAACCTCTTTAAGAACTCGAGGTATTGAGCCCTCATCAATCTCAATGATAGCAATTTTAGTGTCTTTTGAAATTTGCATAATGAATGCAGATGTAATCCCTGCAGCCATATTTGCACCTTCATTATTATGAATAATTTTAATTTGATTTTCTTTTAAAGTATGCCCTATTAAGTTAGATGTTGTTGTTTTACCATTTGTACCACTAATAAATACGATATCATCAACTTGTTCAGACAATTTTCTTAATATATTTTGATCCACACGTCTTGCAATTTGCCCAGGCAAGTCTGTTCCCTTCTTACCAACAGCTCTGCTTGCCTTACGAGCTAACTTAGCCATGTGAGTTGCAGTCCATTGTCTCATGCGTTTCCTCCTCTTAATTCCACTCGCATAATTATAACATGTAAAGGGTATAACAAAAAAGATTCTCAATTCGAAAAGAATGGCCGTTTTACAGATTAGAATAATTTTAATCTACAAATGAGAATGGTTATCTCTAGATTAGAATAATTATTATTTACTATTGAGAAAAGGTTTGTTATACTCATATATGTAATTAATTAATTCAATTTTTATAAGAGGTGAATGAGATGTTAAGTAAAGAATTACTTGAAGCATTAAACGAACAAATGAACCACGAATATTTCTCTGCTCATGCTTATATGGCAATGGCAGCTTATTGCGATAAAGAATCTTATGAAGGTTTTGCTAACTTCTACATTGAACAAGCTAAAGAAGAACGATTCCACGGTAAAAAAATCTATGATTATATTAACGATCGCGGTGAACATGCAGTTTTTGATACAATTAAAGCTCCTAAAGTAGAATTCTCATCTATTTTAGAAACATTTAAAGATGGTTTAGAACAAGAAAGAGATGTTACTAAACGTTTCTATAACCTATCTGATTTAGCGCATAAAGATAAAGACTATGCTACAATTTCATTCTTAAATTGGTTCTTAGATGAACAAGTTGAAGAAGAATCAACATTCGAAACACACATTGATTACTTAACTCGTATCGGTGACGATTGCAATACATTATACTTATATGAGAAAGAACTTGCTAATCGCTCTTTTGACGAAGAATAATTCGTAACTCTTGTCTTAAATTCAACAAGATATGATAACTATGACATTAACCTTAGTTATTAACATATCCTTATAGCCCAATCATGTGATTCATTAAAACGCATGGCTGGGCTAATTTTATATATATTATTTAAGAAAACATCTATAGAACTTACAAGAATTTACAAATTTTAACTAATGAAATTAGAGTTAGTTTATAAAAGTAGATCAAATTAAAACCACTTTACTAGGAAAGTAAAAAGAAGTGTTATAAAATATATAATTAAAGAATTTATATTAATTGAAAATGATACAGGAAGGAAAATATGAATGGCTGATAATGCTTTTGTAGCGTTAGACTTTGAAACCGCAAATGGTAAGCGTACGAGTATTTGTTCAGTTGGTATGGTTAAAGTCATCAATAATCAAATTACTGAATCATTCTACACACTAGTAAACCCCTTTGATTACTTTACTGAAACAAATATAAATGTTCATGGTATTAGACCTGAGGACGTTGAAGATGCACCAAGTTTTGAATATGTTTACCCTTATATGCTTCAATTCATAAATGAATTACCTGTTGTTGCACACAATGCGGCTTTTGATATGAATGTCTTACATCAGAGTTTAAAAAGCTTAAATATTGAAACACCTTCGATGACTTATTTTTGTTCATATCAGCTAGCCAAACGAACAATTGATGCTTACAGGTATGGTCTTAAGCATTTGATGAATCATTACCAATTAGATTTCCACGGTCATCATGACGCACTCAATGATGCTAAAGCGTGTGCAATGATTACATTTAGGTTACTCAAACACTATGATGATTTACCAAGTATGCTTTCAATCTACGGTAAGAATCTTAAAGATAAAGGCTGATTGTACACTATAACTAAGTGAACATCAGCCTATTTTTATATAAAATCATATATTGTCATATTTCGATAACTTGATTGCTCTAAATTTCCCACTGTTACGCCTATAAGTCGAATAGGTATATCAGGATCTTTTAAATCATTATAGAGTGTATAAGCTATATTATAAATGTCGTTTTCTGATTGAACAGAATCTCTTAAACTTGTTTGTTTCGATAACGTCTCATATTTAAAGGTTTTAATTTTTACTGTTACTGTTTTACCGGATTTCTGTAATTTGTTTAATCTTTCTGCAGTTTTACCAGAAAGTTCCCATACTTTCCTCAAAATTTCATCGTCATCATTTACATCAGTTGAAAAGGTGCGCTCAGTTCCTACTGATTTTCTCACTCGGGTAGCTTTCACTTCATTGTTATCAATACCTCTAGCTTTATTATATAAACCGCGGCCTCTTTTCCCGAATAGACGAATTAGTTCAAATTCATCTTTGTCGTACAAATCTTGCCCTGTAAAGATGCCATTATCATGCATAACTTTCTTTGAAGCTTTCCCAACGCCAGGAAATTCACCTATGTCTAAATTCATTAATATCTCATGTACATTTTGATAGTCTATAACGGTCATACCATTTGGTTTATTCATTCCACTCGCTAATTTAGCTAAAAATTTATTATATGATACACCAGCTGAAGCAGTTAATTGCGTTTGTTCGTAGATATCACGTCGAATATAGTTCGCAATTCTAGACGCGGGCATATCTGGTCGAACGAGATGTGTGATATCTAAATATGCTTCATCTAATGACATAGGTTCTACAATTTCTGTGTAACTTCGAAAGATATCCATAATCTGTTGTGAAACTTCTCTATATGCACCAAAACGACTAGTTACGTAATATCCATTTGGGCAAAGTTTATGAGCTTGAGACATTGGCATTGCTGAATGCACACCATATTTCCTTGCTTCATAAGATGCAGTTGATACTACGCCACGATGACTCGCTTTACCCCCTACAATGACTGGTTTGCCTTTAAGTTGAGGATTATCTCGCATTTCTACTTGCGCAAAGAAATAATCCATATCAATGTGAATAATCCTTCTCTCTGCCAAAGTCTCACCTCACTTTCCATTTTTTAAAATAGCTTGATATTATTATACGCTTTAAATAAATATTTTACATGTATTGTGCACACTTTAAAATGTATGCTCTAGAATGGTTTCAATAATAAAAACCACTTGCTCGTCTATTTGAACAAGTGGTTAATCTATTATTCATGATTTGCTTGGGTTGGTTTACTTTGATATAAGTATAATCCTTCATCATATTTTTGAACGTATTTAAATTTACTAGTTAATGCAAGTGCTACTAGAAATACATCTATCATACAGTAACTCATATGTATACTAAACATGAAAATGAGTGATGAGTAAGAATACATTTGAATAAGTATAAGTAATGTTAAACTAATAATCACAAGTGGCGCTAACATAATTGTTGTAAATTGCCATCGATTAAAACATGTATTGGAGAATTGCATGATGATGGATCGTTTATTGTATTTAATTGAAGGTTTTTGCCCTTTTGAAAATAGTATAAATAGTAATCTGTGAATAAGCTCATGAACAATTAATAATATAATAAAACCTATGAATCCATAGAACAAGTTCATCACTATATTTTGTTCAATCACATGAGTCACTTTATAAGCCCATTTATAAGTAAATAATACGACGAATAATCCAAATACAATTTGCAATAAAATAAATCGCTGAAGTTGAAATTTATTCTCTGATAAATCTATTTTATGCACAACCAACCCTCCAATTCGCTATTTTTCAACCATAGTATACATCTTTTAATTTGGTTAAAAAAGACTCTTTTCAAGAAAGTAAGTTGCTTGTAATAATACCTTAACATTCAATACACATTTGCAATTAATTGTATTCTATCTCTGAGATTTTTTAATTCTCTTTACGTTCAAATAAGGCCACAGTTTCTATGTGAGTTGTTTGTGGGAACATATCCACTGGAGTTATCTCAAATAAATGATAATTATCTGATAATAATTGCGCATCTCTTTGTTGAGTAGATGGATTACAGGAAATATATACAATGCGTTTAGGATTTAATTTGAGCAACGTTTTAATAAACGTCTCATCGCAACCTTTTCTTGGTGGATCAACCATCACTACGTCAGGTTTTATTCCTTGTGCTTTCCATTCTAAAATAACATCTTCAGCTTTCCCACATTCAAAAGTCGTATTGTTTAATTGGTTTTTAGTCGCATTCTCCTGTGCGTCTCTAATAGCAGATGGTACTACTTCAACACCATAAACATGCTTAGCTTGAGGAGCCATATACAAACCTATTGTACCAATACCGCAATAAGTGTCTAATACAATTTCCTCTCCTGTTAATTGAGCATAATCAATCGCTTTTTGATAGAGTTTCTCAGTCTGGGCAGAATTTATTTGATAGAAGGATTGATCTGATATATTAAATGTAACCTCACTTAACTCATCAACAATTTTATCTTTACCATACAACGTTACAGATTGAGGTCCCATAATGACATTTGAATGCGTATCATTAATATTTTGTTTAATGCTTGTTATATTTGGAAATTCTGAGATAAGTTTTTGCACTAATACATTCGCATTTTTAAATTTCTTACCATTTGTAACAAAGATGACCATTATTTCATCAGAATGATAGCCCGTTCTAATGACTAAGTGCCTCATTAAACCTCTTTTATTTTTTTCATCATAGATACTCATATTAAGTTCATTAAACCATTGTTTTACATAGTTCATAATATTTTGATGTTGTTCATCTTGAATTAGACAACTATCCATATCGATAATGTCATGACTTCGTTGTCTATAGAATCCCATGATAGCTTTATTATCTTTATCATTCCCTACTGGAATCTGAGATTTATTACGGTATCTCCATGGTTGTTCCATTCCTAACGTAGGCTGAATCGGTGTATCTTCGAAAGGACCTTTACGATGAAATAGATTAACAACTTGTTCTTTTTTCATATTTAGTTGAGCTTGATAAGTCATATGTTGCAACTGACATCCACCACATTTGTAATAATATACACAAGGAGGCTCAACTCTATCTTTACTTTTATTTTTTACTTCAAGAAGTTTACCAATTGCAAAATTCTTTTTCACTTTAATCAATTTGTATTCTATCTCTTCTTCTATAAGAGCATTAGGCACAAACACTGGATAACGATCAATTTTTACAACGCCATGCCCTTCATGCGTTAAATCGATAACTTTTCCAGTATGCACCTCATTCTTTTTTAATGTTTCCAAAGTATTTCCCCCACATACAAAAAGGTTAGGATATCAATTCTGGGTCTCCTAACCTTCTTATTATTATTCTAATTGCTCAGTTATAGTTTACTGCTTTTCAGTGGTAATATCAGGTGTTGAACCATTATCTAATAATTCTTCATTAAAGACATCTTTAGGCGTAAATACTTCAATATGACGTTCTAAATTTAAGAAATTCGCTGGCAATTTACCACCATATTCACCATCAACATTTAATTGCATTTCGGTATATGATGAAATATTAATTGACTTAGCTTTTTCATAAATTACTTTAGGATGTTTTGTATGTTCACCACGGGAAGCTAAAGTCATGATATGTCCTAGCTCAGCTAAATTGGCTTTTTCCACTATAATTAAAGTGAAATATCCATCGTCTAATTTTGCATCAGGTACTAACTTTTCAAATCCAGCCATAGAATTCGTCAGACCAAGTAAGAAGAGCAATGCTTCCCCTTGGAATACCTTATTATCATATTCAATACGAATATCTACAGCCTTCATTTGAGGTAACATTTCAAACCCTTTAATGTAATATGCAAAAGGTCCAACAATAGATTTAAGTTTACTTGGCGTCTCATAAGAGACTTGAGTGAGTCTACCTCCTGCTGCCAAATTAATAAAGTAACGGTTATTCATCTTACCGATATCTACTTTAGTAGTATGACCCTCTATGATAATATCAACAGCACCCATAATATCATTTGGTAAATGTAATGCACGCCCAAAGTCATTGACAGTGCCCATAGGAATGATTCCTAATTTAGGACGATTGGGTTGCTCAGCGATACCATTAACAACTTCATTTAAAGTACCATCACCACCTGCTACAATTAACAAATCATAATGACTACTCAATGCTCTTTCCGCTTCTATTGTTGCGTCGCCAGCTTTCTCAGTAGCAAACGCACTTGTTTCATAGCCAGCTTTCTCTAATTTAATTAATACATCTGGTAATACGCGTTTAAATAGTTCTTTCCCTGATGTCGGGTTATATATAATTCTTGCACGTTTTCTCATAGTTAATCCCTCGACTTCATATACTCATACATTATATTAAATGATTTAAACATCAGTTAAAAGTATTTATTACTAATTCTCTCAACTTATCGACAATATTAATTTTAGAGAGGCTCAAAATGATTTTATTTTTAAGAATTTTAACATCAAAGATGTTTATTTGGATCTTTTAATCTAAAAAAGCTTCTATCACATGTTTGTTGACATGTAATAGAAGCTTTGAAAATGATATGTGACGGATTAGCGTTTATCTAATTCTTGTTTTAATAAACCATTAACTTTTTGAGGGTTAGCTTGGCCTTTTGAAGCTTTCATAATTTGTCCAACTAAGAAGCCCATAGCTTTGCCTTTACCATTTTTATAGTCTTCTACAGATTGAGGATTATTATCTAAAGCTTCATTAACGAATTTTAATAACGTCGCTTCATCTGAAATTTGTACTAAACCTTTATCTTCCATAATTTGTTTAGCATCTCCACCATTTTCTGCAAGTTCTGGGAAAACTTTTTTAGCAATTTTACTACTCATAGTACCGTCTTCAATCAATTTGATCATTCCTGCAAGATTTTCAGGTGTTAATTGTGTATCTTGTAATTCGACTTGATTTTTATTTAAATATTCATTTACGCCACCCATTAACCAGTTAGACGTTAACTTAACATCAGCACCATGTTCAATGGCACCTTCAAAGAAATCTGACATTTCTTTGGTAAGTGTTAAGACATGTGCATCGTATTCAGGTAAACCTAAATCATTCACATATTTAGCTTTACGCTCATCTGGCAACTCAGGAATCGTTTGGCGTACACGTTCTTTCCATTCTTCATCAACATATAAAGGTACAATATCTGGCTCTGGGAAATAACGATAATCATCAGAACCTTCTTTAACACGCATTAAAATAGTTTTACCAGTTGATTCATCAAAGCGACGTGTTTCTTGCCCAATTTCGCCACCATTAAGTAATTCTTCTTCTTGGCGTTTTTCTTCATATTCTAAACCTTTTCTTACATAGTTAAATGAGTTAAGGTTTTTCAATTCAGTTTTGGTACCAAATTCTTCTTGTCCATAAGGGCGTAATGAAATATTAGCATCACAACGTAGTGATCCTTCTTCCATCTTACAATCAGAAACACCTGTATATTGAATAATTGAACGTAACTTTTCTAAATAAGCATAAGCTTCTTGAGGTGAACGAATGTCAGGTTCAGAAACAATTTCAATTAAAGGCGTACCTTGACGGTTTAAGTCAACTAGAGAATAACCATCTTTATGTGTTGATTTACCCGCATCTTCTTCCATGTGAAGACGTGTAATACCAATACGTTTAGTTTCTCCATCTACTTCAATATCAATATAACCATTTTCACCAATTGGTTCATCAAATTGAGAAATTTGATATGCCTTTGGATTATCAGGATAGAAATAGTTTTTACGGTCAAATTTAGAATTTGTAGCGATATCCATATTTAAAGCCATTGAAGCTCTCATAGCCCAATCTACTGCACGTCTATTTACAACCGGTAATACACCTGGATATGCTAAGTCGATAACATTTGTATTTGAGTTAGGTTCAGCTCCAAAATGTGCTGGTGATGGAGAGAACATTTTTGAGTCTGTTTTTAACTCAACGTGAACTTCAAGTCCTATAACTGTTTCAAAATGCATGGTTTCCACTCCTTATAATTTTTCGTATGCGTCATGTAAGTTGTATTGTGTTTCATATTGATAAGCTACACGATATAACGTCTTTTCATCGAAAGGTTTACCGATAAATTGTAAACCAATTGGTCGTCCGTTAGATTGTCCGCAAGGAACAGAAATACCAGGTAAACCAGCTAAGTTAACTGGTGTTGTTAGTAAATCATTTGCATACATAGTTAATGGATCATCAATTTCTTCGCCTAAATTAAATGCAGTTGTTGGCGCAGTTGGTCCTACCACTACATCATATTCTTCAAATACTTTATCAAAATCATTTTTAATTAATGTTCTCACTTTTTGAGACTTTTTATAGTAAGCATCGTAGTAACCTGAGCTTAAAGCGAATGTTCCTAAGAAGATACGACGCTTAACTTCAGCTCCGAAGCCTTCAGATCTTGACATTTTATATAACTCTTCTAACGATTGAGCTTCTTTTGAATGGTAGCCATAACGGATGCCATCAAAACGAGCTAAGTTTGCAGATGCTTCAGATGATGCAATTACATAATAAGAAGGAATACCATATTTAGTGTTAGGTAATGAAACTTCTCCTACTTCAGCACCTAAAGATTTTAATGTCTCAACAGCTTCTTTAACAGATGCTTTGACTTCTTCACTTACACCTTCTCCTAAGTATTCTTTAGGTAAAGCTACTTTAAGACCTTTGATATCTTTACCAATATCTGAAGTGAAATCAACATTTTCTACTGGTGCACTAGTTGAATCATTTGCATCTACACCTGAAATTGTTTCAAGTACAATTGCGTTATCTTTAACGTTACGTGTAATAGGACCAATTTGATCTAAAGAAGAAGCAAAAGCCACTAAACCAAAACGTGATACACGTCCATATGTAGGTTTCATACCTACGACACCACAATATGCTGCTGGTTGTCTGATAGAACCTCCTGTATCAGATCCTAAACTAAATGGTACTAAACCTGCTGCAACAGCTGCTGCTGAACCACCAGAAGAACCTCCAGGTACTGCTGTATGATCGAATGGGTTTAACGTTTTCTTAAAGTAAGATGTTTCAGTTGAACCACCCATTGCAAACTCATCCATATTTAATTTACCAATAAGTACGGCATTTTCTCCATGTAATTTATTCATTACAGTAGACTCGTATATTGGTACGAATCCTTCAAGCATTTTACTCGCACATGTAGTTTCTACATCTTTGGTAATAATATTATCTTTAATTCCCATAGGAATACCGAATAATTTACCGTCCATTTGATCTTTCGCTTGTAAATCATCTAGTTCTTCTGCTTTTTTAATAGCATTCTCTTTATCTAAAGCTAAGAAAGATTTGATAGTTGGGTCTGTTTCTTCAATAGCTGCATAAATATCTTTAACAACTTCAGAAGGTTTAATTTCTTTGTTCTTAATCATTTCTGTTAATTTTTCAACAGATTCATAGCGAATACTCATCTTAAGCGTCCTCCCCATTCATGATGGATGGCACTTTAAATTGTCCATCTTCTGTTTCTTTTGCATTTTTCAATGCTAATTCTTGAGGAATGCCCTCGATTGCTTTATCGTCACGTAACACGTTTTGTAAATCTAATACGTGATAAGTTGGCTCAACACCTTCAGTATCAGCACTATCATTTTGTTTCGCAAAATCTAAAATACTTTCTAAGGTATTAGCCATTTCTTCTGTTTCTTCAGAAGAAATTTGAAGTCTAGCTAAATTAGCAATATGTTCAACTTCTTCACGTGTAACTTTAGTCATTAAATAAAAGCCTCCTTAATACTCATTCATCATCAAATTGTATCAAATTTCGCTATAAAAATCTAAGTTTTTATAACGATGTTAGATAAAATAAAGGCTTGATATATCAGCCTTTATAAACTTCCTTAAATTAGGTTACATATTTAAGTTAATTCAATCTTACATAATAACATTCATACAACTTCTACTTTTAAATTTTAAATAATATGCAATTTTATACAATCGAAAGTTAATTTCAAACTTTCGAGTAAGCGCTTTCTATACTGGTATTAAAGCTATTTTTTTACAAATATTGAATTTTTACTTTTCTGAACATTTCATTATCATGTATAATATTACAAATAACTTATTTAAAAACAAAGTAAAGGGAGTGTTTCATATGCTGACATTAGGTTCTACACTCAGTAACCAAGTCGATGCGAATTGGCAAACATACATTATGATTGCAGCTTACTTCATTATTCTGCTCGTTATCGGCTTTTACGGTTACAAACAAGCTACGGGCAATTTAAGTGAATTTATGCTAGGAAGACGTAATATAGGACCATATATTACAGCTCTATCAGCAGGTGCTTCTGATATGAGTGGCTGGATGATTATGGGACTTCCAGGTTCAGTCTATAGCACAGGTCTTTCTGCCATATGGATAACAATAGGTTTAACACTTGGTGCATATATCAACTATTTCGTCGTCGCTCCTAGATTACGAGTCTATACAGAAATTGCTGGGGATGCCATCACCTTACCTGATTTCTTCAAGAATAGATTGAATGATAACCAAAATGTGATTAAAATTATTTCCGGATTAATTATTGTTGTCTTCTTTACTTTATATACTCATTCTGGATTCGTTTCAGGTGGTAAATTATTCGAAAGTGCCTTCGGACTTAATTACCATTTTGGATTGATATTAGTTGCAGTCATCGTTATCCTATACACCTTTTTCGGAGGTTATTTAGCTGTATCAATTACTGACTTTTTCCAAGGCGTGATTATGATTATTGCAATGGTAATGGTACCTATTGTTGCCCTTTTAAAATTAAATGGATGGGACACGTTTCATGAAGTGGCACAAATGAAACCAACAAATTTAGATTTATTTAGAGGGACAACTGTAATTGGTATTATATCTCTATTTTCTTGGGGACTTGGTTACTTTGGACAACCACATATCATAGTACGATTCATGTCTATTAAATCTCATAAGTTATTACCTAAAGCAAGACGTTTAGGAATTAGTTGGATGGCAATAGGTTTACTTGGTGCAGTGGGAGTTGGTTTAACAGGTATCGCGTTTATTTCTGAAAAACACATCAAATTAGAAGATTCAGAAACACTATTTAT
The DNA here is from genome assembly GCF_038008285.1 of Staphylococcus sp. FSL K6-0223. NCBI lineage: Bacteria > Bacillati > Bacillota > Bacilli > Caryophanales > Staphylococcaceae > Staphylococcus > Staphylococcus sp. FSL K6-0223. Next base: position 78,891 of record NZ_JBBOYX010000003.1, read on the forward strand.
TGTTATGAGCCAAGTTTTATTCCACCCTCTTGTTGGTGGTTTCTTGTTAGCGGCAATTTTAGCTGCAATTATGAGCACTATTTCTTCCCAACTATTAGTAACATCTAGTTCTTTAACTGAAGATTTTTATAAACTTGTACGGGGTGAAGATAAAGCAGTAGCTCATCAAAAAGAATTTGTAATGGTAGGCCGTTTGTCAGTACTAGTTGTTGCCATTGTTGCAATAGCTATCGCTTGGCATCCAAATGACACAATTCTTAACCTTGTGGGTAATGCTTGGGCAGGTTTTGGTGCTGCATTTAGCCCACTTGTACTATTTTCACTGTATTGGAAAGACCTCACACGTGCTGGAGCCGTGAGTGGTATGATTGCAGGTTCTCTAGTCGTTATCATTTGGATAGCATGGATTAAACCACTTGCTTCGGTCAACGAATTATTTGGAATGTACGAAATTATTCCAGGCTTTATCATCAGCGTAATGGTTACTTATTTTGTAAGTAAATTAACTAAGAAGCCAGGTACCTTCGTTGAAAATGATTTAAACAAAGTGAAGCAAATCGTTCGAGAATAAATTCTAAATTTAACATTAAAATAGGCGCCTTCGACTTTATCACTTATTCTAGTCGAAGGCGCCTATAACTATATTAATTATGATAGATATGAACTTGTGGTTCTTTATCATCTTTCGATTTGCTAATTAATGCACGAGGTGTATTACCATCTTTGATGCGAATTTCATACTCATCAATATTATCAAAATATTTTTCAGCTTGCTCTGTAACATATTGAGTAATACCAATAGTTTCAGCTTGCCCATAATAATCGATTGGTAAATCAACAGTTAATTGTTTTGGTTTCTTATTAATAAATTTCACTTTACCTACTGCTTGAGTAAAGTTAGAGAAGTAAGATTGTAAATTATCATTAAATTGTTTGAAATTATTATTTAATGTTTCATTATAATCCTCTGCAGTTGAAGAAGGAAGCAAGGCTGATTTTTCTTTAATAGCGTCCCATTCATTAATTTTCGTTTTACCATCATCTGCAGTTGCACCAGCAATAAATTCACCTGGTGTAATAGAATCTTGGCCTGATTGTTTATAAATTGCAAAATGAATTGGTATATCTTTTAAATCGCTATTTTCACGTAAGCGAGATAACATTTCACTTGCCATTTGTTTACCTTGTTTTTCAATTTCTTTATCATCTAATTTTTTACTATATGTTTCTCCATCTTTTTCTTTTTGATAATAGTAAACACTATTCATAGCTAGTCCAATCGTCATGCCTTTGATATTTTTAGCTTTAGAATCATTATTACCATAAAAATCTTGTTCTAGTATATTTGAAAGATAAGCTGGTGATTGTTTTGCTATTTTTTCTTCGTCTGTTTCACCATTCTGCGAAGGATTAAGACCAAGGTTTTCATTCGCTTTCTTACTTTTCTTCTCGTTCTCACTCATCTTATCAATTTCTTTTTTCGTGTATTTAGGATTTAAATAGGCATTAATTGTCTTCTTATCTAAATACTGTCCATCTTGGTAAAGATATTTATTTGTCGGGAATACTTCTTTACTTAAAGTCAATAAGCCACTTTCAAAATCTTCACCGTTATAGCTATTTGCCATATTATCTTGCAAGAGACCTCTCGCTTGGCTCTCTTTAAAGGGTAAAATTGTTCTATAATTATCTCCTTGAACATTTTTGTCTGTTGCAATTTGTTTTACTTGGTTCGTATTTTGACTATTCTTACTTCCACTTTCCTCTTTATCAGATTGGTTATCTTTTTGATTGTTATTACATGCAGCTAATAAAAATATTGTCGAAATGAGTAAAATAATTGTTCGCTTCATCGACGTACTCCTCTAATTATTTAATTCTTTTTGTTTTTTAGCAAATTCATCTTCAGTCCAAATTTCTGTACCAAACTTTTCAGCTTTAGCAAGTTTAGAACCTGCGTCAGCACCGGCTATAACAATATCTGTACTTTTAGTAACACTACTTGTTACTTTAGCCCCTTGCATTTCTAACCATTGTGTAGCTTCACTTCTTGTCATTTGTTCTAGTTTACCAGTTAATACAATAGTTTTACCATTAAATTCAGGATGGCCCTCAATTTCTGTAGTTTTAATTCCTTTATAATTCATATTAACATTTTTGTCTTTTAATTTTTGAATTAAAGCACGAATATCTTGATTTTCTAAATAAGTGACAACAGATTGAGCTAGTTTATCACCTATATCATGTATCGCTACGAGTTCTTCCTCAGTCACATTTAATAAACGATCCATCGTTTCATATTTCTCTGCTAGTACTTGGCTTGCTTTAACACCTAAATGTCTGATACCTAGACCAAATAATAAATGTTCAAGTGAGTTATCTTTAGCTCTCTCTATAGCAGCTAATAGATTCTCAACTTTTTTATTACCCATACGTTCTAAAGGAAGCAAGTCTTCTTCTTTAAGATAAAAGATATCTGCAACATCTTTGATTAACTCATTTTCATATAATTGTTGAATAATTTTCGTTCCAAGTCCATCAATGTTCATTGCTTGTCTAGAGACGAAATGTATTAGTCCTTCTATAAGTTGTGCTTGACATTTAGGATTGATGCAACGAAGTGCAACTTCACCCTCTATTCTAACCAACTCATGATCGCAACTTGGGCAATGTGTTGGCATATGATATGTCTTGGCATCCTTTGGTCGTCTATCTAATATGCTCTTGACTACTTCAGGAATGATGTCACCAGCCTTCTTAACTACTACACTGTCACCAATACGAATATCTCTTTCATGTATGAGGTCCTCATTATGTAAAGACGCTCTAGAAACAGTTGTACCTGCTACTCTAACGGGTTCAAGAATAGCTGTTGGAGTTACTACACCAGTTCTCCCTATGCTTAACTCGATATCTAATAGTTTTGAAACGACTTCTTCAGCAGGAAATTTGTAGGCAATTGCCCATCTTGGAGATTTCTGTGTGTACCCCATTTCCTCTTGTTGATCTAAATCATTTACTTTAATAACAATACCGTCAATATCATATGATAAAGACTCTCTTTTCTCAGTCCATTTCTCTATATAGTCGAGAACACCATCAATATCAGCTACTCGTTCTCTTTCTTGGTTTGTTTTAAAACCTAAGTCATCAAGTTCTTGTAAAGCCCCACTTTGAGTTGTTGCATCAAACTCAGTTAAATCATTTACGCTATACAAGAAGACACTTAACTTTCTTTTGGCTGCAAGTTTAGAATCAAGTTGTCTTAAAGATCCTGCTGCTGCATTTCTTGGATTCGCAAAAGGTTGTTCACCATTCTCTTCCTTTTCCGCATTTAGATTCATAAATGATTGTCTAGGCATATAGGCTTCTCCACGCACCTCAAAATTAAGTGGTTCCTTAATTTTTAATGGTATAGCGTGGATAGTTCTTAAATTCTCAGTAATATCCTCTCCAGTAGTGCCATCACCTCGTGTCAATCCTTGAACGAATCTACCATTTTGATACTTGAGAGAAACAGCTAATCCATCGATTTTAAGTTCGCACATATACTCGACGTTTCCGATATTTTCTCTAATACGTTGGTCGAACTTTCTTAAATCTTCTTCATTAAATGCATTCCCTAAACTTAACATTGGTGTATCATGATTTACCTTTTCAAATGAGGACTGCGCCTCTCCACCTACACGTACAGTAGGTGAATCAGCAGTCTTATATTCGGGATGCTTCTCTTCAATATCTATAAGTTCATGTAATAATTTATCATATTCACTATCTGGTACAGATGGATTATCCTGTACATAATATTCATAGCTATATTGGTTTAATAAATCATGTAGTTCATTTACACGAGATTGTAAATCTTTCATCCCCTTATTAGTCCTCCTTCTTCTCTATTGGCGCAAATTGAGCTAGTAAACGTTTAGGTCCTTCAGATTTAAATATGATATCCAATTCTACCGAACCATTTTTCTCATTTACATTGCTAACCATTCCTTCACCCCAAGCTTTGTGAGTCACCTTGTCTCCTACTTTCCATTTTGAAGATGAAACTTGTTTCTTAGATGAAGTCATTCGTTTGCTAAATCCTCTTTTCTGTTGTGGTTTAGCTTTAGGTTGTTGGATTGTTTGACGTTTATTACCAGTATGACTTTCAAGTAACTCTTCTGGAATTTCCTTTAAAAATCTAGAAGGCATATTGGATTGTGAACGTCCAAATAACATTCTTGTAGTGGCATTCGTGACATATAATAATTCTTCAGCACGGGTAATTGCCACATAACAAATTCGACGTTCTTCTTCCATTTCATGATCATCATCTGCTTTAATAGCTCGAATATGAGGGAATAGTGATTCTTCCATACCCATAATAAAGACAATTGGAAACTCTAAACCTTTCGCAGAGTGCATAGTCATCATCGTTACACCACTTTGTGTATCTGCTTCATCTATATCAGCGACAAGTGATAAATCAGTTAAGAAATTGATTAAAGATTGTTCTTCTAATGGTGTATTTTCCTCATAGTCTTTCGGTACAGACATAAATTCATCTAAGTTTTCTAAACGACTACGTGATTCAAGTGTCTGTTCTCTCTCTAACATGTCACGATAACCTGATTTTTTTAAGATTTCCTCTACAATTTCACTTATTTCAAGAAATTCTTGTTCCTTTATTAAATGAGTTATTGTCTCATAAAAGTTAATGCATTCCTGTGTAACTTTCTTAGAGAGACCAATAAAGTCCACTTCTCCTAATGCATCGAACATACTTATATTGCTTTGAACTGCATAGGTTTGAATCTTCTCAACTGAAGAAGGCCCTATCCTTCTTTTAGGAACATTAATAATACGCTGTAAACTAATATCATCGTTACTATTCGCAATTACGCGTAAATAGCTTAGTAAGTCTTTGATTTCTTTACGGTCATAGAACTTTTGACCTCCAACCATAGTGTATGGAATGTTAGATTTCATGAATGTTTCCTCTAGTACACGTGATTGTGCATTAGTTCTATAAAGTATTGCCATATCGCTATACTTCTTACCATTTCTTTGATGTTTCATAATTTCTTTCACAACATACTCAGCTTCATCACGTTCTGTCATCGCTTCATAATATTGGATTTTGTCTCCACCTGTATTTGCAGTCCATAATCCCTTAGGTTTACGTTCTGAATTGTTTTTAATCACTTCATTAGCTGCATTTAATATATTTTTAGTAGAACGATAATTTTGCTCTAGGAAAATGGTCTTCGCTTCAGGATAATCCTCTTCGAAAGATAAAATGTTTTGTATATCAGCACCACGCCAACCATAGATAGATTGATCTGAGTCACCTACAACGCAAAGATTTTTAAATTTATTAGCAAGTAATTTCACTAAAGTGTACTGCGCTTTGTTTGTATCTTGATATTCATCGACATGAATATATTGAAACTTATTTTGATAATATTCTAGCGCATCAGGAACACGTTCAAAGAGGTTTATTGTAGTCATTATTAAATCATCAAAGTCTAATGCTTCATTTCGTGATAATTGTCTTTGATAACCTTTGTATACAGTAGCAACCATTTGTGAGTGAAAGTCATTTGCTTCTTTTTGAGCATCATCTGGTGTTTTCAATTCATTTTTAAGATTACTTATTGCTCCAATGAACATTCTTGGTTCAAAACGCTTGCTATCTATGTTTTCATTTTTCAAAACATCTTTAATAACAGATTTTTGGTCAGTAGGATCAATGATAGTGAAATTGCGTTCTATTCCAATTCTATCTGCATCCCTTCTTAAGATTCTCACGCACATAGAATGAAATGTGGACATCCAAATAACTTGTGCCTCTTCTCCGACCAATTGTTCAACACGTTCTTTCATTTCTTTAGCTGCTTTATTCGTAAAAGTAATCGCTAAAATATTGTAAGGAGACACATCTTTTTCATCTAATAAATAAGCAATACGATGTGTTAATACGCGTGTTTTCCCTGACCCCGCGCCAGCCATAATAAGCAATGGCCCTTCAGTCGTTCTTACGGCTTCACTTTGTTCTGTATTCATATTCTTTACTAGCGAATTCATTAATTAGACTCCTTTATTTTTACAGTTTTTAGCGCTTTTTTAATATCAGTATATATAATATTTCCTACGATAATCGTATCTGCAAAGTCAGCCATTTCTTGAGCTTGACCTAAATTTGAGATACCCCCACCATAGAAGAGTTGTGTTTCAGTAAGCATTTGAGATACGGCCTTTACTTTTTCTATGTCACCATATGCCCCACTATATTCTAAATACATAACAGGGAAATGATAGAGTTCATTAGCCATCTGAGCATATGCTTCAACATCTTCAATATTTAGTTCCGTTTGAGCTCCAGTTTTGCGTGCAACTTTACTATCTGAATTCAGTATTAAATACCCTTCAAATATTACTTCCTCAAAGTTTATTACATGACCAAATTGTTTGAGAGCTTCTAATAAAATACCATTATGATATGTTGTATCGTTACTATTCATCACTGTAGGAATAAAATAAAAATCAAATCCAGGCATTACACTTTCAACATTTGAAACCTCTAATGCAAGTGGTAATGGATAACGTCTCACTCTACTCATTAAATGAATGACATTATCCTCGGTTACATTATCCGTACCACCAATCATAATTGCATCTGTATTTGACATGCATATTGCTTCTAAATCATCGTCAGATATTGACTTAGCCGGATCTAGTTTAAATATATGTTTCCACTTTGTTATGTCATACATTTTCTGAAACTCCTTTATTTAACATACCCTAAATTATAGCATTTTTAAGTGTTAAGTTCTAAAGAGTAAAAAAGATAATAATACATCATTTCTGATAAAACTTAATGATTTTAAAGATAACTGAATCTTAGATTTTTCAAAGTTAAATCTTTATATCTTGCACATCTTGATAATATATTTGATTAACCACTTATTACCCCAAATATTAAAAAGACTTCAAAAAGTGGATTAACACTTCTTGAAGCCTAAATATATAAAACATAAAAATTAATTCTTAGAACATTTACTAAATCATTCAAATGCTTTTATGACTTTGTTTCTATATTAAGTCTATCTAAAATCATAGTATATGCATCATTACCCCATTGTAACGAACGCTTAACTCTAGATATCGTTGCAGTTGATGCACCCGATTCGTCTTCAATCGTTGCATACGTATAACCTTGTTTAATCATTTTAGCAACTTGAAGTCTCTGAGATAGCGACTGTATTTCATTCACAGTGCATAAATCATCGAAAAACTGATAGCATTCTTCTCTATTTTCTAGCGCTAGGATCGCATCAAATAATTCATCCAATGCTTGCCCACGTAATTTTTCAATTTGCATCTCGAACAACCCCTATACACTTATTATTTTATCATTTTAACGTACTAATTAGTTAAAGTGTAGTAGATTCAATGAAAAAAGTATAGGATTTAAGTCGCATTTATCACATTTAGTTTATCATTTTTATTCTAATCCAGCACGCTCGAAAATTGTATCAACTTGATTAAGATGGTGTTTAGGATTGAAACACTCGTCCAATTCTTCTTTAGATAGAACATTTGTGATGGTATCGTCTTGTTCAATTAATTCTCTAAATGGTGTTTTAGTTTCCCATGATTCCATTGCTTTTGGTTGAACTTTATCATAGGCTTCTTCCCTAACCATTCCCTTATTAATTAAAGCTAATAACACACGTTGTGAGAAAATCAAACCAAATGTTTTATCAATGTTAGTTCTCATATTATCTTCAAATACAGTAAGGCGATCTACAATATTTGTGAATCGGTTTAATGCATAATCTAAAGCAATTGTTACATCTGGTAACATAATTCTTTCTGCAGATGAATGAGAAATATCTCGCTCATGCCAAAGAGGTACATTTTCATATGCTGTAGTAATATATCCACGAATTACTCGTGAAATACCTGTAATATTTTCAGAACCAATAGGGTTACGTTTATGCGGCATAGCTGATGACCCCTTTTGTCCTTTAGCGAAAGCTTCTTCTACTTCACGTGTTTCTGTTTTTTGTAGGTTACGGATTTCCACTGCAAATTTCTCTAAGGAAGTAGCAATTAACGCTAGAGTAGCAATATAGTATGCATGTCGATCTCTCTGTAATGTTTGAGTAGAAACTGGTGCAGTATCAATGCCTAAGTGCTTACAAACATATGCTTCAATTTCGGGAGGAATATTAGCAAATGTACCTACTGCACCACTCATTTTACCCACTTCAATCTCTTTACGCACTTCTTTAAAGCGTTTAAGGTTACGTTTCATTTCTGTATACCAAAGTGCCATTTTGACACCGAAAGTAGTCGGTTCAGCATGGACACCATGTGTGCGCCCCATCATTAATGTATATTTATAATTCTTAGCCTTATTAGCTAATACTTCAATAAATCTTTCTAAGTCTTTCTCAATAATTTCATTTGCTTGTTTAACAACAAAGCTTAATGCGGTATCTACAACATCTGTTGAAGTAAGACCATAGTGAACCCATTTTCTTTCTTCACCAAGCGTTTCAGACACTTGTCTTGTAAAAGCTACAACATCATGACGTGTTTCTAGTTCAATTTCTTTTGCACGATCAACGTCAACTTTAGCATTTTCACGAATTTTTTTGACATCTTCTTTAGGGATATATCCTAATTCACTCCATGCCTCGCATGCTAATATTTCTACTTCTAACCATGCCTCATAGCGATTTTGATCTGTCCAAATTTTAGACATTTCTTCTCTTGAATAGCGTTCAATCATTCTTTAATAACTCCAATCGTATGTATTATTGCAGATTTTAAAAACTGTACATTAAACTTGATTTTTTCAAAAAAGTTCGTATTTAACTCGTTGGTTATAGTTTAACAAAACTATAGCTAAATGTATAAATGTTTTTTCCTTATATTCATATTTTATTGTAATTACTTTAGAAACTCAATTAACTATAAAAAAAGAGTAGAATAGATATCTGACTTTCAAAACAAATATCCGTTCTACTCAAAAATTTAAAAAGCACCACAATTGAAATTTGCATTATGGATTTAATTAATAGGTTTACCCACAAAAATTATATCCTGTTTGAGCACTTCTATACTTCCATCTTTATTTTCTTTATAGACTGGTTTTTCCATTCTACGAGTTGGCATAAAACCTTCTTCGCGCATACGAGCTAAGCAATCAGCAATGGTCTCATTATCTTCAACTTTAAACTTTTTGCTCATTTGTCTTCGCACTTTCTAATTCTTCATGTTCTACTACAACATCTAGATGTTCTGGCTCGTAAGCTTTAAGTTTACGTCTGCGTACCCCTTTAACCCAGAATCCACCATGAATATTTCTAGGTTCATAAGCAATGATAAACGCTTTAGGGTCAAGGTTTTTTATGGTATCCATAAGCTTAAATTCATATTTACGTGGCGTTAAAATTTGCATAACCATTCGACTACCATCACGTCCAAACGCTTCATAGTGAGTTACACCATAACCTAAATTTCTTAATTCATTAGGTAAATCTAATTCATACTCTGACGAAGTCACATTGACTACGGTATAACCTAACGCTAGTTTTTCTTCTATCTTCATACCGACGATGATTCCAACTGAGAAGCCTAATGCATATGCAAAAATATTTTGGATTTGATCTAAACTAGACATAACTAATCCTAAACCAACAACATATACAAGTACTTCAAGGAAACTTACCACTGCAGCAATGTAACGATAGCCTTTCAATGTTAAAATGGTTCTCATCGTCAAGAATGTGACATAACAGACATTGATTACAAATATGGCCAATACCATTAGCCATGGATTATGAGCGATTGCCGACATATTATTCCTCTTTTCTAACTATAAATCCAAATCATTTTACCAGTCACACATTATTTTGTCACTAAGAATAATTTTATTTCAAATTTTAGTTTTTAGGCCAAGTATATCTAGTATATGCAAGTTCACGTTTGTGTGCATTTCTAACATAATGTTTCTCAATAGTTTCTCGCGCTTCAGCGGGTATATCTTTACCTTCGAGATAATCATCTATTTGATCATAAGTCACACCTAGAGCTTCCTCATCAGGTAATTGTGGCTTATCATCTTCTAAGTCTGCAGTTGGTACTTTCTCATATAAATGTTTTGGTGCATTTAAATACTTTAATAACTGCTTACCTTGTCTTTTGTCCAATCCAAAAATTGGAGCAATATCAGCCGCACCATCACCATATTTAGTATAGAAACCAGTAATGTTCTCAGCAGAATGATCAGTTCCAACAACGATTCCACTTTGGTTTGAAGCAATCGAAAATTGAACTTTCATACGTTCTCGAGCTTTTTCATTTCCTCTTTGAAAATCTGTCAATTCGATACCCGCTTCCTTAAGAGATTGGACGCTTTGGTCTACTGCAGGTTTGATATTAACTGTAACTGTTTCATCAGGTTCTATAAATTGCAGTGCATCTTCTACTTCATCAGCATCCTTTTGTACACCATACGGTAATTTAACTGCTATAAACTTACATTCACGTCCCTCAGAGCGTAATTCATTTACAGCTAACTGTACAATTTTTCCTGTTAATGTAGAATCTTGTCCTCCAGAAATTCCAAGTACTAGCGATTTAATAAAAGAATGAGATTGAACATAAGACTTAATGAAATGTTTGATTTCATTTATTTCTTTTTCACTATCAATCTGTTGTTTAACTTTCATTTCTTTAACAACAATATCTTGTAATTTACTCATGATCTTCCTCCATCTCTTTAACACGTTCTGCTACTTCAAAGATACGTTTATGTTTGTTTTCCCAACATTTAGCACTTAAATCTACAGGATATTCTTGAGGGTTTAAGTAACGCTTATTTTCCTCCCAAAGTGTATCTAAACTTTTAGTCAAATATGCCTGAGCTTCACGTTCGCTAGGAAGTTGATATACTAGCTTACCAGCTTCAAAGATGGTATGATGTAAATCTTTCGCTTCAAATGATTTAATAAATTTCATTTTATACGTATGTACTGGATGGAATAGTTTGAGAGGTTTTTCAGTTGATGGATCTTCTCCTTCAAGCGTAATATAGTCACCTTCTGCTTTTCCAGTCTTTTTATTAATAATGCGATAGACATTCTTCTTACCAGGAGTTGTTACTTTTTCGGCATTATTAGAAAGCTTGATTCTATCACTAAAAGTACCATCCTCAGTTTCAATGGCTACTAGTTTGTATACTGCACCGAGTGCAGGTTGATCATAACCAGTAATTAATTTAGTTCCCACACCCCATGCGTCCACTTTAGCTCCTTGTGCTTTTAAACTTGTTATTGTTTGCTCATCCAAATCATTTGAAGCAATAATTTTAGCTTCTGTGAAGCCAGCTTCGTCTAACATACGTCTTGCCTCTTTAGATAAATAAGCAATATCTCCAGAATCTAATCTAATTCCAATAAAGTTGATAGTGTCACCCAACTCTTTAGCTACTTTTATTGCTGTAGGCACGCCCGATTTTAATGTATGGAAAGTATCTACCAAAAAGACGCAATTTTTATGTCGTTCAGCATATTTTTTAAATGCTGTATACTCCTCACCATATGTTTGAACTAATGCATGCGCATGCGTACCTGAAACTGGTATATCGAATAGCTTACCCGCTCTTACATTACTAGTTGAGTCAAATCCACCAATAAAGGCTGCGCGAGCCCCCCATAAGCCAGCGTCAATTTCTTGACCTCTTCTAGTTCCAAATTCCATCAATGTATCTTTCATAGCGATTTGTCTGATTCTACTCGCCTTAGTCGCTATAAGTGTGTGGAAATTAATTATATTTAATAAAATTGTTTCAATAAGTTGAGCTTGAATTAATGGAGCCTCAACTCTTATTAATGGCTCATTACCGAAACATAATTCCCCCTCTTGCATAGAGCGAATATTACCTGTAAATTTTAAATTCTTTAGATAACTTAGAAAATCATCTTTATAGCCTATTGTTTTTAAATAGTCTATATCAGCATCAGAGAAACCAAAATTCTCTATAAAGTCAATTACACGTTTTAAACCATTAAAAACCGCATAACCACTGTTGAAAGGCATGTTTCTAAAATATAAATCAAAAATAGCAGTTCTTTCGTGAATGCCGTCATTCCAGTAGCTTTCCGCCATATTAATTTGATATAAGTCATTTTGTAGCATTAAGCTGTCATCTTTAAATTGGTACACTCAAATCTCTCCAATCAACCGAGTCATTTACGACTAGTTTATCATAATTCACATTGTGAAAGTAAACGACTTACCTAAGAAGTCAGAATGTTATAATAGTTTTTAAATTTGGTTGTCACAAAACTCTAAACGACAAATTCATGACAATTGAATATTTTAACTGAGTATTTTTAAAACCTCGATTATAATACGGATGAGGTGTTTTAAATGTTATTAGATGAGGCTAAATCATTTATTCAAACCATGTTTAATGAATTAAATTATAGCTCAAGTGAAACTCAACAAAGACTTAATGAAATTGAAGAAGAAATTAAAGAAACAGGAAGCTACACCCATACTTATGAAGAATTGGTATATGGATCGAAAATGGCATGGAGAAATTCTAATCGTTGTATTGGGAGACTATTTTGGGAATCTCTAAATGTGGAAGATGCGCGTCATGTTGAAAATGAAGAAGAATTCATTGATACAATTCACCAACATATAAATAAAGCGACTAATAATGGTAAAATCAAGCCACTTATTACAATTTATTCACCCAAAAATGGCCCTAAAATATATAATAATCAGCTTATTCGTTACGCAGGTTATGACAAAGCAGGAGATCCATCTGAGAAAAAAGTGACACGATTGGCTCAACATTTAGGATGGAGCAGTGAAGGTACAGATTTCGATATATTACCTTTGATATATCAAATGCCTAATGAAGCACTAAAATTTCATGAGTATCCAAAACATCTTATTAAAGAGGTACCAATATTTCATGACCAGTATCCAAAATTAGCACATTTAAATTTAAAATGGTATGCAGTGCCAATCATTTCCAATATGGATTTAAAAATTGGCGGAATCATTTATCCTACTGCGCCGTTTAATGGATGGTATATGGTAACTGAGATAGGTGTACGTAATTTCATAGATAGTTATCGTTATAATCTTTTAGAAAAAGTTGCAGAAGCCTTCGAATTTGATACACTTAAAAATAATTCATTTAATAAGGATCGAGCACTTTTAGAATTAAACTATGCCGTATATCATTCCTTTAAAGCTGAGGGCGTTTCTATTGTCGACCATTTAACTGCCTCAAAGCAGTTTGAAATGTTTGAACGAAATGAACTAAAGCATGATAGACACGTGACTTGTAAATGGTCATGGTTAGCACCACCTTTATCGCCAACGTTAACATCTAACTATCATCATGGTTATGATAATACGATGCGATCAACTAATTTCTACTATAAAAAGAATGAACCTATGAAGTGCCCTTTTCATTAAAATTATAGGGGTGAAACATGCGATTATATTATTTAGGACCTAAAGGAACTTTCTCTTATCTCGCTTCACAAAAACTTATTTTAGAAAATGATATCAAATATTTAGCTAAGTCAAACCTTCACGAAGTGATCAAAGCAGTCTCAAGTGACGATAACTCAATCGGTATCGTTCCCATAGAAAATTCTATCGAAGGTACGATTAACATCGTAGCTGACGCATTAGCTGAACAAAAAATTTATGCTCATGGTGAAATTCACTTAGATATTGATTTTGCATTGTATGGCTATCCTTCTGATAGTTTACATGACATTAAAAAAGTCTATTCAATCGCGCCTGCTATCAGTCAAACAACCAATTATATACACCAACATCAATTTCTGTACGATTATACAGACAGTACAATTCAAAGTTTAGATAAAATAGCCAAAGGTATAGGTGCTATTGCGCCTTTAGGTAGTGGAGAAACTTATGGATATCAACCTATTGATTTGCATATTCAAGATTATCCGCATAATGTCACACGCTTTTTAATTGTTAAAAATCATACACACTTTGAAGATGATACTAATACAACCATGTTCTTAATTACCCCTCAGTATGATAAACCTGGTTTGTTAGCGAGTGTATTAAATACCTTTGCATTATTTAATATCAACCTCTCATGGATTGAATCACGACCTTTAAAAACTCAATTGGGAATGTACCGCTTCTTCGTACAAGCAGACACACCTGTAACCAACGATGTTAATAAAGTAATTACTATTTTAAAAACGTTAGATTTTACAGTAAATTTAATAGGTTCGTTTAATAAAAGATTTTAGAAATTCAAATATTTAAATAACCCGCTAAACAAAAGTTATTTAGCGGGTTTATTGTTTAATTTATTTATTTTTTAATGATGCTTAGGATTTATTAATATATTTGTATAGCTATTCGACATTAATTTTTTCGATTTTTAAAAATTCCTCTTCCTGATTAAGAGTTAGATCTTTTATATCCTCTAGATGTAGAGTTTGCGTTGAATCATCGAAATGATTACCTGCTATAAATACATGGTGGTGTTTCACATCATTATAACTCCTTATATGAACAGCATCTCTTTCCATCTTTCCTGTAAAGGTATTACCAATCACATTGAAATTTTCCCCTGCTTGTGTACCCATAACTTGACCTGTTTGAGGGTCTGCTGCATTTTTACCATCTTTCACGCCAAGAAATCGTATACCACCATTACATGATTTGAATTCATTTTTTGAAATAAATGTATTCTTAGACTTTAGCGGTGTTAAAGCAAATTCTTTCAATTTATCAAACACATTATTTCTAATATGAATATTGTCATAAAATCTATTATAGCGACTTGCGTGTGAACCTATTGCACGATTCCATGCTTTCATTTTCGGATGATCAGAATTACCAAAATAACAATTCTCTATAACAACATTCTTAGTAATTGTACCATCAGTTGTGCCAAATTTAGGAAATGCACCTGGCACTTGAATGTCTAATTGAACTGCTTCTGAAAATGAACGATCTCCATCTATGTCGAGAAAACCCTCGAATGAACAATCTGTAATATGTAAGCCATTTAAACCACATGCATCTAATGCATGTCCACCCACTATATTTTTAAAGGTTACGCCGATAAGTTGAATATCTTCAGCATGACCTATACTCATAGCAGTATTGTTGTATGGAAAGTCGCCCCCATTCATATCAAACGTGCCACCTTTAATATAAATATGACTATTTCCAGAATATTTATGGTAAAAAATATAAGGTTTACCATTTTTTAGCAATGCATCTTTCCCTACTCGCAAAAGAACTGCCTCATCATCGAGTAGCAACGTTGTAGAATCATAAATGACCAAAGCTTTTCTAATATGATATGTACCTTTAGGGATAAAAACAGTGTGTTTACCTTTTTTGGCATAATTTAATGCTTTTTGAATTGCTCTTGTGTCTTTATATTTATTTTCTCCAGTTAAACCAAATTCCCTGGCATTAATGAACATTCGGTAATCCCCCCGTTTTATAAAAATAATGATTGTATGCTTGATGTGAACTCTATATACTAAAGTTATATTTCATTAATGATATTGTATTTATTTTAAAAATTAATTTTAGTATAAATACACATCAAAAAGTCTTATTTATATATAAATATACCAATATAGTGCTTTTTAAACACATTAGAGGGAGGATGTTTTAATGAATAAAAACGCACTAATTATAGTGGATTATTCTATTGATTTTATTGCGAATGATGGAAAACTTACTTGTGGGAAGCCTGGTCAAGAAATAGAGGATTATATTTTAAGTAGAATTGAAACGTATCTTGACCGTCAAGAAGATATCTTTTTTACAATGGATGTCCATTATGAGAATGACCTGTACCACCCTGAGACACAACTTTTTCCACCTCATAACATTTATGGAACAAATGGCCGTAGTTTATATGGAAAAGTTGGTGAAATATACGAGAAAAACAAGCATAATTCACAAGTCCATTACTTGGATAAAACAAGATATGATTCATTTTATGGTACACCATTAGATAGTTTGTTGAGAGAACGTGATATTAAAAATGTAGAAATTGTAGGTGTTTGCACGGATATATGTGTGTTACATACAGCGATTTCAGCCTATAACTTAGGTTATAACGTCACAATTCCAAGCCGAGGTGTAGCATCCTTTAACCAAGAAGGGCATATTTGGGCACTAGCGCATTTCCAAAACTCACTAGGTGCTAAGGTAGAAGATTAAACTAAAATCATGCTAAAATGTGATTAAATATAAATGAATAAGGAGATATTGAAAATGACAAAAACTTTTATTTTTGGGCACAAAAATCCAGATACAGATGCAATTTCTTCAGCTATTATCATGGCTGATTTTGAACAACAAACTGGTAACTCTGAAGCAAAAGCTTACCGATTAGGTGAAGTTAGTGCTGAGACACAATACGCTTTAGATTACTTTAAAGTAGAAGCCCCAGAATTATTATCTGAAGAATTAAATAATGAAGATGTTATTTTAGTTGACCATAACGAATTTCAACAAAGTGCTGATTCAATCGCTGACGCATCTGTAAGACACGTGATTGATCACCACCGTATCGCAAATTTTGAAACAGCTTCCCCACTTTATTACAGAGCTGAACCAGTGGGATGTACTGCTACTATTTTATACAAAATGTATAAAGAACGTGGATTTGAAATTAAACCTGAAATTGCTGGTTTAATGATTTCAGCTATAATTTCAGATAGCTTATTATTTAAATCACCTACATGTACTGAAGAAGATGTTAACGCAGCTCAAGCATTAAAAGAAATTGCCAATGTTGATTTAGATAGCTATGGTTTAGATATGCTAAAAGCTGGTGCTTCTACTACTGATAAATCTGCAGAAACCCTATTAGGTATGGATGCTAAATCATTTACTATGGGCGACTATGTCACTCGTATCGCACAAGTTAACACTGTAGATATCGACGAAGTACTTAACCGTAAAGATGAATTAGAAAAAGTAATGTTAGAGATAAGCGCAAACGAAAAATATGACTTATTCGTACTTGTAGTAACTGATATTATTAACAGTGATTCTAAAATTTTAGTTGTCGGTGCTGAAAAAGATAAAGTAGGCGAAGCATTTAATGTTCAATTAGATGATGGTATGGCCTTCTTATCTGGCGTAGTTTCTCGTAAGAAACAAGTGGTACCTCAAATTACTGAAGTATTATCATAATTATTTGAATTAATTTTAAATGAATTTGGGAGCATTTTAAAATGCTCCTTTTTTTATTATAAAAAATAACATTAATAGAGCTTTTTTGGGGTATAAATTTATTAAGTGTCTTATTGTTTTCCTAATTAAAAATTTAAGTGAGTACATAGACCTCTTTTACTACCATAAAAATTTCAGGGAGGTAAAACTTTAAAATGAACGATATTGAACAACAATTTAATATTAGCAAGCAATTTTTCAAAACAAATAAAACTAAAGATTTAAAATTTAGGAAGCACCAATTAAAAGCTTTAAGTAAAAGTATCAAAAATCATGAACAAGCTTTACTAGAAGCACTTAATAAAGATTTAGGAAAAAGCAAAGTAGAAGCTTATGCTACAGAAATTGGTATATTACTAAAAAGCATTAAACTTGCCAGAAAAGAACTAAAAAATTGGGCTAAAACTAAACAAGTTGAAACACCGCTTTATTTATTTCCAACTAAAAGTTATATCAAAAATGAACCCTACGGTACTGTTTTAATTATTGGTCCCTTTAATTATCCTGTACAGCTAGTATTCGAACCTTTAATTGGAGCCATCGCTGCAGGTAATACTGCCATTGTTAAACCCTCTGAACTTACCCCTAACGTAGCAGAAGTAATTCAAGATATAATTCAAGAAACTTTTGAAGAGAATTATATTTCAGTTGTTAAAGGTGGCATTGAGGAAACTCAAACATTAATTCATTTACCGTTCGACTATATGTTTTTCACTGGTAGCGAAAAAGTTGGACAAATCATCTATGAATCGGCTGCTAAAAATCTGGTACCTGTTACTTTAGAGTTAGGTGGTAAATCTCCAGTCATTATTGACCAAACTGCAAATTTAAAAGTCGCTAGTGAAAGAATTAGTTTCGGAAAATTTACGAATGCAGGACAAACATGCGTAGCACCTGATTATATACTAATTGATCGAAAAGTTAAAAATGATTTTATTAAAGCACTAAAACAAACAATTACAGAATTTTATGGGGAAAACATCAAAGAAAGTCCTGATTTTGGAAGAATTGTTAATCAAAAACATTTCAACCGCTTAAATGAATTATTAGAAACTCATGAGAGTAAAACTATTTTCGGTGGTAAAAGCTTTGAAGAAGATTTATATATTGAACCTACATTAATAGACAATGTTAATCTACAAGATAAAGTTATGCAGGAAGAGATTTTTGGTCCTATTCTACCAATTATTACTTATGATGATTTCGATGAGGCAATTCAAATTATTCAGAGTAAATCTAAACCTTTAAGTTTATATCTTTTTAGTGAGGATGAAAATTCTACACACCGCGTATTAGAGGAATTATCATTCGGTGGTGGAGCTATAAATGATACACTTATGCATTTAGCAAATCCTAATTTACCATTTGGTGGCATTGGGGCTTCAGGTATCGGTCAATATCATGGCAAATATTCTTTTGATACCTTTAGTCATATGAAATCATATACATTTAAATCTACACGTTTAGAATCAAGTATCTATTTCCCGCCTTATAAAGGCAAATTTAAATATATTAAAGCCTTCTTTAAAAATTAAATAATTAACTATAATAACGCTCCATATGTAATTTGGTGTGAATGCATTTCTGAAAGGTAAAATTTTGGTGTACCTTATAGAATGGCATCGCTTACTAATTACATATGGAGCTTAATCATTTAGAATAAGACGCAAACACCTTCAGGTGCACTTTCGTGGTCATCAATAAATTCAAGTTTTCCTGTGACACTATCTCTTTTAAACACAGTTACTTTAGACTCACCTTCTTGATGAGCACATACTACAAAGTTATCATCCGGCGTAATATTAAAATCTCTAGGAAATTCATCTTTAGTCGGTTGAATATCCACCATTTTTAATGATTTTCCATTTTTAACAACTTCGTAAATAGCTATGCTATCATGACCTCTATTACTTACATATAAATGTTTCTGATCATGAGATAATCTTACCGCAGCTAATTTCGATTCTTCTTTAAAATCTTGAGGTATTGTAAGATGTCTCTCAATTTCTTTAAATTCACCATCATTATATTCAGTTACACTTACATAATTAGATAATTCGTGAACTACATATGCGTATTTACCATCTTTACTAAAAGTAATGTGCCTTGTGCCATCCGCTTCTTTAAATTGTGAAACAGCATATTCTTTTAAACCTTGGTCACCATATGTATAAGCAACAATTCTATCTGAGCCTAAATCGGTTGCTACTACATATTTATTATCTGGCGTTTCATTTAAAAAATGGACATGCGGGGATTCCTGCCTTTCATGTGGACCTGTTGGATATTCATGTTCAATTTCTTCAATAAGTTTTTCAATTTCTCCAGTATCTTTATTTAACTTATAAATTCGTGCAATTCCAGCACCATAAACAGCTTCAAATAAATAATTGTTATCACTTGAAATTTGTATATAACATCCTGTTCCATTTTTAGATGCTAAACATTTATTAATTAGTTCTAAATCACCATTTTGCGTTATTTTGAAGCTTGCTACACCACAATTTTCATTTTCTTTAGTAATTGCGTATAAATAGTTTTCATTTCTAGTTAAATATGTAGACGCCTCTATTTCATAACCTGTTTGAACTTCTTTTATTGTCCCTTTTAAATCTTCTAATTCGAAACGGTAAATTCCCTTGCCATTTTGCTTAGTATAAGAACCAATATATCCAATAGTCATATTTATCCCTCCGTAAAATTAATCATTATTGGTTTAATTTTAACTATAAGTGTCAGCGATTTACAATTAAAACTTTTGACCTTTCCACTATAGAAAAAATATATGGAAATTGATATTCTATAGTATGTTCATTAAATTTATAATCTATTTACTCTTGCATAGAGAAAGTCGAGTGAATCATTTATGACCTTTATAGCTATTGTTATTTTCGTTATAACTTTAATTTTTGTTATTTGGCAACCAAAAGGATTAAATATAGGAATTACTGCTGTAGCTGGTGCACTTTTAGCTATTATTACAGGCGTTGTATCTCTAACTGATATAGTTACAGTTACAAACATAGTATGGAATGCAACATTAACTTTTGTTGCTATAATTTTAATATCACTCATTTTAGACCGTATTGGCTTCTTTGAATGGGCTGCATTGCATATGATTATTGCTTCAAAAGGCTATGGCTTTAGAATGTTTATTTTTATAATGACTTTAGGTGCTGTAGTAGCTGCTCTATTTGCCAATGATGGTGCCGCGCTTATTCTTACACCAATAGTGTTAGCTATGGTAAGGAGCTTAGGTTTCGATAAAAAAACAATATTCCCATTTATTATAGCAAGTGGATTTATAGCCGATACCACTTCCCTACCACTCACTGTCAGTAATTTAGTCAATATCGTTTCAGCTGACTACTTTAACATTACATTTATTCAATATGCTTTAAAAATGATAATTCCAAACTTATTTTCATTTTTAGCAAGCATATTTGTGCTTTGGCTTTATTTTAAAAAATCTCTTCCTAAAAGTACAAATATTGAAGATTTAGCCACACCTCAATCAGTTATAAGAGATAAGAAACTTTTTAAAACGTCTTGGATTATTCTTATTATTTTATTAATAGGTTATTTAACAAGTGAGTTTATTCATGTTCCCGTGGCTTTCATAGCATTAATTATTGCTTTTGTATTCCTACTCTTAGCGAGTCGTTCTAAAGCAGTTAATACTAAAGAAGTTTTAATAGAAGCTCCTTGGAATATAGTTATATTTTCAATTGGTATGTATCTTGTAGTATATGGATTGAAAAATGTAGGTATAACATTAGTACTAGGGAATATTTTGAATTCTATTTCAAACCATGGGCTATTCAGTAGTATTATGGGTATGGGATTCATTGCAGCCTTCCTCTCTTCTATTATGAATAATTTGCCCACTGTTTTAATAGATGCAATTGCTATTGCACAATCTAATTCCGATGGTTTAATTAAAGATGGTATGGTCTATGCAAATGTTATTGGCTCTGATTTAGGTCCAAAAATCACTCCAATTGGCTCTTTAGCAACTTTATTGTGGCTTCATGTATTAACTCAAAAAGGTGTTAAAATATCATGGGGAACATATTTTAAAACAGGTATAGTGATTACTATTCCTGTACTATTTATAACGTTACTAGGACTCTATTTTACTCTAATTATTTTTTAAAAATTGAATACACTCTCAAGCTGGCTTAAAATCTCAAAAATATAGCCAGCAATTTTGTATTGCAAAATAGAACAAACGTTCGTATAATAGAATTATATCGAACGAGGTGATTTAAAGATGACGGATATAAAGAATGAAACGGATTATCGAAATATTCCACGTGAAATGTTAGATAGGAATATTCCGGCTGGTCGTGGCATGGTCAAATGGGCGCCGTTTGCTACGCTACCCGAACAATTCGAAACTATCCATCAATACATGATTGATCAAAATAAAATAGATAGACCAGTACTTTCAGACGATCAATTAGCTCAATTAAATATCCGCTTGCACGAAGCATTACAAAAATCTCAACCTGTTAATATAAAATATTATGAAGAAGGTTATATTAATTTTGTTAATCTTAATATACATCGCATTGATTCATTAAATCTTGAAATTGAAGGGATAAAGCCAGGTACTACCTATCATCAGAAAGTCCCTATTTTAGATATTGTTGATATTACTTTCTCATAAAAAAAGTTGGCAATAGCTTATTAAAGCCATTGCCAACAATTATCTCAAATTAGTACTAAACTATTAGAACTAATTAATTATTATTTTCAATATCTGAAACAATTTCTTTAGTTTTTCTTTCAATATCTTCGAAATCTTTTTTGAAGATATAAGCAAAGGCAACTACACCTACGCCTACTACAACTGTAGTGATAGCTAATAAGCTAAATACAAATTTAAATAAACCTTTAATAAAGTTCCACATTACTTTTCACCTCTAAAATTAGTATGCATATCTACAATTCACTATGATAGCATACTTATCTTAATCAATAAATAAATACCCGTTTCAAAAATTAATCATTCTCAACTAAATATATATTTATGGTAATATGTCAATTAAAGATTAATTTAAATAATCAAACTGAAATTAATAACGAGATTCCAAACCAATTGTTACTCTTATAAATAAATATTAACTTAACCACCATGACTTAACAGAATCAGCAATCGCTCTACAACTATCTGAAATCATAGATATCACTCCCATAGATTAAAAAATTCCCTCACTAAAATACAATTCGATTGTAATATTTCATCCATAGTAATTCAATTAACATTAAGTTAATTTACGATTACATTAAAGTAAATATTTGAAATGAAAGGATGACTAACATGCAAAATGTTCAATCCGACATCATGACTTTTCGTGGTTCTCATTATGACTTAGGAGTCGAAACAGCGAAATGGTTACAAAGAACTCCTTTATTAAAAAATCGTGAAAAAGAATGGAAAAAAAGAAATCCAAGATTTGATATCGATGTCAGAGAAACATATAATATTTTTCAAATTTATGCTCCTAAAATTTGGGACGAGCTAATAGGTATGCAAGACGTTTTGAATCTACCTACTAAACAAATTATATTAAATTTTGGCCACTATCGTTTTACTGATTTAAAAGATAGTGGTTGTACAGTTTTTAAAGGGAAAGACTATTTACTACGTAATTATGATTATCATCCCTCTACTTATGATGGTCGATATTTACTATACAAACCAAATGATAGTGGTTTAGCTCAAATAGGACCTACTTCTAGAGTAACTGGCAGGATGGATGGAATGAATGAGTATGGTTTATCAATGGCTTATAATTTTATGCATCGCAAGAAACCAGCAAATGGCTTTGTATGCTACATGATAGGTAGACTTATACTTGAATATTGTAAAAACGTTAATGAAGCTATACAACTTTTAAAAGAATTACCTCATAGAAGCTCTTTTAGTTATATTTTAATGGATAAAGAATCTAATTATGCCATTGTCGAAGTAACACCTCGTTCTATAGATATTAGATATGAACCTATATGTACAAATCACTTTGAATTATTAACACATGAAAATCGTAACTACACTAAAGAATCTAAAGAACGGTTGGAGAGAGTGATTAACACCACAAGAAGTGATTTAAGAAAAGAAAATGCTTTTAAATTATTTAATGACCCTCAATATAATATTTATAGTAAATTATTTAAGAGTTGGTCTGGAACAATTCACACATCGTTATACGAACCTCAAACTTTAACAACGTGGATAGGACTTGGAGAAAATAGTTCTCCGACTAAAATAGACTTCTATCAATGGCTTAAAAATAATACTCTAACAATAAATCAACTAAACGGAAAAATTGATACCGATTTAACATTTGCCACATATTAAAATAATTTTTCAAAAATAGCATAAAACCCATAAATGAGTGATTGTACAACACTCATTTATGGGTTAATAATCAAATATTTAAATAAAAAATGCGTTACTTAATTGATGACAATATCACCATCAACCGTATAAAACTCCAAAATGTTTTTACTCTTACCTACTTTACCATCTTTAAAATTATTATTATTGACTACTTTTTCACCACGTCCAGGATGTAACTTAAGTAGTGTGTTTTTAGGCTTAGCTTCAAAGTTATAATTTATATCTCCTTTTTTTGTTGAAGCTTTAATATCATTCGAAGATTTCATTTTATTCATATTAATATCTCCCTCATTCAATAGGAAGATTGAATCTTGGAATTCGCTACGGCTAAGTGTCAACTTACCTGTATCGATTTTTAAGTTTCCTTTTTTGACTGATGAATCACAAATATAAGCTAAGCTATTTGAACCATCCACATTTAAATATTTTAAATTTGAATGTTCCATATAAAAGTGACGACTATTTATAATTGTGGCACTTGATGCATTAAAATTCCTCAAATGTACATCACCTATTACGGATTTAGCGCTAAGATCTTTCAATTGTTTATCTGGTACTGTAATGGTGAGTTTTTTCTTATTATAATGAAAAGGATTAAAGTTTAATCCGTATCCTCTATTAGTAGCACGTTTCTCAGTAACTTTGAGCATTTTACCTTTTTTAGATACATATACATCGTTATCACCTTGATAATCCACTTTGAATTTATTACCTTTAACAATGTTTATTTCAGAACCAATTGTACTTACTGACAACTGACTGAAATGATTATTAAAAGTCTTATTATAGTTTTGCTTTTCATATTTAGCTTTATCAAAAGCAAACCAAGTAACTGTTCCACTGATAAAGAAAATTGCAAATATAATTAAACCGCTAATGAAAAGCTTCCTCATTTCCTAACGCTTCCTTTAACTGTTTTAATGTACCATGATAAATATTTCAATATTAAATTATGTACTAATCCAATAATTTTTAATGTTAAAACAATAAAAATAATTCCTAAACCTGTTAAAGAGATAGAGAATAGTATATTACTCAGTGAATTATAAAACCCATTAATTATCGAATAACTAATAAGAATCAATGGGGAGAATAGTAAACAGACTGCTGTAAAAATCAAAAGTAAAATCAGAAATGCAATAATCGCTACTGGAACTAATATAATAAATAATGAAAGTATACCTAGACTTAAGGAGGCTATAATAGCTCTAGTTATGTTTTGGATTGTTGGTTTTGATTTAGCATAACTGATAGCACTTTTAGCTTTTATCTCTTTTGCTATATCATACGGATCTTTCAATTTATTTACTATTTGTTCTTCACTTCTACCTTTTAACTCTTCTTCATAGAATAAATTTTCATATTCGTACATTTTATTATCTTTTTCTCGTCTAGGAAGATCATCTAAA
Source organism: Staphylococcus sp. FSL K6-0223 (assembly GCF_038008285.1). Lineage (NCBI taxonomy): Bacteria > Bacillati > Bacillota > Bacilli > Caryophanales > Staphylococcaceae > Staphylococcus > Staphylococcus sp. FSL K6-0223. The sequence goes on from NZ_JBBOYX010000003.1 coordinate 103,998, forward strand.
GCTAATTCTAATTCATTTAAAAAAGTAATTTTATCCATGTATCGTCACTCTTCCTGAATTTGAATTAAAGAATAGTTATAAAGATTTATCATTTACTGAAAAACTCTATTCTTTTTACGATATCATCTTTATATAATATATTCAGTTTCATTTTATTTTCGCGATCAGTATATGTAATAGATTTATAATGCTTACCGACCATATGTCTTTTATAACTATCACCTAACTCGTTAATAACATCATCAATTGAGTCACCTATTCTAACTCCGAAATTCGTTTTAACACTTTTGTCCTTGATTAAAACAATTCCTTTAACAATGTGCTTTTTATTTTTCACTTTAACCGTTAAATCTTTATGCTTTTCGTCATTATAAAATTTAAATCGATCTAGTTTAATTTTTTTATTAATGACATACCCTTTCTGATTAAAACGATCATTTAAACCTATATCATTCACAGTATAATTGGATAAATCTACTGTTTTAATACTTCTATAGTACATAATTCCGAAAAGTAGAATAATTGCTCCAATTAAAAAAAGGGTTGAAATCACCCATCTGTTTTGTATACGCACTTGAGTCACCACTTTCACTCTTGTTCTATTAAATATAGCATATGAAATTTGGAGTTTCATCTAACAACTTAGTCACATTCATAATTAAATTATGATTGAGTTAATTTAATATCTTTAAAGTTAAAAAATTGTTATAATATTCTAAATAATTAAGGAGGTTATTTCTATGACTAATTTAGAAACTTATTTAAAAAAAGTCAGCCACTAGAAGAGTACATTGACCAAATGAAAGATAATAGAAATAATTTATTATCAATATACAAATCCTTTAAATTACCAGAAGAAGATGACCGTATTACAAAGCTTAAAGATGCAAATTACTCAAAGGTATTAGTCATCACTGAAGATTGGTGTGGTGATGCAATGATGAACCTTCCAATACTTAAACGTGTTAGTGAAGAATTAGATTTAGAAGTTAGAGTATTTCATAGAGATGACGACACACGTTTAATTGATCAATATCTTACAAATGGTAAGTCTAGATCGATTCCTATTTTTGTTTTTATGAACAGAGCATATGAACAAATAACTGTATGGGGACCTAGAGCTAAGGAAGTCGAAAAATTTGTTGTGGATTTGAGAAACGATAAATTACCAGATAAAGATCATCCACAATATGATGATAAAGTTAAAGAAACACACTTACTTATTTCAAATAGATTTAAAACAGATTCATCATTTTGGAAAAATGTTTATAACTCCATAATTAATCAGCTTTTATATAAATAAATACTGAGGCTAAAGCCTCAGTATTTTTGAACTTAAATATCTCGTTTAGCAGCATATAAGATGTTAGCTACAAATAATACTACTATTGAAGCAATTGAAATAAACCATTGCCAATGTGAGAATTTAATCTCCTCAGTCATTTTCTCAGTGAGATAAGTAAATGGAATATATTTAAATGATTTTTGAATATCGTCACCGATATTTGGAATTAAACCTATTAAAGGTTGCACAAATGGAACGATAAGTAATAAGAAAATACCTAAAGTAAAGATTACTGCCGGCTTTTCAATAATTAACGTAAGTAATAATAAGAATAAGCCAAAGAATAAGAAAAATATAAGGTAAAACCATATATTATTTAAGAATTTATCTCCGTCAACATTTGATCCTTTTGTAGATGCTTGAATAACAATAATTACAAGATATTGAAGTAAAGTAAATAAGAACGAAATTAATATCATTGAAATTGTTTTCGCAATAATATAACCAATACGACTACTTACCTTACTCATATATAATTGAATTGTACCTTGAGAATAATCTCTAGTGATAGTTTTAATGATAAATAATAATCCCGCGAATAAGAATAACCAGTTGGCCAGTACGAAGACCATTTCGTTATTTACTTCATGAGACTTGCTATATGCTGCTTGCATACTTGCTTGGAAGACTGTCATTCCTATAACTAGTATTAATGCAAGATATGTTAAAGGACTTTTTAAAATACTAATTAAATCGAACTTGACTAGCTGTAAACTTCTCATTATTTATCACCTCTTTGATTAATATTAAAGTAAGTATCACGTAGAGAACTTTTACGCGTTTCAATATACTTAGGATAAACACCTTGTTCAGACAATGATTTTAATAGTGGTTTATAGTCTCTTTGAGCTTTAATGATAATCTCACCAGCATCTTTTTGTGATTGTTGCACTTTATAATGTTCAGTTAGATATTCTAAAGTTTTATTAAAATCATCATGTTCAATAGTAATGATTGTACTATCTTCTGGTCCCCCATCTTTCATGTTCACATCTTGAACAAAGTTACCATCTCTAAGGAAGACAGCTCTATCACAAATAAGTTCAATATCTTCTAATTTATGACTTGAAATTAATATTTTCATATCTAACTGTTTGACTAATGATTGGATAGTTTTTAAAACATCAATTGATCCATCTGGATCCATACCATTTGTAGGCTCATCTAAAATTAAATATTTTGGTTTATTCATAAGAGAGACCGCAATGGCTAATTTCTGTTTCATACCCATTGAATATTTTTTCACTTTTTTCTTAATATAAGGTCTCATACCAAAAGCATCAATAATGTGATCAGAATACTCTTTATCAAAGCCTTTGCCTAAAACTTGAGCGAACAATTTTAAATTATATAAACCTGACTTGTTGTCATAAAGTTTAGGATGTTCGATTAAGTAACCTACGTTTTCATCTTTAGATAAATCAACTTTCCCTTGGTAATTAATAATATTACCATTCATGACTTTCATTAATGTTGTTTTACCAACACCGTTTTTACCAATAAGACCAACTATTTGGCTATTTCCAAAATCAAAGTTTATATCGTCAATAACTGTATTTTGACCATATTTTTTAGTGATTTGTTCTAATTTCATAGTAGACCCCCTTAAGTGGTTAATGTTTTATTTTTCTAATTTGAATTAAATAATTCACTACTAAACTTATGATGCTAATTATCAATAGGCCATAATTTAAGAAGTACGAATATACAACTGGAATATGACTATCTTTGTGAACTAAAACGTTTATTAAGATAAATAAAGCAGATAAGACAAATGGTAATACAATGATAACTCCAAATACATATGCTAAATAAGGCACGTCTTTATGTTTCTGTTCTGTACTTTTATTAAAAGCGATAGGGATTGAAAAGAAATTCGCTATTATAAAAGAATAGGTTGTAGAAAAAGTTATCGAATCTGTCTTTATTGAACTTGTTTCATAGCCATATAAACTTATGATTATTGCACCAATAATTGTTAAAACTATGCAACTGATGTAATTTGCATTTAATAAATCTTTCCTTGAAACTGGCAGACTACCAAAGAATAAGTAAGACTGAGATCCACCTAATCTACGATTGATTCTAAATAAATGTCCAGCATCAACTAAGCATATAATAGTTAATATAATACCTATAGGTCCTGAAATAACAAGATACGGTAAATGTTGCCTATCGATTAAGTGATAAAACGGAAAGAATATGAGTAATAAACCATAAATCAAAAGTGTCCATCTTCGAAGTTTAAGATTTCTAATTAATAATTGTTTCATATTAGTTTCTCATTTCGTTGGTGATATTTAAAATTTAGTTGATTTTTATTTTTTTCTAAATATATCATTAGTTCTTCAATTGATGGATTTTTAATTTCTACTCTATTTCCAAATAATTCTTTAAATGTTTGGTAGTGTTCAGTGAGGCCTATGTAGCCAGTTTTTCTAACTTCTTTATAAATTAACAATTCCTCCAACTCCACATCTAAGTCTTCATTGGAACCACTAATAATTTTATATTTTTCAAATAAAGTGTCTCGTGATTCATTAAAAATAATTTGTCCATCACGTAAATAAACTATATAGTCCGCAATTTTTTCTAAATCAGATATGATATGTGTCGATATGAAGACTGTTTTATCTTCATCAATTAATTCTTGTTGAATAATCTCAAGTAGTTCATTTCTAACTAAAGGATCTAGTCCAGATGTGGGCTCATCTAAGATGAATAATTCAGCATGGTGACTAAATGCAATAGCTAATGACAATTTCATTTTCATACCTGTTGAAAAAGTTTTGATTTTCTTCTTATAAGGTAATTGAAAAAATTGAAGATAACTCATAAAAATTTTATGATCCCAATTGTTATAAAACGGGGCGACGATATTCTCTAACTTTTTAATGGTCCATTTGTCATTAAAATACGTTTCGGAATAAACGAAGCCTATTTTATTTTTTATTTCTACTGCACTATCCTTCATTTGTTCATTAAATACAGAAATTTGACCATTTTTAGATTGAATTAAATCCATAATTAAACGAATAACTGTAGTTTTACCAGCACCATTCCCACTTATAAAACCAGTAACAAAGCCTTTAGGAACTTCAAAGGAGATATCTTTCAACTGAAAATCTTTTGTTTGATAACTTACATTCTTAAGCTCAATCGCATTCATCAGTCTTCCTCCTCATAAATCAAAGACAATATTTCAGTCAATTCTTCTAAAGGCATCCCAATTGTTTTTGCTTCTTTTGACATTGTTTTAGCCAAATTTTCAATTACAAAGAACTGCTTTTCTTTAAGAATTGAGTTATCTTGTTCCTTCACAAAGGTACCTTTACCTCTTATAGTTGTCACAAATCCATCCTTTTCTAAATCTTCATAAGCTCGTTTTGTAGTAATTAAACTCACTTGTAAATCTTTAGCTAACTCACGCATTGATGGAAGGTGTTCGCCAGGAGCAACATAACCTTTCAAAATATTTTCTTTAATCTGTTGCTTGATTTGTTCATAAATGGGATATTCACTGTTGTTTTTCAAAATTAATTTCATTGATGTCCCCCTTTTCTTCTGTATATACATAATATATACAATATATACAGATTTGTAAAGTGTATATACTAAATTCTGTGAAAAATCCTATATATCAAGAGAATATTGAGTATAAACAATATATACAAAAAGACTTAAGAGAACGATACACTTCCCTTAAGTCTTAAATAATGTACACTATTTTTTTCTCCGTTTATTACTTCTATCGATAAAAGCACAAATCATAAACATAATTGCAGCAAGTAGCAATTTAATTCCTTGCTCTTCATGACCTGTAGCTTGAAGATAATAGCCTACTACAAATAGCACAATTGCTAATCCAACGAATATTTTTGTTAAGTGCTTCATTTTATTCACCTCAACACATAAAAAGTATATCAAATAATACCAGGTATAAAAACGGTATATGAGTTTAACTTTTCCAATAATTTAGAAGACGATATCAAATTTAGGAGTTACCACAATTAAATATTGATTGCGGTCAATTTAGTACAATGTTACAATAAACTTGTATCCACGAATTATACTACACAACCCCAGGTCTGGTACCAGCAGACTTGGGGTTTTTTGTGTTCGGTCATCTACTTGTCTTTCCATTTAATTTCTAACCAAATACGAAAGACGACAAGTACGCCACCTGTAATCAATGTTATTAAACCATCTTGCCACCACGTCATTATACTACACCTCCCAGAATTGATTAGTGTCATATAATTTGATGACCTAAGCATATTCTAACACAAATTATAGAACATATGTTCGCTATTAGTAATAAAATTTATTTTCCTAATTCCCTATCATCAATGCTTTATCTTTATTCAAATTAAAGATAATATATATATAAACACTTTATTAAAGAGAGGTTAGAAAATGACAAGCCCTTTAGCCGAAAATTTAAATAACGAATTACAACAATCCAATCCAAAAGTATATGACATGTTATCTGACTTAGGTAAAGAAATGTTCTATCCTAAAGGTATTCTATCTCAATCTGCTGATGCCAAAAGTACTAAATATAATGCTACGATTGGTATGGCAACAAATGATGAAGGTAAAATGTATGCTGATTCATTGAATAATATATTTAATGAATTAACTCCAGATGAAGTTTTTCCATATGCACCTCCACAAGGTATTGAAGACTTACGCGACTTATGGCAAATTAAAATGCTAAATGAAAATCCTGATTTATCAAAAGAAGCGATAAGTAGACCCATCGTGACTAATGCTTTAACTCATGGATTATCTTTAGTTGCAGACTTATTCGTAGATGAAAATGATACTATTTTATTACCAACGCACAATTGGGGCAACTATAAACTAGTGTTCAACACTCGCCATAAAGCCAATATTGAAACATATCCTATTTTCAATGAAGAAGGACATTATACAACTGATTCACTAGTGGAAACTTTAGAAAACTTTAATAAAGATAAAGTAATCATGATTCTAAATTATCCAAATAATCCAACAGGTTATACACCGAAAGCTGAAGAAGTTAAAACTATCGTTAATGCTATTGAAACACTTGCTAATAAAGGAACAAAAGTGATTGCAGTAGTTGATGATGCTTACTATGGTTTATTCTATGAAGATGTATACACACAATCTATTTTTACGGCTTTATCACAGGTGAATTCTCATAATATTTTACCTGTACGCTTAGATGGTGCTACTAAAGAATTTTTTGCTTGGGGATTCCGTGTAGGCTTCATGACTTTTGGTACTAAAAATGAAATAACTCAAAATGTACTTGAAGCAAAAGTTAAAGGTTTAATTAGAAGTAATATTTCAAGCGGACCATTACCATCCCAAAGTGCTATCAAGCATGTTCTAAAAAATAATAAACAATTTGATAAAGAAATTGAGGAGAATATTCAAACATTAAAAGATCGATACGAAGTTACTAAGGAAGTTGTTTATGATGAGAAATATGCAGACTATTGGAAAGCATATGATTTTAATTCAGGTTACTTCATGGCATTAAAAGTTAAGCATGTTGATCCAGAAATATTACGCAAACATTTAATTGATAAATATTCGATAGGTATTATTGCCTTAAATGATACGGATATACGAATTGCCTTTAGTTGTGTTGAAAAAGACGATATTCCTCACGTGTTTGAGTCTATCGCTAAAGCTATTGATGATCTAAAATAGAAAAAGAAGAGTTGCTCTCTTAAATATTTAGAGCAACTCTTCTTTTTTTAAATCTCTTTTTTACGTGATTTACGTAATAACATTAAACCAAGAATTAGAATACTGGATAGTAATGTTTTATTCGCTTTTTCACTTTCACCAGTATGTGGCAATTCTATGAGTTTATCCTTTTTGGTATACATCTTTTCATTACTTCTATCATTCAATTTCACTTTTGAAGATTTAATTTTATAGCTTTCTTTACTTGTAACTTTAGTAGGTGCTTTTATACTAATAGCTATACTTGCGTCACTATTGCCTTTATACTCTCTAGCGATTATTTCACTACCATCTTTAAAAGCTAGATGAGTTATTTTTATTTCTCCTGTGTGAGCGTTTAAAATAATACCTTCCATAACTTGGTCTACAGACCACTCTGAACCGTTTTTATAAACATTTATATATGTCGCCTTACCTTTTTTATTTTTAAAATTAATTTCAACTTTAGTTGCTTCAATTCTAGGCTTTATAATAACTTTAGCTTCTTTTTCATTTACAGTTACAATTGGGGGTTCAGGTGCATTTTCTTTACGTGGCATAATCACACTATTTAATTTACTATGGTCGCTATTACCATGTACTTCACTTGCAGTAATTTCACTTTCAGGATAAACAACGTAATAGTCTATAGTTACCTTACCAGTAGCCGGTTCTATATTGATGCCCGTTATTTCTTTACTCAAGCTCCAAGTAAGCCCATCTTTCCTTGCGATAATTGTATCAGATTTCCCTTCTGGATTTGTATAATCGATTTCCATTTTTGTAGATAGACCGCTTGGTATTATACTCACATTTACTTTACTTTCATCTTTCTCAACTATTGGTGCATCTGGTGTTGCTTCTTTTCGTGGCATATTTATTTTACTTTCAGCACTTACGTCACTGTTACCTTTTGTTTCGATTGCTACTATTTCGCTTTCTGCTTGTACAGCTGGGTGGCCTAGTGTGACTTTTCCAGTATATTCATCTAATTGTATATGTGGCGCTTCTTTATTGAGTGACCATATTTCCTCTTTTTTGATTGCGATAATTGAATCAGGTTGACCTTCTGAATTTGTATAATTGATAATTAATTTCGTTGATTCACCTTTTGGTATTACTTCGACACTCGCACGCTCTTCACTTGCTTCAATTGTTGGTGAATCCGGTGTTGACTCTTTTCGTGGCATAGTCACTTTACTTTCTGCACTTGTGTCACTATTACCTATTGTTTCAGTTGCTACTATTTCACTTTCTGCTAACACCACTTGGTGAACAATTGTGACTTTACCAGTATGGTCATCGAGCTCAATATGTGGTGTTTCTTTGTTGAGTGACCACGTTCCCTCTTTTTTGCTTGCGATGATTGAATCAGGTTGGCCTTCTGGATTTGTATAATTGATTACTAATTTCGTTGATTTACCTTTTGGTGTAACTTCAACATTGACGTGTTCTTCATTTGCTTCGATAGCTGGCGACTCTGGTGTTACTTCTTTTCTTGGCATAGTCACTTTACTTTCTACACTTGTGTCACTGTTACCTTTTGTTTCGGTTGCTACTATTTCACTTTCTGCTAACACCGCTTGGTGCCCTAGTGTGACTTTTCCAATAGTTTCATTTAATTGAATATATGGCACTTCTTTGTTTAATGACCAAGTCTCGCCAATTTTGCTTGCGATGATTGAATCAGGTTGGCCGTCTGAATTTGTATAATTGATCACTAATTTTGTTGACTCACCTTTTGGTGTCACTTCAACATTGACGTGTTCTTCATTCGCTTCGATAGCTGGCGACTCTGGTGTTACTTCTTTTCGTGGCATATTAATTTTACTTTCAGCGCTTTCGTCACTATTACCTTTTGTTTCAGTAGCTACAACTTCGCTTTCTGCTAACACCGCTTGGTGTCCCATTGTAAGTTTACCGGTGCTTTCATCAAGTTTTATATTAGAAATATTTTTATTAATAGTCCATCCATTGCCAACTTTAGTTGCTGTAATAGTAGCCGGTTGCCCTTTCAAATCAACATAGTGAACATCTAATCTAGTAACATCATTATGTGGTATAATTTCGACATTTGCTTCTTCTATGTTAGATCTTACCACTGGTGGTTGAGGTTTAACTTCTTTAGCAGGCATAATTGTATGTTTGACAATACTATTATCACTGTTACCATTTGACGCAGTAGCAGTAATATCACTTTCCGGTTGCACAGCCACATAACTAATTGTCACAGTTCCTGTTTGAGAATTAATTGAAATACCTGAAATGTTATTATTCAATGACCAGCTTTGATTTTTCTTAGTGGCTATTGCTGTAGCGATTTGGTCATTGACATCTAGATATTTGATAGTTATTTTGTCTGAATTAATTGAAGGAATAATACTTACACTCGCATTGTTATGATCTGATTTTAGTACAGGCCCTTCTGGAGCGACATCTTTACGTGGCATTGTCACTTTACTTTCTGGACTCGAGTCGCTATTTCCTTTTGTTTCAGTTGTTATAACTTCACTTTCTGCTTGTACTGCTTGATAGCCTATTGTTACTTTTCCGGTTGCTTCATCTACCTCTATGTGCGGAACATTTTTATTTAATGACCAAACTTCTCCATTTTTACTTACGATAATGGTATCACTTTGCCCCTCTGTATTAGTATAATTAATCACTAATTTTGTTGATTCATCTTTCGGTGTTACCTCTACATTGACTTGCTCTTCGATTGTTGGAGAATGCGGTGTTGTCTCTTTACGTGGCATAGTCACTTTGCTCTCAGGACTTGAATCACTATTTCCTTTTATTTCTGTTGCTATAATTTCACTTTCTGCTTGTACCACTTGATGACCTATAGTTACTTTTCCGGTTCTATCGTCTATCACAATATGCGGTACTTGTTTGTTTAATAACCAAGCTCCTCCATTTTTGTTTGCGATGATTGAATCAGAATGGCCTTCTCGATTTGTGTAATTGATCACTAATTTCGTTGATTCATCTTTCGGTGTTACCTCTACATTGACGTACTCTTCACTTGCTTCGATAGTCGGAGAATCCGGTGTTGCCTCTTTACGTGGCATAGTCACTTTGCTCTCAGGACTTGAATCACTATTTCCTTTTATTTCTGTTGCTATAATTTCACTTTCTGCTTGTACCGCTTGATAGCCTATTGTTACTTTTCCGGTTGCTTCATCTACCTCTATGTGCGAAACATTTTTATTTAATGACCAAATTCCTCCATTATTACTTGCGATAATGGTAACACGTTGATCCTCTGGATTAGTATAATTGATGAGTAATTTAGTCACTTCACCCTTTGGTGTTACCTCGACATTGGCGTGCTCTACACTTGCTACAATATCAGGCGCTTCTGGTGCTGCCTCTTTACGTGGCATAGTCACTTTACTTTCCGTACTTGAATCACTATTTCCTTTTGTTTCATTTGCTACTACTTCACTTTCTGCTTGTACTGCTTGATAACTAACCGTTACTTTTCCGGTAGTTTCGTCTAATTCAATATGTGGAACCTCTTTGTTTAGTGCCCAAACTCCTCCATTTTTATTTGCGATAATCGAACTTTTTTGGCCATTTGCATCTGTATATTTTACTTCTAATTTTGTTGATTCACCTTTTGGTGTAACTTCAACATTGACATACTCTACGTTAGATTCAATATCTGGTGCTTCTGGCTTTGTCTCTTTACGTGGCATTTTTAATTTACTTTCTGAACTTGAGTCACTGTTTCCTTTTGTTTCGGTTGCTACTATTTCACTTTCTGCTTGTACTGCTTGATAACCAACCGTAACTTTACCAGTCTGATCGTCAATATTAATTTGTGACACTTGCTTATCTAATTTCCAAGTTTCTCCATTTTTTATAGCATTTATTGAAGCTGGTTCTCCTTCGGGATTTATATAAATTATCTCTATTTTTGACGCTTCACCTTTAGGTGTTACTTCGACAATGACATGCTCCTCACTTGCTTCAATACCAGGCGCTTCCGGCGTTGCCTCTTTACGTGGCATATTTTCTCTACTTTCCTCACTTGTGTCACTGTTTCGAATTATATCGTTCGCTACAACTACACTTTCTGGATAAACAGCTAGATAATTAATTGTTACTAAACCGGATTGTGGTTCGATATTTATACCAGGAACACTATTATTAAGTGACCAATTATCATTAGTTTTAGTAGCAATAATTGATGTACGCTCATTAGCAGTATTTTGATATATAATATTTAACTTATCTGCTTTATTAGCTGGTGTTATAGTTAAATTTGGAATCAGGTAATTTATTTCAATAATTGGTTTGGATGGTGCATTATATTTTAGACTATTTTTCAATGTATCTAACGTATTAGTAACATTATTGATAGTTTCTTGGGATGCTTGATTTTCTATAGCAACATTATTCTGTTGTTCATTGATAATATTTCTAGCTTCGGTTAATTTGTCTTGAAGTGCACGCCATGAATCTGTGGTAAAATCAGCCTCATTTAAATCGTGTAAGTAGTTATCAACTTCATTTACTTTACTTTGTAATTCTGTTTTATTCATTTGAATTGTCACAGTTTGTAAATTAACGGTATTATCTCCGGTTCTTTGAGTATCTCTTCCTCTAAATGTTGCATTAGTTCTATAACTAACATGTCCATTTAAATTAACTATTTTAGGTATTGTTGCTTTAAATTCTACTGTATAGGAGAGATCTTTCCTCTCTCCTGGATTTAAGTTACTAATTGACATTCTTAATTTATTAGTATTTACATCTAAATTACCGGTTCCTCCACTACTAGAAATGAGTTTTGAATTTGCTGGTAATATAACTTCATAATATGTATCTCTTGATTGATTATGCCCTTTATTTTCAACAGATAAATTAACTGTTGCACGTGCAAAATTATCATTAGGACTATTAGGCTGAGTTATATATTCTACCTGTGCCACATTAGAAGTGATATAGGATCCACTATTTATTCTTACATCACTAACGGAACCCCCATGATAATAAGATGAATTATCACCAAATCCATGTTCTTTCGAAGACCGTTGTACACTAATTCGACCAGTGTTGGATATAGGTAAAAAAGAAATTCTTACTCTATTCATATCGCTTGGTATGTTAACCATTGCAGATAATTTACCGGTAGGGTATGGTCCCATACCATTTAGACGATTATCAAATAAGACACGATCCTGCTCTATATTACTAATTTTTAATTTAGCACCTGATGCACCATCTGAAAATACTGGACTTGTAGATATAAAGTTAACGTTTAATTCCGAACCAGGTACCACATCTATATCTTGATAAATACCTGCTACTTTAGGATCATTGACACTTCTATCACGACCATTATTCGTTCTTGCAAGTACAACCCCGTACGGAGCACCACCATTGCTCATAAAACTTGAATAATCTACTGCGCTTGGTGTATAAAACATAGGATACTCAGGATTAGGATCAGTTGAGTAACTATGCCAATTATCTACATTCGTAACTACAGTTAATCTCTTTGACCTTGATGGTAATATACCACCAGATACCTGACTAAAGTTTCCATTCTGAATTTCTGGATTAACTTCGTTTGCTTTCAATGGATCATTAGATACGTTATTTTCAGGAGCACTTCTAAATGATGATGTATCTCTTTTATGTCTAATATACGAATAGTTTGAAATGTTATTATTCTTAGTTAAATGTTGTGATTGAACACCGTTTGACTGACGATTTGGAAGTAAAGATTCTTTATTATGTAATTTACCTGCACTATTTAAAAATTTATGATAATAATCATCAACCTGTTGTTGGCTTTGAGGATTATTTAAAATAGATTCAGCTTCTTGTAAATCAGCGCGAAATAATTCAACCGAATCTTCTGTCTTGTTACTTAAATCTAAAGATTTGTATTGATTTAAAATTTTTTCAAGTTGACTAGTATTAATAACGTGTTGAGTATTAGTTTTAGTAGTTGAAAGTTTATTTTCAATATCTTGATTATTAGTTAGATTATCATTTAAAGATTTTCCATTTTCAATATTAATTTGATGACTGGTACTATCACTAACTTTTTGATTGATGGTCGTATTATTTTCTTCAATACTGTCAGCTTTTGCAAAATTAATGTTAGACATCATAAAAATACCTATTATCGCTACACTAGCTGCTCCAAAACCTTGATATTTTCTAATAGAAAAACGTGTGATTTTTTTATCTAAGTTGTTGATTCTTTTGTTTTCCATCATTTTTTCTCCTCAAATATAAAGAATTTAAATTAACCCAACAATATTCAACATATATTTTATTATTGATAAAATATATTTCATTGTGTTCCTTAAAATATACCACCATGCTATATTTTGTGCAATTGTTTATTTTGGGAATTTTACTTTTTGTACATAAAAAAGAGTGTGGGTTTAGCTCCACACTCTCTATAATTCTATTCTTTGATTTTATTTCTAAAAATACCAATTAATCCTAAACCTGCTAGTAACATTAATAATGCTGGATTAAATTCTTGTTCTTTAACTCCTGTTTCAGGTAATTCTTTCTTAGAAGTTTTATGATTATGAGATGTTTTATCATCTTTATCTTCATTACGTTTTGATATTTTTTTAGTAGGTTTAATTACTTCTAATGTTTGCTTATGTTGTTTTAATTTAACTTTTTTATAGATATATTTAGTAATACCATCTTCGGTTTCTGTTCTAATATATTTATAACCTTCTATTTGTATAACACCTCTTTGATTTAAAGGTGTTTTATCGTCTTCTACCGCATCTTTAATAATATTCCCTTGATCATCTAACCATGCTGTAACGTGTAATTTAGGTTTATCATTTACATTATTTTGATTGTTCTCCTGCTGTTTAGTTGGAATAACTGGCTCTTTCTGTGTCGTTGGTTTTACAGGTTCTGGACGTGTAGGTTGCTCTGGCTCTTTCTGAGTAGTTGGTTTTGTCGGTTCTGGTTGTGTTGGTTGCTCTGGCTCTTTCTGTGTCGTTGGTTTTACCGGTTCTGATTGTGTAGGTGTTTCTGGCTCTTTCTGTGTCGTTGGTTTTGTCGGTTCTGATTGAGTTGGTTTCTCGGGCTCTTTCTGTGTCGTTGGTTTTGTCGGTTCTGATTGAGTTGGTTTCTCGGGCTCTTTCTGTGTCGTTGGTTTTGTCGGTTCTGATTGAGTTGGTTTCTCGGGCTCTTTCTGTGTCGTTGGTTTTGATGGTTCTGGTTGTGTCGGTGTTTCTGGCTCTTTCTGTGTCGTTGGTTTTGTCGGTTCTGGTTGTGTCGGTTGTTCTGAATCTTTTTGAGTCGTTGGTTTTTCAGAATTTACTTCTGATGGTTTAGTGTCATCCTTTTTTGTTGAACTGCTCGTGGCAGTGCTTGATGTTTGAGTTGAATTTACTTTTCTATAAATAAATTTAGTTATACCATCAGAAATTGATGTTCTAAAATGTTGGTACCCAGGAATTTTTACCGGCACTCTTTCAGAGGCAGGCGTTTTATTATCTTCTACTGCATCTTTAATGATATTACCTTGATCATCCAACCATACAGTAACGTATAAGATAGGAACTTCATATGTTCCACTGTCCTCATCTTCGTCAGGATCTTCATTTGGAGTTCCATCAATATAATCATTTAAATTTTTAGATGATTTATGATGAGTCTCATTATTGGAAGTTGATGTATTAGTTTTATTGCTTTCAGTTTGAATAGTTTTAGGTGATGTAGTGCTATTAGTCTTGTTAATTTCTTCAGCTTGAGCGGAACCATTGCCCGCAAAAAGATATAAAGCTAAAGTTAAAGCACTCGCTGTGCCGTAGCTAAAATATTTTTTGCTTGGTAAAGATGGAAATTGTTTTAAATCTCTAGGCTTGTTGTTTTTCATAGTTGTAATATCCTCCCAAAATTTTTAAACGATAGCGTTTATCTAACTTATTATGAGTACTTATAATAAAAGCTTATAAAACATTACATAAATACATTAATTCTCCTTCGCATTATCGTTAATTTTATTATAATATATTTTTACGAACTAAAATACTCTAATTACAATAATTACAAAAAATAATAGATAAAAAAACTCCTTTCAGAGAAAATAATCTCTAAAAGGAGTAATAATGACGACCATAATGATTTAATTACATCATTCCTGGCATACCGCCCATACCTGGTTGTTCGTTATTTTCTTTTTCAGGAATCGTAGCTACTACTGCTTCAGTTGTTAAGAACATTGCTGCTACACTTGCTGCGTGTTGAAGTGCTGAACGAGTTACTTTAGTTGGATCTACAATACCTTCTTCAAGCATATTTACCCATTCATTCGTCGCTGCGTTGAATCCTACACCAGCATCTGCATTTTTTAATCGTTCAACTATAATTGAACCTTCTAAACCTGCATTTTCTGCAATTTGACGTACTGGAGCTTGTAATGCTTTAAGAACAATATTTACTCCTGTTTCAACATCGCCTTCTGCTTCAATTTCGCTTACCTTTTTATAGATATTAACTAAGGCTGTACCACCACCAGCAACAATACCTTCTTCAACTGCGGCACGTGTTGAGTTTAAAGCATCTTCGATTCGAAGTTTACGCTCTTTTAATTCAGTTTCACTTGCAGCACCTACTTTGATAACTGCTACACCACCAGCTAATTTAGCTAATCGTTCTTGTAATTTTTCTCTATCGAAATCAGAATCAGTTTCTTCAATTTGTGCTTTAATTTGACTTACACGCGCGTCGATGCTATTTTCATCACCGTCACCATCTACAATAGTTGTATTATCTTTAGTAACTTCTACTTTATTAGCTGTACCTAGCATATCGATTGATGCATCTTTTAATTCTAGACCTAAATCATCTGTAATTACTTGAGCACCTGTAAGGATAGCTAAGTCTTCTAACATTGCTTTACGACGATCACCAAAACCAGGAGCTTTAACAGCAACAGCAGTAAATGTACCACGCATACGGTTTAAAACAATATTAGTTAAAGCGTCACCTTCTACTTCATCAGCCACAATTAAAATTGGTCGACTAGATTGAACGACTTGTTCTAATAAAGGTAGAATATCTTGGAATGAAGAGATTTTTTTATCTGTAACAAGAATATATGGACGTTCAAGTTCGGCAATCATTTTATCTGAATCAGTTACCATATATGGAGATTGATAACCGCGATCGAACTGCATACCTTCAACGACTTCAAGTTCAGTGTTGAAACCATTTGATTCTTCAATAGTAATGACCCCGTCGTTGCCAACTTTATCCATCGCCTCAGAAATGTATTGACCGATTTCCTCATCAGCAGCTGAAATAGCACCTACTTGTGCAATTTCATTTTTGTTTTCAACTTTTTGAGAAATGTCATGTAATGCTTCTACAGCTACTTTAACGGCTTTATCAATACCTTGTCTCAAACCAACTGGGTTCGCACCACTTGTTACGTTCTTAAGGCCTTCTTGAATCATTGATTGAGCTAAAACTGTTGCAGTTGTAGTACCGTCACCAGCAATCTCATTTGTTTTATTTGCAACTTCTTGAACAAGTTTTGCGCCCATATTTTCATAAGGATCTTCTAACTCAATTTCTTTAGCAATCGTAACCCCATCATTTGTGATTAATGGAGTTGTATATTCTTTATCTAAGACAACATTACGACCTTTAGGACCAATTGTTACTTTAACAGCATTTGCTAATTTATCTACACCTCTTAGCATTGCTTGACGTGCATCTTCTGAGAATTTTAAATCTTTTGCCATACTCTAAATGACCTCCATTTATTAAGATTTCTTACATAGATGTTTTATCTGTTTAATATAAATTTATAATTATTGAATTACTGCTAAAATATCTTCTTCATTTAAAATTAAGTAAGTATCGTCACCACGTTTAACTTCTGTTCCAGCATATTGTTGGAACACAATAGTGTCACCTTCACTTACTTCAGGAGCAACTCGTGAACCATTGTCTAGTAGGCGTCCTGGACCTACAGCGATGATTACACCTTCATTTGATTTTTCTTTAGCGCTATCTGTTAATACAATACCGCTTTTAGTTGTTTGTTCTTGCTCTTTCTTTTCAATAATCACACGATTTCCTAATGGTTTAAGCATGATTGTTCCTCCTTCATTCACATGTGATTTAGCACTTTAATTATTAGAGTGCTAAGCTATTTTTATATTAATCAAATTTGGTCAATAATTCAAGCAAAAAGGTTAGCGAATAAATTTTGTACATCTATATTATTTACGATAAAATAAACTATACTTAGAAATAGATGGAGGTAAGTTATGAGAAGACTTTGGGTGTCCTTACTAACGGTACTCGCGTATGGCTTGGCTCAAATGTTACCTGGTTTTATACTTAGAAGTCATTTACTTGGTCATATGTCTCAAATTGAAACTGCTAAATTCATGATATTCACGCAAGTTTCTCTTTTTATATTAGCTGCTATTATCATAATTTTAATAAATTTAAAGGTAAAAAATCCTACTACTCTTGAAGCTGGTAGAAAGGAACCTAAGAGATACATCATTCCTTGGGCACTATTAGGTTTCTGTCTGGTTATGGTATATCAAGTTATTATAAGCTTGATATACTTTACAATCATGGGTAGTCAGCAGACAAGTCCAAACACTGAACGTTTAATGGCAATTGCTAAAAAGATGCCTATTTTTATCATTTTAATTTCTATCGTTGGCCCTATTTTAGAAGAGTTTGTCTTTAGAAAGGTTTTCTTTGGCGAATTATATAATGCAATTAAAGCCAATCGTGTTGTTAGCTTTTTGATTGCTTCTATAGTAAGTTCACTTGTATTTGCCCTTGCACATAATGATATGAAATTTATACCTATGTATTTTGGTATGGGCATGATCTTTTCACTTGCCTATGTTTATACTAAAAGAATCGCTGTTCCAATTGGTATTCATATGTTACAAAATGGTACAGTCGTTTTTATGCAAGTTTTTGGTGGCGAAGCTTTAAAGAAAGCTCAAGAACATGCCAACTTTATTCTACATTTCATATTAAACTAAAAAAGCATCTAATCATGTAAAATGTTGCGAAACGTACATGATTAGATGCTTTCTTTGTTACTGTTGATTTTTTCTTCTATTATAAATAAACATACCTACTACACCGGCAAAAATTGCTACAATCGCACTGCCTAAAGTGATAAGCACACGATCTAATTTTTTGTTTTTGTTGTAATCATCGGATTGCTCGTTGTCGTTTGTAGTGATTTCATCTGCGCTGTGATTTTTAAAAGCACTACGACTCCCTTTGTCTTTATCGTTAGGTTTCTTTAAATCAGGCATGGAACCAATTTCACCGGTAATTAAAGCTAATACTTGTTCATCTAAGTTTTCATAATACTTACTTGCATTTAGTGGATTAAAATATTGAAATCTGAAATAGTTTGAACCTTTTTGTAAAGAATTTAAATATTCATTTCCACTAAAGTTTTGCTTTTTAAATAAACTATAGATGTCACTATCGGTAATTTCTCCATTTTCTGTATCTAAATTTCTAACTTGATTAATTAAAAATGGATTATATTTGTATGCACCACTTGCTAAGCTTCTAAATCTATCTAATAAAGAATTTTCTTCAGAATCTTTACTTTGCTCATCTTTATTAAAATTCTGAGAATTACTTCTATGATTTATAACTGATCCTGATCTATTCCAAATAAATTGATTTCTATCATAATTAGGCGTTTGATGATTAGATTGTGAGTAATTTAAATCATCTTTGTCATTAAAGTTTCTTTTTAATGGGGCACCACCATTGCTACTATTTTCATTATCCTCATTACCTTTATCAGGATTTAACAATCCACCATTACTATCCTCAGGATGTATTGTGGAAGAATTATTGCTATTGCTAGCATGATGATTTGTATTTGATGAGTTACCTCCCGTATGATTACTTGAAGGTTGCTCGTTATTATTTGAATTAGATGGATGATGTTCGCCACTTTGATTTGAATTATCATCACCACTGCCATTATTATGACCACTTGAACTACTATTATCATTTCCTTCAGAAGGATGATTATCTCCTGAACCGTGTCCATTTGAACTACCGGGATTATTATGATGTGAGCCAGAGTGTCCTCCACCCGGATGCGAATTATCATCACTACCCCCACCAGAAGGGTTATCGTGACCATGATCAGATGTATGATCATGTCCAGAACCTGAGTCACTGTCTGAATCTGAATCGCTATCAGACGCTGAGTCACTATCTGAGTCGGAAGCACTGTCTGAATCTGAATCACTGCCTGAGTCAGAAGCACTGTCTGAATCTGAATCGCTGTCAGAGTCTGAGTCACTATCTGAGTCTGAGTCGCTATCTGAATCTGAATCACTATCTGAGTCAGAAGCACTGTCTGAATCTGAATCACTGCCTGAGTCAGAAGCACTGTCTGAATCTGAATCGCTGTCAGAGTCTGAGTCACTATCTGAGTCTGAGTCGCTATCTGAATCTGAATCACTATCTGAGTCCGAATCACTATCTGAGTCAGAAGCACTGTCTGAATCTGAATCACTATCTGAGTCACTATCTGAATCTGAGTCACTATCTGAGTCGGAATCGCTGTCTGAGTCTGAGTCGCTATCTGAATCTGAATCACTATCTGAGTCTGAGTCGCTATCTGAGTCGGAAGCACTATCTGAATCTGAGTCACTGTCTGAGGCTGAATCGCTATCTAAATCCGTGTCGTTGTCTGAGTCTGAATTTAAATCATTTATTGCATCCGAATCAGACTCTCCGTTCTCATCATTTTCAGAAGTTGCAAGTGGATTTATGTTATTTTCATTAGATTGAGGCTGATGACTTATTGAATTGTCGTCACTAAAAGTCTGATTTTCAGATTCTGCTTTATTGATATCATTATTCGAAGAAATGGGCTGTATATTCTCCTCTGCTGCATGTGCATGATTATCAAATAAGGGTGTACTCAACATAAATGCAAAACCTGTTAATACAAACGAATGCTTGATTTTATTGTTATTCATAAGTCAATCACCTCCTCTTTAAATTCTTTTATCATCTTTAGTATATAGAAAATATTAGATTTTTGCATTCAAATAAGACTTTTGAAAATGAATATTAATCTTGTTGAAATTTCATAGTAATTATTTGTACATTATGAAAAGTATAATTATTATAGTATGTATAAATCAAAAGCAAAGGAGTATTTTAAAAATGGGGATTTTTAATAATACTGAAAATGAACAATCATTTAACGAAGCAATTGAAACTAGAAGAACTATTTATAATTTAGAAAAAACAATATCTATTAGTGATGAAGAACTAGAAGAATTAATCGCACATGCTGTAAAGCATGTACCTTCTGCATTCAACTCTCAATCAACAAGAATAGTTTTACTTTTGAATGACAAAAATGAACAATTCTGGGAAAACACAAAATCTATTTTAAAAGAAACAATGGGTCCTGACAGAGATTTTGAACCTACTCGCCAAAAAATTGATAATTTCAAACATTCTCATGGCACAATTCTTTATTATGAAGATCAAAGTGTTATTAATGCATTGCAAGATAAAATGCCTAATTTCTATGAAAACTTTGAAATTTGGTCAAACCAAGCTAACGCGATGCATCAGTATGCTATTTGGACTGCTTTAGCTACTAAAGGCATCGGTGCATCTTTACAACACTATAATCCAATTGTAGACGAATCTACTGCAAGCCAATTTGATATCCCTAATACATGGAAATTAATTGCTCAAATGCCTTTCGGTGATGTACGTGAGAATGCGAATGAAAAAGAAATTAAACCTGTAGAAGATCGTTTTATTATTAAAAAATAATTAAATAAACTGCGTCTGTGTAGGTATTACACAGACGCTTTTTTGCGTTTAATACGTAACTTTAGTATCTTATAAATAACTCGTAATAGGGAGTGAAGAAGATGAAAATTCAACTTTTTCAATTTCATGTAACTTATGGAAACGCTAATGAAAATGAATCCAAAATAAAAAAATGGTTTAAAGAATACTTGAACGATGATACTGAGGTCGTTGTTTTACCTGAAATGTGGAACAACGGATACGCTTTAGAGGATTTAAAGGTTAAAGCAGATACTAATTTAAAACGAAGTTTTTCATTTATAGCTCAACTGGCTAAACAATTCAATGTTGATATTATTGCAGGTTCTGTATCAAATATTAGAGACAATAACGTGTATAATACGGCATTTTCAGTGAATAAAGATGGTGAGTTAATAAATGAGTACGATAAAGTCCATCTTGTACCAATGCTTAGAGAACCTGAGTTTCTGACTGATGGCAATAAAGTCCCTGAACCTTTTCAATTGTCAGATGGTACCCTAGCTACACAAATCATATGCTATGATTTAAGGTTTCCTGAATTGCTAAGATATCCAGCTAAAAATGGGGCTAAAATTGCATTTTACGTTGCACAATGGCCTAGTGCTAGACTTAATCATTGGTTGGCATTGCTTAAAGCAAGAGCTATTGAAAATGATATGTATGTAGTTGCAGCTAATGGTTGTGGTGATGATGGAAACACAGATTACGCTGGATATTCGACAGTTATTAATCCAAATGGTGAGATTGTTCAAGAATTGGGCAGTGATGAAGGTGTCCTCACCACTAATGTAGATTTAGAATTGGTTGATCAACAAAGAGAGTCTATACCTGTATTTAAAAATTTAAAACCTAACCTATATAAATAAAATTAAGCCGTGAGCTTGGGAGGGACTCACGGCTTTGATAACTTATTATTAAGGGAATGTTTTTACAGTTATTTTTTCAATCTATTTTTTGGGGATGTTATTAATTATGAAAAAATTTTAGTGAATTTATCTATTTTATTAATGATAAATTGAATGTTGTTTACGATAGCTTACATGCTAGAAATAATTACCTAATTAAAGGTAGCTAAGAATAATACGTAACACTGAGTCCAAGGAAACTACAGCTTTATAGCAAATGTTGCTCACTTGCTATTAACTTTGGGTTATTAAGTTGGGATGGCTTAACAACCCATTACTTAGTCATACTATACGAAGAAAACAAAGTTACAATGAAAGAATTCAAAACTTATTTTTTGAATTTTTTAATTGTATCAATGATCCATTTAATGAAATCACTGATTGTAGATACGATATCTGCAGCCATTACACTTCACTCCTTCCAACTAAATAATGGATTTGAACGATTTGGGAAGAATCATTCAATTAAGATTAAGCAAATTTTTCAACTATCTTCCTATCACATCTCTGTGATATGAGTCTATTAAAACATGGTTTTTACATTAAAGTTCGATAATTCCTTAACTCGTCAAAAAATGTACTTAAGTGTATTTCTTTTTATGTTAAAATATCACTTAGGAATTAAAAATAACACTTAGGTATATTTTTTAAACAGTTAGGCATAATATTTAAAATGAGTTGCGCAAAATTGTATAATATATTATGAGGAGAGTAGTAGGCGAGTGAAAATAATAGATAAAAAAATTGATGAATTTGCTAACTATTTACAGCGTAAGAATAATCTAGATCGTATACAATTTTTGAAAGTTCGTTTAGGTATGCAGGTCGTAGCTTCAAATATTGAAAAAACAATAGTTGTCTATGGTTTAGCATTACTATTTAAAACGTTCTTTTACACACTTTTAACTCATATTAGTTATTTTTTAGTTAGAAGTTATGCACATGGAGCACACGCCAAATCAACTTTATTATGTCATATACAAAATTTATTAGTTTTTTTACTAGTGCCTTGGTTATTAACTCTTTTTCATGTAAATAAATTAGTGTTACTTGGAGTTGGATTAATAAGTATATTAATTATTATTAAATTCTCTCCTGCTGCTACTAAAAAGCAGCCTATACCTAACCATCTTATTAAAAGAAAATGGTTAGGATCCATTTTTGTAAGTATTTTATTATTAGTAGTTTGTTTAATTATTAAAAAGTCACTTATACCATTTGTAGTTTGGGGTGTGTTTTTAGAATCACTTACTCTACTACCGATATTTTTTCCTAAGGAGGATGTTTAAAATGATGCAAATTTTTGATGTATTATTTAAAGTTATTAGTTTTATTTTTGAAAAAATTGGATTTATAGCAGGTTACAGTACTTGTAACACTTATTTTGATGAACCTGAAGTACCAAAAGAATTATTTGAAACATACCAAAAATAAATACTACCCAAATTAAGTTCTTACAGAAAGTGTGTAGCAAATGGATTCATTAAATAATTGGATTACTGCTAGTTTTCAGTTAGCACTTATGTTTTATGTAGTTAAAGTTTTAATGGGAGTAAAATACAATGTTAGGGATTATATCTTTATGACAGGGATTATAATCCCTTCTAATTTAATATATTCGTTTATAGGTACAAATACTCTTATTCTTGTAATGATACTTTCAATAATATTTTTCTATAAAAAAATGAAGTATTATTCCATTTTAGCTATATTTGGATCAAGCATCATTTTATACTTATGCAATTTTATAACTGTTTTGTTAATTGCATTTTTTGATGAAATCTCCGATAAAATTGAATATAAGTATGCAATATACATAGTTAGTTTTCTAGTATGTGGGTTAATATTATCTAATGCTACTAAATTTTTAATAAATTTAATTAAGAAATCTTATTTATATTCAAATAAGTTATATATATCAACTATATCTATTTTCCTAGTTATTACTTTTTTCATATTATTTATTTTTACCCGCAATGAAGACTTAGATTTTCAAACGTTTAGACTTTATACATACCTCTACGTTGCCATCGTCTTAATCATACTTATAATATTAATCATACTATCTTTTACCATATTACGTGAAATGAAGTACAAGCGTAATCTTGAAGAAATTGAAACGTACTATGAGTATACGCTACGTATCGAAAGTATCAATAATGAGATGCGTAAGTTCCGACATGATTACGTCAATATTCTTTCTACGCTTTCAGATTTTATTCGTGAAGATGATATGCAAGGTCTTAAAAAATATTTCAATGAACAAATTGTTCCTATGAAGGATAATATGAAAACGCGCTCTATAAAAATAAATGGTATTGAAAATCTTAAAGTTAGAGAAATTAAAGGGTTAATTACTACTAAAATTCTTCAAGCTCAAGAGAAAGCAATACCGATTAGTATAGAGGTTCCTGATGAAATTGATAAAATCGAAATGAACACTATAGAGTTCAGCCGTATTTCAGGAATTATTTTGGATAATGCCATTGAAGCTTCAGAAGTTCTTGATGATCCACTTATTCAAATTGCTTTTATTAATAATGAAGAATCTGTTACATTCATTGTGATGAATAAATGTAGCGATGATACCCCTAAAATACATGAATTATTTGAGGAAGGCTTTTCAACTAAAGGCGATAACAGAGGGTTAGGTCTATCTACGCTTAAAGAACTGACTGACCAAAATGAGAACGTCCTATTAGATACTGTTATCGAAAATGGATATTTCGTTCAAAAAGTAGAAATTATTAATACGGAAGCATAAGGATGTGAAATATAGATGAAGATATTCGTTTGCGAAGACGATCCTAGACAAAGAGAAAACATGGTTTCAATTATCAAAAATTACATCATGATAGAAGAAAAACCTATGGAACTAGCTCTCGCAACTGATGATCCTTATGAAGTGCTTGAGCAATCAAAAGAAATGAATGATATTGGTTGTTATTTCTTAGATATTCAATTAGAAGCTGATATGAATGGTATTAAACTTGGTAGTGAAATTCGTAAACATGACCCTGTGGGTAACATTATTTTTGTAACAAGTCACAGCGAACTTACTTATCTCACATTTGTTTATAAAGTGGCTGCTATGGATTTCATTTTCAAAGATGATCCTTCAGAACTAAAAACAAGAATCATTGACTGTCTTGAAACTGCTCATACACGTCTTAAGTTGCTATCTAAAGAAAGTAATGTTGAAACAATTGAGTTAAAACGTGGTAGTAACTCTGTGTATGTTCAATATGACGATATTATGTTCTTTGAATCTTCAACTAAGTCACACAGATTAATCGCACACTTAGATAACCGTCAAATTGAATTTTACGGTAATCTTAAAGAGTTAGCTCAACTTGATGAACGTTTCTTTAGATGTCATAACAGCTTTGTTGTGAATAGACATAACATTGAATCGATTGATTCTAAAGAGCGTATCGTTTATTTCAAAAATGGTGAAAATTGCTTCGCGTCTGTGCGTAATGTTAAAAAAATCTAACACACTTTAAAATACCCAGCTTATTTATCACTCTATAGTGAATAAGCTGGGTTTCTTTATGTGTTTAGGACCCTTTTTCAATTTCTTCTGTTGTCGGTAAACTTTTAATGGCGCCATATCTTGTAGTTGTTATAGCAGCCACTTTATTACCAAATTCGAGAATGCTATTACCTTCATTTTCAAATAATTGAGCGACATCAATAATATCTGAAGATAATATACGACTAATAACGGCTCCTATAAAGGCATCACCGGCACCTGTAGTATCTATAGCTTTAACTTTGAAACCTTGATGTTCTGTAGTAAATTGGTTCTTAGTAAACGCTTGTGCCCCTTTCGGACCTTTTGTATAAATCACTACAGCTACGTTACCTTTAAATAGTGACTGTATAGCTTTAGTATCATCTTTCATTCCTGTTATAAATTCTAGTTCTTCATCTGAAACTTTTACTATATTCGCTTTAGGAATAAATTCAAGAATTGCTTGACGACATGCTTCTGGGTCTTCCCATAAAGGTAAGCGTACATTAGGATCAAATACTATCGTTCCATTAGCCTTCTCAAATTTCTCAATCATTTTTGAATGTGCTTGTTTCATTAAACTTTCAACTAAATCTACAGAACAGAAATGTAGAATGTCTTGATCAGTAACCTCTATATCTTCAATATGTGAGGGATCATAAAGCATGTCAGCAGAAGGCTTACGATAAAACGAGAAATCTCGCTGACCATCTTCTTTTAAACTTACAAAAGCTAGTGCTGTATTTGCTTCATTGGTACGTTGAATATAGTCTACACCTACACCAATGCGTTCAATGGTTTCAACAATAATGTCACCAAATGCATCATGTCCTAATTGCGTGACCATTTCGGAATGACCACCTAGTTTACTCACTGTTGCTGCTACGTTACAAGGTGCCCCACCTACCTGACGACTAAATTGTTCTACGTCTTTAAGTTCTGAATTTGTGACATGTGGTATAAAATCGATAAGTGCTTCACCTATTGCAAACAACCTTCTCATTATATATCATCCCTTTAGTTCAAATTTCGTAAATTGTAAATATACTTGTCCTGACTCAGTAGATGCTTTGATACCCGTAGAAGCTTCACTTGGGAAAATACGGGATGTAAGTACACGTTCACCATTATTACAAAATATTTCTATACTCGACGTATCTACAAAAATGTGTAACTGGTTTAAAGGTGTATCTAAAATAGTTGAACGCGTTGTGCCATCCACATTTGTAGGTAATAAACCACTTTCTGACCGATCTAATGTGAGCGAATTCTCACGTTGATTATAGGTAATCAATGTAGACTCATTTCTAGAACTTCTAAGCTCAAAATAAATTTCAGTTGCATCATTTTCTAAAATATCAATAATCATTTCATATTGTTTGCCTTCATAGGGGTGCAATTTGCGGTTAAATTTATTTGCATACCCTAATGCAGTCTCTTTGTTCGTTCTTAAAGTTTCTAGAGCTTTTATTGGTCGTTGCTTTAATTTACCATTTTCGAGAGTAAGTTCTCGTGGAATCGTTAAACAATGTGCCCAACCTTCACTATCTGTCGGATAATCACTTTCTGGTAAGCCCATCCAACCAATTAATATGCGTTTTCCATCTTTATCTATAAATGTTTGCGGTGCATAAAAATCAAAGCCTCTATCTAACTCTTGAAACTCTTGATGATCAAATGTCATATTTTCAATATTTAAATGACCGATCATGTAACCAGATTGATAAATATTGCGATATTTATTTCCATCCGCTTCAATCCCTTGCGGACAAAATAAAATAACACCCTGTCCATCTAATTCGAAATAATCAGGGCATTCCCACATGTAACCAAAATGATTTAAATTCGTTTGAATTTCACCAAGAAATGTCCAGTTAATAACATCCTCACTTTGATATAGTAGTAACCGCCCTTGTTCATTATTATTTTGGGCTCCTATAATTGCATATAATTGATCATCTTTTTTAAACACTTTAGGATCTCTAAAATGACTTGTGTATCCATCAGGTTGTCCATGAATTACAGGTTTAGGAAACTTCTCAACTGAACCATCTTCTTTAACGCGAGCAATCATTTGACTGGAGGTACGTTTCCAATGATTGTCTCTATGATTACCGGTATAAATGTAATAAAGATGACCATTAAACTCAAATGCACTACCACTATAAACACCATGACTATCATATTTTGTGTCAGGCTCTAATATAGGACCTTGTGCTTTGAAATGTACTAAATCATCACTTTTATAATTAAACCAATATTTCAAACCATGAACCGCCCCTAGAGGGAACCATTGATGTGATATGTAATAATAGCCGTCATAATAAATGAGACCATTTGGATCATTGAGCAATCCTGTTTCAGGCTGAATATGGTATGTCTGTCTATAAGGAGAAGCATCGACTCGTTGTTTTAAATTTTTAAATGTCTCTGTATCAACATCCTCTATTCGTTGATAACGTGCTTCACGTGTCCATTCCGCCATGTTTTCACTCCTAATCTCGACTGATTTGACTTTTACTTAACTTTATTATTTTAACATATTAGCTTAACACTACGATGTAGAATTTTTGTTAAGAACGCTTATTTATGAAAATGAAAACCACAATACTTTAACGTTTTTATGATAAATAAATTTTCTTAAGTATATATCTTAACAAATTTAATCATCGTAGTGGTATCGGTTCCAAATTATTATAAAATAAAAATCCCTCACCTTTTACTTAATGACAGGAATTTTTATTTTAAGTTCTGTAGTTTGATGATTTAATAATTGATTAATTTCTTTAAGTGCTTGCTCTCCTGCTTCTTTATAATTTAAGTGAATTGTTTCAATTATCGGAGACACTACTTGTGTCATTGGATCACCACCAAATCCAAAAATTGCATGAGGAGATAGATTTTTCTTATGATCCGCACAAAATTTGTGAATTGCTAAGGCAATTGAATCCGTTGCACCGACAATTGCATCAACTTCCGTTATATTGGATAAATATCTCTCAACATCTACCAGAGCTTCTTCATATTTAAATGTAGTTTCATAAATCTTAGGTTCAATATTATTTTGTTTTAGAGCATCTATTAGTCCCTTTTTACGTTTAATACCAACAGCAACATCACGTTCACTAATGCTAAATAAAGTGACTTGGTGTAGCCCTTTTTGACCTATTCTCATACCTATTTCAAATCCAGCTTGGTAATCATCATGATATATACTATGCAATTGTGCATGTTCTTGCCCTACAATAATAACCGGTACGTTAATCTTTTCTATAATTTGGATATGTTGTTCAGTAATGTTTGTAGCCATTAAAACAATACCATCTACTTTACTTCTTGATAATGTTTCTAATGCTGCAAGTTCTGCTTCTAGTTCAAGTCCAGTATAATTTAATAAGAGTTGATAGTTATGTAAATGACATTGGTTGATGACACCTTTAATAGTTTCATCAACTGCGAATGAATTCATACGTGGAATAATTGCTCCAATAAGATTGGTGCGTCTTGCTCTTAAACTTTGAGCAAATTGATTAGGTTGATAATCATACTCTTTAATAATTTTTGTCAGCTTTTCTTTTGTTTTATTACTAACGGATCCATTGTTTAAAAACCTTGAAACAGTACTTTTTGATACACCCGCTAGCTTGGCGATATCAGAAATATTTTTCATAAAAAAACTCACCTATCATATATTCAATAACTTAAACTTATTCTATCACATATGTAATCGCTTTAAATACTTAAATCAATTACATTTTAAATACTAAAGTTTAATTGATATGAAGGTGAGTGTATTTATTTTTGAAAATAATTTTTAAAATTTCATTCGGCGATTGAATTTGTTCAATTCGCCATAGAAGTAGGCCTTTTCTCCATGAACAATTGCATCAAGACCTGTTTTATCCTCCTCTTTAGTAGTTGCTAAAGGAGTGAATGATTTAATTACTCTAGCTATTATGTATGTAACTATTGCACTAAATACGACAGTTGCTATTGCTGCTGCTAATTGAATGAAAATCACTTTAAAGTTACCTGTATATATGAGTCCATTTTCAATAGTGTCATTTACTTGATGAGACTGGAACACACCTGTTAAAACTGCGCCTAATACTCCCCCTACACCATGAATACCAAATGCATCTAGAGCATCATTATACTGTAACTTCACTTTAATTAAATTAATAACGACATAACAACCGATACCACCAATTATAGCTATGATCATGGCACTTAAATAGTTAACATAACCTGCTGCTGGAGTAATAGCAACGAGACCTGATAAAGCGCCTGATAATAATCCTAAAAGACTTGTCGTTTTTTTCAAAGCATACTCTAAAATTAACCATCCTAGCGCACCTGCACTTGCAGCGATGACTGTGTTAACAAATGAAATCATTGCGATTTGGTCGAAAGTAAATGCACTACCTACATTAAAGCCATACCAACCCAACCATACTAAAATACCTCCGATGAGAGTTATTAGTAAGTTATGTGGGGTATGTTTCTCTTGCTTTTTACCTACACCAATCATTATCCCTAATATAAGACCAGACACCCCTGAGGTAATATGCACAACTGTACCCCCGGCATAATCAATAGCACGAAGTTTACTAATCCATCCGCCGCCCCACACCCAGTGAGCTACTGGACTATAGATAAACACAACCCATAAACCGACAAAAATAAGATAAGGGATAAATCTCATTTTTTCAGCAATTGAACCTGATAAAATCGAAACTGCTATAGTACAGAACATCATTTGGAATAACATGAAGAGTGCGAGAGGGACATGAGGGCTAATAGTTTTAGAAATAGCAAAGCCTACATGGTTTAGACCTAGAAATTTTAAGCCACCTAACCAATCATTACCTTGATCAAAACTAATAGAAAAACCAATAATCATCCACGCAAAGGTAACGATAACTATTGCAGCCATACTTTGCATTACTGTATTTAATGCATTCTTAGATTGGACTAGACCTCCATAAAATAAACTTAACCCTGGAGTCATTAACCAAACTAATAATGTACATAGAAATAAGAAAATTGTATCATCCATATTCATTCTTACCACTTCCTTTAGCAACATCATAAAGAGTGTTTAGTAGAAGTGCAAAAATTGGTAAGATAAAATTACACTAAGTGTAAGATTAAGTGACATCATAACTTTAGTATTTTAATATATTAAAATAAAAAAGCCAGTGACATCGTATGATATCACTAGCTTGCGTCTAAAGTAAATTTAAGATTTTTGAATAGTTATCGTCCAAGAAGCATCATCTAATTGTTCATAATTAGTGACTGGATATCCATTTTCAGCTGCCCAGTTTGGTAAGGCTTCTGTTGCCTGCGTACAATCAAAGTCTATTTTTAATTCATCGCCTTGCTCTAACTCTTCCATTTTCTTTTGCGCTTCAATAAGTGGAAATGGACACACCATTCCAACAGTGCCTAATTCATGTACCAATTTCTTATCCTCCTTACCTTATGTTGTCTGAGTTTGTTGACTCACTTGTTTACGTTTAGATTTTTCATTAGATGATTGTTGAAACTTTTTCATTGGTTTAATAAAAATAAAATAACTCATGAACCATACACCAAATATCATTGATGCTAAACCTAACCATCCTTGCCAGCTCATTGTTGCGGTTTCTACTAACCCATTACCAATTGAACATCCACCAGCTACTGAAGCACCAAATCCCATCAATATGCCACCAATAGCACTGTTACGAATCGTCTTCTTATCTGGAAGTCTCCATTTAAATTCTTTAGACCCTCTAGCAGCTATATATGAACCAATAAAGATACCGAGCACTAATAAAACGCCCCAATCGATGAACTTAGTGTCACCGGATATTAGAAAGTTAATCAAATTAGCAGATGGAGTCGTAATCCCAAGTCCATAAGGTCGACCAGTTGATTCACTCATGGGCCATGCTAGTAAAGCAATAAGTCCTACGGCAATACCAGCTATAAATGGATGGTATTTTCTTTCAAATAAATAGTGTCTAATACCTGTATATTTTTGTTTTAACTTAGGCACCATCACTTTCGGTTTACGTAAAGTTTTCACAACCATTGTAATTGTAATTATTACTAAAATTAAAACAAGTACCCAATTAGGAAGCCCTGTTGAATGACTTACACTCGCATTCACGTTCGTAGGCTTATTAATCATATTCATAACAGGAAGAAGTACTCCTGTTTTAGTAATTGCAGAAGTTATAGCATATAAAATTAATGCCACCCAACTTCCAATTAAACCTTCGCCAGCACGATACCACGTACCTGTGGCACAACCACCAGCTAATACAATACCAACGCCAAATATAAATGATCCTATAATCGTCCCTAATACTGGAAATGTATGTGTAGGCACTTCAATAATACCTAAGCTTGTTAATATGAGTAATCCCAAACTCTGAACTGTTATAGCTACGAGCAATGCATAAAACATTTTATTACTTTTTTGGACATACATGTCTCTGAAACCGCCCGCTAGACAGAATCTTGTTCGTTGCATTACGAACCCTAATAACGCTCCGACAATAAGTCCACTAATTATCATCCATGTCATTTAATCACCTATTTCCGATATAAATACTAAGGTATTATATTAGAAAAAATGAAAAATTGCAAGTTCAATATTTTTTGAAACCTAATGTATTTTCAATTCTTTACTCAATGATTTTAAATCCTCTTTTGAAAAATGACTAAATTTATACCACTCATGATTGTTATAGTAAACAAATAATTTACTTCCCAGTAGTCCTTTCGAGCACTTATATCTCACAACTTTATTAATATCTAACTCTATATCAAATGGAGTATATTCTTTGCCATAAGCTTTGAATTGTAAAGTATTCTCATTGATTACTAATTTTCCAGGAACCCTTATCATTTGAGGGATATGTGCTTTAAATGTACAGTTTGCTTCAAATTTCATTATGGCTTGTGCCCCCTTTATTTTATTACGTATACTATATCATTTTTACATAATAAAGTAGCATCCTAAATTAGGATGCTAAAAGTTATTAATTATTATTACTATAGTTCTTCATAAAGAACAATAGTGATTGTAGTTCAATACCCAAATCAATATGGTGAACTTGTACATCTTGTGGTGTTTTAACTCTGCTTGGCGTAAAGTTAAGAATACCTTTCACACCCGCTTCAACGAGTTGATCAGCAACCTGTTGTGCTACACTTTCAGGAGTCGTTAATATCACAACGTCAATTTCTTCTACTGCTAATGTAGATTGAATTTCATTGATATTTTTAACAACGACTTTACCGACTTTCTCTCCAATTAGATCTTCTCTAATATCGAAAGCTTCAGTAATTGTCATCTCAGCGTGTATTGAAAAATTATAAGTAAGTAACGCGCGACCTAGATTACCAACACCTACTATCGCAATTTTAATTTCATCACTTTCACTTAGTTCAGACTTGAAAAATTCAAGCATACTATCGATGTTATAACCATAGCCTTTTTTACCTAATTCACCAAAATATGAAAAATCACGACGAATCGTTGCCGAATCTATTTGTAAAGCTTCACTGATTGCTTTAGAATTCACACGGTCGATACCCTTAGATTTTAATGTACTCACAAATCTATAATATAAAGGTAAACGCTTTAATGTAGCACGAGGAATTTTAATATTTTCTGGCATCCAATATGTCCCCCTTAAAGTTTGAATGAATTATATTTATGTATTCAAACGTTTTATCGTGCAAGTTGTAAGGCGTTTAAATAAACAAATAATTGCCTTCAATGAATACTTAAATATTATACATTATTGATTTTTAAAAATAAATATCTCAGTTTCATGTAATGCGCGAATGCTGTAAAATAAAGATAATTGAGTCAATAAATAGCTTAATCGTCATACCTTATGAGGTAGATGTACCCTATTATTAAAAAATAATGCTTAACTATTTAAAATTCACATAAAATTAAAATTTTTTAAATCTTATTGATTACATATAGTCTATAACTATTTAATAGAATTAGAAAGGTGAGAATCGAATGATACTTTTACAACTTAATGACATCTCGAAATCGTTCGATGGTGAAGATATTTTTACTGATGTAGACTTTGAAGTTAAAACTGGTGAAAGAATTGGTGTCGTTGGTCGAAACGGTGCAGGTAAATCTACATTAATGAAAATCATAGCCGGCGTAGAAGGTTACGATAGTGGTCATATATCGAAAATAAAAAATTTAAAAATGGGTTACCTCACGCAACAAATGACACTTAACTCCACGGCTACTGTCTTCGAAGAGATGTCAAAACCATTTGAACATATAAAAAATATGGAAAACTTAATTAAAGAGGAAACAGATTGGTTGGCACAACATACAAATGAATATGAAACCAAAACTTATCAAGAGCATATGGAACGTTATGAATCATTAACAAACCGGTTTGAACAACTTGAAGGTTATCAGTATGAAAGTAAAATAAAAACAGTTCTTCACGGGCTTAATTTTACTGAAAGTGATTTTAATAAACCCATTAATGATTTTAGTGGTGGTCAAAAAACACGACTTTCTCTTGCTCAAATGTTATTGAATGAACCCGACTTACTATTGCTAGATGAGCCAACAAACCACTTAGATTTAGAGACTACTAAATGGTTAGAAGATTATTTAAAATATTTCAAAGGCGCCATTATCATAATTAGTCACGATAGATATTTCCTAGACAAAATAGTTACTCAAATTTATGATGTTGCCCTTGGAGACGTTAAACGTTATGTAGGTAATTATGAACAATTTATTGAGCAACGTGACCAATACTATGAAAAACGTATGCAAGAGTATGAAAAGCAACAAGAAGAAATTAAGAAATTAGAAACATTTGTTGATAAGAATATTACACGCGCTTCAACAAGTGGCATGGCTAAAAGTCGACGTAAAACGTTAGAAAAAATGGAACGTATAGATAAGCCAATGATTGACGCTAGAAGCGCAAATATCCAATTTGGCTTTGAAAGAAATACAGGCAATGATGTCATGCATATTCGTGACCTAAAAATTGGTTATGATTCACCTATCACTCAACCCATTAATATCGAAGTATTCAAGGGGGATCATATCGCAGTGATAGGACCAAACGGCGTAGGAAAAACGACACTTATCAAAACAATTGCCGATAAGCAAAACAAACTTGGTGGAGAAATTACTTTTGGAGCAAATCTTCAAATAGGCTACTATGACCAAAAACAAGCTGAATTTAAATCAAATAAAACAATTTTAGATTACGTTTGGGACCAGTACCCTACTATGAATGAGAAAGATGTACGTGCTGTACTAGGTCGTTTCTTATTTGTACAAGAAGATGTTAAAAAAATAATTAATGACCTATCTGGTGGTGAAAAAGCTCGTTTGCAATTAGCTTTATTAATGTTACAAAAAGACAATGTGCTAATTTTAGACGAACCTACCAACCACTTAGATATCGACTCAAAAGAAATGTTAGAACAAGCGTTAAAACATTTTGAAGGTACAATAATATTTGTTTCTCATGATAGATATTTTATTAATCAGCTTGCAAATAAAGTATTTGATTTGAATCATGATGGTGGACAGATATATCTCGGGGACTATCAATACTATATTGAGAAAACTGAAGAAGCTGCTGCACTAAAAGCTCAAGAAGAATTAAATAATTCTTCTTCAAAAACCAATAACAATAATGACACTTCTATTTCTTCTTCAGCATATTCAAGTCAAAAACAACAGAAAAGTCATCAACGTAAAATCGAACGTCAGATTGAACAATGTGAAACTAAGATTGAAGAATTTGAAACTCATATTTCTTATATTGAAACACAATTAACTCAGCCAGAAGTATTTAATGATCCAATGAAAGCTGCAGAATTAGCTGAGGAAAAAAATAATACCGAACAAAAATTAGAACAAGTTATGTTAGAATGGGAAGAATTACAAGAAAAATTATAAATATCCATTTATTATTGAGACACTTAAAGGTAGAATTTCTTACTTTTTAGTGTCTTTTAGTATGTTATTACACAAATTTTATTCACACGCTTTATTGTTAATTTGATAGCTATCCACACACTTATCCTAGTTATCCACAAGTAAATTAACACTTTTCCTAAAAATTATTCGAGTTATACACGGTAATATCCACACTTTTCAACAGTATTTATCCACAGTTTACTCACATTTTGTTGATAAGTACGCACGTTCCCTATTGACATCTTATATTTAGTATGAAGATTTGAGTCTAAAATTTATTTATGAAATAATTTAACTATAACTATATTGAGGAGACATTTATGACTAATAATCAGACGTTTGGACTCATCGTTCTTATCTTTATTATTTTAATAGCGATTGTAAATATCACCGTTTCATTTATCGAAAGGAGAAAAACAATCGCTAAAATTAATACGCTTTGGGATAGGAAAGCTAAATTAGAGACATTTATAAGGCCTAATTCTAGGTTTGATGCTCAATATCAAGAGTATAAGGATAATTATACTAATCAACATCCTCTTATAGATGATAAAACTTGGTCAGATTTAAACATTGAAGCTCTATTTCATAAAATAAACTTCAATTTTACCGCTATTGGAGAAATGAAATTATATGCCACATTAAGAGGAATGTTCTCGATTGAAAATCAATCACTCATCAAGCGTTATAGCGAGGATAAATCTTTTCGTTTAAATGTATCTTACATACTTTCTAAAATAGGCAAAACTGTATACCCATTATTCCCAGATCAATTAACACCAATTCCTAAGAACAATCTCTTAATGTTTTGTCCTTTATTACCTTTAATTGCATTTTTATCTATATTTATTTCACCAGAAATAGGAGTCTTTTTATTTATTGGAAGCTTCTTCTTAAATATTGTGCTTTCTTTGAATTTAAAGAAAACTTATGAACAGGATTTAAAATCAATCTTTTATACTGCTAATGTAATCAAACAATGTAAGGCTTTGTCTAAGATAGAGGGAACACCTGACATAAATATTAATTTTAATCACTTTAAAAATTCTCGACGTTTTAGTGGATTGCTAGCTCAATTAGAATCCAATGATGTTGTAGGCAGTACGATTATGCTTGTCAAATTAATGTTTATGGTTGATTATGTTTTATTTCATCTAATACAACATAGTTATTTTAAATATCAAAATGAAGTCGAAGAATGTTACGACTATATTAGTACACTAGATAATCACTACTCTTTAGCTATGTATAGACGTACGTTAACTAATTATTGTATACCTCATGCTGATCAATACATGGAGGGTGTGCATTTTCAAAGTTTAATTCATCCACTAATAGATGAAGAAGTGGCCGTTCCTAATGATTTAAACTTGGATAACAATCTTCTACTTACAGGTTCGAACGCTTCTGGTAAATCGACTTTCATGAAGGCTGTAGCACTGAATGTTATTATGGCTCAATCCCTTAATATTGCTACTGCTGAATCATTTAACTACCAACCAGGTTACGTTTTTACTTCAATGGCTAACGCAGATGATGTACTCTCAGGGGACAGCTATTTTATGGCTGAATTAAAGTCAATTAGACGACTTTTTAATATTCATACACAAGCTAAAATTTACTGTTTCATAGATGAGATTTTTAAAGGAACTAATACAACTGAACGTATTGCTGCTTCTGAATCAGTACTCAGCTATTTAAATGAATTGCCAAATTATCAAGTTGTTGCAGCTACGCATGATATTGAATTGTCCACCCTATTAGAAAAGGATTACCATAATTATCACTTTAATGAGTCTATTCAAAACAATGAAATTTATTTTGACTATAAAATCAAACCTGGCAAAGCAAATACGCGCAATGCAATTGAATTGCTTAGAATTACTCATTTTCCAGATGATATTTATCACCGCGCTAAAACACAAGTAGATGAATAAGTTGACTTTTGACAGTAATAACTATTGAAATATTTATACAATAATAAAAGCACTATATAACGTAATATTAACAGTTAAGTTCATACGTTATATAGTGCTCTTTTGTTTATTTACTCATCGTAAAATCTTCTATGTCTATATTATTTTCACCGTTTAAAGCTAAATCACCTCGTAATCCAGCCTGATAAAGATAATGACCCGCAGCTCCAATCATTGCAGCATTATCTGTACATAAGGATGGACTTGGTATCGTTAAAGTAATGTCTTCATTATCACAAGCTTCTTTGAGTGATGTTCTTAATCCTTTATTGCTTGCTACACCACCTGCCACAATAAGTCGTTTAACGTCATAAGATTTACAAGCATGAATAGCTTTATAAGTTAATACTTCAACAACGCTGTTTTGAAAACTTGTAGCAACATTTTCTTCTACAATTTCTTCATTCTTTTGTCTTAGATTATGCAATTTATTAATGACTGCACTTTTTAATCCACTGAAGCTAAAATCGTAGCTATCCTTTTCAAGCCAAACCCTTGGGAAATCATATACATCTTGACCTTGAGTAGCTAGCTGATCGATTTGTGGTCCTCCAGGATAAGGTAAGTTAATCGTACGAGCCACTTTATCATAAGCTTCTCCAACAGCATCATCTCTCGTCTCACCAATAACTTCAAAATTCAGGTGATCTTTCATATAGACTAACTCTGTATGACCACCGGAAACGATTAAAGACATTAATGGAAATGTAAGTGGTTGCTCTAAATGATTTGCATAAATATGGCCAGCAATATGGTGAACAGGAATAATAGGTTTATCATAAGCGAAAGCGAGCGCCTTTGCAGCATTTATTCCTATTAGTAATGCACCTATTAATCCTGGACCTTGCGTCACTGCTATAGCATCAATCTCGTGCATAGTGACGTTTGCTGAGTCAAGTGCCTCTTCAATCGTAGCTGTCACACCTTCAACATGATGTCTACTTGCGACTTCAGGAACAACTCCACCAAATCGTTTATGACTATCAATTTGACTTAATACTGTATTAGAAAGTATTTCTTGACCATTTCTAATCACACTTACACTTGTTTCATCACAACTGGTTTCCATCCCTAGAATTAAAGTTTGTTGTGTCATTTTAAATTCACCCACATCACTAGTGCATCCTCACCTTCACCATAATAATTTTTTCTTTTTCCACCATATTCAAATCCTAAATTCTGATATACATGTTGCGCCACTACATTATCTAAACGAACTTCTAAACTCATTACTTCACAGGTATGACTTGCGTAATTTTTAACATATTTAAGTAATAATTGACCTAGTCCGTACCCTCTATACTGTTTTTTAATGGCGACTGTTGTAATTTGAGCTTGATCTATAACAATCCACATACCTAAATATCCAATAATTTTATCATCATATTCAATTACAAAATATGTTGCAAATTGATTCTGTTCTATTTCATGATAAAAGGCATCAATCGTCCATGAACTATCATTGAAGCTTTCGCGCTCTATATCAAAGACTTGAGGAACATCTTCAACACTCATTTTCCTAATATTTAATTGTTCTTCTGTTGGTCTAACCAATTTCTTTCCGCCTCTGATAATTTATGATACTTCGGAGTAAATGAATGGATATTTTCAGGTTGTTGAATTAAGGATTTCATAACTGAAGCTTTAGGTAAACTTTCAATCACTTCGCTATCTAATAAATGCTTTATATTTTCTAAATTAAACCCAATAAAAACATATTCTTGATTTAGCGCATGAAGTTTATCTTTTAAATCATTAATTGATAAATATCCATCCTCAATGATTGTAGTTAATTCACCATTAACGTATTGATAAACACCTGTATAAACCGCTTCTCTTCTTGCGTCAAAGATAGGTACTAATAATCTATGCTCATCTTTAATAGTTGCAGCAAGAGCTTTAAGTGATGACACACCATATAATCGAGTTTGTAAAGCGTAAGCTAACGTTTTAGCCACAGTCACACCGATTCTTAAACCTGTGTATGAACCCGGTCCTTCTGCAACAACTATGTCAGTGATTTCTTGTTTATCAACTTGAGACTGTTCAAATAACTTTTGAATCTCAGGCATCAATTGAACTGAATGATTTTGTTTAATATTTGTAGTTTGTTCAATTAACACTTTTTCATCCTGCATGAGTGCAACTGATAACGGCTGATTAGATGTATCAATGAGCAGATAATTCATTGATAACAACCTCCCTTAACATTTCGTAATGTGCACCTTGTGCTTCAATCATTATTGTACGTTCATTTTCATTTATAACATTAATGTTGATTGTCAAATGTTGATAAGGTAATAAATCAGAAATAAACTGACTCCATTCAATGACTGTAACAGCATGGTCTTCGAAATATTCCTCAAATCCTAAATCTTCTTCATGGTCTTCCAAACGATAGCAATCCATATGATGAAGTTTGAGTTCATTCCCTTTATAAGATTTAATAATATTAAATGTTGGTGAATTAATAGTTCGTTTCACACCTAAAGCTTTTCCTATAAACTGTGTTAAAGTCGTTTTACCAGCACCTAAATCGCCGTTCAATAAAATTAAATCTCCTGACTTTAAATTTTTCACTAAAACATCAGCAAATTCTTTCATCTCATCTAAATTGTGTATAGTAATCAACATTCATTCTCCTATTTACGAAGATACATTATTATTTCGTCCTTTATTAACTCATTCATTGTAACAAATTTTATTATAAATTTCTTTGTGAAAATTCTAGAAACATCCTTAAAAATAATTGTTAGAAAATTCTATATTTTTATTGACACGCTATTTCACATGTAGTAAATTAAGTTTATCAAATTTTAAGACAATTCAAATTATTAAGAATACTTATCCATTCACCGAAAGGAGTATAATAAAATGACTTATAATACATCACATTATCTACCGACAATTCAAAACATTATTATCATTTTATTATACTCGTAAGGACTCGAACTTTAGTTAGTTGATCTACTAAATGTTTAAGTCCTATTTCTAGTTGAATGGGACTTTCAAACGTCCCAATTATTATTGGGACGTTTTTTATTGTTCTTAATACTCATACGGGGGGATCAAATATGCGAAGCGACATGATTAAAAAAGGAGATCAACAGGCTCCAGCAAGAAGTCTTTTACATGCGACGGGCGCTCTTCAAAAACCTACAGATATGAATAAGCCTTTTGTGGCAATTTGTAATTCTTATATCGATATCGTACCAGGACATGTTCACTTAAGAGAACTTGCTGATATCGCGAAAGAAGCTATTCGTGAAGCGGGTGCAATCCCTTTCGAATTTAATACGATTGGTGTAGATGATGGCATCGCAATGGGACACATTGGAATGAGATATTCATTACCTTCGAGAGAAATTATTGCAGATGCAGCTGAAACAGTAATTAATGCACATTGGTTCGATGGTGTGTTTTATATTCCTAACTGCGATAAAATCACTCCGGGCATGATACTCGCTGCGGTACGTACAAATGTCCCTGCAATTTTTTGTTCAGGTGGCCCAATGAAAGCTGGACTATCTGCTCACGGTAAAGCACTTACTTTATCTTCAATGTTTGAAGCAGTCGGCGCTTTTAAAGAGGGGTCTATTTCTAAAGAAGAATTTTTAGATATGGAGCAAAATGCCTGCCCTACTTGTGGTTCATGTGCTGGTATGTTCACAGCAAATTCTATGAACTGTTTGATGGAGGTTTTAGGACTCGCCTTACCTTACAATGGAACAGCTTTAGCAGTTAGTGACCAACGTCGTGAAATGATTCGTCAAGCTGCTTTTCGATTAGTAGATAATATTAAAAATGATATAAAACCAAGAGACATCGTTACACGAGAGGCAATTGATGATGCTTTTGCATTAGACATGGCAATGGGCGGCTCAACTAATACTGTATTGCATACATTAGCAATCGCAAATGAAGCAGGCATTGATTATGACTTAGAACGTATTAATGAAATTGCGAAAAGAACACCCTATCTTTCAAAAATCGCACCTAGCTCTTCTTACTCTATGCACGATGTACATGAAGCTGGTGGTGTCCCCGCTATTATCAATGAGTTAATGAAAAAAGATGGTACGTTACACCCAGAAAGGATTACAGTTACTGGTAAAACATTAAAAGAAAATAATAAAGGAAAGGAAATTTCAAACTTTGATGTTATACATCCTCTCGATAGTCCCTATGATCACGAAGGTGGACTTTCAGTACTTTTCGGTAATATAGCTCCCAAAGGTGCAGTGATTAAAGTAGGTGGTGTAGATCCCTCTATTAAAGTCTTTAAAGGGAAAGCTATTTGTTTTAACTCTCATGATGAAGCTGTTGAAGCAATTGACAATCATACTGTACGTGAAGGTCATGTTGTAGTTATTCGCTATGAAGGTCCTAAAGGCGGTCCGGGAATGCCTGAAATGTTAGCTCCTACTTCCTCTATTGTTGGCCGAGGATTAGGAAAAGATGTGGCTTTAATTACTGACGGTAGATTTTCAGGTGCTACAAGAGGTATTGCTGTGGGACACATTTCCCCAGAAGCAGCATCTGGTGGCCCTATCGGATTAATTAGAGATGGAGATGAAATTACAATTGATTTAACAAATAGAAAGTTAGATGTTGACCAGCCACAAGAAGAACTTTATCGCAGACGTGAAGAGCTACAACCATTTAAAGCAAAAGTAAAAACAGGATATCTGGCTAGATACACCTCTTTAGTCACAAGTGCTAATACAGGTGGTATTATGCAAGTTCCAGAAAGCCTTATTTAATTAGGAGATGATTACGATGTCTAATCAAAAAGAAAGCCCCTCTTTTACAACGGTAACCGCGATTAGTAAAGAAAATACTGATACATTAAATGTTTCTGAATCACAAGAACCAGAATATCTTCAACAACAGACTGTTAATCAAATGCGTAGTGGTTCTCAACTTTTAGTTGAAGCTTTACAACATGAGGACGTTGATTTTATTTTTGGTTACCCAGGCGGTGCTGTATTGCCACTTTATGACACATTTTATGATGGACAAATCAAGCATATCTTAGCAAGACATGAACAAGGTGCAACCCATGCCGCAGAAGGATATGCACGTGTCTCAGGTAAAACTGGTGTAGTTGTTGTCACTAGTGGCCCAGGAGCTACAAATGCAATTACTGGTATCACAGATGCACATAGTGATTCTTTACCTTTAGTCGTTTTTACAGGTCAAGTAGCAACACCAGGAATTGGAAAAGATGCCTTCCAAGAAGCAGATTTACTTTCTATGACAACACCAATTACTAAACAAAATTATCAAATTAAAAATGTTGAAGATATTCCTAAAATAGTTCATGAAGCATTTCATGTAGCTAATTCAGGAAGAAAAGGTCCTGTCGTCATTGATTTCCCGAAAGACATGGGAATTTTATCAACAAACGTTGGTTTATCAAATGAAATCAATTTGCCTCATTATCAAGTTAAAAGTGAACCAGAAGATATAGACATTAAGACATTAGTTTCATATATTAGTAAATCTAAAAAGCCTATTATTCTCGCAGGTTCAGGTATCAATCATTCTAAATCAAATCAATTATTAACAGAATTTGTCACTAAACATCAAATCCCTACCGTAACCACACTATTAGGTCTTGGTGCAATACCTTACGAACATCCCCTGTTCTTAGGAATGGGAGGCATGCATGGTTCATATGCAAGTAATATGGCACTCACTGAATGTGATTTACTCATTAATTTAGGTAGTCGTTTTGATGACCGACTAGCTAGCAAACCTGATGCATTTGCACCAAACGCTAAGATAGTTCACGTAGACATCGATCCTTCAGAAATCAATAAAGTCATTCAAACAGATTTAGGTATTGTTGCCGATTGTAAACTCGTTTTAGAAGCTTTATCTTCTGAAAATGTCACAACAGCTCATCATGAAGAATGGATTCATTATTGTAAACAGAATAAGCAAAAACATCCATTTAAATACGATAAAAATGAAGATGATACATTTAGTAAACCTCAAAAGGCAATTGAATACATCGGAAAAATTACAAATGGCGATGCAATCGTCACTACTGATGTAGGTCAACATCAAATGTGGGCTGCTCAGTTCTACCCTTTCAAAGACCATGGTCAATGGGTAACTAGTGGCGGATTAGGTACGATGGGATTTGGTATTCCTTCTGCGATTGGTGCACAACTCGCTTCCCTTGATAAAACTGTCGTATGCTTCGTCGGAGATGGTGGTTTCCAAATGACTAATCAAGAAATGGCGCTATTGCCTGAATACAACCTGAACGTGAAAATAGTGTTAATCAATAATGGTACGTTAGGTATGGTTAAACAATGGCAAGACAAATTCTTTAACCAGCGCTTCTCTCATTCAGTATTTAATGATCAACCTGATTTTATTAAAATGGCTGAAGCATATGGTATCAATGGATATCTAATTGATTCACCGGACAAACTTGAATCACAAATCGATGCAGCTTTCAATCATAATGGTCCAGCATTAATTGAAGTTCGCATCTCTCCTGTAGAACCTGTCAATCCTATGGTACCTAGTGGTAAATCTAATCACGAGATGGAGGGATTATAATGAAACGTAC
The DNA here is from genome assembly GCF_038008285.1 of Staphylococcus sp. FSL K6-0223. NCBI lineage: Bacteria > Bacillati > Bacillota > Bacilli > Caryophanales > Staphylococcaceae > Staphylococcus > Staphylococcus sp. FSL K6-0223. The sequence goes on from NZ_JBBOYX010000003.1 coordinate 147,899, forward strand.
AATTCAATTTGTGGTCGCCGACCAAGTGAGTACATTACATCGTATTACAAGTGCATTTGTTCGATTACAATGTAACATTGATGAGCTGCATGTTAAGAGGTCAGATAATGAAGGTATTTCTAATCTAGAACTGAAAGTACATATTGAAGACGAAGCTGCTTTCAATATTGTATTAAAAAAGTTAGAACAACAAATCAATGTATTAAGTGTTACGAGTGTTTAAAAAATTGTTTGATGCGCTAGCGATGTAAAAAAAATTGATGATTGAGACATAACTATCATCTTACATATTTTTATAACATAAATATTTTGAAAATTAAGAATTTTTAGGAAGTAATTGGAGGAATTCACTATGACAAAAGTTTATTATGATCAATCAGTTGAAAAAGATGCTTTACAAGGTAAAAAAATTGCAGTAATTGGTTACGGTTCACAAGGACATGCACACGCTCAAAATTTAAAAGACAATGGTTATGATGTAGTCGTTGGTATTCGACCTGGTCATTCTTTCGATAGAGCTAAAGAAGATGGATTTGATGTTTATCCAGTGAATGAGGCTACTAAACAAGCAGATGTAGTAATGATTTTATTACCTGATGAAATCCAAGGTAATGTATATAAAAATGAAATTGAACCTAACTTAGAAGCAGGCAATGCATTAGCTTTTGCGCACGGATTTAACATTTACTTTGGAGTTATTCAACCCCCTGCTGATGTAGATGTATTCTTAGTAGCACCTAAAGGTCCTGGTCATTTAGTAAGACGTACCTTTGTAGAAGGTACTGCTGTACCAGCATTATTCGGTGTACAACAAGATGCTTCAGGTCACGCACGTGATATCGCACTAAGTTATGCCAAAGGTATTGGTGCAACACGTGCTGGTGTTATTGAAACTACATTCAAAGAAGAAACTGAAACTGATTTATTCGGTGAACAAGCTGTACTTTGCGGGGGTATCCATAAATTAATTCAAAGTGGTTTTGAAACTCTAGTAGAAGCTGGATATCAAAAAGAATTAGCATACTTCGAAGTATTACACGAAATGAAATTAATCGTTGATTTAATGTACGAAGGCGGTATGGAAAACGTTCGCTACTCTATTTCAAATACAGCTGAATTTGGTGATTATGTATCTGGACCACGTGTTATCACTCCAGAAGTTAAAAACAACATGAAAACTGTATTAGAAGATATTCAAAACGGTAACTTTGCTAATCGTTTTGTTAAAGATAATGAAAATGGCTTTAAAGAATTTTACCAATTACGTGAACAACAACATGGTCATGAAATCGAAGCGGTTGGTCGTGAATTAAGAAAAATGATGCCATTTATTAAAGCTAAAAGTATTCAAAAATAATAAGGAGATGTTAAAAATGGAAAGCCATATTCAATTTTTTGATACAACACTAAGAGACGGAGAACAAACACCGGGAGTCAACTTTACCTTTGACGAAAGATTGAAAATTGCTAAGCAATTAGAAAAATGGGGAGTCGATGTCATAGAAGCTGGTTTCCCCGCTTCAAGCTCTGGAAGTTTTAAATCAGTTGAATCAATTGCAAAGGCATTAACTACTACAGCAGTTTGTGGCTTAGCTAGATGTAAAAAGTCAGATATAGACGCTGTATATGAATCAACTAAGTTAGCTGCTAAACCGCAAGTACATGTGTTTATTGCAACATCCCCTATTCATTTAGAGCATAAATTAAAAATGTCTCAAGAGGAAGTATTAGCATCTATCAAAGAACATGTATCATACGCTAAACAATTTTTTGAAGTAGTACAATTTTCCCCTGAAGATGCGACTAGAACCGAAATTCCGTTCTTAATTGATTGTGTGCAAACTGCTATTGATGCTGGCGCTACCATTATTAACATCCCAGATACTGTAGGATTCAGTTATCCTACAGAATATGAACAAATTTTCAAAACATTAACCAAATCCATCCATTCTGAACAACCAATCGTTTTCAGTGCCCATTGTCATGATGACCTGGGTATGGCTGTATCTAATAGTCTCGCAGCCATTGAAGGTGGTGCACGACGCATCGAAGGTACTGTGAATGGAATTGGTGAACGTGCGGGTAATGCTGCGCTTGAAGAAGTTGCATTAGCACTTTATGTTCGACGTGATCATTATGGTATTGAATCCCAAATTAAACTTGATGAAACTAAGAAAACATCAGACCTCATATCACGATACGCAGGAATTCGAGTTCCAAGAAACAAAGCAATCGTCGGTCAAAATGCGTTTAGTCATGAATCGGGGATACATCAAGATGGTGTACTCAAACATCGTGAAACATATGAAATTATGACGCCTCAATTAGTCGGAGTAAGTACAACTGAATTACCTCTTGGTAAATTGTCTGGAAAGCATGCTTTTGCTGAGAAACTAAAATCATTAGGCTATGACATTAGCACTGAGGATCAAATCAACTTATTTAAACAATTTAAAGAAGTTGCTGATAAGAAAAAATCAGTTTCTGATCGCGACATCCATGCAATCATTCAAGGATCTGAGCATGAGCAACGAGCGATTTATCAATTAGAAAATTTACAACTGCAATATGTATCTAAAGGGCTACAAAGTGCTGTGGTCGTGATTAAAGATAAAAATGGAAAAACTTATCAAGATTCAAGTATTGGAACAGGTTCAATCGTATCTATATATAATGCTGTTGATCGTATTTTCCAAAGAAAGACAGAACTTATCGATTATAGGATTGACTCAATCACTGAAGGTGCAGATGCGCAAGCAGAAGTTCACGTTAGTTTAATCATCGAAGGTACACCAGTCAACGGTATAGGAATTGATCATGATATTTTACAGGCTTCTTGTAAAGCCTATATAGAAGCTCATGCGAAATATATTTCTGAAACACAAAAGAAAGAAGGTATTCATTCATGAGTTACAAAATCGTAGCTTTACCTGGCGATGGTATAGGACCAGAAATTATAAATGGTACATTAGAGCTTCTCGAACTAATCAGTCATAAATATGACTTCCAGTATCAAATAGAACATCATCATTTTGGAGGTGCGGCAATCGATAACTATGGTACACCTCTTACTGATGAAACATTAGAAGCATGTAAATCTTCAAATGCCATTTTACTTGGTGCAATTGGTGGTCCCAAATGGTCAAATCCTAAAAATCGTCCAGAACATGGGCTATTAAAACTTAGAAAAGCTTTAAATTTATATGCAAATATACGTCCAACCATTGTAAGTGAGGGTACCAGTCATTTATCTCCGTTAAGACAAGAGCGAGTTGAAGGTACTGATTTAGTGATTGTCAGAGAACTAACTAGCGGTATTTATTTTGGTGAACCAAGTCACTATAATAATCATTCAGCTCTAGATTCACTTACTTATACTCGTGAAGAAATAGAGAGAATCGTTAGAGTTGCATTTAATTTAGCTCAAAATAGAAGAAAAAAACTAACATCCGTTGATAAAGAAAATGTATTATCTTCAAGTAAACTTTGGCGTCAAGTGGTGAATGAAGTTAAAGCGGATTATCCAGATGTTGAAGTCAACCACTTGTTAGTAGATGCCTGTAGCATGCATTTAATCACACACCCTACTCAATTTGATGTTATTGTTACCGAAAATTTATTTGGAGACATTTTGAGTGATGAAGCATCAGTAATACCAGGCTCACTTGGTTTATCCCCTTCCGCAAGTTTTGGGGAACAAGGGACACGATTATATGAGCCTATTCATGGCTCGGCACCTGATATCGCTAACCAAGATAAAGCTAATCCATTTGGTATGGTGTTATCTTTGGCACTTTGTTTAAAAGAAAGTCTAAATCAAGAACAAGCCGCAATAGAACTTGAAAAACATGTATTTAAACTCATTAAGTCTGGCCATACTACAGCAGATTTAGGTGGAAGTCACAAAACTTCTGAAATATTTAAACTACTAAAGAATAATTATTTATAAAAGGGAGGAGAAGTATTATGGGACGAACACTATTCGATAAAGTATGGAATAAACATGTTCTACATGGGAATGAAGGTGAACCACAATTATTATATATAGACCTACATCTCATACATGAAGTTACTTCTCCTCAAGCTTTTGAGGGACTCAGAATTCAGAATCGTTCATTAAGAAGACCTGATCTCACGTTTGCTACTTTAGACCATAATGTACCGACTATCGACATTTTTAACATAAAAGATGAAATAGCAAATAAACAGATTACTACCCTACAAAAGAATGCCAAAGACTTTGGCGTCCATATCTTTGATATGGGATCTGATGAACAAGGTATCGTTCATATGGTAGGACCTGAAACAGGTTTAACTCAACCAGGAAAGACAATTGTTTGTGGCGATTCTCACACCGCGACACATGGTGCTTTTGGTGCAATCGCATTTGGAATTGGTACAAGTGAAGTTGAACATGTCTTTGCTACTCAAACACTTTGGCAAACTAAACCTAAGAATTTAAAAATTGATATAAATGGTAAATTACCTACCGGCGTTTATGCCAAGGATATAATACTCTATTTAATTAACCAATATGGCGTTGATTTTGGTACAGGATATGCCCTTGAATTTACAGGAGAAACGATTAAGAGTTTGTCTATGGAAGCTCGAATGACAATTTGTAATATGGCAATTGAAGCAGGCGCAAAATACGGTATGATGCAACCTGATAAGACGACTTTTGAATATGTTAAAGGTCGTCCTTACGCTACTAATTTTGATCAATCTATTGATTGGTGGCAAACTTTATATTCCGATGAGGATGCGTACTTCGATAAAGTTATTGAATTAGATGTTTCAAACTTAGAACCTCAGGTGACATGGGGAACAAATCCAGAAATGGGAGTTAATTTTAGCTCTCCTTTCCCAGAAATTAAAGATTCTAATGATGAACGTGCCTATAACTACATGGGACTCAAACCAGGTCAAAAAGCCGAAGATATTGAATTAGGCTATGTATTCTTAGGTTCATGTACGAATGCAAGACTCTCTGATTTAGTAGAAGCAAGTCATATTGTTAAAGGTAATAAAGTTCATCCTAATATCACAGCTATTGTAGTGCCTGGCTCCAGAACAGTTAAGAAGGAAGCTGAAGCACTAGGTCTAGATGTCATTTTTAAAGAAGCAGGTTTTGAATGGAGAGAACCAGGTTGTTCAATGTGTTTAGGTATGAATCCCGATCAAGTTCCTGAAGGTGTGCACTGTGCTTCCACAAGTAATCGTAATTTCGAAGGACGTCAAGGTAAAGGTGCACGAACCCATCTTGTATCTCCTGCTATGGCAGCAGCTGCTGCTATTAACGGTAAATTTGTAGACGTAAGAAAGGTGGTCGTATAGATGGAAATTCAACCTATTACAACATACACAGGTAAAGTTGTTCCCCTTTTCTACGACAATATAGATACAGATCAAATTATACCCAAAGTTCATCTCAAACGTATTTCAAAAACCGGCTTTGGTCCCTTCGCCTTTGATGAATGGCGTTATTTACCTGATGGTTCTGATAATCCAGAATTTAACCCTAATAAGCCAGAATATAAAGATGCTTCTATTTTAATAACGGGAGACAACTTTGGGTGTGGTTCAAGTCGTGAACATGCTGCTTGGGCTTTAAAAGACTATGGTTTTAATATTATTATCGCAGGTAGTTTTAGTGATATCTTCTATATGAATTGTACGAAGAATGCAATGCTCCCTATTACACTTGATAAGGAAGCACGAGAACATCTGGCTCAATTTGAAGAAATTACGGTAGATCTACCTTCGCAAACCGTATCATCTTCAGAACAAACTTTTGAATTTAAAATAGATGAAACATGGAAGAATAAATTAGTAAATGGACTTGATGATATTGCCATTACTTTACAATATGAAGATCTAATAGAAAAATATGAAAAAACATTTTAAGGGTGTGGAATATTATGACAGTTAAAACAACCGTTTCGACACAAGATATAGATGAAGCTTTTTTACGCCTCAAAGATATCGTGAAAGAAACGCCATTACAGCTTGACCACTATCTTTCTCAAAAATATGATTGTAAAGTATATTTAAAAAGAGAAGACTTACAGTGGGTTCGTTCTTTCAAATTAAGAGGCGCATATAATGCTATTTCAGTATTATCTGAAGAAGCTAAAAATCGAGGTATCACTTGTGCTAGTGCTGGTAACCATGCTCAAGGCGTGGCATACACTGCTAAGAAATTAAATCTTAGAGCTGTAATTTTTATGCCAGTTACTACACCTCTTCAGAAAATAAACCAAGTTCAATTTTTTGGTAGCGATAATGTTGAAGTCGTGCTAACTGGTGATACATTTGATCATTGCTTAGAAGAAGCTTTAGCTTATACTAAAGAAAATGAAATGAATTTTATTGATCCATTTAATAATGTATATACAATTTCAGGCCAAGGAACACTTGCCAAAGAAATTATTGAACAATCCGAAGCAGATGGAGTAAAATTTGATTATTTATTTTCTGCTATAGGCGGTGGAGGTTTAATATCTGGTATTAGCACATATTTCAAGGCTTATTCCCCAAACACACAAATTATTGGTGTTGAACCTGCAGGCGCCTGCAGTATGTATGAATCTGTAGTCGTAAACAAACGGGTCATCACTTTAGATCACATTGATAAATTTGTTGATGGTGCTTCAGTAGCCAGAGTTGGAGATATTACATTTGATATAGCTAAGCATAATGTAGATGATTATGTACAAGTAGATGAAGGAGCAGTATGTTCTACTATACTAGATATGTACTCTAAACAAGCTATAGTAGCTGAACCCGCAGGCGCTTTAAGTGTAGCTGCTCTTGAAAACTATAGAGCAAAAATTAAAGGTAAAACTGTTGTATGTGTTGTAAGCGGTGGTAATAATGATATTAATAGAATGAAAGAAATTGAAGAGCGTTCATTATTATTTGAAGAGATGAAACATTACTTCATCCTTAATTTTCCTCAAAGACCAGGGGCTTTAAGAGAGTTTGTTAATGATGTACTAGGTCCTCAAGATGATATTACTAAATTTGAATATCTTAAAAAGTCCTCTCAAACAACAGGTACTGTTATCATTGGTATTCAACTTAAACATCACAATGATCTCATTCAATTAAAAGAACGTGTAAATCAATTTGATCCATCAAATATCTATATTAATGAAAATAAAATGTTATATTCTTTATTAATTTAAAAGCTACAATGAAAGCTTGAAAATAATCTTACTATTGTAAGTATTATTTTCAAGCTTTTTCGTATGACCCAATTTCATCTGTTTTCTATTAGTTCTTAAATAAAAAAAGCTTGCGGTATATTACTATCTGGCAATTGGTTCTTAATGGCTTTGGCCATTAAGTAAGTAAAATTAAGTATTAAAAATACTTATTTTACTTTAGAACGTAAGTCGGCTACCTTCGGCGCTAAGGTCCTTCCTCTGCTTCGAGACAAGCGCTCGCATCTTTCTTCATTTGCGTCTCTCTCTGACTCGTTTAGCTCGACTAAACTCGTGGCGTTCTTTCCTTAATTCATCAGCTTCAAACGCTTTCTCTTCGCAGAGAATAGTTCTCCTCTATAGCTATGGCTCTTGGTAATTTCTCATCTTTATTTTTCGCATAAAAAAAGAGACCTTACGGTCTCTCGTTTTGCCTGGCAACGTCCTACTCTAGCGGGACGTAAGCCCGACTACCATCGGCGCTAAGGAGCTTAACTTCTGTGTTCGGCATGGGAACAGGTGTGACCTCCTTGCCATTGTCACCAGACAAATGAATGTGTTATACATTCAAAACTAGATAGTAAGTAATGATTTTGCGTCGCAAAACATTTTAATATTGATTAAGTCTTCGATCGATTAGTATTCGTCAGCTCCACGTGTCGCCACGCTTCCACCTCGAACCTATTAACCTCGTCATCTTCGAGGGATCTTATAACCGAAGTTGGGAAATCTCATCTTGAGGGGGGCTTCATGCTTAGATGCTTTCAGCACTTATCCCGTCCATACATAGCTACCCAGCTATGCCGTTGGCACGACAACTGGTACACCAGAGGTATGTCCATCCCGGTCCTCTCGTACTAAGGACAGCTCCTCTCAAATTTCCTACGCCCACGACGGATAGGGACCGAACTGTCTCACGACGTTCTGAACCCAGCTCGCGTACCGCTTTAATGGGCGAACAGCCCAACCCTTGGGACCGACTACAGCCCCAGGATGCGATGAGCCGACATCGAGGTGCCAAACCTCCCCGTCGATGTGAACTCTTGGGGGAGATAAGCCTGTTATCCCCGGGGTAGCTTTTATCCGTTGAGCGATGGCCCTTCCATGCGGAACCACCGGATCACTAAGTCCGTCTTTCGACCCTGCTCGACTTGTAGGTCTCGCAGTCAAGCTCCCTTATGCCTTTACACTCTATGAATGATTTCCAACCATTCTGAGGGAACCTTTGAGCGCCTCCGTTACCTTTTAGGAGGCGACCGCCCCAGTCAAACTGCCCGCCTGACACTGTCTCCCACCACGATAAGTGGTGCGGGTTAGAAAGCCAACACAGCTAGGGTAGTATCCCACCAACGCCTCCACGTAAGCTAGCGCTCACGTTTCAAAGGCTCCTACCTATCCTGTACAAGCTGTGCCGAATTTCAATATCAGGCTACAGTAAAGCTCCACGGGGTCTTTCCGTCCTGTCGCGGGTAACCTGCATCTTCACAGGTACTATGATTTCACCGAGTCTCTCGTTGAGACAGTGCCCAAATCGTTACGCCTTTCGTGCGGGTCGGAACTTACCCGACAAGGAATTTCGCTACCTTAGGACCGTTATAGTTACGGCCGCCGTTTACTGGGGCTTCGATTCGTAGCTTCGCAGAAGCTAACCACTCCTCTTAACCTTCCAGCACCGGGCAGGCGTCAGCCCCTATACATCACCTTACGGTTTAGCAGAGACCTGTGTTTTTGATAAACAGTCGCTTGGGCCTATTCACTGCGGCTCTTCTGGGCTTGCACCCTAAAGAGCACCCCTTCTCCCGAAGTTACGGGGTCATTTTGCCGAGTTCCTTAACGAGAGTTCGCTCGCTCACCTTAGAATTCTCATCTTGACTACCTGTGTCGGTTTGCGGTACGGGCACCTGTTATCTATCTAGAGGCTTTTCTCGGCAGTGTGAAATCAACGACTCGAGGAAACAATTTCCTCTCCCCATCACAGCTCAGCCTAACGAGTGCCGGATTTGCCTAACACTCAGCCTTACTGCTTGGACGTGCACTCCAACAGCACGCTTCGCCTATCCTACTGCGTCCCCCCATCGATTAAAACGATATTAGGTGGTACAGGAATATCAACCTGTTATCCATCGCCTACGCCTGTCGGCCTCAGCTTAGGACCCGACTAACCCAGAGCGGACGAGCCTTCCTCTGGAAACCTTAGTCAATCGGTGGACGGGATTCTCACCCGTCTTTCGCTACTCACACCGGCATTCTCACTTCTAAGCGCTCCACATGTCCTTGCGATCATGCTTCAACGCCCTTAGAACGCTCTCCTACCATTGTCCAAAGGACAATCCACAGCTTCGGTAATATGTTTAGCCCCGGTACATTTTCGGCGCAGTGTCACTCGACTAGTGAGCTATTACGCACTCTTTAAATGATGGCTGCTTCTAAGCCAACATCCTAGTTGTCTGGGCAACGCCACATCCTTTTCCACTTAACATATATTTTGGGACCTTAGCTGGTGGTCTGGGCTGTTTCCCTTTCGAACACGGACCTTATCACCCATGTTCTGACTCCCAAGTTAAATTAATTGGCATTCGGAGTTTGTCTGAATTCGGTAACCCGAGAGGGGCCCCTCGTCCAAACAGTGCTCTACCTCCAATAATCATCACTTGAGGCTAGCCCTAAAGCTATTTCGGAGAGAACCAGCTATCTCCAAGTTCGATTGGAATTTCTCCGCTACCCTCAGTTCATCCGCTCACTTTTCAACGTAAGTCGGTTCGGTCCTCCATTCAGTGTTACCTGAACTTCAACCTGACCAAGGGTAGATCACCTGGTTTCGGGTCTACGACCAAATACTCAACGCCCTATTCAGACTCGCTTTCGCTACGGCTCCACATTCGCTGCTTAACCTTGCATCAGATCGTAACTCGCCGGTTCATTCTACAAAAGGCACGCCATCACCCATAAACGGGCTCTGACTACTTGTAAGCACACGGTTTCAAGTTCTCTTTCACTCCCCTTCCGGGGTACTTTTCACCTTTCCCTCACGGTACTGGTTCACTATCGGTCACTAGAGAGTATTTAGCCTTAGGAGATGGTCCTCCTAGATTCCGACGGAATTTCACGTGCTCCGTCGTACTCAGGATCCACTCAAGAGAGAATATGTTTTCGACTACAGGATTATTACCTTCTTTGATTCATCTTTCCAGATGATTCGTCTAACATGTTCTTTTGTAACTCCGTATAGAGTGTCCTACAACCCCAACAAGCAAGCTTGTTGGTTTGGGCTCTTCCCGTTTCGCTCGCCGCTACTCAGGGAATCGATTTTTCTTTCTCTTCCTCCGGGTACTAAGATGTTTCAGTTCTCCGGGTCTGCCTTCTGACATGCTATGAATTCACATGTCGATAACATGACATAACTCATGTTGGGTTCCCCCATTCGGAAATCTCTGGATCAACGCTTACTTACAGCTACCCAAAGCATATCGTCGTTAGTAACGTCCTTCTTCGGCTTCTAGTGCCAAGGCATCCACCGTGCGCCCTTAATAACTTAATCTGTGTTTCCACCAGGAAACGCGTTATTAATCTTGTGAGTGTTCTTTCGAACACTAGCGATTATTTTTATGAATTCAAGCTTGTTTAAAACTCTATTCACTCGGTTTTGCTTGGTAAAATCTATTTACTTACTTATCTAGTTTTCAATGTACAAATTTGAATGTTAATAAACATTCAAAACTGAATACAATATGTCACGTTATCCCTTTCATCTTCGAAGAAGATGTTCCGAATATATCCTTAGAAAGGAGGTGATCCAGCCGCACCTTCCGATACGGCTACCTTGTTACGACTTCACCCCAATCATTTGTCCCACCTTCGACGGCTAGCTCCAAATGGTTACTCCACCGGCTTCGGGTGTTACAAACTCTCGTGGTGTGACGGGCGGTGTGTACAAGACCCGGGAACGTATTCACCGTAGCATGCTGATCTACGATTACTAGCGATTCCAGCTTCATGTAGTCGAGTTGCAGACTACAATCCGAACTGAGAACAACTTTATGGGATTTGCTTGACCTCGCGGTTTCGCTGCCCTTTGTATTGTCCATTGTAGCACGTGTGTAGCCCAAATCATAAGGGGCATGATGATTTGACGTCATCCCCACCTTCCTCCGGTTTGTCACCGGCAGTCAACTTAGAGTGCCCAACTTAATGATGGCAACTAAGCTTAAGGGTTGCGCTCGTTGCGGGACTTAACCCAACATCTCACGACACGAGCTGACGACAACCATGCACCACCTGTCACTTTGTCCCCCGAAGGGGAAACTTCTATCTCTAGAAGGGTCAAAGGATGTCAAGATTTGGTAAGGTTCTTCGCGTTGCTTCGAATTAAACCACATGCTCCACCGCTTGTGCGGGTCCCCGTCAATTCCTTTGAGTTTCAACCTTGCGGTCGTACTCCCCAGGCGGAGTGCTTAATGCGTTAGCTGCAGCACTAAGGGGCGGAAACCCCCTAACACTTAGCACTCATCGTTTACGGCGTGGACTACCAGGGTATCTAATCCTGTTTGATCCCCACGCTTTCGCACATCAGCGTCAGTTACAGACCAGAAAGTCGCCTTCGCCACTGGTGTTCCTCCATATCTCTGCGCATTTCACCGCTACACATGGAATTCCACTTTCCTCTTCTGCACTCAAGTTTTCCAGTTTCCAATGACCCTCCACGGTTGAGCCGTGGGCTTTCACATCAGACTTAAAAAACCGCCTACGCGCGCTTTACGCCCAATAATTCCGGATAACGCTTGCCACCTACGTATTACCGCGGCTGCTGGCACGTAGTTAGCCGTGGCTTTCTGATTAGGTACCGTCAAGACGTGCACAGTTACTTACACGTTTGTTCTTCCCTAATAACAGAGTTTTACGATCCGAAGACCTTCATCACTCACGCGGCGTTGCTCCGTCAGGCTTTCGCCCATTGCGGAAGATTCCCTACTGCTGCCTCCCGTAGGAGTCTGGACCGTGTCTCAGTTCCAGTGTGGCCGATCACCCTCTCAGGTCGGCTACGCATCGTTGCCTTGGTAAGCCGTTACCTTACCAACTAGCTAATGCGGCGCGGATCCATCTATAAGTGACAGCAAGACCGTCTTTCACTGTTGAACCATGCGGTTCAACATGTTATCCGGTATTAGCTCCGGTTTCCCGAAGTTATCCCAGTCTTATAGGTAGGTTATCCACGTGTTACTCACCCGTCCGCCGCTAACGTCAGAGGAGCAAGCTCCTCGTCTGTTCGCTCGACTTGCATGTATTAGGCACGCCGCCAGCGTTCATCCTGAGCCAGGATCAAACTCTCCATAAAAAATTATGATGTTTGATTAGCTCATAAATACTAAATAGTTTGTAACGTTTCGTTACGTTTATTGGAATTAACGTTGACATATTGTCATTCAGTTTTCAATGTTCATAAATATTAAATGGAGCGGGTGATGGGAATCGAACCCACAACATCAGCTTGGAAGGCTGAGGTTTTGCCATTAAACTACACCCGCATGTAGTATTAAATATATGATTTGGTGCGGCCGAGAGGACTTGAACCTCCACGGGATTAACTCCCACTAGGCCCTCAACCTAGCGCGTCTGCCATTCCGCCACGACCGCTGGCAAAACGCATAATTAAACTTTTAATTATCGAGAACAATAACCATTGTAAATTGTCGGTTACATTTTGTCAACACAAAATTAACTTAAAATTAATATTGTTAATTAAGGTTTGTTTTGCTTTCCTTGTTAAGACAACGATATCTATAATATATCATGTAATAATTATTGTCAATGTTTTTCACAACAAAATTTATATCAATTATAAAAAAGGTTGTTAGAAAACAGCATCTGCTTTAAACAACCCTTTTACTAAATATATATTTATATTTTTTCTATTTCTCAAAAACTTTAACTAATTTAAGTTTGCCACCGCAATGCCCGCATCTCATTATTTGAGTGTTCACTCTTTTAATACGTAAATAATTAGCTTTACAACTAACACATTGATATTTGTAATTAGCTCGACTTTCATATGTTTCAGTCGGGTTGCAAAACCTTGGTGCACCTACTTTAGCGCTTAAAGCTTTGAAATCTGTATCTCTGTGTTGATACCCTTTACCAGCAAGATGAAGAAAATAATGACAAAGTTCATGTTTAACTATTTGAACTATTGCATCTTCTCCAAAATGCTTTAATTGTTTAGGGTTTATTTCTATATTGTGGCTTTTTAACAAATATCTTCCACCTGTAGTACGTAATCGTTGATTAAAATAAGCCTTATGTTTGAAAGGTACTCCAAAGTATTTGATGGCCAAGTTTTCAGTTAATCTTTGAAGTTCAATATTATTCATTTGGATCAATCATCGTTAAAGATACTTTACCTTTATTTTCATCGATATTCAGAATCCAAACATCCACAATATCTCCCACACTTACAATATCCATAGGATTCTTTACAAATTTCTTAGAAAGTTTAGAAACATGGACTAATCCATCTTGTTTAACACCTATATCAATAAATGCACCAAAATCTACTACATTTCTAACAGTACCATTTAATTTCATGCCTTCATTTAAATCTTCAATGGATAATACATCAGATTTAAGGATTGGTGTCTCAAATTCATCTCTTGGATCTCTATTAGGCGCAATAAGTGATTTGATAATATCTTCTAGAGTGGGTTCACCAATATTCAATTGTTTCGCAAGCCCTTCAATATTCACATCACTTAATGTTGATTTTAATTGATCCGTACCTATATCATCAGCGCCTAAACCTAGTTGCTCTAATATTTCATAAGTCACTTCATAACTCTCAGGGTGAATCGCAGTATTATCTAATGGTTCTGAGCCATCAACGATACGTAAAAAGCCTATACTTTGTTCAAAAGTTTTAGAACCCAACCGTTTAATTTTACTAATTTCTTTATTATGTTTAATAGGTCCATTTTCTTCTCTATAATCAATAATATTTTGCGCAATAGTTGAAGATAGTCCTGAAACATATTGAAGTAAAGATTTTGAAGCTGTATTTACATCTACGCCTACTTGGTTAACTGCAGTTTCAACTACGAAAGTAAGCGCATTGCTTAATTCTTTCTGATTTACATCATGTTGATATTGACCTACCCCAATAGATTTTGGATCTATTTTAACTAATTCGCTTAATGGATCTTGTACTCTTCTACCTATAGATACAGCGCTTCGTTCTTCAACTTGAAAATCTGGAAACTCTTGTCTGGCAATTTCTGAAGCAGAATACACAGAGGCTCCCGCTTCATTGACAATGATGAATTGAGCATCTAATTTATATTTTTTAATTACATTTGCTACAAATTGTTCAGTTTCACGGCTAGCTGTTCCATTTCCAATCGCTAGTAATTCAATTTGATAATCTTTAATCATGTTGACCAGTTCTTTTTCAGAAGCTTCAATTTTAGACTTCGGAGGATGAGGATAAATGACGCTTTTAGCAATAAACGTTCCAAAAGGATTAATAACTGCTAACTTACATCCCGTTCTAAATGCCGGGTCCACGCCGAGAATTTGTTTTCCTTTCATTGGTGGTTGTAAAAGTAAGTTTCTTAAGTTCTCACTAAAAACATCGATGGCATGTGTTTCTGCTTTCTGAGTTAAATCTCCTCGAACTTCTCTTTCAATCGAAGGCATAATTAATCGTTTAAGACTATCTTCAATAGCCTCTGCAATATAAGGACTTGCTTCATTATTTACTTGAATTAATTGTCGTTCAATGTCTTTTTTAATTTTTGATGTGTCAAATTCTATTTTAACGTTTAATACTTTTTCTTTCTCCCCTCGATTCATAGCTAAAATTCTATGATTTGCAACACGCTTTACTGGTTCAGAATAATCATAATACATTGAGAAGATTTCTTTTTCATCTTCTGCTTTTTTCTTCTTAGCAGACACGATTAGACCTTGATGGTATACATCTTTTAAAAGTCTCGAACGATATTTAGGGTCATCTGAAACTTGTTCAGCAATAATATCCTGTGCCCCTTTAATAGCATCTTCTACTGTAGAAACTTCTTCATTTATGAATTCTTGTGCTTTTTCATCAACATTCTTATCTAAATTCTTCTGAAGTAACCATTTTGCTAAAGGCTCCAACCCTTTTCTTTTAGCTTCAGTAGCACGTGTTTTCTTTTTCTGTTTATAAGGACGGTATAAATCTTCAACTCTTTGTAGTTTTGTCTGTTTAATAATATCTTTTTTTAAGTCTTCAGTTAGCATGCCTTGTTGTTCAATACTATGTATCACTTCATCTTTTCTTTTTTGAAGATTTTCCATATATCTATATTCATCATCAATTTGCTTAATTTCAACTTCATCTAGACCACCAGTTGCCTCTTTACGATATCTTGCAATAAATGGCACAGTGTTGTTATCTTCTAAGAGTTCAAGAACTGATTTAATTTGTTTCTCTGAAAAAGAATACTTTTCAACGATTGTTTGAATTAAATTTTTGTCCATTTTTCTACCACGCTTTTCTTTAAAAATTCCTTCACTAGTTTAACATAATTTTTTAACTAGATTCTTCCTAGATATAATTTAGAATGCTTTAATCTTTTTTAAAGTTAAAAATTCTAACATATAAAAAGAAGTTCATTAACTCAGTCAATGAACTTCTTTTTATATTTATTGTTTAGCTGCTTCTTGCAACTTTTTGATTGCAGTACGTTGCAAGCGAGAGACATGCATTTGACTTAAGCCAATACGTTCGCCTGTTTCCTTTTGGCTTAAACCTTCTATAAATGTACATTGAATAATTTGTCTTTCTCTATCAGATAATATAGGTAAAATACGTTCTAGAATCATTCTCTTTTCAGTTAAATCATAATTATCATCTTGTTGACCCATAATATCTAATAGAGTGACAGTTGATCCGTCTTTATCTGCTTCAATAGAATGATCAACACTGAGCGCATTATAACTTTGACCCATCTCCATCGCTTCCAAGACTTCTTCATCCGAAACTTCAAGTCGTTGAGCAATTTCACTGATGGATGGTGAACGCTCAAGCTCATTTGTAAGTTCGTCACTTATCTTTTTAATTCTTGGACCAATTTCTTTAATACGTCTTGGTACATGAACACTCCATGTTTTATCTCTTAAATACCTTTTTATTTCACCAATTACGGTTGGAACTAGGAATGCTTCAAATTTTCGATCAAATGACAAATCAAATCTATTGATGGCCCCTATTAAACCAACCATACCAACTTGAACTAAATCTTCATGATGTGATTGCCCTTTTGAATATTTATATGCTAAAGATTCTATTAGTTTGCGGTAATGCGTAACTAATTTACCTTGAGCTTGGCTATTTTCATTTTCTTGGTGCTCTTTAATCCATTGGTTAATTTGTTCAGGTGATACATCATTAGCTGATTTCGACTCTTTCGCCATTATTTCGCACCTGCTCTTTTTTAATATACTTAATCATACTGATTGTAACACCAGATTCTTTATAGACCTTCACTTCGTCCATTAATGATTCAATAAGGAATAATCCTAAGCCGCCTTCGCGAAGAAAATCAATGTTTTCGTTATCGTCGTAAGGACCTAATTTTGATTTTGTTGTTTCATAATCAAAGCTTTCACCTTGATCTGAAATAACTATTTTTATTTTATCATCAAATATCTCAAAACATAAATTAATCATACCGGTTTCAGTATTTTGTTTATAAGCATGTTTTACAGCGTTAGTCACTGCCTCACTTACAGCTATTTTAGAATCTTCAATATCGTCATAAGATGCTCCAGCTCTTGAGAATACACCAGATAATGTTAAACGTATTAAACTGACGTATTCCGCAGAGGCTGGTAACCGCATTTCAATGTAATCTTGTCTTGATTGCATGTTATTCAACCTCCGTTCCTTCATTAACATGCATTAAATCTTTCAAACCGGTAATATCAAATAATCTACTGATTCGATCAGAAACACCTAATATATATAAATCTTTATCATTTTGGTTTAATGCTTTTAACGTTCCTACAAATAAACCTAATCCTGTAGAGTCCATGTAACTTACGTTAGCTAAATTAACATGAATGTCATGAGTCCCTTCTTGTCGCATTGGTACAAGTACCTCTTCTAATTCAGGCACTGTATATACATCTAATTCTCCGCCAACTTTAACTTCATAATAATCGTCATGAGTTACAGTTTCTATATTAAGATTCATTCGATACACTCCTAGTCTTTATCAAATCTGCTTCATTTCTACATTTGTGTTCAAAAATATGTATACCCTACGACTTGAAACTTTAATCTAAATTAGTTAAATTAATTTACTCTTTTTATAATTAAAATTGTCATATCGTCTTTTCTACTAGGATTTTGAACTTTTAAAATTCCTTCATAAATAATTTGAACTATATCTTGTGGATGCATATGTTTATATTTTTGTATTAAATTTAACAATTTATCTTTATCGATAAATTCACCTTCTCTATTTCGTGCCTCAGTTACACCATCAGTAAAGATAATTATTAAATCTTCGAGATAAATAGGTATCTCTTGTTGATTATATCGAGTCTTCTGACTTACTCCAAGCACACGCCCACGAACGTCAATCTCTTCAAATTGTTCTGTTTCAGCTCGATAAATATAACCAGGCTCATGCCCTGCAGAACTACAATATAAAAGATGATTCATTTCTTCATACAAGCCATAAAACATCGTTACAAACATATTTTGATTGACGTTTTTTTCGACAACTCGGTTAAGACGCTTTAAACCATCACTAGGCAATTGAGAGTGACCATATGAATCCATTCCAAATTTAATCATACTCATAGCTAAAGCAGCAGGTATACCTTTACCGATAACGTCCGCAACAGCGAAACTCATAGTCCCGTCTTTATGATCAATTAAATTAAAATAATCGCCACTTACCTTTTGAGCCGCAACGGAAATTACACCGATTTGTATACTATCGAATTGAGGTATATCTGTTTTAAGCATAGTTTGCTGAAGTCTAGAAGCCAAATCAATTTCTTTGTCGTGAACTTGTAATTTATTAACTAATCTTTGATAATCTCTATAACTATAACCGAATCCTTTTACTACCTCTTGAAGGACATCTAATGTACCGAGTATTTCTTTTTCTTCTAAATCTAATTGGTTAATATATGATTTGTGAATTTCTACAATATCTTCTGGCAGTAAATCCTTTTTAATTACTTCATTTGTAAATTCTTCGCACTTTTTTATAAGTTGCGTTCGGTTTTCAGTAGTTAAACTTTCTTTTACAAGTTCCATATAATCTTTCTTAAATTCTTCCACAAGATGTGCCTCCTTACTTCCAATTCACAATTCCATATGCTTTTAATCTGGTACTTTTTGGAATTCTTTTTTCTTTATAAAATGAATAGCAAATAACTAAAAAGCCACAGTTTCTTAATATCTAAAAAAGACTTTAGGATTGGAATACCTAAAGCCGAAAAACTCAAGACATTCTTTTATAATAAATGTATTTACATAATAACTATAATTATATGCTATTTAACTAATGAGAGGTAGCACTAGTCTTGATTTGCAAAAATTCTTGATGTAAGCAATCGGTCTAAAGTTACCTAGTTAATTAAGAGTTATAATTATTATAAAGTTATTGTCTTTAAATTCATTATTTTATTTATGTTAACTACATATAAAACGCTATAATCATTGATGGTCAAAATTATGTAATCCTAGACTGATATCTAGGGCGTTGTCAACTTCCTTCATCTTACTTTCAGACAAATAGGTCAACTTCTCTTTTAAACGTTTTTTATCTAGTGTTCTAATTTGTTCAAGTAAGATAACAGAGTCTTTATCTAACTTATATTTTTTCTTTTCAATTTCTACATGGGTTGGTATCTTCGCTTTATTAATCCTACCTGTAATAGCAGCAACTATGACAGTTGGACTATATTTATTACCAGTATCATTTTGTATAATTACAACAGGTCTTACTCCCCCTTGTTCAGACCCTTGAACTGGTGATAAATCAGCTAAGTAAACATCGCCTCTTCTAATCATTCATTCTTAGAGTTAGAAGTAAGATATGTTTCATTACAATCGCAAGCTTCACATTCGATGGGAAAAGCTTCCGTTGCTAGGGAGAGGTTTAAATCGGCCATTTGTGCATAGCCTTCTTTTAATGATTGTTCAAGACTGTGACTCCTAGATTGATTAAAAGATAACATATGAAGAACCTCCATCTGATTCCAAAAAAGTTGTTATTTAACCTTTAATTTATGTTTATAATAACAAATTTTTAACGCAGTGACTATACTATTTTAACAAATCGTTCGTAACCACTTGTTCTTCATTATGGTGATAGATTCTTGGTAAACGTTTTGATAAGTTACACAATACTTCATAATTGATTGTATGTTGCTTTTCAGCTAGAGACTCAACGGACTGTGGTGAATCTATATGATTATCCACCAATATCACTTTGTCTCCCATCTTCACATCATCAGGCACGCTCACTATAGTCTGATCCATACAAACCCGACCTACCACTTCACATTGATGGCCATTAACATTCACATAAGCACCTTGCATAGCTCTTAAATAACCATCGGCATATCCAACTGGTAGTATAGCAATTTTCATTTCTTTTTCAGCTGTAAAAGTTCGTCCATAGCTCACAGTTTCGCCAACTTTAAGAGATTTCACTTGTACTATTTCAGTAACGAGTTGAGCACTTGGTCGAAGAAGTACTTTGACATTATCCCTAACATATTGTGAAGGATAATACCCATATAATGAGATACCTAATCTTATCGCATTACAAAATTGTCCATCCATTAATAAAGAAGCTGCAGAGTTTTGTGAATGAATGTAATTTGGTTTTTCAACTTGATTAACAATATCTTTAAAAAATTCATACTGTTCATTCATAGAATCACCTGGTTCATCTGCGCTAGCGAAATGTGTAAACACGCCTTCAAAAACAAGATCATCTTTTTTATTAATTAAATCAACAACATCTTTATACTCTTCAACATCTTTCATACCTAATCGACCCATACCAGAATCTATTTTGACATGTAACCAAAGTTTTTTCTCATTTTTTTCAGGTATATTTCTAATAGCTTCTTTAAGCCAAGCTTTTGAAGGTACAGTAAGAGCTACGCGATGTTGAATAGCTTTACTTATGTCTTTAGTTGGAATGACACCTAAGACTAGTAGTTTTGCATCAATTCCATGCATTCTTAATTCAATTGCTTCATCAAGTGTTGCAACTGCGAAAAACGAAGCCCCGTGTTCCATTAGGTGATGTGCTACTTTTACACTACCTAATCCATAACTATTAGCTTTAATGACTGATATAACAGTCTTGTTATGATGTAACTGATTGAATGTTTGATAATTGTTTAATATTGCATCTAAATTAACATTTAAATAGGTTGATCTATAGAATTTTTCCGACATGAAAAGGTCCTCCTTGAAACTACTCGCTTAATACTAAAATATTAATACATTTATTATATAACGCCTTTATTCTAATTTTTCTAAGGTAACTTGACTCATTGCATAATTATCTGTATGAGTAATGCTTACATGAGCTCTAAATCCATCATAGTCGATACATGGCTTACCTAATTCATCGTTATAGCAATTGATATCTTTAAAAGATATCGTCTGACCTAACCCTGTACCCAATGCTTTACTAAAAGCTTCTTTAACAGCAAAACGACCTGCTAAAAATTCAATCTTACGCTTTTCATGAGTGAATTTTTCAAACTTTAGCTTTTCATTTTCAGTTAATACTCGGTCAACTAATTTAGGTTGTTTATATAACACCTTTCTAATACGCTCAATTTCTATCAAATCTATACCTATTCCATGTATCATAACTTCGCCTCTTTAATCACTTTCATTATAGTTTCTATTCATAGTATCTTATGCATCATCGCCGTTTAACATATCATGCGCATCTCTAGTTTTATTTTGTTTAATTAATAACTTTAATTTTTGAGCTTCATTTTTATCTATCAATTCAATTTCACTATTACCACCAGCTGTTGATAGCGTGAGAGTAGCTAGTTGATATTTTCTCATTATAAAGCCCTCATTAATATCGATGTTCTGAATTCTAAAGTAGGGAATGATATTTGTCTTTATGAAAATAATGCCTCTTCTAACATGTACTTCATCTTCTTCAATTGCGTATCTAAAATTTTTATATCGAAATATGGGCATTACAAATATAAAAAAGACTCCTAAAATAACGACTCCAACTATTTCAGCAATGATGAGTGTACGATTATCTATCCAATGAAATTTCAACACATTAAAGATGGTAAATACGATTAATGCAATAGTAAAGATTGTTATCCATAGCAAAGCATTCATTCGCATTGCTTTTAAACCCTTTTTATTCATATAGTTATAATTACTCATGAGTATCACCTCTCATGTACCACTCTTTAAATTCATTAACTTTAGAAACATCTGTGTATTTAAGACCTATTTTTTTATTTTCAAAACCTTTGGCGATTATAAATTTAAAATTGGCCAAATGCTTTCTTTCTAATAAAGGATGCTGTCTAATTTCCATACCTATGACTTTATTGAGTTTGAAGTAGAATCTTTTCATATTAAGTAATGATGCTTTTTGGATAACAATTTCTTCATTTTCAAGGTAATAACCACTATATCGCACATATAATACGGCCCTCATTATTAATAAAATGATTAATAACCCCGCAATAGCAAACGACCACGTAGACCAGAAATACCATCCAATAAAACTAGCAATAATAAGGATAAGTGATGGTATAAGAAAATGTCGATGAAAACCTCTAAGTGGCATGCCAGTATGAGCTGTATTAAAACGCATTTCTGGTACCAGAGATTGAATCACTTCATAAGCTTGTTGCCGTTTAATAAAAGGTAAAATCATTATACGTCCATTAACATCACTCGTCTCAGCAGAAGTAACAATGTCACTAGTAATATAAAAATGAATAGAAGTATAACCAAATAATCTTCTTAGATATGATTGATGTTCAAGTACACCTTGAAGTCGATTTGTTGGTACAGTGACATTCTTTTTTGTAAATAAGCCATATTGAATTTTAAGTTGATGACCTTGTTGCGTTACTTTATATCCATAGTATCTTATGAATGCGAGACACGTACCGATGATATAACTCATTATTAAAACGACAACCACTATAGCAATAATTATGAAGAAAGTAGATTTTAAGACATATGAGAGTTCCCCACCTAATTTTTCCCAAGGTATAATGTCCGAGAAACTTCCCACAATTGGAGACAATGTTATTAATGTAATACCAATCGCACCACTAGTCATTGCCATAAATAATAATTGTTTAAATGACATTTTAAAAATTGATTTAGTAGGTGCATTTTTCAAGGATTCATTATCCTCGTCTTCATCCTTTTCAGAATCAACATTCACTTCAGCTTGATGCGTTGCATTCAATTGTTGTTGTATGTTTTTAATCTCACTTTCAATCAATTTACTTTGCTTTTTTGATATTGTACTTAGTTCAATACCGTCACTTGGAGTTTTAATAATAAGTTCTACGCCACCTACTATTTGATTCACAAAACCTTCAGTGGAATCAACTGATTGAATTCTACTAATATTGAGTTCTTTTCGCTCTTTATTTAATACACCTGTTGTAAGAATGAAATGATTATTTTCAATCCAATATCTAGTATTATAAACTTTGAAAATATTATAAAAGAAAGTTATTAAAAATATTAATGTCATGATACCTGGCCATAAGTATGAATAGAAATCATCATATTTAAAATCTTTAATATTAAACAGGAAAATAATAATTACAATAAAATTATTTTTAATAACATTAATTAGACTTGTTACATATGAGACCGGATGTAGCTTTTGTGGATTATACATCGTCATCTACACCTCTCAATCTATTTAATGCTTGATGCTCTATTACGTCTGCCTCTTTTTCTGAAACCATCGGCAGTGAAATTTCATGACCTGCTGTAACCAATTCAATTGTATTTATTTTAAATATTTTTGCTAGCGGATTTGTACTGACTGTAATATATTGCAACCTCTCTATCTTACTTAGTTCTTCCTTTTTAAAGAAAAAAGCTTGCTTCAAAATAATTGAATCGCCTTCAAATTTATAAAAATGGTATTTATATCTCAGAAATGGCCCAACAATAAAGTTTATAACTGAAATCACCGCAACTGTAATAAGTATGTATAGAATAAAGTTCCACCAATTATAAGTAAACCAACAATAATATAATATGCTCAAAATCACTAGTACTACAATTAAACCAATAAAACTAGTGATGTAATAGTACTTTAATGCATTTTTAGGACTGCGATGAAACGTACTATCAAGATTCATATTAAAGCTCCTTTAATTAATTTACTCACATTATAGCATAGAGTGTGATAGGTCTAAATAAAGCTTTAAATCTAAAAAAACCAGCTAAGTCAATAGACTTAACTGGTTAATAACATCATCGATTATTTTTGATGATCGGCAAATGTACGGCCTCTCATTGATTGGTTTGAACCTTTATTTTGTTTATCACGACGTTCGAATTTTTTATTATTTTTCTTTTTATTTGAATGACCTTTAGACCCTTTTGAACGTCTATTTTTATTATCAAATTTGCCATTGCCACGTTTGTTATTGTTACCTCTTCTTGAACCGCCACCTCTACTATTGCGATTCTTACGTGCTAATGGTTTCTCGAACGTTAACTGTACTTCAACTTCATCGTTTGCTTCTACTAATTCTTGTAGCAATGATGCAACTAACTCAGTGCTGTCATATTCTTCAAGTAATTCACTTGAAATGCGTTGTAAACGAGGTTCACTGTCTTTAGACATCCAGTTTTGAACTTTTTCTTTAATATCGTCTTCACGAGCTTTGAGTACTTCTTTACGATGTGGTGGTCTTAAAGCGTTCATGCGACGTCCATTGACATCTTCAATTTGACGTATATAATCCATTTCAATTGGATTTACAAATGTTACCGCGATACCTTCTTTACCTGCACGTCCTGTTCGACCTATACGATGAGTATAGCTTTCTGTATCTTGAGGGATATCAAAGTTATAAACGTGACTTACACCTGAAATATCCAAACCTCTAGCTGCTACGTCAGTGGCAACTAAAATGTCAATTTGGTCATTTTTGAATTTCTTCAAGACTTCTAAACGTTTAGCTTGAGTAATATCACCATGCAAGCCTTCTGCTTTATAGCCTTTAGATAATAGCGCACTAGTTAATTCATCAACACGACGTTTCGTACGTCCAAATACAATCGCTAAATCTGGTTGATGCACATCAAGGAAATTTGTAAATGTATCAAATTTCTCTAATTCTTTAACAATAGTATAGTATTCATCTATTTGTGGATCTGACATTTCATTATTCATTGTTTTAATGATTTTAGGCGTCTTCATAAATTGTTGAACTAAGTCTTGAATTGCTTTAGGCATAGTCGCTGAGAATAACATTGTTTGACGCTGGTCAGATGGAATTTTGTCCATAATAAATCTCATATCGTCGATGAATCCCATATTCATCATTTCGTCAGCTTCATCTAAAATTAATGTATGAATACCATTAGTTTTTAAAGTACGACGATTTAGGTGATCAATTACACGTCCTGGAGTTCCTACTACGATTTGTGGTCCTCTTTTAAGTGCTTTTATTTGTCGTTCAATCGGCATTCCACCGAAGACCGTAACGACTTGAACATTTTGGCCTTTACTGAACTCTCTTAATTGTTCCGCAACTTGCATAGCCAGTTCTCTTGTTGGCGCTAAAATGAGTGATTGTACGCCTTGTTGGCCTACAACTTTTTCAATTAAAGGAATACCAAAAGCCCCTGTTTTCCCCGTACCTGTTTGGGCTTGACCAAGGATGTCGTCTCCTTCTAACGCATAAGGGATACTGTCTTTTTGGATAGGTGTAGGTTCTTTAAATCCCATAGATTCCAGTGTTTGAACCGTTCTATCCGAGATCCCTAATTCTTTAAAATTTTGCAAAATAATTCTCCTTTTTAAGTGTTTATTTCTTAATATACGTTTTTGCATATATGTTCACTTTTGTTTCATCAACTTCTATATAGTACCACCTTAAAAATATTATAGCAATAAAGCAGTTACTTACTTTCTTTGTTTTACTCTTAAATTTTAAATTTATTACTCTTAAAAAAGATAGCGCATCACATGATGTAAGCGGTTAAAATTTTTAAATCATTTTCAACGCAAAAAAACATGCATTTCAACTTACTCATCAACGTTTAGATCGAGAATATTGAAATATGCATGTTCATTTACTTTAAAATATTAAATTAATGCTTCGACTACTTCTTCAAGTTTCATACCTCGTGAACCTTTAACCAATATTTTATCGTTTTCTTTCACAATAGTCTTCAATTCTTTAATCAGTTCACTTTTATCATCAAAGTGTTGTGCAGTAGGCACTTCATTTTGACCTGTGTTAAAAATAAATCGTGCTTCATCACCATAAGTGTATAATACATCAATTGCTTTATTATTGAGATAAGCCCCGACTTCTTCGTGCATAGATTGACTATTTTCACCTAGCTCTAAAACATCTGCTAGAATAAGGATTTTTCGCCCTTCCATACTACTTAGCGTATCGATGGCAGCTTTCATACTTGTCGGACTTGCATTATAAGCATCATTAATGACAGTTACGTTATTAGTAGTTTGGTGACGCTCCATACGCATACCTGTTAACTTAACATGATTAATATTGTCTTTTATTGTTTCATATGACAAACCAAGTTCATGTCCTATCGCAATGGCTATCGTCGCATTTTTCATATTGTGCGTACCTAGGATAGGTAGTGTAAAGCTTTCTTTATCATTTATTGTAAAAGCGATACCTTCTGTTTCTATATCATCAACATGACATACGAGCGTATTACTATTACCTAAACCTACACTTATTAATCTTGCTTTATTTAATTGTTCGAGATGCGGTTTTAGTAATGGTTCATCACCGTCATATATGAATGTCCCATTCTCTTTAAGACCAATAGTAATTTCAGACTTGGCTTTAGCAATACCCTCTCTTGAACCTAAATCTTGCATATGTGATTCACCAATATTTGTGATAACTGCAATATCCGGCTCAGCAATTGAAGATAATAACTCTATCTCATGGAAGCCAGACATGCCCATTTCAAGAATAGAAATTTCTGTATCTTCATCTAAGTCTAATATTGTTAAAGGCATTCCAATCTCATTATTATAGTTACCTTGTGTTTTCTTTACTTTAAATTCTGTCGTTAAGACACTCTCAATCATATCTTTTGTAGTCGTTTTACCGTTTGATCCAGTTACTGCAATCACTTTAGGGTTCACATATTTAAGATATGCTTTGGCTAAGTCTTGTAATGCTTTAAGTGTATCTTCAACCCAAATGATTGGACCTTCGATATCCTCGCTTAACTCAGTTCCCTTTTCTGAAAATGAAGCACCAGCACCATCCTTTAAAGCTTGTGCAACAAATCGATGGCCATCTACGTTCTCACCTTTGAATGGGATAAAAAGCATATCCTTTTCAATGTTACGAGAATCAATAGTTACACCATTGATAGAATGGCTTAAATATTGTTCATCAATTTCGCAAGATATCCAATGTTTGATTTGTTCTAATGTAACGTTAATCATATTTAAAATCCTCTATTAATCAATTTTATATTTATTTTTCTTTTTATCTTCATGACGTTCTTTAGCGAGATTTATTAATTTTGCAATTAAATCTGGATATGATAATCCCATATTCTCCCACAAGCTTGGATACATACTAAATGAAGTAAATCCTGGCATAGCATTTGTTTCATTAATATAGATTTGGTTGTCTTCTGTAACGAAGAAATCTGCACGTACTAAACCTGAACAATCAGTGGCTTTAAAAGCCTCTAACGCCATATTACGTAATGTCATTTGAACGTCTTGATCTAAATCGGCTGGTATTTGAAGCTGAACTTTACCATCTTTATATTTAGATTTGTAATCATAAAATGCCACATCTTTAACAACTTCTCCTGGCCATGTAGTTTCAGGATAATCATTACCTAATACAGCCACTTCAAT
The DNA here is from genome assembly GCF_038008285.1 of Staphylococcus sp. FSL K6-0223. Classification (NCBI taxonomy): domain Bacteria; kingdom Bacillati; phylum Bacillota; class Bacilli; order Caryophanales; family Staphylococcaceae; genus Staphylococcus; species Staphylococcus sp. FSL K6-0223. Next base: position 175,254 of record NZ_JBBOYX010000003.1, read on the forward strand.
TTCACGCGCTTCAATTCCTTGTTCAATTACAAGTTTACGGTCAAATTGGAAAGCTTCCTCAATACCTGATTTAAGTTCTTCTTCATTATTACATTTACTAATACCAACACTTGAACCTAAGTTAGCAGGTTTGACAAAAACTGGGTAAGTTAATTTATCATTAACTAATTTAATAATGTTGTTCTCATACTTTTCATATTCACTTCTTAAGAAACTAATGTATGGTAATTGAGGTAATCCTCTATGTTCAAACAATTGTTTCATAACTAATTTGTCCATAGAACTTGAAGCTGCTAACACACCATTACCTACATATGGAATATCTAATACTTCGAATAATCCTTGAATCGTACCGTCTTCACCATTAGGTCCATGTAAAAGTGGGAATACTGCATCATAAGAACGTCCAGTACTACCTTTACTTAGTAATTGTGATATTTCTCCCGCTTCAACATTATTTAACACTAATTCGTCAGTAGATTTAATTTCATCAATAATATTTTCTTTCTTCTTCCATTCACCATCGTTTGTAATATAAATAATATCTATTTGATATTGATCTTTGTTAATTGCGTTTAATACGTTTTGTGCTGTTAAAATTGAAACATCATGTTCAGCACTTTTTCCTCCAAAAACGATACAAATATTCTCTTTTGTCATTTCGTTTTCCTCCATTACAATTACTCGGCTTATATGCCATTTATCTGTTTAATAATTGTGATATTTTATTTATTATGTATAGCTCAATGTACATAACGGTCTCTGAAACTTAATATTATCATATTTCTAAAATCAATTGCATTTGATAATCCATCAATAAATCTAATTTTTAGTGACTGTTTTAATTCCTCTACCTTTGAATGGAAAAGAAAGCTTATTTCTATATAATTTGTCGACTTGCCACTTTGATATTCTAGCAAATTTAAAAAAAGTCATGTAAAATCAATGTAGACTATTTATTAACCGTTAAATTATGATTTTATACAGATTCATGAATGGTTTATGCTTCAAATGAATCATTCATAAATCATATTAATACGCGCATGATTATAAAGGAGTAGGAAATGAATTATTCATCTCGTCAACAACCAAGCAAACATTGGTTTCGTAAAGTCGACTGGATATTAGTACTGGTAATTACTGTGTTAGCAATCATAAGCGTAACACTAATTAGTTCTGCAATGGGTGGCGGACAATATAGTGCGAACTTCAGTATTAGACAAATTATTTATTACATCCTCGGAGCTATTATGGCATTTCTGATTATGATAGTTTCCCCTAAGAAAATTAAACATAATACATATATTTTATATTTCATTTTCTGTATTTTACTCATAGGATTGCTTATTTTACCTGAAACAGCCATCACACCTGTGATCAACGGTGCGAAAAGTTGGTATAGCTTTGGACCTATTAGTATTCAACCTTCAGAATTTATGAAGATTATTTTAATTTTAGCCCTAGCTAAAACAGTTTCTAGACATAATCAATTTACCTTTAACAAATCGTTCCAGTCAGATTTAATGCTATTTTTAAAAATTATAGGTGTCTCAATATTCCCTATGCTATTAATTTTATTACAAAATGACCTCGGTACTACGCTTGTTATTTGTGCAGTTATCGCCGGTGTTATGATGGTTAGTGGTATTACTTGGAGAATCCTTGCACCTATATTTATTGCAGCAATTGTAGGTGGTGCTAGTATTATTTTAGCTATCATTTTCAAACCTACATTAATTGAAAATCTATTAGGAATTAAGATGTATCAAATGGGGCGAATTAATTCTTGGTTGGATCCTTATACTTATAGTAGTGGCGATGGATATCATTTAACTGAATCACTTAAAGCAATTGGATCTGGTCAATTAATAGGTAAAGGTTACAATCACGGTGAAGTTTATATCCCTGAAAATCATACAGACTTTATCTTCTCAGTTGTAGGCGAAGAGATGGGCTTCATTGGGTCTGTTGTGCTAATTCTCATATTCTTATTTTTAGTGTTTCATTTAATTAGATTAGCAAGCAAAATCAATAGTCAATATAATAAAGTCTTTATTATCGGGTATGTTTCTCTTATCGTCTTCCATGTACTTCAAAATGTTGGAATGACGGTTCAATTATTACCAATTACTGGTATACCTTTACCATTTATTAGTTATGGTGGGAGCTCACTTTGGAGTTTAATGACAGGCATAGGTGTCATTCTATCTATTTATTATCATGAACCTAAGCGTTATCAAGAACCTGATACTTTAGATACTGCTAAAACTGCATAATTTACAAACAAAAAAGCACTCACACATAGTGAGTGCTTTTGATCATTTAAGCAAATTATTTTAACTCATGACTTACTTGATTAGATGTAGGTAAAGTATTAATAATATCTAAACGAGATTTAGTTTTTTTAATATTCACACCTAATGATGACAATAATTTGACTACGTTTTGAATCTTATCTGGATTCTTCACTATAATCACCTCGTTTGGATTGACTTCAAAATTATCATACCCCAATTTATACTACTTTACTACATCAATTCTTAAATTTTAAAAAATTATTTACAAATCTATAAATATGCTATATGTAAGTAAATTGAACATTACTCTAATAACGCACGCGAAAGCCAGAATCATATACTTCTTTTTCAATACTATTTAAATTCGCAGGCGTTTCAAATAATACCTTTATTTCTCCTACTTTACTATCAATATCTACTTTTTCGACACCAATCATATTTTCTAAACGTGTCTTTAATTGGTTTTCTTCCTCTATAGTCTCAATATTTGCAACATAAACAATTCCATTTTCCATTGTAATCTACCTCATTAATCTTTAATTAATTTTTGAAAAGTAACCAATAGTTCTTCCATCGCTTCTTCTTGTGCACCATTATTCACTTTATCCATAATACAACTTTTCATATGATGATCTAACAATTTAATAGCCACACTGTTTAAAGCAGAGCGTGTCGCTCTTATTTGAGTTAAAACATCATCGCAATACACATCGTCTTCAATCATTCGATTAATTGCGCGTACTTGACCTTCGATACGATTTAATCTTGACTTTAGATTTGCTTTCGTTTGCTCTGAGTGATGTGCAGTTTCATTTTCAGTCACAAGCGTCACCTCGTTTCTTTATTCTTCATCATCGTATTATTCAATAATTATTAAGTCAATTGATTCATTCACTTTTTAAAATAAAACCGACTATGATCTTCAACATTCTTCATGCTATAATTGTATAGTTAAAACTTTTTTGAATATCTTCAACGAAATTATGAGAAATACAAAGGAGGTACCATATGTTAGAAGTCTTTACTATGGCGCTTCACCATTCAAATATAATCATTAATGTTATCTTAATTGGCGCTTTCATTTTAAACTTGATCTTTGCATTTACAATTATCTTTATGGAGAGACGTACAGCTAATTCTATATGGGCATGGTTACTTGTGCTCGTATTTCTACCTTTAATTGGGTTCATTTTATATCTATTGTTAGGTCGTCAAATCCAAAGAGATCAAATCTTTAAATTAAATAAAGAAGATAAAGTCGGTTTAGAAATGATTGTCGATGAGCAATTGGAAGCGCTCAAGAAACAAGATTTCTCTAAAGGTAACCATCAAATAGTTAAATTTAAAGAAATGGTGCAAATGTTACTTTATAATAATGCTGCCTTTCTAACGACTGATAATGATTTAACTATTTATACTGATGGTCAACAAAAATTCGATGATTTAATTAATGATATTCGTAATGCTCAAGACTACATACATATTCAGTACTATATCTTTCATAGTGATGGACTTGGGAAACAAATTCTTAGTGAACTTGAAAAGAAAGCCGAAGAAGGCATTGAAGTGAAAATGCTATATGACGATATGGGTTCGAGGGACTTACGTAAAAAGGATTTAAAACATTTTAGAAATAAAGGTGGGCATGCTGAATCATTCTTCCCATCAAAATTGCCATTAATTAATTTACGTATGAATAACCGAAACCACAGAAAAATCGTTATTATAGACGGTAAAATTGGTTATGTTGGTGGTTTCAATGTAGGTGATGAATATTTAGGTAAATCTAAGAAGTTTGGTTACTGGCGTGACACGCATCTACGTATTGTAGGTGATGCTGTAAATGCATTACAACTTCGATTTATTTTAGATTGGAATTCACAATCTACCCGAGACAATTTAACTTATCAAGAACGATATTTCCCTGATGTTAATTCTGGAGGAACAATCGGCATTCAAATCGCTTCTAGTGGACCTGATGAAGATTGGGAACAAATCAAATACGGTTACTTAAAAATGATATCATCAGCTAAAGAATCAATTTATATTCAATCCCCCTACTTTATACCAGATCAAGCATTTTTAGACTCAATTAAAATTGCTGCACTTGGTGGTGTGGAAGTCAATATTATGATTCCAAGTATGCCAGACCATCCATTCGTATACTGGGCTACACTTAAAAATGTCGCATCTTTACTTGAGGCCGGCGTAAAGGTGTATCATTACGAGAATGGCTTCCTACATTCTAAAGTATTGGTCATCGATGATGAACTCGCAAGTGTAGGTACTGCTAATATGGATAATCGTAGTTTCACATTGAATTTTGAAGTAAATGCCTTTATTTATGATGAGAGTGTCGCACGCTCCCTTAAGCAAGCATTTATTAACGATATGAAAGTGTCATCTAGACTTACAGAAGAAAGATACGAGCAACGCAGTACTTGGATTAAATTTAAAGAAGGTATTTCTCAATTATTGTCACCAATTCTATAATAAATTGAAAGGTCTGGGTTGTTCCTAGACCTTTTAATATGTGAAGGAGACTATTATGGAAAATGAATTAAAAATTAAACACGCATGTAACTATATGAAAATGGTTCATAAAGATGATCACACTGGGCACGATATCGCGCATGTAGAACGGGTTCATACATTAGCAAAGTATATCGCTTTAAATGAGGGTTTAGTACATACAACGATTATAGAACTTGCCGCTTTATTACATGACACAGTGGATAGCAAAATAACGAATGAACAACAAGCATATGATAAACTTTCTACTTTTCTAGAAACGATTGACTTAACCCAAGATGATATTCAACATGTTTTACATATCATACAAAATATGAGTTACCGTGGTGGGAAAAACAATCAAGCCACATTATCAATTGAAGGACAAATCGTGAGAGATGCTGATCGTTTGGAGGCGCTAGGCGCAATCGGAATTGCTCGAACTTTTCAATTCGCTGGATATTTCGGCGAACCAATGTGGACTGAATCTAACGTGCCATTCGAATCACTACATACTGATAATATTGAAGCATTTGATCCTTCAGCAATTAAGCACTTTTACGAAAAATTATTAAAACTTAAAAGTTTAATGCATACCTCAACTGGAAGAAAGCTTGCTGAAGAACGTCATCATTTTATGCTTCAATTCTTAAAACAATTTTTACACGAATGGAATTTCAATAACAACACAAATTTGTAAATTTGACATATGAAAAAGCCAGCAAATCATAATTTAATTTGCTGGCTTTTCTTATTACCTATTTCTTATTCTTTTTAGAAACAACTTGCGTATTTTTGCCTTTTTTATTAGAAGACGGATTATGTTCTTTTTCATATTGTTCGATGAAAGGTTGAACTTCTTTTTTAGCAAGTTTAGAGTAATACATATTTGCAAAATGCGTTTGTATTACTAAGAATAAAGCACTGACTGACCAATATAAACCAAGTGCAGATGACGCTTGTAATGAAATCCAAATAATCATGATTGGTGAAACAATCATCATCATGTATCCCATTTGGCGTTGCTCTTGAGGCATCGTTTTACTAGAAACATATGCTTGAACAAAGTAAAGAACACCGGCAATAATCGTAATCCAAATATCTGGTTTAGTTAAATTAAACCATAAGAAATGTGGATGATCAGAAAGTCCATTAACAAGTTTATCTTTTAATACGAAATATAATCCCATGATAATTGGCATTTGAATAAGCATTGGTAAACAACCGAGCATGCTCTTCATCGGATTCATATCATATTTTTTATAAACTTCCATCAATTCTTGGTTTGCCGCCATTTTCTCTTCTTGAGTACGAGCACGTTTAACTTTTTCTTGAATACCATCAACTTCTGGCTTAGCTACTTTCATTTTTTCACGCATCATATGACTATTTTTATAGTTTGATAACATGAATGGTAACAAGATTAAACGTATAACAAGAACTAAGATAATAATCGCTAGTCCATAGTCGTTATTAAATACATCATTTCCTAACCATTGTAAGAGATGTTTCATTGGCTGAACGAATGTATTAAAGAAGAATCCGTCCTGCTTTTCAGGTTTAGAGTAGTCACACCCTGCTAGAAAAACCATTATCCCTAAAAACAAAGGTAGTAACGCTTTTTTCTTCATTTTTCCACCTCTATTGTAATATTCACATAGGATTCATTTTATCATACTCATACTATAGTAGAAAACAAAAAGTGGAAAAATATATTGATTAATTAAAGTATTTACGAAAATGCTTAACAGTCTTGTCAATATTCTTACTTCTAGTTATTGCAGAAATTACTGAAACGCCATCAGCACCGGCTTCAGCAATTGGTTCAATATTTGTTTCATTAATACCACCTATTGCTACAATAGGTAATTCTCCAACATAATCTCGCAATTTTGTAATCATATGAGGACCAACAGGAGCGTTAGCATCATCTTTTGACGAAGTGGTATACATAGGCCCTACACCTATGTAATCCACTTGAGATAAATCCGATTGTTGATACTCATCTAAATTACCCACACTCAGACCTATAATTTTATTTCTAAACTGCATAGCAAAATCTTTAACTTCTTTATCATCCTGACCAACATGAACGCCATCAGCATCAATATCTTTTGCTAACTCTATATCGTCATTGACAATGAATGGTACGTGATATCTCTTGCATTTTCGTTTTAAATTTATTGCTAACTGTTTCTTCTCTTCACCTATTAAAGATGATGGGCCTTTTTCACGAAATTGATACATAGTGATTCCGGCTTTCAAAGCCTCATCAAGTACTTGTTCAATGGTTCTATTTTCTGGTATATCTTGAGTTCCACAAATAAAATATACTTGTAATTGCTCTGAGCTAAACATATAAGATTAAACCTCTACTTTATGTACATATTTTTCAAATGTTGTCTCATCAATTTGATACATTTGATCGAGCAATTCTGGTAAAAATGATCCAGGGCCATGGACATGGTTTTTATTTTCAGCTAATTCTGCAGCAATATTGTACACACTAACCGCTTCAATTAACTGTTCAATTTCTGGTCGAGTATTTCTAAATAAGAAGCTTGCCACTACTCCTCCTAAAAGGCAACCTGCACCGGTAATTTTAGCTAGAAGAGGAGAGCCATTAGCAAGTTTAACAATTTGATTATTTTGTGCGACAACGTCTTCCTTACCTGTAATGACAATTGCTGTTTCGAGATTTTTATGGGCCTTTCTAGCAATTTCAACTGCATCAAGTGAACTATCACTATCTGTTCCTTTCATCGTAGTTTGAGAGTCAACAAGCGTAAGTAGTTCTGATGCGTTTCCCTTTATTACAGAAACTTCAATTTGTTCTAAAAATCTCTTACAAAATTGTTTTCTGTAAGAAGACGCGCCTACTGCCACTGGGTCGAAGACAATTGGCGTACCTTGTTCGTTAGCGATTCTCCCTATTTTCATGATATCTTCTTCATTATCATGAGTTAGTGTACCTATATTAATCACTAATGCACTTGCCACTTTGTAAAATTCTTCTGCTTCTTCAGGTGCTTCACTCATTGCTGGACTTGCTCCTAAACTAAGTAACCCGTTAGCTGTAAAATTTTTAACAACGTCATTGGTATAGCAAACAATAAGTGGATTTTCTGAACGTAATCTTTCTAAATTATTCATCATCTAAACCTACTTTCTTTAAATATGCAAAGTGATTCACTGGACCTCTTCCTTTACCAATTTCAGGCGTATGTTCAATACTCATTGAAATAAACGACTTAGCTTTTTCTACTGCTTGATATATAGAACGACCTTTAGCTAGTTCTGCAGTGATTACTGCTGAAAATGTACAACCAGTTCCGTGTGTATGTTTAGTATCGAAACGTTTATTTTCAAAAGTATAAACATCGTCCTTCGTAAATAAGAAATCTTTAGCGTTATTTAAATCAGCAGAATGACCACCTTTAATAACAACGCCTTTACTACCAATCTCATTGATAAAAATATCTCCTGCTTTGCGGATATTGTCTTCACTATCTATTTTCAAACCAATAATTTCCTCTGCTTCAGGAATATTTGGTGTTACAACATCAGCTAAAGGTAATAAGGTAGTTTGTAAGTGAGATTTAGTATCATCGTCCATGAGTGAATCTCCACTCTTCGCCAACATAACAGGATCAATAACATAAGGAATATCTGAATACTTTTTCAAATAACTTTGTATCAGTTCCATTGTTTCTTTAGTCGCAATCATTCCTGTTTTTATAGCATGTGGTAATTCATCATCAAAAACACTATCAAGTTGCTCTTGTACCCAACTTGTTTCCAAATTATGAATGCTCTGAACACCTAGAGTATTTTGAGCGACAATGCTAGTGATTGCTGCCATACCGTATACGCCACATGAATGGAAAGATTTTAAATCAGCCATTACCCCTGCGCCACCAGTGGGATCTGTTCCAGCTATCGTTAATGCTATTTTAGGTTTATTCATGGTTTTCTCCTCCAAAATCCCATTTTTCATCGATATAAGCCATATTAAAGAAATGACGCTCATGTACTGTACTTTGCAAGAAGTTTTCTTTGATTTCATGCTTTTCTTTGTCAGTACATTCTTCTGTTAAACGATCCATCAATTGATCGAAAACATCAACAAGTGGATCCATTTCAGTACTATAAAAATCAAACCACTTTGCGGTAATTGAATCTTTATTTAATTTAGGATCTTTAATCGCACGCTTAGCTATAACTGCATAGACGTAAGGACAAGGTGCCATTGCAGCTATAGTGTATGCTGCATTTTCATGAGCATAAGCATTATAATACATATGCTTAATATAGTGATCTCCACTTGGTGGCCAAACTTTTTCTTTAACAATTTCTTCATAAGATTCATTGATATAATCAGCCAGTACTTCATGTGCCTCTACTTCACCATCTAACATGAATTCAATCTGTTCGACTAAGAATTTTACATCTTGCATAGTGTGAACCTTTGGAATAAGTAAGGCATATAAGTTTGTAAATTCTTTTAAATATGATGCATCCGCTCTTAAATATTGACGTACTGCTTGTTTAGGTAAAGTCCCAGCTAATAATTCTTGAATAAAGTTATCATTGTAAATTCTTTCAATAATTGGTTGAGCTTCTTCCCTTAATTCTTGTGAAAATTTCATTAAATAAGCCTCCTTGGATAATAAAAAAACTACTTTCCAACAATGAAAAGTAGCTAAATCTGGGCATAGCGATGCTTATTTGATAAAGACTACTTTCCTACGTTGGTACTAACCAAATCAGGTTATAAGGGTCTGAATCATATCATCTCAGCCTTGTGGCTCCCCTAGTAGTTAATATTTATTTAATTCAATAATTACATTATCAAACGACTCTCACTAAATCAATTAAATGTGCTTCTAAATAAAAAAACCATCTTCTCATACTGAGAAGATGGTTAATAATCATATATTTAAATTATGCAGTTACCCATTGGCTAGCGCCTGCAGTGTTGTATAATTTAACTGCTGCAGCGTCTTGTACGCTTTCTGGAGCGTTAGCTGGAGATTGACCTTGATATTGACTTGGAGCTACTGAATCCCAAGTTGATTGTAAGAATTGATATTTACCAGCTGCGCCAGTTGATGGGTTGATAGCGTGGATGTCGCCACCTGATTCACGTTGAGCAATTTGTTTTAAGTGTGAATTTACGTTTACTGATGAACCACTTGAAGCTTGGTTTGATGAAGCTTGACTACTTGCAGTGTTGTTAGTTGGTGCACTGTAAGAAGTAGTTGCTTTAGCTTGTGGTTGTTGAGTTTGCTCAGTTTGTGGAGCAGAAGTTTGTTCTGGTTGAGCTTGTTGAGCTTGGCTAGTTTGTTGTTGTGAACTTACTTGGTCAGCTGAAGTTTGGTTGCTTACATCTTGTTGTGGAGTAGCTTGACCATTTTGTGCATAGTTCCAGCTCCAGTGAGTACCATTTGATTCAAAGTGATAATTGAAACCATTGTAATCAAAGTTTACGTTATAAGCACCTTTTTGGATAGGGCTTTCGTTTAATGATTGGTCATTTGATTGAGCTTTTTGAGCTAATTCTGCTTTATCAACGTTTGTTGCTTCACTTGCGTGTGCGTCGTGTCCAGCATTACCTGCTACAACGCCTAATCCTACTGCTAATGATGATGCAATAATTGTCTTTTTCATTATTAAAAATCCTCCTAAAAGTGATTTGTTTTCTTAACTAATTTACAAGTACTACTCTAACATCTGTATAAACAGTGTAGGTTACAGTGAAATAAAAAAAACAAGCTCTTTTTTACACTCGAATTACAATGAATATTAATTATAATTGGAATTAAATTTCTACTCAAAACTGTCATGACAGTTTTGAGATTGTATCGATTCTTAAACAAGTTTGTAATATAATTGAAATCTGTCAGATAATTATAAGTTGATTGAATGATTGATGACTTAAATATTAAAAGCGACCTTACTTTAATATTGGCCGATCAAAGTAGGTCGCTTGAGTATAATTGAAAGAAAAGGATAATTTAATTTTTATTAAAAATAGGATGGAGTTTAGGGAGAGAATTAATTTTTAGATATTAATAATTTCAATGTCGTCTGAATGATAAGTGTCTTCATCGTATTGATTTTGAGAGAGGATTTCATTATGTTTAGTTTTTGGAGACATAAATTTAATTGTTTCTACATATAGTTCGGTTACAAAATGCGTTTGTCCTTCTTTTTCATATTTTCTTGAACGCATTTGTCCTGTTATACCTACTAATGTACCTTGACAAGTATATTTTTCGATATTGGTTGCTGTTTTGCCGAAAGCTTTACACAATAAATAATCACTTGATATTTCATTATTTTCATCTTTGTAATTTCTTTCAGTTGCTACACAAAATGTTGCGACCTTACTATCCTCCTTCTCATAAATTTGAGCATCTTTAGTCAACCTTCCTACTATTACTATTTTGTTTAACATGTGTCACCTCCTTCTTGTAATACATAATAATTGACGGGTTATAATTTGGTCAAAATTACAAATACCCTTAAAATGATAGCTATTTGTAGTATGTTTTTGATATATTTAAAGAAAATAATCATTAATTAAGTTCATAACTGCTTATAATTTAATTTATTGTATATTTAAAAAACAATTGGGATGTGAAATAATGAAAACATTTAAGGCTGTTCGGTTTCAAATTGTAAATGAGAATGGTGGCGTTTCAGAATATGAAATCGAAGATGGCGTTATCATAAATAAAGAAGGTAGTGGAACAGGCTGGTTACTTGAGATTGTTATTTCAAATGAGCACTATGAAACATTTAAAACATATATGGATGATAAACAATTATTAGATATTAGAGTAGTCATCACTAGACCTGCAAATGATCCGGCTTTATTTGATGCTACGGTTAAAAATGTCGCTAATTTTAAAAAAACAATGTCTGTTGTTTTTGAATGTCATATCTATACGTTACGACAAGTCTATGCCGAAAGCTTACTAGAGGAATTGGTAGATGATGGTTTAACTGGTGAAGAGCTTAAGAAAACCTTTAATCGAATGATGCAATCTAAACCTAAACTAAAAGAAGAAAAATTTGAAAGAAATTAAATAAATAAAAAAGGAGTGTATTAGGAACTAATTCATCTAAATTAGTTCTTGATACACTCCTTTTATAATATGGAATAGTTTAAGCATCTTGAATAGCAAATGTTAGTTCACAGCTACAAGCAAGTTGACCATCGACTGTAGCTTTCGCACTACCTTTACCGATTGGACCTTTAATTTTAGTAATCTCTACTTCTAACATTAACGTATCACCAGGTGTCACTTGTTTTTTGAAACGACATTTATCAATACCAGCGAATAAAGCTATTTTACCTTTATTCTCTTCATTGTTTAACATCGCTACGGCTCCAGTTTGAGCTAGTGCTTCAGTTATTAATACTCCTGGCATTACTGCGTATTCAGGAAAATGCCCTTGGAAAAATGGTTCATTACCAGAAACTTGCTTTAAACCCACGCAACGTTTTCCTTCTTCATATTCAACAACTCTATCAATTAATAAGAACGGTTGTCTATGAGGGATAATTTGTTTAATTTGATTATAGTCAAAAATTGTTTCCATTATATTAAACCTCCAAAATGTAAACTTTGATGTTTAAAAATGATTTAATCATTAATACGCTTAATATCAGCACCAAGGTCTTTTAATTTTCCATGTAAATTTACATAACCTCGATCTAAATGTTTAAGTTCAGTAACTTGAGTAGTACCATCTGCAACTAAACCTGCTAAGATCAATGCTGCTGCAGCTCTTAAATCTGTAGCTTTAACTTGCGCGCCTTGTAATTGACTTTTTCCTTCAATTTTAGCGCTTCTACCTTCAACATTAATATTTGCATTCATTCTTCTAAACTCGGCTACATGCATGAATCTATTTTCAAAGACCGTTTCAGTAATAACTTTATGCCCATTTGCTGTAAGTAATAAAGCCATCATTTGCGATTGCATATCAGTTGGGAAACCTGGATGTGGTAATGTTTTTACATCAACAGGCTTTAAGTCACCTTCAGCAGAAACTTGAATACCGTCTTCTTTGAAGTCTAAATTAACCCCCATCTCTTCAAGTTTATATACTAAGCTTGCCATATGCTCTTTGATGGCACCTCGAACAAAGATATCTCCACGTGTGATTGCACCGGCGATTAATAATGTTCCCGCTTCAATTCTATCTGGAATGATTGAATGTTCTACACCATGTAATTTATCAACACCGTGTATAGTGATTGTATCTGTTCCAGCACCAGTAATTTTACCGCCCATTTCATTAATATAGTTGGCTAAATCTACAATTTCTGGTTCTTTAGCAGCATTTTCAATAATTGATTTACCTGATGCAAGTGAAGCTGCCATGATAATGTTTTGTGTTGCTCCTACACTTGGAAAATCTAAATGAATTTGAGTACCTTTTAATCCATTTTTAGCATTAGCATAAATATTACCATTTTCTAAATGAATTTCGGCACCTAGTGCTTCAAATCCTTTGATATGTTGTTCAATCGGTCTACTACCAATTGCACAACCACCAGGTAACGCTACAATTGCATGTCCGAGTCTAGCAAGTAATGGCCCCATTACTAAAATACTCGCTCTCATTTTACTCACATATTCATATGGAGCCTCTTCATTCAATTTTTGAGTAGCATCAACTTTAACTGCATTCTCTTCTTTATTATATGAAACATCTGCATTAAGTGTTGATAAAACATTATTTATCGTCTCTACATCACTTAAAGCTGGAACGTTAACAAGTTTACTTTGCCCCTCTGAAGCTAATAAAGAAGCTGTTAATACTGGTAATACAGCATTTTTTGCACCTTCAACTTTAACTTCACCTGTTAATCGGTTTCCACCATTTATTACTATTTTATCCATCTTAAATCCTCCACTTATAACTCCTATTACTTATTCATTTCCCTGATTAATAAGTTAATATTCATTTTATAATTATATCCAGTTTTTGATATAAATAACAGTTTTTGAATTACTTTAATAAATACTTAACTTGAGTTGAATATTGTAATAAATCGACAATAAAATTACTTACCGATGTACCTATTAAAATAGCTACAAATATCATACAAATTTGCACTTGTAATGCATAACCTTTTTTAAAAAATTGATCTAATCTAACAGAGTTTAGAGCCCAATAGGCTATACAGATACATATTACATGTAAGATAAGGTGTACAATTGCAAATTGACCAAGATAATCCATGTTCTACTCCTTCGTAAGATTACTGTATAACATTGTACACGAAATAACTTGATAAAGATACTTTAATAATTCCGATTGTGAAATTAAAATATTTAATAAAAAAAGGTTCGAAGCGTATATAACGCCTCGAACCTTTTTTGTTATTTTAATTCAGCCACACGTAAACGGTTATTAGCTCGTTCTAACGCTCTTTTGGCTCTATTAATGTCACTGTTATCATCATCATCTTCTAAATGTGATTCTGCTCTCGACTTAGCCAATTTAGCTCTCTCAACATCGATTTCGCTAGCAGTTTCTGCTGTTTGGACGATAATTGATAATTTATGTTGTCTAACTTCAACAAAACCATCACTAACTGCTACATATTCGTTACCATTATGAAAGTTAACTTTAACATAGCCAGTTTTTAATGCGGCAACTGTTGGAATGTGTCCACTCATGATACCCATTTCACCAGCTGTTGTTTGTAATACAGCTAGTTCTACATCTTCTCGTTCGTAGACAGAACCATTAGGAGTGACAATATTTAGGCTTAATGTATTCATTATCCATACCTCCTAATTATTAGACTTCAACACCCATATCTTTGGCTTTTTCAATTACGTCTTGCATACTACCTACTAAACGGAAAGCATCTTCAGGAATATGATCGTATTTACCATCTAAGATATCTCTGAAATCTGATACTGTTGTTTTAACTGGTACATAAGAACCTTTTTGACCAGTGAATTGCTCAGCTACGTGGAAGTTTTGTGATAAGAAGAATTGAATTCTACGAGCACGTTCTACAGTTTGTTTATCTTCATCTGATAACTCATCCATACCAAGAATTGCAATAATATCTTGTAATTCTCTGTATTTTTGTAAAGTAGACTGAACTTCACGAGCAACATCGTAATGGTCTTGACCAACGATTGATGGTTCTAACGCTCTAGAAGTAGAAGATAATGGATCAACCGCAGGATAAATACCCATTTCAGTTAATTTACGCTCTAAGTTAGTTGTCGCATCTAAGTGAGCGAATGTAGTTGCTGGCGCAGGGTCTGTATAGTCATCGGCTGGAACGAATACAGCTTGAATTGAAGTAACAGAACCTTTATTAGTTGAACTAATACGTTCTTGTAATTGACCCATTTCAGTAGCAAGTGTTGGTTGATAACCAACGGCTGAAGGCATACGTCCAAGTAATGCTGAAACTTCAGAACCAGCTTGTGTGAATCTGAAGATATTATCAATGAATAATAATACGTCTTGGCCTTCTTCATCACGGAAATATTCTGCCATTGTTAAACCTGATAATGCAACACGCATACGAGCACCAGGTGGCTCGTTCATCTGACCGAATACCATCGCTGTTTTCTTAATTACACCACTATCGCTCATTTCATAGTAAAGGTCGTTACCTTCACGTGTACGTTCACCAACACCGGCGAATACTGAAATACCACCATGCTCTTGAGCGATATTATTGATAAGTTCTTGGATTAAAACTGTCTTACCAACACCGGCACCACCAAATAATCCAATTTTACCACCTTTAATGTAAGGTGCTAATAAGTCTACTACTTTGATTCCTGTTTCTAAGATTTCTACTTTAGTAGATAATTCATCGAAGCCAGGTGCTTGTCTATGAATAGGATCACGACGTACTGAATTATCAATCTTTTCATCTAAATCGATTGTTTCTCCTAATACGTTAAATACTCTTCCTAAAGTTGCATCACCAACAGGTACGCTAATATCTTTACCTGTATCTTTAACTTCCATACCTCTTTGAACGCCGTCAGTTGAGTCCATTGCGATTGTACGTACTACATCATCACCTAATTGAAGTGCAACTTCTAAAGTTAAATGAAGTGTGCTATCTTCTTTAGGAACTTCGATGTGTAAGGCATTGTTAATATCAGGAACTTCATTATGTTCAAAACGAACATCGATTACTGGACCCATAACTTGAGTTACACGGCCAATTCCCATGTTGATTTCCTCCTTTTAATATTATTCAAGAGCTGCTGAACCACCAACAATTTCAGTGATTTGTTGAGTGATCGCTGCTTGTCTCGCTCTATTATATTCTAATGATAAATCATCAATAAGTTCAGTCGCATTATCAGAAGCATTTTTCATTGCAGTCATACGTGAAGCATGTTCACTTGCTTTAGCATCTAAAATAGTTCCATAGATTAAGCTTTCGACATACTGCGGTAGAATAACACTTAAAATAGATTCTTTATCAGGTTCAAATTCGTAAGATGACATTTGACCATGACCTTGGCTAGAATCTTCTTGAGATAATGGTAATACTTGCTTAGTTGTTGGTTTATTTTCAAGAACACTAACATAGTGACTATAATAAATTGTTAATTCATCAATATTTTCTTCGCTATATAAATCAATTGCGTGCTTAGCAATCGCTTGAACTGATTTAAACGAAGGTTGATCCGGAAGGTCAACTAAAGAACTTTCGATTTCATAACCTCTATTGTTAAAGAAATCAACACCTTGTTGACCTAAAACAATAATACTGTATTCACTACTGTCATTATGTTTCGCTTTAATATCATTCACTAAACGTTTTAATACATTTGTACTATAAGCACCTGCAAGTCCTTTATCACTAGTAATGATTAAATAACCACTACGTTTTACATCTCTAGCTTTAAGCATAGGATGGTTAGAAGAACTATTAGCACCTGCTACTGCAGTAATAGCATCTTGCATTTTTTCCATATAAGGTCTGAACTGCTTCGTATTCTTTTCTGCTCTACGCAATTTAGAACTAGAAACCATGTTCATCGCCTTAGTGATTTGCTTCATCTTTTTAGTCGATTTTATTCGATTATCAATCTCTTTTAGAGAGCCCATTATCTCACCACCTTTTTTAATTAGAGTATTAACGTTGAAAATGTACTCTCATATCTGCAGTTACAATTTTTCAATTAAGAATTATTGTTCTGATTTACTAAAACCTTTTTTGAATTCTGTAATAGCAGAATCAAATTTATCAGCATCTGGTAATGCACCAGTTTCTCTGATTTCATTTAATAAGTCAGTTGCATTTGCATCTGCCCAGTGGTTTAATTCGTCTTCAAATCGAGTAATATCTTCTACTGGAATATCATCTAAATAACCTTTAGTTAATGCATAAATTGTTAAAACTTGATATTCAACTGGTAGAGGGTGGTTTTGGTCTTGTTTTAATACTTCAACAGTACGTTTACCACGTTCTAATTTTTGAGCAGTAAATTCATCTAAATCAGAACCGAATTGTGCGAATGATTCTAATTCACGATAAGAAGCTAAGTCTAAACGTAGCGTTCCGGCTACTTTCTTCATAGCTTTAATTTGAGCAGAACCACCAACACGAGATACTGATTGTCCAGCATTAATAGCTGGTCTTACACCAGAGAAGAATAAATCTGATTGTAAGAAAATTTGTCCATCAGTAATTGAAATAACGTTTGTTGGGACATAAGCTGAAATGTCACCAGCTTGCGTTTCAATAATAGGTAAAGCAGTTATTGAACCGCCACCCAATTCATCATTAAGCTTCGCTGCTCTTTCTAATAATCTACTATGTAAGTAGAAAACGTCACCTGGGTAAGCTTCACGACCTGGTGGTCTACGTAATAATAATGATAATTCACGATAAGCTGCTGCTTGTTTAGTTAAATCATCATATACGATAAGAACATGTTTACCATTAAACATGAATTCTTCACCCATAGTTACACCTGAATATGGTGCGATATAAAGTAATGGTGCTGGATCAGCTGCAGAAGCAGAAACAACGATTGTGTAATCTAAAGCGCCTGCTTGTCTTAATTTCTCAACATTTGCACGTACTGTTGAATCTTTTTGACCAATAGCTACGTAAATACAAATTGTATCTTGATCTTTTTGGTTCAAGATTGAATCGATAGCAACAGTTGTTTTACCAGTTTGACGGTCACCAATGATTAACTCACGTTGACCACGACCAATTGGTACTAAAGCGTCAATTGCTTTGATACCTGTTTGTAATGGTTCATCAACTGATTTACGATCCATAACACCAGTTGCTTTTTTCTCAACTGGACGTGTTTTAGTTGCATTGATAGGACCTTGTCCATCAATAGGTTGACCAAGTGGATTAACGACTCTTCCAATTAATTCGTCTCCAACTGGTACTTCCATAATACGGCCTGTACGTTTAACTTCGTCACCTTCACTAATATCGTTGTATGGTCCTAAAATAACCACACCAACATTTGATTCTTCAAGGTTTTGTGCTAAACCTAATACGCCGTTGTGGAATTCTACTAGCTCACCAGCCATAACGTCGTTTAATCCGTGAATTAATGCGATACCGTCACCAATTTGAAGTACAGTACCAACATCAGTTACGGACATTTCAGACTCATAATTTTCAATCTGTGAGCGAAGTAATGCACTGATTTCTTCAGCTTTGATGGCCATCTATGTCACTCCTCTTTAAATATTAATTAGCTCTTTCAAATTTTCTTTGTAATTGAACAAGGTCATTCTTAACGCTACCATCCATAACAGTTGTGCCGACCTTAACTCTAAATCCACCAATTAAATCTGGATTGATTTTAGTGCTAACAATTACTCTAGATAAATGTGTTTGATCTTTAATCAATTGTTCTATTCTTGCTAATTCATCTTCATTTAATTCATAAGTAGATTCTACAATTGCAAAGTCTTGGTTATGATGCGCATTATATAAACTTTGAAAAGCTCTAAATACATCTTCAATTAATGATAAATGACGATTATCAGCTAAAACTTTTAGCGTATTAACGACGTATTGATTTGCACCACTATATACTTCATTAACGAATGATTTACGCTCATCTGCTGTTAATGAAGGATTACTATCAATTGCTTTTAAACTTTTAATATAGTCGAAAGATGAATGGCTGATTGTTTCTAAATCTTCATAAACTACATCTAATTGATTTGTATCATTAGAGACATCAAATAATGCTTTGGCATATTTATTTGCTACCTTTACCATTATTTATCCCCTGCCTCTTTTAAATACTTTTCAACTAAATCTTTTTGATCTTGCTCTGAAATTTCTTTTCTAAGAACTTTAGATGCGATTAATACTGATAGTTCAGATACTTGATTATTAATATCAGCAAGTGCACGTTCTTTTTCACTGTTAATTTCACTTTGAGCAGTCTCAATCATGCCGTTAGCTCTTACATTAGCTTCATGAATAATTTCTTCATGTTGCTTACGTGCTTGAACCTTAGCATCGTCTAAGATTCTTTGAACTTCATCTTGAGTTTCTTTAAGTGTCTTTCTGTTTTCTTCTTCAAGTTTTTGAGCGTTGATTTTAGCTTGTTCAGCATCATCAATATCTTTATTGATGTCTCGCTCACGTTTGTCCATTACTTCTTTTAATGGACCCCAAGCAAATTTCTTCAATAGCGCAAGAAGAATTACGAATGTGACAAGTGTAACAATTGTTGTTCCCCATTCGACTCCTGCACCTAAAACGAACATATTAGCTGTTGCAGTCACGGGCTCATGACACTCCTTTCGTAGATATAATCACTAAGCTATAAAAAACAAAACGAACGGCGATAGCCTTGTAAAGGCTTCGCCTTAATATGTCTTATCCAGCAAATGTCATGAACGCAATTACAACACCAATGATAGGTAAAGCCTCAACTAAACCAACACCAATGAACATGATACCCATTAATTGACCACGTGCTTCTGGTTGACGTGCTACACCTTCAACTGTTCTAGATACGATAAGACCGTTACCGATACCTGCACCTAATGCTGATAAACCAATTGCGATTGCCGCTGCGATTAAATTCATAATAAATTTTCCTCCTAAGAATTGTATATAATTATTAAATTAATTTAGTGTCCATCTGCCACTTTATGTGACATATAAACCATTGAAAGCATGATGAAGATATACGCTTGGATTGAACCAACGAATATTGAGAACGCTTGCCAAACGATTAATCCTGGAATACTTATAATCCAACCCCATGCTGGTTGTTGGAAAAGTAAACTTGCTAGTAAACCAAGTAATAATTCACCAGCAAAGATATTACCGTATAGTCGTAAACCTAAAGTTAATGTAGATGTAAACTCCTCAAATACATTAATGATTGCAAGTGGCCAGAAAGGTTTAAAGTATCCGGCTGCATATGCTTTAGGCCCACGCATTTTAATACCGTAATAATGCGTTAGTAGAATCATAGTTGTAGATAACGTAAGAGTTACCGTTGCGTCAGCTGTCGGTGATTTCCACCATAGATAGTGATCTTTAGTAACAATAGCAAACGGTAAACCAAGCATATTGGCTACAAAGATGAACAAAATTAATGTCACTGCTAAAAAGTGAAAGTTTCCACCTTTTTTCCAAGCCATGTTACTCTCTATGATGCCTCTTACAAAATCAAATACCCATTCAATGAAGTTTTGCTTTCCAGTTGGTCGTTTTTTAAGATTACGCGTGCATATTAAAGCTATGATAAAAACTAAAATCGCCGTAATGAGCACCATCATAACACTTGCCATGTTAAAGACAATATCGAATCCAAACACGTTCCAACTGACGAGTGGGGATTTGTGATCCATAAACTCACCTCTTTCTTATTTAATTTTTACTCCCTTTTAAGTAGAGGGCGCAATATGATTACAATATAAGAAATCATTAAACCAATTAATACACCTATGATATTGATGTGGTCTTTGAAGAAAAACCATAACAAACACGCAATGATTGCTACAAGATATCTCCATATATTGCCCGTTGAAATATGTATAGCATCTTGTTGTTGTGCCTTTGCTAAATAACTTTCAAAGATGTATGTATTAACCAAAGAACCACATGTTCCTATCATTAATCCTAAAATAAAAGGTCGGGGTATAATTAGATACAATATTCCTAATACTATTAAGAGATAAAGATAATATTGGATATATTGTTTAAAAATGATGTAGAAACGACTCATCTATATGCCTCCGAGTGTCTTATACCAATCATGTAAACCGTTCCACTCATACAATCTAAATGATAATATAGCCTATTGTATGGTGTCAATTCTATTCAAAGTCTTGTTAAAATTTACGGCATTTTTGTCACAAAATATTCACAAAAAGTAACGTAACAAACTTTTTATTTTTCAAAATGATTGGGTTTATCACTAATTAATCCAAAATAATATTTAATATGATTTACTATCCTATTACTTGCATTCCCATCTCCATAAGGATTGTTTGCTTCACTCATATGTTTATAAAGCTGTTTATCGTCTAAAAGACGCTTAGTTTCCTCATAAACAGAGTCCTCATTAGTACCAATAACCCTTAAAGTACCTGCTTCTACCCCTTCAGGTCTCTCTGTACTATCTCTCAATACGAGTACAGGTTTATGTAGAGATGGAGCTTCTTCTTGTATTCCTCCAGAATCAGTCATAATTAGGTAAGCGTGCTTAGCAAAATTATGAAAGTCTATCACATCTAAAGGTTCAATTAACTCTATACGATCATGGTGACCTAAATACGTTTCAGCAAGTTCTCTAACTCTCGGATTCATGTGAACTGGATATACTAATGCTAAATCTTCATACTGATTAATTAACTTTCTAACTGCCTTAAACACGTTAATCATAGGTTGACCTATATTTTCCCTTCTATGAGCAGTTAATAAAATAAATTTCTTGTTACGATGTTTATCGATGATTTGAGAAGTATAATTATCATTAATTGTATAGTTCATAGCATCAATCGCTGTATTACCAGTTATTACCACATTGTTAGATGATTTGCCTTCATCAAGCAAATTCTTAGCTGCATTAAAAGTTGGGGCAAAATGCAAGTCTGCCATTACCCCAACCATTTGTCTATTCATCTCCTCAGGAAAAGGAGAATACTTATCATAACTTCTTAACCCAGCTTCAACATGACCAATAGGTAATTGATTATAAAAAGCTGCTAGTGACCCAGAAAACGTAGTAACTGTATCACCATGTACTAGTACCATATCTGGTGATTCTTTTTTAATTACTTCTTCTAAAAGAACCATCGATTTTGATGTAATATCAGACAAAGTCTGCCCAGATTTCATAATATTCAAATCATGACAAGGTGTTATATCAAATGTATTTAATACTGAATCAAGCATTTCCCTATGTTGAGCTGTAACAACAACGATGGGTTCTAATTCAGCATCTTTTTCTAATGCTTTTACGAGTGGTGCCATTTTAATAGCTTCAGGTCTTGTCCCGAAGATGGTCATAATTTTTTTCATCAAACTATCTATCTCCGAATCTATTATTTAGTACCAAATAATCTGTCACCAGCATCCCCTAATCCAGGTGTGATGTAAGCTTTGTCATTTAATTTTTCATCAAGTGTCGCGATATAAATATCTACGTCTGGGTGAGCTTCTTGCATTTTTTCCACACCTTCTGGCGCAGCAATTAAGCACATAAAACGAATATTTTTCGCACCACGATTTTTCAGTGATGAAATGGCTTCTATTGCTGAAGCACCAGTCGCTAACATAGGGTCTACAACGATAATTTGTCTTTCATCGATATCTTGAGGTAGTTTAGCAAAGTACTCTACTGCTTTAAGTGTTTCTGGATCTCTATATAAGCCAATGTGACCTACTCTTGCTGAAGGAACTAAACTTAAAACACCATCAGTCATTCCTAATCCTGCTCTTAAAATTGGCACTATAGCTAATTTTTTACCCGCTAGTCGTTTAGCTGTCATTTTAGTTACAGGTGTTTGAATTTCAACATCTTGTAATTCTAAATCTCTAGTCACTTCATAAGCCATTAACATACCTACTTCATCAACTAGTTCTCTAAACTCTTTTGTACCGGTATGAGCATCTCTAATATAACTTAGTTTATGCTGTATTAAAGGATGATCGAAAACATGTACTTTACTCATTTATAATTTCCTCCAATGTGTTTCTCTATTATTCATATAATGGATATTTTGAAGTAAGGGCGTGCACTCTTTCTTTAGCTTCATTAAGTTTAGCTTCATCGTCAGTATGTTTTAAAGCTAAGCTAATAATTTTTGCCACTTCCTCGAATGCTGATTCATCGAATCCACGTGTAGTTGCAGCTGGTGTGCCTAATCTAATTCCACTTGTAACGAATGGTTTTTCTTGATCGAAAGGAATTGTGTTTTTATTACAAGTAATACCTACTTTATCAAGAGTCTCTTCAGCGACTTTACCAGTAATCTCAATAGAACCTTTAACATCAACTGCAACTAAATGATTATCAGTACCACCTGAAACCACTCTGAATCCTTCATCAATTAATGTTTGAGCTAAAACTTGAGCATTTTTAATCACTTGTTGTTGATACGATTTGAAGTCACTGTGTAATGCTTCTCCAAATGCTACTGCTTTCGCTGCAATTACGTGTTCTAGTGGGCCACCTTGAATTCCAGGGAAAATTGTCTTATCAATTTCTTTTTTATATTCTTCTTTACATAAAATCATACCTCCACGAGGGCCACGTAAAGTTTTATGTGTAGTAGTAGTGACAAAATCAGCATATTCAACAGGATTTGGATGTAAACCAGCTGCAACTAATCCAGCAATGTGAGCCATATCCACCATTAATTTAGCACCTACTTCATCTGCAATTTCTTTGAACTTTTTAAAATCAATAGTTCTAGAATAAGCAGAGGCACCCGCTACAATTAATTTAGGTTTATGTTCTAGTGCAAGTTTGCGTACTTCATCATAGCTAATTAATTCCGTTTCTTTATCAACTCCGTATTCAACGAAATTATAAAACTTACCACTAAAGTTAACTGGAGATCCATGAGTTAAATGTCCCCCATGACTTAAGTTCATACCTAGAACAGTATCTCCCATCTCAAGAGCAACTAAATAAACAGCCATGTTGGCTTGTGAACCAGAGTGAGGTTGTACATTAACATGTTCAGCGCCAAAAAGTGCTTTAGCACGATCAATTGCTACTGTTTCAGAAACATCAACATATTCACAACCACCATAATAACGACGGCCTGGATAACCTTCGGCATACTTATTAGTCAATACTGAACCTTGAGCTTCCATAACAGCTTCAGACACAAAATTCTCAGATGCAATTAATTCGATATTACTATTTTGACGGTCATACTCCTTTTGAATTGCTTCAAAAATCACTTTATCCTGTTTTTCAATGTAAGACATAAATAATTCCCCTTCTTTCATTAAATTATTGATATTTAGCACGTTCGCCACCAATTTTCTTAGGTCGTGATGTCGCTATGGTAACGATAGCTTCTCCAACTTGTTTAACGCTTGTTCTGACTGGAACACATACTTGCTTGATATGCATACCAATTAATGTTTGGCCAATGTCAATACCTTTAGGTACACTGATATGTTCTACAACCATTGGATTATCCATATGTTGGTAGGCATACGTTGATAAACTACCACCTGCATGTACATCTGGAACTACATTTACCTCTTCCATAGACAGTGGGTTAAAATCTGCTCTTTCAATCGTGATTGCTCTATTAATATGTTCACATCCTTGAAAGACAAATGACACACCTGTATCCTCTTCAATTTGTTTCAAAGCATCAAAAATCTCTTTAGCTATCTCTAATGATCCAACTGAACCAATTCGTTCGCCAATGACCTCAGATGTTGAACAACCGACAATACACAATTCGCCTTTCTTAAAGAATGACATATCTTTTAATTCAATAAGTAGCTTTTGTAAATCACGCAATGAAACCCACCCCTTTGAATATAATAAAAAGGAACATAGCAAACTTGCTATACCCCTTTATTATAACTTATTTAAAGCTTAACATATACTAATTATATATAATTTACTCTGTTATCGATTCATTTCAATTTTTTTCAATAAATCGTAGATATTTTGAAAAGTTTTTTCATATACTTCAAAAGAACATCCAAATGGGTCTTCTATATGCCCCTCAATACCTGCATACTCATTTATCGTGTACACATTTGAATATTGACCGTATTGAGACTTAATTAAATCTTTATGTGAAGGAGACATTGTGAGAATTAAATCTGCTTCTAAATCTTCCAAAGTAAATTGTTGAGCATTTGAAGGCTTAGGTAGATGATGGCTATGAATCAATTGTAATGATTCTTTAGAGATTTTTTGTCCTTCCATAGCAAATAAACCACGTGATTGAATGTCATCGTTTGGCAACAATTTCTTAGCAATACTTTCAGCTAACGGACTTCTACACGTATTACCTGTACAAACAAATATTAATTTCATAATTCGTCACCTTCTATCACTTCATTACCTGCTGCTTTCAACATTCTATTCATAATCGCTTCAGACTGATCCTTTTTTTCAAAACTATAAATATAAGCGTGTTTAATATCATTAGAGGTATCTATAGAGTGCAATACACTATATAAATTATGGTTTGCCCCTTTAATATCTTGCTCATCATCACATAGTGGAATAAATTGAGCATTCTCAGGCAATAAATATTTCATACTAATAGGAAAAATAAATACTACATCATTCCATTTTTCATTATTATCAATTTTGTGAGTTAAATTTTCAACAATTGTTAGTGGCGTATCTGGCGAATAATGTTTATATTTCATCCCAGGAGCAATAGGTTTGTCCTTTTCAAAATAATTAGCCTTTTGAATACTCCCCGGTAAAACTTGTTCTATCATTGAAGTGGTTATAGAACCTGGGCGTGCTAATCTAAAAGGATATTGAGTACAATCTAACACTGTACTCTCAAGACCTTCTTCACTTTGATCTCCATTAACAATTCCGTCCACTTTTCCGTTTAAATCCTGAAAAACATGATCAAACTTTGTAGGTGAAGGTCTACCACTTAAATTGGCACTTGGTGCAGCTATAGGTTCGTCAATATACTGAAGTAACGCCCGCCCTATTTTATGACTTGGCATACGAACTGCAATAGAGTTTAATCCGCCTGTAACTTTTTCACATAAATAACCTGTTTTAAGAGGTAAAATAAATGAAATTGGTCCAGGCCAAAAGGCATCCATTAATTTTGAAACACGTTCATCAATTCCATCTACAAACTCTTCAAGTTGCTCCCTTTGATGTATATGAACGATTAAAGGATTATCAGAAGGACGTCCTTTAGCTTCATATATTTTTCTTACCGCATGTTCATTTCTTGCGTTCGCACCAAGCCCATAAACTGTCTCTGTTGGAATCGCTACTAATCCACCATTCAATAATGTCTCTTTAATCTCGTTTAACTTAGGATATTTTACTACATCCTCTTCATATTTTCTAAGATCCCATATTTGAGTATTCACCATTTTCACCTCTTTCTTATCTATATTATGAATTTAAAAAGAGTGGAACTCAATTCAGTTCATTATTGTTGAAGTTGAAGTTCCACCCATTCATTTTTAATTTTGTTTAAAACTTTATCCGCATTTAAAGATACATTTGATTTCACAAAAAAACG
This sequence comes from Staphylococcus sp. FSL K6-0223, assembly GCF_038008285.1. NCBI lineage: Bacteria > Bacillati > Bacillota > Bacilli > Caryophanales > Staphylococcaceae > Staphylococcus > Staphylococcus sp. FSL K6-0223. Next base: position 201,809 of record NZ_JBBOYX010000003.1, read on the forward strand.
CATTATAATCTCATGAATTCTTTACCATTTGAATGACACGATGCGTTCATTACCATTAATATCTCTAATAACTTTGACTAACTTGTCAGGATACATAGAATTAATTAATGCTTTTAGTTGGTTGCCTTGATTATATCCAATTTCAAACACGACATGTCCTTGTTCTTTCATTACTTGTGGTAAATCTTTTAAAATACCCTCATAGATGGCGTAGCCTTCATTTTCAGCAAACAGAGCATGGTGAGGCTCATATTTAAGTACAGTATCATCCATATCTCTTGCTTCACCTTCATCAATATAAGGTGGATTAGAAATTAATCCGTCAACTTTAATATTATTATCAATTAGAGGTTTCAATGCGTTTCCTTGAAGAAATTGAATTTCTTGCTGATGTAATGTTGCATTATTGCGTGCAACATTCAGTGTATCTTCATATAAATCTGTAGCGAGAACGTTTAAATCTGGCTTAAGCAACTTAAGTGTAATAGCAATCGCACCGCTTCCTGTACCAATATCGGCAACTGTATCTTGATGATGACATAGATTTAGAAAATGAAGCATCACTTCTTCAGTTTCAGGACGAGGGATTAGACAATTATTATCTACCTCGAAGTTATAGCCGTAAAAAGATTGAAAGCCTACGATATATTGAATAGGTTCACCACTTAACATTCTATGTAGAGCTAGGTCAAATTTTGCTAAATCAGCTTGTGACATCTGTTCTTCACGATGGATAAGATAGTCTGTTCGTGACCATTTAAAAAGGTCCAACAGTAGCCATTCTGCCCTAGTCTGCTCATACCCTTTATCTAATGTTAATTGAATAGCCTCTTGAAGTTTTTCTTTATAGTTCACCATTATTAAGTTCTTTCAATTTCTCAGTTTGTTCAGATAGAGTAAGCGCGTCTATAATTTCATCTAAATTACCTTCCATAATCTGACCAAGTTTCTGTAGCGTTAAGCCAATTCTATGATCAGTCACACGACTTTGTGGATAGTTATATGTTCTGATACGTTCTGAACGGTCACCTGTACCTACAGCAGATTTTCTTTGTGACGCATATTTTTGTTGTTCTTCTTGTAACTTCATATCGTATAAACGTGCTTTTAAGACTTTCATCGCTTTCTCACGGTTTTGAATTTGTGATTTTTCTGATGACGTTGCAATAACACCAGTAGGTAAGTGGGTAATACGTACTGCTGAGTCAGTTGTGTTAACGTGCTGACCACCCGCACCACTTGAACGATACGTGTCAATTTTTAGATCTTCGTTACGAATTTCAATCTCAACATCTTCTACTTCTGGCAATACAGCTACTGTTGCCGTAGAAGTATGTATACGACCACCTGATTCAGTTTCTGGTACACGTTGAACTCGGTGAGCACCGTTTTCAAATTTTAATTTACTATAGGCTCCACTACCTGATACTGAAAAACTAATTTCCTTATAACCACCATGGTCACTTTCAGAAGCTTCAACAATTTCAGTTTTAAAACCATATGCTTCGGCATATTTAGAATACATTCTCATCAAGTCCCCAGCAAATATGGCCGCTTCGTCACCACCTGCAGCTGCTCGGATTTCAACAATAACGTCTTTTTCATCATTAGGGTCTTTAGGAATTAATAAGATTTTAAGTTCTTCTTCCATTTCAGGTAATTCAGCTTTTAAAGACGCACTCTCTTCTTTAAGCATATCCACTTCTTCTTTATCTGAAGTTTCTTTTAACATTTCTTCAATATCTTCAAGTTCTTCTTTTTTAGATTTATAACTACGATAAACTTCAACAGTTTTTTGTAAATCAGCTTGTTCTTTTGAATATTTTCTAAGTTTATCTGAATCATTCACGACATCAGGGTCGCTTAACATCTCATTTAATTGTTCATATCGTTCCTCTACTATATCTAATTGATCAAACACTACATTTCCTCCTTCTCATTTTCACTTGGAGCCACAATATGATGTGCTCTACAACGTGGTTCGTAACTTTCATTCGCACCAACTAATATAATTGGGTCATCTATTTTAGCTGGTTCTCCATTGATTAATCTTTGTGTACGGCTAGAAGGTGACCCACAAACAGCACAAACTGCCTGTAATTTAGTCACTTGTTCACTAACAGCTAATAATTTCGGCATAGGTTCAAAAGGTTCTCCCCTAAAATCCATATCTAAACCTGCAACAACAACTCTGTGACCATTTTTAGCCAGTTGTTCTACAATATTTACTATTTCACCATCAAAAAACTGCACTTCATCTATTCCGATAACGTCTACATTGTCTAAATCTTGGTTTAAAATTTCTCTTGACGTAGAAATATTTATCGCTTCAATTTCATTACCATCGTGTGAGACGACCTTTTCTTTATGGTAACGATCATCAATAGCTGGCTTAAAAACAATGACTTTCTGTTTCGCGTAAATCCCTCGTCTTAAACGACGAATCAACTCTTCTGATTTACCACTAAACATACTTCCAGTAATTGTTTCAATCCATCCGGAATGGTACGTTTCATACATTGAGAGTTCCACCTTTTTTCAAAACATAATCGCTTAATTATATCATATTTTATGAGTAGTTAAATGCATTTTCAAAGTATTATTCTAAATTAAACGACGATACTCTCATTTTACAAACAAATTAAGTAAAAACAAAATCTACTCACATAATAAAGGGTTAAAAAATAAAAAAACTGTCTACATTCCCTATATGGATACGTAGACAGTTGAAATTCAAATTTAGTTGTTGTTTGATTTGAAACCAAACTTTTTGTTGAAGCGTTCCACACGACCATCCGCAGCGGCGAATTTTTGACGGCCAGTATAGAATGGATGTGAATCAGATGATACGTCTAAACGAATAACTGGGTATTCATTTCCATCTTCCCATTCCATAGTTTCTGAAGATGTTTTAGTAGAACCACTTAAGAATTTAAAGTTTGTAGTAGTATCTAAAAAGATAACTTTGTGGTATTCAGGATGAATTCCTTGTTTCATTTCTTTCAGCTCCTTTGCCCTGAACCATCTGGAACAGAGTTATTTGTGAGTTTTTTACCCAATACTGTGTAATTATAATAGTTATCAAATCAAAACGCAACCCTTTATCAAAGATAACTTAGATAATTGGTTTACCTGTCTTTGTACTTTCTTCTGCTGACTTTTGTAATTGTGAAAAGAAGTCTTTATTATTTTTAGAGCGTTTTAACTTGCGAATAAAACGTTCAGTAAAGTCTGTAGAGTCTGTGAACAAGTTACGTAATTGCCATAATGAGTCAAGTTCAGCTTTCGAGATAAGTAATTCTTCTTTACGTGTTGAACTACGACCAATGTCAATTGCTGGGAAGATACGGCGTTCTGATAATTTACGATCAAGGTGTAATTCCATGTTACCTGTACCTTTAAATTCCTCGTAAATCATATCATCCATTCTTGAACCAGTTTCAACAAGTGCAGTAGCTAATATGGTTAAACTACCACCTGCTTCGATGTTCCTTGCTGCACCGAAAAATGCTTTAGGTTTATGCAGTGAAGCAGGGTCTAAACCACCAGATAGCGTACGTCCACTCGGTGGGATTACAAGGTTATAAGCACGTGCTAAACGTGTAATAGAATCCATTAAGATGATAACATCTTCACCTATTTCAACTAATCTTTTAGCACGTTCTAATAATAATTCTGCTACTTTGACATGATGTTCTGGCGGCTCATCAAAAGTGGAGTGCACTACTTCCGCTGATTCAACTGAACGTTCAATATCAGTTACCTCTTCAGGTCGTTCACCTACTAGTAAAATAAAAAGTTGAGCTTCAGGTTTATTTGTAGCAATCGCATTAGCAATCTCTTTTAATAAACTTGTTTTACCTGCTTTAGGTGGCGCTACAATTAAACCACGTTGCCCTAAACCAATCGGCGTCACTAAATCCATAATTCGAGTTGAATAATTAGTCGGAAGCGTTTCTAATAAAATTCTTTCTTCCGGATAGAGTGGCGTTAACGCTTGGAAATGAGGGCGTTTTTTAACTTCTTCTGCATTTTGATCATTCACAAAATCGACTTGAAGTAACCCATAATATTTTTCATTATCTTTCGGTTTACGTACTTTACCAGTTACTTTGTCTCCACGTTTGATCTCAAAACGTCGGATTTGACTTGCAGAAATATATATATCCTTTTCACCTTTAGAATAGTTAACGGTTCTAAGGAAACCATACCCATCCTGTTGGATATCATCAAGGATACCTTCCATGTAGTAGTTGCCATCTTTCTCCATTTGAGCTTCCATGATAGCTAAAACTAACTCTTTCTTATTTAATTTACTATAATTTGTTAATTTTAAAGATTTGGCTTTTTGAGTGAGCTCTTTAGTAGTGTTGTTTTTGTATAATTCGTGGAAAGATTCATACTGAGGAGATGTTCGTTCTCTTTCAGGCATAGACTTGCACCCATTTCATTATTTTTTATATTGCGAGACTTTGACATATAAATATTAAATATAGACGTTAAATGAAATTATTAAATTTTAAGATGTGCGAGTAAAATTTAATAATTTCAGTAAGCCTTATCGTCTTTATTTTATATTCAAATGTGTCATGACCTTCTAATTACTAGAATAACTATAGCAAATTTTCAATTTAATTACAAAATGAATTTAGAAAATATAACAATAAAAACAAAACACGGAACTAATATAGTTCCGTGCATCGTTTAATTGCAAGTTTTAATTAATTTATTCAATTATTTAAAATAACCAGCAATTGATTTAACTTCTAAGAATTCTTCAATACCATAGTCGCCCCATTCACGACCTAAACCTGATTGTTTATAACCGCCGAATGGTAAGTCAGGTTTTCTACCAGCTTCATTGATTTCAATAGTTCCTGCTTCAACTGAACGTGCTACTTTACGTAAAGTTTCTTGATCTTTACCAATAACGTAGCCAGCAAGACCATATTTAGTATCATTAGCAATTTCAATTGCTTCATCTAAATCATTATAAGTGATCACTGACATAACTGGACCGAAGATTTCTTCTTGAGCAATTGTCATATGGTTATCTACATTGATGAAAATAGTTGGACGTGCGAAATAACCTTTATCAAGGCCTTCTGGTTTACCAGGGCCACCGTAGAATAATTCAGCACCTTCATTTACGCCTTTATCAATATAGTCTTGAACTTGATCGAATTGTTTTTTGCTGATAATTGGTCCGACCTGTGTACCATCTTCACGAGGATTTCCTACTTTAACTTGGCTAAATTCTTCTTTAACTGCTGTTAAGAAATCTTCTTTAATGCTTTCAGGTATAAGTACACGTGTACCTGCAGTACATACTTGGCCAGTGTTATTAACAACTTTGCCAGTTGTAGCTTTAGCTGCTTCCTTGATATCAGCATCGTCAAGAACGATATAAGGAGATTTTCCTCCTAGTTCTAGAGACACTTTTTTGAAGTCTTTTGCGGCTTTTTCCATGATTTTAGATCCTGTTGGGCCAGAACCAGTAAATGACATCATTCTCACTTTAGGGTGTTCACTTAATGGATTTCCTACTCCTTCACCATCGCCATTAACTAAATTGAATACACCTTTAGGTACGCCAACTTTATCAAAGATTTCTGCTAAGATAATAGCTGCAAATGGTGTTTCTTCAGAAGGTTTAAGAACTACTGGACTACCTGCAGCAAATGCAGCAGCTAATTTTAATGATGTTTGATTAGTAGGGAAATTCCAAGGTGTAACTAATCCTGAGACACCAATAGCTTCTTTAACTACTAAATCATCTCCACGTTGCTCTTCAAATTCAAAATTATCTAAAGCATCTCTTGCTGCCGTAAAGTGATTTAGTCCCATTTGATAGTGAACATTTTCAGAAACAGATAATGGAGAACCTAATTCATCTGTAATCGCTTGGATAATATCGTCTTTTCTATTTTCATATTCTTTTACAATTTTATCTAACAAGTCTCTACGTTCTTCAACTGAACTATGACGAAATTCTAAATAAACTTTGTCAGCCGCTTCAACAGCTTTGTTAACATCTTCTTCATTCCCGTTAGCTACAGATCCCATCACTTCTTCAGTTGCAGGATTGATTACGTCAATTGTTTCGCCACTCGCACTATCAACCCATTCGCCATTAATATATTGTTTAGTGAAATTTCTCATATTAAATCTTCACTCCTTAGAAAAGTTATATGTGTATTCTATCCTTTAAAGCGTTACTTTAAACATATGCAACACTAAAATGAATTACGCTCAATTCATTTTATATTGGAAATTATAAAGCATCATTTTGCATCAACATAAAAAACTGCTTATAAAGTTTTTTACTTTATAAACAGTTCATCATGTCTTATTTATTTTGAAGAATTTGCTTCTAACTCAACGTATTTTTGTGCCCAAGCTTCCATAGGCTTTAATGCTTCGGCTAAAGCTTGTCCTTTATCAGTCAATTGATAAACAATTTCTAATGGGCTAGATGAAATAATTTGCTTCTCTACTAGTTTCCATTCTCCTAGGTCGGTTAATTTTAAGCTTAAAGCTCTAGGAGTGATCGTCTTTAGATCTCTTTTCATATCGGAAAAGTGAGCTGATTGACTTTCACATCTTGATAAATAATTAATAATTAGCCCATTCCAACTACGACCAACAATTTTAAAGGTTTCTTCAAGATATGGACAGATTTCCATTTGCCTCACCTCACATTTAATATGCTTATAATTGTAGGCATTTCTCTCTTGTCTTCCAATTATTAATATAAATATTATACCATAAAACCTTAAATTTCTTCAGTCCAAATATCTGCTCCGAGTGATTTTAAATGTTCAACAATATTTGTATAACCTCTGTATATATGTTTTACATTGAATATTGTTGTTACACCTTCAGCGATTAATCCCGCAGTAATTAAACATGCACCGGCACGTAAATCACTTGCATATACTTCTGTTCCTTCAAGACGCGAAGGTTTAATAGTTGCTGTACCTTCATCAGCATAAATATTTGCGCCCATACGTTGTAGTTCATCAACGTGTTTAAATCTAGCTGGATAAATGGTATCTGTAACAAATGATGGCCCATTAGTCATAAATAATAAAGGTGTAATAGGTTGTTGAAGATCCGTAGCAAAGCCAGGATAAACTAAAGTTTTGATATCAACATTTTTATATGGTGATTGTTTACGAATAATTGCTTTCTCATCATCTATTTGGATATCAACACCAAGCTCTCTCAATTTAACAGTTAACGCTTCTACATGCTTAGGTACAATATTATTTAATACAACTTCTTCACCCATAGCAGCAGCCATACACATATAAGAACCAGCTTCAATTCTATCAGGAATAATTTGATATTCTGAACCGTGCAACTCTTCCACGCCATTAATTTTGATGGTAGTTGTTCCTGCGCCTTTAATATTAGCTCCCATACTCATTAAAAAGTTAGCGACATCTACAACTTCAGGTTCTTTAGCTGCATTTTCAATGACAGTCTGACCTTTAGCATGTACAGCAGCAAGCATAATATTTATTGTAGCACCAACACTAACCATATCTAAAAAGATATTTGCACCTTTTAATTCTTTAGCTTCAATTTTCATAGAAGTATCGCTTGATTCATCAATTTCTGCCCCTAATGCTTTGAAACCTTTTATATGTTGATCAATAGGACGTGGTCCTAATGGACATCCACCTGGTAGCCCAATGACACATTTTTTAAAACGTCCTAGCATCGCTCCCATCATATAATAAGATGCACGCAATGATTCAACCTTATTATTAGGTAACGGCGCATTTTCAATTTCAGTTGTATCTACATCCAATTCTTTGCCTTTTAAAGTCGTTTTAATATTTAAATCTTCTAACAAACTTACTAAAGTTTTTACATCAGAGATTTGGGGAAGACCTTCCAACTTTACATGTCCTTGAGCTAATAAAGTTGCGGGGATAATAGCTACTGCACTATTTTTCGCTCCACTAATTTCTACTTCTCCTTTTAGTGTTTGTCCACCTCTTATTTTTATTACCTCTTGAACCATATGATTTATCTCCTTTGTTTCCTTCGTTTTAAAATTTCACATTATTAGCATTATAAAATAATTTTACTTTGTTTGTAAAATAGTTCAAATCTAATCAATGTTAAGTTATTTTAGCAACTTTACACATAAATAGTGTCAAAGTTTCTCGCTATATAATAATACTCTAATAATTAATATTAGACTATTACCTCATATACAACTTCTTAATCGTTAAATTTTTGTTTATTTATGATTTATATATCTTTTATTTTTATGTAACATCTGATTAATTTGAGGAAATTCATTTAAATGAATTTCATTCTGATTCAAGTATAGCATAAATAAGACTATTGAAACCTTTGTTCAATGGGCTCAGACTGTAGACAAACCCTTTCACTCATTGTCATTTCATGCATGCCTAGCTCATTTACTAGTGGCAAACTCCCGTCGTTATGCATTTTAAAACCTTGATTAAAAGGGGATTCTATCAGTCTTCATCTTCTAAAATATTCCATAAAAAAGACCATTGAAACCTTTGTTCAATGGTCTATGATAATGATTTATCAAATTATTTAGCTCGGTTAGAAGTTCCGAATTCTCTAATTTTACCTTTTACTGTTTCTTTAATTGCTTCACGAGCTGGTCCTAAATATTTACGAGGATCGTAAACATCTTTATCGTTATTTAATACATCACGAACAGCTTTAGCTGAAGCAATTTGGTTTTCAGTATTTACATTGATTTTAGCAGTACCATAAGGAATTGCTTTTTGAATGTCTTTAGTTGGGATACCAGTTCCACCATGTAATACTAATGGTAATCCAGTAGAAGCGCCAATTTCTTCCATTTCTTTAAATCCTAATTTTGGTTCACCTTTGTAAGGTCCATGAACTGAACCTAATGCAGGTGCTAAAGTGTCGATGCCAGTCTTTTCAACTAATTCTTGGCATTCTTTAGGATCAGCGTAGATAACGCCGTCAGCTACTACGTCGTCTTCTTGTCCGCCTACCGTACCTAATTCAGCTTCTACAGAAACACCTCTTTCATGTGCATATTCAACTACTTTAGAAGTAATTTCAATATTTTCTTCGAATGGACTGTGTGAAGCGTCAATCATTACTGAAGTGAATCCAGCATCAATCGCTTCTTTACATTTTTCGAAGCTTGAACCATGGTCTAAGTGAATTGCAACTGGAATTGTAATGTTTAAATCGTGAATTAAACCTTCAACCATTTTTACTACAGTGTAGAAACCACTCATATAACGAGCAGCACCTTCAGATACACCTAAAATAACAGGTGCATTCTCTTCTTGTGAAGCTTCTAAAATAGCTTGTGTAAACTCAAGGTTATTTAAGTTGTATTGACCAACTGCATAACCGTTTTCTTTCGCATCAATTAACATTTCTTTCATTGAAACTAAAGGCATGAAAGTTCCTCCTTGAGTGCATAAGTGCACGTATTTTTCAAAAATCATTATATCAAAAATACATAGTTAATGCATTCGAATACTTTATATAATATTAATAATTTTCACAATCCTTAGATTTTAAACTGTTGCAACCGCATTCATTTTAACAATCAGTCAAATATTGCATTACTCTAGTGTATTATTTAAAATGTTTTATTGAAAAGAATGGAGGAAAATCATGTCAAAAATTCTAAATACTCAATTGACTGGTATCTTTAATAGGCTTGAAAAGCAAGCATTAGATATACAAATGGCAGCACAATGTTTAATACAAGCTATTGGCGGTGAGGGGTATGTTTACGTTAAAGGATATGAAGATTTAAAATTTTATGAAGCTTTTGTATTGAATAGTAATGAAAAGCTCGAATCAAGCCGTTCACTAGATGACTTAAAATCTATGAGTGAAATTGATTCTACAGATAGAGTGTTTTTATTCTCACCTTTTTACAATGAGGATGTAGAGCAAGACGTTCAACGTTTAATTGAATTAGATGTCGATTTTGTATTAGTTTGTAACAATCCAAAACGTGATGATTTTCCAGAACATTTAATGCATTACGTTAACCTTTCAACACCTAGACCTATTGTTTATACTGAAGATTACGATAAGATTGTTCAACCTCATGCGATGGCATTTAATTATGTATATTATGAAATTTACACTCAAATGATAGAGATGACACGAGATTTAAATCTATAACTTAAGCTTCTACATTTGCGCAAACTATATAATCAGGTATCAAACTTATCTCTATTCATATTAAATTTTCATAAATTTATACACTTCATTATTTTAAACATTAACTCAAGATACACTTAAAAAATAATTGAGATTGCTATAAAAAATTAGCAATCTCTTTTTTTATTTTAAAAGTACTTTATTTATATAGTCTGTTTATTTGTAAAAGTAGCCTCTTAAGAATGTGAAAGCACACGACACAATATACAGATAAAAAAACAGTAAAAAGATTGTTATCAATCTTCTTACTGCTTTGGTTTTAATACTTATTTATCTAAATTTTAAATATAATCAATTAACGATTATTGTTGTTGATATTTAAGTGAAGCCTCAATAAATGATCTAAAGATTGGTTGAGGACGGTTGGGTCTTGATAAGAATTCAGGGTGGAATTGACATGCAATGAAGAAGTCATTTTCCGGAATTTCAACAATCTCTACTAAACGTCCATCAGGGCTTGTACCTGAGAATACCATTCCCTTATCTTCTAATTGCTCTCTAAATTCATTGTTAAATTCATAACGATGACGATGACGTTCTTCGATGTCATTTTTAGAATAAATAGATTCTGCAAGTGTATCTTCTTTAATATGACAAGGATATAAACCAAGTCGAAGTGTACCACCTAAATCTTCAATATCTTTCTGTTCAGGTAGTAAATCAATGATTGGGTATGGTGTACTTGGATCTAATTCAGCTGAATGAGCGCCCTCTAACCCTAAAACATTACGTGCATATTCAACAGTAGCAAGTTGCATACCTAAACAAATTCCAAAGAAAGGAATGTTGTTTTCACGGGCGTATTTAATAGCTGAAATTTTACCTTCACTTGCACGGAAACCGAAACCACCTGGAACCAAGATACCATCAACGTCAGATAAATAACTTTCAACGTTATTATCAGTCACTTCGCTTGAATCTATCCATTTAACAACAACATCTTTCTTGAATGGATAGCCAGCATGTTTTAATGATTCAACAACTGATAAATATGCGTCTTGTAAGCTAACATATTTACCAACTAATCCTATTGTAATCTTGCCATCAAGATGATTTACAGTATCTAATAAGTGTTCCCACTCATCAAGTTGAGTTTCATACTTAGCGTTTAATTGTAGACGTTTAATGACGATATCGTCCATATCTTGGTCACTTAATTGAAGTGGAATTTCATAAAGTGATTCAGCATCGCGACATTCAATCACGCTTTCTTTGTTTATATCACAGAATAATGCAATTTTATCTTTTAAATCTTGAGTCATTTCGTATTCTGTTCTAACAACAATTAAATCAGGTTGAATTCCTAAACCACGTAATTCTTTCACACTGTGTTGAGTGGGTTTCGTCTTCATTTCACCTGCTGCTTTAATGTAAGGTAATAAAGTACAATGTACATACATTACATTATCGCGACCTAAATCACTTCTTATTTGACGAATTGCCTCTAAGAATGGAAGTGATTCAATATCACCAGTCGTACCACCTATTTCTGTAATAACAACGTCAGCGTTTGTACTTTCTCCAGCTAATAATAATCTTTCTTTAATTTCATTTGTAATATGTGGGATAACTTGTACTGTTCCACCTAAGTAATCACCACGTCGTTCTTTCTTTAATACATGAGAGTATACTTTACCTGCAGTCACATTAGAATATTTATTCAAATTAATATCGATGAAACGCTCATAGTGACCTAAGTCTAAGTCGGTTTCTGCGCCATCATCAGTTACAAATACCTCACCATGTTGATATGGACTCATAGTACCTGGATCCACATTTAAATATGGATCAAATTTTTGAATTGTAACTTTAAGACCTCTATCCTTAAGCAATCTTCCTAGAGAAGCGGCCGTAATCCCTTTTCCTAATGATGACACTACTCCGCCTGTTACAAAAATAAATTTTGTCATTGTCTGACCTCCTGTATAATTTAGGGTTGCTACCTCGTTGTTATTATATTAATTAAAATTGTGAGTAACATGACGACCATGATATGACATGTTTATAGATTTTAAATTACTCTACAATTCTGTTCACTTTAAAATATTTAGTCATTTAAAAATAAAAAAACGCTCCCTCTCACAACAATTGTAAGGGGGAGCGTATCTAGTTAATACACGTGTCCTAATTAAAGGAGCCCGAATAAAATTCTATCATCTTTTAATTAAAAATAAAAGTCCCACTTTAAAGTTCAGAAAATAAGAATTAGTCGTTGAAATCTTCCTCATCTTCAAATTCTTCTTCTTCCTCTTCAGCAATATCATCATCGTCATCTTCTTCAATCACGATATCTGAATCATTGATTTCTTCTTCTACTTCTTCGTCTTCTGGATCATTTAAAGTTTCTTGATCTTCAGTTTCAGCAGGAATATCATCGTCCTCATCAATGTCATCTTCACCTAATAATTTAAGGTTTTGATCTTCTTCATCATCGTCATCAAGAATATCAAATTTTTGAATTGTAGGTGCAATCTTTTCTTCAATATCGTCTACAGAGTACCAATCGCGAAGTCCCCATTGATTTTCGCCGACATTTAAGAAACGACCATCTGTATTAAGGTCAGTATAGAATTGAACAACACGATTCTCAATATCATCATACTCATAACCACCTAGAGATTTGAACTCGTCGATAATATCGTATAAATTCATTGTTGTTTGTTTATCATTTAATAAAGTGTAAGCCATATCGATAAATGACTTCTCATCAACCATTTCTTTTGTGTAATCTTGAATTTTCATTAAAATACTTCCTTTCAAAGGATTTTTCTCTTATTTAAACGTCAAATTTTCATTAATTAATAGTAACAAAAATAAATTATAAATGACAACTACTGATTTCGCAATCACTACTCATAGTTCAATTGATGTAAACTTTCAGTTGATAGTCTAGTAGTTGATATACTTTTCAAATAGAACATAGTCTTCAGCTTCTTCAATAACCACAAAATTACTATTATCACACAAAGGTTTTAATTCATTATTCTCTCCATATAACGTTATAGCCAAAACCTTGATATCATCAAAATGTTTACGAATATAAGTTGGCAATTGTCTTAGAGCACTTTCCGCTATACCTTCGTTACGATGCTCTTTATTAACTTCTATTGCTGAAATTCTCATTCTATCTTCAATCTGTTCAATAGCAATAAATCCAACTTTTTCATTATCTTTAAGTAAATTAATTACATGAATATTAGCCTCATTTGAAGTTTCGCTTTCAACTAAGCGAAGTGAAGAAACATGTTTAGAATCTAAGTCTAAATAATAGAGTCGTTCTTTACCAATAGGGCCTTCCTCTTTGGTAGCAGTGTGCATAAAGCCAGCGCGTTCATAAACGTTCCACGCTCCTTTATTTTCAGCATCAACTACTAGATACAAATGATTAAAATCTGGGAATAATTCTTGCACATATTGAGGTAAGAACATCATCATCTTCGTTCCATAACCATGACCTTGATATTTCTCATTTACTGATAGAGATCGAACATAAACGACATTTTCAGGTGTATCATAGCCTTCATGTTGATAATATTGATGTAAGACAAAGAATCCCACCACTTGTCCCTCTTGATTCATTGCAATATTGGCTACTCTGTTTTCATCATTTAAAGCATCATCCAAAACTGTTTTAGGTAATGAGGAATAAATCTGCTGTCTCTCACTTAATTTAAATTCATTCACTGCTTCACGATACTTTTCTTCAAACACTTGGACTGTAATACCTTCAAATTCTTTTTTGATAAACATTTATTTAATCCCCTATTCGTTAATTACAACTTCTATTATATATGAAATAAATATTGATTACTATTTAGCTCAATTTTCTTTTTGAAAATTTATCTTACAATAGCATTACCCTATTAAGAAATTAAACAACCTTAAATTTAAATTTATTTAAATAATGCTTGTTTTTCAGAGATTTTAATATACTATAGTGAGTGACATATTTTTAATGTGGAGTGAGAGTCAAATGAAGGTAGGTATTGATGCCGGAGGTACATTAATAAAGATAGTTCAAGAACAAGGTAATGAACGCTTTTATCGAACAGAACTTACAACAAATATTGATAAAGTCATTGACTGGCTAAATAATGAAGACATTGAGTCGCTTAACTTAACTGGTGGTAATGCTGGCGTCATTGCTGAGCATATCAAAATTTCAGCACAAAGCTATGTTGAATTTGATGCATCGTCCAGAGGGTTGCGTATATTGTTAGAAGAACAAGGTCATCATATTGATACTTACATATTTGCTAATGTTGGTACAGGGACTTCATTGCACTATTTTAATGGTCAGGATCAACAACGTGTGGGTGGTGTAGGTACCGGTGGCGGTATGATTCAAGGGTTAGGTTACTTGTTATCAAATATTACTGACTATACAGAGCTTACTAATTTAGCACAAAAAGGCGACCGGGATTCTATTGATTTAAAAGTCAAACATATATACAAAGACAGCGAACCACCTATTTCAGGAGATTTAACTGCTGCAAACTTTGGGAATGTGTTACATCACCTAGATAACAATTTCTCATCCGCAGATAAGCTTTCATCAGTGATTGGTGTAGTTGGTGAAGTCATTACAACAATGGCTATTACCTTAGCCCGTGAGTATCAAACCGAAAATGTAGTATATATAGGTTCATCATTTAATAATAATAATTTACTACGTGAAGTAATTGAAAATTATACAGTATTGAGAGGTTTTAAACCTTATTATATTGAAAATGGTGCATTTTCAGGTGCACTAGGTGCTTTACATTTGTAAATAATAAAACAACGGTAGTGAGTTAAAGGAAAATAATTTTTTAAAATTAATTTTCCCATTCACTACCGTTGTCATTATTTAATAAGTTAAAAAGTTATTTCGTTAGATAATTTTTGTGCAGATACAACTGTGCCCACGACTCCAGGTTTTAAGTCAATAGCTACTGCTTTATCATCATCACGTAACTTATCTAACCATTCTCCAAAAACTTTACCTTCAATTTCGATAATTTCACATTCCTCAAAATCTTCATCTCGTACCTTAGACGCACGATTTTTAATACTCCAAACCGGCATAATATGAGGTTTTTGATGTTCATCATCACTAATCATGACAAAGTTTTTCTCATTTTTATTAGTTAAACCATAAACTTCATCGTATTTAGCTACATCTTTAACAAATTCTTTAATTCTGATGTCATCAAGTTCTGACATCAATTCATCAGTCATTTTAATAACATCCACTAGTTGTCCATCTTCTTCATTATTTACATTAACTAAGATTTCATCACCTTCATCAAATAAATCATCTAATTCATAAGTGACGAATCTGTCAATATCAGCTCGAACAACCTTATCATAATCTATAGAATGTTGAGATAAATATGATTCAGCCATAGCTTCATCTGTCCACATAGCAATATAAGATTGTTCTTTTTGATTTAACCTTACTAACTTCTTATTTTTTGAAGCAAAATAAATATATTCGTTTATTAAAATATCCTTGAAAAATGCTTCATATTTGTACGACATGTCAAACCCTCAATTCATTAGTTATTCGTATAGTGTGTCAATTTAAATGTTAAACGACTAATAATTGATAGTCAATCGTGTACAATTAATAATATTATTTCGTTATATCCTGTAATTAAATCTGGTTATTTCTGAAAATTTCGAAAATATAAATTTTACTAAATATCTATTTGCATTTGTCGAGTATGACTTATAAACCTAATTCTTTAATAAACTCATTTTCATGCTGAATAATTTCTTCTTTACTTGATCCGTGCCATATACATCCAAATCGAGAATTCACTTTATCTTTGCCATACCAATCGCCATCATAATATGAAAGTGGATAAAGAACACCCTTCTTTATATATTTAATAATTGTATTATAAAAATGTGTATTATCACCGTTAGAAAAATAACTATAAAATTTATGATATCCTTTTGCTAAATCCTTTGCGAGCAACAACATACTTGTTGAACCATTTTGTCTAAAATTCAAATCAATTGCAAAGACGTCATTATTTTTATCTACTAACAAATCAAATCCAGCAACCCCAAAGAATCCTTTACTCACACCTATCTCCATAATTTCTTTGCCGGCATCAATGACATGCTCAGGTACATCATTAACATTTTCATTCCCGTTATAAAAACCATACTCATTCGTTAGTTGTTGGGCTGTACCTAAATATTTAATTCCCAAATCAGGATCATAAGCATATTGAACGCAGTAGTTATTAACCGCTTCAATTTTTTGTTCAATTATTAAATAATCTGTAGCTTCAGTGGCTTCTTTAATGCGAATTTTAGCTTGTTCTAAATCTTGATCATTGTAGCAAATCATTACACCATAGCCACCTGCTGTAGGTAAGTCATCTCCGGGTTTAATTACGAATGGATAAGACCAAGACTTAATTCGAGTTTCAAATTCTTCTATAGGTACAATCTCTCTATCAGGTAAATATTTGTTGTTCGTCCATTCAGGTATCCTTGATTTATTATTTAAAGCAACAAATATGTCTTTATTAAGTGCATAATACTCTTTCTCTAAAATATCTTCATCATGTATATATTGAAAATAAATTTTCTTACCATCTTTATGAGCTAAAGTTTGTAATAATTCTTCATATGTCTCTTTATTATTAAACTTGTAAATGTGAGTTGGAATTTGCTTTCCTACTAATTCAAATAGGTATGCTAATTTCTCAGTAACACTTGCCTCATGCACAATAACTGGAAAGCGATTAGCGATGAGTAATTCTCTTCCAGTTAAAAAATTAGATTGATGTTCATCAGGTTTTAACCATGGATTAGAGATATATGAAGGTCTAGATGTATAAACCACATCATCATTGTATAAATCACTTAAAGTCAACATCGGACCATATACTTTTTCATTCATTATTTAACATGCCCCTTTATATGAGTATGTTCTTCAACAATTTCATTGAATAACTTCTCATTTTCAATTAATTCTAAGCCCATTAAGGCTAAGATTTTAGCTCCTCTTATTAAAGCTTGATCACCATGAACACTTGCAGCCGCCTCTCTGAAACGATGTGTATGCCCTACAAGATTACGTGAACCAATTTTAATATGAGGATGAATAGTCGGAACTATGTGACTCACGTTACCCGTATCTGTTGAACCATAACCGAAGTCATCATTAATGACTTCCTCTCCCATTTCTTCAGCATACTTTTCAAATAAGTCATCTAATTTAGGCGATTTGATAAATTCATTTACACCGTTTTGAATGGGACCAAATTCATAATCACAACCTGTTTGAATGGCTGCCCCACGCGCAATTTCCTTCACCTTTTCTGTTAATACATCTAGTTCTTTACGAGATGTAGCTCTGGTATAAAAACGAGCATGTGTATAATCAGGTATAATATTTGCAGCTTTCCCACCATCTAATATAACGCCATGTACACGTTGTCCCTTTTTTATATGTTGTCTTAACTGTGCAACACCATTGAAATAAGAAATCATAGCATCAAGGGCATTAAGTGCTTCGTCTGCATTTTCAGAAGCATGAGCACTTCGTCCATAGAATTGAATATCTAATACATCCACTGCCAGAGTGTTGATGGTACGATATGTTTCATTACCTGGATGTACCATGAGCGCAACATCTATATCTTCTATAATGCCTGCTTTAACATAAGACGCTTTAGCAGAACCATTTTCTCCACCTTCTTCAGCCGGACATCCTAGTACAACAACTTTACCACCTATCTCGTCTATAACTTGTTTTAAAGCTGTACCCCCTAAAACGCTTGCTGTTCCAATAATATTGTGACCACATGCATGTCCTAGTCCAGGTAGTGCATCATATTCTGCTAAGAAACCAATTGTAGGACCTGGTTTATCAGACTCGTATGAGGCAATAAAACCTGTAGCATGTCCAGCAATATCTGTTTCTATTTCGAATTCATGCAATTTTAGAATATCGATTAACGTTCTTGACGCAAATATTTCTTCATTTCCTAGTTCAGGGCGCTCATGTATACGATGACTGATTTCAACATAATCATATTTTTTATTTTCTATAAAATCTAATATCTCTTGTTTTGCACTCATTGTACCTAACTCCCTTGAAAACCTTACTAGCTTAATTCAGTTTATACTTTATTCATACTCATTATTTAATGACTATTACTCAAAACTATTACTTAAAGATGAGGAAAGATAACTAACTTTTTTCTAACATACACTAGCTTTTTTCACTTTCCTCAATTTAATTATTACTTATTCTATCGGAATAAATAATTGTTGTCATTACTTTTTAACATATATACACAATTTTCTTACAATTCAAACGCTAATTGCTTTGCTACTTTTTTCAAAATTGTCATTCACATCGAGGATTGTTACAATCAAATTATTGAAATGAACAATAAATTGCGTAATTGCAATAAGGAGGACACAATCATGCCTAAAATGAACGTTGAAAGTTTTAATTTAGATCATACTAAAGTTGTTGCACCATTTATCCGTTTAGCGGGTACGATGGAAGGATTGAATGGAGATATTATCCATAAATATGATATCCGTTTCAAACAACCTAATAAAGAACATATGGAAATGCCTGGTTTACATTCTTTAGAACACTTAATGGCCGAAAACATTAGAAATCACACTGATAAAGTTGTTGATTTAAGTCCTATGGGTTGCCAAACTGGTTTCTATGTATCATTTATTAATCATGACGATTATGATGATGTTTTAAATATTGTTGAAAAGACATTGAACGATGTCTTAAATGCTACAGAAGTGCCAGCTTGTAATGAAGTGCAATGTGGATGGGCAGCAAGCCATTCATTAGAAGGTGCTAAAGAAATTGCTCAAGCTTTCTTAAATAAACGCGACCAATGGAATGATATTTACGGTACGGGAAAATAAATGAATTTAATATTAAATAAGACTCTAGATTTACTTGCTTATCGCAAGATGATCTAGAGTCTTTCTTTTACTGCATAATTATTTATTATTTAGAATTTCAACGATATCTTGAGGTTTACGTCCCAATAAATCTTCCAATAAAGAAGAAGATTTATCAAAATCACCATCAACACTTGCTTCGAAAATATCGACAAACATTTGTTTCATTTCTTCAGATAAGTTAGGTATAAATCCTAAAGTTTCTTTATATTCATCGTTACTAATAATCACTCTTTCGATGCCATCTTGTTTATATTCTTTTGCTATATCTTCCATTGTTAATGTGCGTGATGCTGTTAGCTGAGGGTAACGTTCCTTAAATTGCTCATCTTGTAAAATCTTAACCATACCTTCTGCTAAGTCTTCATGTGTTGTCCAGTTTACCGGACCATCTTTAGGTAATTTAAGTTGATTATCTTGTAATCCACCTAAGAAAAATTGCTGACCATTTGCTGAATAGAAACCGTTTCTAAAAGCAATAAAGTTCAAACCACTTTCTTCTAACATTTGCTCAGTTTTATAATGATCTACCATAGGTTGGAAGTGTGATTGAGGCGCACTTCCAATTTGACTAGTATATAGTATACGGTTGACACCAATTTCTTTAGCTGCTTCAATCACGTTTTTATGAGCTTCAACAAGTTCATCACCTTGTCCATTTCCTGAGATAACTAATAATTGATCCGCGTTTTCAAAGGCTTGTTTTAAAGTTTCTGGCTTTTTGAAATCGCCCTCCCTTACACTTACACCTTTATCAGCTAAGTCTTGTGCTTTTGAAGCATCTCTCACGCTTACTCCCAATTCATTTGCGGGATATACTTTTAAAGCTTCTTCTACTACAATTCTTCCTAATGTACCCGTTGCACCTGTAATAACTATCATTTAAATAAACTCCCTTTTATCTTTTTCATTATTTAATGATGCATGGTTTTTCCCATTTAAAAATAAATAAAACTACAACTACTCAATAGCAGTTGTAGTTCAATAATGAATTATAGTTTCTTAACAATACCCATTAATACAAATTGTAATGGTAATCTTAAATAAAGTGCCCATTTAGGAACTTCTTTATCACCCAATGGTAATTTTTTACGTGCCATATAAATATTTGCAGGGAATACTGCTAATAGGAATAAGTTAATTCCTTTCTTCGACCAACTTGCTAGTCTTTGAATTAATAGCATCATTCCAAAGAAGATTTCAAAAACACCTGTAACTAATACAGCTGTTTTTTGTAAAGGTAAATAATCTGGAACAATATTTCTAAATTGACGTTCATTCGTAAAATGTAATACGCCAGCTGTTCCAAATGCGATTCCTAATAGAAATCTTAAGAATTTCATTTGTGTTCAACTCCCATTTCTTTTAAATAACTTTTACCGTATTCTGGTAATTCTACGTTGAAGTTATCTGCAATTGTAGCACCGATTGAACTAAATGTCGTGTCTTGAGATAGTTCATGATACTGATTAATCTTAGGACTAAACATTAATACTGGTATATATTCGCGTGTATGATCCGTACCATCGGCTATTGGGTCATTTCCGTGATCAGCTGTAATAATCACTAAATCGTCTTCTTGTAAGTGTTCAATTAATTCCGGTAAACGATTATCAAAGTCTTTAATAGCTTGAGCATAGCCTTCTTTATCTCGTCGGTGACCATAAAGCGCATCAAAGTCTACTAAATTTAAGAAACTAATCCCTTTAAAGTCTTTTTGTACTACTTCAATGAGTTTGTCCATACCATCCATATTATTTTTGGTACGAATGGCTTCTGTCACACCTTCACCATCATAAATATCATTAATTTTACCAATAGCAATGACATCGTAATCATTATCTTGTAACGTATTCATCACTGTTTTACCAAAAGGTTTCAATGCATAATCATGGCGATTTGATGTACGTGTAAAGTTGCCAGGTTCACCTACATATGGTCTTGCAATAATACGTCCAATTAAATACTTAGGGTCTTTAGTTAATTCACGAACTTTTTCACATATATCATATAATTCATCAAGTGGAATGATATCTTCATGAGCAGCAATTTGAAGTACAGGGTCAGCACTTGTGTAAACAATTAAGTCGCCTGTCTTCATTTGATGTTCGCCCCACTCATCGATGATTTGAGTACCTGAAGCGGGACGATTCGCAACAACTTTACGTCCTGTCATCTCTTCAATTTCCTTAACAAGTTCATCTGGGAAACCATTAGGATATACTTTAAATGGTTGCATAATATTTAAACCCATAATTTCCCAATGCCCAGTCATTGTATCTTTACCAACTGAAGCTTCGCTCAATTTTGTATAAAATGCACCTGGTTTTTCAACCTTAGAAACTACTGGTAAAGAATCAATATTTCCTAATCCAAGTCGTTGTAAATTTGGAAGTTCTTGATTAAATCCTTCTAAAGTGTGTTTGAGTGTATGAGAACCCTCATCTTTAAATGCAGCCGCATCCGGACCCTCACCAATACCTACTGAGTCCATAACGATAAGATGGATTCGATTAAACGCTGTAGTCATTCTTTACATCTCCTACTCGGTTATAATTTTGTGAATTAAGGTTGGTATTTCACCTTTTTCTTCAATTGTAATACTCTCGTCTAATTTGTCTAATATTTCATTAACATTTTCTTTATTGCTATGAATTGTGAGAATATTGTCTCCTTCTTTGACAGAATCCCCAACTTTTTTATTTAGAACAATCCCTACACCTAAATCAATTTTATCTTCTTTCGTTTGACGTCCTGCACCAAGCATCATTGAAGCAACACCGATTTCATTTGCAACTATCTTGGTAATCACGCCATCCTTTTTCGCTTGAAAATGAATTTGATACTTCGCATGAGGCAACTTATCTGGGTCATCAACAATAGACGAATCACCACCTTGGTGACTAATAAAGGTTTTAAATTTCTCTAAAGCTTTACCTGATTGAATAGCTTCCTCAAGCATTTGACGTGCTTCTTCTAATGATTGCGCTTTTTGAGCTAACACTACCATTTGTGAGCCTAATGTTAATACAAGTTCCGTTAAATCTTTTGGCCCTTGGCCTTTTAGTGTCTCAATCGCTTCTTTTAATTCTAAAGCATTACCAATTGCACGACCCAATGGTTGGCTCATATCAGAAATAATCGCCATAGTATTTCTACCTACATTATTACCTATACTTACCATTGCATGTGCTAATGCTTCTGCTTCCTCTAATGTTTTCATGAAAGCACCGCTCCCGGTTTTTACATCAAGAACAATTGCATCTGCACCAGCTGCGATTTTTTTACTCATAATTGATGACGCGATTAATGAAATAGAATTAACAGAACCCGTAACATCTCTTAGTGCATATAGTTTTTTATCAGCTGGTGTTAAATTTCCAGATTGACCTATCACAGCAACTTTATCTTCATTAACAAGTTTAATAAATTCTTGTTCACTTATCTCTACATTAAAACCATTTACTGATTCTAATTTATCAATCGTTCCTCCAGTATGACCTAAACCACGACCACTCATTTTAGCTACTGGTACACCCAATGACGCTACTAAAGGCGCTAATACTAATGTTGTCGTATCTCCTACACCACCAGTAGAGTGCTTATCCACTTTTACGCCTTTAATTTGAGATAAATCAATCTTATCTCCTGAATTAACCATTGCCATCGTCATTGCTGCTCTTTCTTCTTGATTCATGTCTTGGAAAAAGATGGCCATAGCTAAACTCGAAGCTTGATAATCAGGGATGTCACCTTTCGTATAACCATTAATAAAAAATTCAATCTCTTTTTCTGTTAGCGCATGTCCGTCACGTTTTTTCTCAATAATATCTATCATTCTCATAAAAATCATTCCCTTAAATGAATCTTTTAATAATCTGAGTTGGAATCAAGACCCTCTATAATTTGGACTCCCGCACTTGCACCAATTCTTGTCGCACCTGCTTCAATCATTTTTTCAAAGTCTTCTAGACTTCTCACTCCTCCAGATGCTTTTACTTCTAAGCGGTTGCCTACAGTATCTTTCATTAATTTGACGTCTTCTGGTGTAGCTCCCCCACCAGCAAATCCTGTAGATGTTTTAACAAAAGTAGCGCCTGCTTTTTCAGCTAATTCACAAGCCTTAACTTTTTCTTCATCAGTTAAAAGTACTGTTTCAATTATCACTTTAACTGTTTTTCCATTAGCAGCTGCGATAACACCCTCAATATCTTTTTGCACTTCATCATAGCGTTGATCTTTTAAAGCCCCAATATTAATAACCATATCTATTTCTGAAGCACCATTTTTAATTGCATTTTCAGTTTCGAAGACCTTTACGTCAGTCGTAGTTGCCCCTAATGGAAATCCGATTACAGTACACACAAGTACATCTGTATCTAGTAATTGTTGACTTGCATAACTAACATGAGTTGGATTAATGCACACTGATTTGAATTGATACTTTTTAGCTTCTTCAAGAATTTTATCAATTTGTTCTCTAGTTGAATCAGGTTTTAGTAAAGTATGATCTATATATTTTGCTACGTTCATTTCCGTTCCTCCATTTTTCAAAATATATGTAACTGCTTACTAAGAATGGAACTAGCATACAAATATAAGTCCTGGTATACTTCTGAAGATGACAGAAAAATGTGTCTAGAAGTCACTAAATTTTAATTTAATTTGTTATACAGCTTCACACTTAGTTAATAATCACATAATATTTACTTACAATTATATAGTACAAAAATTCGCATAAAAGATAAACAAATGTTATCTTATATTGTGATATAAAGCTTTTTAATCTATATTGATAACTTAAATAATAAGGAGAAGATAACTTATGACGAATGGTACACCTCATATTCAACCAAATGGTGTAAAAATTGCTAAAACTGTATTAATGCCTGGTGACCCGCTACGTGCTAAATATATTGCGGATAACTTCTTAGAAAATGTTGAACAGTTTAATGAAGTACGCAACATGTTTGGTTACACAGGAACTTATAAAGGTAAAGAAATCTCAGTTATGGGGTCAGGAATGGGAATTCCAAGTATTGGTATTTACTCTTATGAGTTATATAATTTCTTTGATGTAGAAACAATTATTCGCGTGGGTTCATGTGGTGCACTTCAAGAGGATGTTAATTTATATGATGTAATTATTGCTCAAGCTGCATCAACAAATTCAAATTATGTAGATCAATTTAATATTCCTGGACATTTTGCGCCGATTGCTGATTTTGACTTAATTACTAAAGCTAAAAAAGCAGCAGACGAAATTGGTGCTACTTCACATGTGGGAAATGTATTATCATCTGATACTTTTTATAATGCAGATGCAACATTTAACGATGCATGGAAAAAAATGGGTATATTAGGAATTGAAATGGAGTCTGCAGGTTTATATTTAAATGCCATCAATGCAGGCAAAAAAGCACTTGGCGTCTTCACAGTTAGTGACCATATTTTACGTGATGAAGCTACAAGTGCAGAAGAAAGACAAACATCATTCACTCAAATGATGGAAATTGCACTTGAAATCGCTGAATAAAATATTAAAGGTTCAACACTAGTACTTAGTGTTGAAAATAAAAGTAGCAGTAAGAAGATTCTAATTGAAATCTTCTTACTGCTATTATTTTTAGCAATTATGTCCAAATTTATTTTTTAAAACGTTGTCTATCAAATTATTTGCCTAAATAAGATTGTAACATCCAATTATGTTTATCAACTGAAGTTTGCATGCCAATAAACATATCTTCTGATACATCATCACCTGCATTACCTGCTACTTCAATTGCATGTTCTAATTGTTTAGAAATATTAGTGAAATCATGTGAAAGTTCTTCTACCATTTGTTCAGCTGCATAATTTTTTCCAGCCTCTTTAACAATTGATTTATCTAAACTTTCAGTTAAAGTACCGATCGGGTTACCACCAATAGCTAAGATTCTTTCTGCTAAATCATCTACATATTGGCTAGCTTCATCATAAAGTTCTTCGAATTTAGTGTGTAATGAGAAGAAGTTTGGTCCTTTTACGTACCAATGGAAATTGTGTAATTTTGTGTATGCTACTGTCCAGTTTGCTACTTGTTGATTTAATTCTTTTACTACATCTTGTTGATTACTCATTTAAAATACACTCCTTAATTAATCAGCTTTCCTTGATTACAATAATTATTATATTATAATAATTATAATCTGTAAAGCAAAATCACACTTTTATTTATAATTATTTCAAATTGTTGTCGAAATTATGACGATGCTTATTTGTATTGATCAATGAACTCATTACATACAAATTCTAATATTTTCTAATATTGAAAGTTATTTTTACTTTTTGACTTCCACCTATATATTATCAATTAGTAGTCAAAATTATCAATTAAGTTAACTTGATTTTAGCATTATCATCTAAAAAGAATGATTTTTCATATTCAGTAGGCTTATGCCAGTGTGTCTTCCACATTTTATCTCTATTATTAGCAAATAAATTATAACCTAAATCACGTATTGGTTTCGGCAGTACTCTTAGACCTATACCTAACCATTTTTTATTGTTTGGCAACGAAGTAATAAGCGTAGCAATCGCGTCTGATTTATATTCTAAATGCTCACCTTTTTGCAAAATTACACTATTTCTATTTTTGGCTTCGGGGTGTTGATTAAAAAATTGTTCGCCAATCTCACCTTTTATAGTTGCGAACTCATAGCTCTTAGAAAGTCCATTTTGAATAAGCCAAATCGCATAATTATAACAATAAATGCAATTACCGTCATAATATATAATAGGCATATTAAATACCTCCTTTATTAACTCTTACAATTACATTTCCTTTTTTCAAAACATCATAAACACGGCCGCCTCCTCATTTACAAACATTTCTTTAGTAATTTTAATTAATTGAAATAAAAGCATTTGTATTTAACTTAATGGCGATTAAGAATCTTTAAAACATAAAAAGCTCCCCTCAAAACTTTCACTTATTAACGTAAAGAGTTTGAGGAGAGTCATTTCAAATTTAATTTCTAAAATTTAATTAAAATGTTCTATTAAACTAACTTACTCTGAATGATTAACGCGTACAATGCGCGTATACTTAAGAAACTGTTGAGAATACTTCTGTTTAATGTCCTCTATAGAATCATATGTTACACCAATAATATGCCAATTAGGATTAAAGTGATAGAAGGAATCTTTGTTCTTAGACCATTTAATCATACTTCCATCTTTATTGTACCTAGGTAATGTCACCTCATAACCTTCTAATACATTAATGTACGTTTGGAAGATATCTGGATTGATACGATTAAAATTATCAATAACTAAATAATTTTTATCTTTGGTAGGCATTAATTGCGTAATAAATCCTTCGCGATAATATAGAGCGCCTGATTCATTTGGTAAATATTTGCCATATAACATATCCTCTGTAAAATCAGGATGTCCACTAGTAATGACAGGATTTGCATTTGTTTTTTGTAATAAATCATTAGCTGCTTTTAAGCCTTCTTCTTTTCTATCAACAACTAATAATATAAATGGTTTGAGTGAATTATCATTTTGATATTCAGTGACTTCTGATTTTTGAACAGTCTCGAATGGATTTTTAATACCATTATTGTCACTCATTTCTAATATAGCATCATATTGTGTTTGTGACATACTCGCGATAGCTTGTTTAGCATTTTCTTGTAAGAAATATAAATTCTTTAATTTCTGATGTTTATTTAAATGACCTAAAGAAATTGGGTTAATATTCTTGCCATACAAGATTTCTATAGCCGTACTATTCGTTCTACCTGGAATTGGAGGTTTCTCATGAATATGACGAGACACTTCGCCGATACCTACTACTGATTGATCTTTTTCTTTATTATAGATAATAATATTATCTCCAACTTCAAGTTGTGTATAGAAGTGATAACCATTTCTTTTTATTCCATTGTAAGTATGCGTAAAAATTGTATAATTTTTACCTGGTTCAAAGTCATCTGTTTCAGATAATAAAAAGTATCTTGGGATTTTAGTTTCCCCTTTTCCTAAACTTACAATTAAATCAAATTCTGATTGTTTAATTTGATTAAACAACGTTTCTTTCATATTATTCATACGAAAATCTAAAGCTTCACTTCGTTTTAAATAGTCGGTCGTCAATGATTTCAGTTCTTCATTGAATTTAAATTCTACTCTGATTTTATTTTGAGCACCTGCTTGAACACTTATAATTTCGCCAATACCTAATAAACCAGAATCAGTTTGTACTTGATAAAAGATGACTTGATCTCCTGCTTTGGCCTTTTTAAAAGCACGAAATCCTTGAGAAGGATTGAAATGTGCACCCGATTCAAATAAAGTTGTTTGACCTACAAGGGGTTCATTATGATTCCATCTATTATAACCACAATTTAGCCAAAAATAGTTAATTTCCTCAGTCATTATGATACTCCTTATCTAACCTATAATTTAAATAAATGTGTATTACGAATACTTTGATACAAATTTTAAATCCATTTTATCATAATTTTTATCACACATTTTCAATATTCTCTAACAATTAGCTGTTTTTATCATTTTAAGAAAAAGAAGCTAAGACAACTCATCTGTCTTAGCTTCGAATAAAAAGTCATTAAAACTTTTAATAAACATTTACATAACCTATTAATAAACAACTTTATTAATGAGGTGTAATCATGCTACCTAATAACGGAATGACGTTAATCATTACTCCACCTAATTTAAGCATAGCATTAATATCTTTATCTTTAATCGTAATCAAAGCACTAATAATACCTACAATTGCTACAACTCTCGGTAGAATTAATGTAGGGTAATGTGGCATATGTAAAAATATTCCAGCTCCTGAAATCATTCCACAAATGAGAGAAATATATAAAAATTGCTTCAAAACTAACGCTCCTTGTATGATTAATCTCTATATAATTACTAGCAATTTATTTTTAATCAAGTTTAAATATAACTAATTATAAGCGTAAAATCACCTTCGAATACGCTATCTAAATCTTCAGATGTTAAAACAAAATTAGTTCCCTTTTCAATCTCAAAAATTTCACCATCAATAATAATTTTACCATTACCTTCTAATACAGAAATTAAGCAAAATTCACGTGGCTTCATATAATTTAATGTACATGAAATTTCCCATTTTACTATAGTAAAGAAGTCATTAGACACTACGTGGGTGCAATTGTGATTCTCTATCACTTCGTTCTGAGGTACAATACTTGGCAGTTCACTAGAGTACTCCATTACGTCTAATGCTTTAGAGACATTTAGTGTCCGTTGTTCATTGTTATTAAGTTTACGATCATAGTCATATACTCTATATGATACGTCAGATGACTGCATTGTCTCATATGCCATGATTCCAGCGCCTATAGAATGAATTGTGCCAGCAGGAATAAAATAAAAGTCTCCAGGTTTAACTTTAATCTTTCTTAAGTTTTCTTGGAACTTGCCTTCCTTTATTTGTTGTTCAAATTCTTCACGAGATGATGCTTTAGTGCCAATGGTAATTTCAGCATCTTCCTCCGCTTCGATAATGTACCAACATTCGGACTTGCCATATTGACCATTTTCATTTTCATAAGCATATGAATCATCAGGATGAACATGTATTGATAAAGGTGCCTCAGCATCAACAATTTTAGCCATTAAAGGGAAATCTTTACTTGGAAACTCGCCAAATAGTTCTCTATGGTCGTTCCAAACTTGATCTAGTGTCTGCCCCGCATAAGGTCCATTGAGAATTTCACTCTTACCATTCGGATGTGCGGATACTCCCCAACACTCACCTATATGCTCATTTGGAAGATGATATCCAAATTGTTGGAGTTTACTTCCACCCCAAACCTTTTCATGAAAAATAGGCTTTAAAAATAACGGCATCATTACACCTCCATTATCTTAAACGTCAACTTAATCTATCATTCTAAAGTTAACTTAAGTATACTTATCTCCTTAAAGACATTTTTTCACTTTGTTATAAGTAGTTTCTATATTTCTAAAGAGACAACAGTCAATTTAATAATTATGTATTGAGTTCCCTAATTTTAAGTTATATCCATTATTTTTCATTATCACTATTTATGATTGTACCACATTTCAAAATCTAAAGAAGTACCGAATTTTTTGAATAAAAATTATTATTTAAAAACAAATAGAACAAATCATCTTTAATTCAATTTTAGTTTATCAAACGCTTCACTAAATAATTAAAATTTTGCATTATTATTAACAATATCAATTTGAAGTTAAATAAACCATTTTTCACTCTATAGTTTAAAACAAATAACAGCCGAATCACCTAAAAGGTAACTCGACTGCTTTTGCTAATATCATTTTTATAACGATTATTCATATTTTTGTAACGCATCTTTAATTTCTTTATTACCACTAAGAATTTGAAATTCTTGATTAGCAAATTTATCAGATGTAACTACTTCTTTAAGCACTGTTGCTACATCGTCTCGAGGAATAGACGCACGTTTATCAAAGTATAAATCTGCTTCAATTTTACCAGTACCTTCATCATCAGTAAGTCTTCCTGGATGCACAATTGTATAATTAAGACCAGAATTTCTTAAATAATCATCTGAGTAGTGTTTAGCAATTGTATACGGTTTTAAATCGCCAGCAGAATCGAAAGCTTCTCTTCTTGAATCATAAGTTGAAACCATTACATAGTGCTTAATGTCCGCCTCTTTACTTGCTTCAATAGTTTTAACAGCACCGTCTAAATCAACTATAATTGTCTTATCATCGCCTGTACTGCCACCTGAACCTACTGAGAAAATAACTTTATCGTAATTGTTGAAGAGTTGAGTTAAATCTTTAACAGTGGCTTTTTCAACATCTACTAATGTTGCATCGACATCTTGGTCCTTTAATTCTTTCACTTGTTCCTCTTTACGAACACCTGCAGTAAAATCAATATTATCTGATTTTAATTGTTGTACTAATCTTGAACCTACGCCACCATTAGCACCGATTAATAAAATACTCATTCTTAACGTCCTCCCTTTTTAAAATCGTAATTGATGTTTACCACTCATTTTCAAAAAGTAAACCCAATAAAAATACGATTGACATCACTACCACAATAAATTATATTAATATATGAAAAAATATTCATATAAAGAGGTGCTTCAAGGTGAATGACATTGAACAAAATAAACATACCGATGTAGATACTTTAAGCAAAGTCACTGAGATATTCAAAGCTTTAAGCGATCTCAACCGTTTACGTATTATGGAATTATTAGAATTTGGAGAAGCAAGTGTAGGACACATTTCACATACATTGAATATGTCTCAATCAAATGTGTCACATCAACTAAAGTTATTGAAAAGTACACACTTGGTTAAATCAAAACGACAAGGTCAATCTATGATATATTCTTTAGACGACAAGCACGTATCTACATTGCTCAAACAAGCCATTCATCATGCTAGTCATCCAAATGAAGGTGGAAGTTAATATGACAAATCACAATCATCAACATCACAGTCACAATCATGCACATGGTCATGTCCATACAAATAATAAGAAAGTACTTTTAATCTCTTTCTTTATTATAGGATTATTTATGTTAGTAGAAATCATCGGTGGATTTATTGCCAATAGCTTGGCCTTACTCTCTGATGGATTTCACATGTTAAGTGACACCATCTCACTTGGCGTAGCACTTATCGCATTTATATATGCGGAAAAGAATGCTACACAAACTAAAACCTATGGCTATAAACGCTTTGAAGTGCTCGCTGCTTTATTCAATGGCGTAACTTTATTTATTATCAGTCTTATGATTATTATCGAAGCTATTCGTAGATTTTTCGCCCCTCCAGAAGTGCAATCTCAAGAGATGTTTATTATAAGCTTAATTGGCTTAATCGTTAATATTGTAGTTGCAGCGTTAATGTTTAGAGGCGGTGATACATCTCATAATTTAAATATGCGTGGCGCCTTTCTCCATGTATTAGGTGATCTCTTTGGTTCAATTGGTGCAATCGTAGCAGCATTATTAATTTGGGCGTTTAACTTTACTCTTGCTGACCCTATCGCTAGTATTCTGGTGTCACTAATTATTTTAAAAAGTGCTTACGGTATAGCAAAATCTTCACTAAATATTTTAATGGAAGGTACACCTAGTGATGTAGACCTAGAAGCAGTGATATCTACAATCACTAAAGACGAACGCATTCAAAATGTACATGATTATCATGTTTGGACTATATCAAATGATATGAATGCACTCAGTTGTCACGCAGTTGTTTCAGAGCAATTAACAGTTAAAGAATGTGAAAATCTTTTAGAAACCATTGAACATGATTTATTGCATCAAAATGTTCAACACATGACAATACAACTTGAAACACCTAAACATAAACATGATGATTCAACAATATGTTCAGGTATTCATGAACACATACACACTCATACACATGCCAATAGTCATTAAAAATATCCTCAAGGGCAAGACACTTCCAATGTCTCATCCTTGAGGATATTCAATTATTTACATAAAGTTTTTAAAAATAAAGTCTCTTGCTGGTACTTGTTTTTCAGCAAAACCTTCTATAAATTCTTCTTCATCATAGTCTAGTTTTACACGTTCAACAGAAATGCCTTGTTCATTAATTGTAACAATACCATATACAGTATGAGCTCCGTTATTTAATCCCACTGCACCTGGATTAAAGTAAATTGTAGATTTATCATCAAATAAATGTAAACGATGATTGTGGCCAAATAATATTAAATCCGCGTCTTTATCTTCAAAAAGCTTAGAAATCTCTTGCTCATCATCACTAGCCATCGGTGCAAAAGGTTGCCCTTCAATTCCTACTTCTAATTTTTCATTAGGAATTTCATAATGAATAAATAAAACCTTTTTTCCTTTGATAGTTTTCTCAATATATCGTGGTAATTGATTTAATTCATCATAATATGATTCATCGAGGTGGCTTTCTATCCATTGATGATGCTCATAAAATTTGCCTTTAAGATCTTCAGGATATTGTGTGTTATTAACTAGTGTCATGATTGCTTCATCATGGTTACCGGCAATCATTTCCATATCATCACGATCAAATACAGTATCTAAAACTTTGTTTGTCTCGTGTCCAATACCTATATTGTCGCCAAGATTATAAATTTTATCGATATCTTCTCTACTATCAATATCATCTAACACCTTTTCTAATGCATCATAATTACCATGGATATCAGTAATAACTGCAAATTTCATGATGATATCTCCTTTCAATGTGAATTTACTAGCATATTTTAACACTTCAATACCCTTTTATGTTAGATATTAATTTAAAAAAAATAAGATTTTTGATATTGTATTTATATTACGTTAAAGGAGTGCTTAAAATTTGTTTAGATATTATAAATCGGCATTTAAAAATGCTAAACCGCAACTACTCAAAGCTTTATTATTCGCTTTAATTAGTTTTGCAGTTTGTTTTATTGTTTATCGATTTGCATCAGCATTTATAGCTCAATTTTCTACTCAGATGCAAATGTTACAACAATTCGGACAATCCGTTTCATTAACAATGTACATCCCTATTATTATTATTTATCTTATTTTAGCTTTACTATTTATTTTCCTTGGATACCAACTATTAGCAGGTGCTATTAATGTTATCCAAAAGGCTATGAAGCACGAAAAAATTAAATTTAGTGATTTATTCTTTGCCTTTAAAAAAGGCCGTTATGCAACATCTTTATTATTAGCATTAATCTCAGTTGTTGCTATTATGATTATGTTTATCATTGCATACTTACTAAAATTATTGTACAACGTCACTTTTATTCAATTGTACGCGTGGATACAACAATCAGTAAGTAATGTGGATAATTCAATTGCTATTTTAATTATTTCTCAAATTGTAATTATTTTACTAATGGGATTCATTACTTCAATCGTTTATTGGTTCTTCTTAATCTTCATGATTAATTACACAGTTGCATTTGCAGAAGATCCACATCGAAAAGCAATGAGTAATGTTAAAGAAGGATTTAATGGAATTAAGAATGGTAAGAAAACTTGGTTAAAATTCTTTATTGGTATTTTATTACTTAACCTAGTTGTTCTTATTACAGGTCAACCATTAATTACCCTATTTAGTTATTTAACTAGTCATATGTCACAATCAGTTGCTCAAATTCTTGCATACGTTGTGCTTATTTTAATCATTCTAATTAGAATTGTTATTTACTTTATCATTCTTATGGGTATCATTTATTACTTCATCACACGTGGTGATAAAATTGATAAACCTGGTAAGAAAGCTCGCAAAGGTAAGAAGAATGACAAAGATTCATTAGCTACATCTAAAGACGATAACAAAGGTAAAACATCTAACGTAAAAGAAAAAGTTCAAGATAAAGTGAACGACAATGACTCTAAAGGTGATAATCTTAAAGATAAAGCTGAAAATCAATTTAACAATCAAAAAGATAACGCTTCTAGTAAGGGTCAAGATTTAAAAGACAAAGCTTCTGAAAAGGTGTCTGACAATAAAGACGACATTACAGATAGAGCTAAAGACACTTTTGACAAGAAATAATAGTTATTAAATAAACTCGCAAGTAACCTATTATCGTTACTTGCGAGTTTTTAATGCTTATATATTTATTTGTCTAATAATCGTGATTTTAAGTATTTAGCTGCCCCATCTTCTTCATTTGTTTCCTCAGTCACTTCATCTGTGATATCTTTAATTTCTTGTCGTGCATTTTTCATTGCAACTGTATAATGCCCAAAGTCGAACATCGCACGATCATTATCACTATCTCCAATGACTAATGTTTCCTCTTGCTGAATACCAAAGTGTTCAATCATTTCTTTAATCCCCGTACCTTTATCGGTATTATACGCCATTGTTTCTGCATTATAACGAGACGAGTTAGAAACACTTATACTTAGCAAAACTTTATTCTGAATAAGTTCATCTCTGAATGTGGTAATTTTATCAAGATTTGGATTAAACAAATAGATTTTAGAATAATCTAAGTCCGGCAACTCGTCACGCCAATCAATTTTATCTTTCATAGCGTCTAGTCTTGAAGTCCATTCACTATGACTTACATTATTGGGTGGCGTTTCACCAGTAATCATGTCACGCATCCATTGATAATCTTCTTTTAAAACGATACGTTGTGCTCCAAAAGGAAATACTTCATAGTAGATATGTTGTTGTTGAGCTAATTTAACAATTTTTTTAACTTGTTCTAAAGATAAACTGTGTTTAAACAAATTTTGATCCTCGATTTCACCAGTAGTACCATTAGAACTAATAATTCCATCAACTTTAAAACCTTCAGGTACGAGTTTATGTATCTCAGAATATGAACGACCTGTGGCTAGAAATACCTTAAAACCCTTTTCACGTAATTCATCTACCACATCCTTGGTATAGTTAGATGCTTTATTATTTTCATGTAAAATTGTTCCATCCATATCTAGGAATATTGCTTTAACGTTATTCATATTATCCTCCACTCGTTACTTTAATTACTTAAATAAATTGTGTCACTGTTTGATATAAAGTGCAACGACTTTAACTTTAATAAAGCGTTGATATCATATATAGCTTAGAAAACTTTACCTTTTGTAGAATTAACGAAGATGCATTTCAATTTAAAATACATCATTGATATTGTGAGCTACCGCGACGATATTTTTCGGAATATTCTGTTAAAAATGTTTTTAAAAAACCAGCAAGGTTTCCCTTAACTGGTTTTAAAAACTAGTTCAATTATTCAACTGTAACTGATTTAGCTAAGTTACGTGGTTTATCAACGTCTAAGTCTCTGTGCAATGCAGCATAATAAGAAATTAATTGCATAGTAACAACAGAAACTAATGGTGTTAATAACTCATGTACATGAGGGATAACATACGTATCACCATCTTTGTCTAAGCCTTCCATTGAAATGATACAAGGATTAGCACCACGAGCTACAACTTCTTTAATATTACCACGGATAGATAAGTTAACATTCTCTTGAGTTGCTAAACCGATAACTGGCGTACCCTCTTCGATAAGTGCAATTGTACCGTGCTTCAATTCACCACCAGCAAATCCTTCAGCCTGAATATAAGAGATTTCTTTAAGTTTTAATGCACCTTCTAAACTTACATTATAATCAATTGTACGTCCTATAAAGAATGCATTACGAGTTGTTTCTAAGAAATTAGTAGCAATTTCTTCCATTACTGGTGCATCATCAACGATAGTTTCAATAGCAGTTGTTACTTTAGCTAATTCTCTTAATAAGTCGATATCAGCTTCACGACCGTGATTTTTAGCTACGATTTGTGAAAGTATTGATAATACTGCAATTTGAGCTGTATATGCTTTTGTAGATGCTACAGCAATCTCAGGACCTGCATGTAAGAGTAATGTATGATCCGCTTCACGAGATAACGTTGAACCAGCAACATTAGTAATAGTTAATGATTTATGACCTAATTTTTTCGTTTCAACTAGTACGGCACGACTGTCTGCTGTTTCACCTGATTGTGAAATATAGATGAATAATGGTTTTTCAGATAATAAAGGCATATTGTAAACAAATTCTGAAGCAACATGTACTTCTGTTGGTACTCCTGCCCATTTTTCGATGAACTCTTTCCCTACTAAACCGGCATGATAACTTGTACCTGCTGCAATGATGTAAATACGATCTGCATCTGCGACATCTTTGATAATGTCTTGATCAATTTTCAAGTTACCTTCTTCATCTTGATATTCTTGGATAATGCGACGCATAACTGCTGGTTGTTCATGAATTTCTTTCAACATATAATGATCATAAACACCTTTTTCAGCATCTGAAGCATCGATTTCAGCAGTATAAGATTCACGCTCTTGAACATTACCTTCAGTGTCTTTGATTACCACATCATCGCGTTTAACAATTACGATTTCATGGTCATGAATCTCCTTATATTGGTTAGTAGCTTGTAACATTGCTAATGCATCTGAAGCGATAACATTGAAACCTTCACCCACGCCAACAAGCAATGGAGATTTGTTTTTAGCTACATAAATCGTATCTTTATCTTGCTCATCCAATAAACCTAAAGCATATGAACCATGTAATAAAGTCACAACTTTAGTAAAGGCCTCTTCTGTTGAAAGTCCTTCATTTGAAAAATGTTCGATTAACTGAACAATCACTTCTGTATCAGTTTCAGAAAGGAATTTAATATCTGATAGGTACTCAGCTTTCAACTCCTCATAGTTTTCAATCACACCATTATGTACTAATGTGAAACGACCTGTTGCTGATTGATGAGGATGAGAGTTTTCATAGTTTGGTACACCATGAGTTGCCCAACGTGTATGACCAATACCTACTGTTCCATCTTGATCACTGTTATCTGCGACTTTACGTAGTTCAGCAATTCTACCTTTTTCTTTAAATACTTTAGTCCCTTGATCATTAACTACAGCAACACCTGCTGAATCATAACCACGATATTCTAATTTTTCTAAACCTTTTAAAAGTAATTCCTTAGCATTGTCGTATCCAATATAACCAACAATTCCACACATAATCTATTTCCTCCAAAATGAGGGATAGCAAGAGCAATATGATTTGTCATTTTAATTTATATTAATAACCTTCTACCATATCAATGATGTCATACGAGGACATCAAGAAATAAGCGTGTGTAATTGATCATTTTAACACGCTACTCTACGCTTCCCTTAGTAGTATTTTATTTCGGCGATCTTATTAACTTTGTCCACTAAGTTGCCCTAGTGTTTTACTTAATAAGCTAACGAATGAGCCACATCCGGGATAGCATCCGCCGATCTATTCGATCACTATCCTCCTCGTCTACAAAAGCTACATTATTCTCTATAAAAGTTCTCATAATTAACTTTTAATTTTCAACAATAATATAGTCATTTGCACAGGCGCTATAACTATTTATTTACTTTCTTTCCTCCTTTCCATTAATCATTATTGTACACTGACGATGATTTATTTTGCAAATGATTTAACAATACTTCCTAAAATAAGTTAAAAAACTTATTTTTTTAACCTTTGAAAAAACTTATTAATATAAACTAATTCAAAGTTCTACTATATATAATAGTTAGACTTAATCTTGTCACAACTATCATGACAAACTCAATTTTTGTTTATATTGAGAGAAACTAACTACAAGATTTAAACTAAATATAGTCACATACTAATTAAAAAAGAGGTGTAGAGATGTCACAAACTCAAGAGAAAAAAGGAGTCGGTCGTAAAGTCCAAGCGTTTGGATCATTCTTAAGCAGTATGATTATGCCTAACATTGGTGCATTTATCGCATGGGGTTTTATTGCCGCAATCTTCATTGATAATGGTTGGTTCCCTAACAAAGATTTATCTCAATTAGCTGGACCGATGATTACGTACTTAATTCCATTACTCATCGCATTTAGCGGTGGGCGTTTAATTCATGGCTTACGTGGTGGAATTATTGCAGCTACAGCAACTATGGGGGTTATTGTAGCTTTACCTGAAACACCAATGTTACTTGGTGCCATGATTATGGGGCCACTTGTTGGTTGGTTAATGAAAAAAGTAGACCAATTCGTGCAACCTAGAACACCACAAGGTTTTGAAATGTTATTCAATAACTTTTCTGCAGGTATCTTAGGTTTTATTATGACAATTATTGGTTTTGAAATTTTAGCTCCAATCATGAAATTCATCATGCATATCTTGTCTGTTGCTGTTGAATTCTTAGTTCACCTTCATTTACTACCTATAGTAAGTATTATTGTTGAACCAGCTAAAATTTTATTCTTAAATAACGCGATTAACCATGGTGTATTTACACCACTTGGTACCGACCAAGCCGCTCATGCTGGTCAATCTATCTTATTTACTATTGAATCTAACCCTGGACCTGGTCTAGGTATTTTATTGGCCTATATGATTTTCGGAAAAGGAACTGCTAAAGCAACTTCATATGGTGCAGGTATTATCCACTTCCTAGGTGGTATTCATGAAATTTACTTCCCATATGTTTTGATGCGTCCATTACTATTTATTGCAGTTATTTTAGGTGGTATGACGGGCGTTGCAACTTATCAAGCTACTGGCTTCGGTTTCAAAAGTCCAGCGTCCCCAGGTTCATTTATCGTTTACTGCTTAAACGCACCTAGAGGCGAATTCTTACACATGTTACTTGGTGTAGTACTTGCTACATTAGTATCATTTGTCATCGCAGCACTTATTATGAAATTCACTAAAGAACCTAAACAAGATTTAGAATCTGCTACAGCTCAAATGGAAGCGACGAAAGGTAAAAAATCTAAAGTTTCATCTAAACTAACGCATTCTGATAAAGAAGCAACTCGTTCAAATGCACAGAATGCGAGCGCAGCTGGAACAACAGGTGTTACTACGTCTTCTACAGAAAATGAGAAAGAAAATGATGAAGATAATACTGAACAACTTTTAGATAATTACAATACTGAGAATGTTGATGCACACGATTATAGCGGTGTAAATCATGTTATATTCGCATGTGATGCGGGTATGGGTTCAAGTGCTATGGGTGCAAGTATGCTACGTAATAAATTTAAGAAAGCTGGTATTACTGACGTCAATGTGACTAATACAGCTATTAATCAATTACCTCATGATGCACAACTTGTAATCACGCAAAAAACACTAACAGATCGTGCCATTAAACAAGTTCCAAATGCTATTCATATTTCAGTGGATAACTTCTTAAATTCACCAAGATATGAAGAGTTATTAAATAATTTAAAGCACGAAGATTAACTTAATTATTTTCAAAAATGGAGGATACCGCCATGTTACTGAGTACACGTGAAAAAGAGATTATTGAAATATTAATCAAGTATCACGGTCAATATGTCACTATATACGACATCGCTCAACAACTAGCGGTGTCCTCTCGTACTATTCATAGAGAGTTAAAACAAATTGAATCGTACTTAAGTACATTTTCAATACAATTAGAGCGAGCCAATAAAAAGGATATACGATTGTCTGGAGAATCTAACAATATTAGACGATTGAAGGAAGCAGTTACAACTCAACAAACATTAGATTTATCAATTGAAGAACAAAAAGTAATCATTCTTTATGCTCTTATACAAACTAAACACGCAATAAAACAATTTAGTTTAGCACACGAAATTGGTGTTTCAATTCAAGCTCTAGCTAAACTTTTAGATGATTTAGAAGAAGAATTATTATCTTATCAACTGTCACTTTCAAGAAAACGTGGCGAAGGCGTCTACTTAAAGGGCCCTGAGTCTAAAAAAAGAGAATTTCTTAGTCAACTTATGGTAAATAACTTAAATAGTACAAGCGTTTATTCTGTAATTGAAAATCACTTTGTTTACCAATCTTTGAATCATTCTCAACAATCTCTCGTAGATTTAGATAGAATATTTAAAATTGAACGTATATTGATGGACTATTTAGGTCAACTGCCCTATACCCTAACAGAATCTAGTTATTTAACTTTGACGATTCACATTGTGTTAAGTATTACACGTATGCAAAATGGTGAATACGTCTCACTAAATAAAGATATATATGAAACAGTTAAAGATACCTTCGAGCATGAAGTTGCAACAGAAATTGCTAAACGTCTTGAAGAAATATATAACGTTGAGTTTAACCAAGCTGAAATCACTTTTATAACAATTCATTTGCGTGGTGCTAAACGTAAAGGTACAAAGGATTCTAATTCTGAGGAAGATAATAGTAGTAAAAAGATTCGTCAATTTGTTAATACAGTTACACGAATATCAGGACAACATTTTAAAGATAAGGAAAACTTAATCGAGGGGTTAACA
This sequence comes from Staphylococcus sp. FSL K6-0223, assembly GCF_038008285.1. Taxonomy (NCBI): domain Bacteria; kingdom Bacillati; phylum Bacillota; class Bacilli; order Caryophanales; family Staphylococcaceae; genus Staphylococcus; species Staphylococcus sp. FSL K6-0223. The sequence goes on from NZ_JBBOYX010000003.1 coordinate 241,859, forward strand.
TTGCATATCAATCCTGCAATTAATCGTTTGAAATCTAACATTGAAACCTACAATCCTTTAACTGAAATGATTAAATTTAAATATCCACGTCTTTTTGAAACGATTCATAAAGCATTGCATATGGTGTGGTCTGATTTAATTTTTCCTGAAAGTGAGATTGCTTTTATAGTGCTTCACTTTGGTGGATCCATTAAAAATCAGGGAAATCGCTTTTTAAATATCCTAGTCGTATGTAGTAGTGGCATTGGAACAAGTCGTTTATTAGCCAATCGTCTTGAGCAAGTCTTTAGTGAAATTGAAAGAATTACTCAAGCTTCTGTAAGCGACTTGAATGTATTAGATTTAAATAACTACGACGGAATTATTTCGACTGTAAATTTAGATATCGAAGCCCCATTTCTAATTGTTAATCCATTATTACCAGAACATGAAGTGTCTTATGTAGCTTCTTTTCTAAGTACGAATTCAAATCAAACTCTTCTAGCTGAAAATGATAACTCAAATACCTTTACAAATCCTGAAGAAACAATTCAAGATATGCGCGTAGGTTTAGAGGTATTAGATTCAGTGAAAATAGAATATAAATTAGTAGATAATTGGAAGCAATATTTAGAAACTTACTTATTAAATGAAGATATAATTGAGGACAGGCAATCATTCGCTGATTTACTGCAATCAAAGTTTGAACAAAATCCTAATTGGGTGTTACATCCTTATCCGGTAGCAATCCCACATTTAAAAGATAACATGTTCAAAAAACCTTCCATACTTATTACTATTTTGGAAGAACCGATACAATTGCAACGTAATCAAAATGATTTAAATTCAGTTCATTATTTGATAAGTATGTTTATCCCAGATAATCAAAAAATGGCTCAATTCGTAAGTGCCCTCTCAGAGGCATTAAGCGAGCATTTGAATGACATCGAAGAATTTATGCAAAATCCATATGAATTTAAAACTATTTTAAGAAACAAATTATTAAATCAAATAAAAAATCAATTACAATAGGAGTGTTTTAAATGAGTGAATTATTTAGTAATGACAATATCTTTTTAAATGTATCAGCATCTGATCAAAATGATGCAATCGAAAAAGCAGGACAAGTTTTAGTTGATAGTGGTGCTGTAACACCAAACTATATCGAAGCTATGAAAGACCGTGAAAACGTAGTATCAACTTTCATGGGTAATGCATTAGCAATTCCTCACGGCACTGAAGAAGCTAAAGGTAATGTGATTCGTTCAGGTTTAAGCTTATTACAAATTCCTGAAGGTGTTGACTGGAATGGCGAAGAAGTAAAGGTCGTCGTTGGCATTGCAGGTAAAGATGGCGATCATTTAGATTTACTCTCTAAAATTGCAATTACTTTTAGTGAAGAAGAAAATGTTGATCGCATCGTAAATGCTACATCTGCAGATGAAATTAAACAAGTATTCGAGGAGGCTGACGCATAATGAAAGCAGTTCATTTTGGTGCCGGCAATATCGGCAGAGGTTTTATCGGATATATATTAGCTGACAATAACATTAAAGTTACCTTTGCAGATGTAAATGAAGATATAATTAATGCACTGGATAGTGAACATCAATACGATGTTATTTTAGCTGATGAAGCTAAAACAACTACTCGAGTGAATAATGTAGATGCTATTAATTCAGCTAAACCCTCAGATCAACTTAAAGAAGCAATACTTGAAGCAGATTTAATCACAACGGCTGTTGGAGTAAATATTTTACCAATTATTGCTAAATCATTTGCTCCATATTTAAAAGAAAAGAAAAATCATGTAAATATTGTTGCTTGTGAAAATGCTATTATGGCCACAGATACTTTGAAAAAAGCCATTCTGGATATTACTGGACCATTAGCTGACAATATCCATTTTGCAAATTCAGCAGTGGATAGAATTGTGCCATTACAAAAAAATGAAAATATATTAGACGTCATGGTAGAACCTTTCTTTGAATGGGTTATCGAAAAAGATGCTTGGTACGGTGAAGAATTAGAACATATTAAATATGTAGATGACTTAACACCATATATAGAAAGAAAATTGCTAACAGTTAATACAGGACATGCATTTCTAGCTTACGCTGGTCATTTTGAAAATAAAGCTACTATTTTAGATTCTATCGAAGATAAACAAATAGAAGCAGGCCTTCGCCAAGCTCTTAGTGAAACGAGTCAATATATCACAGATCAATTTGATTTCTCTAAAAATGAACAAAAGCAATACGTTGAGAAAATTATTAATCGTCTCAATAATCCTAACCTATCTGATGAAGTTACACGGGTTGGTCGAGGAACAATACGTAAAATAGGTCCTAAAGATCGTATTATTAAACCATTAACTTATTTATATAATAAAGGTTTAGAACGTGAAGGTTTAGTTAAAGCAGCTGCTCTTCTTCTTGCATACGATGACAATGCTGATCAAGAAACAGTAGAAAAAAATAATTATATTAAAGAACATGGTGCTAAGGCCTTCTTAAAAACATATGCCAAAGTTGACGATCAATTAGCTGATGAAATTGTTAAAGAATTAGAATTATTACAGAAAAAGTAAATGATATAAAAAACACCTTCGAAAGAAGAAAGATTCTTTCGAAGGTGTTTTAATTTATTAATAAGGAATATGAGAATAACTTATTCGTTACGCATTATCTAATCCCATTTTATCTTGAACAACATCTGCAATCTCTTGAGCAAAACGTTGAGCGTCTTCATTAGTGGCTGCTTCCACCATAACTCTTACTAAAGGTTCTGTACCTGAAGGGCGAACTAAAATTCTACCTTCCCCATTCATTTCAGTTTCAACTTTAGTCATCACTTCTTGTACATGAATATTCTCTTCTACTCGATATTTATCAGTTACTTTAACATTGATAAGAGATTGAGGATATTTTTTCATTTGTGATGCTAATTCACTTAGTGATTTACCACTCATTTTAATTACAGAAGCAAGTTGAACACCTGTAAGTAATCCATCACCCGTTGTATTATAATCCATCATCACAATATGACCAGATTGCTCGCCACCAAGATTATAGTTACCTCTTCTCATTTCTTCGACAACGTAACGATCTCCTACTTTTGTTTTGTTAGATTGAATACCTTCATTTTCTAATGCTTTATAAAAACCGAGATTACTCATGACTGTTGAGACAATCATATCATTGTTTAATTCATGGTTTTTATGCATTTCTTGACCAATTATAAACATGATTTGGTCTCCATCAACAATTTGACCATTTTCATCTACAGCAATAATTCTATCTCCATCGCCATCAAAGGCTAAACCAAAATCACTTTCAGTCTCTAAGACAGTTTCCGCTAATTTCTCAGGATGTGTAGAACCACATTGTTCATTAATGTTATATCCATCCGGATTACATCCAATTGTTTCAGTATCAGCTTCTAAATCACCAAATAAGAACGGTGCTAGTGATGATGTAGAACCATTAGCACCATCTAAAGCAATTTTAAGTCCTTCAAAATTAACATCTACAGTTGATTTTAAATAGCTTAGATATTTTTGAGCACCTTCAAAATAATCTGAATAATGTACAATGTCTTCACCGATAGGACGTGGTAATTCAGGATTATCTTGATCTAACAATTCTTCGATTTCATTTTCTTGATCATCAGATAATTTAAAACCATCTGAACCAAAGAATTTTATGCCGTTATCTGCAACTGGGTTGTGAGAAGCTGAAATCATAACACCTAAAGCAGCTTCCATTTCTTTAGTTAAATAAGCTACACCTGGTGTTGAAATAATACCTAAACGCATGACTTCAGCGCCAATAGAGATAAGACCTGCGATTAAGGCTGATTCAAGCATTTCACCTGAAACACGCGTATCTCTACCCACTAGTACTTTTGGGTGCTTCTCCCCTTTATTATGTGCTAAAACATATCCACCATATCTACCCAATTTAAAAGCTAATTCAGGTGTAAGCTCTTGGTTGGCAATGCCTCGAACACCATCAGTACCAAAATATTTTCCCATTTTTAAACTCTCCTTTATATCTAACAATTATTTAACGTTTATATATGCTTTCGTTTCCTTAGGATTTACTTTTGCAACATTGTCTGGCAAGTCAAATTTTACTGTTTTCTCAGTTGATTCTGATACGCCATCTAAATCAACTTCAGCTGTTACTTCATTGATGCTCTGTAAATCGTCTCTACTACCGTAAATCTCAACTTCTTTATCGTTTAATTTGATATTATCTAATTCTCTATCATTATCTAGTTTACCCGTTGATTTAGTACGAACCTTTACTTTTTTACTATAAGGTTCAACTGCAACTTTTAAATCTACTTCACTAGGATTAATTGAGACATTTAATTTATTTAATTCTTTATCAAATGCATTGACTTCAGCTACATCATTTGTATCTTTAGAAATTTTACTAGCCTTTTTAAATGTAGCTTTTAAATAAGCAATTTTTTTAAGCTGTTGCTCCCCACCTGTCACTTTAACAGTTTCAGGAGAAATGCTTTGTTTACTAACTTTATACTTTGCATCAATATCACTTTGACTTACATCAGGTTGAACATGCATTTTTTTAGTAATCTTTTTCTCTAGATGAACATCTGCGCTTTTAGGTTTTACACTGTAGCTTACATCGTCATCTATACCTTTAACCTGAAATTTCTTGTGATATTCTCCAGCTTTTTTATCGGATAAATCAATTGTTACTTTAAGGTCTTCTGGATTTTCAATTTTAATTAACTTTGATTGGGGGCCTGATAAATTAACATCGACATTATCAGGCGCTTTCGTAACATGTAAATCTTTATTATTGTAAATTACATCTACAGGTACATCCTGAATTGTTTTAGTGGATTTCTGTGATATATCGTCTGTATTAAACACATTTCCAAATACATTATTAACTGATAAAAAGAAAAATATAGCTAGGATTAATGCTACAAATCTTAATCCCCACTTACTTTCTAACATTTTAATTCACACCTTTCTTTTGAAAGTGTGCGCCAAACCAATGTTCAGCAAGTAATTCTTCGAAAACTTCATTAGATATATCTCTTCTAAGTTTACCATCAAAAGTTACAGATATATCTCCAGTTTCTTCTGAAACTACAACTGTAAAAGCATCAGATACCTCTGAAATCCCAACTGCTGCTCTATGTCTTGTTCCTAAACTTTTAGATATTTTAACACTGTCTGATAAAGGTAAATAACTCGCTGCTACAGCTATTTTACTACCTTGAATAATCATCGCACCATCATGTAATGGCGTGTTTGGAATAAAGACGTTTGTCAATAACTCTTGAGAAATATCTGAGTTCATTGGAATACCAGTTTCTATGTAGTCTTGTAATCCTGTTTCTTTTTCAAAAACAATAAGTGCACCTATTCGTCTTTTAGCCATATACTGAACAGCTTTAGAAACAGATTGTATTAATTTCTCTTCATCACGACTATAAGTGTTGGTATAACGTTTTAAAAAGCTACCTCTACCTAATTGTTCTAATGCTCGTCGTATTTCAGGTTGGAAAATAACAATTAGTGCAAGTACTCCCCACTGAATAACGATATCAAATAATTTAGAGGTTGCTGTTAAATTAAGCATCTTACTGACTTGTTGGCCGATAACAATTACGACAATCCCTTTTAGTAATTGAATCGCTTTAGTGCCTTTAAAAACTGTTATGAGAAGATAAAGTACATACCAAACAATCAGTAAATCAAGTACACTAGTAATAATTTTTAATGTACTAAGATTTTGAAAAAAGTTGGAAAAATCCATAACATCTCCTCCGGGTAATATTTTTCCATATTAATTATTATACCAATCATTGTTAATAGTGTCATATGAACAAAGACTAAAAAATAAAAAAAACTTACACAGTATATACCATGTAAGTCGTGCTTTCACAATTTTATTTATAGAAGTGTTTCACCAAAGAAAGTACCTAATAGCGCAACAGCTTGTTCAGCAGTATGATTCGAATTGTCAATAAGAGGATTAACCTCAACTAGATCCATTGAAGTAACTAATTTTGATTCATTTAACAATTCGAGGGCAAAGTGACTTTCCCTATAGCTCAAACCACCCATTACTCTTGTACCCGTTCCAGGAGTTTCAGCGGGATCTAAAGCATCAACGTCTAGTGAGAAATGAAGGCCATCAATATTTCTAGATTTTAGATACTCAAGAGATCTTTCAATCACCTCTTGTATTCCGAACCGGTCGATATCCGCCATAGTAAAAGTTTTAATATTCTTATCCTTTATGTATTTTCTTTCACCTTCATCTAAATCCCTCATACCAATTAATACGATATTTTCAGGTTTAACTTTAGGCGTAAAATCATTTATATTGACAAGTTCATCTGGTCCATCACCTGCTAATATTCTTAAAGGCATACCGTGAATATTACCAGAAGGAGATTCTTCAGGTACATTTAAGTCACCATGAGCATCGTACCAAATGACACCTAGATTTTCGTAATGTTGACTAATACCTGAAATCGAACCAACAGCTATTGAATGATCACCACCAAGTGTAAGTGGAAAGTTTCCTTTCTCTACTATTTCTGATGTAGCTTTGCTAAGATTTTCAGAAACAGTTACTATTTCATCATAGTTCCTTAACCCTTCTTGATCAGAGTTAAGTTTCTCTACATCTAATGTTGGTACTTCTATATTACCTTTATCTATAACATCAAGTCCCATTTTTTTAAGACGTGACAATAATCCTGCATAACGAATTGCATCTGGTCCTAAGTTTACACCAAGTTTCTTTTGACCGAATGTGGAAGGTGCACCAATAATTTCAATACGTTGATTCATGACAATACCCCTTTCATTTACATAGATTCAGAATAATGTATACGCTTGCATTTTTCAAGAAGTATTGTAATTAAATTTATTTAAATCAAATAAAAAACACCTTCAATAATGAAGGTGTTTAAAAGTGAGCCATAGAGGATTCGAACCTCTGACCCTCTGATTAAAAGTCAGATGCTCTACCAACTGAGCTAATGGCTCTAATGGCTGGGCTAGCTGGATTCGAACCAGCGCGTGACGGAGTCAAAGTCCGTTGCCTTACCGCTTGGCTATAGCCCAATGAGATGGTGGAGGGGGGCAGATTCGAACTGCCGAACCCGAAGGAGCGGATTTACAGTCCGCCGCGTTTAGCCACTTCGCTACCCCTCCGGAATATTCACTTAAGAATGGTGGAGAATGACGGGTTCGAACCGCCGACCCTCTGCTTGTAAGGCAGATGCTCTCCCAACTGAGCTAATTCTCCAAAATGGTGACTCCTACGGGACTCGAACCCGTGTTACCGCCGTGAAAGGGCGGTGTCTTAACCGCTTGACCAAGGAGCCCTGGCTCCGCAGGTAGGATTCGAACCTACGACCGATCGGTTAACAGCCGATAGCTCTACCACTGAGCTACTGCGGATTAATGATATTGCCTGGCAACGTCCTACTCTAGCGGGACGTAAGCCCGACTACCATCGGCGCTAAGGAGCTTAACTTCTGTGTTCGGCATGGGAACAGGTGTGACCTCCTTGCCATTGTCACCAGACAAATGAATGTGTTATACATTCAAAACTAGATAGTAAGTAATGATTTTGCGTCGCAAAACATTTTAATATTGATTAAGTCTTCGATCGATTAGTATTCGTCAGCTCCACGTGTCGCCACGCTTCCACCTCGAACCTATTAACCTCGTCATCTTCGAGGGATCTTATAACCGAAGTTGGGAAATCTCATCTTGAGGGGGGCTTCATGCTTAGATGCTTTCAGCACTTATCCCGTCCATACATAGCTACCCAGCTATGCCGTTGGCACGACAACTGGTACACCAGAGGTATGTCCATCCCGGTCCTCTCGTACTAAGGACAGCTCCTCTCAAATTTCCTACGCCCACGACGGATAGGGACCGAACTGTCTCACGACGTTCTGAACCCAGCTCGCGTACCGCTTTAATGGGCGAACAGCCCAACCCTTGGGACCGACTACAGCCCCAGGATGCGATGAGCCGACATCGAGGTGCCAAACCTCCCCGTCGATGTGAACTCTTGGGGGAGATAAGCCTGTTATCCCCGGGGTAGCTTTTATCCGTTGAGCGATGGCCCTTCCATGCGGAACCACCGGATCACTAAGTCCGTCTTTCGACCCTGCTCGACTTGTAGGTCTCGCAGTCAAGCTCCCTTATGCCTTTACACTCTATGAATGATTTCCAACCATTCTGAGGGAACCTTTGAGCGCCTCCGTTACCTTTTAGGAGGCGACCGCCCCAGTCAAACTGCCCGCCTGACACTGTCTCCCACCACGATAAGTGGTGCGGGTTAGAAAGCCAACACAGCTAGGGTAGTATCCCACCAACGCCTCCACGTAAGCTAGCGCTCACGTTTCAAAGGCTCCTACCTATCCTGTACAAGCTGTGCCGAATTTCAATATCAGGCTACAGTAAAGCTCCACGGGGTCTTTCCGTCCTGTCGCGGGTAACCTGCATCTTCACAGGTACTATGATTTCACCGAGTCTCTCGTTGAGACAGTGCCCAAATCGTTACGCCTTTCGTGCGGGTCGGAACTTACCCGACAAGGAATTTCGCTACCTTAGGACCGTTATAGTTACGGCCGCCGTTTACTGGGGCTTCGATTCGTAGCTTCGCAGAAGCTAACCACTCCTCTTAACCTTCCAGCACCGGGCAGGCGTCAGCCCCTATACATCACCTTACGGTTTAGCAGAGACCTGTGTTTTTGATAAACAGTCGCTTGGGCCTATTCACTGCGGCTCTTCTGGGCTTGCACCCTAAAGAGCACCCCTTCTCCCGAAGTTACGGGGTCATTTTGCCGAGTTCCTTAACGAGAGTTCGCTCGCTCACCTTAGAATTCTCATCTTGACTACCTGTGTCGGTTTGCGGTACGGGCACCTGTTATCTATCTAGAGGCTTTTCTCGGCAGTGTGAAATCAACGACTCGAGGAAACAATTTCCTCTCCCCATCACAGCTCAGCCTAACGAGTGCCGGATTTGCCTAACACTCAGCCTTACTGCTTGGACGTGCACTCCAACAGCACGCTTCGCCTATCCTACTGCGTCCCCCCATCGATTAAAACGATATTAGGTGGTACAGGAATATCAACCTGTTATCCATCGCCTACGCCTGTCGGCCTCAGCTTAGGACCCGACTAACCCAGAGCGGACGAGCCTTCCTCTGGAAACCTTAGTCAATCGGTGGACGGGATTCTCACCCGTCTTTCGCTACTCACACCGGCATTCTCACTTCTAAGCGCTCCACATGTCCTTGCGATCATGCTTCAACGCCCTTAGAACGCTCTCCTACCATTGTCCAAAGGACAATCCACAGCTTCGGTAATATGTTTAGCCCCGGTACATTTTCGGCGCAGTGTCACTCGACTAGTGAGCTATTACGCACTCTTTAAATGATGGCTGCTTCTAAGCCAACATCCTAGTTGTCTGGGCAACGCCACATCCTTTTCCACTTAACATATATTTTGGGACCTTAGCTGGTGGTCTGGGCTGTTTCCCTTTCGAACACGGACCTTATCACCCATGTTCTGACTCCCAAGTTAAATTAATTGGCATTCGGAGTTTGTCTGAATTCGGTAACCCGAGAGGGGCCCCTCGTCCAAACAGTGCTCTACCTCCAATAATCATCACTTGAGGCTAGCCCTAAAGCTATTTCGGAGAGAACCAGCTATCTCCAAGTTCGATTGGAATTTCTCCGCTACCCTCAGTTCATCCGCTCACTTTTCAACGTAAGTCGGTTCGGTCCTCCATTCAGTGTTACCTGAACTTCAACCTGACCAAGGGTAGATCACCTGGTTTCGGGTCTACGACCAAATACTCAACGCCCTATTCAGACTCGCTTTCGCTACGGCTCCACATTCGCTGCTTAACCTTGCATCAGATCGTAACTCGCCGGTTCATTCTACAAAAGGCACGCCATCACCCATAAACGGGCTCTGACTACTTGTAAGCACACGGTTTCAAGTTCTCTTTCACTCCCCTTCCGGGGTACTTTTCACCTTTCCCTCACGGTACTGGTTCACTATCGGTCACTAGAGAGTATTTAGCCTTAGGAGATGGTCCTCCTAGATTCCGACGGAATTTCACGTGCTCCGTCGTACTCAGGATCCACTCAAGAGAGAATATGTTTTCGACTACAGGATTATTACCTTCTTTGATTCATCTTTCCAGATGATTCGTCTAACATGTTCTTTTGTAACTCCGTATAGAGTGTCCTACAACCCCAACAAGCAAGCTTGTTGGTTTGGGCTCTTCCCGTTTCGCTCGCCGCTACTCAGGGAATCGATTTTTCTTTCTCTTCCTCCGGGTACTAAGATGTTTCAGTTCTCCGGGTCTGCCTTCTGACATGCTATGAATTCACATGTCGATAACATGACATAACTCATGTTGGGTTCCCCCATTCGGAAATCTCTGGATCAACGCTTACTTACAGCTACCCAAAGCATATCGTCGTTAGTAACGTCCTTCTTCGGCTTCTAGTGCCAAGGCATCCACCGTGCGCCCTTAATAACTTAATCTGTGTTTCCACCATACTTTTAGTCAATCGCTTTCATATCGCTTCGTTTCATTAATTTAAATGCTCATTTACATAAGTAAACTGCGCTTAAAATTAAATCAACTCATTATCTGAAAAACGATTTCTTTAAAAGTCAAAGTCGAAAACCTGTTATTAATCTTGTGAGTGTTCTTTCGAACACTAGCGATTATTTTTATGAATTCAAGCTTATTTAAAACTCTATTCACTCGGTTTTGCTTGGTAAAATCTATTTACTTACTTATCTAGTTTTCAATGTACAAATTTGAATGTTAATAAACATTCAAAACTGAATACAATATGTCACGTTATCCCTTTCATCTTCGAAGAAGATGTTCCGAATATATCCTTAGAAAGGAGGTGATCCAGCCGCACCTTCCGATACGGCTACCTTGTTACGACTTCACCCCAATCATTTGTCCCACCTTCGACGGCTAGCTCCAAATGGTTACTCCACCGGCTTCGGGTGTTACAAACTCTCGTGGTGTGACGGGCGGTGTGTACAAGACCCGGGAACGTATTCACCGTAGCATGCTGATCTACGATTACTAGCGATTCCAGCTTCATGTAGTCGAGTTGCAGACTACAATCCGAACTGAGAACAACTTTATGGGATTTGCTTGACCTCGCGGTTTCGCTGCCCTTTGTATTGTCCATTGTAGCACGTGTGTAGCCCAAATCATAAGGGGCATGATGATTTGACGTCATCCCCACCTTCCTCCGGTTTGTCACCGGCAGTCAACTTAGAGTGCCCAACTTAATGATGGCAACTAAGCTTAAGGGTTGCGCTCGTTGCGGGACTTAACCCAACATCTCACGACACGAGCTGACGACAACCATGCACCACCTGTCACTTTGTCCCCCGAAGGGGAAACTTCTATCTCTAGAAGGGTCAAAGGATGTCAAGATTTGGTAAGGTTCTTCGCGTTGCTTCGAATTAAACCACATGCTCCACCGCTTGTGCGGGTCCCCGTCAATTCCTTTGAGTTTCAACCTTGCGGTCGTACTCCCCAGGCGGAGTGCTTAATGCGTTAGCTGCAGCACTAAGGGGCGGAAACCCCCTAACACTTAGCACTCATCGTTTACGGCGTGGACTACCAGGGTATCTAATCCTGTTTGATCCCCACGCTTTCGCACATCAGCGTCAGTTACAGACCAGAAAGTCGCCTTCGCCACTGGTGTTCCTCCATATCTCTGCGCATTTCACCGCTACACATGGAATTCCACTTTCCTCTTCTGCACTCAAGTTTTCCAGTTTCCAATGACCCTCCACGGTTGAGCCGTGGGCTTTCACATCAGACTTAAAAAACCGCCTACGCGCGCTTTACGCCCAATAATTCCGGATAACGCTTGCCACCTACGTATTACCGCGGCTGCTGGCACGTAGTTAGCCGTGGCTTTCTGATTAGGTACCGTCAAGACGTGCACAGTTACTTACACGTTTGTTCTTCCCTAATAACAGAGTTTTACGATCCGAAGACCTTCATCACTCACGCGGCGTTGCTCCGTCAGGCTTTCGCCCATTGCGGAAGATTCCCTACTGCTGCCTCCCGTAGGAGTCTGGACCGTGTCTCAGTTCCAGTGTGGCCGATCACCCTCTCAGGTCGGCTACGCATCGTTGCCTTGGTAAGCCGTTACCTTACCAACTAGCTAATGCGGCGCGGATCCATCTATAAGTGACAGCAAGACCGTCTTTCACTGTTGAACCATGCGGTTCAACATGTTATCCGGTATTAGCTCCGGTTTCCCGAAGTTATCCCAGTCTTATAGGTAGGTTATCCACGTGTTACTCACCCGTCCGCCGCTAACGTCAGAGGAGCAAGCTCCTCGTCTGTTCGCTCGACTTGCATGTATTAGGCACGCCGCCAGCGTTCATCCTGAGCCAGGATCAAACTCTCCATAAAAAATTATGATGTTTGATTAGCTCATAAATACTAAATAGTTTGTAACGTTTCGTTACGTTTATTGGAATTAACGTTGACATATCGTCATTCAGTTTTCAATGTTCATCTCAATAAAATCAATCTTTTTAATCATATCTTTTCTAAGAAGAAATGTCAATGATTTCTTAAGATTACTTTATTTATTTTAAAGTGTTTTTATAATGTTTGCAAGGGTAATTTTTACACTTGCTTAACAATTAAATTAAATACTTTACAATCGCTTTTCAGCGACTTTTATATAATATCAATTTCACGTTTTTAAGTCAACATTTAAATTGAATTATTTTTTAATTTTGTGAACAGCTAATTCGTAGCTCACAAAGAAATATTCTAGCATGATTTCTAAATTTTGCAATAGAAAAATCACACAAAAACAAAATTTGTTTCTGTGTGATCAGTATACCTTTGGTTAAATTACATTAAGATACTATTTTTGAGTACTGGCTATAACTTTTCTGGCGATTGATGTATAAATTTCTCCTAAACGATCTTCAGGCTGATAAATAGATGGTGAAAAATCTTTAGGGTTCCACGTAGGTTGTTCAAGAGGCAACTCTCCAAATAGCTGTGTTTCTAATTCATCAGCAAGTTTAGTACCTCCACCTTTACCAAATACATATTCCTTATTACCAGTTTCTTTACTTTCGAAATAACTCATATTTTCGATTACACCTAAAATAGAGTGTTCTGTATGCTTAGCCATAGCTCCAGCTCTAGCTGCTACAAACGCTGCTGTAGGGTGCGGAGTAGTAACTATGATCTCTTTACTAGAAGGTAGCATTGAATGTACATCTAAGGCTACATCTCCAGTGCCAGGTGGTAAATCAAGTAAAAGATAATCTAAATCTCCCCATTGAACCTCTGTAAAGAAATTAGTAAGCATTTTTCCTAACATTGGACCTCTCCAAATAACAGGTGCGTTTTCCTCTACAAAGAAAGCCATTGAAATAACTTTAACGCCATGACGTTCAACCGGAATAATTTCTTTGCCGTCTACTCCCGGTCTTTCATCAATCCCCATCATATCTGGAACGCTGAAACCATAAATATCAGCATCTACGAGTCCAACTTTTTTACCTTCTCTTGCCAAAGCTACAGCTAGATTAACAGCTACAGTTGATTTACCTACGCCACCTTTACCGGAAGCAATTGCAATAAATTCAACTGGATTATTTTGAGAAAGTAAACCTTCAATTGTTTTAGGCTTTTCTGTTCCTTTACCACGATACTTTTCCACTGTCTCCGGTGGTAATTCTTCAAAACGAATACCTACTGTATTAGCACCGTTTTCTTTTAGAGCTTTTACAATTGCCATTTGTAAATCTAATTGTGGTTGTCCCCCTAATTGAGCCATTGCAACTTTAACACTAACGTGCTCAATATCTTCTTTGATGGTAACGTTAACTATACCATCAGTTTCTTTCAAAGGTACATCAATAATTGGGTCTTTTAATGCACCTACTATTTCTTCAACTTGATTTACCGTTAACAAAGTAAATCCCCCTTAAACATAATAATTTATCTACATAATAACAAAAGTTATTCGATTACGTAGTTTATCTTTTTTATTATAAGTCTTTTTTTATTATAAAAAAAGAAGTTAGCCCATAATAATAGGCTAACTTCATATATAATTTAGACTTCTCTCATATTTTGAGATTTTCTATTAGGTTCTTTAATAAATAACGCAAATAAGAATGCAACAACAACAAAACCTGTAACTAGAGCGAATGAAACATCAACTCCGGCAGCAACACTTTGTCTTTGTAATAATTCTTTACTAGCATTTGCAGACGAGGATGGCCCAATCCATTTCGAACCAATACTCATAAACGTTACCATTAATGCAGTTCCTAATGAACCAGCCATCACACGACCAAAGTTCATAATAGCAGTACCGTGTGAAATATCTTTATTGTCTAATGCATTAATACCAGTTGTATTAATAGGCATCATAAGTAGAGAAACAGCAAACATTCTAATCGCATAAATGACAATAAGATAAATATAAGATGTGTCTGCTTTTAAGAAACAAAGCAATAATGTGCAAATCGTTAATAAGCTAAAACCAGCATATATTAATGGTCTCGGACCATATTTATCATAGAAACGTCCAGTAAATACTGACATTATTCCATTTATAATCGCACCAGGCATAATCACTAAACCTGATAACAACGCAGATAAACCTAAAGCGTTTTGTACATATAGAGGAATAAGTAGTGCAGGTCCAACCATAGATAACATAATAATCATTGATGTAATTGTACTGAAACAAAAGATTCTACCTTTAAATACATTGAGGTTAAGTAATGGGTTGGAAATCGTTAGTTGTCTTCTAACAAATATTGAGATAATAATAATACTTATGATTAACGATCCTATAACTATTGGATTAGAAAAACCTAAATTTCCAGCACTACTAAATGCATACAGCATAATACCAAAACCTATAGTCGAGTATACAACAGAGCGTTTATCTAATTTTGAATCCTTCGTTTCGTTATAACTAGAAATTGAAATTAAACCAAAGATAAAAGCAATTAAGGCGATACCGACTATAATAATAAATGGCACTCTCCAACTTGCATTATCAATGATTAAGCCTGTGAATGTAGGTCCAATAGCTGGAGCGAACTGTATGACTAAACCAGCTAGTCCCATAGCAAAGCCACGATGTTCTTTGGAGAATAAAGTGAAAAGTGTAAATTGCATTAAAGGCATCAACACACCGGCGCCTATTGCTTGAATAACTCTTGCTGTCATCAACACACCAAAATTAGGCGCAACCGCAGCTACAATTGACCCTAATAAAAATGTACCCATGGCTCCTAAATATAAAGGTCTAGTTTTAACTCTATCCATTAGGAAAGCTGTAAGTGGTATCATGACACCATTTACAAGCATAAATCCAGTAATAAGCCATTGAGAAGTGCTTTCATCAATTTTTAATTCTCGCATAATGTGAGGTAAAGCAGTGTTGAGTAAAGTTTGATTTAAAATTGCTACAAACGCACTCACTAACATCACTGCTACAATTAAATTTCGCTTCGTTTTGGGTAAATCGATACTAGACATGAACGTTTACTCCTTTATTATTTTTATAACAATGTTATATTCAATCAAATTATAATTAGCAAAGCAAAATAAATGCTTAATTACTATTTCTTGTTATTCAAGTTTTCACTTTCAGGATAAAATATCTCCTTACAAATAAATAGAAATCCTATGATTAACATAATTACCCAAAATTGAATATTAATATATACATAGTGAATATGTACTATAAAATAAAACATCACTGTCGTTACTATATAAGAAATAAGATGAAATGTAATACCCTGAAAATAAGGATTGTTAGGCAATTTCTTCTTAAAGTAGTCCATTAAATGCTCAACAGCAAAAAGAGTAAAATATCCCAATACTATATAACTACCATAGTAAAACAAATTGTCATAAAATCCTTTATTGTAGCCAAAATAACCTAAATGAAAAAATATTAAAATCCTACTTAACCCATATAATCCAAAACTAAGAAATGTTAAGAATATCGCCCCGGATAATACAAAGATAGCGAGAACAATAAGTGTTACAGCTAAATTATAAAATTTATTTTTAAAGAATTTCATCACTCATTGTCCTCCCCTCTTTTTTAATACATATTTATAGTATCACGTATTCATCACCTTATAAAATTTAAAAACGCCTACTCTTATAGTAGACGTTTTTTGTATTTGAAAACCTTTTTAATTATTAAAATTTGAAGTTTTATTAGATTTATAAAATAAAATCCACATCATTGACAAGCAAATTGAAATGACGGCAATCAAACCTAACACATTGTGTAGATGAGTGCCGAATAAACCTGATTTTAAAGCATACATATACCCCATAATTGTAGAACCTACAGATGAACCTAAGTTTTTAGTTAATGCATAAAATGACATCATCTTCTTCATATTTCTAGGAGAGCTTTCCTCTTGTACAATCACGCTATCTTTAGTGTATACATATCCAAAACTAAGTCCAGCAAAGATAACTGAAAATGCTATCAATAATGGCACTTTCATGCCAAATAAAATAATAACACTGCAAATTAAGAGAACTGTAAACGCACTAATATATAATGCTTTTCTAGTAAAGTTTGCTTCAATCTTCGCTAAATTAAAGTTTAATATAATCCATGCAACTGATAGTGGTAAAATAACAAACCCACTTTGAAGAGGTGATAAACCTAATTGTTCTTGTAAATACACTGGTATATACAGGTTATATCCTATTAATGACATAGCTATAAATAAATCAGTAATGAAAGCAAGCATTATTGATCTATTAAACTCATTAGTCGGAAGAAATGGAGTATTTTGTTTTTGTTCTATTTTAAACAAGCCAATGAATACAAATAAAGCCAAGATGATTGCAATAATATTGAGATATAAATGTTGTTGATTTAATAATCCAAACATAAGCAACGCTATAAATATATAAAAGATTGATAATCCTTTCACATCAAAGTGTGTTTGATTAACATGTTCTTCCTCTTGAAAATGAAATGTCATTAGTACTAATACAATAGCAAGAATTGCTATAGGTATATTAATAAAGAACAGCCAGTGCCATGTCGCAAATTCTAAAATCGCGCCACCGAGTATGGGTCCAATGATACTGGAAATTCCCCAAACACTACCTACAATTCCCATAATTTTATATCTTAAAGGAATTTCAAACGCTAGTTTAGGGACTATCTGAGATAAAGACATCATGACCCCTGCCCCAAAACCTTGAATCATTCTTGATATAATTAAAAAAGTAAATGTTTCACTTAAACCTGACATCAAACTACCAATTGCAAATAAAGAAACACCTGCAACGGCAATATATAATATCTTAAAACGAGATAACAGCTCACCTACAATAGGGTTAGCTATGACCAAAGCAATAAAATAAACAGTAAAAACTAAAGATACTAAATTACCTGCATGTAAATTTATCTTAATCGTTGGTAAGGCTAGAGATATAATAGATGTCTCAATTGCAGCCATAAACATGATTAGTATCAATGCGGTTACTGTTAATATCGACCTAAACTTCATTTATATTTACTCCTTTTGTTCTATCTATTTCGAACCCTTAAAATATTAATACGATTATGTTTAGTTCGCAATCATGCAATAGTATTAATTTTCTAGGTTAAAATAAAACGGCAGAGCCATTTAAACTCTACCGTAAACTTACTTTACATAAAATATAATATCCCTATCATGTGTAAAACCGATGCAATCACAATAAAAATATGCCATATCATATGAAAATAAGGTCTATTCTTTTGCGCGTAAAACCAGGCTCCTATTGTATAAGAAAGGCCACCCAGGAATATAAATAAAATAAATAACCAAGAGGTGCGCATGATAATCACTGGTATAAATATCACACCAACCCATCCCATCACTAGGTAAACAATAAGACTGAGCTTATGATTAACTTTCGTAGCAATGGATTTATATAATATTCCCCATAATGTAGTCCCCCATAAAAATAGGGTCACTACCCATCCTATCCATCCACCTACTATGGTAAGTAATACTGGCGTATAAGTACCTGAAATGGCCACGTAAATCATGCTATGATCGATAATACGTAAAATATACTTATGAGCTGTATAATTCTGCATAGAATGATAAATAGTTGAAGAAATAAACATCATAAAAATACTAATAATATAAATAGACACACTTACCGATTCCAATGTGCCACCATGATTGTAGCTATGAACAGCTGCATAAGGTAATACAAACAATGTTAATAATGCAGCCGCACCATGTGAGGCTGCATTACCTATTTCCTCGCCAAAAGATAAGGGAATGATGTCCTTAAATGATTCAACTACCGATGCTTTTTTATGCTTAGATGTATGAGACATCTATTCCACCACCTTTTATTTAAATCAAACTCATACGTTTTAAATCTTCTGTAGCCGTTTCCACACTATCTTTACCTACTTTATTTTTCAGTGGTGAAAACTCTTCTTCTCTAGGAACTTGTAATGTAACAAAACTTGTTCCATATTTGAAAATATCGAAATAAAACAATTCAAATTTTAATGTTGGTAACTCTACAACGCCAAAGTCTTCATCTAGTTGTTTTAATTTTTTAATAGCTAAATGATATGGTAGTTCCCTATCTACTGCACTTTTAATATAGGCCAGTTTAAATGCATGGATACCAATATTAGCATTATCAAAATCATTGGCTACTTCGGGATCCAATTCTGAATACTCAAGAACTGTATCTTTACTATCAATGTTGACTAAACGTCCAACACTCTCTCCATGTTTAGGTTGAATTGTTTTAGATGTAACATCTTTATTATTACTTACTGTGTAACCAGCAAATAATGGATCTAAGACTTTCACAAGGACATTGTCAATATTATTTAAGAAGATATATTTTACATGATCCTTTTCCATTTTATCTAAGTATCCAGCCTCTTTAAGAGATTTAAATACTCCACCATTACCATTTGGTGTTTCCATAATATGACCATCTCTGTCAAGTACAAGTTTGCCATCTTCACCTAAGGCTACAATATTTGCTTGTTTAAAGAAATGTACATGTTCTGGATCATAATCAAAATATTGATGTTTCTTAAAATACTCTATTGTTTCATCATGATTTATATCACTAGTCATTATATACCAATTAATTGTATGACCCGTTTGATTCTTTAAATTAATGAGTTGGCGAGCCTGTAACTCAAATAAACTTACACCCTCAATTTCAAAAGAACCTTTAGGCCCTTTATAACCTAATCGCGTTCCTTGACCGCCAGCCATAAGAAGTACCGCGAATTCACCATTTCTAATCGCTTCATAACCCTTTTGTTCATATGTATGCTTATCTTCATCAGAAAGTTGAGATTTCACTTCATACTTAACTTCTGATACCGATGATACATCATCTATTGATTTTCTATTAACATATAAATCATGATATAGTTTTTGAATTCCTTCTAAATCAAGCTCATCAACTTTATTTTCAAGTGCATCTTTTTCATTATTACTCATTAATTTTTCATATTCATACAAATGCTCTTGGTTATATTTCTCCAATTGGTTTTTATCTAACATGATTACTCTCCTTATGTATAAATGATTCAAAGAATTAATTTAGCCACTGTAACATAAATTCATTAAAAAAGGGTTGAAACAACGTGTATACTGTTCCAAAGCTAAAAGCTGTAGCTAAAGATAAATCAACTAATCCGCCTGTTTTAAAATGAAGCGGCGATACAACATTCAATGGTAAGGGATAGAATAATTTAACCCCTTTAGGTGTTAATATATCTAGTATAACATGTGAAGCTATTCCAATAACAATTGCAACCATATAATACATGGGTGTTTGAATTAAGTACAGTAAAAAACCAATGATAATGATGAAAGCAAGAGAGTGAGTAAATGTCCTATGGCCAAATAGAAGCCTAATAACAAAACTTAAAACTCTGAAACGTCTTCCAATTTTACTTTGGGTATGACATATGTCTGGCAATAGGCTTGCTAGAGTTGATAATACCAATATAGTGACTGAAGTAAATAAATCAGTATGAAAATATTGAGTTGTCAAAGCTCCTGTTAAAGCACCACAGGAGGCATGTGTTTTACCTGTCATTTCTAGTTCTCCTTTTCAAAACATTTTAACACACAATTACATATAAAGCGAACATACTTTCGTATTAGTATTTTATTAGTATGACATATTATATTCAAAAGTATCACATAAATCCTTGAAAACGATTTCAAAATCATTTATGATGAATATACAAATTATTTAAAGGATGTGTTTTGAATGGCAATGACAGTAAAGAAAAACGATAATGAAGTACGTATTCAATGGAGAGTAGCAGATATTAAAATACCTAATAATGAAATTAAAAATATCTCACAAGACCAAGATATCCATGCAGTACCTAAAAAAAATGGAAAAGAAATCTCTCGTATTGGTTCTACATTTGGAAAAACAAACCGCGTAATTATCGATACTGATGACCATGAATACATTATTTATACTCAAAATGATCAAAAAGTTTACAATGAACTGACTAAGTAATTAAAATATATATAATTAATAATCCATACAAAAGCCACCAACCATGTATCTATTACGGTTGGTGGCTCTCATTTTCGATATATGAAAATTGATAAGTATAAACAATCCTATTATATTGGAATCAATAATGATTATGGAGGTGAAGTTATTGTTCGTCGTAACAAATAGAATAACCGTGAAAAAAGGTTTTGCAGAAAAAATGGCACCTAGATTTACAAAAGGTGGTCAAATCCAATCCTTACAAGGTTTTAATGGTATTGAAGTTTGGCAAATTGATAGAGATGATTATAGTGAAGATATGTATGTAAATACATGGTGGAATACTGAAAAAGATTTTAAAAATTGGGTAAATAGTGATGCTTTTAAAGAAGCTCATAAAAATACTGGAAAATCCGAAGACTCTCCAGTAATTAAAAGTGAAATTGTTAAAGCAAATGTATTGTCGAAATTAGATAAATAATTTTTTAATAGAGGATTGCTTATTATAATAAAGTATATTAATAAGCAATCTTTTTAATGGATAAAAAAATGCGCAAGTAATGCAATAATAGGAAGCGTGATTAAAGTACGTATTAAGAAAATCATAAATAGTTTACCTATGCTAACAGGAATTTTTGAACCTAAAATAACACCACCTACTTCTGACAAGTATATTAATTGGGATATACTTAATGCTCCAATAACAAAACGTGTTATGTCACTTTTGACCCCTTCAATTAATATAGATGGTAAAAACATATCGGCAAAACCTATGAGAATAGTTTGAGAAGCGTGTGAAGCTTCTGGAATTTGCAATAATTCTAGTAGTGGAACGAATGGTTTTCCAATAACTTCAAAAATAGGTGTATAATTCGCGATAATTGTTGCGATTGTTCCTATACTCATTACTACTGGTAAAATGACAAACCACATATCTACAACGGTTTTAAATCCAGAAATAAAGAACTTTTTGAATCCTGGAGCTTTTATACCAACCTCTGTCGCCATGTCATATCCATGTCTTAATGCCGTTTTTCCTTCTGGTAATTGCTCCGTTCTTGCATCCTCTGAAACATCTTTAGCATATTCATCTGGAATATTTTTTAAAGGCCAAATTCTTGGCATTATCATTGCTGCAATTAAACAAGAAACAATTACAGTGATATAAAAATAAAAGAATTGATCTTGCATTTTAATAGTTGAAGCAATAACTATAGCGAAAGTAATAGATACTACACTAAACGTAGTAGAAATGACTGTTGCTTCTCTTCTAGAATAATAGCCTTCCTCATACTGTCTACTTGTAATTAAGACGCCTACCGTTCCATCACCAATAAATGATGCTAGATTATCTACAGTTGATCGACCAGGTAGAGTAAATAGCGGTCTCATTACTGGTCTAAACACAGGTCCTAATAATTCTAATAGTCCGTATTCCATCAATAACGGTAAAAATAGTGCCGCAAATAAAAATACGGCCACAAGAGTTGGTAATAGACTATAAAAGACTAGCCCCCCCGTATCTTCTGAATAAATCATTTTAGGCCCTACCTTCAAATAAGTAAGCCATACAAATACAACTGATAATACTCTTAATACTAGCCAACCTAGTTTGACATTAAATGCATTATACATTAGGCCTTGTGGATTTAACTTGTGTTTATAAATTGTTGAGCACAAAAGAGTTAATACACCTGAAATTGTAATAATTAATACAATTAATATAGGCATAATATTCCCTAACAGATCTTTTAAACAATTTGCAAGAAATGCCACAGGTAATGTTGTTTGTTTTTGTCCATCTTGAACAACTGGTATAGGAATTAAAAATAATATGATACCTAGAATGGACATTGTTATAAATTTAATTCTACCTTTTATAATTTCGCTTTTAGTATATCCGTTCATTACTTTTCAATCCGTTTCTATCTATTTATATCAACTTGAAGTAATCAAGATTCATCTACACAAATGTTTATATATACAAAAATATGAATAATTACGTATAAATACTATACGCTAATCTATCACTTTTCGCAATTAAAAATTTAAAAAAGGCCGATTTCAATAAACTATAAATTGAAATCGGCCATAGCATACCTAAGAGCGCTCAAATTCATATTTAATGAATAAATCATTTCATTCTACGTAGTAAGAATAAGAAATATGGTGCTCCAATAACTGCAATAACTACACCTACTGGAATATCAAGTGGCGGTTGAATTCCCCTAGCTAACCCATCACCAAGCGTTAATAGTATAGCGCCTATTAAACCTGACATGATAATGACATGTATATTTTTGTGTCCGACGAGTTGTCTTGCTATATGAGGTGCTATAAGTCCTAAGAAACTAATACCACCGACAACTGCAATAGAAGCTCCAGCTAACATTACAGCCAAGATGAGTAATATCATTTTTAAAAATCGGACACGTGCACCAAGAGCTGTAGCGACATTATCTCCCAAGTTTAAGATATCTAGCTGGTAACCGAGTAATAATACTACCGGTACAGTGATAATAAACCAAGGTAAGACACTATAGAAGTTAGAAATATTATGTCCATATAAACTACCAGTTAACCAAACTAATGCATTATTTGCATCCATAGGATTACGAATAAGTAAGAACTGTACGATAGCCGTACAAATTGCGCCTATGGCTAAACCTATAAGAGCAAGTTTCGATCCTTTCACATCAAATTTGGAAATAAGGAAGGACAATATTAAACTAATCACCAATGCTCCAACAAACGATCCTAAAGGTAATACAAATAAAGGTGCCGACGGAAATATCATAATAATAATCACCGCTGCTAGACTTGCTCCTTTAGTAATTCCAATAACATCCGGAGATGCAAGCGGGTTTCTAATTACACCTTGAATGACAGCACCAGATATAGCTAAACTGCTACCTATTACTAATCCCAATAATGTTCGAGGTATACGATATTCATTTAAAATAAAGTCATCTTGTGTGAAAAAACCAACAATAGCGTGTATAGGGTCTATCATAACTGAACCTATACATAAACTAAATATTGTACTGACGACTAATAAAATAATCACGATTCCATAACGTATACTATTGCTACTCTTAATCATACGCGATTCACCCCTCTTACAGTAATGAATAAGAAGTAAAAGGCGCCGACAAATGAAGTCACTATACCAACTGGAGATTCAAATGGATAAGTGATTAAACGACATAAAACGTCAGATATTAGCAATAAATCTGCACCAAAAATAAACGTGAGAGGTAGCATAACTAGATAATTTTTACTTACATAACGTTTAACTATATGAGGAACAATGAGGCCCACAAAACCGATGGGGCCTGCAATTGAAACAGACATCCCTGCTAATACTATCACTAGCAATCCAATAATCATTCTTACAATTTCAGTACGTTGACCAAGGCTTCTTGCAATGTCGTCTCCGAGTTCCATAATTGTAAGCTGTCTCCCCATAAAAATAGTTACAATTACAGCAATGACTATACAAGGTAAAATCATCATAATTTGATTCCATTTTATCCCAGCTAATGATCCTACTAACCAAAACATGACAGTATCATTAGAATCCTCATTTAAAAGAATGATTCCTTGGGTCATGCTACTAAAGAATAGATGTATCGCCATACCTGCCAAAGCAAGTTTCACTGGCGTAATTGATTTTGTAGATCCTGACAACGTATAAACAGTAAATCCACCAAAAAAGGCTCCAATAATTGCTAGGATAGTTGAATAAGAACCTAGGGATGGAATTAAAACTGTAATTAAAACAATGACGAAGGACGCTCCAGCATTTACACCAAATATTTGAGGTGAAGCAAGTGGATTTCTAGTTATTGCTTGCATAAGTAGACCGGCTATCCCCAATGCACCACCTATCACTAACCCTGCAAGCATTCGAGGCATGCGTACGTTATGAATTAAAAATGTTTGTTCTGATTCAATATGTCCAGTGAAGTAACTTAAAATATCATGAAATTGTATTTTTGAAGAACCAATCGCTAAATTCAAATAGATTGAAATAAAAAGAAAGCACACACCCACTATATAAGTGAGTGTAGTGCGCTTTCTCTTTTTTTGTTCAATAGCGGATTGACTATTTTTAATACCCATAGTCATTATTTTCCACCTTACTTATTATCTTTATTACTATCTTTCTTTGAAAGTTCTACAAGTTCTTTTGCCATCTCTTCAGAAGAAATTAAACCACGTGATCTAGCCCATAGGTCACGATCTAACACATCTACACGATTATGTTTAACAGCGTCTAATTTTTTCCATACAGCATCTTTTTCTAATTCTTTAAGAGAAGGCTCGTTAGGACTTGCTTTATCAGTCATGATGAACATACGGCCTGGATTTACTTTAGATAATGTTTCAGTGTTCATTTGTAAGTAAGGTCCTTTAAGATACTTACTTAAACCTTTTGTCACATCATCAGTTAATGCTTCTTTGAATCCAAGTTGATTTAAGAATTGTCCTACATATGAATAACTAGGGTGTGCTAATAAACCTGATTTAGATGCAACTGCAGGTAACACTTTCTCATCTTTATTCATTGTAATTTCTTTTTTATATTTTTCAATCTTTTCATCATGTTCTTTTAGACGTTTTTTACCTTCATCTTCTTTACCTAATGCTTTAGAAATTGTTTTGAAGGCATCAATGTTTTGATTATAGTTTCCATCAAAACTCTTAAGTTCAATTGTTGGAGCAATTTTACTTAAATCTTTATAAATTCCTTTATGTCTATTACTATCTGCAATAATTAAGTCTGGTTTTAGTTTACTAATTTCCTCTAAGTTAGGTTGTTTACGTGCACCTACAGACGTATAGTTACCAATTTTATCTCTTAATGGTTTGATGATACGTTCCTTTTTCTTATCATCTGCTACACCTACAGGTTTTACATCAAGTGAAGCTAATGCATCTACGAATGAATATTCTAGTACAACGACACGTTTAGGGTGCTTAGGTACTTTAGTTTTTCCCTCTTCGTGTTTAATTTCTACACCATCTTTAGATGCAGATTTATTACTTGAATTATTAGAACCATTACTACCACAGGCCGCAACAAGAACTAATACTAGCATTAAGCCAACAGCACTAAAAAATTTTAGACCTCTCATTGTTCCACTCCTTAATATGTATATGCTTACATATATAGTTTATTGATAACGATTCTCATTGTCAATATTATTTTGTATTGTTTTATGAATATATTTTACTCAAATATAATTTAATTCATAAGTCAGACTAACTACTATGAAAGATAAATCTGAATATCACTTTATATTTGCCTTATATACAATTTAGAGAACAATAACTAACTAAAATAAATAAAACTGCTCTTTTAAATAGAAAATTAAAGAGCAGTTTAAAGTGAAATATAATTTAATGAATAAAATTGAGTCTTCATTACGTATTGGCAAATATGGTTGTGTTAAAATTTTCAATCAAAGTTTGAATCTTTGAATCGTCGTAATATGATTTAGTTAAATTTTTCATATACATACTCTGTGACAAAGCTTCATAATTTAAACTAAATTGAATTCTATCCCCAATTTGATAGTGATCTTGATTATTCAAATCAATCATTAAATGATCGCTTGAGGCGCCAACCATTTTCAGATCATTGGCGATAGGCTTGATACCATCTGTAAATGTATCTAAATAACCTATATCCACTATTGCTTGTAAATAGGATTGGTGTGTCACTTGATTAATACGTGGTTTAATTTCAATAATTTCCGCTTCAAGTACAATCGCATCTTGATAGAGACTTGCAATAGGTTCATTCGTGGTAGTATCTATTCCCCTAAAGAGTGCTTCTCCTATCCTTAATTCATTAATCTTGCCAAGATCATTGTACATTGTTTGAGGTAACATGCTTGAGTTCCCTCCTGAAATAATTTTAAACTTGTAACCTATTTCCTTTTCAACGGCACTAATGAACTTATTAATCATAAAGACATCATTTTCTTCTGGAGCTTTGGATTTAAAGCACATAAAATTAAATGCTAATCCTACTAGTTGTATATGACTCATACTCATAATTTCTTTAATATAATCTAATACATCATAAGTTAAGACACCTTCACGGCCGTCTTTCCAATCTACCATTAACATGATTTGATGCTTTACATTCATTCTTTTTGCAATTACATTCAATTGTTTAATCGTATCAAGTTCTGTTTGAATACTCAGTTTTACAGTAGAAACCATAGTTTCAAATTCTGTCGTGGGGCGTAATAGTGTAAATGTGATATTTAAATCTCTTAGTCTTTCAATATTATCAATTCTTGATTCAGCAAAGTGTGTAATTCCAAGAGATTTTATTGTAGAAACGATGCGTTCATCTCCGGCAACACATTTTACTACAGGGGTAAAGTGAATCTGTCTACGTTCAAGTAATGTCTGAAGTACTTTGGCATTGTATTGTATTTTTGATAAGTTAACTTTGATTCTAGCCATGTACTACACCTCTTTTTTAATAGGATTTTCTAATTCAGTGTTTAAATATTTTTTAACTTTATTTTCCATCCTCATACTTAATAACGCTTTAACTGTTATTGTCGGACCAAATAATACTTTCCTCAAAATGTCGGCATGGGATTTATCATCATCAATCGCTAGATCAATCTCTTCACGAACGATATCAAATAACTCTTCTTCTTTAACATCTTCATATTGATTAAAGTGATGAATCAACTCTGCTAATTGATTTTGTACAACAGCATGTTGAAACTTCGCAATAACTTCCTCAATGGATTGAGCTAATAAACTTTCATTCGTTACTTCAATATTTGTTACCTTCTGTTGTAAAGTATCTAAATCTATACGTGAACCACCTAAATCACGTACTAAGAATTTCATTTGATAGTTAGGACCTAGATTGACAATCGTATTTTGCATATGTGCTTCTAATGCAATTCCATAATCTTGAATGTATGCAATGAGTGGTTGGACTAATGTTTGTGTGTAAGTTGCAATAAAATGTTTAATGTGGTCAATTGTTATTTCAGTTTCAAGCCATTCTAAATAGCTATCTACAATCGCTTTACGATCAATTGGATTAGGATTAACTAAACTTGCTGTGACCACTGTTGAGCCATTTTCAAAGATAACGGGTTTCTGACGAATAATGCATGCAAGTTGTCTTGCCAAATCAGAATCCACGTCGGCATATGCACCAAAGGGTTCCATCGCCACTTGGAGTCCTGGATATTGATCAAGTAGTCCTTGTAATGCATAACTTAATTTAGGTCCATCTACCGTAGTAACCGTAGAAACAGTTCTTACTGCACTAGTCGCTTGAACATTCACAGGAAGTTTAACGTGATAAGGTTTATGAATTAAATCCATCGTTCTAAATGATAACGTTGCTTTAGATTCTACTGTAAATGGTGTTGGTATTAGTATTTTACTAGCAATCCACTGACTAAATTTTCCGCCTATAGTGTGATCGTATTGCCAAGGATGAACAATCATGACTCTATAATCCTCTAAATTTAAATTTAAAGGCTCCAAAAATGAATTGAGTTGATGACGATATTCCGGAATGACACGATTTAAAATATATTGGTCATCGTCTTCCATTGAAGTAGTGACAATGTGAGTCTTTTCAATAAGCATAATTTTTAGAGGAATAACCTTTTCAAACTCTGGAGCATATGCTTTCAACTCGCTTTTATTTAACGGAAGTTTTGTCTTAGTTAAAGGATGGGTAGGATGTCCTTCAACAATCAAACTCTCCGTATAACTTAAATCATCTATAATGCCACTATCTTGTAAATGTTGAAGCCAGGATATAAAGTTTAATGATTCAGGCAATCTTGAAAATTTCATACTTTGATGTATGAGTGATTGTCTGTTGTTAAAATGTTTATATGTTTCAATAAAACTGTCTCTACTATGAATCAATTCTTCATTCAAACGTTCTGAAATTTCAATATTAAAACTCTGTGTTAATGTTTCGAGCAGATCTTCTAAGTTTTCAATAGGTTGTGACTTCTGACCACGACCATATATAATATCGCCTTTAAACACATATCTTTCCATAGCACTTTTACGTTTTACTTGAACAGTTAATCTTTTGCCTTGGTACTGAATTTCCACCACATTATCATCTTTCGTTATTTTCATGCCTTCTGGTGAAATACGTTCTTTAATTATTGCGTTCATGATACGGTATTGTATATTTTTATCTGCTAACAGCCATTCATTACGCTCCATTATTACTTTCCTCCAACTTCGTCATACGCTGTATTAGGTAAAATATTACTGAAATGGCTACGGTAGTTATACCCATGATCATGAATGTCGTCAGTATTCCGAATACATCTGCAAAGAAACTCATAACTAAACTACCGAGAGGTATCATACCACGGTCCATCATAATAATACTTAATACCTTCCCTCTCTCATAGTCTTTAACACTATGTTGAAAATAAACTCTATTCGTTGTTCTTGCCCATTGGCTAAATAGTCCAATTAAAGTGATACAAATGAACATAATAACCAAATTATGTATAACGACGCCTAGTAAAGCTAACCCAAATAGCAAAGAACTTAAATAATACATTTTAACTGCGCTTAGATGATTTAAAATGGTAGGTAAAATAATTGTTGCTACGATACCACCAATAGCACAGAAGGTCATCGCTATACCAAATACTTCTGATTTTCCTGGAAAAATATGATTCGTAAGTACGGGTAATACTGTTGTATAAGAGAATCCTGTAGCCATGATTAATAGAGAAGTAATAAATATCTTACTCCCCTCTAGATTACGTTTGAAATAATTCATAACTATCTTTAATGAGAATTCTTTATTTTCGAGTTGATTTGAAACAACTTCAAAGTGAAGAGGCAGACTAAAAAGTACAGCAACTAAATAACATATCGCTTGTGCTAAGAAAGTTGAAGGCGCATGATAAGCTGCTAGAATGACTCCAGCGATTGCGGGACCTATCGAACGACAGATGTTAATGATAAACGAATGAAACGATACTGCCTGTGTTGTAGAAATTTTATCTGATAAATCAGGTAAAACCGCTTGTCTTACTGGTGTTTCTACTGCACTTAGAATACCTCTTAACGATGCATAAATAAGTATTACAGCGATTGGGATAGAATCAATAGTAAATGTCAAAACACATAATACCGCAGTGACTATAAATGAAGAGGAAATCGTTATTCTAAGTAAATTTCCTTTATCATATTTATCAGCAATTGAGCCTGCCCATACACTTAGCAATAAAATTGGTACGAGTCGGCAAAAATTAACTAATCCCAGATAAACTGCGTTATGATATGTAGTAAGTACAAACCAGTTTAATCCTATTTGCCCAATCCAATTCCCCAAAAACAGAAGAAAAGAACTGGAAAAGAAAAATTTTGCCATTTAATTTCCACCTGTCTTTTTTATTGATAATAATTATCATTATCATTAATATGGATTATACAAATCTTATTTATTTTTGTAAAATATTTTTTTAGAGGTGAATTATGAATTTCAATCAATTTATTAACAAACAAGACATTGAGATGACCCAAGATGAGCAAAATGTCTTTCAGTTTTTACAACAATATGATGAACAATGGGCATCTATTTTCCAAGATAAATTATTAACTGGTCGAGATAAAGTAACAAAGCGTTTAGTTACTTCTATACATAGAGAGAATTTAGTTCATGGTAATGATCATAGTCAGTTACTTAATAGACGTAAATTTGCTGGCTATGACACTCATGTAACTGACATTTTAGAAATTCATTTTCCTAAATCAAAGCTATACTTATACGCACCAGTAACTGGTCAACATGCATTTAATCGTATAGATGTTGAAGGCCCCTTTTATTATAAACGTGAACAATATCAAGATGAATTTAAGCGTATTTTACATCCTAATGACATTTTAGACTGGATTCTTACTGAATCACCTGAGTTGGATAATGAAGCGAGCCAACAATTCAGAGATGACCAAACGAACAGTGCAGCCAATATGACATTTGCGCTAAGCTATCAATATTTTAAAATGAAGGATGATCGAGCACCTCTATACGATATTATTAAAAATCATCAAGATAGTTATCTAAGATCTGAGCAAGCCGTAGTAGAAGGCCATCCTCTTCATCCGGGAGCAAAACTGCGTAAAGGTATGGATGCGTTTGAAACATTTAGATACTCTTCTGAATTTACTCAGCCCATCGAATTAAAAATTGTATTATTGCATCATTCAGTGGCTCGTGTTCAAGCTTTAGATGCAAATTACAATGATACGATGAAACATATGTTTCCTGATATATACTCACACTTAGAAAAAGAATTTAGCGGACAAGTAAATTTAGACGACTATCAATTGATGATTATGCATCCATGGCAATACGACCATGTCCTACATCAAGATTACATGGAAGAACTTGATCAACGACTTATGATTGTAAGTGAATATTCTATCCCATATTATGCTGGTTTATCATTTAGAACGTTGGTTCCTGAATTACCTAATAAAGCGCCACATATTAAATTATCAACGAATGTACATATTACTGGCGAAATTCGTACACTTTCAGAACAAACAACTCATAATGGACCTTTAGTTACACACATCTTAAACGATATCTTGACTAAAGATTCAACATTTAAACAGTATGCTTCTACTGTAATTGATGAAGTGGCAGGAATTCATTTTTATAATTCTAATGATAGTGATGAGATACAAACGGATCGTAGTGAACAACTAGGTACGTTATTTAGAAATAATTTCTATCATTCTATAACGAATGATGTGGTACCTGTCATTCCATCAAGTTTAGTTGCAACGTATCCTTACAACTCTGAAACGCCTATTCAAACATTAATTCAAACATATCAAATTTCTAAGGGATTTCAATCATTTGAAGAAGCAGCTAAAACTTGGATGAATGAATATAGTAAAGCGTTACTAGGTTTAGTCATTCCTTTATATTCTAAATATGGTATTGCTTTAGAGGCACACCTACAGAATTCTGTTGCAACCTTTAACGAAGACGGTTCACTTAATAAACTATATATTAGAGATTTCGAAGGCTTACGTATTGATACTGAGCGCTTAAATCAATCGGGTTATGAGACGAACCATTTTCATGAGAAATCTAGAATTTTAACAAATTCTAAGACTTCCGTTTTTAATAAAGCATTTTATTCTACAGTTCAGAATCACTTAGGAGAGCTTGTGCTTACAATAGCTAAGTCATCTCATTCTTCTTCACTTGAAAATGAAATCTGGAAGGATATGGCACTCATATTAAAGGATATTTTAAGTAATATCACAGAATTATCTGAAGGTCGTCGTAGTGAAATCGAAGAAGTTATCTTTGCCCCAACAATTGATTATAAATGCGTGACGACTATGCGATTAGAAGATCAAGCACATGAATATACGTATATTAAAGTAAACAATCCGCTTCACTAATTAAAATAATAATGTAATTGTAGTTTATAATAAGCAGTCTATGTTTAAGAAAGTCATCTTTTACACAGACTGCTTATTTTTTGAGGAAAATTAATTATTAATAAACAAAAAGCCTATAAATGGTGTGAGAACACTTTCCATTTATAGGCTAATATCATATAAGGTTCAACTTAAATGATTTATCAAATTGCAATTATGAATTATTGTAAACCTTGTCTATCACTGTGGTTGTTGTCTTTGTTGTCTTTTTCATTTTTTTGTTGCCATTCTTTTTTAGTCATTACATCATCAACTTGCATGTTCACTTCAACAACTTCTAAGCCAGTGATGTATTTCACTTGTTCTTTAACTAAGTCAGTTACTTTACGGAAGATTTTTGGTGCTGATTCACCATATTCTAAAATAACTTTTAAGTCGATAGCAGCTTGTTTTTCGCCAACTTCAACTGACACGCCAGTAGTCACGTTATTACCACTTGAGAATGCATTAGTGAAGTTGTCAGTGAATCCGCCTTTCATATCTAAGATACCTTTAACTTCACGAGCAGCAATACCAGCAATTTTTTCAACT
Organism: Staphylococcus sp. FSL K6-0223; assembly: GCF_038008285.1. Classification (NCBI taxonomy): domain Bacteria; kingdom Bacillati; phylum Bacillota; class Bacilli; order Caryophanales; family Staphylococcaceae; genus Staphylococcus; species Staphylococcus sp. FSL K6-0223. The sequence goes on from NZ_JBBOYX010000003.1 coordinate 274,504, forward strand.
ACTTCATCAGAGAAAGTTAATTTGTTTTCGAATTGTGGTTGTTGATTTTCTTGAACTTCTTTTTGTTGTTCTTGTCTTTCTTTTTCATTTACACCAGTTTGGTTATCATATGCTTGTTTTGCTTTGTTATTATCTACTGCCATAGTAAATTCTCCTTTACTTTCAAAATTTAGTTATTATTAATAATTAGATTTAATTAATTCCTTTAGAACTGGACTAGCTCCATCTATTGAGGAAATTCATAAAGTCTTGCGTACGGTCTTTAATATACCCGATACCAATTCCAATTAAACACAAGACAATGATTAAAATTGTTTTCCAAAATCCAAGAGTTAGGAATAATATAGCTATAAGTAAAAATGCTAAAAATCCAATAATACGCCACTTAAATGCTTTAAATATATTGATTAATTGTTGTGTAGAGTCTTGTCCGTTTTGATTATTATTTTCAGCCATGATATCCCTCCCTTACAACACACGTGGACCAGACGTTTTCTGGTCACGAACATTAACTTCTAATTTTCGTACTGGAATTTCTGTGAAATGTTCAACATTTTTCTTAATGTCAGAGCGAATACTTTCAGTTAATGATTTCACTTGAACATCATTTGGTACGAAGAAATCTGCTTTAATGTCGATAAATGATTTCTTTTTCTTACTATAAAGCTTACTTACTACATTAGGTTGTCTTACTTGATCATATTTAGTTAATGTATCGTACGCAGATTTTTCAACTGCTTTTCTTGATACATAAATATGACCATCATCAAAAGTTTTATAAAGTCCAGGTTTACGATACGTAGGTTTGAATATGCTTAATACTAATATGAGTCCAATCAATATTAGTAATCCCGCAAGTCCAATTAATAGTGGTTGGAACCAATTGAAATGAAGGAAGTAGTCTTGATAGCTTTTAATACGACTATCCTTTATGTACATAAACAATAGGAACCCAACAATTGCGACTATTAAAAGGCCGAGGATGAAATTTTTTAGTCTTTTCACCTCGTACGGCACCTCCTTATGTCATTGTTGAATTTGTTTACATTTTAAATGAGTACCCTATAAATATTTTTTTGAAACATAAATAAAACAATTTTTTATTCTATTTTTAAAAATATTTAAAGAAGCACTACTTATAATACATTATTCCCATTCTAATTAGATGAAAAACGTATATTTTTATTATTATGTTAAATTTTTTTCGTTTTTAGAACTACGGTATTCTAGAATATCAGAATTCTTATCCTTAACTAATACCTTATTGCTAGGACGTGGCTTTTCATCACTAAGCGACTTAAAGAGCGACCATATCATAACTATGATTACGAGTGAAAATGGTAATGCAGCTATGATAAGTAAGTTTTGTATTGCTTGTGTGCCACCAGTGTAAATCATAATTATTGCAAATAGTGCCATGATAATACCCCAGCATACCTTTACAAATGAAGCAGGATTTATATCTCCACGAGCACTTAACATGCCCAGTACATAGGTAGCGGAGTCGGCTGAAGTCACAAAGAAAATCATAATCACTACTAGAGTAATAATACTTAATATAAATCCAAGCGGATATTGTTCTAACGTTGCAAATGTAGCTGTCTCTGTAGCTGCTTTAGCAATATTAGCTATATGATGATCTTGTAAATAAATTGCTGAAGCACCGAAGACTGCAAAGAATAAGAAACATACTAGTGCTGGAACAAATAGTACGCCTAAAATAAATTCTTTGATTGTTCTACCTCTTGAGACACGTGCGATAAAGATTCCAACAAATGGCGCCCATGAAATCCACCATGCCCAATAGAAAATTGTCCATTGTTGTAACCATTTAAATTTCTCTCCACCTGATGGAATTCTCAAACTCATTTTAAAGAAATTGGCTATGTAATTACCTAAACCATTCGTAAATGTGTTCAAAATATAAAGTGTCGGCCCAACAATGAATAATCCGACTAGCACTAGAAATGCTAATCCCATATTGATGTTACTTAAAGTTTTAATACCTTTATCAATACCTGACCATGCTGACCAAGTAAATAATATAGTAGCAACGATAATAAGGATAACTTGTGTTCCAAAGTTATTTGGCACTTTAAACAAGAAGTTAAGGCCTTCATTAATTTGTAATGCTCCAAATCCTAATGTTGCTGCGACACCTGTTACAGTCGCTATGACTGCTAATACATCTATCGCACCACCTATCGGACCTCGCATAGCTTTTTCACCAAAAATGGGCGTTAATGTGGCACTTACAAGACCGGGATATCCCTTATGGAAACTAAAATACGCAAAGACGAGCGCTACAATGCCGTAAACTGCCCAGGCATGTATACCCCAATGGAAGAAAGAAAATTGCATGGCGTCATTAATGGCTGACTGCGATCCAGCTTTATGTATTGGAGTTAAAGTAAAGGCGTGACTTATAGGCTCCGCAGTGGTCCAGAATACTAATCCGATACCCATACCTGCACTAAATAACATAGCGAACCATGAAGGAAGTGAGAATTCAGGATCTTCTCCTTCTTTACCTAATGTAATTGATGCATATCTTGAGAATAATAAATAAACACTTACTATAAGTATGAGTAGGACAAGTAGAAGATAATACCATGAAAAATGAACTGCTATAAATGAAGTTACAGTTTGCGTAACTTGTTCAAGTTGTTTAGGTAGAATCGCACCATAAATAACAAATGCTGTACAAATTGCTAATGCTACCCAAAATACAATGCTGATTTTACTTGTATTTGTTGATTTCATAAATAAAACAATCACCTCTTTCCTATGTTTATTACCCATCCCAAGTAATATCAATCATTTATACTTTGTATTTTTAAAATATATAACTTTTTAATTGTATAGTGATGATGGCGGCAAAATTGAATATAAAATTAGCAGTAAGATGATTCATAATTGAAATCATCTTACTGCTATTCTTTCTAGGAAATATGTCGATAATTATTTTTCCACATTAATAACTAATTTGCCTATCATCGTATTTGATTCTAAAATTTGATGAGCTTGGTAAAGTGTCTCGGTGGTTAAACCATTAATCACCTTCGTAGTTGTATGGTGATATTGCCCTTGTTCAACCCTTTCAGAAATATCTTTCAAATACTCATGATGTTTAATCATGTCATTCGTGCGATTGACTGGTCTGGCGAACATAAATTCATGAGTAAAGTTAACACTTTTTGGTTTTAGTAGATTTAAGTCTTGCTTTTCTTTAAATGCAACAATCGTTGCGATATGACCTAATGGTTTAATAAGTTCAATCATTTTCTCATAATATAAATCTGTATCAAATGTGCAGAAAATGTAATCTACTTCATTAATATCGTGATGCTCAAGTTGTGTCTTTAAATCTTCTTTATGATTGATTACAATATCAGCACCCATAGACTTCGTCCATTCAATCGTTTCCTCACGTGATGCAGTGGTAATAACCTTTAAGCCATGTGCTTTAGCAATTTGTGTAGCAATACTACCTACGCCACCGCCCCCGTTAATGATTAGAAGAGATTTCCCTTTGTTCTTTTCAGGGTCATGAGATATTTGAAACACATCAAATAATGTTTCAGATGCTGTGAGACCTGTAAGAGGTAAACTTGCCGCTTGTTCAGGCTTAAGATTAGATGGTGCTTTCGCTACTAATTCTTCCTCAATTAACTGATATTCTTCATTAGAGCCATGCTGATTTGGAGAACCTGAATAAAACACATAGTCTCCTGGCTCAAACATTGTGACATCTTCTCCAACTTGTTCGACAATACCTGCCGCATCAAATCCTAATATACGTGGTGCATGGTTAACTGGTAAGATGCGTTGTTTCGTATCAACCGGATTGACACTTATACTTTGAACCTTTATTAATAACTGATTCCTAGTTGGATTTGGAATATTAAATTCAATTTCTTGAAATTGATTACCATCTTTTAGATTGAACGGTGCATTAAATCCTATTGCTTTCATGATTCCACCTCTATGTTGATTTTATTAAATTAATTATAGCATTTAATTTAATTCACTCATTTGAACAGTTTTTTTTGAAAATGAAGATACTAAACGTCAGAGACTTTAATTACTTGTTTACCAAAATTATCACCAGTGAGTAAATTTCTAAATGCTTGAGGTACTTTATCGAAACCTTCTTCTACAGACACTTGAGTCTTAATCTTACCCTCTTGTACCCATCTAGCGAGTTGTTCGCTTGCATTTTTAAAGTCATCAGCGAATTCGGCAACTAAGAAACCTCTCATCATCGCTTGTTTCTTAATGAGTGTCCCTTGAATACGTGGACCAATATCTTCTTCAGGATGGTTATATGAAGAAATAGCACCGCAAACAGGAATACGAGCATGTGTGTTTAGGTGTTTAAATACTTCATCACCTATTTCGCCGCCTACATTTTCATAATAGACATCGATGCCATCTGGAACAGCATCTGCTAATGCTTGGGCGAAATCATCTTTCTTATAATCTACACCTGCATCAAAATTTAATTCTTTAGTAAGATAATTTACTTTCTTATCTCCTCCTGCGATACCTACAACTCTACATCCTTTAATTTTAGCAATTTGGCCTACAACTGATCCTACTGCACCTGAAGCTGCTGAAACAACTACGGTTTCACCTTCTTTAGGCTGTCCAATGTCTAAAAGGCCATGATAAGCAGTTTGCCCTGGCATTCCTAGTACGCTTAAATATAAGTCAAGTGGCACATCTGTTGAAGGTACTTTATCGATATGCTCTGTTGATACAGTGTTTATTTTCTTCCACGGAAGCATGCCCACGACAATGTTACCTTCATTATAATCTTTAGCATTTGATTGAATAACTTTAGCTACGATATGTCCATTAAATGGCTCTCCTTTTTTAAAAGGTTGAACATAAGAATCTGCATTCGTCATACGTCCTCTCATATATGGATCCACTGAAATATATAATGTTTCTAATTGAACTTCATTATTTTTAGGTTCTTGTACATCAGTTTCTTCATATTTGAATGTATCATCTTGTGGAATTCCATCTGGAACTTTGTTAAATACGATTTGTTCATTTTTCATATGATATCACCCTTTTTTGAATATTAATTCTGTAAATATCATACCTCGAACAAGGTCATCGCAATCATAGAAAATCACTTGTATAATAAGAGCAAGCAATGAGAAATTGGTTGAATCGTGACGTATGGGAGGTTTAATTTTCCTAAAATGAAATTAAGCATATTAGATTATGTACCGATATTTGAAGGTAGAAGTGCACACGAAGCGTTTCAGCACAGTGTAGAGTTAGCACAACGAGCTGAACAATTAGGTTATGTGAGATATTGGGTGGCTGAGCATCATCAAGTTCGTTCTGTGGCATCAAGCGCCCCTGAAATGGTCATGATGACATTATTGGAACAGACGAGTAATATCAAGATTGGAAGTGGTGGTGTCATGTTGCCACACTACAGCCCGTATAAAGTAGCTGAACAATTTAAGATGATGGAAGCACGCCATCCTCATCGTGTAGATATGGCCATAGGACGCTCTCCAAGTTTCAACAACGTGAACGCTGCATTAAATGAGAATAAAGAAAGAAAACTAGATTTTGATACACAGTTAGATGATTTGAATAAATACTTTAATGATGACATTGATAAAGCGCACCGCTTCAAGACGTTATTAGCTACCCCGTTAATCCCGACCAAGCCTGAAATGTATATTTTAGGTATGAGTGAACGAAGTGCAAAGTTAGCTGGCAGACGCGGTTTGCCATTTGTTATTGCTAAAATGGGACAATCGTCAAGTGCTATTGAAGAAGTTATAAATGTCTACAAAAATGAGTTTGCACGTTGGCATGGAAGATATTGGAAATCGTCTGATGATGACGTTAATGATGCTTTTGGTAGGACTTCTCATGGATGTTCAGAGGAAGATTTTGCTAGGGATTTACATAGAGGTGTTAAGGATTATTCTGACGACCATGTGCATGAAGCTTTTGAGGAAGATTCTAGAGGTCATGTGCATGAAGCTTTTAAAGAACTTTCTGGTGGTGTTAAACCGTATGTGATATTAGCTACATTTGTAGTAACGGGTGATAATGAGGTTGAAGTTGAAGAGCTTTTAAGCGCATTACAACTTTGGTTGTTACGTATTAATTATTTAGATCAACCTCAGTTTTACCCATCTATTGAAACCGCTAAGAATCGAGTTTACAGCGAGCGCGAGAAAGAGAAACTTAAACAGAATAAGCGTAGAATTATTTATGGCTCGCCTCGCGAGGTATCACGTCAGTTAAAGGATATTAAAACCTTGTTTGGAGTAAATGAGTTAATGATATTGCCAAATGTTTATGGAGAAGATGCGCGTTTTGAGTTAATTGAATTATTGGCACGAGAATTAGATATTTAGTGTGTTTGCATGATTAGGCACGATATTGAATCATTTTATTTGTTGAATAGAGTGGGACTAGATAACTGTATGGAGTGTGTGGGCTGTTGGTTCACCATGATGGTGTTTTAGATGATATGGTTTTAATAGAGAGGCGCACTGATGCATTAAAATTGTGATGAGCCAAATGCATGAGTGCGCTTCAACTATATGAATTATTTGTTCCACAGAAATTGAATGATGTCGTTTGCGATATTTTTATTTTCGTGTAATTGACTATGTTGAGCTGTTTTACCGGTAAATTTATTTTCCGTGTAAGATTTTGGACTATTTCCTAGTAAATATTTCAAAGATTTTGATGAACTATTTGATACACGACCATCAGAATGTGTGCCATCTTGAATATCTCCATAAATATTGAGTACATCAATGTTTTTATCTTTATAAACTTCTTTTAAAGATAATAACTTTTTGAAATCATCGTTCATTTTATTTGGCTTACCATTTCGATCTAAGTTTATTTCATTTATCTTTTCATTAAGATTTAGTACGCCATTATAAGTACCTGCAATATTTACTTCTTTTTGAAGGTGTGGCAAATATTTATCATTTCCATAGTTATTCATATAATAAGCAAATGACATATTCCCCATTGAGTGTGCTACAAAATTAAATTTATTGATATTATATTGGGATTTCAATTGAGACAAGACATTTTTAATCCATCGTGCATTTTCATTAAAATCACCATTGCGATTATTTTCAAATTCGATTTTTATAATTGGATTTTTTACATTTTTATCTATAGAACCAATAAAAGTCACATTACCATTGCGAGATACTTTTGCTATCATCACATCCTTTGTAACGCCCTTTTTAACTGCTTGATTAACCATGAATCTTTCTGATTTTTCGCTTCCTCCATATCCATGCATAAATAGAGTGGCCACAAGTTTATGTTGATGTTGAGTAACTGAAGACGGAATATGTTTGCCCGATTGACGGCTACAAAGTACAGCAAATAATATCAAAGTAACAATAATAATAAGTATAAAGACCATCGCAGAAGATTTTGATTTCATCATCTTACCTCATTTTATTTATTTTATATATTATAAACGATTAGAGAGGTATTTGCTCATATTTAAAGACTCACTACATCAAATGTAATGAGTCTTTGGAACATACAAGCTGTATTTAAATGATAAATTTTTAAAAGGAAATTATTTGATTTCTTTTGTTTTAGCTAATTCTTTGTACCAATAAGCACTTTTCTTAGGATATCTTTCTTGTGTATCAAAATCGACGTAGAAAAGACCGTAACGTTTTTCATAACCATTTGACCATGAGAATACGTCCATCAATGACCATAAGAAATATCCTTTTACATTAGCACCGTCTGCAATTGCATCAGCAATCACGTTTAAATGTTTCTTAACATAATCAATACGAGCATCGTCATGTACAGTTTTCTCTTTTTCATCAAATTCATCTTTGTATCCTAAACCATTTTCAGTAACATAGATTTTATGATAATTTGGATAATCTTTCACAACCCTCATAATTTGATCGTATAATCCTTGAGGATAAATCATCCAATCCCAATCTGTTCTAGGTACATCTACATCAAATTCTCTTTGACCGACACCTTTAAGTTGGTATTTAGAACCGCCTTTATCTCCAGTCGCATTGTGCGTAATCTCAGATTCACCTTCATAACCTCTCATCCAATCACTCATGTAATAATTGATACCTAAGAAGTCATTTAAATCTTTAGCAGCATCTAAAATTTGGTAATCTTCGTCAGGGATATTTAGCTTACCACCATTAACAGATAAGATGTGTTGAACGCCTTCCATTGTTTCACGAGAATACTTACCTAAGTATGTGGCATCTAAAATAAATTTATTATGAATAATATCCTCAAGTTCTGCTGCTTTAACATCTTCCGGGTTAGAAGAGTCATATGGATATTTTGTAGGTAAGGCATGAACTACCCCTATTTCACCTGAATATTGCCCATCTTTAAATAATTTAACAGCGCGAGCATGCGCAACCATCATATTGTGATGAGATTGAAAAACCTTTTCAAAGTCATATTTAATACCTGGAGGGAATTTACCTACTAAATATTGACCATCACCGATTGGCCCTATTTCATTGAAAGTAGTCCAGAAATTAACTTCTGGGAATTCTTTAAAGCAAAATTCTGCATAATCTACGAAATAATCAATGGTTTTACGATTTAAGAAATCTCCATCTTTATGAAGTACTTCTGGTGTATCAAAATGGTGTAAAGTAACGAATGGTTCAACATGACGTTTATGACATTCTTTAAATAGCTTATGATAGTACTCTACCCCTTTAGGATTTACTTCTCCATAGCCTTTAGGAAAAATTCTTGACCATGCAATTGAAATTCTTATACCGTTAACTCCGAATTTCTCACTTAATTCTAAATCGATTGGATATTTATTATAGAAATCACTTGCTGGTTCTGCTGTATACCAATAATTTTCCTCAAGATATGTATCCCAAGCGACACGCCCCTTACCATCAGTTTGAGTTGCTCCTTCTGCTTGATAAGCTGCTGTTGCTCCACCAAAAATAAAATCTTTAGGTAATTTCTTAGTCATGAATAAAACTCCTATCTAATTTTTAAATTGTTGTTTTACAAATTCGAGTGCTGCTTGACCATCTCTAGTTAACTTAATGTATTCAGCGCCTTGTGTTTTAGCTAATTTTATACCTAATTTGTCAGTGTCTTGTTTAATATCTTCATAATTTGAGGCTACTTGTGGTGCTAATATAATTAATTGATATTCTTTCATAATATCCATATGTGCACCATAACCACCAGCCGCTGCTGTAACAGGTACACCGTATTCATCTGCTGCTTTATTCAAAGCATTAGCTAATAAACCACTTGTACCTCCTCCTGCGCATAATACCAAGACATTTGTTTGTTCAGTAATATTGCTGTCAGAATGATCTTGATTCACTTCTGGTTGTGAATCATGACTTTGCGAAGCTTCATTCGCTCCGGCAGTTGCTAAAATAGCATCAGCTTTTTTAGTATCAAAGTTAGCTGAAACTTTTTCTTTTAATTCATTATTAACTTCTTTATTACCTAACTCTTCTTCCAAAATCTGCTCATCATAAACCTTAACTAATGGATAATAAATAATGACATCTACTACGATTAAGACAATGGCTAATACAAATGACCAAAACGCAAAACCAGTACCCATCACGATACCTAGAGGACCTGGAGTAGTCCAAGGTAAGAAGATACTAAAACTATTCATATTCAGAACATCAACAAAAAATTTAAATATCCATACATTGACAATTGGCGCTAAAATAAATGGAATAAAGAACACTGGGTTTAATACTAAAGGCGCACCAAACAAGATAGGTTCATTTACACCAAAGAAAGTAGGAACTACTGAGGCACGTCCAATTGCTTTATTACGTTTAGACTTAGTTAGCCACATAAACATGAAAGGTACGACTAATGTTGCACCAGTACCTCCCATAGTTACTACAAACATTTGAGTACCAGGTGTAATGACTTTATCAGCATGTTCGCCTGCTTGAATTAAATGTAAGTTCGCTTCAAGGTTAGCGTAAGTAATTGCTGCAATGGCTGGTTCAACGATTGATGGTCCATGAATACCTACAAACCAGAAGAAAGCGAATGCACCAAAGATAATTGTCACTCCGACCCAACCATCAGCTGCTGTAAATAAAGGTTCAAAGACTTTTAATACTGCGTTAGCTACATTGGTATGAATAAAGGCTCTAGCAATTAAATCTAACGCATAAAGAATAATGATTACTGCTGATAATGGGAATATATCTTTGAAAACTTGTGATATATTAGGTGGCACTTCTTTAGGCATTTTTATTGTAATATTATGTTTGATAAAGAAACTATAAACATTAACAGTTATAAACGCTGATAAGAAGGCTGTTAATAAGCCTTTTGTTCCCATGAAAGCACTTAAAAATCCTCCATCTTTTACAGGATCGGCTGCTAAGAACAAGAAACCACACATTGCAGCCATCATTGTTGAAATAAAGTTAATTTGATTCGTGCTTTCCAATCGTCGATTAAATGAATCAGTCAATGATTTGGCTGTTGTCCCTGCTACAATGAAACCAACAATTCCCATCGTAAAGTTATAGGGTTTCATTAATATACCTTCCATTGTTTTACTCCAAGTAAATCCAAATACATTCGGTACATAAGTGACTAAAATAAATATACTTGAGAACAAGATAATAGGAATTGCTGCAATAAATCCATCACGAATCGCTCTTAAATAAATATTACGAGATATTTTTTCAAAGAACGGCTTTCCTTTTTCTATCCATGCTATTAACTTATTCATAAAGGTCAACTCTTTCTTTTATATAATTCGATTAAATGCTTCATTAGATCTTTTAATAAAATAGTAGTCATTAAATGATCTTGACCATGCATCATCGTTACACTATAAGCAATGTCGTCTCCTTAAGCTTCTTTTTGTAATAAACTAGTTTGAGCACGATGTGCATCAGCAATGCACTGATTACCCTCTTCTATTAAAGATTCGGCTTTATCATACTCTCCCTCTTGTGCGGCTGTTAATGCCTCTAAAAACTTAGACCGTGCATCTCCAGCGTAAGCAACAATTTCAAAACCTAATAATTGTACTTCTTCTCTATTCATGATGTGTCTGTCCCCTTTCGAGAATTAAACTCTCTCTTTCCATGATGTTGCAGTCGTTTCTAAAACTTTATTCAACTCGTCAATGTTTTTGAATCCTGTAGTACGAAGCCATTGTCTAGCCGCTTCTTCACCTTTTTCGATATATACTTGAACTGCGCCTGCCCAAGTAGCTCGACCACAAAGTACTCCATTGAATTGAGCTCCTGCGTCATGTGCAAATTTTAAAGTCTCTTGGAAAAGTTCAGCAGAAACGCCTGCACTTAAGTAAATATATGGTAATTTTGTTGAAGCGTCTTGGTCTTTAAAATGTTGTGCTGCTTCTTCTTTAGAATAAGCTACTTCTCCATCAGTGAATCCTTCAACATATTTCATATTTACTGGTACTTCTACTTTTAAGACATCAACATTAAAGCGATCTTCTGAGAATAGTTTCATCGCTTCATTTACTTTTCTTGGTTTCACTTTCGCAAATTCTAGACTACTATTATCTGGAATATTATCGTCATAAGTGAGAACTTCTAAGAAAAATGGAATATCTTCAGCTACACATTCAGATCCAATTCGTTCAATGTAAGCTTTCTTCTGAATATTAATTTCTTCTGCATCGTCGACGTCATAATAAAGCAAGAATTTAACGGCATTTGCACCTTGCTCTTTAAGTCGTTTAGCTGACCATTCTACTAAACAGTCAGGTAATCGACCTTTTGCGTTAACGTCATATCCTGTTTTTTCATAGGCAAATAATAAACCACACTCTTTATTACGAGCTTCTGATGCAGGTAAACCATATTCAGGGTCTAAAAGAATAGATGACGCGTATTGCGTTAACTCTTCTGATACTAAAACTTTTAATTGTTCAATTTGCTCAATTGTAGGTTCATCTGTTTGATGTTTTGCCATCATACGTTTTAACGCACCACGTTGGTCAAAAGCTAAAGCTGAGATGACACCTTTATCATTACTTAGATGTTCAATTGATGCCGTTTTTTGAGTTGTTTTTACCATGTTTTACACCTCTATAATTTCAATTTGGTCAAAGAGCTGAGAATAATTAGACATATTTACATAACCTGTTTGTGCCTCTTGAGCATTTAACATTCCTAAAGTGTTCGCCTTCTTAAGTAGATTCTCATCACTTTCATGATGAACAATTGCTGAAGCTATACCTGCAACTGTTGAATCTCCAGAACCCACTGGATTAAGTACTTTAATCGAAGGAATGTTTACTTTATAAAATTGATTACTATGTTTAGCAAACGCACCATTCGCACCTAAAGAAACAATAATCCACTCAATACCTTTAAATAATTGATGATTTAAAGCTTTTTTCAGCTCTTCAGTTGATTCATTAAGTTCCGTAGAAATCAATTGTGATAATTCTTCAATATTTGGCTTTATCACTGTCGGTTTGTGATTATTTTGTAACGCTTCCTTTAATGTTTCTCCAGCACAATCCAGCACGACTGGTTTATCATTTTCATTACATATATCAATTATTTTTGAATAATAATTTGAATCTACACCTTTTGGTAAGCTCCCAGAAATAACAACCGATTTAGCTTTTGGTATTAAATCTTTTAAATGCTTCAAAAAACCAGTTGATTCATCCACAGTTATTGTTGGTCCTTGCTCCAAAATCTCTGTTTGGTTGCCATTATGCAGTATAGCAATACAATTCCTAGTTTCACCTTTAATTTTGAAAAATGAATGTTTCACTTGATTGTGATTCAACTTTTCTGCTATAAAATCGCCTATTTTACCACCCAAAAAGCCAGTGGCAAAAACTTGTTCATTGAGTTGTGATAACACCCTAGTTACATTGAGTCCCTTTCCACCAGCTGTCTTACTAACGTTTTGAACTCTATTAACTGTATCAATATGTAATTCATCCAATGGATAAGAGATATCTACCGAAGGATTTAATGTTAAAGTTAAAATCATGTTGTACTTCCTTAATCGTGATATTCGCCTTTATCCCACTTTTCTAAAAATTCATCAAAGAAATGTGGATCTTCTTGTTTAGCATTATGACTTTCAAGATGATTAATTTTTGCAATTAATTTTTTATTTTCTTCTGTTGGTTTATACTCAGCATTGATAAATGCTTCAATAATGTCGCACATTAAAAGTTCGCCGATGATTTTACCACCAAAACCAATAACATTTGCATTTAATTCCTCTTTCGCATATAAAGCTGAAGTCATATCACGTACAAGTGCAGAACGAACGCCAGCAACTTTGTTAACCGCATTATTAATACCAACACCAGTACCGCAAATACATACACCTAAGTCAGCATTACCGTTTACAACTTCTTCTCCTACTTTTTTACCGAAAATAGGATAATGCGTACGTGTGAAGTCATATGTTCCAACATCAATAACTTCGTGTCCTTTTGACTTTAAAAACTGAGATACTTCCATTTTTGTATCAGTGACAATATGGTCACAACCTAAAGCAATTTTCATTTATTCTCCTCCTATTAGCACATTTTATTGAGCATATCTACGCGAATTTGGTGACGCCCACCATCGTAGTGTCCATTAACGAAACCTTTAACTACATTCTTAGCTAATGTGTCCCCAACAATTTCTGAACCTAGAGTAATCATTTTTGAATTATTATGACCTCTAGTCATATATGCTGAACGTTCATCTGAAACTTCAGCTGCAATCATCCCTTTAATTTTTGTAGCAACTATAAAACTACCTGCACCATAAGCGTCGATGGCAATACCTAAATTGTCGTCAGACTTTTGAACTTCACGTGCAACAGATACTGTTGAATCTACAAAATCTAAATCTTTACCCTCTGTTACATCTAATACTTCGAAATCGTTCTCTTTCAAATAAACTTTAATTAAATCTTTAAGACGTTTACCATCTACATCAGAACCAATAATAATTGTCATTTTAAGTCTCCTTTTAAAATGATTTTGAAAGCAAACACATATCAATTAAGAAAAGCGCTTTCAATTACCTATGTTTAAATTATAAACACTATACAACAATAATCCAACATATATTGTTTGAACTTTGTTTATTTAATGTTTTTTTCAAACATTTAGTGAACTTAGTGTTTATACTGGCTTTGTAAATCAACAAAAAAGAGCGGAAATGAAATCTCATTCTCAAAGAATGAATTCATTTACCGCTCTATAAAGGATAATTAATTAATAGATATTAAATTCTATATTTTAGTCAATGACCTCAACATATTTTTCAACTTGTTCTGTCTTTTCCGAATTATTATTATCCATTAATACCGCATTTAATTCTTTTAATTCACAGAAAGATAAAAAATCATCTTTTCCAATTTTTGAAGAATCAATAAGTAAATATTTCTCTATTGAATGTTTTAAAGCAAGTTGTTGGGTGTAAGCTTCATCTATTGAAGATGTCATCGCTACACCATCTTTAACTCCATTACTACTAAAAAACATCTTACTAAATCTCAAGTTATTCAATAATTGATTCGTCATTTCTCCCACGAAAGCTTCAGTTAAATCTCTCATTTCTCCACCTAGCAGATACACTCTAAAATGTAAGCTCTGTTTATTCATGAGGATTTTAAAAACTGGTAAACAATTGGTGATAACAGTAAGTGAATGGTGGTGAATTTCTTCTGCCAATTTTTGCACAGTAGTACCTGGCCCTAAGAATATTGTGTCACCATTTTCTATAAGCTCTACTGCTTTTTTGGCGATATAGCGTTTCTCCTCAATGTAGTGCGTATGTTTTTCTTGGTGAGACATTTCTTTATATTGAAATGCAGAATTACTACGAGCTCCACCATGTATCTTAGTGAGAACGCCTTTCTCTTCTAACTCTGCTAAATCACGTCGAACAGTCATATCTGATACATTAAAACCTTCTACAATTTCATTTGTTCTAACCGTTCCTCTTTTGTTGATGAGTTTTGTAATTTCGTCGAGTCTATCATATTTATTCATATCTATATCCACTTCCTACGATTACATCATTTACAATCTTAATTTGTTTAAACTTTAAATTACTTTTCTTATGTCTTAATATAATTTTATAACATACTTTAAATACTTTAAAATGATAAAGTAATATTTTATGTGAAGTTGTTGCTACTAAAAAATCATAACATGGAATCTATAATAATTTCCCTGCTGTTATTTGAGATAAGTATTACAGATTTCCATTAATTATAAATAAATCAAAAACTGAGGTGATTCAATGGAAAAGGAAATTCAACTATTAAAAAGTATTTTAGAAAGATCCAATAACATTGTGTTTTTTACAGGCGCGGGTGTTTCAGTAGCAAGTGGTATTCCAGATTTCCGCTCGATGGGAGGTCTATTTGATGAGATTTCAAAGGATGGTCAATCTCCTGAGTATTTACTAAGCGTAGATCATTTAAATGATGATAAAGAGAGTTTTATTGATTTTTATCATAAAAGATTATTAATAGCTGATAAAAAGCCAAATATTGTACATCAGTGGATTGCTGCTTTAGAACGTGAACACAAATCTTTAGGTGTTATTACTCAAAATATTGATGGCTTGCATTCAGATGCAGGAAGTCGTCATGTCGATGAGTTACACGGCACTTTAAATCGCTTTTACTGTATCAAATGCTACAATGAATACTCAAAATCTCAAGTGATGGAAAATCACATAAGATATTGTGAAAAATGTGGGCAAATTATAAGACCAGATATTGTATTATACGGAGAAATGTTGAATCAAAACACAGTATTCAGAGCTTTAGGAAAAATACAAAAAGCTGACACGCTAGTTGTTCTAGGTTCTTCACTTGTAGTACAACCAGCAGCAGGTTTCGTTTCAGAATTTAAAGGTGACAATTTAATAATAATCAATAGGGATCGCACACCATATGATCAAAGTGCTGACTTAGTCATACATGATGATATGACAGAAGTCGTAGAAAAGATCATGAAAAAATAGACCATATACAAGTAGCGTGAAACAATCATGCTACCTTTTTAATTTAATAATTAGTAACTAAAAACATAGAGAAGCTCGCTTAAAAATGAATATATAAAATAAAAAGTTATAAACGACAACACTCGGATTCTAATTACTTATTTCTATAACTAATGATAATTGAAAATAAAAAAACACTTCCAAAATAATGGGAAGTGTTTTTGCGCGTTCGCCAAAATTAACGTTTTGAGAATTGAGGAGAACGACGAGCTTTTTTAAGACCTGGTTTTTTACGTTCTTTCATACGTGGGTCACGAGTAAGTAATCCAGCGCGTTTTAAAGAACCTCTGTATTCAGGGTCAGCTTCTAATAAAGCACGAGCGATTCCGTGACGGATAGCTTGAGCTTGTCCAGTGAAACCACCACCGTGAACGTTTACTAAAACGTCATAGTTACCTTTAGTTTCAGTAACATCGAATGGTTGATTTAAGTCTAAGATTAATGATTCGAATGGTAAGTAGTCACGTACGTCACGGTTATTAACTGTAATGTTACCTTCACCTGGTACTAAACGTACACGTGCTACTGAGTTTTTACGACGGCCTGTACCTTTATATTCAACTTGTGCCAATGTAATTTCCTCCTTCTAATTAACCACGTAACTCGTAGTTTTCTGGTTGTTGTGCAGCGTGTGGATGTTCAGCGCCACCATATACAAATAATTTTTTACCTTGTTTTTCACCTAAGCGTGAACTTGGTAACATACCTTTGATAGAAGTTTCTAATAAACGTTCTGGGTTTGTTCTTCTTAATTCACCTGCTGTAATTGATTTTAAACCACCTGGGTGATTTGAATGACGGTGGTACATTTTATCTTGTTCTTTATTACCAGTGAATTCGATTTTTGAAGCGTTGATGATGATCACATAGTCACCAGTATCAACGTGTGGTGTATAAGTTACTTTATTTTTACCGCGTAAGATAGCAGCTACTTCAGATGATAAACGACCTAATGTTTGGCCTTCAGCATCAATAACATACCATTTGCGCTCAATGTTTGATTCATTTGCCATAAATGTTTGACGCATAATAATTGTCCTCCTAAAAATAAATGCTTCATTCTTAATTGTTTTGTTAATTGATCACATTCGAACCTATGATCAAAAAACGCACAATTTTAATATTTGTTACGATTTAAAAGCGTAAGATTTCATTTATTTTATTAACTGTAGTTCTACTTTGCTTATATATCTAGTAACACAATAAGTTTCCGGGGCTTATCGTGGGGTGATATAAAACAATACCGTTAATAATCTTATAATTTCACAATGCTTTTGTCAATGACATTCAGTCATTTTCCAATGATTTTTTAAGATGTATTTTAATACCATTTCCAAACTCTTCTGTTAGTGATTCTGGCGACAAATATATCTTTTCTAAGTAAAGTCCTTCTGCCGGAGCAGTAAAAGGCACATTGTTTCTATTTTTTTCTTCAAGTAGTTGCGGAACTTCGTCGGGTTGTCGCTTCCCTTTTCCCACCTCTATTAAAAATGCTACAAGAACACGAACCATGTTATAAAGAAATCCAGAACCAGTAACCACATAATCAAAACCTGTCTCAGTTTGAACCACTTCACTTTGGTATAACGTTCTTACTTTGCTTTCCACTTCCGTTTTCTGAGAACAAAACCCCGTAAAGTCATGTGTACCAATAAAATGATGCGCAGCTTCATTCATTTTTGATAAATCTAAATCACTATTTATAAATGTTTCGAGACCACTTTTAAAGGGATTACGATGTTCACCTTGATAAACTTTATAGCGATATCTCTTGCCGACACAATCATATCTACAATGAAAGTTTTCTTCTACTGTTTGAACGTTTTTGACGTAAATATCATCAGGTAAAAAACGATTCATCGCATATTGCCATTGTTGATTATCTATATTTAACTCAGTATCAAAATGGAAAAATTGTTGATACGCATGCACCCCTCTATCTGTACGACTGGTAGGATGAATTCGTACATGTCGTTTATGCATACGTTTTAAAATCTTTTCAAATTGTTGCTGTACAGTTCTTCCTTGTTGTTGGATTTGAAATCCTAAAAATTGATTACCCTGGTATGCTATTTCTACTAAAATTCGCAATGTCTACACTCCTGAGAATTTAATAATAAATAGGATAATTGCAATTGGTATTAATGTTAATAAAGCAAATGTATCTCTTAGACGCCAATGTAATAACCTATAACTCGTACGTTTAACATTCATATCATATCCTCTAACTTCCATCGCTATTGCTAATTCTTCGGCTCTTTGGAAAGCCGAAATAAATAACGGAATCATTAAAGGGATGAATGCTTTTATTCTCGTTACTATACTACCTGAACTTATTTCGGAACCTCTTGATTTCTGAGCTAAGATAATTTTTTCTAATTCATCCATTAACGTAGGAATAAATCTTAATGCAATGGACATCATCATGCTTAATTGATGCACTGGCACCTTAACTAGCTTTAGAGGTGATAATAATCTTTCAAATGCATCAGTCAAATCTATAGGGCTAGTAGATAATGTCATTATTGTCGCAATCATAACAATAAATATAAGTCTTAGAGAGATATAGATACCTTCAAGAACACCATCGGACTCTATTGTAAGGATTCCCCAATGAAAAAGTATCTTACCCCCATTAGTAAAGAAAATATGCATTAAAAAAGTAAATATTAAAAAGAAAAATATAGGCGTGAGACCTTTCATTAAAAACCCGAATGGTATTTTAGCTAATTTCATAAAAACAATTATAAGTAAAAATATCCATGCGTAAGTTCCAAACGAATGGCAAAAGAAAATATAGACTATAAACACAAAAACAAAGATAAGTTTTGCTCTAGGATCAAGATGATGTACAATCGAATGATTTGGGAGATAACGTCCAATTATTAATTTATTTTTCATTCTGCCACTCCCTATATAAACTCGCAAATTCTTCTTCGTTTAACGCTAATTTAGGTAA
Source organism: Staphylococcus sp. FSL K6-0223 (assembly GCF_038008285.1). NCBI lineage: Bacteria > Bacillati > Bacillota > Bacilli > Caryophanales > Staphylococcaceae > Staphylococcus > Staphylococcus sp. FSL K6-0223. The sequence continues at coordinate 293,536 of NZ_JBBOYX010000003.1, forward strand.
AGTAGTATTATACTTATATTCAAAGTCTTTTTGTAATTTTACTATGTTGGGCAAAGTAATATGCCAATCTTCTAATTGGCTTGTAGACCTAAATAACGCTCTCGTCTCTTTAGTTTCTACCACTCGCCCTTTATTTAGGACTATGACCTCGTCAGCATAACGTGCGACATCATTCATGTCATGTGAAACAAGAATGATTGTCTTATTTTCTTCTATTTGTATGCGTTTAATTAAAGACATGATTTGTTTTTTACTTTGTGGATCTAAACCTGCTGTCGGCTCATCTAAAATAATAACTTCAGGATTCATAGATAATATAGATACGATTGCTATTTTTCTCATTTGCCCGCCAGACATTTGAAAAGGAGAAAGAGACATAATATCTCTAGAAAAACCTAAATCTAATAATAATTGATAAGACTTTTTCTTTACCTTTTCTAAGTCCAATTTAAAATTTTTAGGGCCAAACTCTATTTCTTTTTCTACACTATCTTCAAATAATTGAGATTCAGGAAATTGGAAGACCATTCCTACCTTTTTACGAATAGGTCTTAAGTATTTATCTTTAGTTTTATGAGATATTTCTATTTCATCAAATGTAATAGACCCTTTTGTTGGTTTTAAAAGTGCATTGATATGCTGAATTAAAGTAGATTTGCCACTACCTGTTTGACCGACTATAGCGTAATAATTACCTTGTTCAAATGTTAAATTGACATCTTCAATTGCATTATACTCATATGGCGTTCCTTTTTGATAAGTGTAGCTGACATTATTCAACTGTATAGTCATAACTTTTTGACCAACCCTTCGTAAGTTACAAACGACGAATCGAATCCTAATCGTTGATTTATTTTCATAGAGAAAGGTAAATCCAAACCTATAGCAGTAAGTTCATCTGTATATTTAAATATTTCTTGAGGGGACCCCTGTTTGAATACCGTTCCATTATTCATCACGATAACATTATCTGCTTCAATAACTTCATCTAAATCATGCGTGATTGAAATAATCGTAACGTCATTATCCTCTTTAACTTCATGAACGAGTTTTAAAAGTGATGCCTTTGCATTAGGATCAAGCATTGTCGTCGCCTCATCTAAAATTATAACAGACGGGTTTAGTGCTAGAACTCCAGCTATAGCAACGCGTTGCTTCTGCCCTCCTGAGAGCGAATGTGGTTCATAATCAGCTTTATCTAACATATCTACTTCCGATAAGGAACGATCGACAATCTTTTGCATCTCATCATGAGGTACGGCATGATTTTCAAGGCCAAATGCCACATCAAACTTTACTGTAGAACCAACAAATTGATTATCAGGATTTTGAAATACAATACCTATGTGATTTCTAACTTCTTGAATACTATTAATATCAATTTTTTTATTTTTAAATAGTATATGTCCTTCATTAGCTTTCTCAATTCCGACTATTAATTTAGCAATAGTTGATTTACCTGATCCATTGTGTCCAACAATTGAAGTCCATTTTCCAGAGGGAATTGTAAAACTAACGTTATTTAATGTAAAAGCCGCATCACTTTGATACTGAAATGATACATTATTAAATTCAATGATATTATCAAGACTTTTCACATTAAACAACTCCTTAAACTCGAATATTGAATATTACTTTAAATATTTTACAATAATTCAATTTATCTGTATATCACATATGAGTTATTTACATCGAACTAAATAGGTATTAGATAAAAATAAAAAGCTGGGACATATAGCATTAAAAATGTCTCAGCTTAAATAAAAAAATAAGTGACTGATATTAAGTTCGAATGACTATAACCTCTATATAATATCAGTCTTATTTACTAAAATTGGACAACGAAATAGAGGTTAAAACTGAATTTTTAGTCCAATTCAAATAAAAAAGCGCGCACCCCATCAAATTGTTGAGTTCACGCTTATAGAAAATATTTAGTTAGATGGGGTACTCTGAGCTAGACAATATTTGTATGTGGCAAACATTATCGTTGCACTCATTTGCTTTATATATAAGTAGTAAGTGTATTTATTAAGGTAAGGGTAAGGATAATGAAATCTAATTGTAAATTATCCTACCCTATTTAAATTATACTAATTCGATAATTACTGATTCAGCACCGTCACCGCGACGTGGGCCTACTTTAAGGATACGAGTGTAACCACCTTGACGTTCATTATAACGTTCAGCGATTTCACCGAATAATTTTTGAAGAGCAGTTTGTGTTGATTCATCTTCATTTAAGATTTCAACATTACGTAAAGTTTTAGCTGCATTACGACGAGAAGCTAAATCTCCTTTTTTACCTAAAGTGATTAATTTCTCTACAACACTGCGAACTTCTTTAGCACGAGCTTCTGTAGTTTCGATACGTTCACTTACGATAAGAGATGTCGCTAAGTCACGTAACATTGCTTTACGTTGATCAGAAGTACGACCTAATTTTCTGTAACCCATGAGTTAACCTCCTTTATCAATCTTCTTTTCTTAATCCTAATCCTAAATCTTCTAATTTATATTTAACTTCTTCTAGAGATTTACGACCTAAATTACGCACTTTCATCATGTCAGCTTCAGATTTATCAGCTAACTCTTGTACAGAATTGATTCCTGCGCGTTTTAAGCAGTTATATGAACGTACTGATAAGTCTAATTCTTCGATAGACATTTCAAGTACTTTTTCTTTTTGATCTTCTTCTTTTTCAATCATGATTTCAGCATTTTGAGCTTCATCAGTCAGACCTACAAAGATATTCAAGTGTTCAGTCATTATTTTAGCTGCTAATGATACTGACTCTTGTGGAGTGATTGAACCGTTAGTCCAAACATCTAAAGTTAATTTATCAAAATCACTACTTTGACCTACGCGTGTATTTTCTACAGTGTAGTTAACACGTTCTACAGGTGAATATAGTGAATCAACAGGAATTACACCAATTGGTAAATCACTAGTATTATTCTGTTCAGCTAATGCGTAACCTCTACCCTTATTAGCAACAAGACGCACTTTAAGATGTCCACCTTTAGACACTGTTGCGATTTTAAGTTCTGGATTTAAAATCTCAACATCGCTGTCGTGAGTAATGTCACTTGCAGTTACTTCGCCTTCATCTTTAACATCAATTTCTAGAGTTTTATCTTCTTCAGAGTAAATTTTTAATGCTAATTTTTTAATGTTCATAATAATTGTTGAAACATCTTCTACAACATTGTCTACTGCTGAAAATTCGTGTAAAACTCCTTCAATTTCGATGTACTTAACGGCTGCACCTGGTAATGAAGATAGTAGGATACGACGTAAGGAGTTTCCTAGTGTAGTACCGTAGCCACGCTCAAGTGGTTCAACAACGAACTTACCGAATTTAGCATCTTCACTAATTTCAATTGTCTCAATTCTAGGTTTTTCAATTTCTATCATTTACAAATATCCTCCTTAAATACGTCGACTAGATTTAAACTGTTTGCTCAGTGACCTGTAACAATACAATCATAAATTAGACGCGACGACGTTTTGGTGGACGACAACCGTTGTGAGGTACTGGAGTAACGTCTCTAATTGCAGTTACTTCTAATCCTGCAGATTGTAATGCACGGATAGCTGATTCACGGCCAGGGCCAGGTCCTTTAACTGTTACTTCAACAGTTTTTAAACCATGCTCCATAGCTGATTTAGAAGCTGTTTCTGAAGCCATTTGTGCTGCGAATGGTGTTGATTTTTTTGATCCTTTGAATCCTAATGCACCAGCTGATGACCAAGATAATGCATTACCGAATTCATCAGTGATAGTTACGATAGTATTATTGAATGTTGAACGGATATGAGCTACACCGTTTTCAATATTCTTTTTCACTCTACGTTTACGAGATACTTGTTTACGTGCCATTATTTTTTGCCTCCTTTACCTATTATTTTTTCTTATTAGCTACTGTTTTAACTGGGCCTTTACGAGTACGTGCGTTGTTTTTAGTTTTTTGACCACGAACTGGTAAGCCACGACGGTGACGAATTCCACGGTATGATGAAATTTCCATTAAACGTTTGATGTTTAAGTTTTGTTCACGACGTAAGTCACCTTCTACTTTATAGCTATCTACAACTTCACGGATACGACCTAATTCGTCATCAGTTAAATCTTTTACGCGAGTATCTGCTGATACGTTAGCTTCTTCAACAATTTTGTTAGCAGTTGAAGTACCGATACCATAAACGTATGTTAATGAGATAACAATGCGTTTTTCACGTGGGATATCCACTCCTGCAATACGTGCCATATTAATTTACACCTCTCTTTTATTAACCTTGTCTTTGTTTGTGCTTAGGATTATCACAAATTACCATTACTTTACCTTTACGTTTAATGACTTTGCATTTTTCGCAAATTGGTTTTACTGATGGTCTTACTTTCATTTTTATACCTCCCTATATTATGGAGTGACGATTATTTATAACGATAAGTAATTCTACCGCGTGATAAATCATACGGAGACATCTCAACAGTTACTTTGTCGCCAGGTAGAATACGAATGTAATTCATTCTGATTTTACCACTTACGTGCGCTAAAATCTCATGACCATTTTCTAATTCTACTTTAAACATTGCATTTGGTAAAGTATCTAATACAGTACCTTCTAATTCAATTACATCTTGTTTAGCCATTGATTAACTTCCCCCTTTTTGCAATAGTAAGGTAATCGTCAATAGACAACTTAACGATACGAATCTATTCGTGACTAATTAATATAAGTTTAACAAAAATACGGGAATTAAAAATCGTTATTTGTCACTCATTTTATTAAATTTTACTCAAATATTCACTAAGCAATAGACCGTATAGTGTTGATCTATTATAAATGATCTAAGATATCAATGACATCGTTGGTTACTTCTTCAATATCTTTTGAACCATCAATGTTTTTCAAGACACCTTTTTCATTGTAATACTCTAAAATAGGTTTAGATTGTTTTACATTAACGCTCAAACGATTTGATACTGTTTCTGGATTGTCATCTTCTCGTTGATATAACTTTCCACCATCGATATCGCAAATACCGTCAACTTTTGGAGGATTAAATACAAGATGATAAGTTGTACCACATTTCTCACAAATACGACGACCTGTAAGACGATTCATAAGTTCTTCCTCAGGAACTTCGATATTGATAACTGCATCAATTTCTCTATCAAGCTCAGACATAATACTATTTAATGCCTCAGCTTGTTCGATAGTTCGAGGGAATCCATCTAGTAAGAATCCTTTTTTTGCATCGTCTTCAGAAATTCTTTCTTTAACGATACCTACAGTAACTTCATCAGGAACTAATTCTCCACGATCCATATATGATTTAGCTTCTTTACCTAAATCAGTTTCATCTTTAATCGCTTTTCTGAACATGTCACCAGTAGAAATATGTGGTATTGGGAATTTCTTAACAATTTCACTCGCTTGAGTTCCTTTACCTGCGCCAGGTAAACCCATTAAAATGATATTCATAAGTGCCCTCCTACAAATTATCTACCACCAAAGCCTTTGTACTCTTTTTGAGTCACTTGAGCTTCTAATGTCTTCATAGTTTCAATAGCTACCCCGATAACAATTAATAAGCTCGTACCACCAATTTGAATTGATTGTGGTAAGCCCATAAATTTAGTTGCTACTATAGGTAAAATAGCTATAACTGCTAGGAATATAGAACCTACAAATGTCAGTCTGTAAAGAACTTTAGTAATATATTTTTTGGTTTGTTCACCAGGTCTTATACCTGGGACATAACTACCTTGCTTTTTAAGGTTATCAGCCATCTTTTCAGGATTAACTTGAACAAATGCATAAAAATATGCAAAAGCAATAATTAATACAATATAAACGATCATTCCAATATTACTTGATGGATTGGCAGTGTCCGCAATATTCTGTGCCCATTCAGCTTTAGGGAAGAATAAAGTCAACGTTCTTGGTAATAAGAAAAACGCCATCGCAAAGATTACTGGAATAACCCCGGCTGAGTTAACTTTTAAAGGTAGATAAGTTGCTTGTGTACCTAATCGTTGAGTAGATTGTTTCTTTGCATATTGAATTGGAATTTTACGCTTAGCTTCAAGTACGAATATAGCACCAACCGTTAGTAAGATTAATGCTACGATTAAGCCAGCAATTTTTAACCATGCTAGTGAAGTATCATCTTGACCAACAAATAAAGATTGGCCAAATTGTTCTATACTAGATGGCAATGTAGATAAAATCCCAGCAAAGATGATAAGAGAAATACCATTACCAACACCAAACTGAGTGATTTGGTCACCAAGCCAAATTAAGAAAGCTGTTCCTGCTGTTAAAACAACTGCAATCAATAAATAACTCATAATTGATTTATCCATAATCAATTTGCCACCAAGATAATTGTTAAATTGGAAAGCCATGCCTATTGATTGGATAAAAGCTAGAATAATAGCGAAATAACGTGTTACATTATTAATTTTTCTTCGACCCATTTCACCTTGCTTAGCCCATTCAGAGAACTTAGGCACAATATCCATTTGCAATAATTGCATTACAATGGATGCGGTGATATAGGGCATAATACCCATCGCAAAGATAGAGAAACGTTTCAAGGCACCGCCACCAAAAGTATTTAATAACTCAGTGGCACCTTGAGAACCCTGCGGATGGTTAAATGCTTCAGGATTTACACCTGGAGCAGGAATATACGTTCCTATTTTAAAAATTACTAACATTGCTAGAGTGAAGAAAATCTTGTTACGCACTTCTTTAGTTGTAAAGAAACGCACAAGCGTTTGAAACATTAGATCACCTCGTGTGCTCCACCTTTAGCATCAATAGCTTCTGCTGCTGAAGCTGAGAATTTATGAGCTTTCACTGTTAATTTCTTATCAAGTGAACCATTACCTAGTACTTTAATACCAGATTTTTCATTCTTAACTACACCAGATTCTACCAATAAAGCTGGAGTTACTTCAGTACCATCTTCAAATTTATTAAGTTGGTCTAAGTTAACAATAGCATATTCTTTACGGTTAATGTTAGTGAAACCACGTTTAGGTAAACGACGGAATAGAGGTAATTGTCCACCTTCAAATCCTGGTCTTACTTTACCACCTGAACGTGCTTTTTGACCTTTTTGACCACGGCCACTAGTTTTACCGTTACCAGTTGCAGCACCACGACCTACACGGTTACGTACACGACGTGATCCTTCAGCTGCTTTTAACTCATGTAATTTCATTTCGGCACCTCCTTAATTATTTTTCTTCAATTGTTAATAAATGTTTAACTTTGTTGATTTGCCCACGGATAGCAGGGTTATCTTCAACAACTACTGAACTATTAGTTTTTTTAAGACCTAATGCTTCAACAGTTTTACGTTGTGTTTCAGGACGACCAATAACACTACGAGTGAGGGTAATTTGTAATTTAGCCATAACTTATTTTCCCTCCTTAATTGTATAATTCTTCTACAGATTTGCCACGTAATTTAGCAACATCTTCTGCATTTTTTAAGTTTTGTAAACCATTGATTGTCGCACGAACCATATTAATTGGAGTATTTGAACCTAATGATTTACTTAAGATATCAGTGATTCCAGCTAACTCTAATACGGCACGAACAGGTCCACCAGCGATTACCCCAGTACCAGGTGCAGCTGGTTTCATTAATACGCTACCTGAACCATAGCGACCAGTAATAGTGTGAGGAGTTGTACCTTCAACACGTGGAACAACTACTAAATCTTTTTTAGCTGCTTCTACAGCTTTTTTGATAGCTTCAGGTACCTCTTGAGCTTTACCAGTACCGAAACCTACACGACCATTTTTATCACCTACAACCACTAATGCAGTGAAACGGAAACGACGACCACCTTTTACTACTTTAGCAACACGGTTTATCGTAACAACGCGTTCTTCAAATTCTTTAGTTTCTTCTTCTCTACGAGCCATGAATGTGTCCCTCCTTTAAATTAAAATTCTAATCCGCTTTCTCTAGCAGCGTCTGCTAATGCTTTAACACGTCCGTGATATAAATATCCTCCACGGTCGAATACGATTTCTTTAATACCTTTATCGTTTGCTTTTTTAGCAATTGTTTGACCTACTTTAGTTGATAAATCAACTTTAGACGCAGATTCGTTTGCAATGTCTTTATCTTGTGATGAAGCTTGAGCTAAAGTTTCGCCTTTAACATCATCAATAATTTGAGCATAGATGTGTTTGTTTGAACGATACACATTTAAACGTGGCTTTTCAGCTGTACCTGATAATTTAGTACGAACACGAGCATGTCTTTTCAAACGTACTTTATTTTTATCAATTTTACTGATCATTTCAATACTCCTTTCTTTAGAGTGTTATCTATTATTTACCAGTTTTACCTTCTTTACGGCGAACATATTCACCTTGGTAACGAATACCTTTACCTTTATAAGGTTCTGGAGGTCTTACTGAACGGATGTTAGATGCAATCGCACCAACTTGTTCTTTAGAAACACCAGATACTTTAACAGTTGTGTTTTTCTCAACAACAAAAGTAATACCGTCTTCAGCTTTAATTTCAACTGGGTGAGAATAACCAACATTTAGTACTAAGTCATTACCTTGCATTTGCGCACGGTAACCAACACCAACAAGTTCAAGTGATTTTTCGAAACCTTGAGAAACACCTAGTACCATATTATTTAATAAAGCACGAGTTGTACCATGGTCTGTTCTATCTTCTTTAGAATCAGAAGGTCTTACAACTTCGATTGTGTTTTCTTCTTGTTTGAATGTCATTCTTTCATTTAAAGTTCTTTCTAATTCACCCTTTGGACCTTTAACAGTTACATGATTATTATCAAAAGTTACTGTTACGTCACTAGGAATGTTAATAATTTTCTTACCAACACGACTCATGTTATGGCACCTCCTTATTAATTAATTACCAAACGTACGCGATAATTTCTCCACCTACGTTACGTTTTCTAGCTTCTTTATCAGTGATAACACCTTCAGAAGTTGAGACTAATGCAATACCTAAACCGTTTAATACTTTAGGTACTTCGTTAGCTTTAGCATATACACGTAAACCTGGTTTAGAGATACGTTTTAATCCTGTGATAACACGTTCATTGTTTTGACCATATTTTAAGAATAAACGAATAACACCTTGTTTATCGTCTTCTACGTATTCAACGTTTTTAATGAAACCTTCATTTTTTAAGATTTCAGCGATTTCTTTTTTAATATTAGATGCAGGTAATTCTAACTTCTCGTGACGAACCATGTTTGCATTTCTAACACGAGTAAGCATATCTGCGATTGGATCTGTCATTGTCATTGATTGTTGCCTCCTTTCAGACTCTTAATTATTACCAGCTAGCTTTACGTACGCCAGGAATTTGGCCTTTGTAAGCTAATTCACGGAAACAAATACGGCATAATTTAAATTTACGATATACAGAATGTGGACGACCACAGCGTTCACAACGAGTATATTCACGTACAGCGAATTTTTGTTTTTTTTGTTGCTTAGCAACCATTGAAGTTTTAGCCACTTAATTAGCCTCCTTTTTAGAGATTATTTACGAAATGGCATACCGAAGTTTGATAATAACTCACGAGCTTCCTCGTCAGTATTAGCAGTTGTTACGATAACAATATCCATTCCTCTAACTTTACTTACTTTATCATAATCAATTTCAGGGAAAATTAATTGTTCTTTAACACCTAAAGTGTAGTTACCGCGTCCATCAAAAGCTGTTTTAGAAACGCCTTGGAAGTCACGTACACGAGGTAATGATACTGCAATAAGTTTATCTAAGAATTCATACATTCTTTCACCGCGAAGTGTTACTTTAGCACCGATTGGCATACCTTCACGTAAACGGAATGTTGCAACTGATTTTTTTGCTTTAGTTACTAATGGTTTTTGACCAGTAATTAATTCTAACTCTTCTACAGCATTGTCTAATACTTTAGAGTTTTGAACTGCGTCACCTACACCCATGTTCACTACGATTTTTTCGATTTTAGGTACTTCCATTACTGAACTATAGTTGAATTTTTTAACTAAGTTCTCAGTAACTTCAGAGTTATACTTTTCTTTTAAACGGTTCAAAGTGGATCCTCCTTTCAACTAGTTATTAATTATTAGATTTAATTTCTTCGCCTGATTTTTTAGCGACGCGAACTTTTTTACCATCAACAATTTTGTATCCTACTCTTGTAGGTTCGTTTGTTTTAGGGTCTAATAATTGTACGTTAGAAACATGGATTGCTGCCTCTGTTTCTAAGATTCCACCTTCAGGATTTAATTGAGTTGGTTTTTGGTGTTTTTTAATTACGTTAACACCATCCACAACGACACGGTCTTTTTTAGGTTCAGTCGCTACAACTTTACCTTCTTTACCTTTGTCTTTACCTGCGATAACTTTTACGTTGTCACCTTTTTTGATATGCATGTGGGCACCTCCTTAAATAGTATGATTGGTAATTTTTGTATTATAGTACTTCTGGTGCTAATGATACGATTTTCATGAAGTTACCTTCACGTAGTTCACGAGCAACAGGACCAAAGATACGAGTACCACGTGGGCCTTTGTCATCACGGATGATAACACATGCATTTTCATCAAATTTGATATATGAACCGTCGTTACGGCGAACACCTGATTTAGTACGAACTACAACAGCTTTTACAACGTCGCCTTTTTTAACAACGCCACCTGGTGTTGCATTTTTAACAGTACATACGATGATATCACCGATATTCGCTGTTTTGCGACCAGATCCACCTAATACTTTAATTGTAAGAACTTCACGAGCACCAGAGTTGTCTGCTACTTTTAAACGTGTTTCTTGTTGGATCATTCGTTAAACCTCCCTTATCTCTAATCTTGATTAAATAATTACTGACTCTTCAACAATTTCTACTAAACGAAAACGTTTTGTTGCTGATAAAGGACGAGTTTCTTGAATTTTAACAATGTCTCCTAATTTAGCTGAATTGTTTTCATCATGAGTTTTGTATTTTTTAGAGTATTTTACTCGTTTACCGTATAATTTGTGAGTTTTGTAAGTTTCTACAAGAACTGTAATAGTTTTGTCCATTTTGTCTGAAACAACTCTACCTACATAAACTTTACGATCGTTTCTTTCGCTCACTTTCGTAACCTCCTCTTTCAATTATTATTGATTAGCCTTACTTTGTTCAATTTCTCTTTCACGAGCAACAGTTTTTAGACGTGCAATCGTTTTTCTTACTGTGCGAATACGTGCAGTTTCTTCTAATTGACCTGTAGCTAACTGAAAGCGTAGGTTAAAAAGCTCTTCTTTTGAAGATTTGATTTGTTCTTCGATTTCTGAAGTGGTTAAGTCTCTAATTTCCTTAGCTTTCATTTGTTTCACCACCCAATTCTTCACGTTTTACAAACTTAGTTTTTACTGGAAGTTTGTGACTTGCTAAACGTAATGCTTCACGTGCAACTTCTTCAGATACACCAGCTACTTCGAATAAGATTCTACCAGGTTTAACGACTGCAATCCAGCCTTCAACCGCACCTTTACCGGCACCCATACGTACTTCTAAAGGTTTTTTAGTATACGGTGTATGAGGGAAGATTTTAATCCAAACTTTCCCGCCACGTTTCATGTAACGTGTCATTGCAATACGAGCAGATTCGATTTGACGAGATGTGATCCAAGACGTTGTAGTTGCTTGTAAACCATACTCACCAAATGTTACGTAGTTACCGCCTTTAGAACGACCAGTTGTTTTTGGACGATGTTGACGACGATATTTTACACGTTTTGGTAGTAACATTATTATTTTCCTCCTTCACTAGTGTTCTTAGTAGGAAGAACTTCTCCACGATAAATCCATACTTTAACGCCTAATTTACCATAAGTAGTGTCGGCTTCAGCGTGTGCGTAATCGATGTCAGCACGTAAAGTATGAAGTGGAACAGTTCCTTCTGAATATTGTTCAGCACGAGCGATGTCAGCTCCGCCTAAACGACCTGATACTTGAGTTTTGATACCTTTAGCACCAAGTTTCATAGCTCTTGTGATAGCTTGTTTTTGTACACGACGGAATGAAGCACGATTTTCTAATTGACGTGCGATATTTTCAGCTACTAAACGAGCATCAATATCAACTTTTTTGATTTCAATTACGTTAATGTGTACTTTTTTATCTGTTAAAGCGTTTAATTTATTACGAAGTTTTTCAATTTCTGAACCGCCTTTACCAATTACCATACCTGGTTTACCAGTGTGAATAGCAATGTTGATACGGTTAGCAGCACGTTCAATGTCTACATGAGAAACTGATGCTTCTTTAAGTTCTTTATCAATAAATTTACGGATTTTTAAATCTTCGTGTAATAATGAAGCGAAGTCTTTTTCAGCATACCATTTCGCTTCCCAGTCACGGATAACTCCGACACGAAGTCCGATTGGATTAATTTTTTGACCCACAGTATTCCCTCCTTAGAAAGTTATTAAGCTTCTTTAGCTTCTTCTTTACCGTCACTTACGACGATTGTAATGTGGCTTGTACGTTTATTAATTGCACTTGCACGACCTTGTGCACGTGGGCGGAAACGTTTTAAAGTTGGTCCTTCATTTGCATATGCCTCTTTGATAACTAATTCATCAGTGTTCATGTCATAGTTATGCTCTGCATTTGCTAAAGCGGACATTAATACTTTTTCGATTACTGGTGATGAAGCTTTGTTAGTTAATTTTAAAATAGCAATAGCTTCAGCAGCATTTTTACCTCTGATTAAGTCAAGAACTAATCTTACTTTACGAGGTGCGATTCTTATTGTTCTAGCAACCGCTTTTGCTTCCATTAGGATTTCCTCCTCTACTTATTAAAATTATCTTCTAGTTTTCTTGTCGTCTGCAGCATGTCCTTTAAATGTACGAGTAGGAGCAAATTCACCTAATTTGTGACCTACCATATCTTCTGTTACATATACAGGTACATGTTTACGTCCATCGTATACTGCAAAAGTATGACCGATGAAGTTAGGGAAAATTGTAGAACGACGAGACCATGTTTTAATTACTTGTTTTTTTTCACTTCCGTCTTGTGCTTCTACTTTTTTCATTAAGTGATCATCGACGAAAGGTCCTTTTTTAATACTACGAGCCATTTGGGCGCCTCCCTTCTTATTGTGTGCGTGCAGCTTTTAAGCCGCACACCCAAATAAGTTGTTATTATTATTTTCTCTTACGTCCACGAACGATAAGTTTGTCTGATGATTTTTTACCACGACGTGTTTTCTTACCAAGAGTTGGTTTACCCCATGGTGACATTGGAGATGGTCTACCGATTGGTGCACGACCTTCACCACCACCGTGTGGGTGATCGTTAGGGTTCATAACAGAACCACGAACTGTTGGGCGAACGCCTTTCCATCTAGAACGTCCAGCTTTACCAACGTTAACAAGTTCATGTTGTAAGTTACCAACTTGACCGATAGTAGCACGGCAAGTAGATAAGATCATACGTACTTCACCAGATCTTAATCTGATTAATACATATTTACCTTCTTTACCTAATACTTGTGAGCTAGCACCAGCTGAACGAGCAAGTTGTCCACCTTTTCCTGGTTTTAACTCAATGTTATGAATTACAGTACCAACTGGAATGTCTTGTAGTGGTAAAGCATTACCTACTTTAATATCAGCTTCTGAACCACTTTCAACAGTTTGACCTACTTGTAATCCTTTAGGTGCGATGATATAGCGTTTTTCACCATCAGCATATACTAATAAAGCAATGTTTGCTGAACGGTTTGGATCATATTGAATTGAATCTACTTTAGCAGTGATTCCATCTTTATTACGTTTGAAATCGATAACACGGTATTGACGTTTATGTCCTCCACCATGATGGCGAACAGTCAATTTACCTTGGTTGTTACGTCCCGCTCTTTTCGGTAGCGGTTGTAATAATGACTTTTCAGGTGTTGTCTTTGTGATTTCTGCGAAATCCAAAGTAGTCATATTACGACGACCATTTGTTATTGGCTTATATTTTTTAAGAGCCATTGTCGCTTACCTCCTTATTGGTAATTTATTTTTAGTTAAATAAGTCGATTGAACCTTCTTTTAATTTAACAATCGCTTTTCTTCTTTTATTTGTATAGCCTTGATAACGGCCCATACGTTTTTTCTTAGGTTTATAGTTCATGATATTAACACTTTCAACTTTTACATCGAAGATTTCTTCTACAGCAATTTTGACTTGTGTTTTATTAACACGAGTATCAACGTCGAAAGTATATTTATCTTCTGCCATAGCTTCTGAAGATTTCTCAGTGATTACGGGGCGCTTAAGAATATCTCTTGCTTCCATTATCCGAGCACCTCCTCAACTTTTTTAGCAGCAGCTTCAGTGATTACTACACTGTCAGCGCTTGTAATATCTAAAACGTTTAATCCTTGTGCAGTTGAAACTTGTACTCCAGGGATGTTGCGTGCTGATAATTCAACATTTACATCTTCGTCTTCAGTAACAACTAAAACTTTTTTTGGTTGTTCAAGAGTAGATAAAACATTTTTGAATTCTTTTGTTTTTGGAGCGTCAAAACCGAAAGAATCAACAACTGTAAATCCATTTTCTTGAACTTTGAAAGATAATGCAGAACGTAAAGCTAAACGACGCATTTTCTTAGGCATTTTGTATGAATAACTTCTTGGAGTTGGTCCGAATACGATACCACCACCGCGCCATTGTGGAGCACGGATTGTACCTTGACGTGCACGACCTGTTCCTTTTTGTCTCCATGGTTTACGTCCGCCACCACGTACAGCTGAACGATTTTTAACAGCGTGTGTACCTTGGCGTAATGACGCACGTTGTAAGTTAATAGCTTCGAAAAGAACGCTATTATTAGGTTCAATAGCGAATACTGAATCGCTTAATTCAACTGAACCAGATTTAGATCCGTCTACTTTTAAAACATCATAATTAGCCATTATGCAATTTCCTCCTTTCGCTTCTTGAATTATTTATTACCTTTTTTAATTGAAGTTGTGATTTCTACTAAGCCTTTTTTAGGTCCAGGTACGTTACCTTTAACTAAAATTACGCTATTGTCAGTGTCTACTTGAACGACTTCTAAGTTTTGAACAGTTACAGTGTTTCCACCCATGCGACCTGGCATTTTTTGTCCTTTAAATACTCTTGAAGCGTCTGAAGCCATACCTACAGAACCTGGCGCTCTGTGGAAATGAGAACCGTGACCCATTGGTCCACGTGCTTGACCATGACGTTTGATAGCACCTTGGAAACCTTTACCTTTTGAAACACCTGTAACATCAATGATGTCACCAGTTTCAAATGTATCAACTGAGACTTCTTGACCTACTTCGTATTCGTCAACGTTAACGTTGCGGAATTCACGAATGAAGCGCTTAGGTGCTGTGTCAGCTTTTTTAGCGTGACCTTCAGCTGGCTTATTTGCATATTTATTAGATTTAGAACCTTTTTTATATGCTTGTTTGTCTTCAAATCCAACTTGGATTGCGTTGTAACCGTCAACTTCTTCAGTTTTCTTTTGTAATACAACGTTTTGGCTTGCTTCTACTACTGTTACTGGGATTAATTCACCGTTTTCACCGAAAACTTGTGTCATCCCGATTTTTCTTCCTAAGATTCCTTTGGTCATCGAAAGTCCACCTCCTAAAAATTTCTATTATAATTTAATTTCGATGTCTACACCTGAAGGTAAGTTTAAGCCCATAAGAGCATCAACTGTTTTAGGTGTTGGGTTAACAATATCGATTAAACGTTTGTGAGTACGTTGTTCGAATTGTTCACGAGAATCTTTGTACTTATGCACGGCACGAATGATTGTATAAACTGATTTTTCAGTTGGTAACGGAATTGGTCCAGAAACATCTGCACCAGAACGTTTTGCAGTTTCAACAATTTTCTCTGCTGATTGATCAATCACACGATGATCATAAGCTTTTAATCTGATTCTGATTTTTTGTTTTGCCATAATTTTCCCTCCTTGTTCGTCTACATTTAAGTGATAGACTTCTCCACGAAAACTATCTCACACAACGCCATGGCAAAGCGGCCGGGTGTGTCAGTAACCTTTCGCTTCATCGCTTTTCATAAAGTCCAACATTAGATATGTTACATGAAAAACACCGATAAATCAAGGTTTTTCAGTAACTTTCTATATATCTGTCTAACACATACTTGATTATTGTACTTGAAATAAAGAGCTTGTTCAACCGTTTTATTGAAATTTTTTACTTTTATTTTAGTTCATTTCCTAAACGGAAACATATTAATATATTTATAATGTTAGCTTTAATATAATAGGAAGAGAATAGGAGTGATTAGATGAAAAACGGAGTTAAAATGACTTTAGCAATTTTAGGGGTTTTCCTTATCGTTTGTGAATTTTTCTATGGGATTCCTTTTTTAGGTGGTAGTGTCATTTTAAGTTTTGGTTGGCAACCATTATTACTTAATGCATTTCTCTATCTTATTATTACAATTATTTTATTTGTAGATACTCAAAATTCTATTAAACCAATGGTTATTATACCGATTTTAGGTATCGTAGGATCATTTATTGCATTTATCCCAGTAGTTGGTATGGTAGTACATTGGATTTTATTCTTCTTAATGATATTTTTTGTATTCATTGTTTTATCTGCTCCAACTTATCTACCAAATAAAGATGCTCGAGTTATCTACACTCAATATAAGAACGATAATAGAGAAAAAGAAGAAATTCATAGATAAATATCACTTATAATAGTAGAAAAAGGTCGGCCCATATATGGGTCGACCTTTTTTATTATTTATGAACAAACACAAAGTAAAGTATAAATAATGCCATGAGTACATACATAATAGGATGTACTTCTTTATGTCTTTTGGTGATAACCATTGTAAGTGGATAGAATATAAATCCACACGCAATACCTGTAGCAATTGAATATGATAAAGGCATCATAATAATGGTAATAAATGCAGGAACCGCAACTTCAAATCGCTTCCAATTGATTTCAGCAAAGTTAGAAGCCATTAACACACCTACAACTACTAAAGCAGGCGTAGTCACAGCACTTGTAACCACTTCGATAAGTGGACTGAAGAATAGTGCAAGTAAGAAACAAATACCAGTTACAATACTAGCAAAACCTGTACGGGCACCTACCGCTACACCTGATGTAGATTCTATGTATGAAGTAGTAGTTGTTGTACCAAAAATTGCTCCCACAATCGTAGCAAGTGAATCTGAGAAAAGCGCTCTTCCTGCTCTAGGTAATTTATTATCTTTCATGATACCAGCTTGTGTTGCAACAGCTACAAGTGTACCTGCCGTATCAAAGAAGTCAATGAATAAAAATGTTAAAATGACGATTAAAAATTGAACTGTGAATAATTGACCAGGATCTTTAAATGATTCAAACGCTACACCAAAAGTTGGTTTAATACTAGGAATATGACCTACAATTCCTGATGGAGTATGGATTTGACCTGTAATCATACCTACAATCGCTGTAATAATCATCCCTATAAATATAGAACCTGGTACTTTTTTAGCGTATAAAATAACAGTAATTATAATTCCAAATATCGCTAATAATACTGGCGCTTTAGTTAAGTGACCAAGTGTAACAAGTGTTGAATCATTTTTAATAATGATTCCAGAACTTTGAAGTCCTACAAAGGTGATAAACAATCCTATACCTGCTGAAACAGCCATTTTCATCTGATAAGGTATAGCATTAATAATGATTTCCCTTAATCCTGTGGCAGTTAAGATAGCAAAGAACACCCCAGAGAAAAGTACGCCGGTTAAACCTACCTTCCATGGAATTCCCATAGTGAGCACAACAGTAAATGCGAAGAAAGCATTTAATCCCATTCCTGGCGCTAAGGCTATTGGATATTTAGCGATAAGTCCCATAAATAAAGAACCAACGAAAGCAGCTAATGCAGTGGCAACAAAAATTGCCCCTTGGTCCATTTTCATATCGCTAGAAACACCTTTTACCCCAGCCAAACTTAAAACTTGAGGATTTACGGCAAGGATATAAGCCATAGATAAAAACGTCGTGATACCACCTAAAATTTCATTTCTATAATTTGTTCCATGCTTATCGAACTGAAAGTATTTTTTCACGGTAAATGCTCCTTTATTTGAAATACTTTAATATTTTAATACCTAAATTCACAAAAAACAATACCAAAAACGAACCTTTGGTTATATTTATATTTTTTCGTTCGCTATTTTTTAAAGTTTTAAATTTTTTAAAGCGTCTTTAAATGGATTATTATCTATCTCTTCTGTATTATTCATATATTTCTTCATTTCTTTACGTGAAACTTTACCGTTAGTTTTCTCTTTCATACGCTTATTCATTTGAGCTTGTGTTTCAGAATGACCACAAACACATCTGTATACTGCCTCTTTCCCTCTTCCAAATAAAGTCATTTTCTTCTTACAATTAGGACAACGCGCATTCGTTTTACGTTGAACATTTTTCTTAGTTTTACAAGAAGGATCTTGGCATACAAGCATTTGACCATTTTTAGTTTTTACTTTGATCATGAATTTACCACATGTAGGACATTCGGTCGTAGTTAAATTATCATGTTTATATTTTTGTTCATTATTTTTAATTTTGTCTACAATTTGTTTAGTGAAGTCTTTCATTTCGTTCATGAATTTCTGAGAGTTATATTTCCCTTGTTCAATAAGAATCAACTTTTCTTCCCACTGAGCAGTTAAAAGAGGTGATGTTAATTGATCAGGCGATAACTCTAAAATTTGTTTACCTTTAGATGTAACTTTGATTTTACCATCTCTTGATTCAAGTGCATTCATATTAAAAAGCTTATCAATAATGTCTGCACGAGTTGCAACTGTCCCTATTCCTCCAGTTTGTTTAAGAGTTTGAGCATACTTTTTATTACTAAAATTAATATAATTTTGTGGATTTTCCATCGCTTTTAATAGAGAACCTTCATTAAAATAATCAGGTGCTTTCGTTTCATGTTCATGAATATTCACTTTTTGAACTTTGAACTTAAGATTTTTAGTAAATCGATGTGATGATGTTTGACGTAATTCCTCTTCTTTAAGTGCCTTAAAACCTAATTGTTTAGGAATGTTTTCTTTCAATGTAAAAATTAAATCTTTTATACCAAAGTTAATCACAACATTTTCATATTCGTAAGGTTTCATTAAAGTTTCTAAAAATCTTTGAACAATAATTGTATAAATTTTTAATTCTCGTTGACTGAGTTGATCAAGTGATGGTCTTACTTCCGTAGGTATAATGGCATGGTGATCTGATACTTTTCCATCATTAAATATATTCATTTTAGGTGAAAATGACTGACTCATAAGTTCTCGCACATGGGCTTTATATTCAGTAGCGAGTAAGGCTTGTAAACGTTCCTTAATCGTATCCACCATATCATTCGTTAAATAATTAGAGTCAGTACGTGGATACGTCACAATTTTATGTCTTTCATATAAGTTTTGTAATGTATTTAACGTGTCCTTCGGTCCCATTTTAAAACGTCGATACGCGTCTTGTTGTAAATCCGTTAAATTATATAACATTTGTGGGTACATTTTCTTATGCTTAGTTTTTATATCTAATATTTTGCCTTCTTGGTTTTTTACTTGTTGTGCAATTGCTTCTAAATCTTCTTTATTTTTATATCGTTTATTTGAATCTAATTGAAAGTCGTACCCATCTACCCTAATTGATAATGTATAGTACTTCTCAGGTTGGAAATGATTGATTTCTTCCTGTCTAGATTGCACTAATTGTATAGTTGGTGTTTGAACACGTCCTAGTGATAATTGTGCATCATACTTTGTTGTCAGCGCACGTGTGGCATTAATACCTACAATCCAATCCGCTTCACTCCTCGCTAATGCTGCCTGATAAAGACTATGATAAGCACGTCCATCTTTTAAATGTTTAAATCCATTCTGAATGGCCTTCTTAGTTACCGAACTAATCCATAACCGTTGAATTGGTTTCTTGTTGCCAACTTTATCAAGTATGAGCCTTGCGACAAGTTCCCCTTCTCGCCCCGCATCAGTTGCTATAATGATGTTGTTCACCTTTTTATCCATTATTAATGATTTAACAGTTTTAAATTGCTTACTCGTTTTACCAATAACAATAGTCTTCATATGTTTAGGTATAATAGGTAAATCCTCAAGTTTCCATTCTTTATATGAAACATCATATTGTTCTGGTGTTGCATTTGTGACTAAATGGCCTAATGCCCAAGTCACGATATATTTTTCATTCTCAATATATCCATTCTTTTTCTGCTTGATATTTAATGCCTCAGCTATATCTCGAGCTACCGAAGGCTTTTCAGCTAATATTAAGGATTTCATGATAACTTCCCTTTCTGAAAATGAATTTGACGTTAGCTTAATTTTTACAATAATAATTTTTGAATCGTAAAGAAGAACTCTCTCAAAATTTTTTTTCAAAATTAAACTTATTCATTCATTGAATAGTATTAGTCATATTGTAACATGTGTATCTATCGATAAACTTTCATTTCTTTATAAATATAATATAATTGAAGAAAGACTATAAGAGGCGGAGGTAGAATGATGAATATCGTTCAATTGCGTGAACCACAAGAAATAAAAGCATTTATAGACTCATCTCGTTACCTATCAACATCTTATTTATATAAACTACCTCAAGAATATGAGGATTTTGACACATTATTAAATGAAGCTATTACTCATCCAGGCGTGATTGCAATGACTGAAAATAATCAAATTCAAGCGTTGATACTTGCTTTCTCATATGATAATCATCGGTACAAAATAATAGGACCATTTATTGCACAAGACTTTACTTTGACTGATAATCAATTCAAATTACTGTTTGATAAATTGATAGAACAACAACCGGATGAATCCATATTCAACTTTTCATTTGAAGAAGGTGTACAAGAATATAAAACCTATATGAAGACAATCCATGCAAGTTATAATTTTACTGATTATTATTTGGAAGCACAAAAAGACCTTGGAGATTATTTTAATAATCAAAATATCATCGAATATCAAAAAGGTTTCTATCGTGCATTTAGCAAATTACATATGATGACCTTTAAACATAACGCAATGACTCCGGATGAAATTATAGAATCACTAGATGAACATAATCGATTATTTATATTTGTAAGTGAAGGTCTATTGAAGGGGTATTTATACTTACAAGTCGATACTGAACGCAACAATGCCGAAATTAAGTACTTTAGTTCCCATATGGATTATCGACTCAAAGGGATTGCTTTTGACTTACTTGAGTATGCTTTGAAATACGCTTTCGAGCATTATACTATTCACAAAGTCTACTTTAAAATACGTAATAAAAATAGCAAATTGGTTGAACGTTTCAACGAGTTGGGCTTCCAAATTAACTATGAATATAAGAAATATAAATTTGAACCTAGACATTTGCACCAGGATTTCTCAAGTTGATTAGTACTTTTTCTCATAATTAATTTTATACTTTAACCGTAAACGACTGTTTATAAATATCTTGTATACATAGAGTGTTTATAGACTTAACTTAGTTTACGGTTTTTTATTAGACATTTCTCAAACTTTTACTTTGAGTTGTCATTCGTAAGTTTTTGTTTTTTACTTATCAAATATTTTGATTTAGAATAATTTCAAGTGTTAAAGAGTACACTTAATTAAGTTTTTTAGGAGAGTGAGTAATAAGTGCAATTTTTAGACTTTCTCATCGCACTATTACCAGCCCTGTTTTGGGGTAGTGTTGTAATTATAAATGTGTTTGTAGGTGGTGGACCCTACAATCAAATCCGTGGAACGACTTTAGGTACTCTAATTGTCGGTATCGGTTTACTATTAACTGGTAATGCTGCTTTTGATAATTTAACAGTTATTATTGTAGGTTTAATCTCTGGTGCGCTTTGGGCCTTTGGTCAAGGTAATCAGTTAAAATCTGTTAACTTAATAGGCGTTTCAAAGACGATGCCTATTTCTACAGGAATGCAACTTGTTGGTACTACTCTATTTAGTGCCATTTTCTTAGGAGAATGGAGCACCATGGTTCAAGTTGTAATGGGCCTCATCGCAATGGTTTTACTAGTGGTTGGTATTGCTCTAACATCACTTAAAGCTAAAAATGAAGGCACATCCAATAATCCAGAATTCAAAAAAGCAATGGGTATCTTGCTTATTTCAACTATTGGTTACGTAGGCTATGTTGTTCTTGGAGATATTTTCGGAGTCAGTGGTACTGATGCCCTATTCTTCCAATCAATCGGTATGGCCATCGGTGGATTTATTCTCTCTATGAATCATCAAACTTCTATTAAATCTACTGCATTGAATTTAATACCTGGTGTAGTATGGGGTATTGGTAACTTATTTATGTTCTACTCACAACCTAAAGTTGGTGTAGCCACAAGCTTCTCATTATCACAATTACTTGTTATCGTTTCTACTTTAGGTGGTATCTTTATTTTAGGTGAGAAAAAAGATCGTCGCCAAATGATTGGTATATGGTCAGGTATCATTGTGATAATCATCGCATCAATTATTCTAGGTAACTTGAAATAAAACGTTAGGGGGACGTAAAATGTTTAAAGAATTAGAAAACAAAGTAGTTGTTATTACTGGAGCTGGTAGTGGTATTGGTAAATCATTTGCCGAAAACTTTGGGAAAGCTAAATCTAAAGTAGTATTAAACTATCGCTCTGATCGTCATTTAGATGAAATAGATGAACTAAAAAATACGATTCAAAATGCTGGCGGACAAGCTATTGCAGTTCAAGGTGATGTTGCTGTAGAAGAAGATGTTAAAAATCTTGTTCAATCAGCAGTTGATCAATTTGGTACATTAGATATTATGATTAACAATGCTGGTTTTGAAAAACCAATCCCAACACATGAAATGTCTAATGCTGAATGGCAAAAAGTCATAGATATTAACTTAACAGGTGCATTTACAGGTTCTCGTGAGGCGATTAATCAATTTCTTAAAGAAAATAAAAAAGGTGTCATAATCAATACCTCAAGCGTTCATGACACAATTCCTTGGCCTAACTATGTCAATTACGCTGCAAGTAAAGGCGGATTAAAGTTAATGATGGAAACTATGTCAATGGAATATGCTCAGTATGGTATTCGTATCAATAATATTTCTCCAGGCGCCATTGTCACTGAACATACTCGAGAAAAATTTTCTGATCCTAAAACACGTGAAGAAACGTTAGAAATGATCCCAGCACGTGAAATTGGTGAAGCTCAAGATATTTCAAACGTCGCATTATTTTTAGCCTCTGATTTAGCAAGCTATATTCATGGTACAACTATTTATGTTGACGGTGGTATGACTAATTATCCAGCATTTATGGGTGGTAAAGGATAACCCCTTTTTAAATTCACACTCAAAAAAGCATGCGAAGACTTTTTATAAGTCATTCGCATGCTTTTTTCATATATTACTATTAGATTTTATTTTTTAAAAATGAATGAACAAACAACTAAACAAAAAGTGCTTGATAAACATATAGAATAACAATACTAATTATTATAGTTAAGTTAGTGACCATCCCTACAAATGGCAACGTCTTATACTTAAATTGAATGGAGTAAGGTATGATAGCTACACCTACTGGTAAGAGCCATGTAATTAATAACGTCGTCTTAACCATTGGATCTGATACCGGTAAAAAGAAATGTACAAGTGTTCCTGCTACAATAGCTAAACCATAATGCAAGCAAAGATACTTAATCGTTACAGGTAAGTATTCTCTATCAATGCTAAAGCTCAACATAACACCTAGTAATATCATAGATAATGGCATATTAGCTTTAGAAAGAATGCTGAAGAAGTCTATAGCTGGCTTCCATATATGAATATTAGACATATTTAGTGTAAACATAACGATATATGTTACTAATGGTACAGACTGAATCAATTTCTTCCCTAAAAATTTAAAATTGAATTGGTCTCCACCTTCACTGAAATAACTTCCCACAAAGTATGTCAAACCGAACATAATCATTGCCCCACCAATATCAGCCATTCCAAAATATACCATACCTTTTTCTGGCCAAATAGCATTAACTAAAGGATACGCGAACAGACCGATATTCATTGAACCTGTCATCATTCCTACAGAACCACGCATTTGGTTACTATACTTCCTAAAGAACCATATCACAATGATTTTGGCAACAATACCATAGACTATCATCATGATTGGTAAGATTGAGAATGACATATTTAGGTCAGCACTATTTAAGTTAACGATGACAAGAGAAGGTAATGTGACGTTTAATACAAGCGTTGAAAGAACTTGACTATCAGTTGCTTTTAAATAATTAATGCGCTTAAGAAAATAACCGAGCGCAATAAGTAATATAATCATGACAAATTGTTCAGTCACATCTATACCTTCTTTCTATGGATTTTCATTTTTACAGTTGATAACTTTAACATATTTCTCACAATTTTTAGAAGCGTCTTGTTTCGTGATATAATCTAATTTAAATATAGTTACTAAACAATTTCAATGATAAAAGGAGATTTGTTTCTATGGATTTAGAATCTAAATTAACAGAACTAAAATATGATTATGTACGATTACAAAATGATTTAGATAAAAAGGAATCGCTTAATCAAAATGTTGATCCACTACTAAAACAGCTAGAAGATATTGAACAACAAATTTCTGACATTCGAGCTAAAATGAATGAGTAATTTAATGGTAGACAGAAATTTAAAATTTAGTTATTACAAATTAAATGTTAGACATAAATGAGAACAAGACTTTTCTTTAATCATTTATTGACAATGAGCATATTCAAATTAACTTACATATGAATTATCAAACATCCTAGTCATCAATTTTTGAACGTGCTAATATATAATTCGTAAAAGAAAGGATGTCCCAGATGCAATTTTATCTAATTTTGTTGCCCATTTTATACTTAATTGTCGCATATATTAGTATTTTTAAAATGCACTCGATTTTCACGAGAATTTTAAGAATTATTATGGGTATTTTATTATTGTTCGTCGTTGCGATTACGACGCTACAATTTCCGAAAGAAAATTGGTGGGTATTTATCGTGTTATTACTCCTAGTTGGTAACATTGAGGTTACAGGCTTTAAAGAACTTAAAGGCGATAAAAAAGGTGTTAACATTTTAAATATCATTTCAATTATTTTGATAGTAATTTATGTAATTTTAACGCTATTTTTATATTAAAAAATATGAAAATCGACTTAGGCTATAATATGAGGATGCCTAAGTCGATTTTTTCTATTTATTATTCAATTTTCTAGAAAGTTTATTCTTTAGGGTGAACAAGATTTCGTAAATAACTGGAACGACGATGAGTGTCAATATTGTTGAAGAAACTAAACCGCCTATTACAGTAGCTGCCAATCCTTTTGAAATAAGAATTGAACTATCTTGACCAAATAATAATGGAATTAATGCACCAATTGTTGCTATTGCAGTCATTAAAATAGGTCTGATACGAGTGCCACCCGCTTCAATCAATGCTTCTTTCATTTCCAAACCATTCTTCTCATTGTTTATTACTCGGTCAATTAAGACAATTGCATTAGTTACCACAATACCTATAAGCATCAACATACCAATTAAACTTGGTACGGAAATTGTTTCGCCAGTTATAACAAGAGCTAATACAACACCTACAACGGTAAATGGTAATGAGAAGAGTATTGTAAATGGAGCTAGGCCACCTTTAAAAGTAATGACAAGTATTAAATAAACAATAATAATAGCAGCTAACATAGCTATAGCTAATTGAGACATCGCCGTATTAATATCATCTGTCGCACCACCAACATTCATTTTAACGTTGTTCGGTTTATGAATGTCATTTAGTTGAGACATGACTTCGCGAGACTTACCTCCGACATCTTTATCAGAAACTTTACCTGTCACAGTCGTTGCATAGTCTCCATCTTCTTGCGTTAACTTACTTGGTGTCGTAGTTTTCTGTAATGAAGCTATTTTACTTAATTTAATTGTTCCACCTGTTGGTTTTTTCAATTCTATATTATTCAGTTTCTTCGGAGACCAATCAGTTTGCTTATTCTGTTTAACTTTAACATCAATTTTCTTGCCTTTATCTTTAACTGTAGTAATTGTCTTTTCAGGCAAGTTCTCATTAAGATTCATAGCTAATTGACTTGCCGAAATACCATTATCTGCAGCCTTATTCTGATCTACTTTAATTTCATATTGATCATATGTTTGTGATAAATCTGATTTAACATTTACGATACCATCAATATTTTTCATTTTCTTCTCGATATTTTCAACCGTATCTTTAATTGCTTCTGGTGAAGGACCTTTTACAGTCACTTCTATTGAATCATTACCTGCACCAGTTCCTAAATCCTGATTTTTCCAATCTCCTGGTTGCTTAAACGTCTCAATGTGTTTAAGCACTTTATCTGGTTCCTCATCAAAGTGAGGTGTATTTGAATCATATTTAACCATAATTGCCATACTATTTGTGCTACCTGTTGGATCTTGAGGTGTCGGTCCTCCAACAGAATATTGTACGGTTTGAACTTTATCTTTACTATCTAAGTATTTTTGTACTTCCTTCGCATGATTTAAAACTGACTTTTCAGTTTCCCCAGGTTTGGGTGTATAAGTTAATGCTAAGAATTTATTATCCCCAGATGAAATATAGCTTGTTCCTAATGTTGTCGCACCTAAACCAATACTACCAATCAGAATCACTATACTAATCACAATGACTATCCATTTATGATTGAGTGACCATTTTAGTATTCGTCTATATTCTTTGCTAATCACACCTAAACCTTCACGCTGACGCTTCGTTTTCACACCTTTTCTGAAAAGTGTAGAACCTAAAGCCGGCACAACCGTAATGGAAACAAGGAGTGACGCTAAAAGACTAAATGTGATAGCCAGCGCAAATGGTCTAAACATTTCACCGACGGAACCTGATACAAAGACAAGTGGTAAAAATACGACAATTGTCACTAAAGTAGAGGACATGATAGGTTTAAATACTTCAGTTGTCGCATTTATTATTAAATTTTCACCTTTCATTGTCTCATTGGAATCTGATAGTCTACGATAAATATTTTCAACTACGACGATAGAGTCATCAATCACACGTCCTATTGCGACAGTTAATGCACCTAATGTCAGAATATTTAATGATACATTACTTAACTTTAAAGCCACCATAGCTATTAGAATGGACAATGGGATTGATACTACTGAAATAGCTGTTGTTCTAATATTACGTAAGAATAGAAGAATTACTATAATAGCGACAATCGTACCTAAAGCTGCTTTTTCTACCATGGTATAAAGGGAATCTTCAATGGGTTTAGCTGTATCCATCGTCTTCGTTGACGTCATACCCTTATTATTCTTAACAAATTCATCTACTTTTTTCTGAACTTCTTTGGCAACTTGAACAGTATTAGCATCTTGAGATTTCATAATTTGTAAGTTAACTGCGTCTTTACCATTCGTTTTAGATATTGAAGTTCGATTATCTCCTACAGAAACGTCAGCTAAGTCTTTTAAGCTTACTGATGGCATTTTCCCATTACTACTTGCCATTTTTGATCCTGATTGAGAAGAGTTGGTATTTTCTTTAGGCATTAAGCTGTCATTATCAGAATCGCTACTATTATTAGAATCATTACTACTTTGATTGCCTTGTCCTGCTATGGATAAAGGAATCTTTAGATTTTTTAAAGCATTAACTGATTTAAATTGACCGTCAACGACAAGCGATTTATCAGTTTTACCAAATTGGAATAACCCTAACGGTGTTTCACGAGTAGCAGTTTTTATGTAATTTTCGACATCATCAGCAGTTAACCCTTTATCATCTAGAGCATCTTGCTTAAATTTAAGTGTTACTTCACGATTAGTTTGACCATTTAATTGAGCATTTTGTACACCATTAATCGTTTGTAATTTAGGAATAAGTTGTTGATTAAGCTCTTTAGTTACATCTTTTAAGTCATGTTTATTACTTGTAAATGAATATGCAACGATTGGAAAGGCATCCATAGAGTTTCGAGTTAATTCCGGATCTCCCACTCCGTCTTTAAATTTAATTTTATCAATTTCTTTTTTTAGTTGTTCTTCAGCTTTATCCATATCTGTGCCATCATTATATTCAACTGTTACAATTGATGCATTCTGTATGGATTCTGTCTTCACACTCTTTACATAAGCCAAGGAACGTACTTGATTATCTATTTTCCTACTAATTTCATCTTCAGTTGATTGAGGGGTAGCACCAGGCATAGTAGTTTGAACAGAAATCATCGGATTCTCAACATCTGGTAAAAGTTCGAGTTTTAATTTTGCACTCGAATAAATCCCGCCTAAGATGACTAAAACAACCATTAAAAATATAGCGAATTTATTACCTAGCGAGAACTGTAATAACTTTTTAATCATTCTAGTATTCCCTTCTATATTAAAAATTATATTAGTAAAAAAATCTGAACGATCTAGTTGAGTCACAGAAGCGTTCAGATTTTTGTTGCATTATTTACCTTTTAGTTTACGTGATAATTTAA
This sequence comes from Staphylococcus sp. FSL K6-0223, assembly GCF_038008285.1. Taxonomy (NCBI): domain Bacteria; kingdom Bacillati; phylum Bacillota; class Bacilli; order Caryophanales; family Staphylococcaceae; genus Staphylococcus; species Staphylococcus sp. FSL K6-0223. The sequence goes on from NZ_JBBOYX010000003.1 coordinate 322,185, forward strand.
TCTTAGCTTTAGTTAAACGAGGTTTTACTTGTTCAATCAATTGATATAGCGGTTGATTAAGGACATAATCAAATTCACCTATTTTTTCACTTAAATATGTGCCCCAAACACGCTTAAATGCCCATAATCCATAATGTTCTGAATCTTTATCTGGATTATTATCAGTTCCACCAAAATCATACGTGGTAGCACCGTGCTCTCGAGCATACTTCATCATTTCGAATTGCATATGATGATTTGGTAAGAAATCACGGAAATCATTTGAAGAGGCACCATATAGATAATATGACTTATTACCTGCGAACATCAATAATGCACCCGATAAATAGATGCCATTTGGATGTTCTTTTTCAAGCTCTGTTAAATTCACTTTTAGTTCATGCGTTTTCTTAATTTTATTTTCAGCATCGTTTATTTTATTTAATGTTTTTTTGTCTTGCTTTTTCTGTTGTAGCTTTTCTTTTTCTACTGAAAGATTATCTAAGTCTTTATTAACTTGTTCTAAAACTGGCTTAGGTTCTAATTTCACTAAGAAAAGTTCTGCATCTCCATCTTCATGTAATGCATCATAAATATTTTCAAAGTAACTAATATCACGCGTTAAGAACCCATCTCGTTCACCTGTAATTTTCATCAAATTAGCGAAAGTTTTTAAGCCCTCACGTCCAGTACGTTCAACTTTAGTACCTCGTTTAAGTGCTAAACGTACTTTAGAACGATTGCGTCGTTCAAAACTTTGGATAAGTTCATCGTCAGATTTATCGATAGGCGTAATCATTGTCATTCTAGGTTGAATATAATCCTTTGATAATCCTTCTTTGAACCCTTTATGTTTAAATCCTAAATCACGAAGGTTTTTTAAAGCCTCTGCGCCTTTATCAACCTCAACGTCAGGATCAATTTTGATTGCATAAGCTTTCTCTTCTTTAGCTACCTGTTTAGCAATTTCCAACAGTGTCTCTAAAGCTTCTTTATTATTATAATCAGTTACAAAACCTCTTGATATATAGCATAAAGTGAATGGTAATTTAGGTATTTTTTTGAATAGTAATTGTCCTACACCTTTAATTTCACCATTTTCACCAACCGCAATTCGTCTTGAGTACCATCCAGTTAATTTCTTAGTATCTGCCCATTTAGATAATTGCAGTAAGTCGCCATTTGGATGAGATTTTACAAATGCGTCATGTTCTTGATTAGTGATATTCATCTTTTCCATGCTTTATAATATCTCCTTTATTTTACAGTAATTTTAATTATACATCCTAACCTTGATACTGTCGATTAAGGACGTTATAAACCTTTTAGTTATGTCTATACAGTGTTGCTTGTTATAATGATGATTATTATTAGATAAAGAGGTTTTCTTAATGAGAAAAGTCATTCTATTCTTATTTATCATTTTAAACTTATTAGCTATTATAACATCGTTAGCTCAACCGCTCACTGTATCAAATTTTAGTTTGAGAGTAATGTTTGTAGCATTATCATTTGTTTTATCTATTTTCTTCTCACTTATAAGAACATCTCGTTTTGACACCATTTTAAGTATGATTTCAGTAATCATTGCATTCATTCACATTGCAATCATTGCTCAAAGTACTTATGAATACCTATATTAATTTATAGGTTCAAAGCGATATTTTGCACCTCTAATTATTATAGAATATGGTGATGTGGCTTCAGAATCTTTAATTACTAGAGTGTGATAGCCTGGGTCTTTTCCATCCTCAATTCTAAAAAGGATATCATCATCCGCTAAAATGAGGTCAGTATACGTATCAGTTTCATCTACAACTTTCATGTCATACCATTTAATCCAATTGTCTACTGTTAAGTTGCGTTTTTCACTACTCACAACAAGCGTTTCTATTGAAAATTGCTTCTGATACAAGTCTTTTAAACTTTCTTCTTTATATGCTTCACTCTCATCCCATTGAATGAAGAATGGAGGTTTAACATTATAGCTAGGATCTGCTATATATAAAAGTTGCCATCCTACTTTATCCCCTTTTTTATTTTCTCTTTCCATACGAACAGGTCCTATGACATCAATATTTTTCTTTTGTAAAGTTGCTTTAACTTCTTCTATGTTTTTAGTTCGCAAACAAATTGTCTTGAACCCTTGATTAAAGTCATCTTGGGCTATTTTAGTAGCAAATGAGACACGTCCCTCTTCTGTTTTAGCTACTTTCTTAAGTTTTTCTTTATCTTCAACATCTAGCAATTCAATATAATTACCATTAATATAAGATAACTGGTTATACGTACCAAATTGATGATGTTTCCCACCATTATGTAACTTTAATAATTTCCCAGGAAATTCAAATTGATTGAGTTGATCAATGTAATGAATAATGTGATCAAACTTAAGCTCCATCAACCTTCCCCCTCTACCTATAATTAATTTTTATTTTAACAAAAAGCGTGCCATTTTACTTTAAATATCTAAAAGAATAAAAAGGTATTGCAATATTCATATATTAGTCATATAATATTTCTTGCGTTCAAAAAGGTTAGCTAAGCTAACTAAATATCATGAATGAGGTGCTATTAATGTTAAACAATGCTTTCTTCAATAGTTTTATAGGTGTATACAGACCATACACAAAATTAACTCAACCGATTTTAGATAAACATGATATTCATACTGGGCAATGGCTTGTTTTAAGAGACATAGCAAATTTTCAACCAACTACATTAGTAAAAATTTCTAATCGACGTTCTATCGAAAAACCAACTACTCGTAAAATAGTTAAAGTACTCCTTGATAACAAATGGATTAGTACAGAACAAGGTAGTGATAAGAGAGAGAAATTACTAAGACTAACCACTGAAGGACAAGCCTTGTTTGAAACTATAAATAAAGAAATTTCGGTAATACAAAAAGATATTATAAAGAAAGTAGGCTTAACAGAAGCACAACTAACAGAAATTACAAAAGTTATGTCTCAAATACATGAGACACTTATTAAGGAGGAAAAATAATGAACGAAGCGATACCTACTAAAGATCCCATATTTACTAAAAGCTTTAATCTCAATTTTGTAATTAACTTTTTCGTATATTTATGTATGTATCTTTTGATAGTAGTCATAGCTGGTTATAGTAAAACAGAATTTCATGCTTCTGATTCACTTGCTGGGCTGGTCGTAGGTTTATTCATAGTTGGCTCACTTATTGGACGATTTATCACAGGAAAATACGTTAACTCTTTTGGGCCAAAAAAGATACTCATTTTCGGATTAATTTGTTTAATCATTACTCAATTACTTTACTTCATTCCGGGTTCAGTGTGGTTCTTGATGATAGTAAGATTACTTAACGGTATTGCTACTGCAATCGCTACTACCGCAACAGGTACCATTGCTGCTTACGTGACACCACCTACACGTAAAAGTGAAGGAATTAGTTTATTTTCTTTAAGCTTAGTTTTGGGTACAGCGATTGGTCCTTTCTTCGGCATGTTGCTAATGAATTCATTTTCAATTCAAATTCTATTTATGATTTGTGTAATATTAGGAGTATTGAGTGGTTTACTATCACTCTTTATAAAAATTGATTTTAAAACTGTTGCATCTAAAAATGATACGTCTAATCGAAAAGCATTTAGTTTGGGGAATTTTATCGCAAAAGAAGCAATTCCTGTTGCGATTGTCATGATGTTAATTGGTGTCACATACGCTGCGATTCTCACTTACTTACAAGCATTTGCAGTTGAAAGAAACTTAGTAACTGCCGCAAGTTACTTCTTCATATTTTATGCAGTAGCTTCACTTGTGACACGCCCAATTGCAGGTCGATTAATGGATGATAAAAATGAAAATGTAGTTGTTTATCCTGCATTTATTTTCTTAATCATAAGTTTTGCAATGTTAATGTTTAGTTTTGATGGCTGGGTATTACTCATTGCTGGTATTGCATTAGGTATCGGGTATGGTAACTTATCTTCATCAATGCAAGCCATTGCAATTAAAGTATCACCTTCAACGAAGTATGGCTTAGCTACATCAACTTATTTTATTGGTTTAGATATCGGTATTGGCTTCGGACCATCATTCCTAGGCCTTTTCACACATATGATTACTTATAGTCAATTATATGGCATTATGGCAATATTAGGCATAATAACGTTATTCATTTATTTTGTAGTTCATGGTCGTAATGTTAAACATCAATCCATTTAATAGGTTTTAAACTATAAAAGCGCCTATCCCTTATATTTTGGGATAGGCGCTTAATCTATTAATTAGCAATACTAATTGTTTCAATTTCACCAGTCATTTTATCTAATAATTTCTTTTGTTTAGCATCAAAGAAATAGAATACTTGTCTTTCATCTGTTTCAGAACGTAATTTAGAAATTAACTCTTTTTTGTAAATCTTTCTTATAATTACATCAATTTTACTTGTATCCCATAACATTTCAAAATGTAATGTATCACGGAGTTCTTTACCACTAATCTTAGTATCTGCATAAACTTTGTATAAAACCACAAATTCTTCAATCGAAATGCGATAAGTCGTCTTTAACCAATGTTTAAGTTGACTTAATTCTCTTTCAGATGCGATAAAACGTTGTACTTTGTTACTCATAATAAAATGCCTCCTAATGTTGATTCTTAGATGTTATGTTTGCATTATAAAATTCAATTGCTTAACTTTATTATATAACAAAGTTTGCATTTAATCTATTACAAATATTAAAATAGCGTCTAAATCTTGTTAATAATTTAAACATTTTAAACAATCAGTTATATATTGAAAGGCATATAAAATATCTAAATAGATTTTGCTATAGCTATGTTACATAATTAAACGCTTTAAAATATAAACATTTAAAATTAAAACAACACACAATAGTTAATTTGAAGCTATAAAGCGAAAATCGCCAGACTCTAAAAAGTTTGGCGACACAAAATGAGGAGTTAATAAGGAATTCCAATCTTCTTTGACTAGATACAGTTGTCTATGAAATACTCTGTTGGTCTGGCTACTATCCTCCGATATAATTCATATTTATTTTTTTACGTTTGCGATTAGCAACAGTTTGTTCTGTTCGTTCATCAGAATATCGGTCATCTCGAATATGCCACAGCGCTTTGAATTGTTCTTTTAATTCTTCATCTGTTGCTCCAGATCTCATGAATGCTTTAACGTTAAATCCATCCACAGTAGCAAATAAACATCCGTAAAATTTACCATCTGATGAGAGTCGTGCTCGAGTACATGTAGAACAGAATGATTGAGACACACTAGTTATCAAACCAAACTTCGCTCCGTTATCATTATGCCTATAATATTTAGCCACTTCTCCAAAATATTTAGGTTCTAGTGGCTCAATATTAAAATGTTCTTCAATCATATTTAGCATTTCATCTTTGGTAACAACTTTACTAAAATCCCAACCATTGTCGTTACCAACATCCATAAATTCTATAAATCGAATTTCAATCTGCTTATCTTTAAAATAGTCTATCATTGGTATGATTTGGTCATCATTCACACCTTTTTGTATGACGACATTCACTTTAACGTGAAATCCGATTGAAACTGCATAGTCTATTTGTTCTAAAATAGTAGAAGCTTTAATATTACGGTTATTAATTGCTTGGAAAACCTCATCGTCAATCGCATCTAAACTTACATTAATCCGTCGAAGTCCTGCATCATAGAGATTTTGGCCATGTTTCTTTAAAAGCAAGCCATTTGTCGTTAAGCCAATATCCTCAATACCCTCAATCTCATTAAGCTGTTCAATCAATTCATATAAATTACGACGTAATAAAGGTTCGCCTCCAGTGATTCTAATCTTTTTGACACCTAATTCAGCATAAATACGTGAGATACGAGTCATTTCTTCAAAAGTTAGTAGCTCTTCTTTAGGTAAAAAGACAAAATCATCTCCAAATATCTCTTTAGGCATACAGTAATCACACCTAAAGTTACATCTATCTGTGACAGATAACCTTAAATCACGTATAGGTCGGCCTAATTTATCTTTAATTTGCTCTACTACCATATTTGGGCCTCCTTAATTTCTTATCTTCGTTTTTAGAGAGTCCAAGTCTTGCTGATAGTTAATATTGTCGTACCAATAATGAGGAGAATGAATTTCAGAAACGTCTAACCAGTCAGTGGATAATTGATTGTACACATGTCGCAAACTATAGTCATCTGATTGCAAAGCTGCCTCTATCGTTTTCAATGCATGCGGACTATAAAAGGCAATCGTGGGTATTTTTGTTTCTGCATCTTTAAAAGCCGCAATATCTAAGTGATCCTCAATGAGATGAGAAATCATAAACTGATATAATCCACTAATAGCTTTACTTGTAATCATAGGTGTATCAACTGAAACTACAAAGAATAATTCCTCATCTGAATATTGTTTCATTACTGAATAAATTCCTGCTAATGGACCCTTATTTCTACTATTATTATCGTCAATAACAACATTTTGATGTTCAAATAAAGGCGCTAATTGTTCATTGGTGCTAATAATAACCTCATTAAACATATTTGTTGAAGTCAAAGTGTTTATGATTTTTTTATAAAATGGTTGCCCTTCTATTTCTGCAAATGCTTTAGGTTTACCAAAGCGTTCAGAATGACCACCTGCTAATATAATTGCTTTCACTAAACTTAACCTCCACTAACTGGTGGAATAAGTGCTACAGTATCTTGAGGTTGTACAATATCATCTTTTCTGACAAACTCCTCATTCACTGCGACTTGAAATTTTTTACTTTCAATTTCCGGATGTTGTTCAAACAGATATGCTTCAAATTCTTGAACTGTCATCGTTTTTTGAGTATCTATCTCTTCAGATGATTGATTCAAAATTTCTTTCAATTCTGCGAAGTAAAGTACTTTCATAATGTTCTCCCCCTCTTCGCTTCTTGATGGGTACCCTTTTGGTGGCCTTGCCACTCTTCACCATCTTCCCAAATTTCTTTTTTCCATATAGGAACAATTTCTTTTATGCGTTCAATTGCATACTCATTTGCTTGATAAGCATCTTTTCTATGTGGTGAAGATACCGCTATAAGCACTGCGATATCAGAAATTTGTAACGGTCCGATACGATGCACAATTGTAGTTATCGTGCCGGGCCAACGTTGCTTAATTTCATCGCCAATTTGGGCTAGTTTCTTCTCTGCCATAGGAGTATAAGCTTCATATTCTAGATATTCTGTTCGAACTCCCTTTGTCCATTCTCTAACATGACCAGTAAAAACCACAACTGCACCTTGATGTTCATTAAGTGTGTAATCTCTGTATAGCTCAGTTTGAATCGGTTCAGTCACGATTTCAAATTGCTTCATTAATTTTTCAATCCTTCTATCTTAATCAATTCTAACAATGCAATCTCAAATTTTTCATAAACATTTGATTCGTTCAAATTGATAGTGAAACATACATTGGTTAGTTTAGATAACATTTCTAAGTCGCTATCATCTCTATGTACAACAACTTTTTTGAACGGTTCTTCTTTAAAACCTTCTACCAAGATGATATTACAATCAATTGTAACAGATTCTTTAATAATATCAGTAAGATTCTGTTTACTTATACGTGTTACTGTTTGTTGAAATGTTTCACCTTGTACAATGCTTTGATCAGCGCCTGCATTAAAATGTTTCATGTGATCAACATCATCATTTTGAAGTGTAATATCATTACCCAAATGGCCATGATGTTTAATTGTCGCTACAGTAAATCCTTTTTCTTTTAGAAATGAAACCGCATGTGCCATTAAAGTTGTCTTTCCTGAATCTTTATATCCTACAATTTGTATAATCACAACAACAATTCCTCTTCAAACGCATTAGATTCTGTAAGTATTACATCCACCGTGTGCCCTGCTTTGAATCCTCGTGTTCCACTAGGTAACATAATCATCGCATTGGCATGTGCAATCGCTACAACAGCACCTGATTTATTAAAACCTGAAGGGACAACTGTAGTACCTGAATGTGTTAAAGTCGCTTTAGCTCTGATAAAACGAGTAAAAGGATTAGGCTTAGTAAAATCTTCCATAAGTGTCGCTTTGATTATTTGAGGATAACACTCACTTGCGCCTATCAATTTATTAACAGCTGGTTTAACGTATAATTCAAAGCCAGTAAAACAAGCTGAAGGATTCCCAGATAAACCAAATAAATATTGTCCATTACTAAATGCGACTGTTGTAACACTTCCTGGTCTTTGAGCAACCTTATTAAATAAGACATTTGCATCTATCGCTTTATATATTTCTGGTAGATAATCGAAATCACCTACTGACACACCACCTGTAGTAATTACGATATCATGTTGAGATAAAGCATCTTTAACTACTTGAATGCTACTTTCCAGATTATCCTGTTGTAATTGATATGTGCCTACTTCTAAACCAATTTTTTCAGCTAACGCTTTAATCATAGGTCCGTTTGAATTTCTAATCTTACCAGGTTCTAATTCATCTTCTACATCTAACAACTCACTACCTGTCGCTATAATTGCTACGCTTGGTTTAATCGTTACAGGAACTTGTGTATAGCCATACGTTGCTAATACTGCAATCGCACCAGGATTAATATGTTGTCCTTTTTTAAGTACGATATCTCCAGTTGTCGTTTCTTCGCCTTTTAGTGATATATTTTCAAGATGATCAAACGGCTTACGTATAGTAAAAGTTGATTCAGATTCAATAGTTTGTTCAAACATCACAACTGCATCAGCACCCTCTGGTATTTGCGCACCAGTCATAATACGAACCGCTTGATTTTTCCCTAAAGTCTTAGTTGAGACTGAACCCGCTCCTATATGATCGATAACCTCAAATTCAATGCGATGTTCACCGCTAGCATCTTTAGAATCTTCACTACGTATGGCGAACCCATCATATGGTGACTTATTAAAACGTGGAATATCATACGTTGCAACAATATCTTCTGCAAGAACATGCCCCAAACTTTCATCTAAATCCACTTTCGTAGTACGAATCGACACATTTTGTTTCATTATGCGAGAAATCGCTTCTTTTACTGGAATAGGATTTCTTTTTTCAACTGGCATATTTTCATCTCCAAAAATAAATTATTTTCATGATATACTAAATCCTGCTAGGAGGAATAGTATGAATAACTTTACACATATAAACGAACAAGGGAACGCTAAGATGGTTGATGTTTCTGACAAAGAAGTAACTAAACGTCAAGCATGTGCCCATTCAAGTATTACTGTAAATGAAACGATTTATAGGCAAATTATCGATAATACTAATAAAAAAGGTAATGTACTCAATACTGCACAAATAGCAGGAATTATGGCTGCTAAAAACACATCTACAATTATACCTATGTGCCATCCTTTACCTCTAACAGGTATAGATGTCAATTTTGAATGGGATACATCTCAAACACCTCATTATATATTGAATATCACTGCAATTGTTTCAACAACTGGTAAAACGGGCGTTGAAATGGAAGCACTCACTGCCGCATCAGCAACAGCTTTAACTGTTTATGATATGACTAAAGCAGTCGATAAAGGGATGGTCATTGGTCAAACCTATTTAGAATCTAAGTCCGGTGGTAAGTCTGGTGACTATCAAAGAAAAGTATGAGAAATACATTCATGTCTTGATTGTTGATTGAAATAAGGGATGGTAATGTAAATCAATGTAGTTTACCTGCTATCCCTAAATCTTTATTCACTATTATTTCGTTAATTCATGAACAAGGTGATTTAATTCAGGTTTAATTAGTTTTTCAATTGCAAGTTTGACTGCCCCAGTTGATCCAGGTAAAGCAAAGATTAATTTATCTTTTGCTGTGCCTCCAATAGCGCGTGATAATAATGCGCGTGTACCCACATCCTCTGTGTAACTTAAATAACGAAATAATTCTCCAAATCCTTCTATTTCTTTAGTTAATAGTGGTCTTACCGCTTCAATCGTAACATCTCTTTGAGAAATACCAGTACCACCTGTTGTAATAATGACATCTATATTTTCATTGTCTTCTAACCATTGTTTTATCTGTAATGTAATTGCATTTTTATCATCTTTAACAATCTTATAATGGTGTTCTTCTATACTTACATTAATCTCTTTTAGAAGTGATTGAACTAATTGCCCGCCTTTATCACTATCGAAATCCCTTGTGTCAGAAACAGTTAGTATTGCTACATTAATATTTCTTTCTAATTGAACATGTTCATGTTGATGATTGTTCATGATAATTCACTCCTTTATTATCCAAACAATTGATTAATTAATTGTATCGCTTGTTGAGGTTGAGTCATATTGTGAATAAGGAACCTACCCCCATTGAATGCAACAATACGATGACCCCTAAATTTAAAAATAGTCATATAATGATTCGTGCGATAATGTATATGATGCTGTTCTAGAAAGGTAGTAAGTATTTCCTGAGAAATATTTTTATTCTTATACTGTACTGTATCTCGCCCACAAAGTGTGGCATAATTTTGGCGTTCCTGATTTAAATATGGAAAATGAGGGCGACTACCGCATGTCGGGCATTGATCTTGATGCATTTTACTAAACCCAATCCTATAATGATCACCTTCCCATATATCTCCATAAGTCAACTGAGGCTTAATATCATGACCTGTTAGCAACTTTAATGCGTCTTTTAATTGAAGACTTGTAGTCATAGTCACCGCAGGTTGAATCACGCCTACAGTATCACATGTTAAATTTACTGAAGGCAATTGAGGCATAAGACAATTAAAACAAGGTGTTTGTTCTGGGATAAATGTAGCCTCGGCGTAAGTACTTTGAACTACTCCACCATATATCCAAGGAATATGATGCTTATAAGCGAAATCATTGATTAATTGTCTTGTATCGAAATTATCAGTCGCATCAAATATTAAATCTACTTCTTTACCATGTTGTTCTAAAAAAGGATAATCCACATGTTCTATCCATGCCTCAATAACGACATCATTACGTATTTGAATTAGCCTGTTCTTTGCAGCTATCACTTTAGGTAATGCTTCATGTGCATCATTTTCTGTGTAAAGTGTTTGTCTTTGCAAGTTACTATATTCAATGTAATCTCTATCAACTATAGTTAATTTACCAATGCCTGCTCTAACTAACCCTTCTGCCAAGTGCGTACCCAATGCGCCCATTCCAATAATAAGGCCATGTTGATTTTCAATCTTTCTTTGTCCTTCTTGCCCAATATGTTTAAATAACATTTGCCTAGAATAACGTTCTTGATTCATATTGGTTATCCTCTCATCAATATTTGTTTCTATTATAATGTCTATTTTTATAAGTAACAAAATTTATACACACAAACACCTCTCCCATTACAGAAAGAGGTGCTAATGTTCATTTATTCGTTGCCAATATTTACAATTTCGTGTGCCATCTTCTTAGCTTCATAATTTGAATGTGTAACAAAAATAATAGGTATCTTCCACTCATCAAATATCTTTTGCACTAGTGCAATACTCTCATCCTTCGTCGCATCATCTAAACTTGAGAAAGGCTCATCAAGTAATATCAAATCAGGCTTCGTACTTAATGAACGTGCTAATGCAACACGTTGCGCTTCTCCACCAGATAAAGTCATTGGATATTGAGTAACTAAGTGAGAAATGTTTAGTGTCTGAATTAAATTATTTATATGCTCAGATGGTTCAGTCATAAAAGTGATATTTTTATACACGTTCATATTTGGAAAAAGCTGATAATCTTGAAATAGATATCCAACATTGCGTTGTTGAATTTTGACATTAATTTTATTTTCCGTATCAGTCAAGATACGATTATTCACTTTAATTAGTGCTCGGTCAGCTTTCTTTAAACCAGCTATGATATTTAGTACAGTAGTTTTACCTATTCCCGACGGACCTCGAATGGCATATATTTTAGGGATTTCATCATTAATGTCGACACGGATATTGATATCCTTTAATAAGTATTCTAATTGAATCTTCAACATCTAATCGACCTCCCTATATTTATCATGATTGATTAAATTAATCGTAGTAATAACGACTACAGAAAAGGCGACTAGAACGAGTACCCATAGCCAAGCTTCATTTTCCTTACCTTGTTCAACTAAGAAATAAATTTCAAGCGGCAACGTATTTGTCTTATTAGGAATATATCCAGCCACCATTAACGTTGCACCGAACTCACCAATCGCGCGAGCAAAGCTCATCATAATGCCTGCTAATATAGAACGTTTGGATAAAGGTAATATCAATTTGAAAAATATTTTAGTTTCGCTTGCACCCATTGTACGCGCAGTATTTAGCATTTTCTTATCTATCATTCTAAATCCACCAATTGTATGTTGATACATTAGAGGAAAACTAACAATGACAGATGCAAGTACTGCACCTGTCAAAGTAAAAACTACTGGTAAGTGTAGAATATTGGTAAAGAACTGACCTATAGGTCCTTTTGTTGAAAAAACTATTAATAATATAAAACCAAGTACTGTAGGTGGAAGTACTATTGGTAATATTATAAAACTTTCAAGGATTTTTACCCAATGCCCTTTTTTGTTAAATAACCATTTGGAAACAAATATTCCTAAAATTGTTACAATAATTGTACTTGTAATCGCGACACGTAATGATATCCAAAATGATGTTAAATCAGGCATAGTTTAAAACTCCTTAAGCCGAGAATTGGTATTCTTTGAGAATTTTTTTAGCTTTATCAGATTTTAAGAATTTCATCCATTCTTTAGCTAGTTTCTTCTCAGAAGTTGCACCAGCTTTATAAGTGATTGGTTTACTTAATTTAACTTGTTCAATCTCTTTTACTTTATCAGTCTTTTTCTTTTGATTGTATAAGTCAGTTTTATATACAAAACCTTCTTGTGCATTACCTTTTTCAACATAATTCAATACTTGTTTAACGTCTTTGGCATTAATAATTTTATCTTTTACTGAATTATATAAATTATTATCTTCTAAATATTGTTTAGCGTACTTACCTGCTGGTACAGTTTTCACTTCACCTAAAGCAAGTTTATCACCATCTTTTAAATCTTTAACTGATTTATAATTCTCATCCTTGTCACCAATTAATACAAGTTTATTTTTAGCGTAATTATACGTATCATGAGCTTTCTTCTTGTCTTTTAATTGATCCACATCTTTAGTGTTTGCAGACATAAATACATCAACAGGAGCACCTGTTTCAATTTGTTGTCTTAACGCACCAGAACCACCATAATTAAATTTAATATCAGCGTTTTTGTGATCCTTTTTAAATTCTTTCGCAAGTGCTTTACTAACATCAGTTAAACTCGCTGCAGCAGAGATTTGTAATTCTTGCTTTTTACTATTATCAGACGAGCTTTCATCTTTTTTATCACTATTTTTACTACTATTGCTAGAGTTCGAACATCCTGCTAACACTAGACACAGAACTAACATAGCAACTAAAAAATGTTTTATTTTCATAAACTAATCCCTCCACTCTATTTACATTATACTCTGAAGAAGAATCTTGAAAAGTCCTTTTTTGAAAAATAATTACAATTAATAGAACATTTGAATGAGCATTTTCTTTTATAGCTCTTACATTAATTATTAAAAAGTTTACATAAACAAAAGCATTTAAATTTTTAATATTTAGCATTATGATTGTATTATGACTAAAATGGGGAGCAAAACAAGATGAATAATGATGTTTCGAGTAATCAATCAATTATAAGATATGAAAACGGGCAATTATTTGAAACCGAAGACTTTTATGTTACAGAATTCCCTTTAACTATCATGGTTAACGGCGAAGAATTTGCTACTATTATTTGTAGCCCAACCAATATGGAAGAACTTGTACTAGGATTTCTCGCTTCGGAGGGAGCCATACTAAAGAGAGACGAATTAAAATCAATTCAAATTGATGATAGTAAAGGCTTTGCTCATGTAGAATTAACTAAATCATTGGGAGATCGTTTTGAATATTCTACGAAACGTATGATTGCTTCATGTTGTGGGAAAAGTCGTGAGTTTTACTTTCATAATGATGCCGCCATTGCTAAAACTTCGATGTCTAAAATCGAATTACATCCTCAACAGATTTTAAGGATGATGACTCAACTTCAAAGTGCTAGTGTAATATTCAAACAAACCGGCGGCTTACACAACGCAGCAATTAGTGATGGTAATACCTTTTTTGAACATAGACAAGATATTGGACGTCATAATGCACTTGATAAGTTATATGGTTATTGTATACAAAGACATATTTCGGTAAGAGATAAGGTGTTAATATTTAGCGGTCGTATTTCTTCTGAAATATTAATTAAAGCAGCAAAAATTGGCGTAGGTGTGATACTTTCTAAATCAGCCCCAACAACATTAGCTGTGCAATTAGCGAAAGACTTAAACATTACAGCAATTGGATTTATTAGAGATGGTAACTTTAATATTTATAGCCATCCAGAACGTATAAAAGGCTAGTGAAATATAGGAAATTTGTTTTTCCTAAATTCACTAGCCTTTTTATTAGATGTTTTCTTTTAAAATTTGATACCTAAAACCCAAATATGTATAACCTTGCTTTATGTACATATCCTTAGCTGTATCTTCACCATCTGCGACAAGAATTACTGGCTTGGTTTTAGCTAATTTACCGACGTGCGATTGAATTGATGAACCAATAGCTTTATGTCTGTATTGCTCCATCACACCTAATCCATCTATTTCCACCGTATGTGATGTAATAATTAAATCAACAATTCCAACAGGCTTTTTTCCTAAGTACGCAATTAACCTATTTTTTCCATCTGACAAGAAGCATTCCTTGATTTGCTTTGCACTTTCTTTGGCATACTGTTCTCCAAAAGGTAGAGCAAAGTAGTTATGAATATATACATAATCATCAATGTTTTGCTCTGTCACTTGCTGTATTATCACTTGATTATTTTGAGGCAATTGCCTTAGTTCATTAGCCTCTATTGCATACAATTCCAAAATACCTAGTTCAAAACCTTGTTGTCTAATAATATCTAACCATTGTTTACTAAGAACTTCATTTTCAGGAAAATAAAACGACAAATGATTTGAACCTTGGTTAAGATGATACCCCTGTTGCTCTTTCAAATCTTCAGTCCATTGACTTATTGTGGGCATTTTTTTATAGATCCATGTATTACTATCAAATTTAAGTGGATGTCCCGGCGTTAAGTAAATGATTTTACGGTTGTCTTCTGAATATTTCACACCATCGACATAGATATCATTTAACGTGATGTGAGTCATAGATTTCTACCTCGCAAAGTTTGATATATATTAATGTTATTGTATCAAACTTTTAAAACGAGTGTGATTTAAGATGGTCGCACCAATCAAGCTAGATATAATAGCTTTAATAATATCTCCAGGCATAAAAGTAAATGATAGTAAAAATGCCTTAGAAATCGATATATGTATAATGAATCCCATAATGATAGTACCGATGATATCTAATGCTAGAACCCCGATAATTAATGTAGTGACGAAGAGTATAAGGAAATTAATTTTCCCATAATAACGGTCTCTAATTAATCCAATAAAGTAAGCTATAAATGGATATAAAAATAGGAATCCTGCTGATGGGCCAACAAATACACCTATTCCTCCACGTCCTCCGGATAAAACTGGTAAACCTGTGGCAGCTAATAATAAAAAGACAATCACACTCAATGCGCCCATTTTACGCCCTAATATGATCCCAGCTAAAAAGATACCAATGTTCTGTAACACAATTGGTACCGGCATAAACGGTAAAGGCACACCAGGTACTAATCCTAAAATGCAAATAATGGCAGTCATCAAAGCTGTAAAAACTAAATTCTTTGTACTCACTTGTTCATCCTCCTTACATGAGAATGATTATAACACCAATGTAAACTTTAATAAATAAAAAGTTTACATATCCTAAAATTATTAATTCTACTTATTAAGCTTTTTTCGCTAAATAAGAGATATAATCGAAAAATGCATTATGTTCAACATAATTAACTACATTCACTTTACGCCCGTTATCATCTTTATAAGTCTTTCCTTGACTCGGCCCATGACTTATTACATTCACATTCATTTTTACTGATTTTACTAGTTTAGGCATACCAACATATGCAGTTGTTAGCACATCCCATAAAAAGTATGTAGAATTTGTAACGAAATGCGTTAATGGTGGTACTGCAGCATAACTTACTCCTAAAAAATCAATCCCTACAAATTCTCTCTCGTCCGCCCATTTTTGGCGCACATCTAATGTCAAAGGAACTTGATTTGTACTTTCTAAAGCCACCATATCAATCTTAAGATTACTATCGAACACCGTTTTAACCGCTTCAGGGTCCCAGAACGCATTCCATTCTGCAGTGCCATCGTGTTCTGGTTCTTCAACATTGCCTTTATCTAGAAAAGTTCCACCCATCCATACTAATTTTTCTACATTTGATAGGAATGATTGATCATGACGCATCGCTTTAGCTAAGTCGGTAAGTGGACCAGTAAAGAGTAATGTCACCTTTTCAGTACTTGCGTTTACTTTTTGGATTATATCTTCATAAGCTTCATAGTTACTTTCATTAGCTCGTTTAGGCGTTTGGCTTTCATTTAAAATTGGTAATGCATCCATAAAGAAGGCGTGCATTCTCCATTCTTTAGGAAATGGATTTTTACCTCTTTCGTAAGATGGTGCAACTTGTATCGATTGATTAGAAAATCGATTAATAATTTTTACTGATGCACTCAATGAAGGTTCAAGATAACAATCCGCTCCAATAGTACTCACACCAATTAATTCAACATCTTCCATTTGCAGTAATAAAAATAAAGAAATTAAATCATCAACTCCACCATCATGGTTAAAATAAACTTTAGTCATTATTATCTCTCCTCCATTCTTAATTATTATTTTATCAAAATTCTCATAGTGTATTAAAAACAGGTTGCCACTATTGTAGCAACCTGCAATATAACCAATTGATATTCGTTAATTCCCTTTTTGTATATTATTTTGCATCCATTAATTTTTTCTTCAAGTCTTTACGCATAAAGTCTAACGTATAAGGATCATTATACCAATAAGTTTCAGCTTTTACCTTAACAACGTGGCCTTTTTTAACTGCAGGTAAATTTTTCCAGATATTTGTTTTTTCATAACCTGGAGTAGATTTACCGGCACTTGTTGACACGATATAATCCCCTGCAACTTTCTCAATTTGCTCTTGATTTACTTCTGCCCAACCTGCTTTTTTAGTTAAATCATTTTGACCTTTAGACATCTTTAATCCGAATGCTTGATATAATACTTCGCCACCACGGCCCCAGTTATCACCGTATGTATATAATTTTTTATCAAATTCATCGAAGATTGAAACTGTAGCATCTTTACCTATCTTGTTCTTGATTTCTTTACCGTCTTTAGCTGTTTTTTCTTTCCACTGTTTTTCCCATTTTTTAACTTCGTCTTCTTTACCAAGTAATTTACCTAATTCCTCTTGTTGCTCTAGGTATTTATGCTTTTGGTAATTGAAAGGTACAGTAGCTGCAATTTTTTTATATTTTTTAATATTTTTATTTTGATCTAAAACGATGATTAAATCTGGTTTTTGCTTGGCAACTTTTTCAACATCGTCGTCTCCCACTTTAGTAACACCTTTAAATTTATCTTTTAAAATATGACTTTGATCAACTTGATTACTTACTGCAACGATATTTCCACCTAATTTTTTAATTCCACCTGCGTATGAAGGTGCAACAACTGCAATACGTTTTGGATCTTTAGGTATTTTAATTGTTTTACCATCATCTGTTTTATATGACTTAGTTTCTGCCTTTTTATCTGAGTCCTTTGAGCTGTTTCCTGAGTTGTTTCCGCATGCTGCTAATACTAGGACTAAGACAATTAAAGGTAATAATAATTTTCTCATAGTTCCCTCCTAAGTGATAACGATTATCAATTTCGTTATCAATTATACGAAAATCATTGTAGTTTTACAATAGTTTATTAAATTCATATTTTTAAAAATTAAAAAATACAACATGTTATCCGAGAACGATAACATGTTGTATTAAGACATCCCTTACATCTTACCTGTAATACTTTTAGCAATATTCGTATAAGCCATATCTTCCATAGGAGGATTATGCAATCCAGCCCTCATATCTCTATAATAACGTTGCAACGGTCGATCCATCTCTAAACTTTTAGCTCCAACGATTCTCATTGCTAAATCTATGACTTCCATTCCTTGATTCATCACCATTACCTTACTAGCTGAAGTTACATTCCAAATTTGCGCATCTTCTTCATATATTTGGTAACCTTGAGCAGTACTCCATAAGAAATGGCGCGCCGACAACAATAAACTTTCCATTTTACCTAAATTCTGCTGAACGGTCGGCAAATCTGCTATTGTTCCTTCAATGCTATTGGGGCTATAATTTTCCGCAAAATGAACTGCATAATCTCGAGCAGCTTGCGCAATACCCAAATAACAACTTGGTATATGAAGAATCCACCCATTCGGTTGAGGTTTACGACTAGCTTCAACAAAATACTCGTATGGTATATGAACATCATTAAGAACTAAGTCATGACTTTCAGTGGCACGCATTCCTACCATATTCCAATTATCAGCAACTTCAACGCCATCAAATTCTCGAGGTACTAAGAAGAATCCAACTGTATCGAGCTCTTCTACATAAGCTCCAACAATGTAATGCGTTAATGCTTTACTCATTGAGGTAAATGTTTTAACTCCATTTAGCACATAACCATTGTCTTCTTTAACAGCATGTGTACCTGGCCGCCCACCTCTAGTAGGACTACCGGTTTCTGCTTCGCTAACAGCACGATTAACTAGCGCTCCATTTACAATCTCATTCGCAAATGTATTGAGCATACTTTGCTCCCACATATTTTGTTCATATAATTGACCAACCACACTGAGATGCCATCCAATTGATAAAGCCGTTGCGCCATCTATTGCACCTAAATAACTTTGTAAGATGACCATATCTTCTATTGTTGCACCTTCTCCACCGTACTCTTTAGGTAAAGTCAATTTAGTATATCCCTCATCGACTAACCATTTTATATTTTCAAATGGAAATTGACCTTGAATATCATTTTCCGCAGCTCGTTGTTTAAATATATCTTCCACTTGTTTAAACTTTGCGATCCATCTTTTTTGAATTTCTGTGCGTACTAGAAACGACTGTACCACTTCTCTCACCTCAAATACATTCCCTTTTAATTAATCCTAGTTTAACACTCGACTTTTATATTTGAAAGTCTCCTTTTCTGAAAATGTTTCTCACGATTAAAATATATTTCCGAACCCTCTAAAAAAGCCTTGAATGATCTCCAAATTGTATCATCCAAGGCTTCATCTTCTACATCACGTAATTAATATTTAACACTTAACTTAGCGAACAACTTTCCTAAATCGAACTACATCTTCAGCAAAATAATTTAAGTGCGATGTTTCTCTCCTGCAAACAGCATCAACCACGTTGCTAAAATAAACGGCATGGTTAATGCAGGCAAACCAAAAGGTTCAAGCAACGTATTTAATCCAAGATGTATAAATACTGTTAACAATACACCACAACCTGTAACCAAATAGCTATTCATCGTTGTTTTAAAAGTAACACCTAGTGCAATTGCCGTTAAAACTAAATTATAGCCGAATAAACCTTCATTGATGTCTGTATAATTACCACCTAATAATCCAACGATGACGAAACCCACAAGATTAGCAATAACTGCGTAAATGCCAGCCTTCCTAGAACCTATAAATATACCAACTAGGATAAATAAACCACCTATAAAATTTGGTACAAGAAATACTTGGCTAAACCCTTCTATAAGAGATTTAAAAAATTGGATATGTTCATTCCCAAGATCAAATGACGCTTTTTTAATATGACCAGGAATGATATCTAGTTCAGTAGTTAAATGTTTAACTTGTCCAGGTATTAATACAGTAATCCAAGTCATAATGACAAAAGGTGAAGTTAGCATAGATACACCATATGGTTTCAAAAATTCTCTAATTGCTGAACCCATAGGTAGTGTTAATATTGTTGCAATTAACGCAATTAATACACCACTCCAATTATTGTCTATGAATAATATTAATGCTATAGCAGTTAGTACCGGACTAAATCCTGCTAACCCATTGTCAATTTCTTCTTGTGAGTAGTTCATATACGGTGCAAGAAAGTAAGCAATACTACTAGCAAGAAGTGCACTTAAACCCACTTTCCAATTCGCAACAAATAAACCAATCAATACTAATAAACCAGTCCATTTACTATTAATCAATAATACCTGTGCGATATTTTTCAATATTACTTCAATTGTTTTCAATTCTTTCACCTTAATTCTTAAAAATTTTAAGTATATTCTAGTGCTAAAATAAAATATCTTAAATATTAATAATCATTTTTCTAATAGAATATTTTTAAATATTAGATAAAAATTATATTCGATGTTATTTGTACACTAATTGTAAAACATCTTTATTAAAATAACAAAATTATCTTACCTCATTACTTGTTTATTCAATTAAATCGTTCTAAGATTAATTTTGCAAGGCAAATTTTTTTGAAAGAAGGGATTATTTTTGCATTTCACACAACGAGAGCAAGATAAGTTAATGATAGTTGTGGCTGCAGAAGTTGCTCGTCGCCGTAAAGCACGAAGCCTTAAACTCAATCATCCTGAAGCACTTGCTTTGATTAGTGATGAACTACTTGAAGGAGCAAGAGATGGTAAAACTGTTGCTGAACTAATGAGCTATGGCAAAACGATTTTAAATGAAGACGATGTCATGGACGGTGTTGCAAGTATGATAAAAGAAATTGAAATCGAAGCAACATTTCCAGATGGAACTAAATTAATTACTGTCCATCATCCGATAGTTTAAGGAGGACTATATAATGATTCCTGGTGAAATAAAAGTTAAAAGTACAGAAATAGAAATCAATAAACATCATCCTGAAACTGTTATTGAAGTAAAGAACACAGGTGACAGACCTATCCAAGTTGGTTCTCATTTTCATTTCTTTGAAGCTAATAAAGCTTTAGCATTTGATCGCGAAAAAGCTTATGGAAAGCATTTAGATATCCCTGCTGGAGCTGCTGTTAGATTTGAACCTGGTGACGAAAAGGAAGTTCAACTTGTTGAATATGCTGGTCATCGTAAAATCTTTGGTTTCCGCGGTTTGGTCAATGGTGATATAGACGAAGAACGCGTCTATCGTCCAACTGGTAAAAATGACGAAAATGCTGGCATTTTCAGTGATGAAGGCGAACAAAATGCGAATAAAAAAGGTGGTAAGCAATAATGAGTTTTAAAATGACACAATCTCAGTATACAAGCTTATACGGTCCTACCGTTGGTGATTCAGTGAGATTAGGAGACACAAACCTTTTCGCACAAGTTGAAAAAGACTATGCTAATTTCGGTGATGAAGCTACTTTCGGTGGTGGTAAATCGATTCGCGATGGCATGGCACAAAATCCGAATGTGACCCGAGATGATAGAAACGTAGCAGATCTTGTATTAACGAATGCCCTAATTATCGATTATGACAAAGTTGTCAAAGCAGATATTGGAGTTAAAAATGGCTACATTTTCAAAATTGGTAAAGCAGGCAATCCTGATATTATGGATAATGTAGATATTATTATTGGTTCAAACACTGACATTATCGCTGCAGAAGGTAAAATCGTTACAGCCGGAGGTATAGATACACACGTACACTTTATCAATCCGGAACAAGCTGAAGTAGCCCTTGAGAGCGGTATTACTACACATATTGGTGGTGGTACTGGTGCATCTGAAGGTACTAAAGCAACTACTGTGACTCCAGGCCCATGGCATATACATCGTATGTTAGAAGCCGCAGAAGAACTCCCTATTAATGTAGGATTTACTGGTAAAGGTCAGGCCGTAAATCATACAGCGCTGATTGAACAAATTCATGCTGGTGTAATCGGTCTTAAAGTACACGAAGACTGGGGTGCTACGCCTTCAGCATTAAGTCATGCATTAGATGTCGCAGACGAATTTGATATCCAAATCGCACTTCATGCGGATACGTTAAACGAAGCTGGCTTTATGGAAGATACGATGGCAGCTGTTAAAAATAGAGTGTTACACATGTACCATACTGAAGGTGCTGGTGGCGGACATGCTCCAGACTTAATTAAATCCGCTGCTTATCCAAATATTTTACCGTCCTCTACGAATCCTACCCTACCTTATACACATAATACCGTAGATGAACACTTAGATATGGTAATGATTACCCATCATTTAAATGCTTCTATACCTGAAGATATTGCTTTCGCAGATTCAAGAATTCGTAAAGAAACGATTGCGGCCGAAGACGTACTTCAAGATATGGGCGTATTCAGTATGATTAGTTCTGACTCACAAGCAATGGGACGTGTGGGTGAAGTGATTATTCGTACTTGGCAAGTTGCCCACCGCATGAAAGAGCAACGCGGATTACTAGAAGGTGACTCTGAATATAATGACAATAATCGTATTAAAAGATATATTGCTAAATATACAATTAACCCTGCTATCACTCATGGTATTTCAGATTACGTTGGTTCAATTGAACCGGGTAAATTTGCCGACCTTGTCGTGTGGGACCCAGCATTCTTCGGTGTTAAACCTGAACTCATCGTTAAGGGGGGCTAATTAATTCAGCTGTGAACGGTGATGCCAATGGTTCTATACCAACTTCAGAACCACAAAAATATCGTAAAATGTATGGTCAATACGGTGGTAACATCACTCATACAGCAATGACTTTTGTATCAAACACTGCTTACGAAAATGGTATATCCCGTCAATTAAATTTACAACGCGTGGTTCGTCCTGTTAAAAATATACGTCAGTTATCTAAAGCAGATATGAAAAATAATAATGCTACACCTAAATTAGATGTAGATCCACAAACCTATGAAGTATTTGTAGATGGTGAAAAAATCACTAGTGAAGCTGCTACTGAATTACCATTAACTCAAAGATACTTCTTATTCTAGGAGGCATACAAATGATTATCGAAGAAATTCAAGGCAACATTGCGAATTTATCTCCTGAAGAGAAACAAAAACACATTGAAAAAGTTTACTTAGAGAACTCTGATTTAGTAAAAAGAATTCAACGTGTCAAAACTGATCACGGTAATGAAATAGGTATCAGATTAAAACAACCGATTGATTTACAATACGGCGATATCTTATACCAAGATGAAACAAATATGATTGTGGTCGACGTAAACTCTGAAGATTTATTAGTAATTAAGCCTAGAAACCTTAAAGAGATGGGAGATATTGCACATCAACTCGGAAATCGTCACCTTCCAGCACAATTTACAGATACTGAAATGTTAGTTCAATATGACTATTTAGTTGAAGATTTACTTAAGCAATTAGGTATTCCTTTTAATCATGAAGATAGAAAGGTAAATCAAGCATTTAGACATATAGGACATTCTCATGATTGATCATCAACATCTAAGACTTTTTCAGTTCTGTGATTCTCAATTTCCGACTGGTGCATTTAGTCACTCATTTGGTCTTGAAACTTATATTCAACGACAGACGGTACATGATGCTGAATCATTTACACAGTGGCTTACACTCTTTTTAAATGAACAGTTGACCTATTCAGATGGTTTGGCAATGCGAATTGTATACGATGCTTTAGAAAATAATAATCAGACAAAAATTTTGGACATCGATAAAAAAATATTTGTTCAAAGTGTGCCTAAAGAAACTCGAGTTGGTACGAAACAAATGGGCACGAGAATGGTTAAATTGGCAATGGAACTTTATGATGCACCGTGGATCCAGTGGTATCATGAACAAATGAATCTCAAAAAAGCAAAGCTACATCCTGCGATATGCTTTACTATTTTAGGTCATCATTTAGGAATGAACATTGACACAATCATAGATTATTATTTATACCAAAACGTATCTAGTTTAACTCAGAACGCTGTTAGAGCTATCCCTCTTGGTCAAACTGCCGGACAAAAAGTCGTAACGAACATGATTCCATATATTGAAAAAACACGTCAACACATATTAGAGCTAGCAGAATCTGATTTTGGTATGACTGCTCCAGGATTAGAACTAAACCAAATGGAACATGAAAACGTGAATGTGAGAATATTTATATCATAGGAGGCATATTTTATGGCTGAACCAATTAGAATTGGAATTGGAGGACCTGTAGGTGCAGGTAAAACTCAATTAATAGAAAAAGTTGTTAAACGTCTATCTCAAGAAATGAGTATCGGTGTCATAACTAACGATATTTACACTAAAGAAGATGAAAAAATATTAGTCAATAGCGGTGTGCTACCTGAAGATAGAATTATCGGTGTAGAAACAGGTGGTTGCCCGCATACTGCAATCCGTGAAGATGCTTCTATGAACTTTGCTGCTATTGATGAATTATTAGAACGCAATGATGACATTGAACTCATTTTCATTGAATCTGGTGGCGATAATTTAGCAGCTACTTTTAGTCCTGAACTTGTAGACTTTTCAATTTATATTATTGATGTGGCTCAAGGTGAGAAAATTCCTCGCAAAGGCGGACAAGGAATGATTAAATCTGATTTCTTCATTATAAATAAAACAGATTTAGCTCCTTATGTTGGTGCTTCGTTAGAACAAATGGCAGAAGATACGAAAGTCTTTCGTCGTAACCGCCCTTTCGCTTTCACTAATTTGAAAACGGATGAAGGTCTAGATGAAGTGATTGAATGGATTGAGCGAGATACACTACTTAAAGGATTAGCTTAATGGCACAATCTAAATGGACAGGAGAACTCGACTTAACAGTCTTTAATAACGGGCATCGTTCCGTTGCTCGAAATATCTTTTTTGAGAAAGCACTGAAAGTCCTTCGTCCTGTGTATCTTAATCAATCTACAATTCCAACATTTTATATTGTTAACGTAGGTGGTGGCTATTTAGATGGAGATCGGTATCGTCTAAACATAAATCTTGAAGAAAACGCCCAAGTTACCTTAACATCTCAAGGCGCCACAAAAATATACAAGACACTAAATGATCGCGTAGAACAATATCAATCTTTCAATTTGGCGAATCACTCTTATATGGAATTTGTAGCCGATCCAATTATCGCTTATGAAAATGCGAAATTCTATCAACATAATACGTTTCGTTTAGAAGCTGAAAGTTCTATGTTTTACACAGATATTCTAACGCCTGGCTATTCTTCAGACGATCATGATTTCACTTATAAATATATGCACTTAATTAATGAAATTTACGTAGAAGACGAGTTAGTCACATATGATAATATGCTATTAAACCCTGAGAAAAATCAACTTAGTTCAATAGGCTATATGGAAGACTATACACATTTAGGCTCAGCTTATTTTATTCATCCCAAAGTAAATCAGAATCTTATTGATGATATTTATAAACAAGTTTCGCATTATGAAAATGAATTGAATTGTAGATTAGGCATTACACAGTTACCCACACACGGACTTGCAATACGTATTTTAGCGAATCGTACACAAACTATCGAAAAAATATTAACGAAAGTTCAATCATATATCGCTCAAGTACTTTATCAGCGCGAAATAGATTTTTTAAGAAAATATTAACTATTATTCACATTAAAAGACTAGGCATACTATTCCGATAGTAGACCTAGTCTTTTTTTAGAAATCTTCATCCTTAAAACACACATGAAACTTCAGTTCTCTAGTATTTTTTAAATATATTGTTCTAATTCAACAATTAATTTTTTAATTTTCTCTCGTTGCTCCGCTGTTACAAATACAATAACTGTTCTTTCATCATGCACGCTTCGTTTTTTTGATAATAAATTCAAGTCTTTTAATTTTTGTAATGCTTTAGTTAAATAATAAGGTTTAAATTCTGAACATGTAGCAATTTCTTTAGAAGAGATTTCGTTAGATTCACTTTTTAAAATGTGATTAAGAATATAAATTTCTTCATAATTTAAATTATATTGCTTTTTAGTATCTCTGAAAAACTTTTTTACTTGAAATGTAGCATTGATCAAATCATTGATATCTTTGATTTTTCCCATATTAAAACCACTCCTCTGATGCACATCTTGTTGTAGCAAGGTTCACATGTATTTTATCTAACCGAAAATTTCTCCGCCCATGTTACAAAATACATTTTAAACAAATAGGTATAAAAATTCAATATTTTTATTACTACAAAATGCATTTATAGATTTATTTCTTAACCTATACATTTATATAAGTGAATTTGATGTAATTTAAAAATTATAATCCAATTTATATAACACTAATTGCATCATAGTAATTTTAAAATTTTATATAATTCCTATCAGTTTAATTAGCTTTATCGCATAGTCGACAAGAGTGGTTTTTATTGTTTACTATTCTTTACTGTTCATAAGCATACCAATATTTTGGAGTATTAATGAATAACTTAGCATATACTAGTTATTGAATTTTCTGTTTAACATAATCTACAAATGCTTGAACATCTTCAGTTTTAATTTGTTTCATAGGCACTTTACCGATATTAAATTCAAACATAATATCTTTGCCATCAAATTCCACTTGATTTACTTCATCATATCTAATATTTCTATAATAGAATTGACCATTCATATCTACATTCATAATCAAACGTTCATTAGTAGCAATGAATGCACCTTCAAATTCACTTTGCCCCTGTACATTGTATTCAATGATACCTAAAACAGAAGGTCCTTTCTTTTCAGTTGGGAACAAATCGTCCGGATTTACATTATCTAAAATCATTATCTATTCTCCTTACTTTATCAAATCAATTTTGTTTTATAGTCGTTCTATTCCCGTTTCCAAGCTATTGTAACATTCACTAATGGTTGATTTAATGTAGTCCACTTTTTCTTCATTAACACTTAAAACAATATTTCTCTCATCTTCAGTACTTCTACTTTTATTAATATATCCTTTGGCATACAATTTTTTGATGATAGGGCTGACTGTAACAACCCCTTTTAATAAATGAGCTTTAATATTTTTATAAGTGGATGGTTCATTATTAATAATCAGTAGCCCTAATATATATAACTCTTCTAAAGATAGCTGGTCTTGAGATGGCACTTTTTCAATGCTTTCAAATTGGTCATGACAATTTAAATAATAAGGAAGTGCAGTATGTTGATTAATGTAAGCGATGGATTTAGATTTTAATTCTAAAAATGATTTAAAACCCTCAAACATAAGCGCTATTTTTTCATGTTGCACTGCTGATAGACATATGATTAATCGACGTTGATCAAGCGGATCACGTTTTTTAGTGAGCCAATTAAAATCATATAGTTGATTTATTAATTTAAGAAGATGGTTTTTTGAATAATTTCTATAAAAGATAATAGCATTCAAACTTAATCCTTCTTTATGTTTCTCAGTAAAATGGTATATGAATTGTAATAATTTTAATTGTTCCACCGTTAAATTATAGGAAACTCTCAAATATTCTATCGAAATGTGATCTAATACAAAGTGAGCTAGAAAACTTTTAATCTTCTGTTGATGCATATGATGACAATCCTCTCTTAGCAACCAACCACGCTCTACAATAAAATAAGAAATTTAATATGGGCAATACTATCTTTAGGAATTTCTATCGAAGATGTTGAAATTTCTTTGAAATTTAATTTTGCTAACCAATGGTGTTGATGATAAAGCATTAGATTGTCCAGACTATTGTTCTCACTTATCGCATACCTTTGAATATCGAAATACTCTACCTCTGCATGATTGAGTTGTTTAATATCTGAAAAAATTAATCGATATTGATTCACATTCATCTTTGATTTGATATTTAAAAAATATGTAATTACTTGATACTCGTGTTTATATCGAGTCATTACCATCTGGTTATTTCTATAAACTATTTCGCCTCTCAGTTGGTTTAACATACTGATTACATAAGATACTAACTGGAATGCATTCGGCTCTTGTTGAGCTATATTAACTACCACATATTTTTCTAAATAAGGTAACGATAAACCACTCACTTTATCATATTGATTCATTAATAATCTTATATAATCAATTGTTTGTATATTTAGTAGTTTTTCCTTATTTTTTATTAATTGGTCTACTTCAATAATTATTTTAGACTGATGAATATCGAGGACCTCTAATAAGTTAATCGGTATCATTATTTTATCCACATCATTTACTATTCGCGCTAAACCTAACTCTTCATATTGGCCAGGTTTTACTCGATAAATCAATTGATAATCATCAAAATACTTATTAATAGATTGTTGTAACTGGTGGATTAAACTACACTTAACTTCTTCTATTAAAAAACCTAATTGAAAATGATTAAATTGACGCAAAAATATAAATAATACTTCCAATGCTTGATGAAATGACATTTTCTCTGTTGAGTTAAATACATCTGAACTTGAAGTTGATACTTTAAATATAGGATGCATATTTAAATCAGATATAAATTGAAGAAGTTGTAACAACTCTTTTATAAACGACTCTCTATCTTTAAATATATCTTTATAATTTAAATCTACTATATAATGTACATTTCCTTTATTGATATTTAGTGCTCTTTTCATGTTTAGAAATGAACATTGGTCAAAATAATTATTGTTAATGTGTTCAATATAAAAGTCCGGTGATTGAAATATATTGTTACTTTCTGCCACTTTAATTGTACGCTCTTCTATTTCAAGTGAAGTTTCTTCTCTGAATTCACTTAGGGACTTTAGAATATGTCGATTTAAATCAATTTCTTCAGATTTATTTTGGAAGATAGACGTTGCTATATAATCTCTTCTAATTAATTTAGGTGTGTTTCCATAAGTATCTTTAAATAATTGTATAAATCGAGAATAATGGTGGAAGCCATGATCAATTGCTATCTCTTCTATCGGTCGACGTGTAGTTAAAATATCATTTAGACAAAACTTTAAACGTAGATGGTTAAGGTATTGGTTAAATGTTTGAAAGGGCGTTTCTTTAAACATACTTGTAAGTGTTTGATTAGATAACTGAACTGCATTAGCTAAGTCTTGCTTATTTATTTTATTTTCATGGTGATTAACTAAATATTCATGAATTTCTTCTGAAATGTACATTTTTTGATTAAATGGGTGGTCAGTATTCTCAAAATGACTTAGTTCAACCATTAAATACAGAATTAATTTATTGGCCTCTGTTTTGTAAGCTTTTTTTAGAGTATGTAATTCCAATAACTTTATTATCCAAAATTTAACTCTTTCTTGCTCATTTTTATTTATTTTTAGACCATTAGATAACATTGAGTTATTCGCAATTCTAAGATATGAATCATAAGGTATATCAATAACACAGCAAATTGAATCATTTTCACTTTTAAATGAGTATGTATCATTTAAAAGTACGAATGCAATTTCATCTTTAATTAATTCATACTTGTTCAAATTAATAGTTAACTCACTCTTACCTTGTAAACAATAGAATACTCTTACATTTAATGCTTTAGTTGTTTTAATAGCTAATTGATTAAAAACACGTATCGAATAATTCTCTCTCATATGTCTGCCTCACGATGTAGTATTGTGTTTTTGTTTATTAAAATTCTCCCCGATTGTTAAAAACTAAATTTAACTAGACAACATCTATATTTCATTCTTAATTATACAATCTTTAAATTTTTAGCTGTAGCAAATTAGATTAATATTATATCAATTTTATTTTTAATTTAAATAGCTTTACCTATTATTTTTTGATTAATATCCTTAATAAATCTTTCAATATCCACACAAACGATTTATTGAACAGACAAACATCATCTAGTTTATTCAATATATAATTCAATAAATATTTAAATACATTTGCTTTAAAGAATTTTCTGTAATTTTACAGTGTTGTAACAACAAAATATGTTTTTTAATTCAAATAAAAATAAAATGCCGTCATAATCGTTTTCCAACAGATTCGACTAAAATGTTGGATTATAACAAACCGTGTAACAATATTAGCAAAAAATTACAAAACGTTAACAAGCCACACAAGCATACTTTTTTCTGATAAAGTATTGCTTGTCGTTAAAAAAGAACGAAAGAAATTAGTAACTCATTGGTCACATGACTATTAAATAAAAAAGATAATTTAATTCTCAGGAGGATATTTAACAATGAAAAAAATCGCTACAGCTACAATCGCAACTGCGGGAATCGCTACTTTCGCTTTTGCACACAACGATGCTCACGCAGCAGAACAAAATAATGGTGGTTATAATCCAAATGATCCAACTTCATATAGTTACTCATACACTATCGATCAACAAGGAGATTACCACTACACTTGGAAAGGTAACTGGAGCCCAGATCGTTTAAATTCTCATAACAATTATAGTTACAGTAACTACTCAAATAATAATTACAATAGCAGTAATTATAGTAATTCTAATAACCAAACTGGTGGCTTAGGTGCTAACTATTCTTCAACAAGTCGTAACGTACATGTAACAACAACTTCTGCTCCATCTTCAAATGGTGTGTCATTATCAAACGCATCTTCAGCAGGTGGTAACTTATATACTTCAGGTCAATGTACATACTATGTATATGATAAAGTTGGTGGAAAAATTGGCTCTACTTGGGGTAACGCTAATAACTGGGCAAACGCTGCCGCTTCAGCAGGATATACAGTAAATAACTCACCTTCACAAGGTGCGATTTTACAAACTTCACAAGGTGCATTTGGTCACGTTGCTTATGTTGAGAGTGTCAACAGCAATGGTTCAATTACTGTTTCAGAAATGAACTATGGCCACGGTGTAGGTGTTGTAACATCACGTACTATCTCAGCTAGTCAAGCTGCTTCTTATAATTATATTCACTAATAATGCAATTATATTTAATAACGTCAAGCATTCATTCCATTTTAGGTATGAATGCTTTTTTTATTCATTGAATGCCCTATCAATTTAAAAATAATTAAACATAAAAAAGGCCTATTACTTAGAAAGTAATAGGCTAAAAATAGTTTTTTCTAAAACAAATTCAAATGTTCTTGTTTAGTCTTTCTATATCATTTTAAAATTGATAATTAAGATGTATAAAAGAATTCGTTACATACAGTCAAGTATTTATTGCGCTACAAAATAAATACAATCACTATATAGAAGGATATTAATATGCTAAAACCAACACTAGATATAATCGCTACAAGTTATATCTATGTATATTGTTTCAACATATTTAGTATATTCCACTCTGTAAAAATATTAAACTTAACTTTTATTTAATTTCTTTATACCTATACCTGTAAAACCGTAAGTAATTGCTATTAGTGCACACAAGTAACAAGGTACTGTCCAAATAAAGAAATCTCCTACTGACACATTTAATTGGTGTGAATAATATATACCTGAAGTTCCCCATGGAATAAGTGGTAAAATCATAGTGCTTGAATCTTCAAGTGTTCGAGATAATACCGATCTTGATAAATTCATCTTTTCAAACATTTCTTTCATTAACACACCAACCATGATAATTACAATAGAAGCAACACCTGCTGCAAAAACAAGCATCAAACTACAAACCACTGTAATAAGTATAAGAGTTCCAACTGATTTTACACCTTTAGATACAGTATTTAACATGACATCTAAGCATCCTGCTTTTTCTACAATACCTGCAAAGGCATAGCCACAAAAAATAGTAACAATAATTTCTGTCATGCTCATCATACCACCTTGTTCTATTAAAGTGGTCACATTCTTAGATAAGTGTGATTGATTTACCATACTATGATTAAAACCTTCAAACATTGCTTTCAAACCATCAACTATATTGAAATGATTATTAAATGTTCCAACAATTAAAGCACTTAAACTAGAAATGAGCATGGAAGGTACTGTAGAGACTCTTAGAAATAAACAAACCGCAATTACAACTAAAGGAATCCATACAATTAAATTAATGTTATAAACTTTATCTAACTCATGGAGTAATGTCTGTATTTGTTTAGGATTCGTATGACCTTTTGAATGCAATCCCGCAAAGAACCACACAATCATGCCAATGATGGATGCAGGAATTGTTGTCCACATCATTGATTTGATATGAGCAAAGATATTCACTTTAGTAACTAATGCGGCTAAATTAGTTGTATCTGATAAAGGCGACATTTTATCGCCAAACACTGCGCCTGCAATAATTGCACCTGCAGCCATACCAGGCGCTACGCCTAACTGATTTGAAATTGAAATCAATGCTATACCTGCTGTGGATGCTGACCCCCAAGCTGTACCTGTAGCGACCGAAGTAATTGCACTAATGATAAATGCAGAAACTAAAAAATAACTCGGATTTAAGAACTTTAAGCCATAATAAATCAATGCTGGCACTGTTCCAGAAAACATCCAACTGCCAACTATAATCCCTACGGCTAAAATGATAAAAATAGCAGGCATAGCTGTAGTAAGCCTCTTAGTTATACCTTCTTCTAAATCTTCCCATCTTAACCCAACTCGATATGCAATAAATGCAGCATAAGCTGATGATATTAATAATAATATCTGAATAGGTATATTAAAGAAGATAAATCCTATTACTACCACTATTACCATAAATATAATCGTAGATAAGGACTCCAAAAATGTGGGTTTCCTATACTTATGCGTCATATTAAATGCTCCCTTCAGCAGTTTTTTGATGCAAAACCTCTTTTCGTAAACTTGTGATTAAATTTTTATTCTAAATCTAATTTTTCTAAACCTAATTCTTCTATTGTCAACCCTTCTTCAAAGAAGTCTCGTTCGAGAATTGTTGATGCGATAACTATAACCGCATCAATATTAGGTGTTGGTACATCTATAACTCTCCCTAAACTAGACCATAAGACTAATCCATAAGCGATATCTTCAGTTAAATATCTATTTTCTACATGGTTAGGTCCCGGTATTTTAGAAAATACTGGACTCGTATTAAATAGACGATTTAAAGGTTCATCTTCATCTTGTCGTTCTAAATAACCTCTTTGAATACGAGATTCTTTTGCTGTAGATAACTCAAACCCTAATTTTCTCCCTAAATTCAATCGTTCAAGTTCAATCGCATGTAATAATCGAACTGTATGTTTAGTTATCCCTTCTTTATATAATGAGAAATTCTCAGCATAATCTATTCGACCTACGTTTAGTAAAGTAGGACCCGGGTGTACTTCTGGGTTACCATTCTCTAGATTTGTCTTTAACAGACTTTCCTCTTTAACTAGATATTCATAAATTTGTGATACTTTTTCGTAACTATCATTTAATTCACTTCTATCAAATGTTGAGAAAAATACTCTACGTACATTAAGTGATAAATCTACTCGCGCATTTTCAAAATCAACACGTGTACCATAAGTAAGCGTGTTGGCTTCAGCAAAATTAGGGTGTACATCAATGTGACGATCCTCTAAAACGTTCATAAAACGAATAGATCCCATAGAAGCAGCTATGTTGAAAAAGATAAGATGTTTATCTGTCACAAAATGAGACATGACTTTAGCATAATATTCAATAAAGGATGATGGAATAATGACTTGAACGATATCTGCATCTTCTAGAACATATTCAATATCATCACTAATATTTGTGAAAGGTATAAATTTTTCTTGTCCTTCATTATTAAAATCAAAACCGCCTTTTTCGAAAGCAGCATTAAATTTTTCAATTGACTCGTTACGACAATACAATCTTACGTCATGACCTTTGTCTACCATATCGACAGCCGCAGTTACTGCACCATTACCTGAACCTACAATAGCTATTTTCATAATTTTCCTTCTTTCTTCATTAAAATAGTTGCGTTCATGTTTGTTAATTTAAATAATCCAATAAAAAAGGAGTGGGTCTGAATTCATCAATCGTATAGGAAGAATTCTGCGGCCCGCCCCGCGATAACTATAAATAACGTGTTTAATAAGTATGAGTCAAAGCCATTCACTTACTCAAAAACATGACTTCTTCTGTATAATAACAATACTATATAACCGAATAAACCATTTTTTAAACTTATTCAATATTTAAAGTTGAAAATTTAAATTTATCATTTAATAATATATTTTATTTTGATATAGTAATAAGTGTATTATGTATATAAATAATAAATTCGGAGGCTATTCATTATGAATAATAGTGAAAATCATCGTTTTGATCATTCAGAAACAACTTCAGAAAGTCAAATGTCATCTCAAAACTTAAATAGTGAACGAAACCAATCTACTCAAAATAGTGATTACCAACAATATAATAGAAGCAATCAGTATACTTCACAAGAAAACAATCAAATCGCAAAAGATGAAGAGCAAGACGAGCGATTAATGTCAATGTTAATTTATCTATTAGGTTTATTTACAAGTTTTATTGGTCCACTTGTCATATGGTTAGTAAAACGAAAAGATTCTAAACTTATAGATACAGCTGGAAAGACATATCTAAATTACTACATTTCTTATTTTATATATTCTGTAGTTGCAGTGATTTTAGTCTATGGCTTTCTTTTCATATCAACCTTGAGTGATAATAATACAGGTATTCAAATTTTTGCATTAATTTGTATGTTAATTCTCACTCTTGCCTTACTTGTTTTATCAATTATTAGTATAGTATGTACTATTATTGGGTGCGTTAAGTATTTTTCAGGTAAAACCTATAAAATACCATTCAGCCTCCCTATCATAAAATAAAAGTTAGGTCTTATTTTATTACAATAACCTGTAACAAAAGCTTAAGTTTTTAAACAACAAAACCTATTTAATTTTAAGAGCAGTGCTTCATTGAAGTTTTGTAACACACTGTAACCTTGACTAACGTTTATTACAACGATGGTCAAGGTTTTTTTAATTGGTTTACGAAAGCGTAACATCAATCACAAACATAAAATATTTTGTTAGAGTTGTTGTGTCGTCAAAGATGACGAATAAATAACATAAAATGATATATTCTTACTCATTGGTCGCTACACCTTTAAGATATATCATATGAATGTTTTATTTTTGGGAGGACTTTTAATTATGAAAAAATTAGTTACAATTACTACATTAACAGCAGGTATTGGTGCATCTTTATTTGGAACTACGACAAACGCACATGCTGCAGAAAATAGTCATGGTAATCAACAGTGGAATCAACATTCTCACCATCCCATGAACAATGGTTTTCAAGAACATAATAATCACTTGAAGCATTTTAACTATCACCCTCAACGTCCATTTAACTACTACAAGGATCAGCATAGCTTAAATCAAAATACACGCACACACACTTTTAAAAATACAATTACAACATCAGCTGACTTAAACTCCTCATCAAGCTCTAATTCAAGCAGCTCATCTACTACGTCAACTAAGACAACGTCTTCTTCAGGAAACTTATATACAGCTGGTCAATGTACTTGGTATGTTTATGATAAAGTTGGAGGTAAGATAGGTTCAACTTGGGGTAACGCAAATAACTGGGCAACATCAGCTCAATCAGCTGGTTATACTGTTAATCATACTCCAGAAAAAGGCTCAATTCTTCAATCATCTGCAGGTGCATATGGACATGTTGCTTATGTAGAGAGTGTTGGTAGTGATGGTTCAGTTACTGTATCAGAAATGAATTATAATGGTGGACCATACGTTGTAGATACACGTACAATCTCATCTAGTGAAGCAAGTTCTTACAATTACATTCACCTCGACTAAACACTATATTTTCAACTATCTTATAGCTCTAACTCCCGTCAAAGTTGCGATTTATATCTAAGTAACTTGACGGGTTTTTAATTCAATATACTAAATTAATACTTAACTACTACGTCAATTTTTAAATATTGCTACACTATCACTTATTTGAGAAAATAGTGATATCACTTTAAATTGGAGGCAATTGATAATGCAATGGCTAAAGGTAATTATAGCTGGATTTGTAGAAATCATCTGGGTTACAGGATTAGATAATGCGCATTCTTTATTAAGTTGGGTTGTTACCCTCTTTTTTATTGCCCTCAGTTTCTATCTTGTCATTGATGCATCTAAGCATTTACCAGTAGGTACCGTCTATGCTTTTTTTGTAGGTATAGGTGCTGTAGGTACGGTACTTGTAGATATGATTTTCTTCAATCAACCCTTTACACCTACCAAGCTTATATTAATCATAATTCTTATTGCAGGTATTATAGGCTTAAAACTCACTACTAATGAAAATGAAGAAGGAGGTCAATAACGATGGCGTGGATTTTTCTTTTAATAGCCGGAAGCTTAGAAATACTCGGTGTGGTACTACTGAATGAATTATCACGTACACAGAATAAATTATTCATCATATTACTTGGCCTTGCCTTTATTTTAAGCTTTAGCACTTTAAAACTTGCAATGCATGAAATACCTATGGGCACAGCTTATGCTATTTGGACAGGTATAGGAACCGCAGGCGGTACCATAATCGGCATGTTATTTTATAAAGAATCGAAACACTTTAGTCGAATTATTTGCATTTTAATGATACTTGTAGCTGTAGTCGGATTACGTTTGATTGGCTAATTTATATAGTGAAATAGCTCATAAGAATCTTATATACTGCCATTAGCCAAGCTATTTTAATCCTGAGGTGGCTGAACGCTTTCTATTGTTTGCGCTTTCTTCTTTTACTATACTATTAATAAAGAAGGAGTGATAATTGTGAAAAAAGTATATATCGCAGGCGCAATTCCTGAAGTAGGATTAAACTTATTGAAAGAACATTTTGAAGTTGAGATGTACGATGGCGAGGGAATTATTGATAAAGAAACTTTAAAAGAAGGCGTTAAAGATGCCACTGCTTTAGTAAGTTTACTCTCTACTAATGTGGATAAAGACGTGATAGATAGCGGTAAAAATCTTAAAATTATTACTAACTATGGCGCTGGTTTCAACAATGTTGATGTCGATTATGCGAGAGAAAAAGATATTGATGTGACTAACACACCTAAAGCATCCACAAATGCCACTGCTGATTTAACAATTGGCTTGATACTTAGCGTTGCCCGTCGAATTGTTGAAGGTGATGAATTATCAAGAACTAAAGGCTTTGACGGCTGGGCGCCTCTATTTTTCCGTGGAAGAGAAGTTTCAGGCAAGACAATTGGAATTATTGGTTTAGGAGAAATTGGTGGTGCTGTTGCCAAACGTGCACGTGCATTTGATATGGATGTATTATATACAGGCCCACACCGTAAAGAAGAAAAAGAAAGAGAAATCGGTGCTAAATATGTAGATTTAGATACTTTATTAGAGAATGCAGACTTCATTACTATTAATGCGGCTTATAACCCTGATCTTCATCATTTAATTGATAGTGAACAATTTAAACAGATGAAATCCACAGCATATCTAGTTAACGCTGGTCGAGGACCTATCGTCAATGAACAAGCACTTGTACAAGCGCTTGAAAATAAAGAAATCGAAGGCGCTGCCCTAGATGTATATGAGTTCGAACCTGAGATAACAGATGAGCTCAAATCGTTTAAAAATATTGTTCTTACACCACATATCGGTAATGCGACATATGAAGCTAGAGATATGATGGCTAAAATCGTTGCTAACGATGCAATTAAAAAATTAAATGGTGAAGAACCACAATTCGTCGTAAATCGTAAATAATTTATCACTCTAAACGTACAAAAGGTGAGCGGAACATTTAATGTCGTCCGCTCACCTTTAATTATTTTTCTTTTGATTTATATAAAAATGTTGCTTGTGATGACGCATATGCGTTAGGCATCATTTTCATAATTGAATTGCGTATGTTCACAACTAATTTATTACGTTTCTGTGCAACCTTTCCAATTTTTCTTGATCGCTTAATTACCTTGGCAGTGTGTTTAACACGTAATTTATCATATCGTTCAAGTGCTTTGTCGAAATCATAAGCTTCCAAGCAATTGACTAAAACGATTGCATCTTCCATCGCTTGTCCAGCACCTTGCCCCATATTTGGCGTAGTAGCATGGGCAGCATCTCCTAATAAAATTGTTCTTCCATATACAAAGGTTCTTAAAGGTTTCATATCATAAATGTCATTTAATAATATGCCCGTCTCACTTTGCTTATCAAGTATTTGTCGTACTTCATTTGGAAAATGATTAAAATATGCTTGTAAATGCGGTTTACCAAATGTTTGATATTTAGGATCCCTTTCTTTAGCTGGAACCGTAATGAACCAATAAGCTTGGT
Source organism: Staphylococcus sp. FSL K6-0223 (assembly GCF_038008285.1). NCBI lineage: Bacteria > Bacillati > Bacillota > Bacilli > Caryophanales > Staphylococcaceae > Staphylococcus > Staphylococcus sp. FSL K6-0223. Next base: position 360,450 of record NZ_JBBOYX010000003.1, read on the forward strand.
TATTTAATAATGGAACAACACCAACTCTTCCCTTTGCACCCCAATATTCATTAGCTACATGTTCATCTTTAAGATTGGCATCATCAACGATCCCTCTAAAGCAAGTATAGCCCTGATAAATCAACTTGGTAGAGGCACCAACAGCTTCCCTTACATTTGAGTGAATGCCATCTGCTCCGATACACAAATCAAATGCTTCACTTTCTTGTGCTGAAAAGTGAACTGTTACTTTAGAATTTGTTTGTTCTAAACCAGTCACTAAATGATTAGTATATATTGAAGAAGACTTAACATATGATTGAATAATATCTATTAAAGTTTGACGCGCTAACGTTACATTTAAAGTATTATTTTTTAATTTAGCGGACACTAATTCGCGCCCACGTTCATCATATACATTCATAGCTGTTAGATTTTGACCAGCGTTTTTAATGCCCTTTTGAAGATCATGATTACCCAATTTTTTTAGTACATTATCCCCTATTCCTATCCCTGCACTCACTTCACTAATTGAATTATTCTTCTCAAAAATTTTCACTTCATGACCTTGCTCTTCTAATAATGCAGCGACAGTCAAACCACCAATTCCTGCACCTACAATTGCAACTTTCATTGTTTTTACACCTCAAATTTATCATTCGTTAATATTTTATCATATGTTTAGTTGTTTAAAAGTTTGTCGTCACACTTTTAATGGTAAATTTTACATATCTAAATAAGGTTAGCGACATTGATGACCATGTGCTAACCTCATTGCTATCTATAGTATTTTTTTCGTATATTTTCTTTTTTAATACCAAAGTTGTCATAATATTTTTTCATCATATCAGCAATATTGTCTACCCACTTAATATCACTCGCATATTGGTGTTGCCCAGGATTCTGTGGATTCCAACGCATTTGATATAAATTAAGTTGATTATTTTCAAAATAATGATTACGTACGAAAGATGCGCCACCCATAATTGCTTTACTAGGTGTAGTCCATGATTGTTGTTTAGCATAGCTTTTACCAGTATGGACAGCATTTTCATCGAAAGCGCCAATGCCATAAAAGTTGTAGTATCTATGACTTCCATCCTTAACGCCTTTAGCAAGTTCTGATTTTCCGTTCCCAGTTTCTACTAATGCATGACTTATTAAGTAAATAATATTAACTTCATATTTATCTTGAGCTTTTATAAAGGTATGGCCTTGATCTTCAAGGATACCTTTACCTTTTAAAATATGATTGACTTCTGATTCAGACATAGGCACTTTTTCAGAAATATCCATATATTTCAACGGATTGTCTCCATGGCTAATACTCATGGCTTGTTCAACATCTTTTTCTTTCGCATTGACAAACTTTCCATCTCTTTCTTTAGTATTTAGCGTACCTTCACCTATCTGTCTTTCTACAGCTTCATTGAAAGTATATTTGATATCATTTTTGAAAAGATTAGTATCAAAAATGAGGAATAGAATTCCAAATATTACTAAAATAGCAATTATTAAGATTGTCGTTATACGAAATCTAGTATTCTTCATTGTTATCTAACTCCCAAAGCTTTATTTTGATAAAACGAAATATGCGATAACAATTGCAATGACAACAATAAAGAATGATACATTGATTGCAATCTTCATACCTGTGCGATCTCTAAACATGACATTAAATATGACTAGACTAATAGCTAAAGATACTGCGAAGAATGCTATTGCAAGCATAAGTTTTAGCATAATTAGAAATACAATACCAATAACTAATAAGACATTGGAAGTGATTGCCATGGCTTTCAAAATATTAGGATTGATACGACTTCACTCCTTTATTTAAACTTTTCAATATACATTTCATCATACATGAAAATTTATAGATATGCGATATTAAAATAGAGGCTCGGAAGTCATTATAGAATGCTTCTTCGCCCCTATGCTCACATAATCATTGATATGATTTTATTCTCGTGACATGCCCTTAAGTAAATTAAGCATGTAAGTTAAACTACGATTCATGTCGTCATCTTTAAGGATACCCATTAAGTTTCTAATAGATGTACGTGCATTAGGACTTGCTTGGTTTGCAACATGAAGACCTTTGTTAAGACGATTAAGCATTTCACTTAAATCTTTCACATTTAAGTCACCAAGTAAAAAGACCATTTGTGCCATATTAGATAATAATCCTGTGTAAATATCCTTATTTAACTCCACTGCAAACTTATTGATAATTACTTGTCGTGCTTTAAATCCACCATTGAGTGCATCTAAAATTTTCGCTTCATCTAAAGTATGAATTAAACGGATTGCTTTAAGAATGCTATCTTTATTCTCTGCAATAGCATCAAGGACTTCGTTTAAATTTTCATTCTTTATTTGCTCAGGTGACTTTTTTAGACGTTTAATTTCAGTAATTCTTTCAGCCATTATTTATCACTCTGCTTCCCTGGGAATACGTAATCAGAACGATTCCATTTTTTCTGTACTTGAACACTATATTGAGGATGACGATGTTTATCAACACGGAAGTTAGTTGGATTTAATGGTGACTTACCACGTTTAGATATAACCTCCATGCGTGCATTTGTTCGCTTGTATGACGGCGTATCAGTGTATTTATCTACATCACTATTTGTGAGTAAGTTAATTGCTCCCATATCTCCATTTTCTAAAGCGTCATTATTTAGTGGAATATAGATTTCTTTGCCTTTCACTCTATCTGTAATATGAGCTACCAACGTTGCTTCACCAGTTTCTGAAATCAATTTGATTTCAGCACCTTCATGTATATCACGATCTTGTGCTAGTTCTGGTGAAATCTCAACAAATGGATGTGGTACTTTATATCTAATCATTTCAGTTTGATAAGTCATGTTACCTTCATGGAAATGTTCAAGTAAACGACCATTATTAACATGAATATCATAAACTTCATCTTCTTTGAAGAAATTATCAAATGTTAGTGGATAAAGCTTTGCCTTTTTATTTTCAAAGTTAAATCCATCTAAATAAAGAATTGGAGAATCTTTACCATCTTTATCTACAGGCCATTGAAGACTATTAAAACCTTCTAAACGGTCGTAGCTTACACCTGCATATGACGGAGTAAGTCGAGCGATTTCATCCATCACTTCTCCAGGGTGACTATAATCCCAATCTGCGCCTAATTTATTAGCAACAAGTTGGAAGATTTCCCAGTCAGGTTTAGAATCCCCCAGTGAATCTAACGCTTTATATAAACGTTGCACACGACGTTCCGTGTTGGTAAATGTACCATCTTTTTCTAGAGAAGGACTTGCAGGTAATACCACATCAGCATAAGTAGCAGTGAATGTTAAGAATTCATCTTGTACAACCATGAAGTCTAATTTCATCATCAGTAACAAGCTGGTAACCAGGGAATTGGTCAGGCATACTACCCATATCACTACAACCTTGTACATTATTATGACCACGTAGAGGATATGCTCCAGCGCCAGGCTTTCTATAATTTCCAGTTACAAGTAATAAATTAGAAATAGCTGTACTAGAATCACTACCGATGTCTTGTTGCGTGATACCCATCGCCCAGCAGATTGCAACTGATTCAGCTTTCGCAACTTCATGAGCGAACTTAATTAATCGTTCTTTTGGAATACCTGTTGTTTCTTCAGCGAACTCCATTGTGAATGGTTCTAATGATTTATAATATTCATCAAAATAATCGACCCATTCGTCTAAGAATGCCTTATCATGTAAATCATTATCGATAATATACTTTGTTACCGCGCCTAACCATACTAAATCAGTACCTGGTTTGGGTTGATAAAATTCATCTGCACGTTCAGCCATTTCATGTTTTCTAATATCAAAGACATGAGATTTTTGACCGAATAATTTTTGAGCACGTTTCATTCTTGAAGCAATGACAGGATGTGCTTCAGCAGTATTTGTACCAATCAACACTGTCATAGCTGCCTTTTCTAAATCATCAATACCACCAGCGTCGCCGCCGATTCCTACTGTACGAGTCAAACCTTTCGTAGCTGGTGCTTGGCAATAACGTGAACAATTATCTACGTTATTTGTTCCTATCACTTGTCGAGCAAATTTTTGCATTAAATATGACTCTTCATTCGTCGCTTTAGAAGATGAAATAAATGACAAGCTATCTGCACCGTGTTGATCTTTAATATTGTTAAAGTTATCTGCCATCACTTGCAGTGCTTCTTCCCATTCTACTTCATGGAAAGCACCATCTTTCCTTACTAATGGCTTAGTAATACGTTGATCAGAGTTGATGTGCCCCCATGAGAATTTACCCTTAACACATGATGCAATTTTATTAGCAGGAGAATCATGAGATGGTTGAACTTTTAAAATTTCTCTATCTTTTGTCCAAACTTCAAATGAACAACCTACACCACAATATGTACATACTGTTTTTGTTTTATTTATACGTTCTTTACGCATTTCAGATTCTGAGTCAGAAAGTGCCAATAATGGACCATATCCTGGTTCAGATTTTTTGATTAAGTCGATCATTGCTACAAGTGACCCTGGCTCAGTATCAGTCATGTAACCAACGTTGCCTTCCATATTCACTTCCATCATGGCATTACATGGACATACTGTTGCACATTGACCACATGATACACACGAAGATTCATTAATTGGTACATCATTATCCCAAATGACACGTGGATGTTCACGATCCCAATCAATGCTTATTGTTTCATTTACTTCTATGTCTTGGCAGGCTTCAACACAACGACCACATAATATACATTGGTCTGGGTCGTAACGATAGAATGGACCATAATCTTTCTCATAAGGTTTTTCTTTATATTCATATGTTTGATGCTGGATGCCCCACTCATCCATAGTATTATGGATTTCACAGTCTCCATTATTATAGTCACATACCGTACAATAAAGCATATGTTTTTCTAAAATACGATCTAATGCTTCTTTTTGACTTGATTTAACATCGTTGTTATCTGTTTTTACATTCATTGGACGGTCTATTGTTGTGCCACATGCACGCGCAATTTCTCCATCAATTTCAACCATACATGTATCGCATGTTTGAATTGGCCCCATCGATTCATTGTAGCAAATCGCTGGAACGAAAGTATCTCGAGACCGGATAAACTCAAGTAAATTTGTGCCTGGTTCGACAAGATAATCTGTGCCATCAAGTGTGACTACCAAATGTTCTTGCATAGGCTCACCCCATTTATATTAATTTTACCGTAATAGACTTTTCATGTTAGCTAGATCTATCTGAAAAATACCCCACATATATTTCAAGATAGAATTATCTAAATTGTATTACTTTAATTGCAAAAAGTTAAGTGTTTATAAATAATTTATATTCATAAATTACTTATTTGAAAATCATTATCAATTAATGATCCTTTTACTTATTACATTTAATACTTATATACCTTGTAAAAATACATTATAAACACAAAAACACTGTGAGAATGGTTCTCACAGTGCTCAAATACAGTTTATAAATCTAAATTATCTCTTAGTAGTTGCGTGTTGCTATTTTTAGAAGCATCACTTGGGACAAAGTAATATAAACCATCACTTTGAATACCACCTTCTCCGTCAAGTTGATGACGGTTTACGTTATCGTTAGCATCTTTATAATTTTTTCTGACAAGATTCAGATCACTTAATGATAAATCAGTTTTAACATTTTGCTGTATTTCGCTCATTAATGAATTAAAATGTGTTATTGATGTTGGACTTGTCATTTTATTAGCCATAGCTTCAAGTACAAGTTGTTGGCGTTCTTGTCTACCAAAGTCCCCACCAGCACCTTCTTCCTTGCGGCTACGTATAAATCTCATTGCAGCATCCCCATCAACATGTGTTTTTTGCCCTTTTACAAAATGTAAACCACTAATTGTGAAAGTGTCATTACTTACCACATCCACACCACCTAAAGTATCAATCATATCGTGTAATCCATCCATATCAATTGTTGCATAGTGGTCAATTGGTACATTCATTAATTTCTCTAAAGAATTTACCGCCATATTGGGTCCTCCGTAAGCATAGGCATGAGCAATTTTTTCTGTCGTACCTCGTCCTACAATTTGAGCTTGAGTATCACGAGGAATACTAACGAGTTCTGTTTTTTTCTCTTTAGGATTAATTGATAAAATCATAATGGTATCGCTACGCTCTCCACCACCTTGATGTTTTCGCTCCGCATCTGAATCCACACCAAATAATGCAATTGTGAAAGGGTCCCCTTCTTTTAAATTAACCTTTCCTGAGCGTAACTCTGAATGGCTTCTATTTAGAGGATTATGTATCTTATCCCCTGTAATAAATATCTTGGCACAGATGTATATTACTGCAATAACAGCGAGTAAAAATAATACTCCTACTATCCAAAGTAAAATTTTAGTTGGCAGGCTCATTTTTCTTTTATCTGAACGTTTCACTCCTACCACTCCTTTACATTTATTTCATATTCATATTCCATAGATAATTATATTATAAAATAAATTATTTACTATACATCTGTAGACCTATTCATTTATACATTCCGAATAACTTAAAAGTGAATTTTAACTCACATAATTATAATTGAGGACAATAATAAAGCCTTAAAAAGAAACTCTTTCTAAGGCTCCGACATTAACAATTCACTTATACAATTATATTAATATAATTGTACTTATTTTTGATAACCATTACCGCTATTCAAAATATCCAGTACATCTTGATGACAACCAGGGTTACTAATTATAAAAGGGCCACCCTTACCAAAATCAACTTTGCCACCATCTAAGCTAGTCATTTTCAAATTAAGTTCTTGCGCAAAAAGAAACTGAGCGGCTATATCCCAAGGTTTAGGATTCGTATTCATGTGAGCGCCGAATTGACCTTTAATGACCCTAATTGAATCTAAACCACATGAACCAATAATTCGATAACTAAATGAAGTTTGGAAAAGTGCGTTTATCGTTCTATCATTTAAAACATGTGGGTTAAACGACAATATTGCATCTTCAATGGTTAGTGTTGCAGGCTTTAACATCGGTAAATCATTCTCATATGCTCCCTCACCTGCTATTGCTTTATATAATTTATTATGAGGATAATCGTAGATATAAGATAGTTTTGGCTCTCCATCCACAAAGTATCCTAGTATAATACAATAATCTTCTTGTTGCTTTACAAGGTTAGCCGTTCCATCAATAGGATCCATAATCCAAACATGTCCATGATAAGGATCAATATCATCATTATTTTTTTCTTCAGCTAATAGTAGATGCCCAGGTAATTGATTTGACAAGAATGTTTGAAAATGGTCTTGAATCTGTTTGTCTACGTTAGTAACTAAATCAAAACGATCCTTTTTGGTATCTGTATGCATCTCTTGAATAAGACGCGGTAAAATATCATCAACAATTTTTAACCAATCACAAATTAAACGATCAATCTGCTTTAAACTTTCTGTCATCCTATGTTTCACCACCAAATAAAATAAATTTATGTAGAATTAATAAATCAGTTATATATTATAAGTAAACTTTAATTATCGAAATCTCTCTATTTACTTATATTTATTTTATACGAAGTCATCAAGATTTTGGAATAATAATTAATAAGTTTTTAAAAAAGAAAAAATCGGCTAGTCACGAGCTAGCCGACAAATAGAAAGGAAAGTAAGTAATAAATATTGAAGATGTTTTGATGTAACTCGAACGATTACACAGCTATCTGTTATATAGCTCTACCCCTTTGTCTAATCGCTCCCCCTGTTACAAATATTATAGTAACATAATGATTTTTATATTGTAAGCGTTTTCTAAAAGAAAAATAAGAAATTTTACACTTTTGTACCGACCAAAAATAAGAAAATGTCATCATTGTCGCTTATATGTTATAATAAATGTAATATGTAATGTTTATGGAGGTGACTTTCATTGAATAAATTAGAACGCCAAAATCAAATCATTCAGTCTATACAAAATTCAGATAAAATGACCGCTTCACAACTTGCAAAACTATTTAAAGTTTCGAAACGTACTATTTTAAGGGATATTGATGATTTAGAAGAACAAGGTGTAAAAGTGTACGCACAACACGGTAAACTCGGTGGTTATCAAATTAAAAATGCTCAATCAAAAATTTCTTTATCTTTAACAGAAAATCAACTGTCAGCGTTGTTTCTTACACTAAATGAAAGTCAGTCTTATTCTACTCTACCTTATCAAACAGAAATTCAAGCCATTATTAAACAATGTTTAGGTTTACCTCAAACGCGATTACGTAAGCTATTAAAAAAGATGGATTATTATATTAAATTTGAAGATAGTAATAATTACTCATTACCACAACTATTTTCGGATATATTAATATACTGTACAGAACGAAATGTCATGCTTGTTGATTATCAAGAAGAAGGAAAAACACATGCTGAAAATGTTATTTTTATAGGTTTATTGTGTAAGGATGGTCAATGGCATGCAGTGATCTTTGATATAGGTCGTGGTCATACACGTGAATTATCAATCATGGACATACACGATATTTCTTACTCATTCGAAAAAACTATTAAAACTCAAGATATCTCAATAGATAACTATCAGCAATTTTTAAACCCAGCTGACATAAACAGTTAATGTGAATCAGCTGGGTTTTAAACTAATTATAAAATATTGACCATAGAGTATAGATAAATGACACTAGATTATTTAACATATGCAAGCTAATCGATGCTGCCAAATTTCTCTTTGAAACTAAATACACAGAGACTAAAGCAATGGCTAAAATAAAATATGCTCCGAATTCAAACGGTGATTTCGCATCAGTTACATGTATGTAAGTAAATAATACAGCTGATATAATCCCCATTATAATAAAATTAAACTTCTTTCCTAACTCTCCTATTAGTATGTGTCTAAACACTAATTCTTCAACGATAGGTCCTACAATCACGATTAATAAAAACGCGAAAGGTATAAATGCATGTACTTTGAACAATTGATCTAAAGCCATCTCATTTTGCGTATCAGAATATTGTAGATGCTTAGGTAAAAACTGCATTAACCATTCATATAAACTAGACAAACCATACGCCAATAAAAAAGCGATAATAATAATGAACCATCGTCGTTTCAAATATTGTAAACCTTTTTTAAACCTCTCTCCAAATGTATGGATGTGTAAAAAGTAAAATACAAATATCACAACAACATAAGCCATTAACTGCGCTAATGTACTAATCATCGCTAATTGTAACTGTGACATATGTTTTAGAAAAAGCGCACCTAGCGCCATACCTGCAACGCTAAATAGAAAAAGTCCCACCAATACTACTGCAATTAGACTTAAATCTCTCCACGCAATATCACTAAATTTATATTTTTTCTTAACTTCTTTCTGCCTCATAGACGTTTCCTTTCTATTACTCAATCATTTTTAAAATTTATTGGAGGAATTATGAATTATTTAGAAATCACACGACACATTGAACAACGAATTATAAAATTGCTCTCTTTGACTGAAAATGCTAAATATTATGTACTCAATCATCATAACAAATTTGAAGAAACTTTGAACGTATTTAATCAAGAAGTAGAAGTTGAAAAAATTTGGATAGAATCGCATAAATCAATATTAAGTACCACACCAGAATTAACATCTTACTATTATGTCATTCTTCATTTATCAAAACACCCTCTTATACCAATCAAACAAGGAGACATGCTTTTTTATATTCATATCAAACAACTTTTATTACATGAACAACTTTTAAAAATCAAACCTTCGACTTCCTAATTATTATAAATTTATCTTTAATTTCGTTTATCAACGTTTCGATACATTGCACTTATTTAAATTTCATGTAACTTAAAACATCATGTGCTTTAAATTTTAATATTATATTATTCAAAAAATACCTCAAATTGTAAACGTTTAATAATAGCGTTATAATCGTACTGATTAAGTATTTAAAAGGAGTGTTAGATGTGCTTGGCTTCTCAGTTTATTTAGGAAATGCTTTAGATAAAGAGTATATTCTTAACATGGCTTCTATGGGTTATGATGTGATCTTTACATCTTTACAAATCCCTGAAGAAAACAAGCAACATCAGTTGTCATATTTTGGGGAATTATGTCAGCTTCTTTCATCATATAATATCACTTATATCATTGATGTTAATCCTTCTTTACTTAATCCAACGCTTTACAGTTATTTAAATCAATTGCCACATGGGGCATTTTCTATACGTATTGATGATCAATTGGATGTTGAACTCATCCATGAAGTTCAAAGTCATGGTTTCCAATGCTGTCTTAATGCGAGTAATATCACAGAAGATATGTTGAAGCGCATTTATAAACAAGATTATCAGTCTCAACTATTATACTGTCACAATTATTATCCACGACCTGATACAGGTCTTTCACATTCTTTCATTGAATATAAAAATCAACTTATTAAAACTTACGATAAACATGCAAAAATATATGCCTTTATACCAGGAACAGAGCTAAGAGGCCCTTTACATAAAGGGTTACCAACAGTTGAGTCACATCGTTCATCACATCCTTTAGTTGCTACGCATGAATTACAATCTCTAGATATCTCTCATGTTATTATCGGTGACACAGCAATCAATTTATTAATTGCTCAACAATTGTCTGATATGATGCATCGTCGACATTTTACGCTCAAGCTTAAAGACTTGGATCCATCATTTTCTGAGAGAATCTTAAGAACACATACATCGCGCATTGACGCACCAGAGCATATCATACGTTCTCAATATTCACGTGTTAACAATGATACTCCTATAAATCCTATAGGAATAAGTGAAAGAGACATTGGGGATATCACTGTAGATAACCAACTAAATGGTCGATATGAAGGTGAAATTCAAGTCGTTAAAACACCACTCAAAGGACATTCTCATATTAACCATATTGCAACAGTGAGCGATGAAGATCTTCAATTATTAACACTGATTCAGCCTGGAGATACTTTTAAATTTACATTTACGAAGGAGAATGACAATGAATCGTTTAACAACAGAAACTCGTAACACTCAAACGATGCATTTAGATGAAATGACTATTCAAGATGCACTACTAACAATAAATCGTGAGGATCAAAAAGTACCAAAAGCCATTGAACAAGTGATTCCTCAGTTATCACAGGTTATAACTAGTGCTATCCAACGTTTTAATCGTGGAGGAAGAATAATCTATATAGGCGCTGGTACAAGTGGACGTCTTGGCGTTTTAGATGCTGCTGAATGTGTACCAACTTTTAATACACGTCCTGAAGAGGTCGTTGGTATTATTGCTGGTGGTCAAAAAGCGATGACCGTCGCAGTAGAAGGGGCTGAGGATGATAGCGAGCAAGGCGCACAAGACTTAAAAAATATTCAGCTAAATGATAATGATATTGTTATTGGAATATCTGCAAGTGGTCGCACACCTTACGTCAAAGGCGCCCTCACTTATGCAAACGATATTCATGCTGATACTGTTGCTCTTTCGTGTAATACAAATAGTGAAATTAGTGCTTGTGCAGAGCATATTTTAGAAGTTAATGTAGGACCTGAAGTTTTAACAGGATCTACTCGTTTAAAATCTGGCACTGCTCAAAAACTCATATTAAATATGATTTCTACAATGACAATGATTGGGGTCGGAAAAGTATATGATAACTTAATGGTGGATTTACGACCTACGAATAAAAAATTGGTCAATCGTTCTATCACCATTATTCAAGATATATGTGATTTAGATGAACAAGCTGCACAAACATTGTATGAAGAAGCGGGAAATCATATTAAAACAGCAGTTGTCATGTATTTATGTAATACAACTAAAGAAGACGCTGAGACGCGTTTATATAAAAGTAATGGAGTGATCAAGCAAGCCATCAACGTTTAAGGGGGAGTTTCCATGAACAAAGAAGAACGTCTTGCTAAAGATATCACTAACGCCGTTGGTGGTAATCATAATATTGATAATATTATTCATTGTATGACTCGTGTTCGAATTAAAATTCATGATTACGATAAAGTTAATTACAATGAATTGAAAAGTATTGATGGTGTTTTAGGTGTTGTTGAAGATGAACGCCTCCAAGTTGTAGTTGGACCAGGCATTGTTAACAAAGTTGCAAATTATATGTCTGAAACAAGTGGCGCACCTTTAGATGATGATACTTCTCATACTGAAAATAAAAGCTATAAAGCGCAAGCTGAAGAACAAGCACGACAAAATAAACAGAATTTTCAAAGTCATCGCAAACAAAGTAAATGGAATAAAGTTTTAAAGTCCATTGCTAATATTTTCATACCTTTAATCCCAGCATTTATAGGTGCCGGGTTAATAGGTGGTATAGCAGCGATACTGAATAACTTATTAACAGCTGGAACTCTATCTGGATATTGGCTTAAACAAGTTGTTTCAGTGCTGAGTGTCATTAAAGATGGGATGCTCGCCTACTTAGCTATCTTTACTGGAATCAATGCAGCGAAGGTGTTCGGCGCTACGCCTGGATTAGGTGGTGTAATTGGTGGTGCAACCTTACTTACTGGTATAACTGATGAAAACCCAATTAAAAATATCTTTACTGGTGAACACCTCGTCGCTGGTCAAGGTGGAATTATTGGCGTTATATTTGCAGTATGGTTGCTTAGTTTAATTGAAAAAAGATTACATAAAATAGTCCCAAATGCTATCGATATTATTGTAACTCCAACTATTTCATTATTAATTATTGGTTTATTAACATTGTTTATTATAATGCCAGTTGCTGGCTTTATATCTGATGGATTGGTGCATGTCATTAACTGGATTATTGGTGTAGGAGGCATATTTAGTGGTTTCATCATTGGTGCTTTCTTCTTACCACTAGTCATGCTAGGATTGCATCATATTTTCACACCAATTCATATCGAATTAATTAATAAAACGGGTTCTACTTATCTGTTACCTATTGCAGCTATGTCTGGTGCTGGACAAGTCGGTGCCGCATTAGCTTTATGGGTTAGATGTCGTAAAAATACTAAATTACGTAATACTTTAAAAGGTGCTCTACCTGTTGGTTTCTTAGGTATTGGAGAACCTTTAATCTACGGAGTCACATTACCATTAGGTCGACCATTCTTTACAGCTTGTATTGGCGGCGGTATTGGTGGCGCTGTTGTTGGTGGTATTGGTCATATCGGTGCTACAGCTGTAGGGCCTAGTGGTATTTCTCTTTTACCGTTAATAGATAATCATATGTACCTCGGTTATATTGCAGGTTTACTTGCTGCTTACGCTGGAGGTTTCATTTTCACTTATTTCTTTGGCACGACTAAAGAAATGAGAAATTCTGATCAAATGGGTGATTAAATTGCCAAACATTTTAAATGAAATTGACAACCAGTACCCCTACCTAACTAAAAATGAAAAAAAGATAGCTCAATTCATACTCAACTCACCTCATAAGGTAGTTAATATGAATTCTCAAGATATAGCAGAAGTTTTAGATACCAGCCCCTCCTCTATAATAAGGTTTAGTAAGAAAATAACTGAAGGTGGCTTTCACGAACTTAAAATTGGTTTATCTAAATTTCTGCCTAAAGAAGCATCTGTATACAATGTTGAACTTGTAGACAATGAAAATACAGATTCTCTCAAAAAGAAAATGCACTCTCGTGCTAAAGGTGCGCTTAACAACGCCAATGAAAAAATTGACGATAAGACGATAGACCGAATTTGTGATTTATTTAAATGTGCAGAAACCATTTTCATCTATGGTTATGGTGCTTCATTTGTAGTGGCTACAGATTTATATCAAAAATTATCTCGCATTGGTTTAAATATACAATTGGTACAGGAAACACATATCTTCACGACTATGTTAGCGACACATAATGCTAAAGACTGCGTCGTATTTATTACAAACAATGGTATGCAAAGTGAAATGCGTTCAATAGCCAAAGTTGTTTCAGACTATCATATACCAGTTGTTACTATTACTAGTACGAAAGATAATCCAGTAGCCAATCGTTCAGATATCGTCTTGTCTTACGGCCAAACTGATGAAAATGAAATGCGCATGGGTGCAACGACTTCATTGTTTGCACAAATGTTTACAATAGATGTACTTTATTATCGTTACATTGCTCTAAATTATCAATCATCCTTAGATTTTATAACACAATCTAAAATGGCTTTGGATAATTACCGTAAACATTTATCAAATATTGAATTTAAACATTAAATAAATAGAAAAAGCGATTCGTCATACTCTAAATTTCTTTATATTAGAGTGTATGAACGAATCGCTTTTTTGTTTAACTATATATAGCTATTATTCTAAGCCTTTTTGGTTTTTCTGAGTTAATGCTGCTTTTTTAGCTTGTTGATCCTTTTTATTATAACGAACGAAATAATAAAGTGTCACAACTGCTAGGAACACAATACCAATAACTACAGAAACAACTGTTTCTTTATTAAATAGCATACCGATTAAGACTAAAATTAAGAATGCTATTGTAAGATAGTTAGCAAATGCGCCTCCTGGCATTTTGAACGGATGATTTTTAACTTCTTCAGGATGTAACTTTCTAAAGCGTAAATGACTGAATAAAATCATAAACCAAGGAATCATTCCTGGTAATATAGATGCACTATAAACATAAACGAAAATACTTGCTGCACCTTTAATAAATAAAGGGAGAATGACGTTTAGTAATGCACCGATTAAGATACCGATTGATACTGCAAGTACTGTGTAGAACGGAACACCATTTTTTAATACTTTCGAGAAAATCTTAGGCATTTGTCCTTGCTTAGATAATGTATAAATCATACGGCTAGCACTAAATATACCTGAGTTACAACCTGACATAGCAGCTGTTAATACAACAAAGTTTATTAAACCAGCTGCGAAAGTAATCCCTACTTTAGCAAATGTCGCAACGAAAGGACTTCCTATGTCACCTAATTTGTCCCAAGGATAAACAGAAACGATTACAAAAATTGCACCAAGATAGAAGATTAATATTCTCCAAATAACTCCATTCACTGCTTTAACAATATTCTTTTGAGGATCTTTAGTTTCTCCAGCAGAAATACCAATGAGTTCAACCCCTTGATAAGATCCAATAACTATTGACAGTGCGAAGAAGAAACCAACGATTCCATGAGGCATAAATCCACCATGAGACCATAGATTCGAAATCCCTATTGCATGACCACCATTACCAATTCCGAATAAGATTAAGCCAAAACCTGCGATAATCATTAAAATAATTGTAATAACTTTGATTAATGCAAACCAAAATTCAAATTCCCCAAAGGCTTTAACTGAAACAAGGTTTGCTCCCATTAATAATGCTACTGCAACGATACCAGGTATCCAGTTTGGTAAATTTGGGAACCAATAGTTCATATATTCACCAACTGCGATAACTTCACTCATCCCTACTACAACCCATTGGAATATATTACTCCAAGCCGTCATATAACCCGCTGCTGGGTGTATGTAATCACTTGCAAATGTTGCGAATGATCCAGTTGTAGGATTAAGATAAATCATTTCCCCCATTGCTCTCATAATTAGGAATAAAAATATACCAGCAATTAAGTATGCAAAAATAACTGATGGGCCAGTCCATTTGATTGTACTTGTTGCCCCCATAAACAGACCGACACCAATTGTTCCCCCAAGTGCAATCATTTGCATCTGACGTGCACTTAGTCCCCTTTGTAATTCATTGTTTTCCATAACTTTACCCCATCTCTAAATCTAGATTATTATTTTAATGATAATCTTATTTCCGTAATTATACTACAAATTGACGAAATTGAAACAAAATTTTTACAATTTAATGAAATCGCTTACACATGTATCATAGCAAGCTTTTTGTTTTTTGAAAACACCTATTTTGAATATTTTTCTGAAAATTAAAGCTATTTGCATTTTTATTACATAATATACTTTCTTTCTAAATGAATTATGGAGTATGATATACTTTTTCTAAATAGTTTAAGGAGTTCGGATATGAATAAGGCACTCATTAATCGTTCATTTAAAGTTACATTAATATTTATGATTATATTTTTCCTACTTAATTATTTTACTATGAAACAACCTGATATCATGTCTGTCGTAGGTCGAACACTTCTTGCTACGGTAGCCTTCTTCATTCTTTATTTAGTTGCCTTTACCATTCTAAGTTCTCCAGAACGAAAAATGATTTATGGTACAACCATTCCAATAGCACTTATAATTTGTATATTAGTTGGAGCTTTGTTCTTCACACCTCAAATAGGAATCATTAGTGGTTTAGTTATTGGAATTATAACAGGCGTTATATGGGAGCTTATAACAATAGGAAATCATGGAGGTAAGTAATCATGACAATAATTATAGGTGTAGTCATTATCATACTATTAGTAATTAGTTTGATACCAAATTATCAAGCAATGAAATTAGCTAAAAATCAAGGTCAGAAACCTACACGATACACAATTATGGTAGGTATAGATTTAATTTTAATCGTACTCATCGCTATAACATTAATTTTAAAAATGAATAGTTAATACAAAATAAAAGTCTATAAATGAATTTAGTTATCCAAATTCATTTATAGACTTTTTTAATTTAAGATCCCACTAAGAAAAGATTTCGTAATAGTGTTAAATTATCATTTGCTAAAAAATTTATAATTCTTTTAAAGCTTTCCTTGCAATAAAAGAAAATATCCTATGGTTGCAAGTAAAAGATAAACAATAGATCCAATTATGAATGATCTAACTTGAACATGAAATGGTGTACGTTTATTAAAAATAGGACCAAGTACCAGATTCCCTATTGCTAAAATAATTGGACCAGCTATAAAGAAAAGTATAATGTAACCCACGCTTATACCTCCTATTTCTTCTCAAATAAAGATGTCACAATATCTTCAATCGACATATCTTTTCCGACGTAATTAATAGTTGAAAAATTCTGTTCAGCTGTCATCAAATTCGTGTTAACGACAACATCTAATCCTGCCATCATAGCAGCTGTAGCACCATTCAACGAATCCTCAATTGCTAAACAATTTGTTGGATTATAATTAAGGTTTTGAACAGCCATTAAATAAGGTTCTGGATCTGGTTTAACGTTATCAACGTCTTCTCTACCAATAATGACATCAATATAGTTATCTAAACCCAACTTTTTAAATGTTGGATATATATCTTCTCGATAACTACTAGTTGCAATTGCCATAGGTATATGACGCTGTTTAAGATAATCCATTAACTCTTTGATTGTACTGATAATTGGCAAATCACCACTAGTTTGATGATGTTCTTGATATATTTTTTCTTTATTATCTGCGCCTATGGCCTGCTCGAGATGTTGATGTAAATCTGTAGCTGTCCCTCCGATAGATTCTCTATAAAAATCTACTGAAATAGGTTCAGCTTTATGAAATTTGAGATGTTTATTTATTGTCTCAAATAAATGACGTTCTGAATCGATAATTGTTCCATCGAAATCAAAGATAACTGCTCTGTACATTCATTTTTCTCCTTGTAAATGTAGCTATTTATTTCCCATATTAACATAAAAAAATGACTATCGTGACGAGATAGTCATAAGCATTATTAAAGCACTTGCGTATTTTTTATACTAAATCTTAAAACCATTTTATATATTTTGTAAAGAAAAGATTACAAAAGAATAAGTTTTTAACTTCGTTCAAAAGTCTTAGTGATTATATAAAAAAAGAGTGGTACAATCTATTTAAACGAACATCGTATGCTTCAGTTATATGCCAAATTCACGGGAGGTCATAACATGTTGATTGATAAATTTGAAACCTACATTATCAATATTGCAGGTTTGAAATCTCGCTCAACGCGAAAAAAATTAACTCATTTATGTAAAGAAATAAAATTTTGTGAGTCATTTCAATTTTCGATTTTCAAACAAAATAACATGTTTGCACTTGAGGTCAGTTTACCTAAGCAACAGTTACCATATTTAATAAGCTTTTTGAGCTTCCACAATTATTCTATTTACCAAATTTTGTCTCCTAAGCATTTCGATGAACTTCTTGATTCAGAACATCTCTATCAATCAGCCAAGCGTTTTGATTTAGCTATCGATGGTTTACAAGATGCTTTCATTAAAGACAAAGTAATTGATATCATGAATATGTTTGCTAACCATCACGATGTAAACTATACATTGAATAACAATTGTGCAAGTGTCGTATGTTCTCCAGAGATATTCGCTCAATTGCTACATACAATTGCAACACGTAATATAGATATTTTATCAGCAAGCTATCGTGCCAAAATGCTTCATAAAGCTAGAATTTCATAATAATTTAAAGACCAGTGTTGTTAATAGCACTGGTTTTTTTGACAATAAAACATCTCAAGAAGATATAATTCTTTCTCCTTGAGACGCTTATTGTGATATTTAATTACTTTTCTTCCTCGTAAACTAAATGTTCAAACGCTTCTCGTACTTGAGGTACAGACATACCGACTACAACTTGCACACTTTTACCACTTTTCACTAAACCGTGAGCCATTTGATTATGTGTAAAATAACTACTATCTTGAACTTTACTTTCATCATTCACTGTTAAACGTAGGCGAGTTGTACAATTTGTTACGTCTTTAATATTCTCTTTACCACCTAGGCCTTTTAAATAGTAAGCTGCTTTGTCATCATATTCATTCCCAGTTGATTTTGGTTGTTCTGATGAAGCAGTGCCACCTTTCTTATCTTTATAATCTTGTTTAGAAAATAGTTTTACTTCTTCTGTTCCTTTTTTTCGACCTGGAAGTGGTATATCAAATTTAAGAATTAAAAATCTAAATAGGAAGAAGTAGATTCCCACAAATATAAAACCAATCACTACTTGAGCAACATATGTCATCCAGTGATCTTTACCTAACGGGATCCAGTTTGTAGCTAAGAAATCTAGCACACCGCCTCCCATATTACCTACAACACCAAAAGCATACATTAAAGTATCCATTGTAGCTGCCAAGATAGCATGGATCACAAATAAATATGGTGCAATAAATAAGAATGTAAATTCAAGAGGTTCAGTAATACCAGCAACAACCGCTGTTAGCGTTGCAGGTATGAGTAGTGCTGCCACTTTCTTACGATTTTCTTTCGGTGTTGTCGAGTACATTGCAAGCGCAATTCCTAAACATCCAAATACTTTACCATTGCCTTGTAACATAAATCCATAATGGAATTGTTCTTTTAAAGGTTTACTACTTTCAGCAAATTGATTCAAATGCTGTAACCATTCTGCTTTTAAACCGTGATTTACTACCACAGGTCCTACCTCAATTGGCGCGTATATAAAGTGATGTAATCCTGTAGGGATTAATACGCGTTCTAAGAAATGGTATAACCACACGCCAACGTATCCAGAAGCAATGATAAAATGCTGAATTGATGCAATTCCATGTTGAATTGTTGGCCAAACCACACATGTTATTGCTGCAATAGGTAACATTACAAAGAATGAAATGGTAACTACAAATGTGAGGCCTTGGAAAACCCCTAACATTTCTGGCAGTCTTTTACTATAGTATCGATTATGTATCCATGTAATAATCCCTGAAATAATAATAGCCCCTAAAATATTTGTATCTAACGTTTCTATCCCTGCTATAGCTTTTAATCCAGTGACGTTTTCTACGCCTTTTTTTAAGTTAGCACCAAAAGTATGAGGCCATTGCGTTAGAATCGCGTTAATAAATGTGTTAAACATTAAATAACCCATCAACGCGGCTAATGCTGCATGCCCTGGTGCTTTTTTAGCTAGAGATAGAGGTAAACCCACAACAAAGACGATTTCCATGTGATTAAAGATGACCCATCCGCCTGACTCTATCACTGACCAGAATTTGAACCAGAATGTATGCTGATCCGCTAAACCACCCATGATTGTTGGATTTTTGAAAAGTGTCGCAAACCCAAGTACGATACCAAAGAAAGCAAACATCAACACTGGCACGATCATCGCACTACCGAATCGTTTGATAGCATTCATAATTAAAACCTCCACATCCCAATCTATTTCTCACTATCATTTACTTATATGTTTATTAGTAAGTGTTAGTATCTCTAAATAAGTTAATTTCAATATATAGTAAACGCTTACATAATAACAACGACGTTGACGCATTTTGAAACTATTTTGTATAATCAGATTATATTTTCATTGAACGGAAATTTTTTCATACAAAATAATGAGGTGCTTAAATGATACTAGATGAACGTGTGAACACTCATTTCGATAAATTGAATGATAATGATATACAAATCGCAAGTTATGTTAATACACATATAGAAGAATGTAAAAATATGAAAATTCAAGATTTAGCTGTACATACGCATGCATCAAATGCCACTATCCACCGTTTTACACGTAAACTAGGATTTGATGGCTACAGTGATTTTAAATCATTTTTGAAATTTGAAAATGAAAAAAAGAATCAGCTTCCTTCTGATTCAATGGAACAATTTAAACAAGAAATAGCAAATACCTTTAGTTATTTAGATCGCATTGATTATCAATTATTAACGAATAAAATGCATGAAGCCACTACGATTTATCTTTACGGAACAGGACGCGCTCAAATGAATGTGGCTGAAGAAGCACAACGTATTTTACTTACAATGCATAAAAACATTATAATCCTACATGATGTTCATGAATTAAAAATGGTGTTAAATAAAACTGTTCCAGAGGATTTATTCTTTATTATTTCATTATCTGGCGAAACATATCAATTGACCGAAGTTACACAGCTTCTTCAATTAAGACAGAAATATTTTATCTCAGTAACAACGATGAAAGATAACTCACTCGCTCAACAAGCAAACTATAATATATATGTATCAAGTAATACATTTTATTTAAATGACGGTACCGATTATTCAAGCTTTATTAGTTACCATATCTTTTTTGAAACACTTTTAAGAAAATATAATGAACGTAAAGAAAAAAATGAATTATTATAAATAAAACGCAAGCATTATTTGTAACACCTAGGGGCTACTCATTTAATGCTTGCGATTGTTTTTAATTATGCTGTTGTTCTTCTAGTTCTTCTAATATATGTTGCATTTGATCAATCATTAATTCAAAACCATGCGCAGTTGAATCATGATATTCTTTCTTCTTCTGTTTGTACTCCAACGCAGTTAAACGTCTTTCCTTTTCAACTAATGAGCGGTAGTAAAACAACATTTGAGTACCACCATTTTCACGTTCAAAGAATTCTACTTCTATGACATCCTCTTCGGCGCTTAAACCAGGCATACCTATTGTCATTTTAATGTATTCATCCATTACAAGCTCTTCGTATTTACCTTCGATAACATTTTGCTTCCCATTTCTACTATCTACTATACGATATGTACCGCCTTCTTGGACATCCGCTTCAAAAGTCTTATTTGTACGTGGTGTTGTCATGAACCATTGTTTAAGAATCTCCACTTTTGTCCATGCTTCATAAACAACTTCTGGAGTAAATTTTAGTAAACGTTCGATGTCGATTTCTACGTGTTCATTCTCTACATTATATTTTGCCACTCTCTTTCACCTACTTTCACTCTTATTTCTATTTTAACGTATTTAAGCTATGTCACAAACTCTGAAAGCTCTGAAAAAGTTAAAAGGAAGCTAAAATCTAATTGAGTAGCTTCCTTTTAATTTATATTTATTTTTGAGGTTTATCTTTTAAACGAGGGACTCTCAAAATAATAGCCACTAAACCACAGATTCCTAATAAAATTGGATAGATACTATATGGAACAAGTAAGAATGGAGAAATACCAGCAACACCAGCTGCTGAAATAACTTGAGGACTATATGGGAGTAACCCTTGGAAACATCCTCCGAATATATCTAATATACTAGCTGACTTACGCGGATCGACATCATACTCATCAGCAATATTCTTGGCTAAAGGTCCTGCCATAATAATAGAAATTGTATTATTAGCAGTAGATATATCCGCGGCACTTACTAAACTGGCAATACCTAATTCTGCACCGCGTTTAGATTTAACTCTAGCACGTACAAACTGTAGTAACCAATCTATGCCACCATTATGTTGAATGATACCTACAAGGCCACCAATCAGTAATGCTATCATTGCAATATCTTCCATTCCAATTATACCTTTAGATACGGCACTGAGAAGTCCTTTCCAACCAAAGGAACCATCAATCAATCCTATTAAACCTGCTAAGGCTGTGCCACCAATGAGTACAATGATGACGTTTACCCCTACAAGTGCGAGTATCAGTACTAATAAATATGGAATAACTTTAATTAAGTTATAATCATAACTTTTGGCATGATCGATTGAAATACCATTCGTTAAGAAAAATAAAATTATAATCGTTAAAATAGCACCTGGTAAAACGATTTTAAAATTAACTCTAAACTTGTCATTCATCTTAGTCTTTTGAGTTCTTACTGCAGCAATGGTAGTGTCCGAAATCATTGACAGATTATCACCAAACATTGCACCACCGACTACCGTAGCCATAGCTAAAGCTGCGGGCACATGTGTTGCTTGTGCGAATCCAAATCCTACTGGGGCTATCGCTGCAACAGTCCCAACTGATGTCCCCATCGAAATAGACACGAACATACAAATAACAAATAGGCCTACAATGATTAAATTTTGAGGAATCAATGATAAACCTAAATTAACAGTTGATGTAACACCACCCATTTTTTCAGCAGTAGTTGAAAACGCACCTGCCAAGATAAAAATTAACATCATCAAGATAATGTTCGAATGTCCAGCACCTTTAGTAAATACTTCTACCTTCTTGGCAAAAGATTCTTTTCTATTCATAAGTAAGGCAACGATTACTGTAATTGTAATTGCAACATTTAAAGGCATAGTTGTAAAATCTCCTGAAATAATTCCTACACCTAAAAAGAGTAATACAAATAGGAGTAATGGGAGCAGGGCCCACGCGTTACCTTTCTTTACTTTCTCCATAAATTTGACCTACTTTCCATAAAAATAGGAGCGAAACAGAAATTTCATTCTCAATGAATCATTTCTTCATTCCGCTCCGGCAAGTGACTTTATTTGTAAACTAACCCAAGTGTGTATCAATAGAGTCAACTCATGCCAACAAGTGATTAAAAGATATGTTATTTCACCATTTATACTCTGTTGGCATAGCATTTCAGCTTATCTTCTAACCTTAGCGGTTACTGGAATTGGCACATGATAAAATGTTGCCGAAGCTTCCTAGGGCCAGTCCCTCCACTTCTCTCGATAAGTTATTCGAATTGTGTCTAACGTTACAAGATAATTATAGACACGTCAATACATAAAGTTTATTGTATTTTAAAATTATTCTTCAATCTGTGTAGTGAAAAATTTCTCATAAATCGTGATTGCTAAAGCAACAACAATTAATAATACAATAGCTACACCAAAAACAATCCACCATTTCAAATAAAGACTTATAAATATGAGTAAAATGCTTATAATTGTTAAACATAAAGATACCCTTTTGAAAATTTTTTCAGTTCTAACCGATACAATTTTATATTCACTCATTTCGTCGCCATGAAGAAATTTACCATTTTTTGCTTCACTAATTTTAAGCTTCACTTCAAGGACGTAAGCAATACTTCCAGAACAAATAATGATTAGTAGCATCGTAACATTTGAAAAAGGTTGTGTAATAATCCAACTGAACATTCCAAAATAAGCAAGTGCAGAAACAATTGCTAAAATATAATCAATCATAGGATTAAACCAAGTTATACCTTTTTTTACATTCTCGTTAACTAAATAAACATTAACTGCAGAAATATATGTACAAATAATCACAGCTATAGCTAATATTACTATTAGATTATGATGGCACAATATTAGTGACGGTAAAGCTAAAGCAATTAAGATATTAGGTAACCATCTGATTAAAAAATTCTTCATTTTATAATCACCTTTATTCTATATTTCACCAATCACATACATCTTACATGAAAGCTTCAACTATTATCAAATCACCATTTAATATGGTGCAAACTTTCTACTCTCACACTAAAAAATGGGAACTCAGTCGAGTCCCCATCACCTTAAAATAATCAATATATAATTTGTCTATTAAAAGTAAATCAATTGTTAGTCGATTTGCGTACCACCTGTTACACCAAAGACTTGGCCAGTAGTATAACTTGAATCTTCTGAAGCAAGTAAAACGTAAGTACCTGATAATTCAACTGGTTGACCGGCACGACCCAGTGGCGTTTGTTGTCCAAATGTAGGAATTGCACTTTGAGGTTGACCTCCAGTAATTTGAAGCGGTGACCAGAATGGCCCAGGAGCAACACAATTCACTCGAATACCTTTCGCACCAAGTTCTTCAGAGAAACTTTTCGTTAATGAAATAATTGCTGCTTTAGAAGCTGCGTAATCATGTAAAATTGGACTCGGATTATATCCTTGAACGGAAGACGTCGTCGTAATTGATGCGCCAGGTTTTAAATATTCTAACGCTTTTTGAACTGTCCAGAATACTGGATATACATTCGTTTCAAACGTCTCTGCGAAAGCTTCAGTATTAAATCCGTGAATATCATCATGATATTGTTGATGGCCGGCAACTAACGTTACATTATCTAAACCGCCTAACTCATTATAAGCCGTTTCTACCATATCATAGTTAAACTGTTCATCCCTTAAATCCCCAGGAATAAGAATAGCTTTCTGACCAGCATCCTCAATCACTTGTTTTACTTCTTGTGCGTCTTCTTCTTCACTCGGCAAATAGTTAATAGCCACATCTGCACCTTCTTTTGCATAAGCGATTGCAGCTGCACGTCCAATTGCTGAATCTCCTCCAGTCACTAACATCTTATAGCCTTTTAATCTTTCATGACCTTTGTAAGATGTTTCACCACAATCAGGTTGAGGTGTCATTTTCGATTGTAGACCTGGTAACTCTTGTTCTTGTTGTTCATAATCAGACGTTTTAAATTTATTTCTAGGATCTTGTGCTGACATCATTCATCATCTCCATATTTAAGATTTAATATTATTTACCCATCATAAAGCATATTTTAATCATCATTTTATCTCTGAAAATGAATTCAATAGCACTTTAAATAGCTACACGGCAACTATTGCCGTATAGATTAACCATTCAATAACTTTTTAACGAGCGTTACAAAATACGTTGGCACTTTCTCTAAAATACGTTCATCTGGGTCATATTTAGGATGATGCAAATCATATTTACTATTTGAGCCAATGATAGCAAAGACACCAGGATAATCTTTCGTATAACCTGAGAAATCTTCACCAATCGTTAGTGGTTCTTCCATCATTTGAACGTTGTAACCTACTTCCTTAGCTGCTTCAATTGCTTGTTGGGTAAGTGTTTCATCATTTACGACAGCACCCGGTAATTGTGTATATTCGAATTTAATATCTACATTAAATGCTTGAGATAACCCATCTGAAATTTCTTTCATACGTTGCTTTATAAGTTGACGTTTTTTAGAATCAAATGAACGAACAGTACCTTGAATATAAGCTTGATCAGCGATGACATTCCATGTATTCCCACATGACACTTCCCCTATCGTAACGACCGCACTATCAAATGCTGATAAATTACGACTCACAATAGATTGTAGGCTGTTAATCAGTTGACCTACTACAATGACCGGATCATTTCCTTGTTCTGGTTTCGATGCATGAGCACCTTTTCCTTGAATATGAAACTCAAAACGATCTACAGCGGAAGTGATTACACCACTTTTAATCGCGAATTCACCAATGTCTAGTGAAGGATAATTATGAAAACCTAAGACTGCTTTAACGTTTTTAAGTACTCCAGTTTCACTTAACCTAATTGCACCATGACCTAATTCTTCAGAAGCTTGAAACAATATTCTCACTCGTCCACTTAATTCGTTTTCAAGCTCTTTAAGTTGAGTTGCTACGCCTAAAATACTTGCCATATGGATATCATGACCACATGCATGCATTACTCCTTCATTTGTAGATGTAAACTCGTGCACAACTTGTTCGTTTATCGGTAATGCATCAATATCAGTTCTTACTGCAATCACCGGTTCACCTCTACCTATTTCAGCCACTAAACCCGTTTCTAAAGGTACATCTAAAATGGTTATATCAAAACTTTCAAGTATACGTTTAAGTCGCTTTGTAGTTTCATACTCTTTATCGGAAAGCTCTGGGAATTGATGAAATGTACGTCTCCAATTAACATAATCTGAATAATTTGGCATAAGCTATTCAGTCCCTTCTTTTTTAAAAAATAAGCGTAAAATGTAGTAAAATAACGTGCCTGCAATAACACCAATAGCTAAATTATTAGTAATTAAAATTAAAATCATCGTTAATCCCATAACCAATCCACGTTTAACTGGTGCACCTTTAATATGTTGAAAAGTGCGTCTATCAAAGGTATTAAAAGAAATAGTAATGAGTACCGAAGCGAGTACCACCATTGGTATTAAACCAACAAGTTGTCCTAAGACGAACACACATAATAATAAGAAAATACCGGTAGTGAGCGTCGCTACTCGTGTTCTTGCTCCCATACGATAATTAAATTTCGATTGTCCAACTAAACCGCTTGAACCATATCCTCCGAATAAACCAACGATAATATTTGATAACCCTTGTCCTACAATCTCTCTGTCTTTATTAGTTGGATGTTGTGAAATCATATTCATCATATCATTTGTTAAGTTGGTTTGGATTACTGAAATAACGGACATTGTGAAAGCATATTTTAAAGCAATGAAGAAAGCACTCAGTTCAAACATTTCTTGAGGTATATGAATCGATGGCATTGAAAAGTGTATATCCGCCATATCATGTACGTATTGCAAATTCGGATGAATAAGCCATGTCGCAAATGTTAATACGATAATAGTAATCAGCGGTGCCGGAATTACTTTAATTGTTCTAGATGAAATAAAAATAATTATAAAAGTGAGTGCACTTACCACATAAGTTGCTATTGAGATACCAAATATATACTTCATTTGTGTCCACAATAATAGAAGTCCCAAGGCGTTCATAAACCCTATCACAACAGTATTAGGTATGAGTTTTAATATTTTATCAATATGGCATAAACCATATATAAATAAAATCATTCCCATGAGTATGGTTGCAAGAGCCAAATAATGAACCCCATATTGTTCTACTAAAGGCCCACCTATGATAGAAATACCACTACTTGGTCCTGAAACCATTGCTAACCTTTTACCGAACAAAGAAATGAGACACATCATTAAACCACAACTCATCAGTCCTAACGTTGGCTTAATATGTACTATAAAAGAAAAAGCAATAGCTACTGGTAATAGTGCTAATGCCATGAGTATACCTGCTAAAATATTTTGACCATAATGACCTTTCCATTCCTCTATATAAGCAATTTTATGCAACTCGGTCATTAATACATCCCCTTTTTGCTAAGCTTTAGAGGCTTCATTTCAAACTATTAAACCTCTCATATCGATATAAGTATAATCTTTATTTTCACTTTTTCACTATATTATAAACCTCTCGTTTAAATATAAAAAGGCGAGCCCTCAAAGGACTCGCTAAAGACTATAAACGAACGCTTTAACTCTTATTGATAACATAACCGCCTAGCTCATTTACAAGTAACTGATTTACTTTAATCTAACTTAAATTCATTATCCACGATAACTTTACCATCTTTAATCACTTTTTGAGCGTGATTAATACCGAAATGATATGGGATATACTCATGGTTTGGCGCATCCCAAATTACAATATTTGCTTGGTCCCCTTGATTAATCGTACCTGCATCAGCATCAATTGCTTTAGCTGCGTTTACTGTCACGGCATTCCAAACTTCATTTGGTGATAATTTTAATTTCAATGCAGCAATCGCCATCGCAAGTTGTAAATTATTTGTTACGCTACTACCTGGATTGTAGTCAGTTGCTACTGCAATCGCACCACCATTATTCAACATACCACGTGCATCAGCGTAGTCATTTTTATCTAAGTAAAATGTTGTAGCAGGTAATAATACTGCCACAGTATCACTATTTTTAAGTTTAGCTTTACCTTCTTCACTAGAGGCAACTAAATGGTCAGCTGAAATTGCACCTTCATCAATAGCCAACTCTAATCCGCCTAATGGATCAATTTCATCAGCGTGAATTTTAACTTTAAATCCAGCTTCTTTAGCCTTTTCCATATATCGCTTAGATTCTTCAACCGAGAATACACCAGTTTCACAAAAAATATCAGCAAAATCTGCATATTCTTTAACTTCTGGTAATAATTCAATCATTTCTTCTAAGAACGCTTCATTAGATTCAGCTTCTTCAGGCACTGCATGCGGCCCTAAGAAAGTGTGTTTCATGTTTAGGTTATATTTTTCAGCTAAACGATTCGATACTCTTAACTGTTTTAATTCATTTTCTTTATCTAAACCATAGCCACTTTTACTTTCTACTGTTAACACACCATGTTTAATCATTGTAAGTAAATCATGCTCTGCTTTTTTGAAAAGATCTTCCTCATTAATTTCTCGAGTAGACTTTACAGTTGAAAGAATACCTCCACCAGATTCCAATATTTCTAAATAGGATTTCCCTTGGCGTTTTAATGACATTTCATGTTCACGTGAGCCACCAAAAATGAGGTGTGTATGCGCATCTACAAGTGCAGGAGATACCACTCTACCACTAGCATCAATGACCTCTTTAGCCTCATAGTCATCTGTATGAGGTCCAGAGTAAACCACTTTCCCATCTTTAATTACAACTGTACCATTCTCTACAACTTCTAATTCGTCCAACTCTCTCCCTTTTAAAGGTTTGTCAGTAGATTTAGGTAAAATTAATTCTTGAATATTTTGGATTATTAAATCATTCATTATTTATCACCTGCTTCATCAATCATTGGAATTTGGACACCTTTATCTTTAGCCGTTTTAATAGCGATGTCATATCCTGCATCAACGTGTCTCGCTACTCCCATACCCGGATCTGTAGTTAAAACTCGTCCTAATCTTCTATCAGCACGTTCTGAACCATCTGCTACTACTACCATGCCAGCGTGTAATGAATAACCCATACCTACACCGCCACCATGATGGAATGAAATCCAAGAACCACCAGCTGCAGTATTAATCAATGCGTTGAGCACAGCCCAATCACCAACTGCATCACTGCCATCTTGCATACCTTCAGTTTCGCGGTTAGGACTTGCTACTGAACCAGAGTCTAAATGGTCACGCCCTATAACGATGGGTGCTGAAATTTCTCCATCACGTACAAGCTTGTTTAAAGCTAGACCCATTTTTGCACGTTCACCATAACCTAGCCATGCAATTCTTGATGGTAAACCTTGATACGAAATTTTTTCTTCAGCTAAATCTAACCATCTTAATAATTTTTCATTATCTGGGAATAATCTTCTCATTTCTTCATCAGCACGTTCGATATCTTTAGGATCAC
Source organism: Staphylococcus sp. FSL K6-0223 (assembly GCF_038008285.1). Classification (NCBI taxonomy): domain Bacteria; kingdom Bacillati; phylum Bacillota; class Bacilli; order Caryophanales; family Staphylococcaceae; genus Staphylococcus; species Staphylococcus sp. FSL K6-0223. The sequence continues at coordinate 389,975 of NZ_JBBOYX010000003.1, forward strand.
CACTTAATGCTGCGAATCGGAAAGGTCCTTTACCTTCACAGAAGAGTGGACGGATATATGCTGGAACGAATCCTGGAAAGTCGAAAGCATTTTCAACACCATTATTGTATGCAACTTGACGAATATTATTACCATAATCAAATGCTACAGCACCATTTTTTTGGAATTCCAACATCAACTCAACGTGCTTAGCCATTGAAGCTTCAGATAATTCTACGTATTTTTTTGGATCTTCTTGACGTAATTTCTTCGCTTCCTCAACAGAATATCCTTGTGGCACGTAACCATTTAATGGGTCATGCGCACTCGTTTGGTCTGTAATGATATCAATTTTGAAACCTTTATCTAAAATTGCTTTATGAATATCCACTGCATTACCAACTAAACCAATTGATAGAGCTTCACCTTTGTCTTTTGCCTCTTGAGCCATTTTTAGAGCTTCATCTAAATCCGTAGATTTAATATCACAATATTTTGTTTCTACACGTTTATCAACACGTGTTTCATCAACGTCCACACAAATTGCGACTCCGTTATTCATAGTTACAGCAAGTGGCTGTGCCCCACCCATACCACCTAAACCTGCAGTTAAAGTAATTGTTCCTGTTAAATCACTTTTATATTCTTGATTAGCTAATTCAGCGAAGGTTTCATAAGTTCCTTGAACGATACCTTGTGAACCTATATAAATCCAACTTCCAGCGGTCATTTGACCATACATGATTAACCCTTTTTTATCTAGTTCATTAAAGTGATCCCAGTTCGCCCATTCTGGAACTAAAACTGAGTTTGATATTAAGACACGTGGCGCTTCTTCATGCGTTTTAAATACGGCAACTGGTTTACCAGATTGCACTAACATCGTTTCATCTGCTTCAAGATCACGTAAAGTGTTTTCAATTGCTTCAAACGCTTTCCAATTACGAGCAGCCTTACCAATACCTCCGTAAACAACTAATTCTTCAGGATGTTCAGCAACTTCTGGGTCTAAGTTGTTATATAACATTCTTAATACCGCTTCTTGCTCCCAACCTTTACACTCAATATCTAAACCCTTTTTTGCTTGAATTTTTCTCATATTAATCTCTCCCATCTGGAATAATCATTCAAACCTATTTAAATGAGCTCAGCAGTCCTATTTGAAAAATAAACCCCCTTCTAAACGAATATTAATTAAGAAGCTTTAATGCCATTAGAAAATTAATTAAATATTCAAATAATTCAAATTCCAAACATTTAGACTGCTTTAAATATCTTACATTTATAGTATAATGTACTAAGATATAGACAACAAATATAAATAAACTAATTATTTATAACTTAAAACTATAAATAGGGGTGTCACACTTGAAGATTATTCAACTTGAATATTTTTTAGCTATAGTTAAATATAATAGTTTTACTAAAGCGGCTAATTTTCTTCATATAAGCCAACCTTCTCTAACAGCAACCATTAAAAAGATGGAAGCTGATTTAGGTTATGACTTATTTATGCGTACAACTAAAGACATTAAAATCACTGAAAAAGGCATTCAATTTTATAAGCATGCGACACATATCGTACAGGAATATCGTTCCACAGTTGAAAAAATGTATGACTTAAATATTACATCTGAACCTAGAATTAAAATGGGAATGTTAGAATCCACAAGTCAATGGATGGGTAAAGTGATAAAACAACATCATAATGATTATCCTAATCAACAATATCGTATGTACGAAGTACATGACCGTCATTCATCTATAGACAAATTGCTTAATTTTGATGTTCATTTTGCACTAACGAATGAAGAAATCACTCATGAAGATATCGCATCTATTCCATTGTATAAGGAACCTTATGTGTTAATTACTCCTAAGGATGAATTTCCAAATCAGAAGACGATTACAATTGAGCATCTTCCATTAATAATGCCAAACAAAAATTCACAAGTACGTGACCATTTAGATGATTATTTCAATCGTATGAATCAACACCCTAATATAGTCTTAGAAGCCGATCGCTTTGAATCAGCAACAAACTTTGTTCATTTAGGATTAGGTTATGCAGTGATACCTCGTTTTTATTATCAATCAAATTTTACTAATGATTTGGATAGTATTAAAATTCGCCCGAATTTAGGACGTAAGATTTTTATTAATTATTTAAATAAGCGTAAGCATTCTGAACAAGTAATGTCTTTAATACAACTTTGTATAGCGTATTGGGATACTTAAATAAACTTATATTAAAAAAAGCCCAATTAGCGTTAAAATTATCTTTGCAACGCTAATTGGGCTGTTGTATATCATGAATATTTATTTTTTCACTATTGGTAGTCCATTTTTTAAAGGTATTAAATTAAGAAATGATGAACTAAGTTTGCTACAAGTTTCGCAGTACGATTATCTAAATCATACTCAGGATTCATCTCTGCTATACTAATCGAAGCCACTTTCTCACTAGGAATAATACGTTTCGCTAGCTCAAATACAGTATGAGGATAGATACCTAAAACGGCAGGTGCACTCACACCAGGCGCAAATGCACTGTCTACAACGTCCATACACACAGTAAACATTATGACATCATGATCATGTATAAAATGTTCAATCATATCTTTAATCGGGGGAGAAACTTGGTGTAGCAACTCATCTGCGTACACATATTGAACATTCTTCTCTTTAGCATAATCGAATAAACCTTGAGTATTACCACCTTGAGAAATACCTAATACCATGTAATCAGCATTATCGTCTTGATCTAGAATTTGTCTAAAACTAGTACCCGACGTAGACTCACCTTCGTCACGAGTATCAAAATGCGCATCAATATTTATAACACCGATAGACTCATTTGGATAAACTTTACGCGTGGCTAAATATTGTGCATAAGCAATATCATGTCCACCACCAAGTAAGAAAGTTTGTTTATGATTTTGAATTGATTTCGCTGCAAGCTCAGCATACTCTTGTTGCGTATCTATAAGTGAATCATGATCATGTTCTACATTACCGTAATCAATGAGCTCTTCACATTGATTTAAATCTGGCAAACCAGCAAAGGCTTGTTTAATTTTATTAGGTCCTTCTTTAGCACCTACACGACCTTTATTTAATTCAACCCCTTTATCTACAGCATATCCCAGTATACCTACACCTTTGGGGTTATTAGTCTTTTCAACTTTAGTTAAATCTCCAAATTTTACAGTTTGGAAATGTCTAAATTGTCTTAAATCTGTTTCACTATCTAAACGACCTTTCCATAAATCCGGTTCCGCAAGTCTATACATGATATTTCCCCCTTAATTTATTTATTATATAAACTATTTAAAGTATAACTATTGATGTTATCGAATTCAACGCTAGTAGTTAAGTGATACCCTCTATTAAAATTGATTAATTACGATTATCTAACAAAATACTTCAGGACTATTACATTTTTATGATAATTAAAATAGACAATTTAAACATATGCTTGTAAGATGTATAATTGTAAATAAAAGAAATTTGGCTGTTACCTAATGGAGGTTACAAAAATGAAAAACTCTCGAATTTCTGGGTTTCAATGGGCAATGATGGTCTTTGTCTTCTTTGTTATTACAATGGCCTTATCCATTATACTTAGAGATTTCCAAGCGTCCATTGGAGTTAAAAGATTTGTTTTTGACATCAAAGACTTAGCTCCATTTATTGCATCATTAGTATGTATTTTAGTATTTAAGTATAAAAAAGAACAATTAGCCGGATTAAAATTTTCATTCAGTCTAAAAGTTATTGAACGTATCCTATTAGCACTTATTTTACCGCTTATCATTTTTATGATTGGTATGTTCTGTTTCAATACTTTTGCTGACAGTTTTATCCTTTTACAAACATCAGATTTATCAGTATCTTTAATTACAATTCTAATTGGCCATTTATTAATGGCGTTTGTTACTGAATTTGGTTTCCGTTCATACTTACAAAGTATTCTTGAATCTAAGATGAACACATTCTTTGCTAGTATTATTGTAGGTGTAATTTATTCAATCTTCACCGCAAACACTACTTATGGTATTGAATATGCTGGTTACCATTTCTTATATACATTTATGTTCTCGATGATCATTGGTGAATTAATCAGAGCAACACATGGACGTACAATCTATATTGCGACTATATTCCATGCAGCAATGACATTTGCCTTAGTTTTTCTTTTCAGTGAAGAAACTGGTGATCTTTTCTCAATGAAAGTGATTGCACTTTCCACTACAATTGTAGGCGTATTGTTTATCATTATCAGTTTAATTATTCGTGCCATTGCTTACAAAACAACGAAACAAAGTTTAGATGAGGTGCAACCCAATAATTATTTAGACCACACCGAAGAAGATGATTTTGAAAGTCATAAAAATGATGATTCAAAAAATCATCAATTTGAAAATGATAGCGTTGCTAATAAAGAAGATAATAATTCAGAAGCGAGTTCAGAGCATTCAAACACTAGTGATACAGATTTAAAGGACAGCGCTAAATATACAGAAGATCGTCATTCATCTGTTGTTAGCGATGTAAAGAAAGAAATTAATCAAGTTGAAGAACAAGACATGAGTGATTCAACTAAAAAAGAATAATTAAGTATATTAAAGGCAACTTCTAAATTAATTCAGTAGAAGTTGCCTTTTAATTTTGTTTATTCAAATTCTAAATTTCATTTGCAAAACCATATTTTGATACCAGAATTAATGACAATACACCTATGTAAGTCATTTCAAAAATTTATCTCATCATCTTAACTCAATTTATTTATCCATGATTTTTACGCCATTTTGGGTACCTACAATCACTTGATCAGTCATATCGAGAAAATATCCTGTTTCTAATACTCCTGTTAAATGAATCAAAAATTCATGCATTTCATACGGATCAATGCCTTCTGGTAAATTACAATCTAATATATAATTTCCATTATCTGTTGTAAATGGAACGTCTTCATTCACACGTCTATTCACTTTTACGCCCTTAATACTCTCAATCTTTTTGGAAACTTGATACCAATTAAATTTATCAACTTCAACTGGTAAAACAAACGTTTGACCTAAATAGTCAACGATTTTATTTTCATCGGCAATGACAACAAATTTTTCAGCCATTTCATCAATCACTTTTTCTCTGAACAGTGCACCGCCCCCACCTTTAATAAGGTTGAGATTTGGATCAACTTCATCTGCACCATCTATAGCAAGATCAATTTTTTTTACGTCGTTGACTTCAACAATGTTTATATCTAACTCCTTGGCAAGAAAAGCAGTTTTATTTGATGTGCACACGCCTGTAATTTCGTAATGATGTTGATGAATCAACTCAGCAATTTTAGGTACTAACAACTCAATAGTACTTCCTGTACCGATTCCGAGTGTCATACCATCTTTTATTTGGCTCGTTACATCATCTAATGTCATAAGTTTAAGTTCTTTTACGTCTTTCATTAGCCGAAAGTCTCCTTTTCTCTTTAATCCTTAATATTATTTTACATGACTTTGTTTATTTTTGAATACCCGATTACTTTTAAAAAAGTCTGTACATTATTACTTCATCAATTTTTAAATTTTTGAAAGTGTTGCCGAAGCAACCTTTATATTTTGAGATAATAAATAATTTTAAAACTAAAAAATCGGATACTATTGCTATTATGCAATGTATCCGATATGAGTTACTTTTCGTTGATTTGATAACTTGTTTTAGAAAAATATGGTGTATGAGCATTTAAAATTGAATGTGCTTTTTCTCCATACATATTAATGTCATTAGGAATATGTTGCGTTTCTACTGTGAAACCAGAATGAGATTTATAAATATTAAAATCGCTGTCCCAATTTTGAGGTTCGTTAAATGTAAATATAACCATATTGGGCATGTCCGTTTCGATCAGAAGTTCAAACTCTTTATTATCTATAGCAAGTTGTTGGTCACCCACTTCAAATGGATGATCTAAACCTTTATAACGTTGCATTTGTTCTTGAAGCTTTTGATTCGTACTATCAAATATATCTTTAAAGAGAATGTGTTCGTCTTCAAATATTTGGCTAAAGTTGAGTGGCTCATCTCCTGTCACAATATTTTCATCATCAAGTGTATACATCTTTAACGATGAACTGGACATTCGATGATTATCAACCACATTATTATCACGATTTAAATTAAAATATACATGGTTTGTAGGGTTGAATAATGTCCTTTTCGTTGATTCAGCTTCATATTGTATAGTCCATCGATGGTCAGCATCATATGTATGCGTTACCTTAATAGTCATATCTCCAGGATAATGATCTTCCATTTCTTTAATTGTTGTAGTGAATATAATTTTAATTTGTCCAATTTCATCAATAATTTCATAATCAAAGATACGTTTATCCAGACCTTTGGAACCACCATGAATATGATGTGGGCTATCATTGTTCTCTAATTCATATGTATGTCCATCTAACTTAAATGATGCATCTTTAATCCTACCTGCATAACGACCAATTGTCGCACCAAAGTTAAATGGATTTTCAAAATAGAATTCATCCGCTTCTACTACATTCCCTAAAATAATGTTATTGTCATGATATTTCCACGATACAATTCTAGCACCGTAGTTCGAGAATACAATTTTTGTTTCATCATTATCGATTTTAATTAAATCAACATCATGTCTTTGATGCTCAACTTCAACTATCATTACATAATCTCCCTTTCAACCACGTTAAATTAAGCTCTGCTAGGTAATAACATGACAAGCACACCGATGATACATATTATAGCGCCTATAACATCATATTTATCTGGCGATTGTTTATCTACTACATAAGCCCAAAACAGGCTCATTATAATAAATACGCCTCCATAAGCTGCATATACTCTACCAAAAGTAGGAAATGATTGAAACGTTGCAACCACGCCGTAAAGTATGAGTATGATGCCTCCCATTAAACCTAGCCAATATGTATGGCCTTCCCTTAACCATAACCATATTAAATAGCCTCCGCCAATTTCACAAAGGCCTGCTAATATAAAAATAAATACTGGATAAAACACGATACAATGCACCACCCTATCAAACAGTCTCATTCTTTATTGTTTAGAGGTAGATAAACTCAAAAGAAATTTATTTAATATGTTAAGTTACATTGTATCAATGTTAAATTCTATAAATCTATCATTAATTTAACGACGATGTTTTCACTTACATATTGTTACACTTTTTCTTTTATTATTCCATAGGTTAACCACATAAAAAGCCAAATATTTGATGAAAATTCAAATACTTGGCTTTACTGAGTTATTTATTTTTAATGAGTTGATGTATAGATTTAAATAATCCTTTCTCAAATGTGAGAACAGAATCTTTATATGTTTTTACTGCTATCCATAATAATAAGATAATCACAATCACTGATAACCCCATGCTGACAATAATTTCCCATATGTCTAGATCAGATGATTGAGACCGTACTAATAATTCGAACGGTGCTAAAAATGGTATAAAGCTTGTAATCTTAGTGAGTAACATATCTGGCTTCATGATACTAAATATCGCGATGTAAAATGCAATCATAGCTAATAATGTTAATGGCATTAAAGTTTGATTCATATCTTCAATTCTTGAGACTAGCGATCCAAGAATAGCTGCAAGCAACACATAAGAGAAAATACCTACAATCAGACATAGCAAGCTCACAACAATAATTTGCCATGCAAGGTGATTCATTTGTATATCAAAGTTTTTGAACAATTTCTTTAAATCAAATGCAAATATACATATTAATGCCGTAAGAATAATCATGATAACTTGAGTGAAAGCAACAGCAATTACTGCAGCAATTTTAGCAAGTATATGTACAACTGGTGAAACACTTGTAATTATCATTTCTATCACCCGTGATGTTTTCTCCGTAGCAATTTCCATTGCCACTTGACCTGCAAAGTTGAAAATGATGAAAAATATTAGCATTAATGTTGCGTAAATCAAAATGTAATTTAGCGTTTTTTGGCCAGAATTTAATTGACTATCTTCTTTATCAGACATGATTTTACTATCTACATGACTTTGCGATTGCAATTGTTTTAACTCTTTTTGGCTTAAGTCAAGCTTTGAGGCAACTAAATGAGATTGCATTGTTGTTAATACTTCAGTAAACCGCTGTTTATCTTCAACATCAACATTGTCCTTACTTAATATAGTACCTGACAATTGATTATCTTTATTTTGATTGACTATATAGGCTCTATCTAATTTTTCATTTTTAACTAACTTTTCTGCTTTGGTTTTACTTACTTTTTTAAATTTCGCGTCATTTTCAAGACTATGTCCTTGTTGCTTTAACACTTTATATATTTGTTCATTCTGTGTAACTATACCTACTTTATCTGGACCATGATCAAATAACCCCATAATTTTATCTATGTTTGAAAGTCCAACCATGAGCACAACAACGATGGCCATAAATATAATAAATGCTTTTGATTTAATTTTACTCATATAAGTGAGTTTGAATGTTGACCAAAATTTACTCATGTAGTTCACCTACTTTATCGATAAATATATCATTAAGCGATGGTTCTAAGACTTGAAAACGTCTCACGTATCCTTGTTTAATTACAGTATTATAAATCTTTTCCGCAACCGCTTCATTTTCAATCGTTAAACGAACATCATGTTTACGATGCTCCTTTTTCAAGATTCCTGGTATATCATCAAGACCATCTATCTGATGATCTGATTCGACGATAACTAATTTATTACCATGTTCAGAGCGAACTTTCTGTATATCTCCTGAAACAACAAGTTGTCCTTTATCAATAATACAAACGTCATCACATAGTTCTTCAACGTGCTCCATTCGATGTGAGCTATATATTATAGTAGATCCTTTATCATTTAAATCTTTAACTGCACGTTTAAGTAATTCCACATTAACGGGATCTAGCCCACTAAAAGGTTCATCTAAAATAAGTAATTCTGGCTCATGAAGCATACTTGCAAGTAATTGAATTTTTTGTTGATTACCTTTAGATAAAGATTGAATACGTTTCTTTCGATTCTCAGTAATTGCAAATCGCTCTAACCAATAATCAATACGTTGTTGAATATCTCTACTTGATAAACCTTTTAAAGTGGCAAGATAAGTGAGTTCTTCCTCTACAGTCATTTTGGGATGTAGGCCACGCTCTTCTGGCAAATAGCCAACTTTGTTATACATATGTTTGTTAATATTTTTCCCCTCATATGTAATATGGCCTGTTGTAGTTTCACTTAAGCCAAGAATCATGCGAAATGTCGTTGTTTTTCCCGCACCATTTCTCCCTAAGAATCCCAACATTTTCCCCTTATCAAGTCTTAGCGAAATATCATTTACTGCTGTAAAATCTCCAAATTTCTTGGTGACATGTTCAATTAACAATCCCATCGTTTCTACTCCTAACACTAAAATTTCTATTTTGAATTCTTTTTCAATATAACATTATTTAATTACATAATATAAGTAAACTTCATAAAATTAATAAACTTTACAAATAATTTTGAAAGCCCTATCATTATTCACAAACAATTCATCGTTAAATTAACGTTGATGATCTTCATAAAATAAAGGGGTTAGTAAAATGAGCTACAGTATTGGAATTGATTACGGCACCGCTTCTGGTCGAGTAATTCTGGTGGATACATCCAATGGCGATATTATTTCAAGTTATGAAGAAACATATCCTCACAGTACTATTGCTGAATCACTATACGGGGAAACGTTACCGCGTAATTATTTTTTACAAAATGCTGATGATTATCAGTACATACTTGAAAATGGTGTTACGCATGTATTAGAAGAAAGTCAAGTGAATAGAGATGAGGTAATAGGAATTGGTGTAGATTTTACAAGTTGTACTATTGTATTTTTAGATGAACATTTCGAACCTCTACATAGACATGATAATTTTAAAAGTAATCCCCATGCATATGTCAAATTATGGAAGCATCATGGGGCTCAAGATGAAGCAACACAAATGGTTGAAGTTAATCAACAAGAGAATCAGAACTGGCTTGATTATTATGGTTCAAGCGTTAATAGTGAATGGATGATTCCGAAAATACTTGAAATGAAACATAAAGCTCCTGAATTGTTAGAACATACTCATTATATTATGGAAGCTGGAGATTACATTACCAGTTTACTTACATATAAAAATATACGTTCCAATTGCGGTATAGGTTTCAAAGGCTTTTGGGATAGAGAAAATGGTTTTAACTATGCGTTTTTCGAAGCTGTAGACAAAGATTTACCTAATATTGTAAAAGAAAAATGTGAAGCACCAGTAATTAATATTGGAGAAAGCGCAGGCACTTTAGCTGAATATTATCAGGAATTGTGGGGACTTCCCTCTCAAGTTCAAATTTCTCCATACATGATTGACGCACATTCAGGCGTTCTAGGAGCAGGTGCCATTGAACAAGGCGAATTCACAGCTGTAATTGGAACGAGTACCTGCCACCTTATGCTAGATCCTAAACAAGAACCTATTCCTGCAATTACTGGTTCAGTAAAAGATGCTATTATACCCGGTTTATATGCCTATGAAGCAGGCCAAGCCGCAGTTGGTGATCTATTTAGTTACTCAGAACAATTAGCACCTAAGTCAATTACTGATACTGCTCTTGAAAATGATGTCCCCTTACTTGAGTACTTGGAAGAGTTAGCAAGTAATATTAATGTAGAAGATCAACATATTATAGTACTTGATTGGCACAATGGTAATAGAAGTATTCTAAGTGATAGTTACCTTACAGGTAGTGTGTTCGGTTTAACATTACAAACACCTTTCGAAATGATTCATCGCGCATATTTAGAATCAACTGCCTTCGGTACTAAAATGATAATGAATCAATTTGAAGATCATCATATTCCCGTTCATACTGTTTATGCTTCTGGTGGCATCCCTAAAAAAAGTAAACTCTTAGTCGATATTTACGCCAATGTGTTAAATAAAAAAGTAGTTGTGCTTGAATCATCAAACGCAACAGCATTAGGCGCTGCTATGTTAGGCGCAAATGTTGGTGGTGCTTATTCGACGCTTAAAGATGCTGTAAAACATATGAAGCAACCTATTCATTACGTTAAAGAACCTGAAAGCGAAAAAGTGAAAGCTTATGAAAGACTCTTTGATAAGTATCGTCAACTTCATGATATTCTTGGACGTGAACATCCAACTTTATCTTATATACACAAATAATAAATAGTGGTCAAAGTAGATATTTTACTTTGACCACTATTATTTTAAGCTTTTTTTATCTTGTGTACTTTGAATAAAGCAATGGCTATAAAAATGATAATTATAAGAAGTGTAATCAAAGGTGCATACGGCATATGGTGCATAACCCCTGAAATGATGATATCAACAATGGATATGATTAATAATGCAGGTAATAACCATATACAATTTTTGGCATATTCCATTTCTATTCTCATTCGTTCATACTCATCGCTAAAATTGTATTGAGGGATTAAATTAAGTAACCTATCTGCGGTATTCAGCTTTTCCTTAGCTGGTGCGGTAGGTGTCTTTGATACTTTAATCCTTTTATCACTTGATATCATAATTATAAATGGTACAACAAATGGAGTAATTAGCGATAATTGAAACCTATCGATATGACCCTTAGTTACTAAAGGCACAATGATTAAATTTACTAAAAGTAAATAAATGCTAGTAAGACCGAAAGCTATCATACGTTTTTTTAAACTCATTTTTTAAGCCACTTTTTCTCTTCTTCATTTCTAACATATATTTCTTTCGATTCTTCACTATATCCATTTGTCATTAACATACATGCTAATACGATGAGACAAAGTAATACACCTATTAAATAAGGTGATAAATAAGACCTCTCAACATCAAAAATAGCTTCAAAGTATAACAAAGCCAACATTAAAATAGATACAAGGGCACTTATTTTAGCAAATAAGCGATTAAATTGTTCTAGTTGATACTCGTCTTTGACATTAAATAGCTTGCTAACCATTTTTATCCTCCCAAAACAAATCGTTCAATGTGACATTGAGTTCTTTAGCGATGTTTATACATAAATTCAAAGATGGATTATATCTATCATTTTCTATCATATTAATCGTTTGTCGAGAAACGCCTACTGCTCGGGCTAAAGCAAGCTGCGATATTTTTTGATGTGCTCTATATTGCTTTACTCTATTCAATGTTACAGCCCCTTTTCCTCAATCATAATTACTTTTATCATAATAAAATGAACAATGAATAGTCAATTATATACGACATCCTTACCTAAAAAAACGACCTCATAAAGAGATCGCTTAAAATTTGAAATTATTCATCTTTATCTAATGGATTATGATTTTCGCCATCTAAACTATGATTGAAATCTGTAAATTTAGTACTTGGACCATACTTATTAGTTTCTTTTTTACTATTTAAACATGTCATCACTAAAACATAAATTGAGAAAGCCCAGATGAATATATTTAATATCATAATAAAAGTTAAAGCATATCCATTTTCAGACGTATTAGGATTTTCCACAATAATATTAGATATGATATATATGATAAAATTGGCAACAATAAAACAAATAGGTATCAACATTGAAAGTGACAAATCATGAAATCTACGCACTAAAATAGCTAAATTGGGAATTAATGTTGCGAGTGAATAGATTAGATACCATAAACCACCTATAATAAGACACGCTCCACCGAAGAGAAGACTACCTTCTTTATTACTTATTGCACCAGAAATAATAAAAACATACCCAAGAAATAGTCCTATGATTCCAGGAATCATAAATATTAAATTCCACAACATAGCATACCAAAATTCACTACGTCTTGAGCGTCCTTTGAAGTTCACATAGTTAGACCAAAATAATTTAAGCGCTTGTCCAAATCTCGCTTTTTGTCGCATATTCAAATCTCCTTTATGCTCTGTTATGTAAAAGTGTTTTAAATTTATTTACTCTTTGATAAATTAAGAAGAGTAAACTTGGAAAGTAACTAGCATTTTGAGTATATCAAAACATATGTTTAATCAAAATATATAATTAAATTTAATTCTCAATTTTAAAAGTCAAAAAGAATTCTTATTATAAATTTCTAAGGTGAGATCACAGTGGACTTTATTAATAAACAAACGATTCAAACAGCAAAAGATTTATTAGGGGTTAAAATCATATATCAAGATGAATACCAATATTATTCTGGTTACATTGTAGAAACTGAAGCCTACTTAGGTTTTAAAGACAAGGCTGCACATGGTTATGGTGGAAAGCAAACTCCCAAAGTCACCTCACTATACAAAAATGGTGGGACTATATACGCACATGTCATGCATACTCATTTATTGATTAATTTTGTTACTCGCACTGAGGGTGTTCCAGAAGGAGTACTCATCCGTGCAATTGAACCAGAAGACGGTATTGAAGCAATGAAAGCTAATCGTGGAAAAACTGGATATGAGATAACTAACGGTCCAGGTAAATGGACTAAAGCTTTAAATATACCAAGAGCTATCGATGGCTCAACATTAAATGATTGCAGATTATCCATAGATACTAAAAATAGAAAATTTCCTAAAGAAATAATTGAAAGTGGAAGAATAGGCATCCCTAATAAAGGAGAATGGACTGATAAACCCTTACGTTATACTGTCAAAGGAAATCCCTATGTATCACGAATGCGTAAATCAGACTTTCAAAACCCAGATCATACTTGGAAATAATTAGAAAGCGAGGAACTCGTTAAGAGCATCCTCGCTTCTTTGCATTTAATTCACTTTAATATCTCCTGAATCATTAAATAATTGTAGTTTTTTACTACCATTACCTACTTTTTTATCTTTTAATTCCCTTAACCCTACATAAGAATCACCTGAATCATTATGTATTTTTAAAAGGGTATCTTTAGGCTTTTCTTTATAATGTAATGAAATATCTCCTGAATCATTTTTAATATTTGTATTTACATCAGGTTGCATTTTTTGCAAATTAATATCTCCTGAGTCATTGATCAATTTTATAAGTTTTTTGGAATTAATATTTGATGTTGAAATGTCTCCTGAATCATTATTCACATAAAGCTGATCAAACTTACCTTTGTTAATTGATATATCAGCTGAATCAGCATTCAATTTTGCTTTTTCAACATTAATATTATTTACTTTTAAATCTCCATCATTCGCATTCACAGACAATTTATTAGTTTTTTTAGGAACTGTTATAGTGATATGATTTTCGACATTATTTAAAGGCCTAAAGTTAATCACTGATTCTTTAGTTTCTTCTTTAAGAATCCACTGTTTATCTTTAATGTAACTCTTAACTTTTACATTCTTATCATCACCTCTAGATGTTACTGAGAAGTGATTTCCTTTTTTGATTGTAACATCGCTCATGTCAGAATTGACTTCAATCGAGCGAATATCTTTTTTATATTTTTTTGAGAGATTTGTCGTTACTTTATCGTTGTAGCTATCTTCTTTTTCAAGTTTTTCTCCTTGTGCATACAGACCTATACCACATATAACAACTAAAGCAAAGCCAAAAATAAATAATGTGATAAGAAATTTCTTCATGACTGAACACTTCCTTTCACAACTGAGACATTCCATTTTAGATATTTCACAATCATAATATATATCCATTTAATAATATAAATAGTTATAACTACGACCATTAATCCAATGCCGAACATTAGTCCAGCCATAAAAACATCGTAAAGAATAATTGAACTAAAACCATCAATAAATCCTTTAACAATTAGCATTATTGGTGCAGCTAGCATTGAAATAGTGAAGAGAATTAAAGATACAATTGCAAAAAAGATCATGACAGCGGGGAACAATATAATAAAGAAATTGAATAAACTGAGTCCCATAACTGCAATAATCGCAGAAAAAATATTACTTATTGAGCTATTACTTTTTGCTCTCTCGACCGCTGCAGTTGCTCTTAATTCTTTTGCAATAGATTTTGGATTACCTAGTTCTTGAGAAATCTGTTCTTCAGATTTCCCTTCTTGTTTTCCACTATAGAAATGTGTTTCATACTCATTTAGAATATCTTGCTTCTCATCATTATTGATATGTCCTAAATATCTCTTTAATAACTTTAAATAATGATCTTTATTCATTTGCTTCACTCTCCTCTATAAATTGATTGACTGCTTTAGAGAATAAATCCCATTCTTTTTTAAGTATGTCTAATCTTTCCAGCCCTTGTTCAGTAAGACTATAATACTTTCGAGATGGACCTTCTGATGATGGTTGATAATAAGTAGCAAGTTCTCCACTTTTGACTAAACGTCTTAACAATGGATACACAGTCCCTTCCGCAATAGTCATATAGCGTGAGATATTTTGAACTAAAGAATACCCATATTGATCTTCTTTTTTAATAATTAATAAGACAATTAACTCTAGAGCGCCCTTTTTAAATTGAGTGTTCATGTATCTACCTCCTTTATGTATTATTCAGTATTGAACAATACACAGTAGTTGTTATAACTAATATAGCACCCACTACTGTACATTGCAAGGTACTGATTATTAACATTATGTAAATCTAACGAGCATTTTTTAATTTATTGTTAAACTTATATTTAATTCAAATTAAAATGTTCTGAATACTAGATATATATAAATAATATTATTTGATTTCCTAGATTTATTTAAATTCTACATGTATAATGGTTATTATGGCTTTTTATAACGCTTACATAATTATATAGATTAAGTATTAAACATAGGTTTTGGGACTACTTCTAAGGGGGCATTTTTATGATAGAGTTAGATGCAATCACAACCTTGTGTTTAGCATGTGTTCTATATTTAATCGGACAATCAATCATTAATCATGTATCGATATTAAGGAGAATATGTATACCTGCTCCAGTTATAGGCGGTTTACTCTTTTCAATTCTCGTAGCCATTCTTGATTCTTTACATATTGTTAAAATCAAACTCGATGCATCATTTATACAAGATTTCTTTATGTTGGCCTTTTTCACTACTATTGGATTAGGCGCATCATTAAAGTTGTTTAAAATTGGCGGTAAAGTCATGCTTCTTTATTTCATGTTTTGTGGAATCATGGCGATATGTCAAAATATTATAGGTGTATCTCTCGCTAAAATTTTAAATATCCAACCTTTATTAGGGTTAACTGCTGGCTCTATGTCAATGGAAGGTGGACATGGTAATGCAGCTGCATACGGTAAAACAATCCAAGACATGGGTGTTGATTCCGCTGTAACCGCAGCACTTGCTGCCGCAACACTAGGTCTTGTTTTTGGAGGATTAATCGGCGGTCCAGTTGTTAAATACTTAATAAAACGATATAACCTTACTCCAGAACATCGTGATGAATCATATAAAAATTATGGTGAAGTAGAATATAACCAATCACTTCATAATAAATTTAAACCAACACAAATATTTTTCATTCAATTTACAATTCTAGTATTTTGTATGGCTTTAGGGACATATATCGGAGATACATTCACTCACATGACTGGCGTCAACATTCCTATGTATGTTGGTTCAATGTTTGTTGCCGTTATCATTCGAAATGTATCAGAATTTGCTGGATTAAACATTGTTGATTTAAAAATTAACGACCAAATTGGTGATATCTCACTTGGTATCTTTTTATCTTTAGCATTAATGAGTATTCAGCTTACCGAAATTTATTCACTCGCTATTCCTTTAATCATCATTGTATTGATACAAGTTGCCTTCATGGTACTATTCTCTATCTTCGTATTATTCAGAGGACTAGGTAAAGACTATGATGCTGCAGTAATGGTTGGTGGATTTATTGGTCATGGTTTAGGTGCGACACCTAATGCAATGGCTAACCTTGACGTTATTACTAAAAAGTATGGTAGCTCACCTAAAGCATATCTTGTAGTTCCTATAGTTGGTGCATTTTTAATAGATCTAATCGGCGTTATTATTGTAATGAGCTTTATACAATTCTTTAGTTAATACGTAACGTCTAATAGCATTAAAACAATCATGCATATAATTAAACTAAAAAAGGCTGAAAGAAAGCTTCGTAATGAAGCCTTCTTTCAGCCTTTAATTTATACTTTCGTACATTTTATATATTAAACTTTAGCCTCTGTGAATATCTAAGCCACGTTGTTCAATCCAAGAAAGTAGTTTAGGACTAAATACAATATCTTTATGAGTAAGTGAATCAATATCTTTAGCATCTAACATCGTCATAATTTTTTTCATATGATTTAAGAAAGATTCTACATATTCAATCGTATTAGTAATACCTGATTGCTCTACTTGATTTAAAAATGGTCTAGACATACCAACAGCTTTAGCACCTAAGGCTAAACTTTTTACTGCATCTAAAGGTGTACGTAACCCACCACTTGCAAATACATTTAATTTATCTTGATAATCTGTACTTTCAAGTAGAGATTCAACTGTCGATTGCCCCCATTGGGTTAAGTAATCCATATCTTTATTTGAACGACGTTCATTTTCTATATCAACAAAATTCGTTCCACCACGACCACTTACATCTACATATTGAACGCCAATTTCAGCTAAAGACTTAAAGGTCTCTTTACTCATACCAAACCCAACTTCTTTAACAATTACTGGTACATCCACGCGATTCACAATAGCTTCTATATTATCCATCCAAGTTACAAATTCACGGTTACCTTCTGGCATAACCAATTCTTGTGGTGAATTCACATGAATTTGTAATGCCTGTGCCTCAAGTAATTCAACTGATTGTAACGCCTTTTCAACAGGCACATCTGCACCAACATTACTAAATATCATACCTTCAGGATTAGTCTGTCTTACAATGTTAAATGTATCTGCCATTTTAGGGTTTCTTAAAGCAGCATGTGTAGATCCAACCGCCATTGCTAGTCCAGTTTCTCTAGCGACTACTGCTAACTTTTCGTTAATTTGCTTCGTCCAATCACTACCACCCGTCATCGCATTAATATACACTGGGGATTGCATATCAAAGTGAGAAGTATGACTTGTTAAATCAACTTGATCGACATTAATGCTAGGAATGGAATGATGAACAAATCTTAATTTATCAAAATCAGATTGAGGCGCATCATGTTGAGACATAGCAATTTCTACATGTTCATTTTTTCTTTGTTCTCTCAGTGAATCACTCATTGAAATACCTTCCTTTGTTTAAATTCAAATATTTTTGTTAAAGTTTTAGAACCATTTTTTCCTTTTGAAAAAGACGACTAAAACAATTGTTATCACAAGCATTACGCCTAAACATATAAAATAAGCATAATGCCATTTTAACTCTGGCATATAATCAAAGTTCATTCCATAAACACCAGCTATAAATGTTAAAGGTGAGAAAATAACTGATACAAGTGTGAGTATTTGCATAATACTATTCATTCTAAATGAGGTGAATGACTCATAATTTTCTCGAATTTCATTTGTCATTTCTTGAGCTGTTCTAATGACATTTCTCTGTTTAATAAGGTGGTCATCAATATGTTGAATGTACATTGAGTGTTTAGCATCTTTAATGATATTACCTTCACTCTTAATCGTATCAACAACTTCTTGCATTGGAAACATAACTCGTTTAATTTTAATCAAATCTGAACGTAACTGAAAAACGTTTTCCATCACATTTTTACTATAGCGATCATCAACATGACGAGCTTCAAAATTATAAACTTTATCTTCAATACCATATACGAAATCGAAATATTTATCTACCATACTATCAAGTATATGTATCACTATATCCGCGCAATCTAATTCTGAATCATGGTTTTCAGCATTATATTCGGCGACCCTCTTTAAAGATTGAAAAGGTTTATGATGATACGTGACAAGTATATTATTTTGAAGAAATACATTTAATGCGATGGGTGAATAATCTTTATCAATAATACTATGAAAAATCATATATTGATATTCTTTATATTCTTTGTATTTAACTCGTGGTATACCTGTAATAGCATCATCAATTTCTAAATAGTTAAAATCGAATTTATTTCTTAGAAATTCATTTTCTTTATTTGAAGCATTTTCAAAATCATACCAAATAATTGTCGCATCACTAGGGACGTCTTGAATATTTGATACTTCCGTAAGAGGTTGTGTTAAAGATTGATATCTTACGGTCATTGTCATCTTACTTCCCCCTCCAATTATCTCAGTTACATTCTATCATGAAATCAATCACGTGTATGTGTTAATTTAATTTAGTAAGATAGAGTTATATTCAAGGGGGATAAGAGATGTCTAAAACATTTACTGTAACACGAAAAGTAACTGAAGATTTGATTGATAATAATAACCATATGCATGATGCATATTATAATGTAATTTTTAGCGATGTAATTAATGAGTTTAATTATAGTCATGGGCTATCTCTTAAAGAAAGAGAAGAAAGTCAATATACAGTATTTACAATAGAAGCACATACTACATATTTAGCAGAACTGTCTCTTGATCAGTCATTCACTGTAGAATTATACCTTTACGACTATGATTATAAACGTACGCACTTATTTTTAAGAATGTTGCATGAAGATGGAACTATAGCTGCTACAAATGAAGTAATGATGATGGGTATCGACAAGAATCAACGGCGCTCTGCACCATTTCCTGAGAAATATATGGAATTTATAGAAGCTTATGATTTAGAACAGGAAAAAATTGAGTGGCCTAAACAACTAGGACATCGCATTGGTATACCTAAGAAAGGAGAATAGTTATGCCTACTAGGAAACGTATAAAAAACGAGCTTATAGATTTGAAAGATGACGTTAAATTTGAGTTGAGTGAGTTAAACAATCAGAAAGAATTAGTCATTAATGGGCCTGCATCTCAACTTTTTAAACGAGCAATTCATATGAGTTATTTACAAGGACAAAAGTTTGCGATTGATGAAATATTTACGCTTATTGATGAGAACCAAATCGATGAAGAATTTCTTATTCAATATAATAATTTTGAAAAATATGTTCAAGATCAAAACTTAGAAAAGAAATTTACTTTTAGTAATTTTACTGACATACCACGTCAATTTGATGATTTTATGGCATCTTTTTACTATTTAAAGGGACAAAATTTTATTGTCACACATATTAATTCGATAATAGAATAACACTAAAGAACAAGGACTTTGGTAGTTTGATTTAACCAAAGTCCTTGTTCTTTATTTCCGAATAGCCTTCGTAATTTGTTTGATTACTTTATGTGATTGTCTTATTGGATATAATGGAAAATCATGCACCATTTTTGGATATTCATTAAACTCAACAAATTGTCCATAGCCTTCTAGTAAACGTGCGAGCTCTTTCATATCAGGATTTTGTATTTCTTTACCTCCTCCATACATGTATACAGGAGGTAATCCTCTTAGCTCACCATAGAGTGGTGAAACACGTTTATCCGTTAATGGTAGACCATTAGACCATACTTTCATAAGTTCATTCACACCAAATCGACTTACTAATATATCTTCGTCTTCTAAGTCTTCGGTAATCATTTTATTTGATAGTGTCGCATCTAAAAGTGGTGAAATTAAGAATAGTTTACTTGGAACAGGTTCATTTTCCTCAATTAAGGATTGTACAAATCGCATAGCTAATCCGCCACCTGAACCGTCTCCCATGATGACGATATGATCAACACCAACTTCAGCTACTAATTCATCATAAACTTCCTTAATCGCGTTGTATGTATCTTCTAGGTGAAATTCCGGCGCCTTAGGATAGATAGGTAGCACAACTTCATGTAATGTATTTAATGCTAATTTATCTAACAATCTCCAGTGGAATGGTGAGGGTTGCAATGTATTGTATCCCCCATGTAAATACAGAATTTTATTATTAGACTCATGTCTGAAATTAAATCTGAATACTTGCATATCTCCTAAAGATAATTTATCAAGATTAGCTTTTACATTTAATGATGAGGGTTGTTTATGTTTTTTACTATTTTCGTCTCTTCTTTTTTCTAAAAATTGCTCTACCTCATCGTCATTTTCGAAAAATATTGATCTGTTATGAAGTATATATTTATTGACTACTCTATTCATTAAACGATTTTTCATAGCTTGCTAGACCTACCTCTTTTCAAATTTTAAATTTATAAAACAATTTGTTTAAAGTGCTATATTCATTTTTCTAAAAAAGATATAATATTATATGAGTTAGATGAATCTTAAACCACTTTATGTGTGCGCGTATATGTCTTGAATAAAGCCAATTATAACAAACATAAAGTGAAAATGATAAATATAGGACAGCAAAATTAAAGGAGGCATCTTAGTGTCTGAACCTAATCAAAATCCAAGTAACTTCAATGCTCAATTTCATGAGCAAGAAATACACCGAGGCAAAAGATATGGGAAGAAAAAGCGTTCATGGGTTAGTATTATCATCCATCTGATCATACTCATTTTAACTGCTATAACAGGTTATAGTATGTTGAAACAACCTATTTTTAACCTTGCTTTTGCAAATAAAACTATTAATTTCCATGAAATTCAAAACTTCCAAGATACTCTAACTAAAATTGGTAATTTAAATATTAATTTAGGTAATATGGATGATCTACAAAAATCTATAGATAACCTCATAATGGTGTTTAATGTATTCTTTATTCTTTGTTTAGTTAGTATGTTTATTACTGTAATTACAATTATTCTTAATAGAACTTTATTGAAGATTTTCAATTTATTTATTTTAGCAGCTATGTTACTGATTACTTTGTATTTTAGCTATATTATTCATACAATTGCGCAAAAAATTTCTGAATCACTCAAACAATATTATCTAACTGTTTCTCCAGACCAAGTAATTAATGAAGCTGATGCAATACATAATGCACTTATTTTACTTGCTTGTAGTATTGCACTCTTATTCATTAGTTTATTCTTCCGTAATCGACTAGCACGTATAAGATAATGCAAAAGGCCAATCCATAACTTTTAATCAAGTTAAGGATTGGCCTTTTATTCGTATTAATAATTTAATCCGTTCGCCTGCGCTCTCGCGCATGCATAAGAGCCACTAACAATCTTCCGACTCTTTCCTTACGTTCGCCTGCGCTCTCGCGCATGCATAAGAGCCACTAACAATCTTCCGATTGTTTCCTTACGTTCGCCTGCGCTCTCGCGCATGCATAAGAGCCACTAACAATCTTCCGATTGTAAGTGGCTCTAAGTGTCCCCACAACACATTTTTATCTCTTAATTAGTTTTTACTCTTGGTGAGCTGTTTTATCTTCTGCGTTAGCTTTTTTAGCTGACGCTTCTGCTTTTTTCTTACTTTGTAAGAATAAGCTTAAGATTAATGCGATAGCACTAATAACAGTAGCAATGATAAATGCATCATTAACACCTTCAACAGATGCAAGTTTATTAACATATTGTAATAACACTTTTAATGCACCTGATTCGCCACCATATTGTTGTGCTAATTCACGCATATGATCTTGGATAACAGGATTGGTTTTATCTAATTCATCCCCGAATGCTGCAACATGATTGGTTTGTTGAGTCGTCATTACTGTTACCAATATAGCTGTACCGATAGAACCTGCTAATTGTCTCATTGTATTAACAAATGCGTTACCATGTGAGATCAATCTTGCAGGTAAAGCATTCATACCTGCTGTCATAATAGGCATCATAATAAATGCCATACCGAATGAACGCAATACATATATGCCCATAATATGAAGATATGGCGTTTCTAAGTTCAATTTACTTAATTCCCATGTAGCATAAGTCATAATACCGATACCAAAGATTGCTAATGGTTTAATACCTATAGTATCTAATAGCTTACCAGCTATAGGACCTAAAGCACCCATGACTAAGGCACCCGGAAGCATGAGTAAGCCTGAGTCTAATGCTGAGAAGCCACGTAAATCTTGTAAATATAAAGGAAGTAAAATCATACCGCCATATAAACTCATCATTACAATCATATTGATAACTGTTGTAAGTGTATATGTTGGATATTTTAATACTTCAAGATTTAACATTGGAGCCTTCATTCTTAACTCTCTAATTACAAATAGAACAATGAAGATAATACCAATAACAAACATTGTTACAATTTCAGTAGAACCCCAGCCTTTATTACCAGCTTCAGAGAAACCGTATAATAAAGCACCGAAACCTATTGTACTATAGATAATTCCTGGTATATCGGCTTTAGGATTTGTGGTACGTTGGTAAAGTTTAAACCAAAACATACCTACAATAATTGCAACTAAACCGATAAAGAACATACCATAGAACATGACGTTCCAATGATAGTTTTGAACGATATAACCTGATAGTGTTGGACCAATGGCTGGCGCTAAGATCATAGCTATTCCCATTGTACCCATTGCGACACCACGTTTTTCAGGTGGGAAAATCGTTACAATAACGTTAGAACCTAATGGCATTAAGATACCTGCACCAATGGCTTGTAACACACGTCCTCCCATCATAATTGGGAAGTTAAACGAAATCGCACAGACAAGTGAACCAATCGTAAAGAGCGCTAAGCCCACAATAAATAATTTTCTATACGAATATTTGTTAAATAAGAAAGCACTAATTGGAATTAAAATACCATTGACTAACATGAAACCTGTCATCAACCATTGTCCAGTTGATGCAGAAATATTAAATTCAGTATTAATTTTAGGCAATGCCACATTTAATAATGTTTGGTTTAAAATCGCAATAAACATACCAAATAACATTGCAGCTAAAATCTTACCTCTTGAAATACCTTTACCAAAAATGAAGTTAGATTCTTGGTTTTTAATCTTCTCATTAACTCTACCTTCTACAGAATTAGGGTTAATAGGATTTAAAACTTCATCTGATTCTTCATTTGATTCTGTAGAATGATTATTTTGATTATCGTGTTTCTCTACGTTTTCTTCTTCATGTTGATCTGAACGACGTAAAGAACCAGGATAGTCATCATATCTACTTTCTGAATGTGTTGCATTAGAAGATCTTTGATCTCCCTCTTTAGTAGATTCGAAGTGATGTTTTCTTTTATCATCTTCGATATTATCAGAATGATTTCTGACACGACTTGAAGCATTGTTAGACTCAGATTGTTTATCTAGATCACTTGCTTTAAATTTAGATTGATAACTTTGATTCTTAGAATCCTTAGTCGAACGTTGTTCCGCTTTTTGACCTTTTGCTTTTTTCCTAGATTTAGAAAGAAAAACATTAATAAGACCAATAAGTATGAGCGCTATAACAATATAAATAATAATGAAGGTCGCTGTCATAAAATGACCCCCTTAATTTTTATGGATTTTAACTTCAGCGTTCATACCTGGAACAACATTTTTAGATGGTTCAGAATCTAGAGAAATTTTAACTGGAACTACTTGAGACACTTTAGTGTAGTTGCCGTCACTGTTTGATGAAGGCATTAATGAGAAACTAGCTGCAGTTGCTTCACCAACTTGTTCAACTTTACCTTTGATAGAAGCTTTTTGACCGTCGATATCAACGTCTACATCGTTTCCTTTTTCTACATCAGAAATGTCTTTTTCATCTACGTTAGCAGTAATGTATAAATCATCTAAATTGTATGCATAAGCGATTGGGTTACCAGCTTGAGCCATAGACCCTTCCATACCATCAGTTTTTACGATAGTACCTTTTTGAGGCATTTTGATGCTCATATCTTTAGATTGACCACCTTCACCTTGAGCTGAAACTTCAGCTACTTTATCACCTTTATCAAGTTTATCTCCTTGTTTAATATCAAGAGATTTAATTTGTCCTGAAGCTGGACTTGAGATTTTAATTTGATCTCCGTCTACTTTTGCGTTGTCAGTAGTTACGTAGCTAGTCGCATTGTTCCAGAACCAGAAAGCTAGAACACCTATAACTACTAAGACAATGATAGTAATGACATTCACTAATACCATTTTCTTCATGAATATATCCTCCTATTTGCTTTTAAAATTCACTTTATCTATTATAGAGATGTGAATCTAAAAATAACACCAACAATTTTTATAATTGTGTTGGATAAAAACTTATATAAAAAAATTAATCAGGTGAAACAATGAAGCAACGCGCTAAATATAAAATCATTCAAAGTCTTATTAAATTACTTGAAGAATATCCATTTGAGGACATTACTATCAAAATGATTTGTGCATATAGTAACGTAAATCGCTCAACTTTTTATGATCATTTTCAAGATAAATATCATTTATTAGAACGTATACAAAATTATCATCTCAATAAATATAAAGCTTTACTTAATTCTTTTTATCATGACTTTCATAGCATTAAGCAAGATCAAAAGAAAATGTATAAATTCTTTTTACTTGTTGCAAGTTATATCAAACGTAGGGAAGCCTTTTATAAAGCAACATTAATTACTCATCCTAATAAAGATATTGCTTTGGATTATATTAATGAAACTAGAGATTGTTATGAAAAGGTGATGAATAGATATGAAACCTCAATTCAGAATAAACACATGTTTGTTGTTTATTCTGTAGGAGGCCAAGCCGGTATTATTATCGATTGGTTACGACGTGGTTGTGTAGAGTCTCCAAAAGTCATAGCAGAAGTCTTACTCGCAAATACTATTAAACTGCAAAGGTAAACATTTAAAGCTAAACTGAAGATGAAAAAAGTCTACTTCGAAGTTAATTTTAACTCTGAAGTAGACTTAGATTAAATCATCTTAAACGGTTTAGCTTTTTTTAAATACGCGTCTATTTAAAAGTTGTAATATAATCAGAATTACAGCTGTTATAGCAATAATAATAATGTAGGGTGTTGGATCATTTTCCCCTTTAATACCTACGAGCGGAGACATCAGTCCACCTAACAATGTTTGAAATAGTCCAAGAAGACTTGAAGAACTCCCCTTTCCACTTTTACTTTCATCCATTGCAATAGAGAAACCAAGTGTTGCTACACCTGTTACAGGTGCTACAAGTATTACAAAGCCAAACGCTAATAACCAGAAATTCCAATGATTGATTAATGTCATACTTACTATGATGACACCTAAAATTTGGATTACAGTCATCATTCTAAGTACAGATTGTCTATCAAAGTAATCTACTAACTTACCGGTCAGTTGACTTGAAATAATTAAAGTAATACCTATGGATGCAAACATGATACTAAACTGTAAAGGCGAAAATCCATATATTTTTTGAACAATAAATGGTGAGGCTGAAATGTAAGTAAATAATAAAACAAATGACACACCTTGTATCAACATAGGTAATACAAATCTTGGTGTAGCAAATAAATCTTTAAAGTTCTTAAACATTGTGCCAAGGTTGCTATTAACACGGTGTTCATTTTCAAGGGATTCTGGAACTTTGAAGAGTGTTCCTATGAACATAAGTAAACCGAAAATGGTCAATATAATAAAGACCATTCTCCAACCAGTAAAACTTAGTATCAATCCCCCAAGTGCTGGTGCGATAACTGGTGCAACACCGTTAACTAACATTAGAAGTGATAAGAATTTGGTTAAATCATTTCCTGAGTATTTATCACTTGCCACTGCTCTGGATATGACTGCACCTGCCCCACCAGTTAGACCTTGTATAAGACGTAATATAATCATCACCCAAATATTCGTAACAAAAATGATTCCTAAACTTGCCAGCGTGAAAATAACCATCGCAATAAGAAGAGGCTTTTTACGACCTTTAGAATCGGAAATAGGTCCAGCAAACAAGTTACCGAATGCTAATCCCACCATGAAAAATGAAATTGTTAATTGAGCATTTGATGCTGTTGTATGAAAATCATTCTTAATGTTAGGTAGACCTGGTAAGAACATGTCAATTGACAATGGACCTATAGCAGTAAGTGCACCTAAAATGATGATAAATAATAGGGAATTGCGATGTTTGGGTTGTGATTGCTCCAAAGTGAAGCCTCCTTTATACATTTAAAAGGAAATCAAGCTTTTTTCTTAAGCTTTTCCTGATAATTAATTATATTACTAAATAGCTATAATAAAAGCCAAATGCATTTTGCATTTGGCTTTTATTCATCACCTTTTGTGAGTTGCATATTACTATTATCAGAGTCAATTTCTAGTTCATAGTCTTTGTTAACAAAGTTACCTGAGTTATCAATTTGTTGAATCGTGGTTTTAATTTTATCTCCGCTTCTACTCGCACTTAATACTTGTGGTGATAGCATTGAAACAGTTGTATGATTTGCAAAGTTATTTTTCATTTGTTTATAAATAGAAGAATTCTTTTTAAAATAACTTGATATAAAATCAAAATTATTCATGTTAAAAGCTGAATTAATCGCCATTGAGTAACCACTGAAGAACTCCGTTAATTTATTTTTGAGACTATTCTCTTCTTTTTCTTTTTTCTCAACATAACTATTGATTTTATCACTTTCAAAATTTAATGTCACAGTCGTATTATTTTTTAAATCATCAGCACTAATTGTTTTGGTTTCTGAACTAAATTTTCTACCTTTTGCTTTACCTGTGGCAGATATAGTAATATCTTTCGTTTTCGGATACGGACCATACTCTTTAGAATTTGAGTATGACATTTCACGATCATTAATTTTTACTTTTTCTGAACTATCACTTAATTTACTTGCACCTTTTAATTTGATATTTAAATAGGTTTGATCAAAATCTTCCGAAGCTTCTACTGTCTCAGAACTACTTTCTCTAAAATCAAAATTTAAATAGCCATTGAATGTGCCATTCTTAGTAATCTTTTTAGCAGGCATGTGATAAGTACCCGGTATGAAATCACCTAATGGTGTATTCTTATGTGCATCTGCAATGACAGTTTTGCGTTTACCACCTGTTTTAAATTCATATTTTGTTTCTTCTTTAGGTTTAATAATTGGTTGTTTCGTGGGTGCAGTAAAGCTCATATTATCAAAGAACAAATATCTCGTACCATTTTTACTAATTCTCAGAACGTCTTGACCACTTCTCGTTTGGATATACGATGCGACACTTGAATTATTTTTATTCAATTTGTCCACTGTCTCTCGAATATTACTAATAAAACTTTTCATACCTACTTCGTTTTTAATATATTTAATATATTCTTTCGCCTCATCTGGATCTACTTTATTATCTTTAGTACTTAATAAAGTTGCTACTTTTTGCGTATCATTATTATCTACTGCATTAACAAGAATCTTAGCTTGTGCATCTGGAGAATTAAAGTTCTTTAATAGGAAAAATAAAACCACAATAAGTATTAAAATAAAAAAGACGATTCCTAGTGGAACAATTCTACGTAATTTGAGGTTCGTAGCGTTATTATTTTGCGATTGAGATGATTGCTGTTTAGTTTTATTTTTTCTTTTCTTATTTCTTGATAATGATTGCCCACAATTTGGACAGCTTTCATTATCACCACTAACTGTATGTCCACAGTTTGGGCATTGATTCATTATATCACCTCTTATTCCCACACTACATTCACTTAATTTTTATATTATATAATTATTTTATCAACCTGGTTTATTTTACAGATTTTGATTTGAAATTACAATTTCTAATATATGTAGTTTTCATTTTATTTTAATTAAAAAGCATTTACGCACTTATTCGAATTATATTAATAAAACAGCTTAAGTTAAATACATAATTAGTCCTAAATACTTAAAATAATTTACACTTTTCATTATATTCCTATCAATGATTCAGTGTATAGTCCAATTCTCAGAATATTTATAATTTAGAATTAAACGATTTGATACGATGATCAATGACCTCTAAAACATGTCTAACTTTTTCTATTTCCTCTGTTGAGAAATCACTTGTCATATCATTAGCAATATTACTTATGATTGCTTTTCTTTTTACAATATATTCTTTGCCTTTTTCTGATAAAATTACAATTTTTAAGCGTTGGTCAGTATTGGCATTTGTTTTTTCGAGTTTAACTAAGTCAGCATCTAATAATTTTTTAACTCTTCTACTTACTGCTGCTTTATTGACGCCTTGTTTTTCAGTAATTTGACTCACTGTTAATGATTCATTACTTAACATATTCAACACATTAGATTGCTCTATAGAAATGCCATATTCAATTTGTAAATCTTTAAGTAGCTTTGCAGTTAATGTATTTACGTCATTTATGAATTTTTCCAAAAAAATGATATGATCTTCTATTCGTCTTACCATGTAGAATCTCCTAATTTATTTTATCTATTTATATAAAAAAATTATTTTTCATACTTTTAAATAATAGCAAGAATACTATCAAATTGAAACCTCTAATGAGCTCACGTATTTTATAGCTAAAAGATTGCTAATTATGAATAGCTAGTCTACATTATATATACAATAAATGTAGAGGTAATCCATTCATGATATCAATTATACTAACAATCATTGCTTTTATCCTTATTGCATCTTTGTATGTCAATCAACCACTCACTCTTAATTTAAGATTTTATATTTCTACTATTATTATCGGATTTATCATTACAATTTATCATTTAATTCATTTAACTATTCCGTATGATTTAACAAGCTTAATGTTGATTGCTTCATTATTCATTCTCATTAAACATCGACATTTATTTAACTTTAAACGTGGACGTCTATTTTTGAAACACATGTTTATTTACCTTTATCGCATCATGTTATTCCTATCAGCATGTATATATATTAGTACGGTAGACATCCCAATTATTAATGGATTGGCCTTATGGTTCGCTACCATCGCTTATAGTACTATATTCGCTTTTATTTGTTATATTTCTTGGTCATCAGCTTATGGTAGTCATTTATTTTCTAAAAATGTAGACCTAATTATGGTACTAGGAGCAGGTATTTTTACAGAGGAAGTCACTCCTATGCTTGCTGAACGGTTAAATTGTGCAATCAAAGTTTATGAATCTCAAAAGCATTCTCCATATATGTTAGTAAGTGGTGGGCAAGGTCCCGATGAACCCATTACTGAGGCGCTAGCAATGAAACGCTATCTCATCGCGAAGGGTGTGCCGGAGAAACGTATTCTAATGGAAGAACAATCTACTAATACGTATACCAATTTTCAATATTCAAAGCCAATCATAGAAAAACATTTTGGAAGACGAGCACAATTCTTATGTGTTACAAGCCAATTCCATATTTTAAGATCATTGCGTCTTGCTAATAAAGTAGGTTTAGAATTCTATGGTCTCGGGAGCCATACACCCTATCATTTTTTCAGTATAGCGCTTATCAAAGATTTTTTAGGATTAATGTATCAATATAAAGTAATTCTAACTATTTATTTTGCGATTATCTTTTGGGTAAGTCTTATACGCATGATCATCGTCTAAGAAATGAATAAGCGAGATAACGAAAACTACTATTCAAGTAGACTAACGTTACCTCGCTCTTTTTATTAGTTGATTATTTTACCGTCATAAAGTTCTATAACACGGTCTGCATATTTAAATAAACTTTCATCATGTGTAATCATTATACCAATCATACGTTTGTCACTAATCTGTTCTTTAATCATTGCTACGACATGTCTAGCTCTCTCTGCATCTAAACTTGCGGTAGGTTCGTCAGCTAGTATGATTTTAGGATGATTCATAAATGCTCTCATAATCGCTACACGTTGTTTTTCTCCACCTGATAACATATAGGGATAGCTTTTCACCCTATGTGTTAAACCAATCTCATCAAGTAGTTCATTAGCCCGTAACTTTGCTTCTCTTTTAGACATTCCCGCTTCTTTACCAACAGTGATCAGTTGTTCTTCTACAGTGAGGTACGGGATGAGATGTGACGCTTGAAATATAAAGCCGATGTCGTTGAGCCTCATTTTAGTATTGTTGTTGTTATTAAATAAAGGGCTTTCTTCATAGATGAGTTTACCAGATGTAGGTGATAATAAACCGCCTAGTATCGTTAATAATGTAGTTTTACCGGAACCAGAAGCACCATTTAAGATAACGAATTCTCCATCCTGAACTTCAAAATTGATTCCTTTTAAAACTTGCGTTTCAGATTCATTTTCTCCAAAAGTTTTAACAATATTATCTACCATTAATGTCATTATTCATTTCCCCCTATCGCTTCTATCGGATCAATTTTTAAAAGTTTAATGAACGAGAGTGACGCGCCAATTAAACCAACGAATAAAAATATTATTAATACAACTAACATGTTGCTCACTTCTAAATGAAATGGCATTGTAACCGGTAAAATTTGATTTATTAATATAATTAAAGCTTCAGATATAATTACACCAATCAGAGTAATTACTGAAATTTGAACGATTAATGAAATAAGTAAATGTGGTGTGGAAATGCCTATAGCTTTAAGTATTCCTATCTCGGAAATTTTCTGTATCGTCATTACATAAAAGAATGCGCTTAATACTATTGCTGTGATAATAAATAAACTATAAATCATCATTTTTAATGGACTTTGCTCAGCTTTGTAGCTAGCAATATGATTCGTTAATTCTTGTGCTTTTACATGTTGCACACCTTTAATTGTATTGATTTCATGCTTCTGTTTACTAGATAAATGACTCAATGAATAAAATGAAGCCACACCATTATTTTTATTTTGAAATACGTTTTGATTCATAAGAATCACATTACTATGCGAATACATAGCATCTTTAAGAATTCCTACGACTTTATATGGCTTACCTTCTTTTGTGAACTTCACTTTATCTCCTTTTTTAATCCCTTTTGCGATAAGTTTTTCATTCACTACAATTTCATTTTTATGATTTGGGTATGTTCCAGATTTTAGATTAAATTTATTTTCGGTCGTATAGTTTAATGCAACGACATTTGCTTCATTACCTTTTACATTTAAAGTTTTTGACATCATTTTTATTGGTTGCTCGTTAACGATTTTGTTTATTTTAAATTGTTGTTTAGAGTTTAATGAAGATTTTTCTAGTTGTGGTTCCTTCATTTTCTGAATAATAAATTGGTTCCCTTTGAGGTGATCAAATAGAGAAATGTTTTCCCTGGCTAGTCCTTGAGCCAACCCACTGATAAATAAAACCATCGTAGACATTAAAAATACGATAAGCATTATAAGTATAAATCTGAATTTATAAAATTTAATTTCTTTCCATGCTAAATTCATTTATAGTCACTCCTTTATCTTTGTCACCAAAATTTTAAGAAGTGAATGTGAACTGAATATGAACGAACTTCGATATGTTAAATTAAAATCGGAAATAGTATAATAAATAAAAAACTTAGGAGCGAAAAGATGATGGTGAGCTGTTTAGTTGTTGATGATGATCGAAAAATATTAGATTATGTAAAATCTCATCTAATAAATGAACATTTTGAAACACACGCTTTTTTAAGTGGTGAGGAGGCACTTCATTTTCTTGAAAAAGAGAATGTCGCCATAGCTATCGTTGATATTATGATGAATGGCATAAATGGTTTCGAATTATGTAAAACTTTAAAAGAGGATTATGATATACCCGTTATTATGTTAACGGCAAGAGACGCTTTAAGTGATAAAGAACGTGCTTTCTTAAGCGGGACAGATGACTATGTAACTAAACCATTTGAGGTGAAAGAATTACTATTTAGAATCAAAGCGGTGTTAAGAAGATATCAAATTAATGCTGAGTCTGAACTTAAACTTGGAAATTTAACACTCAATCAACCATATATGGAGATAAATGTTGATGCTAAAACGATAAATCTTCCTAATAAAGAATTCCAATTATTATTTTTATTAGTGTCTAATCCGAAACACATTTTCACTCGAAATGACATCATTGAAAAGATTTGGGGATTTGATTACGAAGGAGATGATCGAACTGTTGATGTACACATTAAAAGACTCCGTCAAAAGTTGTCTAGATTAGGTGCATCAATTTCAATACATACAGTCCGTGGACAAGGGTATAAGGTGAATCAAGATGTTTAAAACACTTTATTCTAGAATTGCAATCTATACCATCACAGTGATACTTTTTAGCGCCTTTATAAGCTTTGTCCTTACAAATATCTATTATCATTTTAATTTAAAAGCCTCTAATGATGCTAAAATTATGAAAACCTTAAAAGAAGCACGCAATTATGAAAACGCACAAAACACTCAATCACTCTCCTCTTATTTTAAACATTTGGGAGATATGAATTATCAAATACTTACTGTAGATAATCTTGGTACAAAACATTTTTATGGAGAACCATTCCGTCGAGATACATTACCACAATCTGCTATTCAATCTGTAATGAATGGTAAAAATTATCACGGTATTAAAAATAAGCCATTTGAATTATTTGTCACAGGTTTTTTCGATAATGAAACGGATAACACGGTAGGCTTACGCTTTAAATCTAACGATAAACCAGTTGCAGTATTTATGCGTCCTGATATTGGTGAAACATTTAGTGAGTTTAGAATATTTTTAGCCGTGTTACTTGGTCTATTACTTGTCATCTCAATTTCATTAGTTATTGCTTCTACGTATTCAATTATTAAACCCGTTTCTGCTCTGAAAAGTGCAACCCATAGACTGATGAAAGGCGATTTTCAAACTCCTATCAATCAAACACGTCAAGATGAAATTGGCACCTTACAATCAAGGTTTGATACAATGCGCAAACGTTTAGGACAAGTAGATGAAATGAGACAACATTTTGTCCAAAATGTATCTCATGAAATCAAAACTCCACTGACACACATTCAAAGTATATTAACTCAACTACAATTTTCTAAAAGTAAAGAAGAAAGACAAATGCATGTTAATGAGCTATTTAATATTACTACTCAAGTCAGTGATTTAACGCAAGAACTATTATTACTATCTGAATTAGATAACGCAGAACATTTAACTTTAGATAAGCGCATCCACTTAAATGATTTAATTAAAGATATTATTAGACATGAGCAATTCCATATTGAAGAAAAAGATTTAGTAATTATGACAGAATTAGATGAGGTATATTTCCTAGGAAATGAAAGACTTATTCATCAAGCGTTGAGCAATCTTATCATTAATGCCATTAAATACACACCACAATATGGCTTAATCCAGATACATCTATCAATAGAAGCATCCAATATTATTTTTACCATCGAAAATGAGGGCACAGTCAGAGATAAAGATATGTCTCACATTTTCGAAAGATTTTATAAATTAAACAATGATCAGAGTAGTAATGGTTTAGGTCTCGCAATTACAAAGTCCATCATAGAATTGCACAATGGTACTATTTCTGTTCAATCTAACGACGCTACAATCTTCACAATTCAATTACCAATTAAAAACACTGTATAAACTAACTCCTAACCATGTTTTAGTTTATACTTTATCTTCATAAAAAAGGCTCTAAGATGATTTCAAGTTTGAAACCATCTTAGAGCCTTTGTTTTTAATTGACTTACTTTATCATTAACTTAGCTTCTACAAATTATTTAACATTTAAATACTTTGTAATTTCTTTATTTACAGCATGGTATACATCTTCATGTTCTGAGAGTTTCAAGCCAAATGAAGGTACCATTTCTTTGATTTTAGATTCCCAACCACTAAATTCTGATTGATAACAACGTTGTAGTACATCAAACATAATATCTACTGCTGTTGACGCACCTGGTGAAGCACCTAGAAGAGCTGCTAGTGAACCATCTTCAGAAGTAATAACTTCCGTACCAAACTGAAGGTTACCTTTAGATTTATCAGTATCTTTAATCACTTGAACACGTTGTCCTGCAGTAATTACTTCCCAATCCTCGTCTTTAGCTTCAGGGAAGAACACACGTAAGTCATCAACACGTTCTTCATTAGATAACATTAATTGAGATACAAGATATTTAGTTAAATTAAACTCTTTAACACCTGCACTTAACATCGTTACTATATTATTTGGTTTAACAGATTTAATTAAATCTAAATATGAGCCAGTTTTTAAGAATTTAGGTGAGAAACCTGCGAAAGGTCCAAATAATAAAGAACGTTCGCCGTTAACAAAACGTGTATCTAAGTGAGGTACAGACATTGGAGGTGCTCCCACCTCTGCTTTACCATACACTTTTGCATGATGCTGTTTAATAACATCAGGATTTTTACATCTTAAGAATAATCCACTTACTGGGAAACCGCCAATGTGTTTAGATTCTTTAATACCTGTTTTTTGTAATAAAGGTAAACTAGCGCCACCAGCACCGATAAATACAAATTCCGTTTCATAATTTGTTATTTGACCAGATGTTAAATCTTTAATAATAACATTCCAATTACCATTATCCTGTTTCTTAATGTCTTGAACTTCATGCTTATAATTCACTTCGACATGTTTTTCTTGTAAATTGCTAATTAATTTTTTCGTTAAAGCACCAAAATTCACGTCTGTCCCTGTTTCATCATAAGTGATAGCAATAGGCTCTTCTGACTTACGCCCTTCCATCATTAATGGTACCCAATTCTTAATTTTTTCAGGATCTTCAGAGATTTCCATTTTTTCGAAAAGAACATTCTTTTGAAGACTATCTACACGACTTTTCAAGAAACGCACATTATTTTCGCCCTTAACAAAACTCATGTGTGGTACAGATTGGATAAACTTACCTGGGCTATCTAATTGACCCGTACGTACTAAATACGTCCAAAACTGTTTAGACACTTGGTATTGTTCATTAATCTTTATCGCTTTAGTGATATCAACTGAGCCATCTTTACCTTCTTTAGTATAATTCAGCTCGCATAATGCTGAATGCCCTGTACCAGCGTTATTCCAAACGTTTGAACTTTCCTCACCAGGTTGGTCCAATCTTTCAAATAATTTAATTTCTTTCTCAGGTGATAATTCTTTAAGTAATGTTCCTAATGTTGCACTCATAATGCCGCCACCAATTAAGATGACATCTGTTTTGCTATGTTGTGTACTCATAACAAATACAGTCCCCCTTTTCAATGAATAAATGGAACGATTGACTCTAATGGATTTGTTTTAATATAGATTTCTATATTAAAGCGCTTTCTAAACCTATAAAAAATATATCCCAAGAGTTATTTAAGGAAGGCTTGATTCTCCCTCATCATAACCATTGATTAAACTAGTTTAATTATATACTATAAATTGCTATTCACAAAAGGATAAAAAGTCAGATATCTATAAATTGTTAAACTCTTACCCTTAAATAATGCTATTAATCCATTCTAACATATTACCTTTAGTAGTCTGACTAATGTTATAATGAACTACAAGATTATAGAAACAATGAGGTGTTTTACATGAAATCGTTCACGTTTTTCATGCATAATATATATGCTATGGGTGGAACAGTAAAATCTATTTCCCAACTCTCTAATACTCTGTCTCAAAAAGGTCACTCAGTTACAATCATCTCAGTATTTAGAGGCGCACAATCGCCCTATTTTAAATTAAACAAAGATATTAATATTAAAGTATTAGTTGACTATCGTTTTAAAGCCAAAAATTTCAAAGCGATTGTCGCTAATCGTGTAAAATCTTATACTCCACTTTTAAAACCGCAAAAAATTTCTCAATATGAACCAGGATTAAATCAGTTTTCAAGTTATGTCGAAAAGAAAATGATTAAAGCCATCAAAAATGTGTCTTCAGATGTATTAATTGGTACTCGTGCGAGCTTCAATATTTTAATTTCAAAATATGCCAAAACACATATCACCAAAATAGGTATGGAACATATGAATTTTGATGCTCATCCTGAGCAATATCAAAGAGAAATTATTGCTGCCTATAGAAACTTAAATAAAGTCACTACATTAACTGAAAGTGATCAAAAAAACTATCAATCTCGACTTAAAACTCCTGTATACGTCGTACCAAATATGGTAACTGAGAAAAAAATTGCTGCACCGAAGAAAAATATTATCTTGGCCGCTGGTCGTTTAGAATATGAAAAAGGATTTGATTTACTTCTTGAGAGTGTGAGACTTATACAAGATTATTTAAGAAGGTTAAACTATGAAGTACATCTTTATGGGGATGGAAAAGAACAACACCAATTACAAGAATTTATCGATCAATATAATTTAAGCGATATTATTCAAATCAATGCGTCTACACAAGAATTAAATAGTAAATTAGCGCAAAGCAAAATTGTTGTTGTACCTTCACGTAATGAAGGTTTTGGGATGATTATTTTAGAAGCGATGCTTCAGGATAATATAGTTATTAGTTTTAAAGGCAATGTAGGTCCTGAAGCTATTATAAAAAATGGCCATAATGGTTATCTTGTAGAGTATGAAAATGTATCACAATTAGCCAAGCAAATTGATTTAACAACACATAATTATCATGAACTTGATCATATTATTCAAAATAGTAAAGAAACCTTAAAATTATATCACCCGGATACAGTATATGAAGACTTTATGAATATGTTCAAATAATTAAACATCTCCAAGCCTACTAAGAACTTTTAAAGGCTTGGAGATGTTATTTTTTATAGTAATAATGATAAGATGAATGTCCATAAACATACGAATACGAGTAAACCGATACTGTATCGTAATGTCATTTTAAGTAACTCAGATTCTTTACCAACCTCTTTAACGGCAGCTGTTGCAATCGCTATAGATTGTGGTGAGATGAGTTTGGCTGCTACACCACCTACAGTATTTGAAGCAACAAGCAATGATCCACTAGTACCTATTTGTTGAGCAACTGATGCTTGAATAGGTGCAAACAATGAGTTGTTGTTGACGACGGAACCTGTCATGAATACGCCAATCCATCCAAGTATAGGTGATAAGATTGGGAAGACACTACCTGCTTTAGAAATACCTTGACCCATCGCACTACTTAATCCACCATATGTTGTAATTTTAGAGATTGCCAGAATAAAGCAAATAGTAAGGACTGGTAGCCAAAGTTCTTTAAAAGTGACACCAAATAAACGACCAGCATCTCCAAAGTTTACTTTCTTAGACATCAATATAGTAATAACTATCGTTAGTAGAATAGCTGTACCTGTTTGGCCAATAATATTAAGTGATAATACAATTGGTTTGTGTGCTATATCACTGAATGTACCTGGTAGATTAAAGTTAAACACAAGTGATGATAATTTACCTTTTGGTAAGAATAACCCTTTAAATGATGGAGAACTCCATATCATGACAATGATTGTTAAGATAACGAATGGGCTCCATGCATATAATATTTCCTTACCTTTATGATGTTTAACTGGTTCTGGTTCAACATCTTGTTGAATTCTAAAGATATGTTTAGGTTGGAACTTTTTAGAAAATAAAGCTAAAGCTAGCATAGATGCGAGTGGCGGAATAATATCTGCTAACTCTGGTCCATTGAATACAGTTAATAGTGCTTGTAAAACTGTATAAGTGACAGAAACAACTAAAATAGATGGTAATGTTTCTTTAATACCTTTGAAGCCATCAATAATAAAAATTAATAAAAACGGAATAAAGAAGTTAATAATGGCTAATGTCAGTGTTGCGGTTTGTGAAACACCCATAGCTGTAACATTTCCCGGTAAATGTAATGTATCGACCACTCCAACTGGTATACCTATTGCCCCAAAGGCACCTGACGCTGCATTAGCTACTAAACATAACATTGCTGCTTGAAGTGGTTTAAAGCCAAGTTGTGATAATAATAAAGCACAAATTGCAATTGGCACCCCAAAACCTGCAGCCCCCTCTAAGAACGCATTAAACGAAAATCCTATCAGTAATAATTGAATACGTTGGTCTTGAGAAATACTTGTTATACTATCTTGTATAGTTGAAAATTGCCCAGACTCTAAAGTAATTTTATAAAGTAATACCGCCATCATTACAATATAACCAATAGGTATAACCCCTTGGAAGAAACCTTCTACAACTGCACCAGAAGCGATTCCCACTGGTAATTTGAAAAATGGAATTGCAATGAGCAATGTCACTACAAGTGTAGTTATCGCTGCATAAATTCCTTTCATTTTGAAAACTGTTAAACATAGTAAAAATAAAATGATAGGTATTGCTGCTACTAAACTTGATAATATTAAATTACCAAATGGATTAAATGTTTGTACTAACATATTTTGACTCTTCTTTCCTAAAAAATTTTCTATGAATTTAACTAGCAACATACTAATTTTTAACAGTTAACAAAAATTAAATAAAAATTAGTATGTCATCCCTACAAATATTTGTGAACTTTTTCACAAGAAAAATATATCATCTTTCTTTTAAAAATACAATAGACTTTTTATAGTTTATTCAAGAAGATTTCAAAACCTCAAAGTTTAATATTTTCCTAAAAAAAATATAGTACTAAGTTTTTAGATTTATTACATTGAAAGTCATTTTTAAGCAGTGAATTCATGAATTATAGTGAGCCACATGATAAAATAGTAGTAATAAAAGTTTAATAGATAGAAGGAAAACGAATGATAAAACAAATAAACATTTCACATATGGAGAAGTTGGAAGGACTATTAGAAAAAGCTTTACATGAGGGTTACACACATTTTGTACCCTATTCAAATGAAATTCAGATTCATCAATCAATGTTAAAATCCATTGAGCTACCTTCAACTTCATTTGTTGTCGATTATACAATACATAATACGTATCTTAATGACTGTAGATACTTTGGTAAAACATATATTAACTTTGAAGATTGGGTACAAAATATTAATTTATATCCTAATGTTATTTACGAAATCAATTCAGCGCTTAAGATATTGAATAAATTTGAGGTTGAAACGATATTTGACTTAGCTTTATTTACTATTCTTAAGGGCCATGTAGCTGTAGAAGGACATGTGGCACTTGATTTTAAAGACTCCCTCCGAACAAGCAAGGTATTCTGGAGAAGTTTTGACCGTAATGGATTAAATTATAGAGATCAATTCTTTCTTAATAAAATTGCATATGAACATCAACGTAGAATCCCTTTCACACGTGTACCTTTCAATGATCATGATAGTATACGTTATTCTGATTCCGTGTTATTAAGTACTAAATTCAAAGCACCAAGATGGCTCGTAAATCCAATTAAAAATTATTCATTACGTAAACATAAGGAAATTAGTTATATTTATGATAAAGATGATTCTAAAATTAAATCACATGTCGTATTTTTAGGTTTTGATTATCATTATAGAGGTAATTCTAAGTATCTATTTAATTACTTTGTAAAACATAACGCTACAGTAGAATCATATTTTATTACTGATGATAGAACTGGCCCACATTTCATATCTCCTAATGATGAGAGTGCAAAGGAAGTCATTGAAACTGCTAGTGTTGTAATCATAGAAAGCTATCTACCTGATGATGTTCGTCCTAATGGAAAGGTCATTCAATTATGGCATGGAACACCTATTAAGCGTCTCTTTTTAGATAGTAAAGAACCGCATCAAAATCTAAACATTTATAACTATCGAGCACGTAAATATAATAAATGGATACATCAAGATTATCTTGTCGTTGATTCTACAGAGGTTGTAAAATATTTTGAATCTGCTTTTCCGAGTCATAAATTAGATATCCTACCTATCGGTTATCCAAGAGTCAATTATTTATTAAATAAATCTCAAGATCTCACCCTAAGAAAAAGAATTATCAAAGGGTTACAATTAGATACCTCTAAGCCAGTTCTGTTGTATGCCCCAACTTGGAAATCAAATACATCTGAAGAAGATATACTACCTTTATCTGATAAGTTACTCAATAAATATAATGTGATATTCAAAGGGCACGTTGAAAGTAAAGATAATTACATTCCTGATGGCGTGATTGTCCCACCTGAAAGTGTAGAAACACAAGATTTAATTATGATAGCTGATATTGTTCTAACCGACTACTCTTCTATTATTTTTGATGCACTCACTCTTAATAAAAAGGTATGTTTATATACGCCAAATCATGCGCAATATGTTGAAGAACGTGGTGTATATGAAGATGTACTCAATAGCTTAAAAGAAGTATGGTATACAGATGCAGAATTACTTACAAATCATTTAATTTCTGATTCAGTACCACATGTAAATAGTAAATATATTAATAGACAAAATCATTCATTAGACAAACTTAGTCATTTAATAGCTCAGCAAATAAATTGATAATTACTTAAATAACGCGCTCACTTTTAAATTAAGTGAACGCGTTAT
The DNA here is from genome assembly GCF_038008285.1 of Staphylococcus sp. FSL K6-0223. Taxonomy (NCBI): domain Bacteria; kingdom Bacillati; phylum Bacillota; class Bacilli; order Caryophanales; family Staphylococcaceae; genus Staphylococcus; species Staphylococcus sp. FSL K6-0223. Next base: position 431,107 of record NZ_JBBOYX010000003.1, read on the forward strand.
TTATATACTATTGATGATAGTTTGGATCTATAAGTGTTGGTTGACCTTGTCGATTCACTGTGACTATCGAATAACTATTGTCTTTTGAGGCATCTTTAAAGCTAAATACATATCTAAATCCATCATTAGTAGCCTCGAGGGAGTAGTCATTATATTTTTTATGTGAGTTACCAAACATGTTTGCCTCATTCTTTGCTATATCTAGGGCTGTTTCAAAATTTGGAAGTTGTTGTAGTGCTTGACCTTCATTTCCATTAAATGGAGACAAGCTTCTAGCGACCTGTGTGGCGTGGTTGCTTTGATAAGGTGCAACGTAGTCCTTATTTTTACTATTATCTTGGTTAGATTGAGGTTGCTGTTTTGATGTATTAGTATTTTCAGTTTGTGAATCAGACGACGAAAGTTCATTATTATTACTACTAGATTTAGATGTACTGTCTTTATCTTTATGATTTTTAGACTTATCCTTTGAATCAGTTTTAGACTTTTTCTCTTTTTGTTCCTTCTTCGAACTATCATCATTTTTCTCATTTTCATCACTTCCACTATGAGAACATGCTGCTAGTATTAATGTTAGAACTGTGATACTTGCGAATAATCTCTTCATGAATATCTCCTCCAGCTTTTGAATCTATCTACCATCACTCTCATTTTATAACATCGTATTTTTATAAAAAGTATAAAAAAGAGTATAATATTAATTCCTTATTAATATTATACCCTATATTTATTAATTGAGTATTAAATTTATATACAGACTATAAGAAGTCCTTTCCCATCTAATTAGTATCAAATAAACATTTTCAAATTACTTTCGAGACATCTGTCCCATATATTGATTTAACTTTCAAATGAATTTTCTTAAGTTTAGATACAAAATAGACTGTGACAATAAAATAAGTCACAGCCTTATATATAAATATTATATTTCTACTTGTTTTCTTCGATATCTTTGTGAATAAGCTCTCCGATATATTGAGAAGCTTTACCATCATCAACTGAACAGAATCTATCATAAAAAGCATCAATTTGATCTTGATATTCATTTTGAACTTTATCTAAGTCTTTGAGTTTTTTAGCTAATCCATATGGTTCAGTATAAATTGGACCTGGTAAATCTTTCATATAGTCCATGTAGAATCCACGTAATCCTTTATCATATTTATCAATGTCATATGCAAAGAAAAATTGAGGACGTTTTAAAATACCATAATCAAACATAACAGATGAATAATCAGTGATTAAACAATCACTTACCAAGAATAACTCTGAAACATCGTTATAATTAGACACATCAACTGCAAAGTTTTCATATCCTGTTAGATCAAGAGCATTAGAGATAAGATAATGCATACGTAATAAGATAACGTAATCATCCCCTAGCTCATTGTATAGATTTTCTAAATCAATTTTTAACTCAAATAAATATTTACCCTTACTAACAAATTCATCATCTCTCCAAGTTGGAGCATACATAATTACTTTTTTATCACTTGGTAAGTTAAGATTTGTCTTGATTTCATCGATATAGTCTTGATCGTTTGCACGATTCACTAATACATCATTTCTTGGATAGCCTATTTCTAATATTCTAGGTTCATCCATCCAGAATGCACTTCTAAAAATTTCTGAAGAATATCTATTAGGCGAAATTAAATAATCCCAACGTGACGTTTCACGGTTGAAGTTTCGTTTATATCTTGAAGTTGTTGTACCAGGCATACGTACGACTTTCATATCATTTGCAAGTCGTTTTAATGGCGTACCATGCCAAGTTTGAATATAAGTTTGGTTATCCTTTTTGTTTAAATATAACGGTGTACGTGCATTTGATACCCAATGACTTGCTTCAGAGTATGCTTGATAGTATTCAGCAGAACCACGTTTCACTTTTTTAGCATTACCTGGAATTACACTCTTATCAGGTTTTTTCAGTGACCAGACATAATTGTAATTTGGATAGTATTTTTGCATATATTCATATATATATTTCGGACTATCACTATAATTTTTACCACCAAATGCCTCGAAAACAATCGTTCCTTGATTAACATTTTCTTCTTTATCAGTAAGTTCATATATAGAACGATCTTTATTTTTTCTTCTGAGTAAGACATTTTTAACGTGACGCAATGTCTTTCTAAATTGGTTCACTTTAAAAGCATTCTCTGTATCTTGATTCATCAATAAAACCGTTTCTATGATATTGATGAGTTTTTGATGTTTAACAAGTTGGACGTTAAGATATTGTGCTAATTCAACAAGTGTATCTTTGTGAGCCTCATATCTTGCTTTAATATCATAATGAGTTGGATCAAAATCACGGGAAATTCTATTTTCCATTTTATTAATAATAAATGTTCGCGTCATTTTATTCGAAGTACGTTCTAAAGCATCATAGAAGCTCTTTACATATTCTTCAAAAAGAACATCAAAACTTTGCTCACTTAACGTCACTGTTTCAAAAGGATCGTAAACTTCTCCACGGAAGTAGAACGGGAAGTTAAAAATACGCATAAACTTATTAACATATTTCATATATTCAAGCGTAAATGACCAATCAGTATAAATACTTAAATCTTCGTTGAATTTTAGATGATGTGCTTTAACGATTGCAGTTCGGAATATTATATTACAAGCTGTTTGCTTTCTTAAAAATGAATTAACGTTCGCGTCAGCATTGTAATACTCAACTCTAACACGATCTAAATCAACGTATTGAGGACGTTGAAGTGAAAATGAATGAATAGGCGCTATCAAGCCATCAGTATAATTAAATTTATCTAGATAAAATGTTATTGCATATGAGGCTAAAACGTCATCTGAATCAAGAAACATAAAATAAGGTGTTTCCACTTGTTCTAGAGCAACATTACGTGCATGTGCATGTCCTTGATTACTCTCTAATTTGATATAATTAATATCTTTATCATAATCTTTTAAAGCTTCATTCATTAATTGTTCACTATTGTCAGTAGAACCATCATTAACGATAATCACTTCAAAATCTTGAGTTCTTTGTTGTTTAATACTTTCAATACAACTTTTTATGTACTCTTCTGAGTTGTAATATGTGACAATAATTGTCAGTGTACTCATGTTATACGTCCTTTCTAATAACTCTATATGAATATAACGTGATTTGGCAGACATGATATTAGATTTTATAAATCTAATATTTGTAATTCCTCTTTCACTTTGTATTACGCATTTAATTCTTCATAAGTGAAATGTTTAGGATAATTAAAACTAGTATACTCATTAAAATAAAATGTACGATTATCATAAACACATTTTAATTCAATGATTAACTGTCATCATAGCAACTGAAACATTGACAATGATGATTACTAGTTATAACAAAATCAACGCCTTGCTTTTACTAAAATTTTACGTAAAATTCATAAAAATTTAACGTGATAATTATATCTAATTTTTAATACCTACGCTAATAATAACAAGTTCAACGTTCTAATTTTATATACTTTTTGGTATATTTTAAATTAAACTTTTTTCCATAATTAAATCGTTATCTACGACATCACCAGTATAAAATTCATGTGAGCCTGTAACAACAAACCCTCTTTTTTCATAAAATCGAAGTGCTTGTGGGTTGTGCTCCCACACACCAAGCCAAATCTTAGTTTTATGATATTCCTTTGCTTTTTTGACAGCCAAGTCAATGAATTTTTCACCTCTCCCGCCACCTTGATACGCCTCATCGAAATAGATTCGTTGAATTTCTAAATAATCTTCTCCCTTTTTTTCTGTTTGGGCATGATTAATATTTAATTTTAAATATCCTACTACTTTTTGTTCATCTTTAAAAAAATAGTGAAATGAATCTTTCTCTTGAAGTTCACGAGATAATTGATTAATGTTATACGCCTCTTCAAAAAATTTATTAAAATCTCTATCATCATAAGACGATTTAAATGTATGATAAAAAGTTCTCTTAGCTATATCCTGCAATATTTCAACTTCATCACTTCTTACCTCACGGATACTCTCACTCATTCCAAACAACCCCTTTTTGTCGTTTAAACTACTTTAACTTATTTTATCGGACGAGTCACGCTTTTTTATTTTATAATACTATCATTTTTCTATTGATAATCTTTATCAATGAGTATAAAGTTATAAATGAAAATTGTTTAAAAAATAGAGTGAGGTTATTATATGTTTGAAAATATGTTTGTCGTAGGTATCACTGGTCCTACAAGTTTAGTCGTAATCGCAATTATCGCATTAATTATTTTTGGACCTACAAAATTACCACAATTTGGAAGAGCTGTTGGTTCAACGTTAAAAGAATTTAAATCCGCAGCAGAACATATTGATGAAGATTCACACGAGACTCCCAGTAAAGCTTCTAAATCACAGCGAGAACAATCAAAATAGTTCTTCACTATTAGAACATTTTGGAGAGTTACGTCACAGGCTTGTCATTGTATTGATCGCACTTATCGTTTCAGTCTTCTTAGTTTATATTTCATCACATTGGTGGATGCAATCTTTTATAAAATATATTAAACGAGCACATGTTACTTTACATACCTTCTCGTTTACCGAAACGATACAAATTTATGTAATGATTATTTTCACAGTAGCAATATGTTTAATTGTACCTATTATTTTCTATCAGCTTTGGTCTTTTATAGCACCAGGCCTACATGTTTATGAGCGACAATTTATTTATAAATATAGTTTTTTCTGTGCTTTATTATTCATTATAGGAGTAGCCTTCGCATTTTTTGTTGGCTTTCCAATGATTATTAATTTCTCTGAAAAACTATCTCATATGCTCAATATAGACCAAGTTATTGGATTTAAAGCATACCTAGGAGAGCTAATTAGATGGCTCCTCGTTTTTGGATTTATATTCCAATTACCTATATTATTTATGGGATTAGCTCATTTTGGACTTATAGATGTTAATCAGTTAGGTCATTATAGAAAATATGTTTACTTTGCTTGTTTTGTTGCAGCAAGTATTATTGCACCACCTGATTTAATATTAAACTTAGCATTAACACTTCCATTAATTCTCTTATTTGAAATCAGCATGTTTATCGCAAAATTCACTTATAGAAAACAAAAAATCACAAATGAACTCTAAATGAGTCTCATTTGTGATTTTTCTTTATTGTTGATTCTTTTTACGTTGTTTAAATACAAATAATAGTATTAAAATAACTAAAATGATTTGAGCTACTATTGTTTCGACACTAGGATAGAAACCAATCCAACTCACTGTAGGCATACCTTCGATACTATGTTGAGGTATCCAACCTAGTAATTGAGCTTTTTGGATACTTACACCTAACATTTTAAATGTCATAATGAAGATTAGTATTGAAAGCACTCGAAATATATAGTGAACTGGAATTAACTTGACAATAAATCTAAATAGTAAAGCGAAGATGATTAAAATTACAATCGCTATTACTATTCCTATTATAAAGTCTTGCGTTTTAATACTACCAATCATACCCATATAGAATATGATAACTTCAACACCTTCACGAAGTACTGATATCAAGCCGATTGTTCCCAATAAAACAAGGTTACCGTTACTAATTGCATTTTGGTACATCGACTGAATCATTTCATTCCAACGTTTTGCACTTGATCGATTATGCATCCACACTCCAACAACATACATTAAAATAACGGCTACGATACCAAGTACCGCTTCCATACCCTCACGAATAATACCATTATTGCCAATTGTTGAAATCAAAACAACTGCTAACGCTATACTTAATACTAATCCTAAGAGTGCACCACCTATCACACTAGATGTACCTTTATGGTCTTTGACCTTGCGGGTCATGGTTGTTAAGGTCATGACGATTAATAGTACTTCTAAGCCTTCACGTAAGAAGATTACCATTACATCAACGAAAGTATAATCTCCTGTTCCAACCGTATCTTTAATATCATTATTGATCTCTTTTAAACCGTCTTTGACACGCTCTTTGTTACTGTCATCTAAAATACTTTTAATAAGGTATTTTATCTTCAATAGTTGTATATAAGCTACTATTCTTAGTTTGAATCTTACCTTCGACATATGGCCAAATTTGAATAAATTTAGATAAAGCCGCATCCGTTTGTTTTAAATCATTTTTATTGATACCAGTTATCGCCTTATCTAACTCATCATTTAATTGTGTCACTTTGTACTTACCATTTTCTTCTGATGATTGTTTTTGGTCCACAGTATCTATACTTGATTTGAACGTATCCCAAGCGTTCTTAACTTTCTTTGGATCTAATGGTTCCTTTTGTATGGCTACACGAAGTTGCATTAAATTCACTTCAATCGTGCCATATTTCCCTTCATCGTAATTACGAATGACAGTTTCATGACTAGTCCAAATTTGGTTCAAACTATTATTAATGGATTCGAGTTCTGAGCGATTTTTATTTTTAATCGCTTTTTGAATAGGTTCATCTTTGGCGTCTACTGCTTGCTTTAATTCTTTAATTTGACCTGATGCATCTTTAGAACTTTGTGTATTTTCATATGTAATTAATGCTTTAGTTAAGTCTGATAACTTATCAGCTTGATCATCTGAAGTTTTAGCACTTTCAACTTCCTTCAGTTTATTCTTGACTGCTTTACCTTCTTTATTATCTTTTACTTTTAAAGCATTAATTTCTTTTCTAACTTGCTTGATAGCTTTTTTCTTATCGCTATCCTTTTTTGAATTATCACTAATCGTTGATTTAGCATCCGTAATTGAAACATATGCTTCACTCATTGAGGCATTTTCAGCATGTACTGGTGCTATTTTAAATAAACTTAATATTAGAATTAAGACGATAAGTATCTTAATCGAATAGTGTTTCACCGAGGTATCCTCCCTTTTTCACACCAGGTAATACGATAAATGTTGCGGAGGCACGATGTGTAATGTATTCATTTAATTTATCTTTATGACCTAAATGGTTTTGAATATCAATAAATTGTTGAGTCGCCTTTTGGAAACTAATAAATAATAACCCTGTTTCTAAAGCTCCAGTTTTGTCATTTGTTCCTGCAGTGTAGTTATAAGCACGACGTTTAATGGACGTCTTCGCTTCATGCGCTAAACGTGCATGAGCATCTGCAGGAATCACATACTCTCCACTACTATCCTTTGCACCGAGATCCATTTCATCAAATTCTTTCTTACCAGTTAGTGGAGCACCAGAGATTCGTTTACGTCCAAACGTCGCTTCTTGTTCTTCGAGTGCAGTGCGGTCCCATGTTTCAATATGAATCTGTATGCGTCGAATAATACAATATGTACCATTTTTAGCCCAACCATCATCAATAAATACATAATCTTTGTATTCGTCAGTATGGCGAGGGTTAACAGTCCCATCTTTAAATGCCATTAAGTTACGTGGCGTTTCATGAAGTTGTCCTGAAACAAAACCTGTTTGAGACCATTTAACTTGTACAATATCTCTAAATGGTCTTATTAAGTTATGGATAGCATGGAAAGTAACTTGATCATCCATTGAACATGCTTGAATCATGATATCTCCATCACTAAAATCATCCGATAATTGATCATTAGGGAAATGTGGTAAATCTTTATAATCTTTCGGTATCTTGTCTTTCATACCAATCTTTTTCAAGAAAGATTTACTTACTCCGAACGTAAGCGTTAATTTACTCGCACTTAAGCCAATTGCTTCACCAGTATCAACAGGTGGTAATAATGGGTTACTACTCTCTTTACCGACAGAATCTCCGTCCGTCATCTGCGCTGCCATTTTCGTCCACTGTTTGAACATATCTTTGATTGCAGCTTTATCTTTCGATTTTAAATCTAAAGCTACAAAGTTAATTGAGCGTTGTGTGGGTGTAGTAATACCGGCTTGAACTTTGCCATAAAACTCATATGCATCTTTCTCTTCATCTTCTGGTGTATCAAACATTGATTTAAAAGAGAATATACTTCCTACTCCACTTGCACCAATGACTACACCAGCGCCACCTATGCCTAACATTTTTAAAAATGATCGGCGTGACATTTGTGATGATTGGTCTTTGTCTAGTTTACTCATTCTGTAACCACAGCCATCTTACTTAATGGTTCACCTAAAGCATTTACAGCATCAGCCAATGCTTTTCTATCTTTCTTAGTTACATCATTATAAGATTTATAACCATCACCGTCTTTATATTTATCAAGTAATTTATTTACCTTGTCAAAGTTCTTTTGAATATTTGAACTTAACTTTTTATCTTTTTTCTCTAGAGTAGGTTTAAATAACTCATATATTTTTTGCGCGCCTTCAATATTAGCTTTAAAGTCGTATAAATCAGTATGAGAATAAATTTCTTCTTCACCTGTAATTTTAGATGTTGAAACTTCATTTAATAAGTCTACTGATCCTTGAAGCATTAATTTAGGTGTAATATCTAATGTATCAGCTTTTGCATGTAATTCTTTAGCATCTTTTAACAATTGATCAGCATCCTTTTTAGTAGTACTGTCAATTTTATTGTCTTGATAAAGTTGTTTTTCAATTTTATGATATCCTGTCCATTGATCTTCTTTTTTCTCTTCTTTCATATCTGCTAAACGAGCGTCAATCTTAGGATCTAAATCACCGAAAGCCTCGGCAACTGGTTCTGAACGTTCATAATACATACGTACCTTAGGATATAATTCTTTAGCCTTTTGAATATTGTTATCTTTAATTGCATCAACGAATTGTTGCGTACCTTTTAAGAATTGATCGAGTTGCTTATCTGTGTACTTTTCATACTTCTTAGTAGCTTCATTTAATTCCTTTTTATTACCACCACTACTATTATTTGTTGAACTTGAACTATCTTTACTATTATTGTCGTTTCCACATGCTGCTAACATTAACGTTGATGCTAATAAAATAACCGGTAACTTTTTCATTACTTCACCTCATAGATTGATAAATAAATGATTAACCTATTGTGACTCACATCGAGTTGGAGTTAAAGTTCTCAATTGATAATCATTATCAAGAATATTATATTCGTGGGTGATATTTGTGTCAATAACAACTCTTTTGATTTTTTATCTAAAAATCCTTTTAAATTTTAAAGAAATTAGGAGACATTTATGTGTTATTTATTTTTAAAAATAAAATGACTGGGTAAACTATGAATAAGGGAATTTAGAGTTGACGATTACTATAATTTATAGAATTTAAAAAGATACTTATAGGAGTGGCTATACTATGGTAGAAAAGTTTCAAGCATTTATAGTTGATCAAGACGACAAAGGTAACGTTTCTCATGATTTTAAAAAGATAAGTAAAGAGGATTTACCTGAAGGTGACGTTCTCATTAAAGTTCATTATTCTGGAATTAATTATAAAGACGCTTTGGCTACACAAGATAACAATGCAATTGTAAAAAGTTATCCTATGGTGCCTGGTATTGATTTGGCTGGTACGATTGAAGAAACGAATGCACCTGGATTAGAAGTTGGAGATGAAGTCATTGTTACAAGCTATGACTTAGGTGTAAGTCATTATGGTGGTTTTAGTGAATACGCACGTGTGAAATCAGAGTGGGTTATTAACTTACCAGAGGGACTTACTCTAGAAGAAGCTATGATTTATGGAACTGCTGGATATACAGCTGGCTTAGCTATTGAAAAATTAGAAAAAGCTGGCATGACTATTGAAGGAAAAGAAGTTTTAGTAAGAGGAGCAACAGGTGGCGTTGGCACACTTGCTATGCTTATGTTAGATAATCTGGGATATGACGTGATAGCTAGTACCGGACGAAAGAATGTTGACGCTGATTTAAAAGAACTTGGTGCTACTGAAGTAATCAATCGCCTACCAGATAATGATGAAAAAGCATTGGCATCACGCACTTGGCAAGCAGCCATTGACCCTGTCGGTGGTCAAAATTTACCTTATATTGTTAAACGTTTAGATAATAATGGCAGTGTAGCAGTAATTGGTATGACTGGTGGCAATGAGTTTGAAAGTTCGATTTTTCCATTTATCTTAAGAGGTGTAAGTATTATTGGCATTGATTCAGTTTTCACACCAATCAAGTTACGTCGTCGTGTATGGAGAAGATTAGCAAGAGATTTAAAACCAAATCAACTTCATGATATTAAGCATGTCATTTCTTTTGATGAACTTCCTCAAGCTATTGATAAAGTGATTAACCATGAAAATACTGGTCGCATTATAATAGATTTTAATGCTTCAAAATAATTAATATAAGAAAAAGAGCGCGAGTACACCTCATAGTCTACTCGCGCTCAAATCTTTAATACTTGATATACATTCCCTTTGAATGTGGCTCGGTACTTATGAACCCAAACTTTTCATAAAGTTTATCAGCTGGATAATCTGCCATTAAACTTATATATGTTCCTTTTTCAGCCACTCGATCAATATACTTCATAATTTCTTCCATTATAGTACGCCCATGTCCCAAACCTTGGTATTCTTTATTTACTGCGATATCTACAATCTGAAAAGCAGTACCACCATCTCCTATAACACGCCCCATACCAATGAGCTTATTGTCATCATAAATAGTAACATTGAAACAGGCATTGGGTAACCCCTTTTCAGCAGCTTCAATTGACTTAGGACTCATACCAGCGTTGACTCTTAAATCACAGTATTCTTGAACTTTAGGTGCTTCAAAATTAATTTCTACCATCACTATGCTATCCTTTCAATAAACTTAGTATAGATATTGGTTCACAATATCTTTGTTTGATTCCTTAAAGATATCGTTATGACTTGATACATAACCTTCAGTTGCTGCATGAGGTTCGATGTACGTCTTAGCTAAATTAGCAGCATTACCAGCATCACTGAATGCGCTCGCAATTAAATGTACTTTAGCATCATGGTGCACGATATCGCCACATGCGTAAATACCCTCTACACTAGTAGTCGTATTCCCAAAGCCTTTAACTCGGTATTCATCATAAAGTTCAAATTGTGATGTACAATCTTTGAGTAATGGATTCTCATGATCAAAGCCATGACTAATTATGACTTCATCAAAAGCTTGAGTTTCGATTTTACCGCTCTCAACATTCTCCAGTTTCACTTGATGAATACGTGTATCATTGTAATTTCCAATAAGTTGTTTAATTTTAGTGTTTGGCAGTAATTGTACACCAAGTTCTTTAAGAATCCCATTCATAGCTTCATAACCACTTGTTTCTGATTTTCGATAAATCACCGTTACGCTTTTGGCAATTTTCGCAATATCTCGCGCCCAATCTAATGCAGTATTTCCTCCGCCAGAAATAAGGACATCTTTATCTCTAAATTTTGAAAATGACTGAACGACATAGTGAAGATTTGTAAGTTGATAACGTTCTGCACCTTTAATATCAAGCGGTTTTGGATTAATGATTCCTCCTCCAATAGCGAAAATAACTGCTTTGGATTCATAAATGTGCCCTTCACTTGTTTCAATTTCAAAATGTCTTTCTGAAACTTTACGTATATCAGTAACACGTTCATTTAAATTTACTTTAGGATTAAAATGTAAACCTTGTTCAATCATATCTTCGATAATCTGGTAGCACGGTTTAGGTGCAACACCACCAATGTCCCAAATAATTTTCTCCGGATAAATTTGCATTTTACCACCTAACTTATCTTGCACATCAATGATTCTAACTGACATCCCTCTCAACCCAGAGTAGAAACTTGCAAACAAGCCAGCTGGACCGCCACCTATAATCGTAACGTCTTCCATATTGCTTCCTCCTATAATATGTAAAGCATATTAATTAATTCCCAGTGATAATTATTATCATTTATTTCATCAATATTATACTATATGTGAAATGCGTATTGAAGATATTCATATTAGCACTACATAAAAAAACTCGTGAGTCATTAAAAACTCACGAGTTAAAATTAATCCTTAGGTTCAGTAATAATTGCTTGTCTAAGTAAAAAGAATAATAATAACAGTCCTGCTAGCATTCCCGTATGACCTATACCAGCAAAGCCTGCTAAAGCTTCTGGTGAATATTTTGCACCAATCACTTGTAAAGTACCTTTATAAGTCATCATGCCTATTGTCACTATGACACCTAAATGATAGACGATAAAGAACCAATTAAATAAATAATAACTACTTAATTTAAATACCTTTTCAAGTGGTAATAAAAGTAAGAACATAAACATTCCGAGTATAAGTGTATGAGTATGTACTAATGCTAATTGTGTATCACCCGTAAAATGATGCGCTTTAGTTAATTCTCTGTAATAGAAACCACTTAATAGTCCTATAATCATATAGAATAAAAAAGAATATAGTAATCTACGCATGATGAATCCTCCCTCACGGTTATATTATAGAACATATTACTAAATATTAAAGTGACAAAATCACGAAGAATATAGATGACTACAAAAAATTCCTAAAAAGATAACGTAAACTTTTTAGGAATTTTTGAGCTCTTTATTTTTTATTACGTGCATGTTTAAATAGAGCAACTAATGAAATAATTATTGCAAAGATGGACACAATCCATAAAGCGATTGAGCCTCCACCATTTGAAGTAGATGCTTCAGATTTATTATCATTTGAACTTGCACCTTTTTTCACAGTAGTAGTTGGAGCAGGATGTTCACTATTTTCTTTACCAGTCCATTTTACAACATCACCGTTATCATACGTTTGATATGCTTTCCATTTAAATGTGCCCTCATCTTCAGGATTAGCTGCTACAATCGGAAATTCTATAAACTCGTTAGGTCCTATTCCTTTACCAGTAGCTTTCCATGTAATTTTTGTGATATTGCCTTTCTTATCTTTTTTAAATTGATGTTTAAATCCTTCAACAGGTGCAACGTTTGCTACGTTGACACCTTTAGGGACATTCAATTCAACTTTGACAGTGTTATTATCTTGCTCAACTGGAACCCTCACATCATATTTGTCATAAGATCCTGGTTCACTTTGGTTGGGATTAAGTGTCACGTGTGCATCGGCGTATTTAAAACATCCAATCGCAAAAAATAAAACAATTGTCATTGATATCAATTTGCGTAACATGATTTTCCTCCTTAACTTGGGATATTAATTTGACTCATCATCACACCGGCAAAAATTAAAATAATGCCGATAATAAGTTCTATAAATAGAGTTACTTTGTTTACATGATTTCTTTTACCTAAAGCACGGTACGTTTGGTAAAATCCTAAAATCATCATGATTAATGTACCAATCACTTTAATAATGATAAATACTGTCCAAGCTTGTATATTATTCCATATAGCTAAGACATTCGTTTCGTCAATAGCCATCAGGACACCAGAAATTATCAATATAGCTACCGCTGTAATATTAGTTTTCAAAAGCATATGTCTAACATTTGTTAATTGATTGCCACGTCCATTTTTAGCGTAACAAATCAGATAGACTAACGCGCCTAACCATAGTGTCATTCCTGCTAAATGTAGCGTTCTAATTACTATAGACCAAAGTGGCACATGTTGTGACCACGCATGACCAGACATTGCTATAGCTAATATCATTGCAAACGACACAAGCCAGTACCATAATTTTTCCATATCTTTAAGAACCATTAATATAAATAATACAATAAGCGCAATTGAACTAATGATATATGGAAATTGCATAATGACGTTAGCTTTAAAAGATAAAATATCGTTTAACACATCTGATGTGAGTGTCATCATATAAACGAGTATCGACATAAGAATCGACATCCCCATTATCCATGCGACACCGACCTGTTTAGGTAATATGTTAAATTGCTTTAATCCTCGACGTTTAGCAATACCATTCATCCAGAACAAGCCAACTAAAATAATCGTTGCACCTTCTGTAAGGTATCGAAATACACCAAACCAAAAGCTTGGTTGTTCATAAAAAGAATCAGAGGTATCAACATTTTTAGCAGTCACCTTGCCTACTGAAAACTCAAATTTATTACTCACTTCATGACCATCTGCTGAAATCGCATGCCATTCAACTGTATTTGTCCCTTTAGCAATTTGATCTCCAGGAAATTCTAAAGTTTTTGACCATCCTGAAGTTGTAGGTTTTACTTCACTTATTTTTTTACCTTTATCATTATATAAAGTTATATTTGAATATTTTGCATTGACTGGCTCATTATATTCCAGCTGTATGTCTTCTGGTTTATCTTTAACAACTCCTCTATCTTGCGGTGTTGTTTTTTCTAAAGTTGCATGTGCAGAAGCTTGTTGCTGAAAGGCTGGAACCAATGTCATTAATATTATAACTATCAATGCAATCATGTACTTTGTCATTTTACTATGTACTAACATTGAAACCTCCCCATATAAGTGCTTTTAAATTTTGCCCTGTTTCCAATAATATAGCTTACATTTCCACTTAACAATAACAATTCTAATTTTTCACTATTTCGACAAAAAAGAAGACAAGTAAGAAACCTTAATCTCTAACGTCTCTTAAACTTGTCTTTTAAAATTATGCTTCTGGAAGCAACCCTACTTTATCAACTACTAAATAAACAACGTTAGCTAATAATAAACTAACGCTGTTTAATTCATATTATGAAGGTATTTCAGTACGTTTAGTACTATGTTTTCTAACTATTGCTGCGATTAAACTTGAAATGATACCGAAAATCATAAAGCCAATTAGCATCCAAACTGTACTATTTAACTCAATTGTTTTATTCATATAAATAAGCTCTTTGAGCGTAGTAGTATAGTGTGTAAATGGATTCCATCCATAAGCCCATTTTTGATAACCTTCTGGGAGCATTTGTTTTGGTAAAGTAACCATTTGCATACTGAAGAACATGAGTAAGATGAAGATAGGTAGAGATTTCATACCTAACCAAACCATAATTCCTAGTATTAATCCAACAAATCCCATTATTGCTAGAGCAATGAACAATGCAACTCTATTAGGATGATCGAAATGGAATCCTAATACACCTTTCATAAAGTACACATATGCAAAGCTGCCTAGGAAAGCTGCAAGTACTGCAGTTACCATTTGTCCTACAGATGCAATAATTCTATGTTGTATCGCAAAGTTTTTACTAGTTCTAAACGCATAGAATAATAACACTGAAGTAATCATTGAGCCCATCCAAACTGGCATAAACATTAAGAATGGTGCATTACCGCCACCTTGATGATCTTTAACTTTATTTACTTTGTGATCATCAACTTTAACCGGATTAGTGATGCCTTGGATATCTTTAGGACTTACATCTACATTCTGTTTTTGAAGTGTAGATAAACTTTGTTTAGTAATTTGTTTATTTAAGTTTTGTCCGACACCTGATAGTACATTTGTAACAATGTTTGATGCTTGTAAATTTGAACCTTGGCTTACAATCGTTTTAAGTTTAGCTTGTTTTACGTTAACACTTTGATTACCCATTTTTTCTTTCATTTTTTGAGCTTGTTGTGCTGGAATTTCACCAGATTCAACTTTTTCTTTCATCTCTGACTTTTTACTATCCATAACAACTTTTTGAGTTTTACTCATTGCATTTTTTGAAAAGTCTTTTTCAAATACAACTGCCCCATAATATTTCTCATTATCGAATCCTTTTTTCAAATCAGATTCTTTATCAACTTTGACCCATTTAATTTTATCTGAATCACTATCTAATAATTTATCTTCTATTTTCTTACCAATATCAACTTTATTACTTTGAATAGTTGTACCTTCATCATTATTGACGATGGCAATTGGTAAATCTTTAGGTTTTGGATTAAATGCTGGATAAAATGCTAGTGAAAAAATAACTAAGATTAAAATCGCAGCAATTGGTGCTAACCATAATAATTTGCTTTTAAAGATATTCATGAAATGACCTCCTTTTTTTATTGAACAATGTGTTGAATATTTTTTACGTTGTCTATTATAATAGGTAAGAACAATTTAACAATAATCAATTTAATAAAATACGTCTGTTATTGAACACTTTGTTGTAAATTGTCTATTAAATCATTGGGAGGTTATATGTAATTGAAAGAAGATAGGCGAATAAGAAAGACAAAATCTTCCATTAAGAAGGCATTTACAACATTATTACAACACAAAGAGCTCGATAAAATTACGATTAGAGATATTACAACTGAAGCTGATGTGAATAGAGGAACCTTCTATTTACATTATGAAGATAAATATATGTTGCTTTCAGATATGGAAGATGAGTGTATTTCAGAGCTAGCTCATCTAACGGATTTTAATCAAATAGATGGGGACACTGTTGAAGCTATTTCAGAACTCTTTATAGATAGAGTTCTTACTAAAATCCTTCAACATATAGATGATAATTTAGATTTTTATCAAATCATTCTACAGTTAGATCGTCGAAGTAAACTTGAAGAGAAAATAAGTTTATTAATTAAACAAAATATGAATCGATATATGAGTATTAATCATGAAATAGATGGTATACCAGAGATGTATTTTCATAGCTATGTCGCAGGCGCTACAATAAATACTATTAAATATTGGGTTTTAGACCCAAATCGTATTTCAGTTGATGAATTAACACATCATATTTATAAAATTGTTTATAATGGACCATTACGAATTATGGCAGAATATAAATATAAAATGAATCATGCCTAACTTAATCGTTCAAATACTATCTAACTGTTAATCAAATTGAATATAGAAGACTTTGAAAGGAATTATAGTTATGATTACTGCTTATAAACATGAAAGTATAAATTCAAATGAAATCATTGAAACTAAAGTGGATCATAGCGCGTCTTGGATTAACGTTGTTGAACCTGAACGTGAAGAAATTGAAGAGTTAATGGAATTCTACAACATTCCAGAGGACTTTATCCGTGACCCATTAGATTCTGAAGAAAGTGCACGTATAGAATATGACGAAGATACTGGCTATTCACTCATTATTATCGACTTACCTATTGTCAACTCTACAAACCGTCGCGTACTTTCGTTTGTTACTATTCCACTAGGTATCATTATAGGTAATGGCATTATCATGACCGTTTGTGATGCCGAAAATGAATTTCTTGAAAATTTTGCAAGACAAGATGATATTAATTTAAAATTTCATAGTCGCTTTGCACTTGAAATTCTATTAACAATTGCAAATCACTATAATAGAAATTTAAGATTATTAAATAAATCGCGAATTCGTATCGAGAAAGATTTAAAGAATAACATTACTAACAAACAATTATTTAAACTTATGGAAGTTGAAAAAAGCTTAGTTTATTTCTTAGCGGCATTAAAAGGTAATGATACAATTATTAAAAAACTATTTCGTTTACCTGCAATCAAACGTTTTGAAGAAGATGAAGAATTACTTGAAGACTTAGTAATCGAAAATAATCAAGCTATTGAAACAACCGAATTACATCAACGTATCCTTGAAAGTATTACAACATCTTATGCTTCATTATTATCTAACGACATGAATACAATAATGAAGACATTAACACTGTTTACTGTACTACTTACTCTTCCTACGCTCGTGTTTAGTTTCTTCGGTATGAACGTACCATTACCTATAGACGACCATAGTTATGTCTCATGGGTAATCGTTGTAGGTATATCATTGATACTTGTTGCAATAGTGAGTATCTATTTATGGCGTAAACAAAAGCTTTAAATCATATTTTATATAAAAAGTCCCACTTGAATTTGATTTTAAATTCAAGCGGGACTTTTTAATTATTTAGCTGCAGCTTTATAGGTCTTTCTTTTCGATAAAACAAATGTAACAACGATTGACACAATAAAGGCAATCATCATACCTATGAGATAGTGTAACCAACCTGCATGCGCTGGATTAATAGATATAAATCCTGGTAAACCTGCAGTACCCAGTGCAATAGCTTTCACTTTGAAAAATGAAATATAAGCTGAACCTAATCCAGATCCCACAACAGCACCTATAAATGGATATCTTAATTTAAGATTGACACCAAACATCGCTGGTTCCGTAATACCTAATAATGCAGAAATTCCAGCTGCAGATGCCACACCTTTTAGTTTTTTATTATGTTTAATTATAAAGAATGCTGCAATGGCTGCACCACCTTGAGCAACATTAGACATAGTAGCAATTGGAAAGATGAACGAACCTCCCGTTTTAGTGGCGTCAGCAATCAAGGTCGTTTCAACTGCGATGAAGCTATGATGCATGCCAGTAATTACAATTGGTGCATAAAGTAAGCCGAATATGAGGCCTCCTATAGCCCCACCAAAATCATACAACCAAGTTAGTCCATCTGATAACCAATATCCTAATTGACGTGTAATAGGTCCAACGAATAAAAATGTGATAAAAGCTGTAACAAATATAGATAACAATGGTGTCAGTAAATTATCCAAAACAGTCGGTATCACTTTACGTAGCCACTTTTCAATTGTAGCTAAAATATACGCAGCAACTAACATGGGAAGCACTTGTCCTTGATAGCCCACCTGATTAATATGTAATCCAAAAATATCCCAATGGGGAATAGCTTTCCCTGCTTCAACTGCTTTAGGAAAATCATAAGCGCTCATTAAACTAGGATGAACTAATATCATGCCTAGTGCGGCACCTAAGAAAGGATTACCCCCAAAACGTTTAGCTGCACTAAATCCTATTAAAATAGGAAGTAAAGTAAATGGTGCATTTGCAAAGACGTTTATCATTTCAGCCAAGCCAGCAAATTGACTGTGAACATCAATGAATGATTGTCCTTTATAGAACAAATCTTTGGCAGTTAGAATGTTATTCAATCCCATCAATAAACCACCAGCTACAATTGCTGGAATAATAGGAACAAATATATCAGACAACATTTTCACAAATTTTTGTAAAGGATTCATATTTTTAGTCGACTTATCTTTAACATCTGATGTCGTTGATGCCTCTTTGCCAGTAATTTTCTCTAATTCATTAAATACTTTGTTAACAGTCCCAGATCCAATAATGATTTGATACTGTCCCCCAGTTGAGAAAGTTCCCTTTACTACATCCATATTATTTAGCGTTTCTTCATCTACTTTGCTTTCATCATTAAGAACTAATCTTAATCTTGTAGCACAATGTGCAATAGCATCAAGGTTTTCTTCCCCACCTATTGCTTGTAATATATCTTCAGCAGATTTCTTATAGCTCATTAAATAAGCCTCCCTATTTAGAAACCGGTTCCATTTATTTAACTTTATTGTAACCGGTTCCAAGATTTTACGCAATAGCTCATCAATCGTTTATTAGTAATAATATTAATTTAGAAACTTAACTTCTGGGTAACCTTAATAATATAAGATGAGGTGAATAATTTAATGAAAGAACGTGGAAAAATAGAAAAGCTTTGGCGAGAAGAGAAATATCGCGTATTACTACATGATCAAAATGCCTATAACAAAATTAGAGCACTGCTAAAAGAATCACCCTCTCTTGAAGAAGTACAATTTCAAATTAATGAAGCAATTAATCATTCTCCAACAACTGGCTCAATTATTAATGCCTATGAACACATGTGGGGTTATTTTAAAAATATAGCAACTGATAATGAAAAACATAAGTCATTGATGTTAAAGGATGACTTTATGAATCATCAAATTGAATTGGACGCCCTACTAAGTTATTTGAGTCAACTTGCTAATAAGTATGAAATTAAATACCTTCAAGAAAGTACAGTACTAAATTAAAAAAAGACCTAGGTGAAAACACCTAAGTCTTTCGCAATAATGTACGTGTTATATTATTTCTAAAAAGAGTAATTGTCTAAGTTGTTTCACACTGTAATAGCATTAAGGCTTGTTAATAAAACACTAATGGAATATCTTGCCTTATAGCTATGTCATTCGAATAATTAAAACATTAAGCTGATAATTAATAAAATATAAAACTTTACCATGACACTACACGAAATATATTTCTTTAATTTAATAGTACTTCGGGGGAGAGTAATTTTAATTAAAAATCTTCTAATTGTTGCTACTAAACAATTGTTGTTGATCGATTATACTTTAATGTGCATAGATGTTGATTCCTGTTGTTGAAATAGTAAGTATTTCATGTGTTTCAATAATTTGTCTTAACATTAATTAGTCTTGATGTTGATTCCTGATGTTTGAGAAGAATGAATTTTATTCTTGTTGATCTTATGCTTCGATGTTATGCATTCTTCTTATTCCATGGTGTCATTTCTTTCTAGATGACTTAACTTGAGTTGGTTGATGAATAAGTTTCGAGAAAATTATTAAGTATAACTGAATTTTTCTAGTTGTTTATTCTATTAGTATAGTTAAACAATTAAATAATAGAAAATGTGTGCTATTCTTTGTTGTCTCTCTCTTTATGCTGTTGATTCTTGATGTATTAACATACATAGTACATTTATTGCTACGATTTCCATCCAAAAATTAATTCACTATAAAATTAATCGCAAATCGTCTAAAAATTTACATTAACTTCTTTTTAGAATTTCAATTGGGTCGAAATCTATATTTATTATGTACTAAAAAATTCGTTTGCACTCTATCCAAAATTTTCAAAATAAGAACTCTATATTTCTAAATAATTATTTGTATTGTGTGCTACTTATAATTTTTGATTGGTTGCTTAACTTTACAAGGAAAAATTTTTATATTTCTCTATTACTATTTCAAGACGAATCGATTATAATAACATTTATTATTCTATAAGGAGCACAGTGCCGAATTATGACATGTCATTTAAATATTTATCAACAGTATCATTCACCCCCAACTCGAAATATCAATCGAATCATTTTAATGTTCTCACTTACAAATCATCTAGAAATTACGATTAATGGTGAAACTAAAGATTTAGATAATCATATTGCTATTATTAATCAAGCTGATATTTTTTATGTAAATCAATCCTCGAACTTGGTTATGCTCTCTATTCCTGTATTTTATTTCTATAGTGAGGATGAAAATTTCTTCAAATGTTATTTTGATCGACATTTACTTCAATCTAGCGGTTTTGTAAAAAATATTATTTTACAATCAATTCATCATTATATGAACGAAGAAGAGCAAGATACTCAAGCTATTTCAAAAATTATTCAGACTTTATTTAAGGAAACAGTGATAAGATACAAGGAAAAATATATCCCTCAAGTTGCTATCAATCATCCAATATTTATCCAAGGACTTAGCTACATTCATTCCAAAGTTTCAGATACGTTATCATTACGCGAAGTTGCAAATTATTGTAATATCTCTGAATCATATTGTTCAAATTTATTTGTTCGCTACTTAAATATGAACTTTAAAGATTACTTTACAAGTTTAAAAGTCATTTATGCCATAAAATTGCTATTATCTACAGATGATTCAATCAATGCGATTTCTGAACGCTCTGGTTTTAGTAGTCATACGAACTTCACTAATCAATTCAAAAATCATCTAGGCTTTAGTCCCAAACAATTCCGTTCTATGATCTCTAAAATTTCATTAAATCCAGTAATGGATTTTAGCCAAACTCATTTTTGGGATTACAAAGATTTAATCAATCAATTTGAATTTAATGATCAATTAGCAACTGAAATTACTGAGATAGATCTTAATCAATTTAATCCTAAAGATCATACCAAAAGCTCTAAAGCATTTATCCGATTTGAAAACTTTAACAAATTATTCCAGTTCGTTTTTAACGAGTACTACGATATCGATTTCTCTTATTTGCCACAACCCGTAGTATTTATCCAAGATATTAACGATATCGCAATTAGTCATATTAACCTTAATTTGTTAAATCGTTGTTTTGAAAAGTTATTCGAAATGGATATCGGTCTAGCAATGCAAATTAATTCTACGCAACAATTTGAAGCAATTAATCAAATCATATTATCATTTTTACAAAGCAATCAAGATTATAAGAATAATAAAAAGCTAGTTAAGCTCATGCTTGTTTTTAATTCAGAATATATGACTGTAAACGAAATCCATTTATGTCATTTAAAAATTAAAAATAAAAATCGTGAAATTAGGTATGGTATCACCGTTGAAGGTTTACTTCGTGATTCGCCTTCCATTGATCAAACTTACGATATAATGAAACGTCTTAACTTTGATTACTATTTCATTGACATTGAGAATCTTGAAACTAAAAATTTGTTATTAACCAAGCGTAAGACATATCATCATTCATCTACTCATTTTGAAAATTACAAGCAATTTATGCTAGATTCAGGAATTCCAACTACAAATTTTGTATACAATAATTTATCACTTAAGTGTTTTAAATATACCAATAATGGCACTAATCCATTACAGTTATCAGATTTAGTATGTCACCTTATCGCCCTTATGAGATACGGTGGTGGCATAAGTTATCAACTTATCGACGATCACTCACAATATATAGCTTTATTTAATAATTATGGTAGCCCTTTACCTTTAATGCACATTTATAAAATGGGTGATTCATTTGTTGACGAACCTTTAGAACTTGGGAATAACTATCTAATAAGCCGTAAAGATGGAAATTATCATATCTTATTATTTAATAAAATCAATGATCGTTATTTATCTGATAGTAAACAGAAGTTCATTTTCAAAAATAATTTAAAAAAGAACTCACTCATTATTATAAAAACGTTAAATAATGAGCACGGTTCAATCCAAAATCTACTTCCTAAAAGCAAAGAATTATTATATATAGAACGTAATATACTTGAAGAATTAGATAAATGTAATCGCCCTAAAACAGAATTAGCTATTCAAGAAGAAAACAACAAACCATTCCAAATGACTTTGAAGCATGATGAAGTTAAATATATATGTTTTAAACCCATTTAAGTGATACAAGTGTCTGAGTTTATCATCATCAATGAATGGATATATTAACTATTAAGGAGATGATGATTTTGGATATACAAAAAGCAACTCAAGCAATTGAAAAAGTATTAGAAACTTCTAAAGTTGGCGTATTATCAACTGCTTATAATAACAAACCTAATAGTAGATATATGGTTTTCTATAATGATGATTTAACGTTATATACTAAAACTAGTATTAATTCAGTAAAAGTTGATGAAATTGAAGATAATCCACACGCTTACATTCTTTTAGGCTACAATGAGACAACTAATAATAGCTTTGTTGAAATTGATGCTCAAATTGAAGTAGTTAAAGATCAGAAAGTCATTGATTGGTTATGGGAAACACAAGATAAGACATTCTTCGATTCTAAACAAGATCCAGAATTGTGCGTCTTAAAAGTAATTCCTAAATCAATTAAATTAATGAATGATGATGAGTTAGATACTCCTATCACAATTGAAATTTAATATTTTAAAAGATACCGGAGAGGACAATGACATTGATTTGTTCCTCTCCCTATTTGTTTTTAAATTTCTTTTGTAAGAAACTCTGTATATTGGTGGCCTTACCAGTAAGGTTTACTATAATTGTAAGAAGAATAATAAAGACGTATCTTCAATTTAGTTATCTATTCCTAATGTTTTAAAATACTAAAATAGTTTATATATTAGCCAAGTTTTACGTTTTAAATATTATAATTTTATGAATTTTGAAAGTGTTTTATTTCGTGATTTTTGAAAATATGATTGCAATGTAATCTCAAGTTCTGTATAAATGAAGTAACATAAATAAAGGAGTTTTATTCAACTATGAAAAATAAAAAAGCTTTAGGTTTTGGACTTATCGCAATTATGCTTGTGCTATGTATCGTACTTGTCATTATGATGATGGTAGGTGGTAAAAAAGATACATACTACGGTATTATGAAAAATAGTACTACTATAGATAAAATGATTAGCGAAAAAGATGAAAAAATTGAAAAGAATGTTAAATTACCTTCGAACGCTAATGTTTCTGTAAAAAAAGAAGACTTTGTAATGATCTTTAAAGATGAAAAGTCAGGAAAAATCACAAAAGTTAAAAAAGTAAAACACGATGATGTACCTCATGGTTTAATGTCTAAAATTCATGATATGAAAGGCATGAACCACGGCATGTAAACGAATATTGAAAGAACTAAAAAGACCTTGAAGTGGAATAATGTTCCCCACCTCAAGGTCTTTTTAATTTATTTATGTATATTGTTTTCATTTGTCTGACGACAAATGCATAAGCGAATCTAAAAACTTAAGTTTTAAGATTCGCTAAAAAAATGTCAGATATAGATTTTTATAGTGAATTAAGATACTTTTGGCCTTTTTCTTTATCGTATACCTTCTCCCATTTCGCAACAACAATCGTTGATAAAGCGTTACCCATTACGTTAACGCATGTGCGAACCATGTCTAGTAATCGGTCAATTCCGATAATTAATGCAAGACCTTGTGCTGGCAAGTGCATAGAGCCTAATGTTGTTAATAAAACTACAATAGAAACACCTGGAACCCCAGCCATACCTTTAGAAGCAATCATTAACGTAGCCATTAACACTATTTGTTCTGTTAACGATAAATGTACATCATACATTTGAGCTACAAATAATGCTGCAATTGATTGATATAATGCGGATCCGTCTAAGTTGAATGAATAACCTATTGGAATAACGAATGACGTTACATCTTTTGGCGCACCAAAATTTTCCATTTTCTTCATAATAACTGGTAATACTGCTTCTGAACTTGAAGTTGAAAATGCTAGTAACAACTCGCTTTTTAAAATTTTCATGATTGAGAAGATACTAACTCCAACCATTCGAGCAACAATTCCTAATACAACTACAACAAAGAAAATCATTGCTCCAACTACTACTAATAAAAGTTTTAATAATGGAACTAAAGCTGATACTCCAAATGTCATAACAGTTGTACATATAAATGCAAATACTCCTATTGGAGCAAGTTTTAAGATTTTATTAATCATCCAAAACACTGCTTCTAATGTGCCACTTAGAAAACCTTTAACTGGTTCAGCTTTTTCTCCTATTGCTGCGAGACCTAAACCAAAAAATACTGCAAAGAATATAATTGGTAATAAATCACCTTTAGCTAATGATTCAAATAGATTGGTTGGCACAATATTTACAATAGTATCAATTAAATGATTACCGTATGTAGAAGCTTGTTCAGCTGAATGTGCAGAAGATTGATATTTAGAAATGTCACCTTTAGGTAGTTTATTATAATCTAATCCGGCACCTGGTTTGAACAGGTTACCAATTATAATACCTAACCCAATAGCAACTGTCGTTATAATTTCAAAGTAAAGGATTGCTTTCCATCCATAACTGCCTACCTTTTTCGAATCCCCTAAATTCGATATAGACAAAGCAAGTGCACAGAATACAATCGGAATAATGATCATTTTTATTAAATTTAAGAATATGTCACCAAAAGGCTTTATATAATTTGCTAAATTATCTTGTCCAAATAATAAAAGTCCTACGATGACACCTAGTACCAAAGCAATAATAACTTGCGTTGGTAAACTTATTTTTCTCTTGAATAGAGCCATAATGCAAACTCCCCTTCATCTGACATCACTTAATTATATCAGATAATATTAAAATAGCTACTTAAATTTTAAAGCTATTAATAAATAAAATATTTATGACTTGAAGTCAAATATGTTCTTAATAGTGAAAAAACACACGACTTCAAAGTGGATCATGAAGTCGTGTGTACTCTAAATTATTTATTTAGATGGTTTATAATTTTTATCAAAATCACTATGTTTCGCTTTCTTTATGCTTTTCTTCGTTTCACTATCAAAGCCTTCTACAAATATACCTTTATTCGTACTAATTGGTTGCATAACATAAGTGACATTAGATTCATCTTTGAAAACGATTTCTTTGTAATACATCCCTTTTTTAGCACTATATAAGTTATCTTGCTTTTTAATTTTATCTTGTAAATGATGTTCTTTGATATAACTATCCATAAGTTCGATATTTTTATGACCTTGATAACTTTTTAGACCAAAGAAAAATACTATGGCTAAAATAAGTGAAATGATTAATATAATAATTATTCTTAAAATGACTTGTTTTCTACTCATGATAGAAACTCCTTTTATACTTATCTTATTAAGTATGAACTAAAAGTTGGTTATAGAAAAGAGATTATTTAACATTGTAACAAAATGTTCTCATCCCATGAATATTGCTTTATAAATATTCTCTCACTTCATCAACAGGTAGTCTTACAGAACCATGAGCCTCTTGGGCTTTTTTACCAATAGCAATTGCTAATACTGGGACATATCTATCTGAATCATAACCAATAATCTTAGCGATATTTTCTTTATCAAAGCCACCAATAGGATTTGTGTCATATCCATAAGCTTTAGCAGTTAGCATAAATTGCATAGCCATTAAACTACTATCAATATTTACAATGTCCTTCATACCTTCTCTTGACAAACTTTTATAATAAGGAAGAATCCATTCTAACATTTGAGTTTTAATTTCCTCTGTCATATGGGCTTGGTCTACTGCATCATTATAAATTTGTTCAGCTTTTTCGTAATTTTGTAAATCTCCGAAAATAATCACCATAGCCGAAGAAGTAATAAGTTGTCTTGAATTAAAACCAAAAGCTTCTTTGATTTTTTCTTTTCCTTCGTCACTCTCTACAACAGCAATTCTCCATGGTTGCATATTAACTGATGAAGGCGCTTTTGTAGCTTTAGTAATCATTTCATCCATTTCTTCGTGAGGAATTTTATATCCACTATCGAATACCTTTACTGATTTTCTTCCGTTAAGTACTTCATTGAAATTATTTAATCTTGTCATGAGATAATACTCCTTTATTCTGTATTTATTTGAGTTTCAAAATCAAACAAAATATATTCAAATGTCGTCTAAATTTAATTTAAAACAATTTGATTATAGTGATGAAATCGGCACTTGACAAGTCATACACTTCATAATATTGTTACTTTAACAAGGAGTGATTAAATGTATGTAGAGAATAGTTATTTAAGTAAACAATTATGTTTTTTATTTTATGTTTCTTCAAAAGAAATCATAAAGAAGTACACAAATTACCTCAAAGAGTATGAATTAACATACACAGGGTATATTGTACTAATGGCGATCGAAAATGATGAGAAACTTAATATTAAAAAACTAGGTGAGCGAGTCTTTTTAGATTCAGGCACACTTACACCACTGCTCAAGAAATTAGAAAAGAAAGATTACGTTGTTCGAAGTCGTGAAGAAAAAGATGAACGAAATCTTCAAATTTCACTAACTGAACGAGGTAAAGAAATTAAAAAACCGTTATCTGAAATATCAATGAAAGTCTATAGTGAATTCGATATTAATCAAGATGAAGCTAAAGAATTAATTGAAAACTTGCAAAATTTTGTATCTAAAAATTTTGACAATAGTATAGAAAAGTGATACTTGTAGAGAAAAAGACAAAAGTAGACTTTTTGAAAATCTTAGGCAAATTCAACTTCAGCATTAACGACACAATTTAATAACATCAGTATGTATAGTAAGCTTTTGTCTTATTCTCTCGTACAATTTTTGACTTTTTTTATCCCCTAATTCCTACTAAACTTATAGAATACCTATTTTTTATTAAGTGTTATCACTTTACCTCTTTTCGCTCTCTTAATATAATGTAGTTGAAAAATTATTCTAATATATTCTAACTACTCATTTAACACTTTAAGGAGTGAATTCTAATGAATAATAATGATTTTTTCAATAATAATTTCTTCAAAAATGATCCTAGCGAATTATTTAAAGACTTAGGGAAACAAGTATACAATCAATTTTCATCAAGAGCATTTCCTACTAATATTTATGATAAAAATGATGCTTATGTATTAGAAGCTGAACTTCCTGGTTTAAGCAAAGAAGATATTTCACTTAAATTTGAACAACATATTTTAACTATTAAAGCATACAAAAAAATCAATAATGAAAATTATAAATCACAACTTAATGAACGTTCTAATGGTGAATTAGAAAGACGCTTTGAATTCGATGATATTGATAAAGAAGGTATAGTAGCTAATTACACTGATGGCGTTTTATATGTCACATTACCTAAACAAATCAATGAAGATGACAAAGCTACTACAATTTCAATTCAATAATAATAAAAGAACCCTCAACTCTGAAAAAAGTTGAGGGTTTTTACTGTATAATATGCAAAAATATGTTAAATACAATTATTTATCTACATATTAACTAACATTAGTCACTATAGAGTGTTGTACCTATTACAGTCTCTTTTTTATATAAATGAACCATTGTGATTAAAGCGATAAGTGCAAATAGTACTAATAAACCAAATGCAAGATGACTTGAACCTGTTAGTCCTGTGACAAATGTAATCACTAAAGGTGGGAAGAAACCACCCAAACCTCCCATCATAGAAACAATTCCATTTGCAGAGCCTGCTTCTTTCGAGAAATAAGAAGGTACTAACTTAAACACGAGGCCATTACCTATGCCTGCACAAACGCTTATAGTTAAACAACCAATAGTAAAATAGATGATTCCATCGAATAAAGTTAAAATTAAACCTCCAATAATCATTATTACAAAATCTATAATGAGTACCTTCACAGCATTAAATTTATCCCCTAAAATGCCACCAAGTGGACGTAAAAATGTTGCAAGAGCTATAAAAATACCTGATCGAATCCCTGCATCTACCTTATCGATAGTAAAATGATGCACTAAATAATTTGGTAAGAATAATCCAAATGCAACAAACGCACCAAAAGTTATGAAGTACCAAAAACTCAAATAGTATAATTTATAATTTTTAGCCAATACTTTGACTTGAGATATTAACGGTACTTTGACTTTAGGTTCTTTATTATCTCCCAATAAGAACATTAATACTGCAAACAAGCTGATAATGATTAAATAACTTCTTACGGTATTTTGCCACCCTATTAATCCTGCCAAAACAGGTGCACAAAAAGATGAAATTGCTGTTCCTATATTGCCCATTCCATAAATTCCGTTAGCTAATCCAACTTTATCTTTTGTAAAATATTTAGGTAGCGCAGTTACTCCTACTGAGAATATCGCCCCACCGACTCCTAGAAAGAAGCCACAAATTATAAGCATCGTCGTACTTTGGGCTTGTCCTAAGAAAAATATTGGGAATAGCAACACTATAAAACTACTAAAGAATACCCATTTGGCACCTATAATATTTGTAAGGTACCCAAAAGGAACTCTTAAAACTGATCCTAAAATAACAGGTATAGCTAAAATAATAGAAATTTGACTAGCAGAAATTTTAATATCTTGAGTGATAAATGGCATTAACGGAGATATAATACTCCACGCCATAAAACCTACTATCAAACTAAACGTTTGTAATGTAAGCTGGTAAACTCCTTTTTTCATTTCTTTTTCACCTTCATTAAGTTGATAGAATAATGATTAGTACCATGTCTATGTTTAAGAGAGGTCAAAATAATGAAATCTATAAATAATACATACGGGAATAGACATAGTACTAATTACAACTTTATTTTAGTTTTATTGTGAAAAAATGAACATAAGGATTTACCCTTAATATACTCAGCTTTTTCCCTATAAAAATAATTAAAAGTGTAACTCTAAAAATTAACATCGTATGATACCTGCTAATTTTAAAGCACAAAAAAATCCTAAAAAATGATGAGCTTATCATCTTTTAGGACTTGATTAATCAACAATATGTTTTTAAAACTCGAGTAATTTCTTTTTTAGTGCATATTCAACTAGTTCAGGTTTACTCTTAAGGTTGAGTTTATTCATGATATGTGTTTTATGTGCTTCAACTGTTTTCACTGAAACAAATAACTTTTCAGCTATATCTTTATTACCATAACCTTTTGCAATAAGCGGTAGTATTTCAAGTTCTCTTTTTGATAATATCTTAAAGGGATCTGAAGAATAACTTACTTCTTCCTGATGAGATTGATTAATAAACTCATTTACTAAAGAAGTGGTCATCTTCATATCTACATATGTTTCTCCTTTATATACTGTTCTTACAGCTAAAATTAATTGCTCATCAGGTGCATTTTTTAAAATATATCCTTTCGCTCCACTTTTTAAAACGTGAAATAGGTATTCCTCATCATCATACATCGTTAAAATAAGAATCTTAGTTTCTGGAAAACTTTCTGAAATTTTACTTGTAGCGACTAACCCTGATTCACCAGGTGGCATGCTCAAATCTAAAATTAAAACATCCGGTTTATACTCTAAAACCTTTTGATATGCTTCAACACCATCAGCTGCTGTTGCGACAACTTCCATATCTTCTTGATAGTTTAATATCATCGAAAATCCTGTTCTTACTACAGCGTGGTCATCTGCTATAACGATCTTCACATTCATTCCCCCACTATTTTAAATAGGTATGTCTAGTGTGACTATGGTTCCTTTATTGAGGTGTGATTCAATATTAATATTTCCATTTACTAATTCCGCACGCTCTCTCATACCGTAAAAGCCTAGTCCTGATCCTCTGGGCTTGTCATCCAAATTAAAACCTTTACCTCTATCTACTACTTCCGCTAACAAGCGATGTTCACTTTTACTAATATGAACCTCTATTTCATTTACTTCTGCGTACTTTAACGCATTTAGAACCGCTTCTTGAATCACACGATAGACAACAGTTTCAACTTCATTATCAAACCGTAATCCTTTAATATTGGAATGGTAATTAATTTGAATACCATAATTTTCTTCAAATTGCTTAAAGTAGGAATTAAAAGCGGCTTCTATGCCTAAATCATCTAATGACGAAGGACGTAGTTCCACTGATAGATTACGAATGTCATCGATGAGTTGCGACACTAAACCTTCTATTTGTTGCGTACTTTCAACAACTGTTTCATCTTGAAACTTGTATTTTAAAAGTCGTAGTTCAACATCAATATTTAACATTTCTTGAATCACGCTATCATGTAACTCACGAGAAATGCGCTTTCTTTCATTCTCTTGGGCTTGTATAGATTTGTGAAGCATTTTCTGTTGATACATTTTCTCCTGTCTTTCAATTTGTGGAGAAACATTTTGCAAAGTAAAAGCACTAATTCCTCTTTCATCATCAATAGTTTGATAAGTAGCTGTATAAGGTTCTATTTTATTGTCCTTTGTCTTCATAAATACTTGGAAGTTTGATTTCTGCAAATGATTCGCTTCTAAAAAGCATTCTTCACATGACTGTAAATCATATTCATTAGAATATCCTTCACAGCGATTGCAAATGGCATGCGTCATTGCTTTATAATTATCTTCTTCAGATAATATATCTCTAGCAGCTCCGTTCATTGCAATAATTTTGCCAAGACGATCGACAAAGACAATCTTTTCAGTCGTACTATCATAATATTTATGCAACAAGTCTTCTACATTTAATTCAAATTTATTTAGCATCATATTCACCTAATTCGTTTCTGTAAAAAACCCTATTTGACTTTGAATATCAAGTTGTTCTAAAGACTGTGGCAGAGGATGATGATTTCTTTGACCTAACAATAATACTCCATACATTTGATGTTCAAGCCATAGTGGAACTGCTACAACAGCTGTTAACGATTCATTCAAAATAATTGGAAAGGCAATTTTCTCTGCTTGAGTTAGTGCTGTATCTACATCAGCAATTACCATGCGTTTTCCCGTTTTCATTACAGTCCCAGCTAAACCTCTTCCTTTTCTTAATATAATTAACTTATATCGTTCGTTCGTATTACCTGAAACATATTTCCATTTGATTGGCGATGATCTAAGCGAACGTTCATACATCGCAATCCCCCCAAAATCATAACCACCATCTATTCTCAATCGGTCTAAATTATTCTGTAAACTTTGATTGTTTAATAAGGATTCTGGTCTCAATTTTCCCATCCTCTCGTCATCAAACTTTATTCTTGCGATAAATAATATATCTTCTATTCATATATGAAATAGGTACACTCCATACGTGGACTAATCTTGTAAATGGCCAACAAGCAAATATTGTAAATCCTAGTAAAATGTGCAATTTAAAAGACCAAGGGACGTAAATCATAAAATCAGCATTAGGTGTAAACATAAACAGATGTCTAAACCATATCGCTATAGTTTGACGATAATCAAAATCAGGTTGAACTGCGTTGGTGAAAATTGTTGAATAACAACCCATAATTAATATAATCACTAATAAAATATTAACGACAATATCAGAAGTTGAACTAAGTTTCCTAACATTTTTAATAGTTAATCTTCTTGAAGTAAGAAGTATCATTCCTAACAATGTTATTATACCAAAAATACTACCAATATATACTGCTCCTATGTGATAGATGTGATTATTAACACCTATAGATTCAAGCCAATTTGCTGGAATCAACAAACCTACAACATGACCAAAGAATACTGGAATCACGCCAAGATGAAACATTAAACTTCCCCATTTTAACTGTTTCTTTTCAATTAATTCACTTGATTTAGCCGTCCAAGAAAATTGATCATATTTATAACGAGCAATATGTCCAATAACAAAAATACTTAAACATAAATAAGGATAAATGACCCATGTAAATTGATTAAGCATGATTTCCCACCACTTTATTAGAAACAATACATGCTTTTAAAGTTTGTCTTAACGCTTTGATGACATACGCATAAGGGTTGTTATTTTTAGCAAGATGATTAGCCATCTCATAAGTCCCATCCTCAATAATCATGATAATTAATTTTAAATTGTCTTCTGCACGAACATCATTTTCCCACCGAGCTACTTGCAAAAATTGAAGCATTAATGGTAAGTAATCCGATAATTCATTGTCTATCATTTTAAGACCAAACATTTCATATAACACTTTAAGTTTAGCTAACATTTGCCCACGTTCTTTTTGAGTATCAAATCGATTATATGTCATGTATAGAGGATAGTTTTTACTGAAATCAAATGTGTCTGTATAAATTGCTTTAATTTCGGACAAAGAATAATTCATTATTATTTCTCTAAATGCACATAAATCTTCGTATGCTGGGTGAGATGCTTCAATTGTTTCTTGAAACACATTAGGGTGAAAGGTTAACTTTTCTGGAAAGTTAATTTGTTGGCCCAAGTAACCTAAACTTTCTTGATATTGAGCTAATTTCTGAAGATTAATCACGGAAAATCCCTCCATAGAAGTTATCATTGTATATCTCTTGTCCTGATTTACCTGAGCCAACTGCTACACCACAACCTTCACAATTTGCACCAAAGTATTCTCCACCATAACCTTGACTACCTTGTGCTCTATAGGTATCTAAATATGTTTCTTTGTGCGAAGTTGGAACAACAAAACGATCTTCATATTTGGCAATTCCTAATAAACGATACATGTCATTTAATTGACTTTCTGTTAAATTCAATCGTTCAAGCTTAGACACATCGAATGGTTGTTGAGTCACTTTCGCTCTCATATAGCTTCGCATCATCGCCATTTTTTGTAACCCTAATTTTATTGGTGCTACATCACCAGCAGTTAATAAATTAGCTAAATATTCAATAGGTAATCGCATCTCTTCTATTGCTGGGAATATCATATCTGAGTTATTTCCAGCATTTTGCCCTTCAAAATAGCTCATAATTGGACTTAACGGTGGACAGTACCATACCATCGGCATCGTTCTAAATTCTGGATGTAATGGAAAAGCCATCTTATATTCCACTGCTAATTTATACACTGGAGAATTTTGAGCTGCAGTAATCCATTCATGACTGATACCTTCTCTTTCGGCTTCGGCAATCACCTCTTCATCAAATGGGTCTAAAAATAAGTCTAGTTGTTTTTCATATAAATCCTCTTCATTAGTTGCAGAAGCCGCTTCTTGCACTCGATCTGCATCATATAACATCACACCTAGGTATCTCATTCTACCTGTACATGTTTCAGAACACACTGTTGGCATGCCCGCTTCGATTCTAGGAAAACAAAACGTACATTTTTCTGCTTTATTCGTTTTCCAATTAAAATATACTTTTTTATAAGGACATCCTGTCATACAATAACGCCAGCCTCGACAAGCGTCTTGGTCAACTAATACAATCCCATCTTCATCTCTTTTATACATTGCGCCTGAGGGACAAGAAGCAACACAACTTGGATTAAGACAATGTTCACACAAACGTGGTAAATACATCATAAATGTTTCATCAAATTGAAATTTGATATCTTCTTCAATTTGTTGAATGTTAGGGTCTTTAGGACCTGTAACGTGGCCACCGGCTAAATCATCTTCCCAGTTAGGCCCCCACTCTAAGTCAAGCTTGTCACCAGAAATGAGAGAGTGTGCCTTAGCAACAGGAGAATGTTTCCCCTCCTTAGCAGTAGTTAAATGCTCGTAATTATATGTCCAGGGTTCATAATAATCTTTAATCAAAGGCATATCTGGATTGTAAAAGATTTTACCTAAAGCAATTTTTGACCATCTATTTCCAGATTTTAATTCAAGTTGACCTTTCTTATTTAACACCCAACCACCTTTATAATGGCTTTGATCCTCCCAACGCTTAGGATAGCCAACACCTGGCTTTGTTTCTACATTATTAAACCACATATATTCAGCACCAGGTCTGTTAGTCCAAGTGTTTTTGCATGTCACACTACATGTATGACAACCAATACATTTGTCTAAGTTCAGCACCATTGCTATCTGCGCTTTAATCTTCAAGCCAATTCACCTCTTTCATTTTTCTTACCGCAACATATACATCTCTTTGGTTTCCAATCGGACCATAGTAATTAAAGTGATAACTAATTTGAGCGTAACCTCCAACTAATTGTGTAGGCTTTAGGTGAATTCTAGTAGGTGCATTATGAGAGCCTCCACGAGTATCTGTGATTTCTGAACCAGGTGTTTCAATATGTTTATCTTGTGCATGATACATAAACATTGTTCCTTTAGGCATACGATGTGATGTTACAGCTCTCGCGGTTACAACACCATTTCGGTTGTACACTTCTAACCAATCATTGTCTTTAATGTCATGTTCTTCTGCATCTTCGTTTGATAGCCATACTACAGGCCCACCTCTAAATAGCGTCAGCATACGTTCATTGTCCTGATAAGTTGAATGAATATTCCATTTACCATGTGGGGTTAAATATCTAAGTACTAAAGCATCTTGCCCACCTTTAACTTTCTTATCTCGTGTTCCAAATACCATTGGTGGTAATGTTGGTTTATAAACGGGTAAGCTTTCTCCAAACTGTTGAAATATTTCATGATCGATATAATAGCTTTGTCTACCTGTTAATGTTCTAAATGGTACGAGTCTCTCAATATTAGTTGTGAAAGGAGAGTATCTTCGACCATTTTTATTAGAACCTGGAAATACCGCCGTTGGAATTACTTCTCGTGGTTGTGATGTTATATTCAAAAATGAAATCTTCTCTGAAGCACGAGCTTGAGAGATATCCTTCAATGGCATTCCAGTTTGATGTTCTAAATCTTCATAAGATAGTTGTGATAATTTCCCATTAGTCGCAGAGGAAATATTTAATATTGCATCTGCGACTTTACGTGCAGTGTCAATTCGAGGTCGATGATTTCTTACCGAGTTTTTATCATTATCATTCCATGTACCGAGCATGCTTTTCAGTTCTTCATATTCATCTTTTACACTGAAACTTACTCCATGAGCGCCTACGTTGGCTTTTTCAAGTAAAGGACCAAGCGTGACAAATTTATCGTAAATTTTAGTGTAATCACGTTCTACAATGGCAAAGTTGGGCATTGTTTTTCCTGGAATACCTTCAATTTCACCTTTCGACCAATCTTTAACAATTCCAAATTCAGAACCTAATTCTTGTTTAGAATCATGACCTAGAGGTGTTGTTACAACATCTTTGAATGTTCCTGGTAAATAATCCTTTGCCATTTCTGAAATTGCTTTACTTAAAGTTTTATAAATATCCCAATCTGAGCGTGATTCCCATAAAGGATCTATCGCAGGATTGAAAGGATGTATAAATGGATGCATATCTGTTGAAGATAAATCGTGTTTTTCATACCAAGTTGCAGCTGGTAGAACTATATCGGAATATAAAGGCGTCGCAGTCATTCTAAAATCTAATGACACTATTAAGTCTAATTTACCAACAGTATCTTCTCTCCATTTAATTTCTGAAGGTTTATCATCTTCATTAGGTTCAGCCATTAAACCTGACCGTGTGCCTAATAAATGTTTCATGAAATATTCTTGGCCTTTAGCGGAACTGGATATTAAGTTTGATCTCCAAACAAATAGTGTTTTAGGATGGTTCTTTCTTAAATCTGGATCTTCAATTGCAAATTGAGTCTCTTTATTTTTTATTGAGTCAATTGCTTTTTTAAGAATAGCCTCATTAGAGTCGTTTCCTTCCTCTTTGGCTTCTTCTCCGAACAACAGACTATTTTTATTAAATTGAGGATATGAAGGTAGCCAACCTAATCGAGCAGCTGTCACATTGTAATCTGCTGGATGTTGAAGCTTAATATTCTCAGCTAATGGTGATTTAAATTGATCAACATTTGACTCCTCATATTTCCATTGATCTGTTGCAAAATAGAACCAACTTGTACCATTTTGTAAACGTGGCGGTCCTTGCCAATCCTTAGCAAAGGCAACAGTATTCCATCCTTCAATAGGTCGACACTTTTCTTGACCTACATAATGTGCCCAACCGCCTCCATTGACTCCTTGACATCCACAAAGTATTACTAAATTTAAAATCGAACGGTAAATCGTATCTGAATTAAACCAATGATTAATGCCTGCGCCCATAATAATCATAGACCGTCCATCCGTATCAATTGCATTTTGAGCGAATTCTTTAGCAACTTGAATGACTAATCCTCTATTGATACCAGTAATAGATTCTTGCCATGCTGGTGTATATTTGGATTTAACGTCATCATAGGATTGAGCTTCAAGTTCATGGTTAAAACGTTGAATACCATATTGACTCGCCATAAGGTCATAAACAGTTGATATATATACTTCTTGATCATTAGACAATCTAATCTTGCGAGATGGAATAGGTCTCTTAAACACGCCGTCACCCTTACTATCAAAGTATGGGAACTGGATAGTTTGTAATTCATAATCTTCTTCAACCATAGATAAAGCCGGATTAATTTTTGTTCCATCTTCATTCTCTAATTTTAAATTCCATTTCTTACCTTCTTCCCAACGCTGGCCCATCGTTCCATTTGGTACTACTAATTGTTGACTTTCACAATCAAAAATTACTGGCTTCCATTCACTATTCTCACTATCAATACCTAAATCACTTGCTCGTAAAAATCGACCTGCTTTATAACCATTTTCATCTTGATCTAACATAATCACGAACGGCATATCAGTATATTGCTTCGCATAATTGATAAACATATCGTTAGGTTCATTTTCATAAAATTCCTGTAAAATAACGTGCGTCATAGCTTGCGCTACTGCAGCATCTGTACCTGGATGAGGCGCTAACCAATTGTCAGCAAATTTCACGTTTTCTGCATAATCTGGTGCAACTGAAATGACTTTAGTCCCTTTATATCTTACTTCAGTCATAAAATGTGCGTCTGGTGTTCGTGTTAATGGTACATTGGATCCCCACATGATAATGTAAGCAGCGTTATACCAATCACTCGATTCAGGTACGTCTGTTTGTTCTCCCCATATTTGAGGTGAAGCAGGAGGTAAGTCAGCGTACCAGTCATAGAAGCTAAGCATTTCTCCGCCCAATAGATTAATAAATCTTGCTCCTGAGGCATAACTAATCATAGACATTGCAGGTATAGGAGTGAATCCTGCAATTCGGTCAGGACCATCTTTTTTAATCGTATATAAAATTTGTGCTGCAATAATATCTGTTACGTCTCTCCAGTTTGCTCTAACATGACCACCTTTTCCTCGAGCTTCTTTATATGCTTTAGCTTTATTTTCATCTTCTACTATAGAGGCCCATGCTGCGATTCGATTGCCGTTATTTTCCTCTAATGCTTGAGTCCATAAATCTAATAATTTCCCTCTAATGTATGGATATTTTACTCTTAGAGGACTGTACTCATACCATGAAAATGAAGCGCCCCTTGGACATCCACGAGGTTCAAATTCCGGCATATCAGGTCCGCAACTTGGGTAGTCAGTTTGTTGATTTTCCCAAGTAATCACTCCATTTTTAACAAATACTTTCCACGAGCATGAACCAGTACAATTGACGCCGTGAGTCGTTCTAACTACCTTATCATGGCTCCATCTTTCACGATACATTTTCTCCCATTCTCTACTCTTTTGCTCTAAAACTGACCAATTTCCATTAAACTTTTCAGTAGGCTTAAAGAAATTTAATCCAAATTTTCCCATTAATGACATCCTTCCACTTTGAATGCTTTTATCATTTCGCATTTATATCGTAGTATTCGTGTTCACAATGATTGTACATTTTTTCACAAAGTTTTAATATTAGGGAAATACCTAATTGAATAGTTTTAATCCCTAAAAAAAGGGACGACAATATTGAATTCGAGTGAATCCAATTTGTCGCCCCACGCTTCCGAGGAGTATCAAAATTAATTCTATTTATGCTTGAATATAACTAATATCGTGTTGGTCCATTATATTTTTGTATAATACTTGTTGAGTATGATGGTAACTATTATCAAAATTGAGTAAACAATTCTTCCCTTCTTCATACAATGCTTCAGCTTTTAACATAGCAGTTTCTTTATCTCCATTAATCACGTACAAAATATGATTGATATCTTCCATGGTGCTATCCAACACCATTTTATCTATTTCATTCACTAATGGACCTAATATACAAATTCCCGGTTGTCCCTCTAAATTATCTTCACTTAATAGTTGTTCAATCGTACTTAACTTCCCGGTAATCACTTTTTGATTATAGCAAGTAGCATTAAAAACGATAGCTATTGGATAATCTTCACTAGTATAATTTTTAATTTGTTCGATGATTGCACCTAGTCGTTTAATTCCCATGTAAATGGCCAAAGTTCCACCATTCATTAAATTTCTTATATCAATATCTTTATTAGTAGACTCTTTAAAATGTCCAGTTGAAAAAGTTACACTAGGCGCTATTCCTCTCATAGTTAATCCTATATTGAGAGAAGCCACTGCAGCACTTGCTGATGTCACGCCTGGTATAATTTCATGTTCAATGCCATATGATTTTAAAGTATTAATTTCTTCAGTAACCCTGCCAAATATAGCAGGATCTCCACCTTTTAAGCGTACAACACATTGGTATTTTTCAGCCATTTGAACTATTTTTTGATTGATATCCTCTTGTTGAATGTGTTTGCAGTAAGGTTTTTTCCCTACATCAATCAGTTCAGTTTGAAAACTTGAATACTGTAGAATAAGAGGATTGACTAAACGATCATAGAGAATGACATCTGCATTTCTAATGATACGTTCTGCTTTTTTAGTTAATAAATTAGGGTTACCAGGTCCTGCCCCAATTAAATATACCTTTCCCATTGATTTTAAAGACATATATAAACCTCATTATCGATAACCTCAACAGTATAGGTTTGGACACAACCTGAATCTGGCTCTTGTACTTTTCCAGATAACAAATCTATTTTTTGGTCATGTAAAGGACAGTAAACATAATTTCCACTTACAGTCCCTTCAGACAATGGACCTTTTTTATGCGGACAGATATTACTTACAGCGTAAACATCTCCCTTTTCAGTAAGAAATATTCCAATTTCTTTATTATCTACAATGACTTTTTTACCTATAAGTGGTGTTAACGCATCTAATGTTGTAACTTTCACCTTTTCCATTGCTTTCATCTCTTACACCTTCTCAACTTCAAAGATTTTTTGTGCATTTTTATTTTCTACAATGGCTTGCCATGGTTCATTTTCTATAGCTTTTTTCGCTTCCATAATTCTATTAAATAATTCTTCTTGTCTTTCTTTATCTAATAAAACTTCTTTCACATTTTCAAAACCTAATCGACGAATCCACGGTGCAGTTCTCTCGGCATAAATACCAGTTTCTCTATAATATTGCATTAAAGCACCGCATAATTGAATGACTTCATCTTCAGTTTCTACTGTTGTTAATAATTGTCCGACTGTAACATCAGTACCTCCATTGCCACCAATATATATTTGGTATCCATTTTCAACTGAGATGACACCGAAGTCTTTCACACCAGATTCTACACAACTTCTAGGACAACCGGAGACGCCCATTTTAAACTTATGAGGTGTATCAATATATTCGAAAGTTTTTTCGAGACGAATACCTAGACGAGTTGTGTATTGTGTACCAAAACGGCAAAATTCTTTTCCGACACAACTTTTTACAGAACGCGTTTTTTTACCATAAGCGGAAGCTGAACGCATCCCTAAATCCTTCCATACATTAGGTAATTCTTCTTTGTTTAAGCCATATAATCCAATACGTTGTGATCCTGTTACTTTTACGAGTGGCACATTGTATTTCTTAGCAACTTCTCCAAGTTTAATAAGCTGGTCTGGATCTGTTACGCCTCCTCTCATTTGAGGTATGACAGAAAATGTACCATCATTTTGTATATTGGCATGATAACGCTCATTTGCAAATCGAGAGTCTTGTTCATCTTGATGCTCAAATGGATATACCATATTTAGATAATAATTAATTGCAGGACGACATTTAGGGCATCCATTTTTATCTTTAAAATTCAACACATGTCTTACTTCCTTGGATGTTTTAAGACCTTTAGCTCTGATTTGAGTCACAATTTGATCTCTAGTAAGTTCTGTACAACTACATATTCCTGAAGGTTTTGCAGCTACAAAGTCATCCCCGAGGGTATATTGAAGTATTTCTCCTATTTGTTTTTTACATTTACCACATGAATTACCTGCTTTAGTAGATTGAGTTACTTCATTGACAGATGTAAAACCTTCTTTAGTAATAGCATTCACTATCGTACCTTTATTGACACCATTACATCCACAAATTGTTTCATCATCTGCCATATCAGCAATTGAAACTGAACCTGTATCATCACCTTTGTGTAATAATGAGACAAGCGTATAATCTTCGAGGGATTCATGTTTCTTCATCATATTATAAAATCGAGATCCATCATCTGTATCTCCATAAAGTACTGCTCCTACAACTTGTCCTTGATTTAAATATACCTTTTTATAAATATTGTCGATGCTATTAAAAATCTCGATACCGTGTATGTCATCATTTTCAACAATCTGACCAGCACTGTATAAATCACAACCAGAAACCTTTAAAGAAGTGAAAGTTGTTGAACCTTTGTAACCTTCTGTTTCATTTCCAGTTAAATAGTCAGCAAGAACTTTCCCCTGTTCATAAAGTGGTGCAACTAAACCATAAACTTTACCATTGTGTTCAGCACATTCTCCAATTGCATAGATATTTGAATCGGACGTTTGAAGAAAATCATTGACTACAATACCTCTTTGAACATCTAATCCAGCATCTTTAGCCACCTCTGTATAAGGTCTAATTCCTACAGCCATAACGACTAAATCTGTCTCAATCACACGTCCGTCCGCTAATTCAACAGCTTCAACATCCTCATGACCTATAATGCGTTTTGAGTTGGCTTGCAATTCAAATTTCATGCCTTGCTTTTCAAGATCCGCCCTCAACATATCGCCAGCTTTTCTATCCAGTTGCATCTCCATTAACCATTCAGCAAGATGAAGTACTGTGACATCCATACCTTGGTCTAATAAACCACGTGCGCACTCTAATCCAAGTAGCCCACCACCGATGACAATAGCTTTTTTCTTTTTACTAGCGATATCGATGATTTGTTCTGTATCTTGTATCGTTCTCCACCCGATAACACTCGGTAAGTTAGCCCCCTCAATGGGTAACACAAAAGCTTTAGAACCTGTTGCGAAAATACAAATATCATATTCTAGTTCTATACCTTTTTGTGTAATAATTTTTTTAGATTGTCGATCTACCTTTTCAACTGGGTCATTATTGATAAGTGTAATATGATTTTCTTCATACCATTCATAACTGTTCATAATCGTCTCTTCGACAGTCATTTTATTTTGTAAAATATTGGATAACATAATTCGATTATAGTTTGGATAAGGTTCTTTACCTACTACTGTGATATCATAGCGATTCGCATCTCGACTAATCAGTTCTTCTATAGTTCGTATACCTGCCATACCGTTACCAATCATTACTAATTTTTGTTTAGACATATATATGCTCCTCTAATGTAAAAATTAATCTATAATTTATTACTAAAGGATTGGTAAAAGAGTCTAAACTAAGGAAGCTAAGTATTTAGTGATTATTTATACAGCTAATTGTTCTATACGTGCGCGAATAATTAATTTTAAAATGTGGTCAAAATTAATAGATGGTGTAATATGAAGATTACAATGAATATCCATTTCTGATATTAAACGCTTAACTTTATTAACTAAACGGCCATCAAATAAAAATAGCGGTACGATGATTAAATCATCGTATTTTTTAGATATTTCATCCAAATCATTTTTAAAAGTCATTACACCATATAGTGCTCTCGCGTATACTGGTTTATTTGAATCAATACTTTTCACAAATTCTTTTAATTCTTCATGGGCTTTTGTGAAACGACCACTACCGTTACCGTGTGCAATGATGACTGTTGCTACATTCGCATTAGCTGGTAAGTCTACATCTGCCATTCTTCTTTCAACTAAATCCTTCATATAAGGATGCGTACCAAGTGGCTCACTCATTTCACTATTAATATGAGGATATTTCTCTTTCATGCTTTTTAAAATCTCAGGTATGTCGCCTATATAGTGCATCGCTCTGAATATAAGTAAGGGTACAATTCTAAATCGTGTCACACCTTGCTTAATCATTTTTTCCATAGTCAATTCAAGATTTTGCGTATCACTTTCTAAAAATGCAAGCTCATAATGATAATCTTCATCTTTTAAAAGTGTAGTAATAAACTCCTCAAGTGCCTCATTTTGTTGACCTTTCCTCATACCGTGTGCCACTAAGATATTACCTATCACTATTACCAATCCTTTCA
Source organism: Staphylococcus sp. FSL K6-0223 (assembly GCF_038008285.1). Lineage (NCBI taxonomy): Bacteria > Bacillati > Bacillota > Bacilli > Caryophanales > Staphylococcaceae > Staphylococcus > Staphylococcus sp. FSL K6-0223. The sequence continues at coordinate 474,089 of NZ_JBBOYX010000003.1, forward strand.
TCTGCATTGTATAATAATTTTTTGATTAATTGTGATTTTATTCACATTATTTTTGAAAAGTAGGGAATACCCTTATCTCAAACATGAGGGGAATTCCTCATAATAAATGTCATGTCATTAAATCTGACGAAAATTTTAAATTTTTCTTTATAAGTTATATAATCAATATATTGGTAGTTAACAAATATGTCTAAAATTAAAAATAATAAGGTTTAACATCATAACGCAATCACTTCAAACATAAATACTTAATAAATGTTACTTTTAATGTTAGATATAAGTTGCTTCAATAAATTCAATGTTCATGTTAAGAAAGGACTTGTTTCATGAAGAAAATTTTAATCCTTACCATATTAGTATCTTTTATTTTAGCAAGTTGTGGAGGGAAATCAAACTCTGATAAAAATACATTAAATGTTGAAATTCCCTTGAAAACAAAATCAATCGCCCCCTATGAAACCGATATTCCTGTTAAAGTAGGTGCTTTGGAATCACTTTTCAAAATGTCAAAAGACGGTAAAGTTAAACCATTACTAGTTAAAAGCACACATCAAAAATCTGATAACACCCTCGAATTGACATTAAAAGATAATATTAAATTCCAAAATGGTCATAAATTGACTGGGAATGCTGTGAAATCAAGTTTAGAAGAGGGAATGAAAAAAGTGATTTATTAAAGGGGTCATTACCTATTAAATCAATTTCTGCTAAAGGTCAAAAAGTGACGATTACTACAGAAGAACCTTATCCAGAATTAAAATCAGAACTAGCTAGTCCGTTTGCGGCAATTTATGATACTAAAGCCAAAAGTAAAGTTACCGACAAACCAGTCGGAACAGGTCCATACCAAATAGATAACTATAAACGCGCACAGAAGCTTGAACTCACAAAGTTCAAAGATTATTGGCAAGGAAAACCAAAACTCAATAAAGTAAATGTCACTTATCATGAAGATGGTAATACACGCGTTGATAACTTATTATCTGGTAAATCGGATTTAACCACAGATGTTCCTATCGATCGTATAAGTGATGTAAAAAATTCTAAGAAAGCTAATATCCAAAGTACGTCAGGTTTCCGAACACATCTACTGTTATACAATCATCAAAGTAAAAAGATTAATAAAAATGTTCGAGAAGCATTAGACATGGTTATTAATCGTAAAGAAATCGCTAAAAACATTTCTAAAAATTATGCTAAGCCTGCCTCAACTCCATTTAATGATCGATTAAAAAATGTGGAAAACGATAAAGTTCAACCCCAAGATATTGAAAAGGCTAAAAAATTATTAGCACAAGAAGGATTTAGTAAGTCACATCCACTTAAAATTAACATGGTCACATACGATGGTCGTCCAGAATTACCTAAAATTGGCCAAGTGATCCAATCAGAAGCTAAAAAAGCTAATATTGATATTCAGTTACGTAATGTAGATGATATAGATGGTTACCTTAAAGATCCAAAAGCTTGGGATGTGTCTATGTATAGTTATTTAACTATACCTCGAGGAGATACTGGCTATTTCTTCAATACTGCATATTTGCCTAACGGTGCACTCAATAAAGGACATTATAATAATAAAGAAGTCACTCAACTTATTAAAAAATTTAACACCTCTTTTGGTGAAAAACAACGTGCATCAGTTACCAATGAAATTTTAGAAAAGTCTAAAGGAGACATTCCAAATAGTTATATTACGTACAATGATCAAATTGATGGCGTAAGTAGTAAAGTTAAAAATTTCAATGTCACTCCTGAATCAATTTACCTTATTGATTACAAAGTAAGTAAAAAAGAATAACTATATAAAAAACTCCCTATAAAGTATTCACTTTGAAATGTCTACTTTATAAGGAGTTTTTTATTTTAATAATAAAGACTTTTAATACTTAGACGATGATACTCATAGTTGTCTTAAAATGGTGGTTGCCCTAATATTTGTTCTTCAAAACGTTCAGGGATTAAAATTTTACGCATTATGACTCCTAAATCACCATCATCATTTTCATGTTCAGCATATACTTCATAGCCTCTTTTTTCATAAATTTTAAGTAACCAAGGATGGAGTCTTGCAGAGGTACCTAAAGTTACAGCTGCCGCTTTTAATGTATCTCTTAAAAAATCCTCTTCAACATAACGTAGCAATTGACTACCATAGCCCTGACCATCATAAGATGGTTTAGTCGCAAACCACCATATAAAAGGATATCCAGAAATACTTCTCACACTGCCCCAAGGATAACGTACAGTAATTGTGGAAATAATTTCATTATCCTTTACCATAACAAAGGTAGTATTGTTTTCTAAATTATTTTTAACCATTTCTAAATCTGCATTGACTGAAGGCCAATCAATTCCTAGCTCTCTTAATGGTGTGAAAGCATCATACATTAATTGATGTAGCTCCTCTGCATCTCCCAAGTTAGCAATTCTTATATTTGTCTCTGGCATAATTTCACTCCCCAAATCTAACATTCTACTTGAATAATAGGCTAACTTTTAATCAAACGAACGTCCATTGATTAAGCTTAAGAAGCTCAGACTATATTTAAAGTTATTTTCAATTTTAACCATCTTTTAAAAAAATAAGCAGATCCATCTATATGAACCTGCTTAACCAATTATTCAGTTAAACTATCACGTTTCCCATTAAGATACGCGTAAACTAAACCAACAAATATACCGCCACCGATATAGTTACCAATAAATGCAAAAACAATATTCTTTAACACGTCTAACCAAGACAATGCCTCGATATTAAAGAATATCATTCCTGCATAAAGACCTGCGTTAAATACTACGTGTTCATAACCCATAAATACAAAGACAATCACACCACAAGCGATGAAAAACGCTTTTGCTAAGCCCTCTTTAAATTGTAGAGAAATGAAGATGCCAATATTGATAAAGAAATTACAAAATATACCTTTAATTAATATACTCAACCATGTAGATTCAACTGTTTTCTTATGTACCAATGTCGTTAAACTATTGGTCATCTCTGGTGTCATTACATGAGAAAATTTAAGTAAGAAGAATAGTATAAATCCACCAACAATATTTCCTATGAAACAAAAGATGAATATCCACGTCACTTTCTTCATACTTATAACTTTATAATACCAGCCGACGGTTAAATACATGAAATTACTTGTAAGTAATTCAGAATGAGTTAATACAACAAGCACTAGCCCTAAACTAAATGAAATTGCACCCATCAAATTGATTAAGCCGTCAATATGTGTTGAAGCAAATTGGGTTTTGATTGCTAACATAAACACTGTAACAATTGAAAGTAAAAAACCGGCCATCATTGATTTTAAAGCATATCGACTCGGAGTTTTATCAGCCATAACCTCTTTCATTTGTACTTGACCGGCAATATTTTGAACAATTGTCTTTGTTGCATGTGTATCTTGAACATTTTTATTATTATGTATCATGCGATCCTCTCCTTAATTAAACTCAACATTTATAATAATACATTATATTAATTCATCTATGTATTGTGTATCTCTATAATAAAATTTCTAATAAAAATATCGCCCTGTACCTAGGGCGATATAAAGCTATTCACCTTTAGTTATAGTTAATGTTTACGTTGTGCTAAAAAATGTAAACTATACGCGAAAATGCCATAACCCAATGCAGTTCTTAAAATAAATCTTAGCATTTTATTAGATACACAATTTGAGTTAATTACGATAGACGAGATGCCTGTAGTAAATGTGTACAATCCCAATACTTTTAAATATCTTTTTTTCATAATAATACCTCTTTAACAAATAATTGATTTCTATACCAATTATAATTGAAAAAGAAGCGACTGACTCTGACAGATTTTTGACAACTAAGATTTAAGTAACTTATCTAATTGATCTAAAGTTGAGTCCATCCCTTGCTCAACGCCCATATCTAATGCTTGTTGAGCTGCTTCTTGAGTTGGAAATACTGATGTTGAGGTAACTGTTGTTTGGCCATTTTGCTCTTCAAAATTCATGAAAATTTGCATACCAGACATTGAAGTATCTTTCTCACCTTTAGAATTAGCAAAGTAATCTAGATATTCAATATGATTAGGTTTGTCTACTTTTTGATATTCAGTAACAGTATAACTTGTCATGTTAGGCGCTTGAATCGCGAAAAACGCCTCTCCACCCTCAACAGCGTTAAAATGATATACCTCTATTGAAGCGCCTTTAGGATGAAACCACTGTTCAAATAATTCTTTCTTAGTATAAGCATCAAATACTTTTTCAATAGATGCTTGAAATGTTCTAGAAAAAATAATTCTATTTTTTTCTTTTTTAATTGACATAACGAACCCTCACACTTTATCTTTTATTTTAATGATTATATAGTAACAAAATTCGTCAAATAATAAATAATAAAATGCCCCCACTCTTATGAATGGAGGCTCTCAATTTAACCAACGTAATAAAAAATCATGCTTCGGTGGTTAAGAATTAATTATTGTTCTTTCACATTACTTGATAATGACTTATCTAAGTTTTTAATATTTTCTTTCATTAATTTTTGATAAGACAAGTCTTTTTCTTCTTGTTGATCTTTATTTAAAGATTCCATGTTGTAAAACTTAAGCGGTTTAGCATCTGTTTCTTTACGAATTGTATCTGTAACTTTATTTGCTACATTATCCTCATAAAGAATATATTTCGCTTTACTAGCTCTTATCTCTTTAACAATTTGAGTTAATTCTTTTTGCGATGGATCCTCTGCATTCATATTTTGAATACCTTCTTGCTTAAATCCGTATCTATGAGCTAGATAACCGATTGACTCATGAGAGATAAATACAACATTATCTTTCTTGTCTTTAGTTACTTTCTTCATTTCTTTATCTAAATTAGCAAGTTCTTTGTTAAGTTTTTTGTAATTCTTTTCATATTCTTTCTTATGTTTTGGATCTTTCTTAATTAAAGCATCTTTGATTTCTTTAGCGAATGTTTGATCCATTTTTGGGTCTAGCCAAATGTGCGGGTCATATTCACCATGATGGTGATGTTCGTGTTCCTCATGCTCTTCTCCATGATGGTGATGATCAGGAAGTAAACTACTTTTACTTAATTTATCTTGTAAAGATAATTTCTTATCTTTATCTTTGATTGTTCCTGCTACTTTTTTAGCAACTGGATCTAAATCATCACCTGTATAGATAAATAAATCTGCCTTACTCGCATTTAAGATATCCTTTTGTGTTGGCTCATAGCTATGTAAATCAGTACCTGCTGGATAAATTGATTTAACGTTTACATGTTTACCACCAATTTGTTCTGCAAAAGATTTAAGTGGATAAACTGTAGTATTGATAGTAATCTTACCATCTTCTTTTTTATTATCATCATTTCCACACGCCGTTAAAATGAGGGCAAATAAAGGGAGAATGACTAATAAACTCAATAATCTTTTCATAAACAACCTCCTAAATAGTAATTATTACGATTTAAAAGTATATACTTTTATTTCTTAATTGACAAGGGCTTTTAAAAATATTTCTCACAATCATTTGGAAAATAGAACTATTGGTAGTTTTGTAGTGCATCATCTGCAAGTAACTTTTAAAAATTAAAAATGCCGACAAAAGCTTAAGCCTTGTCGACATTTGCAAAGAAGATTGACATATTATATTCTTTAAAATTATTTATGCCCTACTCTTCATTAAAGAAAATTACTCTTCTAAAAGTTTGTGATAACTACTAAAATCATATGGATCTTTAACTTTTTTACCTTCAATGAATACTGTAGGAGTTTGTTTTATATGATGTTCCTTACCTAGTTTTTTATCTTTTTCAGCAGCTTTCCATGATGTAGAATTTTTAGTTTTATAATTTGTTTTAATCTTATCTTTAGTTTTATTACTAATGTTTAATTTATCAATTTGTTTATCTATTAATGTATGTGTAATCCATTTCTTATCTTCGTCTTTTTGATGTTCAAACATTAACTTTTGAAATTGGAGTGAATACTTTGGTGCATAATGATTTACTGCTTGTTGTGCTCTTGAACCAATAATTGAGTCCTTTCCTATAAAGGCTAGGTTCACATATTGAAACTTAACTTTATTTTTATCAATATATTTATTTCTCAACTTTGGCATCACTTTATCTTCTACTTTTTTACAATATGGACATTTAAAATCTCCATACATAACTATTAATGGCTTGCCATCTTGTTTAGCTTTAATAGAACTTGGTTGTTTTGAACACCCATATATAAAAATGATGGTTAAAATGGCTATAATTCCAATTAATTTTTTCATTAGTACTCCCTTTGTAGCTATACAACGATTAATTCATGTTTTCTTCCTTGTAATCAGGTTCATGTTCTTCATAATAACCTTTGGAGTTAAAGTTTTCTTTGTAATGCGCTTTTTTGCCTTTAAACTCATATGTGTAATAATGCACTTCAGCATCATCACTCAATGGTTTATATGCAAGAATAACGTATTTCCCTTTTTTAAATACATAAATATTCGCATCTTTCTTATCAAAGTGTTTTACTTCATCTCCTGTATCGTGCTTAGCTATTTTTTCTTGTTTTTTGTCTTGCATTTTTACAGCTTTATCAATTTTATCAGTATATTTACCACTACTACATCCCGCCAATATAAGTGCTACTACTGATAAAGCAACTGCTAATTTCTTCAAACTACTCACTCCTACCTTTTCAACCTATTTTATCTATAGAAAAAATAAATTACCTTGAAAATCTATACATTCTTCATTTATTGTCCCATGTTAGATTCCATTCTTTCATTATAAATATTATCACATAATGAGTGTTACGACGAAGCTAGTTGTTTTTATTTTTTGTGATTTTTCTATTAATTAAATTTAAGTTGGGGTAAATTTATCTCATACAAAAGTATGATGCAATGTTTTGTGTTATTATGTGTAATGATGACTTGGGTTTGGTAAAATAGATAAATCATGACAATTTAGATAACTAAATAGATTTAGAGGGGAAGATTAATGATGAAATTTGTTAACTTATCTTCTGAAGAATTCGATCAATTTACTTCAGAAAATTTTTCACATTATACACAATCAAGTATACATTTTGATAACCGTAATAAAATGAAAGGCGATGTTCATCTTGTAGGAGTTAAAGATGAAGATGACAAAGTCATTGCTGGTTGCCTCTTAACAGAGGCACGCTCGCTTAAATTCTTTAAATATTTCTACACACATAGAGGTCCAGTAATGGATTATAATAATCAATCATTAGTTCGTTTCTTCTTTAAATCTCTTACAGATTACTTGAAAAAACGTAACTGCTTATACGTTCTTGTTGATCCTTACCTACTAGAAAACTTGAGAAACGCTGATGGTGAGATTATCGAATCATTCGACAATCGACCATTCATCAAAACAATGGAAGATTTAGGTTATAAACATCAAGGTTATACAGTCGGCTATGATACAATGAGCCAAATTCGTTGGCTATCAGTATTAGATCTTAAAGACAAGACTGAAGATCAACTATTAAAAGAAATGGATTACCAAACACGTCGTAATATTAAGAAAACTTATGAGATGGGTGTTCAAGTTAAAACACTTCCTATAGAAGAAACAGACACATTCTTTGAATTGTTCCAAATGGCTGAGGAAAAACATGGTTTCAAATTCCGTGAAAAACCTTACTTCGAAGATATGCAAAAAACGTATGAAGATCATGCAATGCTGAAACTTGCTTATATAGACTTACAAGACTACCTAAATACATTACAAGAAAAACATGATAACTTAGAAAAACAACTAAAAGAAGTTGAAAAAACATTAGAAGAAAATCCAAATTCTAAGAAAAATAAAACTAAACACACGCAAGTAAAACAGCAATATGATAGTAATGAACGTAAAATTAATCAAACTAAAGATAAGATTGCTGAAGAAGGACAAGTACTTAATCTAGCCGCTGCGTTATATATTTATAATGACCATGAAGTATATTATCTCTCTAGTGGTTCAAACCCTAAATATAATGCTTATATGGGTGCTTACCGTTTACAGTGGGAAATGATTAAATTTGCTAAAGAGCATGATATTAATCGTTATAATTTCTATGGTATCACTGGAGACTTTAGTGAAGATGCTGAAGACGCAGGTGTACAAAAATTCAAAGAAGGGTTCAATGCTGACGTTTATGAATATATTGGTGATTTTGTTAAACCAATAAAACCTATATTCTACAAACTAAAAGAAACCTTAGAAAATCGCAAATCATAAATTAAAAAGGATCACATCTAAACTCCCCTTTAGATGTGATCCTTTTATATTATACAAGCTCTATTTTTAAAGCAACTACACCATAATTTAATTCATCAGTTTGGTTATAGATGGAATAAATACTTGCTACTTTTCGCGCCAAGGTCGCGTCTGTCTCATAACCTATTTCAGCATTATCATAGTAGTTAAATAACTTCTGAAATGTATCAAAAACTCGCTTTTCAGTTACTTTGACTCTCATTTTTTTCTCCGAGTCGTCTATATTTGTAAAGACAATCGTGTCACCAATTTTAACTTTTTGTCTTTTCTCATCATTAAGTCTAATTTCTACCGTTTTCCTATGATTACGAATGGCTTCGAATGGCTCCACATTTAACTTCATCGAGTGTTCCATTATTTCACTCCTCAAATCTTCTTTGTGAAAATTAATTTATAATTATTTTAACATAAAAAAGCTATGCAAACGTCAAATAACCGTCAGCATAGCATGTATCAAACTTATTTAATTACATTTAAAAAGCGTTTTAATTCCTCAGTTTGAGGTTGATTAAACATTTCGTCTGGCGAGCCTTGCTCAGCAATTTTACCTTCATGAATAAAAACTGTATGATTTGAGACTTCCCTAGCAAATCGCATTTCATGCGTCACAATGACCATCGTCATACCTTCATCAGCGAGTTCTTTGATTACCTTCAAAACATCATTAACTAATTCTGGATCAAGTGCTGATGTAGGTTCATCAAATAGCATGACCTTAGGATTCATTGCTAATGCTCGAGCAATGGCAACACGTTGTTGTTGTCCACCTGATAAAGCATGAGGACGTTGGTCTTTCACGTGATCAAGTCCAACTTTTTCTAATAATTCCATTGATTTATGTTCAGCTTCAGACTTTTTCATTTTCTTAACCGTAACAAGTCCTTCCATCACATTTTCTAAAGCAGATTTATGTGGGAATAAATTATAATTTTGGAAGACCATTCCAGACTGTTTGCGTACTTCGATTTGAGATTTTTTATCCTTTTCAGTATAAGTTTTACCATTAACATAGACTGTACCATCTGATGGGATCTCTAAAGCATTCATCATACGAAGTAACGTTGTCTTACCAGAACCTGAACGTCCTATTAAAGTTACAACTTCACCTTTATCTACAGTTAAATCAATACCTTTAATCACTTCGGTTTCATTAAAAGACTTATGGATATTTTTTAATTCAATCATGAGCGATACCCTCTTTCAATGCGTGATTCATACCATCCTTGAATAATTGAGATGATAAAGCATACAACCCAGTACATAATTGCTACTAAAATATAAATAGTTAAATATTCGTATGAAGTAGACGCAACTTCTTGTGCTTTTCTGAACATTTCAGCCACAAGAATGAAACCTAATAGTGAAGTATCTTTAATTAATCCTAAAAATGTATTACCTAATGCTGGTATGGAAACACGTATTGCTTGAGGTAATATAATTCGTTGAACTGTTTGGCGATAATTCATTCCGATTGAATACGCCGCTTCAGTTTGCCCTTTAGGAATTGAAATAATACCACCACGAATAATTTCAGATGCATACGCTCCCACGTTGAATGATAAACCTATAATAGCAGCTACAACCGGTGCTAAAGTCCATTGATTATCCGCATCATTCGTAATGAGTCTTCCTAATTCTGGAATACCATAAAATATAATAAATAATTGAACAATCATCGGTGTTCCACGAATAATTGATACATATACGCGTGCAATGCCTCTTAAAATTTTACTTGTTGAAATACGCATTAATGCAGTAAACAAAGCAATAACAAGGCCTAGAATAAATGTAACTATAGTAATAGGGATTGAATATTTCACCAATCCCTCTAACATTGGACCAAATGCTTGCTTAGCCGCATCTAAAGCGTGTTGCTGTTCATTATTTAGACTTAGAAACATCTTGACCAAACCATTTCTTACCTATTTTAGCTAATTCACCATTATCTCTGATTTTCTTAAGACCATCATTGAATTTTTTAATTGTTTTATCATCTACTTTCTTAGAAAATGCGAAAGCTGATTTATTTTGTTCAGCGTTACCTTTAATAGCTTTGATCTTAGCATTAGGTTTTTGTTTCTTATAATCTAAATAAGATAAACTATCATTAAACGTAGCATCCACACGTTTAGAAAGTAATAAATCCATTGATTGGTTGAAACCATCAACTTTAGTGATGTCGGCACCTTTATCTTTAGCTAATTTACCGTAGTTAGAAGTAAATGTTTGTGCTAACTTTTTACCTTTGACATCATTGAATGATTTAATATTTTTCTCATTATCACGTACAACTAATACTGCGCTTGAATAAGTGTAAGGATTAGAGAATTTATATTTCTTCTCTCTATCTTTATTGATACCAACTTGGTTTGCAATGACATCAAAGCGCCCTGCATCTAAACCTGCAAACATAGAATCCCATGATGTTTCATTGAATTTTAATTTGAGGTTTTCTGCTTTCGCTACAGCTTTAATAACATCAATATCGTAACCAGTTAATTTATCTTGTTTATTGTGGAAAGTGAATGGTGCGTAAGTACCTTCAGTACCTACTCGTAATGTATTATCATCTTTACTACTTGATTTGCTATCTTTATCACTTGATGAATCGTTATTACCACATGCTGCCAATACAAATACTAAAGCGATAATGCAAAATAAAAGTCTCTTCATTTAGTTAAACTCCTTAATCTTATTATTCTAATCGGAATAAAAATATTTTATCCCTTTAGAGTGTAATAGTCAATAAGAAGTTCCCTTATATCAAGTGTTCAGAAAGTTCTAATATATTTTTTATACCGTTCATGATGTTTGTTCTTTTTCTTTTTTAGTACGTTTTTTAAGCATAAATGTGCATAAGAAACTGATCACCGTAATTATCACTGCAAATAGAAATCCTGCATGATAGCCATGCAACATCGTATCTATTTTAATTTGACTAACCATTTCTTGTTTATTCATACCTTTATAATCACTCATTTTAGGTGAAAAATGTTGACTCGCTTGACTTAAAATAGTAATTAATCCAGCTGTTCCAATTGAACCTGCCACTTGTTGTACGGTGTTCGTCATAGACGAGCCATGCGCATTCATTTCAGGAGTTAGTTGGTTCATGGTATGTGTCATTACTGGCATTAATCCTAATGCTATACCTATCATACGAATCGCGTAAACTGTAGCTAACATTACTGTTGAGGTATGTTCATCCATCACCACAAAATATGAAGTTGTTATGATTACAATTAACATTCCGATGATAGCTAACGGCTTAGCACCAAACTTCTCATACATTGCTCCTGAAGTCATTGACATGATAGCCATCACGATTGCGCCAGGTAATAAAATGAGTCCTGAGTCTAAAGCGGGCTTATTTAATAAATTTTGAACAAACATTGGTAATACTGTTTCTGAACCGATCATTGAAATCATTGTTACTGCCATAATAAGTAAACCAATTGCAAATTGTTTATTTTTAAAGACACCAAAATTGAGTAAAGGCGTATCCAAGCGTGATTGTCTCCAAATGAATAACACCACTAAAATAATACCGCCGATAATCGTAGACAAGACTATTGGATCGTCCCAACCATCATGTGAAATGGAGCTCGTACCATAAAGTAAACCACCGAATCCTAATATAGATAATATAATTGAGATTACATCAATAGGAACTTTAATATTTTGTCCTACATTCTTAACAGTGAATAAGGCGATAATAAACGTGATTGCTGCTATCGGTGCAACAACATGGAATAAAGATCTCCAATTAAAATATTCAACTAAATAACCAGATAATGTCGGACCAATCGCAGGTGCTAAGCCGATTACAAGTCCGAAGAATCCCATATATTTACCACGTTCATGAGGTTCAAAGATATCTAGAATAGATGTCATCATTAAAGGCATCATAATACCTGAACCTAAAGCTTGAACAATTCTTGCAAATAATAACGTAGTAAAATTGGGACTAAAACCTCCAACAATTGTACCTACAAAGAAGATTAAAATTCCTGTTAGGAAAACTTGTCTTGTAGTAAATCGTTGTATAACTAATGCTGATAATGGAATAACCACTCCATTGGTAAGTAAAAACGCTGTTGTTAACCATTGAACTTGAGAATACTGAATGTGAAAATCTTTCATTATACTTGGTAAAGCTGTTGTTAATAATGTCTCATTTAACAAACCAAAAAATCCACCAAGTAACATAGTGATAATCATGACTAACTTTGTTTTTAAAGACATGACCTTCCCCCCTTTTATAACATCAAACAGATATTTGCCTATTATACATATTTTGAATAAGTTAATCATTTAGTTGGCTCATTTTTGTTTCTAAAAAAATACTACGACTTATGTATTTCTGTTAAATCGTAATAATTACTATTTACAAAAGCATTATTTTCTTCCATAATATAGATACACAAGGAGGAAGATAAAATGAAATTAGATTTACAAACTGCTAGACGCAATTTGAATAGTCCAAATATAAAAACAAGAAAACGTGCTCTGAAAATAATAAAACAACATAAAAGAGCGAAATAAAATCTTTTAAATTCTAACACTTATATTTAATCATCTAAATTTGATATGTTAATCATTTACCCGAAATGAGTAAGACATATTTCCCAGACAATTTCCTTATTATTCTTTCAACTTATAACTTCACATAATAAAAGCCATTAAATGATTTAAACTTATCATTTAATGGCTTACTCTATTCTGGTCTATTATAAATAGTATTTATCTTTCACTTCCAAATCATCAGTTAATTCATAAACAAGTGGCGCACCTGTTTTTATTTCATAACCAACAATCTCTTCACTAGATAAATTTTCAAGGTATTTAATTAATGCTCTAATGGAGTTACCATGTGCAGACACAAGTACAGTTTCACCATCTAATAGATGTTGTGAAATTCGATCAGTCCAAATAGGCACAACGCGATCTAATGTATCCTTTAAACTTTCAGAATATGGCATCATTCTTTTATCTAAATGTCTATATCTACGATTGTTTAAATATTCTTCACGTTGTTCTTCACTTTCTGCTGGTGGTTGCACATCATAAGAACGTCTCCATTGATGAACTTGTTCTTCTCCCCATTTTTCACGTGCATCATCTTTATTTAAACCTTGTAATCCACCATAGTGACGTTCATTTAATCGCCAACTTTTATGCACTGGAATCCACTGTTGATTAGAACCTGCTAAAATATATTGTGTTGTTTCTAAAGCTCTAGTTAATAACGATGTATAGGCAACATCAATTTCTAATTTATTATCTGCTACTTTTTCACCTGCAGTTTTAGCTTCTTCAATTCCTTGTTCAGACAACTTCACATCTGCCCAACCGGTAAATAAGTTTTTAGCATTCCATTCACTTTGTCCGTGACGACATAATATTAATTTTGGCATAAAAAAACACCTTCCTAATTTAAAATTACGTAATCAACCACTACACAATCTCAAAACATGAGCGTAAATATAACAATGAGATTGCTAACATGACTTAATGATTACATGAATAACTGACCTCATTTTTCTCTCTCACTACTATTATTATAGACCGTTAAAACTTATTTTCCCAAGTAATTGTATGGCTATTTTCGTAATATATTGTCACAAGACATTGATATATTGAAATGTTTGTTTTATGAATAAAATATCTGACTTTGTATTTTTACTTTGATGTAACCTATGAAAACAATTGCGATGATATAGTGTATTTACAACTTGAGAAAGACACAAATTAAAATAGATCTGTGATACCTGCATCATGAACTGCATTTTCAGACAGATTCTAGTTAAAGGAGTTATTAATTATGAAAAAATCAATACTAGCAATTCTAGCTACAGTTTCAATAGGCGCTACAGGTTTAGAAGCCGGTAATGCACATGCTGCTGAAAATACTAATCAAAATTATAATTCTACAGCTACTCAAACATCATCTAGCCATAGCTCAAATGCAAGTAGTGAGTCAACAAGCGAAGTATATCAAGAATTCATAAAAGCTGGAGGTACAAAAGCACTTTGGGAAAAAATCGTACTTCCTGAATCAGGCGGAGACCCAAATGCATCTAATGGACAATATCATGGATTAGGTCAAACTAATCAATCATGGGGATATGGTTCAGTCGCTACTCAAACTAAAGGTATGATTAATTATGCCAAAGAACGTTATGGTTCTATAGATGATGCTATTTCTTTCCGCGAAGCTAACGGGTATTGGTAATTTATAATTAGGTTAAACCTATAAAAATATAATGATTGTTTAAGATACGATCTACTATTAACTAAAGCTATATTTCAACTATTATCTTAATAATTCAACATCTCTCTACGTATTAATATAGCCAAAACCCCTAAATGAACTTTTTAAAATCAATTCATTTAGGGGTTTATTTTAAATTATTTTCTCACTCTAATTATGTTTTTACTCTTTAATCGTTTTACCATTTTCTTTTTGATTATAAGGTTCGGGATGAACATATACTGAAGAAATACCTTTTTCATGTAAATGATGCTCTACTCTATCACAAATTTGATGAGCTTCATACAATGACAGATTCGGTTTCACGACGATAGTTACATCAAGAAAAATACTACTTCCATGATAACGCCCTTTAATATTATTCACGTCGATAACATCTTTCACTTCTAATATATCATTACGATAGTCTTCTAGATCTCTTTCATTAAATCCGTCACTTAAAGTAAAGATTGACTCTTTAAAAATTCCAAACCCGGTATAAATAATTAATAAACCTAGAAGTGTCGCTAAAATAATATCTACAATTGGAAATCCAATTTGCGTGAATATAAGACCTATAGCTGTACCGATACTGACTAAACTATCGGATAAGTTATCTTTTGCTGCAGATCGTAACGAACTGCTATTAGTTTTTTTAGCGAGTCTATGATTAACATAAAATACACCTAACATAATCACACCACTGACTACACTGACAATAATTGTAATTACATTAGGTACATGTCTATCTTGTGTAATAAGTCTTGGTGCATTTTCCGTTACAACCTGTATCCCGACGAACATAATAATAAAAGATACAAGTAATGTCGAAATATTCTCAGATTTTAAATGACCGTAAGGATGATTTTTATCTGCAGGTTTAATAGAAATTTTTAGTCCGACAATAACTGCAATTGAAACGATAATATCTGTCATATTATTTAACGCATCTGCACGAACCGCTGCAGATTGGTATATATATCCGGTAACATATTTGGCTATTGAAAGAATAATATACACGACTAAACTAAGATAGGCACCACGTTGAGCAATCTTCAAATTTTCACTTTGAGACATGCTTATTTACCACCTTAATATGCTTTAATAACTTTAGTATGAAACAATAACTGAGGTATTACAACGTTTTTTTATTTCTATATTTTTTATGAAAATAAACTAATGAAATTTTTAGATTTGCCTAATTTATAATTTATATTTATTCAAATTTAATCACAATCTCAAATCTCTTTTTAAAAAAAGCAACCCACTCAGTACAACGTACTTAGTCGATTGCTTTATCTAAACTCAATTAATCTCGTAAGATCCACTTAGACAAAATAAATGTTACCGGTATCGTAATAATTAATCCTACAAATGGGGCTATCTCTGAAGGGAAATGAAACCACTGCACAAATATGTATAAAAGTAATGTTTGCATTCCCATATTAACCACCTGTGTAAGTGGAAAACTTAAAAACTTTTTTAGCGTTGGTTTTACCCTATAAACAAAATAACAATTTAAGTAATAAGAAATGATGAAACTCACAATAAATCCTGTGATATGACTGACCAAGTAATTAACACCTAATAACTTTAGAAGTAATAAATATACAATATAGTAATTTAAAGTATTGATTCCACCCACTATTACAAATTTGATAATTTCAAAATGTGTCTGGGTTAATCTCATTCTCTATCTCCTTTAATTATTCTCCATCATAACCAAATGGTACTACTTTAAACTTTAGATCTTTTGGCAAATCATAATATGCTTTAAAGTCATTGAAATCCGTCTTCGTTGACGGTGTTGTTAAATGCGTATATTTTTCGAAAGGTAATCTCTCTAATATAATACTTTGATGACGCTTACCATTTTTTAATTGTTCTTCAACATTTTCAATTCTATTGACACTACTTTGATAAATCAATCTAAATCCTATAACGATTATCAAACTATAAACACATGCAATTGCCTTAACGATAGTCGTTACTTTATTGATATTTCCATCAAATTGCTTTACAAAACTAAGTAATAATATTAACCACAGCACGTATATGAAATAAAAGTTTCTATTTCCTATTGGAGCCACAACCAATAATGGTAGCGTCGATAACACGATTGAAATTAAACATCCTAAAGCGATGGCTCTTAAATATTTTTCTGATATTAATATGACTGTACTATATATCAAGACCGCAAAGAAAACTGCACAAATCAAGAAGTTTAATAAAGCTATTGAAAATGATTTTGTATATATTTCAAAATGGAATTGATCATAGATGAGTAATTTATAAAACGGTAAACTGTACAAACCATACATAATTGCAAATTTGATAACCACATGTTGTTTTACAAAAATTGTATTACGAATTAAAAGTATTGTAATGATAACCGAAATAACTACGAGTATTAAATATTGATTAAGAAATATATATTTAGGAAAGTCCATTAATAAAGTCGTTCCTATTTTATGTATAATGCCTACTTTATCTGAAATAGAATGGTAGATTGTTTTACCATCGATGATTTTAAAGTAAATAGGATTTAAAAACATAATGATTGCGCCAATGCAACTTAGCATAAAGCCCACAATTAAATAGTAGTTTAGCTTTTTATGTTGGATGCCATATATACTAGCACCAATTAAAATGATAAGACTATTATATATAGTGATATTTTCAATAAATAACTGCCCAAACAAACAAGCTGTGAGAAACAGCCAAAGATGATTAATACTAGCCTCTTCATCTCCATAAAGAATATAAATGATAGTATATAAGATGAATAATGAGATTATTGATGAAGGAATATAATTGTAGAATCCTGCTATCCATCCATAAGTTTCACTATAAACTCCACTTGGAATCATTATTAAAAATGTAAAACATATCAAAATATATATAAACTTCTTATTTACATTTACTATCATTGAACAAAAGTAAATCATTAAACACGATAAAGCAGTATAACTTAAATATTTGAAAATAGCGCTATGCATCGCGAGAATCTCTAAAAAATTCCCGAGATATCTTCCATTCGTTCTCATTAAATCTTGCCCAAGTGAACTTATGTGTGAATTTAAATACCAATGCCAGTCAACAAAAGATAATGGTGTTAGAATAGCCATAATGAAATAAAATAATATAATACCTATATACCAACATAATTGTTCGTGTTGTTTAAGTTGTTTCATAAGATGTCCTCTCTGCATGTTCATGATGTTTTATCGTAAGCTTAATTTATTTAATTTTATTATAGACTTAAAAACATATAAATGACTATCCCTTTCCAAAAGATAATGATGAATGTGACTTTAGTTGAAGTTTATTTTTAAAAAAATAGCAATAAAACATAATAATAGGAAGTGATTGCGTGTCACAATTTAAAATAGTTATTGCCCCAGATTCGTTTAAAGAGAGTATGACAGCGAAAGAGGCAGCTACTGCAATTCAAAATGGCTTTCAAGAAGTGTTTAATGATCAAGTTACTTACGACCTTATACCTATGGCGGATGGTGGCGAAGGAACAACTGAAGCTTTGAAAGAAGCTTTAAAGGCGACTTCCTATACCGTTCAAGTTAAAGACCCTCTCTTTAGAAATATTGATGCAAGTTATGCAAGAAGTGATCAATATGAAACAGCTATTATAGAAATGGCTGAGGCATCTGGCCTTCATTTATTAACCCATGAGGAGAGAAATCCACTTCAAACTTCCTCCTATGGAACTGGACAACTCATTAATGAAGCACTTAAACATGGTGTAAAGAAAATCATTTTAGGGATAGGAGGAAGCGCGACCAATGACGGTGGCGTGGGGATGTTGCAAGCATTAGGAGTTTCTTTTAAAGATGTTGAGCATAATGAAATTAAACCTGGTGGAGCAGCGTTAAACACAATTGATAGGATTGACACCTCTCATCTCAATCCTTTGCTACAAAACGTTGAAATTAAAGTAGCTTGTGACGTTACAAACCCATTATTGGGTGACCAAGGCGCTACTGTAATATATGGACCTCAAAAAGGCGCTACTGAAAAGATGATACCAAAGTTGGATTCCGCATTAAGTCACTATCATGATAAAATTAAAGAAGAATTACAAAAGTCTGTCAAAGATATACCGGGTGCAGGCGCAGCTGGTGGCATGGGTACTGCTTTACTAGCTTTTCTTGATGCTAATTTGCAAGCAGGTATAGATGTAGTTCTAGATGAAACACGTTTTCAAGAGAGAGTGAAAGATGCTCAAATTGTTATTACAGGGGAAGGTAAAATGGATAAGCAAACGATTTATGGTAAAACACCCATAGGCGTTGCGAAAGTTGCAAAGGCATATGACATCCCAGTTATTGCAATTTGTGGTAGCCTCGGTGATCAGTATCAAGAAGTTTATCGCCACGGCATTGACACTGTCTTTAGCATTACTGAGTATCCTTCTGATTTAAAGACCACCCTTGAAAATGGACCACAATTCATGCAAAGAACTGCAACAAATATCGCCCGTCTCATCAAATTGAATTTGAAATTAAAACCATAAAATTGAAGTTTACCATTACAATGAGGTGACATTATGAAAAGAACAGATAAGTATAGAGATTCATACAAATACGATAATCAATATCAAAACCACCGACGTCGAGCTGAAGAAGACGAATTTCGAAATCGAGCTCAATCTCCAAATAAAATGAACGGTCAACGTTCTAATCAACGAGAATTTGAGGATGAACCAGAACGTTACTATAATGGTCGTGATTATCGTCGTGAACAACAACTTGAAGAGGAAAATGAAAAATCAGGTCGAACTAAAAAATGGCTTATTGCTATCATAGTTATTTTACTTATTATAGTAGCCATTTTTGTTACCCGTGCCATCATGAATCACAATGATGATAAAGTAAATAATGATCCTAATGTGTCTCAAAATTATAAAAAACAAGTTGAAAGTCAAAATGATGATATCAACAAACAAGTTGACTCGGCGAAAAGTGATATTAAAAATAATAAAAATAGTGAATCTCAAATTAGCAAATTACAAAATGAAATTGATAAATTAAAACAAAAAGAAGAAAATAATGCTGATTCTAAATTCACACAATTTTATCAAAAACAACTTGATAAACTAAAAAATGCTAACAACGCACAACAAAACAATGAAAATCAAAGTAAAATTAATAGTATGCTTGAAGATATCAACACTAAATTTGATAGCATTAAATCAAAATTAGAAAGTATATTAAACGGTTCAAGCTCTGATGGACAAAGTAATTAATCACACTAACCTAGCAAGGTCGTTTAGGGTAACGACCTTGCTAGTTTTTTTATGTATACACAAATTAGTATTTAAGTTTAGTACTTACAAACACATGTAAAACGTATATAATTGATGTTGTAATTTGTTCAAAGGAGATTATTTATGACTCATTCAAGTGCCAAGCACTTTTCAATGATATTAATCATTATCTTAGGTGTCATGACAGCATTCGGTCCACTTACGATCGATACATATACACCTTCTTTACCTAAAGTACAACATGATTTTGGAACTACAACTTCAGAAATCCAATTGACACTATCCTTTGCAATGATAGGACTCGCACTTGGGCAATTCTTATTTGGACCTATTTCAGATGTCTTTGGTCGTAAACGAATTGCCACGATATTGATGATGATATATTTAGTAGCCACTTTTTTATCTATATTTACCGGTCACTTAACGGTATTTTTAATTCTACGATTGATACAAGGTTTAACAAGTGGCGGTGCTATCGTCATCGCTAAAGCGTCTGTTGGAGATAAATATCATGGTAATGAATTAGCTAAATTTTTAGCCTCATTAATGGTAGTTAACGGGATTATTTCCATATTAGCACCATTGCTAGGCGGTTTTGTATTATCTATATCTAACTGGAGAATGATATTTGCATTTTTAACGCTTATCGCTTTTATAGTTTTAATTGGTATTTTCTTAAAAATGCCAGCCCATACTCAAACAATGCAAACACGTCTTCAATTTAAAGA
Source organism: Staphylococcus sp. FSL K6-0223 (assembly GCF_038008285.1). NCBI lineage: Bacteria > Bacillati > Bacillota > Bacilli > Caryophanales > Staphylococcaceae > Staphylococcus > Staphylococcus sp. FSL K6-0223. Next base: position 494,639 of record NZ_JBBOYX010000003.1, read on the forward strand.
TATACTTAAAGATTTCTTGTATTTACTTAAAAAACCGACATTCGTTATTCCTATGTTGCTACAAGGTTTAACCTATGTGATGTTATTTAGTTATTCATCAGCATCTCCTTTTATTACTCAAAAAATTTATCACATGAGTGCACCTCAATTCAGCGTGATGCTTGCTATTAACGGTGTAGGATTAATCATAGTTAGCCAAATTGTTGCACTACTAGTAGAAAAAATTAGTCGTCAAAAATTATTAATTTATTTAACGATTATGCAAATTGTAGGTGTAATATTACTTATTGCGACGTTAGCTTTACATCTTCCTTTATATGTATTACTCATCGCATTTTTCATTAATATTTCGCCAGTTACTTCAATTGCGCCATTAGGCTTTTCAATGGCAATGGAAGAGCGAACAGGAGGTAGTGGTAATGCCTCTAGCTTGCTAGGTTTGTTCCAGTTTATATTAGGAGGGATTATCTCTCCATTAGTTGGTTTAAATGGTGAACATGATATGACTCCCTACTTACTTATAATTAGTGTTACTGCTATCTTACTAGTTTTACTACAATTCATTTATTTTAAGCTTTATTCAAAAAACACTATATCTCATTAAAAAGTAAAGCCTCACTTCAACATGTGGAAGTGAGGTTTCATTATTATTATTGAATTGGCATCCATATCTCAGTGACGTAAGATTCACTTTGTGTATCACCTGGTCCGTATAGCTCAAAGAATGGGGCTTGTTTTATTTCAATATTTTCTCTAGGAATAAGTTCATGATGTATATCATTCATTGTTTGCTGAACACTTTTAGGGACAGGTCCTTTAGCTTCGACAACTAAATACTTTCCACCTTCTAAGTTGAATGTCTCTAAACCATCATGAGGATCTTCTGTACTTGTCACACCTATAGCGTAATCCATTGTTCTATCTTCTTTAGGCAGACAAACACCTAACAAACCGTTCAATTGGTTATCGCTTTTTTGCAATAATCGTTCATCTAATTTCATAGTATGCACATCTTCCCAGAAATCCGGAATATTACTTTGAGCGTGTCCTCCGCTTTTATAATGTCTATAAGCGCCTATGACTTTTGTGCTCTCAATATTTTCTATTCTATAGTCCATGTTCATCTCCCCCATTTTAATTTTACTCAATTATCTTATAACCCATTTTCAAAATAATAACCTCATCAAATAGAACAAACATTTTAATATACTAAATGAATGGCACGTTATATAATATTAAATATTAAATGAATACCAGTTTGTTGAGGAAGAAATTATGAAGAAAACCATTTTACCAGTTAAACCTATAAGTCAATTATTTCCAATCCCTATGGTTATGGGATGTGAAGGCGTATCTGCAGCAATGTTACTACAATTTAATCATCATTCAATTAAAGCAACGGAAATTATGAGCAAATGGCCTAAACATCCTAACAATCCATATAAAGGTTACGTAGGCCACCCACTGTTAGTGAAGTTAGGTTACCACCAAACCATCTTTCCTGCTGCATTCGTTCCTTTCCTCAAGCAATATGACAATCGTGTTAAAGATGGTTCAGGTTCTAGCTTAAAACAACTTGAACGCGTAATTGATCAAGGACAACCTGTCATTATATATCATACAAGTTTAGGTGCTAGACCCTTTCACCGCGTGTTCCGTCTTGATAATAAACCTACTAGACTTGTATCGAACATTCATGTCACATTATTAATAGGTTATGATGATACTTATTACTATTATATTGATCCTTTGTGGACACAACTAACTAAAGGAATTGTAATACCTTCAATCATTCCAAATCATAAACAGATAATCAGAATTAAAAAACAAAAATTAGAACGTAGTTATAACGCCCCAGGCCAAATGTGTGTATTCGTTCAACCATAATAGAAAGTGAAATCTCGAGACAAAGCGTTGTTGTCTCGAGATATTTTTTAATTACAATTAAATTTTAAATATGGAAATCTATTAACGCATGATTGATTTCTTTAGCTAAATCAGACGTTCTCCATTGTCTTTGATAACCTAGACACGGGCACATGTAAGTTGTATCACTATCTCTTAGTTCTTTTCGAAAATGAACATGCCCCATAATACTATATTTAATAGGATATTTCTCATAAATATAATCAAAATCTTGCGTCCCAATAAATGCATTAAAAAAATCAAAAATTCGATGTGGTGTAGGTACAACAAATTGTGGATGTGTAACCACATGTGTCATTAAAATAATATTACGGTCATCAACGTTCTTGATATCTTCATCTACCATTTGGGCAGCCACTTTTGACAACTGTTGGTCTGACGTAGTCCAGTCAATTCTTACTTTATCTTGCCATGTCGCCCCGTAATGTTTGCCTTTTTTAATTTTGTCTAATGAAAACCGCTTATCTGCATAACTATAATCATACCAACCTGTATGACCAACAATGGCCCACTCATCATTAACAATCAATGGACGTCCTATTAAACATTCTTCTTTTGTTTTATAAAATTCTAAGATCTCAGTTGATGATTTATCCGAGCCATCGGACCACAAATCGTGATTCCCAGGTATAAAATAAGTTGGAATTTGTATCATGGCTTTTAAATGGACAATAAACTGATAACTCATTTTATAATCATTAGAAATATCTCCGGCAATCAATAATATATCCAATTTCCTCTCATTAACTACCTCTGCCAAAATATTGAGATAGCTTTCCGGTTTGAGTTTTGGGTGGCGATCAATATGTAAATCTGAAATTGTACCTATTTTCATGATTTGACCCTTCTTACATTAGATTACAATAATTTTTATTATTACATATCCAGAAATTAAAGTTAATTAATCAGTTTAGTAATATTACTTGCTATTTACAAAAATAAGATTATAATTAAGTATATTTTTTAGCTTTACTGAATTTTTATAGATACAAATAATATCAATCTAATTTTTTGATTATTCTAAAAAATCATAAGTATTTATTATCATAAACACTCTTATAAATGTATTTACTTATATTTCTGTAAATCATTGCTTTATCAAAATTGTTTCTATAATATTAGACGAAAGAAAACGCTTTCATAAACATTTGTTTTTCTGAGGAGGAAGTCTATGGCTAGACAATTGCATAGGGAGTTAAATAATAGGCATATCCAATTAATTGCTATTGGTGGTGCTATTGGAACTGGATTATTTCTAGGTTCTGGGCAAACTATTTCTTTAACTGGACCGTCACTATTATTTACTTATATGATTATTGGGATTATTTTATTCGCATTTATGCGTGCTTTGGGAGAATTGTTATTAAGTAACTCTAAATTTAATTCATTTGTAGATATCGCAAATGAATATTTAGGGCCTTTTGGAGGATTCGTAATAGGTTGGACTTATTGGATTTGTTGGGTCGTTTCGAGTATGTCAGATTTAACAGCCATGGGGCAATATTTCGCATTTTGGTATCCTCAGGTCCCTCATTGGTTAACTGTGTTATTTATTGTACTGATTTTAATTTCATTTAATTTATTAGGTGCTCGTTTATTTGGAGAACTTGAATTTTGGTTCTCAATCATTAAAGTTGTAACTATCGTAGCGATGGTAATTGTTGGATTGGTTTTAATTTTCCTATCATTTAAAACGCATTATGGTCATGCTTCATTTACCAATTTAGTTAAGCACGGAGGCATGTTCCCACATGGTCCTTTCGGATTCTTAATGTCATTTCAAATAGCAGTCTATTCCTTTATTGGTATTGAGCTTATCGGTGTAACAGCTGGTGAAACGAAAGATCCTGAAAAGACTATCCCTAAAGCCATTAATAATGTTCCTATTAGAATTTTACTCTTCTACATCGGTGGTTTATTAGTCATCATGTCAGTCATTCCATGGGATAACATTGACCCAGATAGTAGTCCTTTCGTAAAGCTATTTAGTATTATTGGCATACCTTTTGCGGCTGGTATAGTGAACTTTGTTGTCCTAACTGCAGCCGCTTCAGCTACAAATAGCGGTATTTACTCAAATAGTCGTATCTTGTTTGGTTTAGCTAAACAAGGTTTGGGACCTAAAGTATTAACTAAAACAAATTCTAACGGCGTGCCCTACCTTTCAATGTTCGTATCATCGATCACTTTACTTGTAGCAGCGTTGTTAAATTTTATCTTCCCAGATGCAATTAAACTATTTATATATGTTACGACTTTATCAACTGTACTCTTTTTAGTAGTTTGGGCAATGATTATCGTGTCATATATAGTTTATGTTAGAAAGGACCCTGAAGCACATAGAAATAGTAAATTTAAATTATTCGGTGGTCAAGGCGTCGCGTTTGTCGTATTAGCTTTCTTCTTCTTTGTATTTATATTATTATTCTTTAGTGCTGATACACGTGCAGCAATCTTTATTTCGCCAATCTGGTTCATATTCTTATTCTTCTACTATAAAAAATATAAATCAAATGCCAAAGCGTTAGCTGAAAAACAACATTTAAGCAATCAAAAGCAAACTAAAAACATATAAATGTTCTCTTTAAAAACATCTTAAAGAATATAATTTGTTATTCTTGCGCTTATATAAGATGTCTTCAATTATTACTCTTTGAGTGGCGGAACTATGAAAGAATTATAAACAATTCTTTTTGTTCCGCTTTCTTTTTTTGGGGTAATAATTAATACAAATTAAAGTTAAATTCTGCTAAAAGTTGTGTATATGTGATTTACATTTTTAAATGGTAAAATATATGTTATTGATTTATAGAGGAGAATCATATGGAATTATTAGAAGCTTTTTTAATTTTTATATTTGCAGTCATTGTAAGTTCTGTCTTACATAATATGTTTCCTAAAATTCCAACTGCATTTATTCAGATTGGTTTAGGTGTTGTCATCTTTACTCTACCTATTCCAATGCATTTCGAATTTGATTCAGAAGTATTTATGATGGCCGTTATTGCCCCATTATTATTTGTTGAAGGAACGCATGTGTCTCGTTCTAAATTATTGGAATACCGTAAACCCGTCATTTTAATGGCAATGGCCTTAGTTTTTACAACGGTTATTGGCGTCGGTTACTTTATACATTGGATTTGGACCGATTTACCAATGCCAGCTGCTTTCGCGATAGCTGCGATTTTATGTCCTACTGATGCTGTGGCCGTATCAGCCATTACAAATGGGAAAGTTTTACCTAAAGGATCAATGTCTATTCTAGAAGGGGAATCATTGCTGAATGACGCAGCAGGTATCATTTCATTTAAAATTGCGGTCACTGCGCTTGTCACTGGTGCTTTTTCAGCAATTAACGCTATCGAACAATTTATTATTTCGACAATCATCGGAATATTAGTCGGTGCCATCTTCGGTATTATTGTCGTGAGAATACGTATCTACCTTACAGCGAACAAAGGATTAAAAGATAATAACACATTAACATTTATCCAATTATTGACACCCTTCGCTATTTACTATATAGCTGAAACATTGCATGCATCAGGTATTATAGCTGTAGTAGTAGCAGGTTTAATTCATGGTTTAGAACGTGATAGATTAATCCGTGCACAAACAGAATTACAAATGAACTTTACACAAATTTGGAATACGTTTAGTTATGCACTGAATGGCTTTGTCTTTGTTGTACTTGGATTCATCGTACCTGAGGTTGTTATGGAAATTGTTAAAGATGAACCTGAAAATATTAAATTCTTAATAATGTTTACCCTACTCATTGCGCTCGCTATTTATGTATTTCGTTTTATTTGGGTATTTGTATGGTATAAAGACTTTTATTTCCCGAAAAATATTCAATATTACATGGATAACTCAGATGAAGAAGAAACACCTCCCAATCGAGCACACTATGCTTTTATAATGACAATGTGTGGAATTCACGGAACGATTTCACTATCTATGGCATTGACCTTGCCGTATGTAATTAGTAATGGACATCGTTTTGAATATCGCAACGATTTATTATTCATTGCATCATTGATGGTATTAATCAGCTTAATATTAGCTCAAGTCATTTTACCGCTCATCACGCCTTCTGAAGAAGTATCACATTTCAAAGGCATGAGTTACCAAGAAGCGAAAATATTTATCGTTCAGAATGTGATAGATCATTTTAAAAATGAATCTAAAAACAATCCTTCCATAGATTATAGACAAGTGATGAACCAATACTTTCAAGAATTAGGATTTCTATTAAATATTGAACCTGATAGTAAAAATACAAAAGAGTTGCGACGTTTAGAAGATATTGCAGAAGATGTGGAAACAAATACGTTACAAAAGCTTATCGATAATGGGAAAATTGATGCTACAAATGTTCGAGACTATCGTAATGTCATGGATGCTACTCAAGCTTATAATGAGAAAACGTTTGTAGAGAAATTTACTCGACTCTTTAAAATGATTTACTTGCGTTTTAAAGCTAGAAAAAATCGTAAAAAAGAAGAACGTTTAGTTCATAAACAAGAGCATGCGAGACTTAGAGCATCACATCAATCAACAAGTGACAATAAAACTAGAATTCGTGAGCAGCGTGAAGCATATAAAAATTCAAGACAAGAATTAAAAGAAGAACGTAAATTGAGAAAACAGCAGTTCCATGATAGTTACAAACAAGTTCAAAAAATCTTGCGCATCGTCAACCACCATATCGTGTTGAGATTACGAGAGGAACAAGATAGCTCGAATGTTTTAGAGGTAAGTTTAGTAATCAATCAATATTATTCATTATTACGTATGTTACGTAGTCATTCACGCAAAGACTTTAAATCCACTAAATCCCAAACACAAAGTAAAAATGACCTTGTTCCTGAAAATTTAAGAAAGTTAAAATTAGAAGGTTTATATAAACAAAGAACTATTCTGGATAAGTTAATCCAACGTAATAAAATAACGAATGATGTTGCAACACAAATTCGTGAAAATATTAATTACAATGAAATTGTTTTATCTCAGGAATCAAAAGAATAAGGCTTATCATTTCAAAAATATGACTTTTAAATAGCTATGTATATAAAAAGGCTCAGAAAGAAGATTGTGATCAATCTTTCTGAGCCTTATTTAGTATGGTTACTTGTTCTCTCATACTGTCTCACATTATTTAGTTAATTTAAATGGAATGGTACATAATATAACGTTTTTTTGATAGATCAAATGCATTTTCAATCTGAAGCTTGTTTGATTGTGAAGTAGATTGTGCCATGGTTTTTTGGGAATGAATTCAGGCACAACTACTGTGATTAAATAGTTTTGATCATTCGCTTTTTTACGAATTTTGTCGATAAATCTTGAGATTGGACGAATGATACTTCTATATTCTGAATGTAAAATAACTAATCTTACATCTGGGAAGTGTCGTTTCCATTTCTCCATTAATGCTTTATCATCTTCATCTCCAAAAGTGACATGGACTGCGATAACATCGTTATCAGCTAACATTTGAGCATAATAAATTGACTTATCAACCGCCGTCGTAATACTAGGTATTGGCACAATAGCTAAATTACGATCTACAACAGGAATGTCATGTACATCGATATCTGAGCGTAATTGTTGAGCTATATTTTTATAATGCGTATTAATTCTCATAAATACAGATACTACAAATGGTAAGAAGAATAATATTGGCCATACTTGAGTAAATTTAGTGATTAGAAGAATCATAAATACGATAAAAGTAATTGTTCCACCCACTAAGTTAAATGATAGTTTAATACCCCAACCTTTAGGACGTTCTTTTACCCACTTCAAGACCATACCAAATTGTGCTAATGTAAATGGAATAAACACACCTACAGCGTATAATGGAATTAGATTTTCAGTCATTCCGTTAAACACAATAATTAATATAATCGCCAAGACACCTAAAACAATAATTGAATTTGAATATCCTAAACGATCACCACGAACTATGAACATACGTGGCATATACTTATCCTTAGACATTGATGCAGCCAACATTGGAAATGCAGTAAATCCAGTATTGGCAGCTAATACTAATATCATTACTGTTGTTGCTTGAACGAAATAGAATGCAACGTTATTACCAAATATTTTTGAGGCCAGTTGAGATAACACAGTAGTCTCTGTTTGAGGCATTACACCATAAACGTAAGAGAGCCCCACGATTCCTACAAGTAAAACTGCTAGAATAGTCCCCATAGTTACTAATGTTTTGACTGCATTTTTCGGAGCAGGATCCTTAAAGTTGGTGACAGCATTAGAAATAGCTTCCACACCTGTTAAAGAAGAAGCTCCAGAAGAGAAAGCCTTTAACAGTAAGAATAATGTTACCCCCGGTACTGCAGTGCCAACAGTTGAATGCATATGTGGTTGCACGTCTCCTATAGCAACACGATATGTTCCTACAATAATTAATACAATTAATCCTATTATGAATAAATAGACTGGATAAGAAAGTACAGTGGCTGATTCTGTAAGCCCTCTTAAATTCATAATTAAAATGAACAAAACTAATAAACAAGCAATTAACACTTTAAAATGGTATAAGCTTGGAAAAGCAGCGACAAACGCATCTGCACCTGATGAAATACTAACTGCAACGGTTAGAATATAGTCTACTAATAGTGAACCACCTGCGAGCAATCCCCATTTCTCACCGAGGTTCGTTTTAGAAACCATATACGCACCTCCACCTTTAGGATATGCGTATATAACTTGTCTGTATGACATGATTAAAGCTGCAAGTAAGATAAGAACTGCACCAGCGATTGGTAAAGTATACCATGAAGCAACAGCACCAATTACTGATAAAGTGATCAATATTTGCTCTGGTCCATAGGCAACAGATGATAAAGCATCGGAAGACAGGATTGCTAAACCTTTAAATTTAGTAATTTTTTCATCCTTTAAGTCTCTATTTTTCTTTGGACGCCCGATTAAAAGTCTTTTAAATTGATTAAACATAACGCTTACCTCTTTAACTCTTTATCAATGGCTAAACTATACTCCCATCTCTATAAAATGTATAGGTTTTCAAGTCATCTTTTAATATATCATTTACTCCATTAGTGTTAAAGTACACTTATTTTTAGTTGCGTTTTACAAAATTTTTAACTATACAAAAGATTGATAGCAATGTAACGAGTCTTTTTATGAAGTATTTTTCAAGAAAGCTGGTATAATAATAAACACTTATCGCATTTGGGTTGTACACAATCGAATGTAAATACCAAGATTAATTGAGGAAAGCGCAATGAAAAAGAAACATTTTATCATCACTATTGTAGCCATGATGATTCTTATATTAAGTGGTATATTAACAAAACATTATACCGCTCATAGTAAAACGGAGAGTATGCTTACCCATCATTCACAGAAACAAATCGATCATATCGTTCACTCAGCAATGAATAATGGTAAGATACCTGGTGTCTCCGTGCTTATTGTTAAAGATAATAAAGTCTTTTTAAACAAAGGTTATGGTTATGCCAATGTGGATCAAAAAATGAAAGTGACCCCTCAAACAAAATTTGAAATTGCTTCAAATACGAAAGCTTTTACTGGATATGGGATTCTTCAACTTGCTGAAGAAGGTAAATTAAATTTAAATGATAAAGTATCAAAGTACATTCCAGACTTTTATATGACATATAACGATGAGAAAAAAGATATCACTATTAAACAATTGCTAGGACATACAAGTGGCATACCGAGTGATATTACTGAAGAGGATCATTATTCGGAAGATTATAATAGTCTGAAACATATCGTTGAATATGCTAAAGGGAAAGAATTGAATAATGCGCCTGGTGACAGCTTCGAATATTCAAATATGAATTATGATATCCTAGGTTTAATTATTCAAAACGTCTCACATCAATCTTATCAATCATATATTAAAGAACATATATTAGAGCCGTTACACATGCGACATACTAGTTTCAAAACTACAAGTAAAAAAGGTAAAAACGAAGCTACTGGCTATGAATTAGTAAGTGGTGAAGCTATAAAGACTACACCTGAATTTAATATTGGTGATACCCCATCAGCTTTTATGATGACGAGCACCAAAGACTTAGAAAATTGGGTTAAACAACAATTAAAACCTTCATCTAAAATGAATTCTATAATCAAACAATCACATCAAAAGATTTCAGAAACTGAAAATCAATCAGACGATGATGGTTATGCTGCAGGTTGGTTTATTAATTCGAGCAGCCACATTATTTCTCATCCAGGTACTCTTAATAATTTCTCGTCAGAAATTTTACTTAATCCTACGAAATCTTACGGAATTGTCGTGTTAGGAAATATGAATTCATCTCAAGTAGCAAATCTAGCTGAAAACTTAAGTTCACAAATTTTAAATAATGATCACTATACAACTATTGAACAAAAAATTGATGAGTCTAAAAGTTTTAATCATACGATAACTATTATAACCGGTCTTGGGGCATTCATGTTTTTACTTCTGAGTTTAATACGACTTAATCACTTAAAACACCAACGTGTAATCTATGATAAAAGGAAAGTTCCATTTATAACATTCCTCCTGATCATCACATTATTTGTCATATTGAGTATTGCTATTTATTTACTTCCTTTGTTTATATTAGGAAATGTAAGTTGGACATTTGTATTATCATGGTTACCTGCACATGCGAAGTGGCTGTTAACGAGTGTTTACCTTTTCTTGTTAATGATGATGATATGGTTAGCCATTAATGTTTTGACACGTCATCCCAAAAGTTAAATATCAGATTTTAACACTTAAGCAATGAATCTTTACATTTAAGAATGATTGCACATTCTAAAGTTTCAATTTTGATACTTTTAGAGTGTGCAATTTTTTATATCTATAAATACTTTGTACGTAATTTTTTGTTAAAATTCAATTATATTGTTAGAGATAGAGATAAAAAGGAAGATGACTATGCACAAACGACTTGCTTTAATATTGTTAAGTTTAATAATATTTTTAGCCGGCTGTGATTACTCGAAAAAAGAGAATCAAACAGGCTTTTTCTATAATTTATTTGTTAAACCAATGGACAGCTTACTTCACTTTTTAGGTAGATTATTTAATGACAATTATGGTTTAGCTATTATTGTTATTGTTCTTATTGTACGATTTATATTACTACCTTTAATGGTAATTCAAGTGAAAAATATGCATATGATGCGTGAGAAAACGAATGTGGTAAAACCAGAATTAGATGCGATTAGAGAGAAAATCAAAAAGGCTGACACTCAAGAAGAACGTAATGCGGCTAATCAATTATTAATGAAGAAATATAAATCATATGGAATTAACCCTTTTAAAAACATGATTGGATGCTTTCCGGTAATTATTCAAATACCAATACTAATGGGGTTATACATGAGTTTGAAATATCCAACAAGTGATGGAATCACTAAGTATCCTCATTTCTTGTGGTTTAACTTAACTGAACCAAATTTAATTATGACAATTATCGCAGCTAGTATGTACTTTATTCAACCATTAGTCAATTCAATTCATTACCCTAAAGATCAAAGAAAAACATATTATGTAATTATGGTAGTTTCGCCGATATTCATTACATATGCTTCTTTAACTTCCGCTTCAGCACTTGGTCTATACTGGAGTATCAGTGCAGCATTCCTAATAGTTCAAATGCATCTTGCACACTCTTATTATGGGAAACAAGCTAAAAAAGAAGCAGCCAAACTTAAAGATCAATTAGAACTAAACCAAGCTAATAAAACAGAGTAATAATTTGAATTAATAGACCATATAAATAGCACTATTTAGAGCGTGAAGACATCTATATAGAAGATGAACTAAACACTCTAAATAGTGCATTTCTTTTATTCTATAGGATTCATACCATCTTTCCATGTTGAATAGATGAGTTTACCACCTTGTGCTTTGAATTTGTCATTCGTCACACCTCGTTCAAATGGTTGTGCGGGTTGTATTGTTATTTTTGGATTAACCTGTAATTGATTCTTATACCATTCAGCAAAATCAGAACCTTTAACAGGTTCATCGTCTGCTACATTGTAAATACCATTGTCAAAATCAATCGCTTGAATAGACGTTTCTACAGCATCATCAAGATGCACAAATGATGTAACACCATCGCTTAATGTAACATCGCCGTCGATAAATTGGTTATAAATCATGCCATCTTTGCCATACCAAGTTCCTGGTCCATATAACCAACCAAAACGTAAAACAACATATTCTCCTAGACGTTTAGTTTCATTTTCAAGACCTTCTACGCCATCGACTGTGACTTTTCTATCTCCGGTAGAATTATAGTCTAAAGGCGTTTCTTCTGTAGCTAATCCTTCACCAGCTTCATAGGTAAAAGCAATGCTCTGCGCGATTACTTTTCTAACGTTATGCTTAATTGCAGCATCCATTAAATTTTTAGAACCATCAATTCTCACTTTAGTATTCGCACTCATATCTACATTTTTTAAATCAGTAATTTGATTGATAATGATTTCAGGTTTAAAAGCTTCTATAGCTGCATCAATTGTGTCGGCTCTAAGAATATCACCGACATAAGGTTGCACACCTGCATTTTCCAATTTCTGTTTACCATGTTCTGATGTAGTAAAACCTGCGACTTCATGTCCCTCTTCTTTAAGACGTTTTACTAATTTCGTGCCAATTAAACCTGTTGCTCCTGTTACAAATATTTTAGTCATTTTATTCACCTTTTCTTTCTATTTTTTAAAATGAATTTCCTCAATAACTTTAACTTTATTTTAAAGCTGATCTAACGTAATCAATAGCATTCATCCAAACAATATGACCTAGTAATTCAGAAATACGTTCTTCTTTAGGTAACTCATCAATTTCAGGAGTTAAACCTACACGAGGTAACAAGTATTCATGAAATGCAATATTTATAGCTATGCCAAATAAACTCCCTCTTAAAACAGTTACTTTGGAATATCTTTCAGCAAGAATCGCATATGCGAACGCATGTGCAATTGAAAAGCCATAATGAATGCCCATCACAGCTATTGGTATTTCATTTTGATTGTAGTTATAAGTAGCATGTTTAATCTTCTCAGGTAAGCCTAATTGATTTAATAATGTCATAGGTGGCGGCTCTTCTTCACGTTCAGGAGTTCTCGGCGGTACTAACGCTTCCCATCCCATTTTAATAGCTCCTCCAATGAAGCCTCCAACAAGGCCTGTAACCATGATTCTTTTACATGTACTAGACATCATAACATCTCCTTTTATACTCACTTTTGTGTTTACCCTTTTCAAAAAAGCTAAAGCATATTGTAAAAAAGAAGTAGCACATTGAATAACTTCTTTATCATCTTATAAAAAAGTTAAAACAAATGTCCTACTTCATTATTTATTGTGCGTTTAACTGACTTTCCTTTGAATGAATCAGATTTGTCACAAATTCATTCACTGGAGCGGGTATATGATTTTCTTTGCCTAATCGTGCAACTGCACCATTAATATAGTCAATTTCAGTTTTACGATGATCTTTGATTAAATCTTGATACATAGAAGGATAGTGCGGACCTACCTTTTCATTCAAGTCTATTAGATATTCAAAAACTTCATCAACATTAAGGTGAACATGATCAGATGTTGCAACATGAACAATTTCTTGTGTTAATTTATAAATTAAATTTTTGGCATAGCTACTTTCATTTAAAGTGGCTAAGTTACACTCCAAGATACTGCACAATGCATTCGCTGTGCCGTTAACACAAATCTTCTTCCAAATTGATTGATGTAAAACTTCGCTTACGACTCCATTTAATTCACTTTGATTGAGGATATCTACGATAATTTTTACGTTATCGATCCCCTCTGGAACAAGACAACCAACTTCTACGGGACCGCTTCCCATAAGGTGAGTATGACCCGGAACGTCTATACCCGCTGTCCATGTAGTGACACCACGAACAATACGGGCATCTTCTACATAATTGCGAATGAGTCGTTCATGTTTTAACCCATTCATCGTACAAACCACAATGGTTTCTTTATGAATATGAGGTTTGATTGCATCTAACACTGACTCTAATTGCATAGATTTAGGAAATAAAAATATAACATCGTAAAGTTCATTAGACGGAATTTGTGAGAGACAATGCATAGGAATGTCAAAATGATATCCCTCACCATTAATATCAATATGTAAGCCTTCCTGTTGAATAGATGTGACTTGGGGTTCCCAACCATCTATAAGAGATACGTCATAACCATTTTGAAACAGTTTGGCTCCAAACCCACTTCCAAGTGCGCCAGAACCCGCAATTGCTATTTTCATTCCTTACATCCCCTTTATTAAGTGATATTATTTTTAAACTACTACTTAAAAGATAAAGCGTCAATGCACATTCGCTCTTTTTTCTAAATTTTCTGTTAATTTTTATTTTAGAAAATGGATGGCCAATACGCCATCCATGATATTTATAAATTTGATTGTTTTTTAGGAACTAAAAACAAGATAGCTATTAGAGCGAGGAGTGCTACAATTGCGTTAAATATCACACCCATAAAACCACCGAGTGATAAATTTAATTGCGCAGCAAGCACACTATAAACTGTACTTGAAATAGCGACACCAAAGGCATTCCCTAAAGAAGAAGCCATTTTGTATACACCTGAAGCTACACCTACTTTTTCGTCTGGTGCTTGAGCAACAGCTGTATCTGTTGAAGGCGTCGCATAGATACCTAAACCAGTACCAAATAATAAATACCCTACAACACTCGCTGCGATGTACCATGCGTCAGGTAAAAATGTTAAAGAAAGTAGAATTAAACCTATAACTGTAAAACCACTTCCCATAAGTAGTGGTCGTTTAGGTCCTAATGCTTGTAAAATCTTTTCACCTACACGAATCATAATTAATACCGCTACTAAATATGTAAGTGAAATATAGCCTGTTTGTTGAGAATTAAAATCTAATTGCTGTTGATAATAAGTGTTAACCACAATTAACGTACCACCTGCAACACCATTTAACATAAAGTTTGAAACTGTTGCACCGGTATAGCCTTTATTTTTAAATAAATCAAAGTCAACAAGAGGATGTTTGATTCTATTCTCATACATAACGAATACGATGAGTGAGATAACGAAAACGGCAATTAAACCTAATATAAGTGGAGACATCAAGCCATAATTAGATGTTTGAGTAATAATAACATTAATACTTAACATACAAATCACTAAAATGATTAATCCAATAACATCAAATTTCTTAGGTTCCAGAGGTTTATTGCCGATAGGTTCAGCTTTCGTCTCGGGAGTATGTTTCATTAAAAACATTGCTAATATCGTCAAAATAATAGAGATAATAAAAATAGAACGCCAGCCAAAATTTGTCGCCATTAATCCACCAAATAATGTACAGACGCCACTACCACCCCATGAGCCAATAGACCAATAACTGAGCGCGCGTTGTCTAGCTGTGCCGATGTAATATTCATTAATAATCGCTAACGTCGCGGGCATTATACATGCAGCAGAAAGTCCTTGAACTGCACGACCAATAATTAATAGACTCGGTAATGGTGTAATAATGATAAGAATTGAACCAATGATATTTAATGCTAATCCAATATATGTAAGTTTAACGCGTCCAAATTTATCCGCGATATCACCGGCACCAACAATAAATAAGCCAGAAAATAATGCAGATAAACTCACAGCAATATTTATCGTACCGATATCACTGTTATATGATGATTGTAACGGGACAACCAAGTTAACCAGTGACTGTGCAAATAACCAAAACGTGATAACTCCTAATATAATCCCTAGTAAAAGGCGGTTATCTCCCCTAAATTCTTTTGAAGTATTCATCTATCATTTATTCCTCCTACTTGAATTAGAAACCCTAAATCTGAAAGACTAACTCACTTTAAAAATATTTATTTATCTTAATTAACGAAAATACCCCTGATTATTTTTTCGTAATTTTACATTAAGAAACTTTATCACATTTAAATTTACTTTTTAAATGATACCAACAAATATGGTAAAATTTTTAAATTAAGTCTTATTATGTATAGTACCTTCTATCAAGAAATGACTTCTTATAATTTTTAGAAAATTTGTAAATATAGAAACTTATTCTACACTATTTACTTTAATATTTCCATACTATAATGTTTGAACTTATAGGTTTAAGATATGTAAGGGCTTAATTTATTGATTGAATTCTTGGAACTCACAAAAATAAGTCAAAAAAATATAATTTCCATGACAATTTATTTACGTTTTTAGTATTATTTCAATAGAATTACCCTTAAAAAATAAATACATATTACAATGTGTTTTATAGAAAGCAAAGGAGGAATTAAAGTTGTCAAACTCTAATTCAAATAAGGAAGATAATAAAAACCCCCAAGAGAAAACATATAATGTTTTTCAACAAGCCTTAACACTGGCAGTTATTTTATTAATTTCTAAAATAATCGAATCATTTATCCCGATTCCTATGCCAGCTTCAGTTATTGGTTTAGTATTATTATTCATCGCTCTATGCACTGGCATAGTCAAGTTAGGACAAGTTGAATCTGTAGGAACTGCTTTAACAAATAATATTAGTTTTCTTTTCGTTCCAGCTGGTATTTCAGTTATTAACTCATTACCAATCTTAAGTAAGAGTCCTGTTTTAATTATTTTATTAATTATTATTTCAACTATTTTATTACTTATTAGCACTGGTTTTGCTTCACAACTTTTAGTTACGAAATCACTTTTCCCATCTAAAGAAAAAAATGAAGAAACTAGTCAAATCGGAGGTTAAACAATGCTTGATCATTTAGGAATTCACACACCATACTTCGGAATATTACTTTCATTAATTCCTTTCGTAATTGCTACATACCTATATAAAAAAACAAATGGTTTCTTCTTATTGGCACCATTATTTGTCAGTATGGTTGTAGGAATAGTGTTTTTAAAGGTAACTGGCATTAGCTATCAAGATTACAAAATTGGTGGTAATATCATTAACTTCTTCTTAGAACCGGCTACTATTAGTTTTGCGATACCTTTATATAAAAAACGTGATGTATTAAAAAAATACTGGATTCAAATATTTGGTGGAATTGCCATAGGTACAGTCGTAGCACTTATTTTAATATACCTAGTTGCTAGATTATTCCAATTTGGTTCTCAGATTACAGCATCAATGCTACCTCAAGCAGCAACAACAGCAATCGCTTTACCTGTATCTGAAGGCATTGGCGGAGTAAAAGAATTAACTTCCTTGGCTGTTATTTTAAATGCAGTAGTTATTTCTGCACTAGGTGCTAAAATAGTTAAAATGTTTAGAATTTCAAACCCCATTGCGAGAGGATTAGCTTTAGGTACTAGTGGCCACACTCTGGGTGTAGCTGCTGCTAAAGATTTAGGTGAAACAGAAGAATCTATGGGAAGTATCGCCGTTGTTATTGTAGGCGTAATTGTCGTAGCTGTTGTACCTATTCTCGCACCAATCTTATTATAAATTTTTAAACTTTATAATATAAAAATAGAGCTACATTTCCTTATACTTTTAATAGGAAATGTAGCTCTTTATTATTAACAATTACAAATCACTGAATATTATCCTAATTTTTGAACTTGGTCTTCTTGTGACTGAGTTTTTTTATTTTTATGAGTTGGATCTAAACGCTTCTCTAAAAAGCGTAATCCAATGTCAATAATTATAGCGATTAATGCAATAGGAATGGCACCAGCTAATATGAATGTTGTTCCATCTGTAGAATTTGTACCACGAATGATAATATCCCCAAGTGTTGGCGCACCTATAAATGAACCAATCGCTACAATACCAATTGCTACTACAAGTGCGATTCTAATACCTCCAATAATCACAGATAATGATAAAGGAAGCTCAATCATTCTTAAAATTTGGTTGCCCGTCATGCCCATACCTTTACCCGCATCTTTAATGTTATCATCAACTTCTACGATACCTGTGTACGTATTTTTAATAATTGGTAGTAAAGAATATAAGAACACGGTCACAACAACAGTAGTTGGTCCTAGACCCATAGCTAACATTAGAATCGCTAGCATCGCAATGGCAGGTACTGTTTGGATAATGTTAGCAATCGTGATGATTGGCCATGATAAGCGTTTATATTTCGCTATAAAAATCCCAATGGGTATACCAATGATACAAGCGAATAACACACCATAAACAGACATAAGTAAGTGTTTAAAGAAAAGTTCTAAAAGGAAGGCCCAGTTGAGTGAATAATACTCTAGGATTGAATGCAATAAATTGCCTTTCATTATTTTTGCCCTCCTTTCTCATCATCAAAATAATGATGTTTCTTCAAGTACTCTTCCGCAATCACGGCAGGTTCTTTGCCTTTACCATCCGCTTCATAATTTAATTTTTGCATTTCTTTAGTATTAATTTTACCTTGTAGTTTTTTCAATGCTTTATCAATTTTAGGATTATCTTTAATTAATTTCTCCGTAGCTAGAGGACTGCCATCATATGGTGGGAAGAATTTACGATCATCTTTTAAGATTTTTAAATCATAGGCTGCAATACGTCCATCTGTAGAATATCCTACTGCCACATCTAATTTTTTATTTTTAAGTGCATCATAAACTAAACCAATTTGCATTGGACGAGCACTATCAAATTTAAAGCCATAATCCTTAACGAATGCAGGATAGCCATCTCCTGCACGATTCATCCATTGCGTATCCATACCTAAACGCAATTTATCTTTATACTTTTTAAGATCTGATACTTTTTCTAAATGATATTTCTTGGCTGTTTCTTTAGTAACCATAAAAGCGTATGTGTTAGCAAACCCTAGAGAATCATAATATTTTTGATCATATTTCTTTTTAAATAAGCGTTGCGTTTCTGACATCGCCTTTTTAGGGTCCTTCGTCGGTTTAGCATCAAGTACACTTGTTAGTTCCGTACCTGTGTATCGAACTGACGACATATTTACATCTCCGCGTTGTAACGCATTATGCTGAATAATACTTGATCCTAAGTTACCAATTAAAGTTGGTTTGATTTTGCCATTTGTTTCATGCT
Organism: Staphylococcus sp. FSL K6-0223; assembly: GCF_038008285.1. Taxonomy (NCBI): domain Bacteria; kingdom Bacillati; phylum Bacillota; class Bacilli; order Caryophanales; family Staphylococcaceae; genus Staphylococcus; species Staphylococcus sp. FSL K6-0223. The sequence goes on from NZ_JBBOYX010000003.1 coordinate 513,655, forward strand.
CAATCATTAATTTTTCCATATTACCAATAATTTTTGTTTCACTTGTTTCAGTCGTCGTAATTTTTACATCATCTTTTGCATTGCCATCACCAAGGCCTGGCAAACTACACCCAGATAATACTAAGAGGGACAATGCAATGAGAATGACTGTATATTTCATATGTTTCTTCAAAGACGTTTCCTCCCTTTTTAATTATCTAGATACTTTGAGACCTTTAGGCACTGCCCACTTTTCAACTAATGAAAGTAAGAAGTCAACAATTAACGCTAAAAGTGTTACTAAAATAGCTGCACTTATAATCATAGGTGGTTGATAAAGATTTAAACCGTTAAATACCAAGTCACCTAATCCGCCAGCTCCGACATAACTTGCAAGAGTTGCCCAACTAATAACATACACACTTGAAAGTCGGATACCACTAATGATAAGAGGTAATGCAAGTGGTAATTCAACATCTTTCATTAATTGCATCTTCGTCATCCCCATACTTTGACCTGCTTGAATAACATTTTTATCAATATTTTTTACACCTAATACTGTATTATTCAAAATCGGTAGTAAAACATAGATAAATAAAGCTACAATAGCCGGTGTCTTACCTACACCAAAGATAGGAATCATAATTGCTAATACTGCAAGTGTTGGTATTGTTTGGAGTACACCTGCAATGGTTAATACAACATTAGCTGTGCGAGTCGTTTTAGAAAGTAAAATACCCAGTGGCACCGCTACAACAATTGCTATTAGTAAAGCAATAATTGAAATATAGAAATGCTCAATTGTTTTCGATATGAGTTGACCGCCGTATTCTTGAAAGAATGCTCTCATTATTGATCAACTCCCGTTTTCTGAGTATCATCAGGCTCATTAGCTCCTTTATGTGAGTCAGACTCTTGAGCTACGTTAGCCTCTTGCTCCTCTTGAACACGGTTGTGGGTAGGATGATTATTTAAATGAGATGAGTCATTCCTTAAGCCCTCATCACTCTCACCCCAAATTGAATCGTAAACAATGTCCACTAAGTTTGCACGAGTAATTAAACCAATTAATTCATTATCATCACCCACTACCGGTACGTTTCTTACATTACGTTTAAGAATCGTACGCACTGAATCTTGTAATTTTGAATCAATATGTACCTTATAAATATCACGTTGCATCGTATCAATTAATTCTTTTTTTGCTCTTAAACCTTGATTGATATCTTCAATATCTAAGAAACCTAATAATTTATTATGATTATTCACGACAAAGATGGTATCCACTCGACGTTCTCTCATAATATTAACTGCATCATTTAATGAATCATCCGCCTGTACTGTTACAGGTTTAATCATCGCACCTTCTACCGTCTTCATATTCGGACGATCTTGTATTAAACGATTTTGACCGATAAAGTCTTTAACGAAGTCATTCGCAGGATTTCTTAATATATTATCAGGTGTATCATACTGAACAACTTGCCCTTTAGACATGATACAAATTTTATCTGCCAGCTTAATCGCCTCATCCATATCATGCGTAACGAAAATAAATGTTTTACCAAGCTTTTGTTGTAACTCTTTAACTAAGTCTTGTAACGTATCTCGAGTTATAGGATCAAGTGCACCAAATGGTTCATCCATTAAAATGATATCCTGTTCAGCAGCAAGTGCACGCACTACTCCAATACGTTGTTGCTGTCCACCTGACAATTCAGCTGGATAGCGATCTAAGTATTCTTCAGGTAAATCGACTAATTTAATTAATTCTTTTGCCTTACTATCTTTCTTCTCTTTAGACCATTTTAAAAGTTTAGGTACTAAAACAATGTTCTCTCGAATGGTCATATGTGGCATTAAACCGATTTGTTGAATGACGTAACCAATGCTACGGCGTAATTCTACTGGATTCATATTACGTACATCCTTACCATTCATCGTAATCTGACCGTCAGTCGCTTCAATCATACGATTGATCATACGTAATGCGGTCGTTTTACCACTACCACTTGTCCCAATAAAGGCGATAAATTCACCAGATTCAATATCCAAGGAAATATTATCAACTGCTTTTTTATTCCCTGAATAAATTTTGGTTAAGTTTTTAATACTTAACATAGTTTTGTTCCCCTTTCCAATTGTTAAAGTGACGAAGTTTCCTCAAATTTCAAAAAATAAAAGGCCTCAAGAGCAGTTGTTAAACAAATAGGTTCATAAGTTAAACAAGAGCACAGAGGCCTTTGCTTTTAAAATTTTGAATATGTAATATTTCACATAATTATGTTAGCAATCTGAATATCATACTAACACTAATATGTGCACACGTGAACTTCGGCAGTTATATAAGTCTATACCCTATATTAATTTATTAAACATCAGTCAACTTACAAAGTCATATTTTTCTATGTTAACTTTTTTATAAAATAGAGCCTAAATAAATATTTACCATCTAAAAGTTAAATTTCGATGAAAAAATAAATCAAACCGCAAAAATTCGTGATTTTTTTCACATAAATTTGCTTTAACCTATTGAAAACCTACCATAATAGTATTATTCTCAAAGTGTGATAAGAATTATTACACCAAATGAAAGACTAAAGATGTAGTTTCGATGTCAAATAAACAATTGAGGGGTTGTTAAATTATGAAAGCAGCAGTCTGGTATGGACAAAAAGATGTTCGTGTAGAGGACCGCGATCCAAAAGTATTAAAAGATGATGAAGTTCAAGTGAAAGTCTCATGGACAGGTATTTGTGGTACAGATTTACATGAATATTTAGAAGGACCTATTTTCATTTCAACAGACAAACCTGATCCATTGTTAGGTCAAAAAGCACCTGTAACATTGGGTCATGAGTTTTCTGGCGTAGTTGAAAATGTTGGTAAAGATGTCACACGTTTCAAAAAAGGTGACCGAGTTGTCGTAAACCCAACTGTTTCTAAACGTGAAAAAGAAGAAAATGTTGATTTATATGATGGTTATTCATTTATAGGTTTAGGTTCAGATGGAGGGTTTGCAGAGTTTACTAACGCACCTGAAACAAACGTGTATCATTTACCTGACAATGTATCAGCACGTGAAGGCGCACTTGTTGAACCTACAGCTGTAGCTGTTCAAGCTGTTAAGGAAGGCGAATTATTATTCGGTGACACAGTTGCGGTATTTGGAGCTGGCCCTATTGGTTTACTAACTGTTATAGCAGCTAAAGCAGCTGGTGCAAGTAAAATCTTTGTCTTCGATCTATCTGAAGAACGCTTAGAAAAAGCAAGAAGCGTTGGAGCAACTCATACCTTTAACTCTGGAAATGTAGACCCAGTAAAAGCTGTATATGATAACACTGAAAATGGTGTAGATGTTTCATTCGAAGTAGCTGGTGTTGGTATTACATTACAACAATCTATTGAAGTGACACGTCCACGTGGTACTTCAGTTATCGTAGCTATTTTCGGTCATCCAGTAGAATTTAATCCTCTTCTTCAAATGAATAGAGGGGTTAAATTAACTACTACAATTGCCTATACACCAACAACTTTCCAACAAACAATCGATTTAATCGCTAATGGCAGTTTAAATGTTAAAGATGTAGTTACTGATGAAATTGAATTAGAAAATATAGTCGAAAGTGGTTTCAATCAACTTGTTAATGATAAATCGCAAGCTAAAATTTTAGTCCGTTTAAATGGTGATCAAAAATAATTCAACAATTAGAGTGAAATAAATAAGCGAACAGGGTGGAATCTGTTCGCTTTAAAGCTGTCGGCATGGTCTCTGACGATGTCGACAGTTTTTTTATTTATGCTTAGAGAATAAAATCATGCGCCTGCTCTTTCTTTTCATCACTTATCTTGCATGCCTTTTCCATTTAAAATATGCTCATAATACTTCTCAATGCGATTAATTCTAGTTTGACTACGTTTCGCTTGTGAAATGTGATATAAATACTGACGCTGACGACCTGGAGTCAGATTATCAAACGCCTCTTTAAATTGTGGATTTTCTGAGAATTTTTCCTCTAACTCTTCAGGCACTTCATAATCTTCGGTTTTCTTCATTTCAACTTTCTTACCTGCTTTTTCAGTTTGAATGGCTTCATTTATATAGAATAAAATCTCATCTTTTCGTTCTTTAATTTCGTCTAAACTTTCAAAACGCAATTGACGGGCTGCTTGAACTTTCTCAGTTTGTTGCACTAACGTATGATATTTATCCTCTAAGATAGCCCCTTTATGAAATAGTAGTGCTACATAATGTTTAAAACCATGAATAAGCACTACATTCTTATTATTTAATGTGTAACATGGGTGCATCCATTTATATGTTTCTTCAAGTTCAGTTTCTTCAAAAATTAACTTTCTCAAATATTTATAACACGCCTGCCATTGACTATCTTTTTGTAAAAATTGTTCAACCTTTTCATTTTTTTGTTTATTCATCATTAGCTACCCCCCTTCAATCCTTTTATTAAATATTATTAGCTATTGTATAATTAATTTTCAGAAAAATCTAATTATGTAACGTTAATTAAAATTTTACAAAAACACAATTTGACTATTAATTAAACTCGCGTATAATTGTACCAGTAATTTGTTGAAAAATCTTTCAGCACATAAGAAGGAGTAAATATGGAAAATAAAAATAAATCAAAAAGTAGTAAGATTAACCTCTCGCAACTCGTCTTACTAGGGCTTGGTTCATTAATCGGTTCTGGTTGGTTATTCGGTGCATGGGAGGCCTCTTCTATCGCTGGTCCAGCCGCCATTATTTCATGGATCATCGGTTTCATAGTTATTGGAACGATAGCTTATAACTATATTGAAATTGGGACAATGTTCCCACAATCAGGTGGCATGAGTAATTATGCTCAATACACACATGGATCACTACTTGGATTCATAGCGGCATGGGCTAACTGGGTTTCACTCGTAACAATTATTCCAATTGAAGCTGTTTCAGCTGTACAATATATGAGTTCGTGGCCTTGGGAATGGGCTAAACCAATGGGAGCTTTAATGAAAGACGGCTCAATCAGTACAATTGGTTTATTCGCCGTTTACGTTATTATCGCAATATTCTCCCTTTTAAACTACTGGTCTGTCAAACTATTAACTTCTTTCACTAGTTTAATTTCAGTATTTAAATTAGGAGTACCTTTATTAACTATTATTATGTTAATGATTTCTGGATTTGATACAAATAACTATGGTCACTCAGCAAGTGCATTTATGCCATATGGTAGTGCACCAATCTTCGCTGCAACGACTACATCAGGTATCATTTTCTCATTCAACGCATTCCAAACTATCATTAATATGGGATCTGAGATTAAAAATCCCGAGAAAAATATCGCTCGAGGTATTGCGATTTCACTTACATTAAGTGCAATCTTATACATTGTACTTCAAAGTACGTTCATTACATCAATGCCAAGTTCAATGATTCATGAACATGGTTGGAATGGAATTAATTTCAATTCACCTTTCGCAGATATGGCAATTTTATTAGGTATCAATTGGTTAGCTATTTTACTTTATGTTGAGGCTGTTGTTTCACCATTCGGTACAGGTGTATCATTCGTAGCTGTTACTGGCCGTGTGTTACGCGCTATGGAAAAGAATGGTCATATTCCTAAATTCTTAGGTAAAATGAATGAACAATATAATATTCCACGTGTAGCAATTGCATTTAACGCAATCATCAGTATGATTATGGTTACACTTTTCCGTGACTGGGGTACATTAGCAGCGGTTATTTCTACAGCAACATTAGTAGCATATTTAACAGGCCCAACAACAGTTATTTCATTACGTAAAATGGCACCAAAAATGACACGTCCATTTAAAGCAAATATATTAAAATTTATGGCGCCATTATCATTCGTACTTGCGTCACTAGCAATTTATTGGGCTATGTGGCCTACGACTGCAGAAGTTATTTTCATTATCATTTTAGGTTTACCAATTTATTTCTTCTATGAATATAAGATGAATTGGAAAAACACTAAAAAACAAATCGGCGGTAGTTTATGGATTATTATTTACTTAGTCGTACTCGCATTCTTATCATTCATCGGAAGTAAAGAATTCAAAGGTATGAACTGGATTCATTACCCATGGGATTTCTTAGTTATCGCAATTGTAGCTTTAATCTTCTATCAATTAGGTACAACAAGTTACTTCGAAAGTATTTACTTCAAACGTGCCAATAAATTAAACAAGAAGATGGGCGATAAATTAAGAAAACGTCGCAGAAAAGCAAGACGTAAAGACTGGAAAGAAAGAGATCGTCAAGAACAAAATAACTAACGCATAACTTATAGCGCTCGAGATAAATATCTCGAGCGTTTTTTTAATGGTATAGTTTAAATTAAGAGATTGATAAGGAGATGGGAATATGGTTAAAGTAAATATCAATGAAGGAACGGTTATTGGAACAAGTGACGGTCATATCGATACATTTCTAGGTATACCTTATGCCCAATCATTTAATTCTAAGACACGTTTTCAACATTCACAGTTATACAACATTGTCTATGAAATGATTGATGCCAAGAAAGCTAAACCTATCCCTCCCCAACTTTATAATTCACTTGAAGATTTCTTCTCAAATGGTCTTCAGACGTTTGAAACTTTTAAACAAGATGAGAATTGTCTTCATCTTAATATTTGGCGAGCAAGTAATACCCAAAATTTAAAACCAGTGGTTATTTATTTCTATGGAGGAGGATTTACTCAAGGGCACGGAACAGCAGATTTATACAATCCCTATCATCTCGTAGAACAAGAAGATATTATTGTTATTACCTTCAATTATCGTTTAGGTGCTTTAGGTTATTTAGACTGGTCTTATTTCAATAATCATTATGATTACAATAATGGTATGTCTGATCAAATCAACCTTTTAAAATGGGTACACCATCATATTGCCTACTTTGGTGGTAATCCTCAAAACATAACGTTGATGGGTCAATCTGCGGGAAGTATGAGCATAATGGCACTCATGCAAATACCAGACTTAGACCAGTATTATCACAAAGTGATGTTGCTCAGTGGCACATTACACAGTGATTCTCCTCTAACTGCAAATAAGAAGGCGCAACAATTTGAATCTTTAGTTCACAAGCATTATCCTGATAAATCAATTGAATCATTAACTAGTAATGAAATTTTAGATTTAATGAGATTACATAAAGTAGAACGAGGGCCATCGAGAAGTCTTGATTTGATTTATCAACCTATCCAAAGCCCTGAAATGACACGATCTGTAACTGCATTTTCAAAACCAGTATTCGTTGGTTTCACGAATTCTGAGGGAGATATTTATATAGAGAATGATTCACGGAAACTGTCACCATTGCGCTTTAAAGAAATCATGCGCTTATTCGATATTCCCATTTTAGAAGAAGTTCAAAATGCACAACAACAAAGAGAAGTAATAACGAGATCTTATTTTAAAAATATGGCATTGAACTTTCTACAATCTACACATTCTCAACATAAATGGTTAGCACGTTTCGACTGGTGTAAACCTAAAAGCATTCATTTTAAATCTGCTTACCATATTCTCGATATGATATTTTGGTTTGGCAACTTAAATATTTTATCAGCAAATAACTATAAATATACGCAATCAGATATTCAATTAAGTCATGACATGATGGCAGATTTAGGTCACTTTGTAAGATACAATAGAATGCCTTGGTCTAAATACCATAAAGATACTGAATACTTTCATATATATATAAATAAACCTGAAACGCTCATCCACTAACATGAGCGATTCAGGTTTTAATTTTTAGCGTAATGAATATTCTTTAAAGTTAAAACAACAATAAGTCCGAGTAAGCCAATTATAGCACTTGTATAGGTTATGGCTTGAACATTAATATGAGATATCACTAATCCTCCAACGATGCCACCAAAACCAATACCGGCGTTCAGACATGACATATTCCAACTCATTACTTGGCTTGTATCACCTTCAACGTGTTCAATAATCCCACTTTGAATCGCAGGGTTCGTACTCCACTGCATAATATTCCATACAAACAATCCAATGAGTAGAATAACAGTTCCTGCAAGTAATTGGTTTAACACAAGCATCATGATAATGAAGATTGATACTGATATCATCAACCAACGCTTACTTGTAATTTTATCTGCAAAAACTCCCCCAAGTGATGTTCCGATTACTCCAGCAACACCGTTGACTAACAATGCTAGAGATACAAAAGATAACTCGTGTCCCTTAGATAAAATTAATGGGTTAATATACACAAAAGTGACTGAGTTTGCTACTAAAACTAAGAAAGTGATGATCAAGTATTTTACGATTTCCATAGGACGTATGATACGTGAAGGTATTTCGGAATCATTGTCCGATGAATGATTAGAACGATTGGCATGTGCTAATTCGCTTTCTTTAGGAAGATAGATAATCATCAATATACCTACTAAAACACTAACTGCCATAATAAATAGAAATGTAAAGCGCCAACCAACCCAATCACCTATCATTGTTCCAATAGGGACACCAAATACGTTAGCACCACTAAATCCTGTATACACAACACCTATCATCTTACCTCTATTCTTCGGTTTCGTTAACATTGCAGTTAGGGCTAAGACCTTAACAATGATTAATGATGCTGCAGCTGACGATAGTATACGTCCTATAACTAAAATAGTGAAATTCGGTGCAATTGCGATGATTCCGTTACCAATGATAAAGGTGAATAACGTCCATAATAAAACAGGTCGTACAGCAAATCGATTCGTTAATTTAACTAAAATCGGACCACAAATTGCAAATGTTAATGCGTACATTGTAACCAGCTGACCTATAACCGCTTCGGAAACATTAAGATCATGGCTCATTAAATTCATAATACCAGCTACCATCATCTCCACCATTCCCACGATAAACACACTCAATATAAAAGTGGCAATACGCACGATAGACATAAATAAACTCCTTTCTTTTAAAACTAAATTGTATTGCAAAGGTTTGTAGCAAAAATAAAACAGCTACAAACGCTGTAATGTTCATAACTGTTTCATTATATAATAAGAAATTATGTTTTGTGTAGAATGGATTTAGATATTATTCGTCCCCTACTACATCTGAGTTTCGCGCTATCAACTGATGTCTAGCGTTAAAGAATTGGCCATAACTCATGTAAGTTGCAATTAATGCAGACATAATCGTTGCTGTCGTATGAATAAAGACTACTAATAATTGGAATTTAATGGCTTGTAATGGAGGCACCCCACCAATAATTAAGCCAGTCATCATCCCTGGAATAGATACAAGTCCATACGTTTTCACAGAGTCAATAGTCGGTACAATGGCCAAACGGATACTCTCTCTAATAGAAGACTTTGATGCCATCTTCGGAGTTGCTGATAGCGTTAATTTAGATTCAATACCTGAAATGTCTTGAACAAATGACCGATCTAAGTTTTGATAAGCTAAGTTAATAGCAATCAAGCCATTATTCGCCAACATCCCGCCAATTGGAATAACTTCATTCGCAGTAAATTTAATCGCTCCTGTAGCTAAAGTGCCTGCTAATGGTAATGCTGTACCGATAAATATAGCTACGAATGAAATCCAGAATACATGATGCATCACTGGTGAAGCACGACTTATAGTATTCCATGATGCATTAATAATTATCACTAGCACACATAGCATGAGTAGCCATTTTTCATTAATTTTAAAAATGTAATGTAGCAAGAATCCTAAAATAAGTAATTGTATTGCAGCTCGTATCGTTGCCACTACTAAATCTTTAATGATATGTAAACCTTCTTTATATGAAATAAAGATTGGAATCAATAATAGTAGTGCTGTTAAACATAATGCTGTATTACTCATCACTATTCAACTCCTCGTCCTTAGTGATTTTACCGTCAGTAATGGTGATTCTTCTTTTAAAATGTCTCATACTCTGATCATCACTATGAGTAATCCAAAGAATGGCTACGCCTTTTTTAGCAAAATCAAAGATAATATTTTCAATATTTTCTTTGTTCTTAGTATCTAGTGCACTTGTCGATTCATCCAATAGTAACACTTCTGGCTCATACATTAATTGACGTGCAATCGTAATTCTTTGACGTTCCCCACCAGACATATGTTCAATTTCAGCATCTAAGTCATAATCTCCTAATCCGACTTGTTTAATAAGTTGTTTTGCTTTTTCCCTATCAAACTTATCCCCTCTTGCCTCACAAGGGAATTTCATATTATGTTCAATCGTTGAACCTATTAAGCCACTTTGTTGCATAAGATAACTTACACGTGATCTTAATTCTTCTGGCGAATAGTCATTGTAATTTTTGCCATCTAGATATAGCTCACCTTCAGTAGGACTAATTAAATTATTAAGTTGCTTAAATAAGGTGCTCTTTCCGCTTCCAGATGGACCTATAACTGCTATGGTATCCCCTTTTTCAATATTTAAATTGATGTTGTTTAATATTGTACGTTTATCCGCTTCATATGTAAGATTCTCAACTTTTAATAGCAAGACTAACGCTCCTTTCTATGAAACTATTGTTGTTTATATTCCCTATTTTAAGTTTTATATTAACATTAAATAAATATTTATATTTTCTGAATATTATATTTATCATTAAACAAAAAATGAGTACACACTCACAAATGTGTACTCATTTACATTATAAACCCATTACCATTATTAGAAATGAAACAGCATTGTTTATAGTATGCATCGTAATGGTAGCTGCTAAATTTCTACCAGTTTTGTGATAAACAAAAACGATCATGGACGCGATGATAATATAGGGGCCTATTTCAAATGGCGATTTAGCGCCCACACAATGTAAGCTAGCAAATATAAGTATCGAGACTATATACATGAGCCCGTAAGTTAATTTTTTACCTAATTCATGAATAATCAAATGTCTAAATATTAACTCTTCAACAAAAGGTGTGAGTATAACAATATCTAGAAAAAGAAATGGCACTAACCATCCATGTGTAAACATTTTCGCTATATCTTTATTATTTTCAGTATCATTAAATTGAAACTTTTCCGGTAAAAACTGCATTAAAATCTGATAAAAAGATTCAAATACATAAATCATGACGATAGATCCTATAATTAATATAATATGCTTCTTAAGTGCTTTGAATCGCGATATAGCTATAGGTTTAATGTTGTTTTTATGCATGAGATAAAACACAATTAGTAAAATGAATGCTCCAATTACACTTCCAATGGTTGCAGCATTCATATAATAATCTTCAAATATTTTCTTTGACATGTTACCTACTATTGCATAACCAATGAAGGCACCAATAATTCCACATATAATAGGTATCGCTGTTAAGTTTAATATATAAATTGGAATTAACCAGAAGTCTCTCTTCACTATTTTCTTCGAATCAAATTCGTTCATAACTGGTGTATTTGTTTGTTGATGTATTTCATGTGATTCGTTGCTCATTTAATACTCCTTTATTTAATAACTTTAAAAGATATACACTTTACTCAATATCTCTAAAAATATGAAGCATTGCACACCTAATTGGTAAAGATAGGCTACTGCTAAATTTTGACCTGTTCTAATGTATAAATAAGTTGCACCACTCGCAATAAGTAAATACGGAATTATTTCGAAAATAGAAGCCATGTCATACGTATGTACTAGAGCTTCGATAACAATTGATATCACAATCATTATTTTCTTGTTCCATTTCTTACCTAATTCATGAATAATGATGTGTCTATAGATAAGTTGTTCAATCATAGGGCGTAAAACAACCATTGATATAAACGTAAAGCATAAGGCGATTGGGTGTAGAAATAATCCTTCCACTCGCCGTTCATATTGTGTTACACCAAATCTTAATGAGGCAGGTAGCCACTGAACAAGCCACTCAATAAGTAACATTAGCACAAATGTAATCATAACTACAATAAGTATTTGACGTACATACTTTTTAGCGTTTTTAAACTGTCTCCTTGCGACACTGGCAATATAAAACTTATGTAAGGCAAAAAACAGCATGAGCACTAAACCTTGTGCCAGAACAAAGCTTATACTTAATGAAAGGTTGTAAAACCAGTCAGGTGGTGCATGCTGTGTAATCATTGCAGTAATACCTAGTGTTCCAAAAACAACGATGATAGGTATTATACTTTGAAAAAATATGTATGCTGGTATAAGTAGAATGTCTTTTTTAACAACCTTTTTAGTGTTCCATAAAGGAATATGTCGTTTTCTCTCTATTGATTGTGTCTCTCTATTCATAGCTCACCTCTTATTACCTATCACTTAAACATTATCACTAAAGTACGTAAATGTAATAATTTAATTGAAATTTTAAAATTAATTTTATACGCTTTCATTGTAAAACGCATACATTAATGTATCATAATAATGAAGAAACTAGTTTAGGGGGAATGTTTATGTCTATATTGACAACGATGCAATTTATAGTCAATATCATCATAATGATTGTGCTATTAGGTATTGTTATCATGAGTTTAATTTGGCTATTTAAAGATAAAGGTCAAGATCAACATAGTGTACTTAGAAATTTTCCAGTTTTAGGACGTATCCGTTATATCTCTGAAAAAATAGGACCCGAACTTCGTCAGTACTTCTTCGCTGATGATAATGAAGGTAAACCATTTTCAAGAAATGATTATAAACATATTGTTCTTGCAGGTAAATATAACTCTCGCATGACGAGTTACGGTACTCAAAGAGAATATAAAGATGGGTTTTACATACAAAACACAATGTTTCCATTACAAGCCTCAGAATTACATGTCGATAATTCAGATTTAATCTCAACATTTTTATATCAAATTGAAAACGAACGATTATTTAGTCGTGATGAACATAGAAAAAGATCTCAAATCGATCCTTTCTTCTTATCAGATGAACATGCAGTTGTCTTAGGACCTGAACTTAAACATCCATATAAAGTAAAACGTTTAGTAGGACAATCAGGTATGAGTTATGGTGCTCTCGGTAGAAATGCTATAACTGCTTTATCAAAAGGGTTATCTAAAGCAGGCACTTGGATGAATACAGGTGAAGGTGGGCTATCAGATTACCATCTTAAGGGTGATGGTGATATCATTTTCCAAATTGGCCCAGGACTTTTTGGCGTAAGAGATAAAGAAGGACACTTTAATAAAGACATGTTTTTACAATTAGCTGATCGTGAAAATATTCGCGCATTTGAATTAAAGTTAGCTCAAGGCGCTAAAACACGTGGTGGTCATATGGAAGGCAATAAAGTTACAGAAGAAATTGCTAAAATTCGTAATGTTAAACCCCATGAAACAATTAATTCACCAAACCGTTTTGACTTTATTAAAAATCCAGAAGACTTACTCAAATTTGTTAATAAAATTAAGAATCTAGGTCAAAAACCTGTAGGATTTAAAATCGTAGTAAGTAAAGTTGATGAAATCGAAAAACTAGTAAAAACAATGGTTCAACTCGATACTTATCCAAGTTTTATCACTGTCGATGGCGGTGAAGGTGGCACGGGGGCTACTTTCCAAGAACTTGAAGATGGCGTCGGATTACCATTACTTACCGCACTACCCATCGTCTCAGGTATGTTAGAAAAATATGGTGTCAGAGATAAAATTAAAATATTTGCATCTGGTAAACTCATCACACCCGATAAAATTGCCATTGCGTTAGGTTTAGGTGCTGATTTAGTAAATATTGCTAGAGGTATGATGATTAGTGTTGGTTGCATCATGAGTCAACAATGTCACTTAAATACATGTCCAGTTGGTGTCGCTACAACTGATCCTAAAAAAGAAAAAGCGCTCATCGTTGATGAGAAACAATACCGTGTGACAAATTATGTAACTAGTTTACATGAAGGTCTATTTAATATCGCAGCAGCTGTTGGTGTGAATAGCCCGACTGAAATCACATCAGAACATATTATTTATAGAGAGCTTGATGGAGCTACTCAAAAAATTAAAGATTATAAACTTAAATTAATTTCATAACTAAAAAAAGAGTGCGAGATTCACGTCCCGCACTCTTCATCTTCTAAAATACTTGTTCAATCAACTTCAACAATTATTCATCATTCATTTTGCTTTTCTCTTTCAAACCGTTACGTTTCAATTGTTTAACTAATTTCTTCATACTTACATAATCTTTTTTCTTAGCTTTAGCAGACTCGAAACCTAAATTCTTTTTCAATTTATCTACGTCTACTTCTTTATAATCGACATCTATATGCTCGACAGCTTTTTGACCTTTGTAATCGACTTTATACGTTACACCTTTAACGCCTTTAAAAGCTTTCTCATCTTTTTTTAACATTTCTTTAGCTTGTGATTGATCAATTCCTAAATCATCATATTTAACCGTTCCAATGGTAGATTGCTTAAGTACTTCGTCATCCTTATATGTTAATGACGTAATGACATTCTTACCGTTAACGTCTCCCTCATATGTCTTCGTTTGTTCCTTACTACACGCAGAAAGTGCAACCACACTTAGAACTAACACTGCTATAAGAGAAATCACTTTTTTCATTGTTGTCGCCTTCTCTCGTCTTTTTTTCAAATAAATTATACCACCATCGATACAAATATGTTACTCATATTACTTTCCACTATTTGATTTTATTTCTTGAAAATGAACTCAAAAGCTACTGCTACACCATAAAGAATGTCACATAAATGTTATACTAAAATTGAAAACTTATTATTGGAGGAGATAGCTATGTCTGACTCAAAGGAACTACTTAAATCATTAACAGACGTTAACGGCATTGCTGGACATGAAAAAAATGTTAAATCACTAATGAAAGATTACTTAACCCCTGTAAGTGATGATATCGTCGAAGATAATTTGGGAGGCATTTTCGGGAAAAAGCGTGCCCAAAATGGTTCAAAATCATTAATGATTTCAGGTCATCTTGATGAAATCGGATTTATCGTGACTCAAATCGATAAAGACGGCTATATTTATTTCACACCTATCGGGGGCTGGTGGAACCAAGTGATGTTATCTCAGAAAGTAACAATCACTACTGAAAATGGTAAAGAAATTAGAGGTATTATCGGTTCAAAACCTCCTCATGCACTCTCACAGGAAGAACGTAAGAAACCAGTTGAAATTAAGCATATGTATATTGATATAGGTGTAGCAAATAAAGAAGAAGCTGAAGCTGCGGGAGTAGAGCTTGGAAATATGATTACACCTTATAGTGAATTTGAAACACTTGCAAATGATAAATATTTAACTGCGAAGGCGTTTGATAATCGGTATGGTTGCGCATTAGCTATTGATGTCCTCAACCGTTTAAAAGATGACAGTATTGATATCAACTTATTCGCTGGTGCCACAGTTCAAGAAGAAGTCGGTTTACGTGGTGCTAAAGTCGCAGCTAATCTTATCAAACCAGATCTTGCAATTGCAGTAGATGTCGGCGTGGCATATGATGTTCCAGGTATGACTAGTGAGAAGAATCAAGGCAACTTAGGTGATGGCCCTCTTGTTATCATGATGGATGCTACAAGTATTGCACATGATGGTTTCCGTAAACATATTAAAGAGGTTGCAGAAGCTCATCATATTCCTGTTCAATGGGCTACAACTCCTGGAGGCGGTACTGATGCTGGTAGCATTCATGTAGCCAATGAAGGAATTCCGACAATCACTATTGGTGTAGCATTAAGATATATGCATTCTAATGTTTCAGTCATGCACACAGATGATTATGAAAATTCTGTTCAACTGATTACTGAGATCGTACGCTCGTTAAATGACGACAGCTATCAATCATTAATGTGGTAACAAAAAGACAAGGAGGCAAATCATGTTTTCTAAAAATGATGATAAAAAGACAACTATTTTTGGAGCAATGAAATGTTCTAATTGTGGCAAAGAAATCAGTAAAGATGAAAATCTTACAATACAAGTTAAAGCGAAAGACTTAAAAGGTTATACCCATCTAGCAAATTGGGCTGATTCGCAATATAAATTATGTGAAAACTGCGCCCAACAATAGAATAAATGCCTAAATCTTAAACGCATAAAACCCCAGTTCCTCATTTATGGAAACTGGGGGTTTGAGATTATATCAAATATGATATGGTCATCATTATTTCGTTGATTTCTTCCAACTATCGTCACTTAACATTTCACCAGGCCATGTATATGCCATCACACCACCATCGATACGAATCGTTTCACCTGTAATAAATGAACTGTCATCAGAAGCAAGGAATGTCACTAGTTTACCTACTTCATCAGTCGTACCCAAACGACCTAAAGGTGTAACCCATTTTTGATTTTCACGGAATGTTTTACCCGCTTCATCTTCTGAGGTACCTGCTAAATTATCAACTAATGGTGTTTCGATTGTACCAGGTGCTATCGCGTTTGCGCGAATATTTTCACGACCATATTCAATGGCAATAGATTTTGTAAAGTTAATCACGCCACCTTTAGCAGCGTTGTAACCAGAACGATACAAGTCAGCTGCTTGACCTGAGAATGATGCCGTATTAATGATAGAGCCACCATGATCCATCATTAAAGGTAATAAGAACTTAGTTACTAAGAAAGTTCCTCTCATATCTACAGCCATAATTTTATCGAAGACCTCTACTGGATATTCATGAATACGACCCGCACCATGATCTACACCTGCATTATTAAATATCACGTCGATACGACCATATTTATCTTTAGCTTCTTCGGCAAATTGTTCTACTTGATGTTCATCGGAAATATCTACTTTATAGGCTGTAGCTTGACCACCAGTCTCATTAATTTCCTTCACTGTGTCATCTAACTTATCAGAAATGTCTAATGCTAAGACATGTGCACCTTCATTGGCTAAGACCTTTGCAGAACCTTGGCCTATACCTGTACTTGCGCCGGTTACTACTACAATTTTGTTTTCTAAACGTTTCATCGCTCGTCACTCTCCCGATTTTTTAATTCCTTCATAAAACTTTCTTCATTATTTACAATATATATCTTCCACTTTTAAATTCTTCTTAAACGCTGTTATATCAATGATATCGCTTTAGTTTATGATATTTATTTTCCGGAAAATGAACTTTAATATTATAGATAGCGTTTACATATATGTATTTATCATGTAAGCTTAGCTTTAAATTTCAGAAAATTCTTACCTAAAGATGGTATTGATGGGTATAGATTCAATAATGAATCAAAGGGGGCAAATGACTAATGGGGGCAAATGCAAAGGAGAAAAAGTCTTTCGTAAGTAAATTTTTAAACGGAGTCGAGTTTGTGGGGAATAAATTACCAGATCCTGCGGTACTCTTCTTCTTTATGTGTGTAGGACTCGCAATCATTACTTGGTTTGTATCATTATTCAACGTATCCGTAAAACATCCTGGTGATGGGAAAGTCATACATATTAAGAGTATATTAAGCCATGACGGCTTCGCTTATATCATGAATAACGCGATTAAGAACTTTTCAGAATTTCCCGCACTAGGTTTAGTATTAGGCGTGATGATTGGGATTGGCGCTGCTGAAAAGTCTGGCTACTTCGACAAATTAATGATTTCAGTCGTGAACAAAGCACCAAAAAAGTTAATTGTTCCAACGATTATATTAATTGGCATATTAGGAAGTACTGCTGGAGACGCGGCAACAATTATCTTACCACCACTTGCAGCAATGTTATTTATTAAGATTGGCTATCATCCTATCGCTGGTTTAGCCATGGCTTACGCTTCAGCAGTTGGAGGTTTTGCTGCAAATTTAGTAGTAGGGATGCAAGATGCACTCGTCTATTCTTTCACAGACCCAGCAGCACGTATTGTTTCTAAAGACATTAAGACAAACGTGGCTATGAACTGGTACTTTATCGCAGCAAGTGTTGTTGTCTTATTACCAACAATCCATTTGGTTACGACAAAACTCATTATTCCTAGATTAGGACGCTATGATGAAAGCCAGGCCCATGAAGACACAGAAGAAACATCTTCTCATATCACACCACAAGAGAATAATGCACTCTTTTGGGCAAACATAAGCTTTGTAGTACTCATCGTTTTACTCATTATATGCGCAATACCAGAACATAGTTTCTTAAGAAATGCGAAGACTGGAAGTCTACTCGACGATGCACCGTTAATTAATGGTGTCGGATTAATTATTTTAGTTGTGTTCTTAGTACCAGGCACAATTTATGGGATATTAAGTGGAGAAATTAAAAATACTAAAGACTTAGGCAGTATGATCGCGGAATCTTTAGGTTCAATGGGTTCATTTATTGTCATCGTATTCTTCGCATCACAATTACTTGCCTTTTTAGAATGGAGTAACTTAGGAGTCATTGCAGCCGTTAAAGGTGCTAAATTATTACAACATCAAAATGGAATAGTTTTAATTATAGGAATTATTTTACTAAGTGCTTTAGTCAATATGTTGGTCGGTAGCGCTTCTGCCAAATGGGGTATTCTAGCACCTATCTTTGTACCAATGCTCATCTTAGTTGGATTCCATCCAGCATTCACACAAGCAATTTATCGTGTAGGCGATTCAATTACAAACCCTATCACACCGATGATGCCATATCTACCATTATTACTTTCATATGCACAAAAGTATGATAAAAATATGAAACTCGGTACACTACTATCAAGTTTGATGCCTTACTCTATCGCCCTCACTATTGTATGGATAGCCTTTACATTAATATGGTTCCTACTTGGTATACCAGTAGGCCCCGGAGGTCCAATTAAGGTGTAAAAAAGGTGCGGAAGTGAGCGGTTAGGTTTTGAGCAGAACCGAAAAGCGAGCAAAACTGTTTTTGTAGTTTTGACGAGACTTTGAGAGTTTCTGCCGAGAAACCTGCTCACTGAAGCCCGTCTATCAAGGTGCGGAAGTGAGCGCTTAGGTTGCGAGCAATTACTAGCATCAAGCGAAAACTGTTCTTTAGTTTTTGCGCGATGCGTATAATTGTTGAGCAATCTGCTCACTGAAGCCCGTCTATCAAGGTGCGGAAGTGAGCGCTTAGATCATGAGCAATAACTAGCAATGAGCTAAAATTGTTCCTCAAATTTTTGCGAATTGCGTATTATTGTCGATTGACCTGCTTTTCGTAACCCGTCTATCATTCCTGGCATTTTAAACTCACTTACAATAAAAATAATCGCTAGTATGTCTTCCCTCTAGATGTACTAGCTTTTTCAACTTTTAAATTCAAAATTTTATTACAGACACCCTTTTATCTGCGTAATTAAATACATATTGCCTAAAATATTATAGTTTTCCCAAATTACTATAAAACTTTAACAAAAAGTTTCTTAAAAATCTTTTCAATTTATCTATATCATGTAAAATAAAATTAAACAGGGGTAATTTCAAACTTCCCGTAAGAATCACAGGAGGCAGAGATGGAAGAAAGAATAGGTTTAATAGACATTGGCTCAAATACGATTCGACTCGTTATTTTTGGTTTCACTACAGAAACAGGACTAAATGAAATCCTCAACATTAAGACACCTGCACGTCTTAGTCAATATTTAACAGAAGACACAAAAATGAACGATGAAGGTATTGAAGTGTTAAAAGAAGCGCTTCGTAGTTTCAAGAAAGTTGCTGACAAGTTTGATGTTCAAGAATTACATCCTATTGCGACAGCAGCAATACGTCAATCGAAAAATAGAGATGACACCATTAAGCAAATCAAAAAAGATTTGAATATTGAAATTCAAATTGTGCCTGAAGAAGATGAAGCTTTCTATGGATACTATGCCATTTCACATACGACAGATATTGAAAATGGTATTTCTGTAGATATTGGTGGCGGATCTACAGAAGTGACGCTCTTCAAAGACAAGAAACTTAAAGAGGCACATAGTTTTCCATTTGGAGTAGTAACATTAAAACGTCAATTCTTTGGCGACAAAGACCATAACGATAAACCAGCCATTAAAAGTATGGAAAAGTTTTTATCCGAACAGTTTAATCAACTTGATTGGTTAAAAGATCAAGAGATTGCACTCGTTGGTGTAGGTGGCTCTGCACGTAACGTTGCGCGAATCCATCAATCAGAACATTCCTACCCTATTGGTGGCGTTCATAACTATACCATGTCACTTAAAGACATCGATGAAGTATATGATATCATCCGTAAAAGCTCACGAGATGATTTAACTAACCTTGATGGCTTAAGTCGAGATCGCGTAGATATTATCCTACCTGCCGTCTCAGTGTTTAAAACACTTTTCAAGAAAATTGATGCTACACAATTCACTTTCTCAAGAAACGGTATTCGTGAAGGCTATGTTATGAACTTGATACGTCAACGTCACCCTAATGAGTTTAAAAAAGATAACGTACGTCAAGATGCATTAAGACATCTTGCGAATGAGTATAACATTGAAGAAGATAGTGCGAATCGTCGATTAAAATTAGCTCAATCTTTACTGGATCAACTATTAAAACACGGTAATTTGAAAATTTCAGATCAAGAAAAAGCTTTATTCGTCGAAGGTGCTTACATTTATTACCTTGGTAGCTTCATAGATTCAGATTCAAGTTCACCACATACCTATTACTTAATTGCGAATTCTATGATTAATGGGTTTTCTCATAAAGACCGCGTGAAGCTAGCATTACTTGCAAGTTTTAAAAATAAATCATTACTTAAGTTCTATGTTAAAGAAACAGAATGGTTTAGCGGTAAGGAAGTTGATACCATTCAGGCTTTAGGTGGCATCATTAAATTTGTGAATTCGTTAAATATTTCACATACCAGCTTTGTAGAAGAAGTTAAACTTAAAGAGAAAAAGGACGATAAATATGAACTCTATGTTTACTACAAAGGAGAGCCTATTGCAGAAGAATATCAAGCTAATAGACAGAAGAAACATATCGAAAAGATTTTAAAGGGGAAAGTTTCAATCGTCTTTACAAAATCTTAAAATTCATATGATATTTTTAGACTACACAACTATAAAGACTAAATAATGAGGTGTATTGAGAGTTATGCAAACTCAATTGGGAGAAAAGGATATTAATTTACCACAGTACTATAATAACAGGGAGTTAAGTTGGTTAGATTTTAACTATAGAGTCTTACAGGAAGCTTATGATAAGAATAATCCATTACTCGAAATGCTTAATTTTGTATCTATTTTCAGTTCAAATTTAGATGAATTTTTCATGGTTCGTGTCGCTGGTTTAAAAGACCAAGTGAAAATGGGTTATGACAAACCTGAAAATAAAGCTCAAATGACGCCTCAAGAACAACTTGATGCGATTAAGATAAAGAATACAGAGTATGTTCATATGCAATATCAACGCTACAACGAACTTATTGAAGAGTTACGTAATTATGATATTGAAATGGTTAAACCTGATTGTTTATCAGAAACGCTCTTAGAGAAACTTGAAAAAGAATTCAAAATGCGTATTCTACCTACTCTGACGCCACTAGGTATTGACGCGTATCACCCATTTCCAAAATTAAATAACAAAAGTTTAAATATTTTTGTAGATATCGATACTGAAGATGCTATTAATTCTGCAATTGTACAAATTCCATCTTTAATTCCTCGCTTTTTAACACTTAACGAAGGTACTAAACAATATGTTGTAATGGTTGAAGATGTCATTACATACTTTATCAACTACCTATTTACAGGATATGAGGTTTTAAATACATTTACTTTTAGAATTACCAGAAATGCCGATTTAACGATTCATGAAGACGGTGCTGAAGACTTACTGATTGAAATTGAACGCTTTTTAAAAGAACGTAAAAGTGGTTCAGCCGTGCGTTTAGAAGTCGATGGACGTACAGCTCAAAGAGAGAATATCGAATGGCTTAATGAACAATTAGAAGTAGAAGAAAATGACGTATACTTCTTAAATGGTCCCTTAGATTTAACATTTTTATTCGGCTTAGTTGACCATCTTTCGAATAAACTTAAATATCTTACTTATGAGAAATACACGCCACAAGTACCTAGATCATTAGGGAACAATAATATTTATAAATTAGCTTTAGAAAGAGATATTTTCTTCCATCATCCTTATGAATCATTTGAGCCTATCGTTGATTTTATTCGTGAAGCAGCTGACGATCCAAATACCATCGCGATTAAACAAACGCTTTACCGTGTGAGTAAAGACTCGCCAATCATCAATAGTCTGAAAGAAGCCGCTGAAAATGGTAAGCAAGTTACAGTGCTTGTGGAACTAAAAGCTCGTTTCGATGAAGAGAATAACGTTCATTGGGCACGTATGCTTGAAGATGCAGGTTGTCACGTGATTTATGGTATGACGCACCTTAAGACACACAGTAAAATCGCACTGGTAGTTAAACGTATTGGTGGCGAATTAACATCGTTTGTACACCTTGGTACTGGTAACTATAATGACAAAACAGCCAAACTTTATACAGATATGGGAATTATTACTACAAATCAAGAAATTGCAGAGGATGCGATTAACTTCTTTAATTATTTAAGTGGTTACTCCATCAAACCAGAATATAACAAACTAATTGTAGCGCCATTTGATATTCGTGATGTCTTTATCGATCGCATAGATAAAGAAATCAGTAATCACTTAGAATATGGAAACGGTAAGATTATGATGAAGATGAATTCTCTTACCGATAAAGCTATTATCGAAAAGCTCTTTGAAGCCTCTCAAGCTGGTGTTAAAATTCAGCTTATTATAAGAGGTATCTGTTGTCTCAAACCTGGTGTTCCTGGAATTAGCGAAAATATTGAAGTAGTAAGTATTGTTGGACGTTTACTTGAACACTCTCGTATTTACTACTTCCATAATAATGGCGACGAACGTATTTACTTATCTTCAGCAGATGTTATGACACGTAACATGATTAAACGTGTTGAAATCCTGTTCCCTGTTGAAAATAAAACCATAGGTAAGCGTTTAGTCGATTACATGAACTTACAACTTTCAGATAATGAAAAAGGACGTTACCAAGATGAAAATGGTGTATATCACTATGTTAAAAACAACTTGTCACCATTAAATTCTCAAGTATACTTAATGCAAAAAGCAATCAAGTATGGACAAGAGCTCAAGAAACAAACTGCACAGCCAACAGGTCAACCCGTTCGTTCAAAACGTGGTGGTAGTTGGATGAGTAGATTGAAAGAATCGTTTAGAAGATAAAATCTTAAACTTTACTTATAGTAACAAGTCTTTCTGCTTGATATGAAGCAACCCCTCACTATACGAAATAGTGAGGGGTTTTTTATCCACTTTAACCCTTACAATTTTGGATTTAATTCACATTTTATATTACTTCTCAGGGTGCTCATACCAATGTTTCAGAAACTCATATAACACTTCGCTATACTGCTCTAATTCACGTTTCTCAACCTTTTCATCAACACTATGTGCCTCTTCTAGACTACCTGGACCATATAATATAGTTGGAATATCGAAATGCGCAATCCAACCACCATCTGTTACAGTCGTACTCATGCCATGTCTTAACGCACTGCCATGTACATGTTGATGCGCATCTTCTAGTTGTTTAAATCCAGGATGTTCTATTGGCACTGTAAAACTTGGGAAAATTTCTCCCTTGTCTTCAATCATAGATGCTCCACCCCACTCAAACTCAAGTGGATTCTCTCTCATCCAAATATCCGCTTCAGCCACGCGATTTATGTAATCTTCAATTTCTTCAACAACATCTTCATATCGCTCATTAGGTAAATAATGTACGGTAATCCATAATCGGCATTCATCTGCAATAAAAGCTGGATGACGACCGCCTTCTATCACTGCTGGATTAATGGTATTCGCACCTGGTGGCATGCCTGGACTCTTTTTCATCACTGCCCAATGAGATTCAAGTTCATTTAATGCTTGAATGACCTTTGTCATCTTTTCAATCGCACTTGCACCAAATAAACCACCGCCCGCATGAATCATCTGGCTACGGGCGCCATCATGTATCGTATTTTTACTTTTAACAATAATCCAACCTGTGATAACGCCACCTTGTCCTAAAGCTTGATTTTCACTCGTATCTAATACCAAGGCTAAATCCCCTCTAGGACCTATCTCACATGCACGTTTCGTACCTGCCTCTCCAACTTCTTCACCTACAACTGATTGTACGATAATGTCACCTTTAGGACGACGTCCTTCATGTTTTAACCTTTCCAAAACATAAAATAAGGATGACATGCCGCCTTTCATATCACTGACACCTCGGCCGTATAACCATCCGTCCACTTCTGTTAACTTGAATGGAGGATATTGCCAATATTGATCATCATCTACAGACGCGACATCAACATGGCCATTTAATATTAACTTGGGTGCTTCAGGGTCTTCACCCTTTAAAGTGGCCACAATGATACTATCATTGTCATAAAGGTGTTCCCGCTGAATAGAGAAACCTAAATCTCTTAATAATAATTCAATTTCATTTTGTAATGGGTCTGTATTTCTTCCTGGAGGACTCTCCGTGTTAAATTCAACAAGCATGTTTAAAATCTCGAATTGACGTTGATTCATTTGATATCCCTTCCTTTATGTAAATTAAAAGTATCAAATAGTTTACAATTCAAGTTTAACATTCTATAAGTGCTTGTCACTTCAAGGTATGCTCTTTAATACTTCTATACAGGTCTGACTGTCACTTCATTAACATTTACATGGCTTGGTTGTGTTAACGCATATACAACTGCATCGGCGATGTCGCGTGTATCTAACTTTTTACGTCCGCCAAAGTCATTACCTTCAGTCATTGGTGTTTCAACCATGCCTGGTGATACACTTGTCACTTTTACCCCGGTACGTGCGAGTTCTTTTTCAAGGGCTTGTGTAATAGTATGGATTGCAGTTTTAGTGGCGCTGTATACAGCATTTGTTTTCGTAACTTCAAATCCAGAAATAGAAGCAATATTTATTATATGGCCACTTGATTGATTTAATAAATGTGGTAATGCTGCTTGTAATACATAAAGCGTCCCTTTTAAATTCACATCAATCATTGTGTCCCATTGTTCAACGTCATAATCTGTGATTTTAGAGGATAAACTTTGTCCAGCACTATTAACAACGATGTCGACTTTGCCATAGTGTCCTTTAACGACTTGTAGCATTTGGTCAACACTATCTTTTTGAGTGACATCGGTAGGGATGACTTTAGTTTCAGTTTCAAGTTGTTGTGCCACGGTTTGTAGTTTTTCTTCATTTCTTCCTGCTAGGGCGATGTTAACCCCGTGTTGGCTTAGTGCTTTAGCGATAGCTTCTCCAATCCCACTACCTGCTCCTGTAATTACTGCTACTTTATTGTTTAACTCTGACATATCTTTAGTCTCCTTTTTGGAAAATGAATTTCAATATAAGTTATATCTATCTTAACGTTTTTCAATACTCTATAAAATTGTAGTGATTGCAAAAATTAAAAAATGTTATAATTTCAGTGTGGGTACTTAATAATTAATATAAAGTAGTAATATATAATTATGAGTATATACTAGAAGGAGGTAGTGAGAGATATGTCTTATCATGATCGCGTTCTAAAATTAAGAGAAGAAAAGCACCGTACTGCATTTGAATTTCATTTCGAAGATTTATTTACTGAAGAAGAATGGTTAAATATGTCTATAAAAGAACGTCAAAAAGAAGAAAAAGCTTTTAGACATGAAGTTGAGAAAATGGAAGACGTGAGATTACCATTTGCCAGTAGAGATGCAGCAAAGAATAAGTTATTCAATATCACTTATGCATATAATGGTATTAAAAAGAACTTTAAACAAAATGATAAAAAAGAAAACCCAAGAGGTCGAATTACTCAATAGATTAGTCAAGAATGATTCAATAGAGGAAAAATATATTTTGGTCATCACGCTTTCCTTGGAGACAGTCTCAACCTTGCTATGCAAGTTTTCAACTCGTCCTATTCCCAGAGGAGTCGGATGACCTTATTTTTCGTTCACCCTTCAAAAAATATTAAATACATAGAGAGTAATTTTAGGATTTACATTTTTTATTAAATAATCAATAAGATGAATAAACATAGTGAAGACCACATCTTACTGGGGCGTAGGATGTGGTCTTCTAACACATTATTCTAGATTTTAGGGGTATATAGAGTGTTTGTTGCTCTCAATTACTCTTTGAGAGCAAGTTCATTTCATCATTTTCGGGAGTTATCAATAGCGTTATTGGTTTGGTTAACTTGTAACAAGGGATTTACGTTCTAGACTATAATAATATAATCTCTCGGCATCAATATAAGGGATTGAGTCAATTGTTAAATATCCATCTTTAAGATCACCTATAAGACCTTGATTTACGCCAGTGTGTACATAAATTTCGTAACTACTTACATCAGAGTTAATTAAATTCTCAATTACATTTCTCATAGTCAATCACTCCATAATTTATTACTTACTCCTTACAATTCATATACTACACCTTTTCATGTAAAATAAAAGCATTTTGTGATACTTTTCACAAAATCATCACTTCTTATTTTTTATGTAAATTCTCGATAATATTTAAGAATCAACATAATTTATAATAACCTTGTGATAGTTCTTTAAAAAGTATTAGGTAATATATCTATTCTGTTTCTTGTAAAAACGCTATTCTTGTAGTATAACTATTTTATTATACAAAAATATAGTGAGTAATATTTTTGTTTTGGGGGAGTTTAAAATTAGTAAGTTAATTTCAATTGTTGTTCCTGTTTATAATAAGGAACCTTTTATTGAGAGATGTGTACAATCTTTAGTGGATTTAGAAATGGACCATTCATTAATTGAAGCTATATTTGTAGATGATGTTTCTTCGGATAGATCTTATGAAATTCTTCAGTACTATGATGATAAGTACGATTTTATAAAATGTATTCAATTAGAACAAAACTCTGGAAGTCCAGCTGAACCTCGTAATGTAGGTATCGAGGTGGCAAATGGTGAATACATTGCTTTATTGGATGCTGACGATTGGTTAGATAAAAAGGGCTTTCCGAAATTAGTATTTCAAATGTCTGAACATCATTCAGATATTGGCTTTGGACAAAGCTTTAGGCATAAAGATAAAAATGTTTCTAAAATGGCTCGTTTCGCTTCATATAAGGAAGCCAATGGTTTAATTCCATATGAAATTAATGAAATTTTTCGTGCTGTGGGTCCACCAGGTAAAATCTTTAAGCGTTCAACAGTAATAGATAATCAAATAAAATTTCAACATATGAAATTTGGTGAAGATAAATTATTCTTTGCGGAATTAATTAGTAAGTGTTCAAGTGCATCAATGACAACTGAAGCTACCTATCACGTTAATCGCTTTACAGATAATGTCTCATTAGTTAAATCTACTGATGTTATTGAAAAATCAAAAATCAATTTAGAAGTTTTACGTCAAATTGTTAATTTAGATATTCCTAAAATAGCTATGGAAAGTATTTTGAGTCGTATAGTAGAAGTGGATTACATGCAACGCTTCTTAGTGACTAAAACATTTTTAAAATCTGATAATAAAGAATTCTTTTTCAATCAATTTTCTAAAGTAGAATCCATTATTAAAGAAACTGGATACAATGTGGAAGACTTACTTACTATAGATGAGTATAAAAATGTTTATAGTCTTTTTCACTCAGATAAAGAAGCTATGCAAGAATACATTTATTACAAAATTTTTGATTCTAACAAACAAAAGTTTATTAAAAATACAAGTGTTTATTTAAAATATCCTGATAAATATAACCATTTAATACCTCTACAAGAAGCGTGTATGCCTGTGTATAAAGGTACAGAGATGATAGATGATACATTTTATGAGGTAATTGAATTATTTACTAAACCAAGTGTAGAAATCAATAACGTAGAATTAATTAAAATTCGAGACGAAAGATTTTCTAAATCTTTGAATTATGAACATAAAGATAACTTCATATATATTAAAACTGATGATTTAATCTTTGATGAATTTGATTTTAATATTGCTATTAAATTTAATCTTTACAAAACAGCACTTGTATTCGCTACTTATCCTAATTTCAATGATGATGTTAGTCTAAACCGTCAAAACTTTAAGTTAGAATTTATAAATAAACAATCTAAAATTGAGGATGCCCCAACAAATAAAGTAAATGATACTAAGTATTTAAGCGAAAAACCCAATTTTATAATTACTAAAAAAACTATTAAAAGTTATATTGATGCAGACTTTAAAGAAGAATTTAATACTATAAAAAAAGGTAGTTTAATTCCCATATCTGATATGAGTCAATCATCTAAGGGAACAATGAGATTAATTACTAAAGATAAGCGATTCATTACTGCTAATGTAAATTTTGTTAAACCTACTGAATTGAAAAAGAAAGATGGCTACGTTTCTACTATTCCTAAAAGAATTAGAGTATTGAAGAAGTGTAAACTTTACACTGACGTTACTTTCAAAAACGAACCAATTCAAACGATGCAACCTAAAGATGAATTAAATATTATCGATATCGATTATACAAATAATTTTACTCCAAGATTAAAAACCGTTGATGGCTATTACATTACTGCTAACGTTAAGTTTGTAGAGGTATTACATTAATACATTAAGAAGGCACGCAGAAATAAAATTTCTGTGTGCCTTTTCATATTAATCAATATTAAGTTTTTTTATGAATTGCTTAAGTTCATCTTTCATACTTTCGTCTTTTAGTGCGTATTCGATAGTAGTTTTTACGAAACCTAACTTTTCACCAACATCGTAGCGGTTACCGATAAAGTCATATGCAAATACTTGATGTTCACTATTCATTCTTTCGATAGCATCAGTGAGTTGAATTTCATTACCTGCACCTTTTTTCTGTGTTTTTAAATAATCAAAGATCTCTGGAGTTAGGACATAACGTCCCATAATTGCTAAATTAGAAGGTGCTGTACCTTGTTCAGGTTTCTCAACAAACTTTTGAACTTCGTAACGACGTTCTTTTTTAGATAAAGGATCAATAATACCATAGCGATGCGTTTCTGACTCTGGCACCTCTTGAACACCTATCACTGAATTACCAGTTTCTTCATATACTTCCATTAATTGTTTAATAGCTGGTGTATCAGATTCAACAATATCATCACCTAAAAGCACAGCAAACGGTTCATCACCTATAAATTGACGAGCAGAATAAATTGCATGTCCTAAACCTTTTTGCTCTTTTTGTCGTACATAGAAAATATTAGCTAATTCAGTAGAATATTGAACTTTTTCTAATAATTCAGTTTTACCTTTATCTTCTAACACCATTTCAAGTTCTTTTTGATTATCGAAATGATCTTCAATTGCTCGTTTGTGTTTTCCGGTAACGATGATAATATCTTCGATGCCTGCGCGTGAGGCTTCTTCTACTATGTATTGTATTGTTGGTTTATCCAATATTGGTAACATTTCTTTAGGCATAGCTTTTGTAGCCGGTAAGAATCTCGTACCTAAGCCAGCTGCAGGTATAATTGCTTTTTTAATTTGTCTCAATATGTAAACCCCTTTATTTATATTGTTTATCGTATTCATTTTAAAGTGTATCATTATTTAAAATGCTTTCATAGTAGAGTTAATCCCTTCACCAATTTACTTAGTGAAGGGACTGTTGTTCATATCGATAATCATTCGGTTATATTTAATTAAACAAATAAACTGATAAATAGTATGAAAATAATTCCAGAAACAGAGATGATTGTCTCTAGTAATGACCACGTTAAGAATGTTTCTTTAATCGTGAGACCAAAGTATTCTCTGAACATCCAGAAACCTGCATCATTGACGTGGGATAGGATAACACTTCCTGCACCAATTGCGAGCACAACTAATGCAACGTTCGTATCTGAATGATGTAATAAAGGTATCACGATACCTGTTGTTGAGACCGCAGCAACTGTAGCTGATCCAAGCGCGATACGTAATACAGCTGCGACAATCCATGCGAGCAATATAGGTGACATGTTGGAACCTTCAAACATTTTAGCGATGGTGTCTCCAACGCCTCCATCAATTAACACTTGTTTAAATGTACCGCCACCGCCAATGATGAGTAACATCATACCTATAGGATAAATTGCATTTGTAACGGATTCCATAATATTCTCCATCTTACGTTGCCTCATTACACCCATGGAGAAAATTGCAAAGATAACCGCAATTAACATTGCTGTACCAGCTGTTCCTATAAGGTAAATGATTTGTTCAAACCAGTTTGTTGGATTTTCATGTCCTGTCACTAATTGCACAATTGTGGAAATTAACATTAAAATAACCGGTAATGTTGCTGTAAGTAAGCTAATACCAAAACTTGGCATTTCTTCCTCTTTGAATTCTTTTTGAGTACCTAATGAAGTAATATCCCCTTCGCGTCTATAAGCACTAGGAATTATTTTTTGAGCCATATGATTAAAGAATGGGCCAGCGATAAGTGTCACTGGAATTGCAATGATGATACCGTATAATAATACTTCACCAATATTAGCTTTAAGCTCTTTTGCTATCACGACAGGACCCGGATGTGGTGGTAAGAAACCATGAGTTACTGATAATGCTGTAACCATTGGTAGTCCTAATTTTAAGATTGAAACATTTGCACGCTTAGCTACAGTGAATACGAGTGGTATTAATAGTACCAAACCAACTTCAAAGAATAATGCTATACCTACGATGAAAGCAGCGATAAGCATAGCCCACTGAACATGTTTCTGACCAAATTTAGCGATGAGCGTATCTGCAATTCGAGTAGCACCTCCACCATCAGCTAGTAGTTTACCTAGAATTGCTCCTAATCCGAAGATGAGCGCAATATGACCTAAGGTACTACCCATTCCATTTTCAATCGTTTCCATAATTTTATTTAAAGGCATTCCTAGTAATAGTGCCGTAATAATTGAGGTAATGATTAATGAAATAAATGTATTCAATTTCAAGAATATAATTAAAGTAAGTAAGATAACAATCCCTAGTACGACACTTATGAGTGGCCAAATTTCTCCAAACATAACATTCCCCTTCTTTCTCTTTTAAATGTCTGAGTTGCAAGTTTATAGTTAACCCTCTTAGTGCTTAATTGCTTATATGTTTACGTTGGAAGTTTGCTATTTCACTATAGCTTTCAGTTATAGAACGACTTATATTAATAAAGATTTTAACAAGCTCTTGATAAATTGCTACAGTATCTTCATTTGGTTGATGAGCGTTCGTTGTTCCTACCATTTTTTCAATAATAGAGAAGTCATCAATTTCCCCTATTGCTTTCAGTCCTAGTACACATGCACCTAAGCATGAACTTTCGTAACTTTCTGGCACAATAAGATCAGTATCAAAAATATCTGCCATCATTTGTCTCCAAATCTCACTTTTAGCGAAACCGCCTGTCGCTTTAATTGTATTTGGTGTCTCATTCATGACTTCAATTAACGCAAGATATACAGTGTATAAATTGTAGAGTACACCTTCTAATGCTGCACGTATCATGTGTTCCTTTTTATGAGAGAGCGTTAAACCAAAGAATGAACCTCTAGCGTCAGCATTCCATAGTGGGGCACGTTCACCAGCAAGATATGGATGAAAGATAAGACCTTCTGCACCTGGTTTTACTCGACTAGCAATTTGCGTTAACACATCGTAGGGATCAACACCTAAACGCTTAGCAGTTTCTACTTCGCTTGCAAGGATCTCATCACGTAACCATCGTAGAATAACTCCACCATTATTCACTGGACCACCAATGACGTAGTGTTCATCATCTAAAACGTAACAAAATATACGACCTTTATAATCTGTACGTGGTTTATTTATAACTGTTCTAATGGCACCGGATGTACCGATAGTCACTGCAACTTCACCTTTTTTATAGCTATTAACACCTAAATTCGAAAGTACACCATCACTTGCTCCCACAACTACTGGAGTATTTTCATCAATATCCATGAGATCAGCAAAACGTTTCTTCATGCCAGTTAATATATGAGTTGTTGGTACAAGCTCTGGTAATTGATCTCTACTAATACCTAGTAGTTTTAGCGCTTTTTCATCCCAGTCTAATTGTTCTAAGTTGAACATCCCAGTTGCTGACGCCATTGAATAATCGATGACATACTTATCAAATAATTGATAGAAAATGTAAGTCTTAATATCAGCAAATTTAGCTGTTTGATTATATATGTCAGGCTGTTCATGTTTCATCCAGAAAATTTTAGATAGTGGTGACATTGGATGTAACGGTGTACCTGTTCGCTTATAAATTTCAAAGCCATTATATTCATTTTCAATTAAATCAGCATAGCGACTTGAGCGATTGTCAGCCCAAGTAATATTCTCAGTTAAACGTTTATTTTGAGCGTCCATTGCCACTAAGCTGTGCATTTGAGCACTAAATGAAATTAACTTAATATCTTTCTTCGAAATACCAGATTCTCGAACGATGTACTTCACCGTCATTAACACTGCATCAAATAATTCATCTGGATTTTCTTCTGATACGTCTACATTGGGTGTATGTAAGTCATAACCAATATTATGTTTCATTATAAATTGACCATTTTCATCGTAAAGTACAGATTTAGTACTTGTAGTTCCGATATCAACGCCAATCATATATTTCATTATAGGGTCCCTCTCTTCCAAATCTTTACCGTAACCAAAAACTTTCTATATTTTTTCCAACGTCATCAAAGTTTAAGTGAAACGCTTCTCTTAATTTCTCAGCATCATAATGTTCAATTGCTTCTATAAATACTTGGTGGTTGCGATGAATTCTTTCAAAATCTTGTTTGTCTGTAGCCATTCGATGTCTCATAGATAGTAATATGAGCGACTCCATTACTGGCTTCAAGTGATTCCAAAATGTTTTAAGATATTGATGATTCGCAGCATAAATGATGACTTCGTGAAATTCGAAATCATGTTTTGTAAATGCCTCTGCATCCTCAAACTGAACCGCCACTTTCATCATTTCTAATTGTTTCTTCATTTCTTTAGCTATCGCTTGTGTGTCATGATCTTTTAATCTTGAAAATGCGAAAGATTCAAGCATGAGACGTAAATCATACATTTCTCTTTTCTTTTGATCTCCAAAAGATAAAACTTGAGCTCCCATACGTTCAAGATGTATTAATTGGTCAGTTTGTAACGATTTGAAAGCATCTCTAACTGGAGAGCGACTAACATTAAATTGCTTGGCTATTTGATTCTCTGTTAATAATGTGTCAGCTAAGATTTCTCCGCTTACGATTCCTAAACGTATTTCAGCTGCAATTGACTCTCCGGTTGTTAAACCTTCCATCCACTTTTTAGGATAGCCATAAGTCATTGTCTCCACCCTCCAAACTTGAACATCTTAACTTGTATACAAGTATGGTAATATACACGTTTTTATTTTGCAAGCGCTTTCTTTAGTTGTTATTATTTCTCAAAATAAAAAACCTTAACGTAATATTACGTCAAGGTTAGTATCTGTTTTCTATTTAAGTTTTGGAAACTTCAACACAGAAATGTGTTTAAGACGCCCTTCCGTCTTACTTTTTCATTTAATTCGAAATCCAATTTTTAATGTGGTCTACTACGCCTATTTGATCTTTAGAAGTTGTTTCCAACACACTAGGAAAATCGATATGACCTATTCCTGGATATAATATTTCTTTTGTTTCACCACCCAGTTGTTTAAACTTTTCAAGTGTGGCTTGCGAATCTGTGTATGGAATAATTTGATCTTCTTTACCAGACATGAACATGATTTTAGGGAACTGCTTTATTTCATCTATATCAGGTAAGTAATCTGTCTTAATAGTATAGAGTATGTCGGTAATGATGGTTTTTATTGGGGCGACAAATTGTATTAAATCTAACGCATTCTCTTTATGAGCATAAATGGTTTTGTTCAAGATGTATTGAGGAAGATTTTTAACTGCTTTCACTTCGTCCTTCAAAATATCCCTCTTACTATTATTTGTAAATAGACGCGCGAGCATACTAGCATCTGGGGTAATTTTAGCTGCGCTATGTAAATAAATAAGGTGAGTAATGGGGAGAGTATTGTATTTAAGTAGACGCGTTGCAATCATACCTCCCATTGAATAACCGACGATACTTAATTCGTGAATTTGTTGTTCCTCAACCACTTGCGTTAAGACATCATAAATACGTTCAGAGTAATCATCAAGCGTGTGTGTATCCCTGTCTAAATCAGAACTCTTTCCTCTACTAGGACAATTCACAAAGATCATTTTATATTCTCTAAAATAGGGTTCGAACATTGTCATTATTTTATAAGTTAATAATGCTCCATGGATAAAGACAATCACTTTATTAGAATTCATATCTCCTGCGTATGCGACTTCGCTATATTCATCTTTGAATCGTTTCAGTGGATAAACCTTAGTTGTAAAATTCTGCTTAATCATAAATAACCTCGTATTTCTAATATATCAATTAAAATAATAATAACATATAAATAATTTTTATATAAATATAGCCAAAATAAAGTGGTTATTGAATTTAACATAATTAAAACCATCTGTGTGACCAGATGGTTAATAAAATTCATTCTATAATACACTTTAATTACTCGATATCTCTGAATGTATTTGTTGCATCTTACTTTCAACATTTGTAATATCAGTCGCACATTGTTCAAGTAATCCTTTATACTTTTCAGTGTCTGCGTCATTCTTATATCGAATCTTATGTTCTAAACTTGCCCACATATCCATACCAATTGTACGAATTTGAATTTCTACTGGGGTCACTTCTACAGCATCAGCTAAAAAGACAGGAATGGATACCACAATATGCAAACTACGATAGCCATTTTCTTTGGGATGTTCAATATAATCTTTTCGTTTCAACAATTTAACGTCTTCTTGTTTGAGTAGCATTTGTTCAATCACATAAATATCATCTAAATAATTACAAACCACTCGAATACCTGCAATATCCATGATATTCTCTTTGGCGCTTTGTGCACTCACTTCAAGACCTTTACGACTTAGTTTCTTAACTAAGCTGTGCATTTCTTTAACTCGTCTTTCCATATGATGTATGGGATTATGTTTAAATTGATAATTAAAGTTTTCATCTAAAATACTTAACTTCGTACTAATTTCTTTAAGTGCGGAAGAATACACATGGTCTAGTTCAACAAAACCTAATAGTGTATCAAATGCTGCCTCGCTATCCTGAAAGTTGTTTAAACTATTTTTGAATTCATTTCTTAAGTCTTCGACATATAATGAAGGCTTTCTTTCTACGTACATATATCTCGACCTCCGTTTTCTATACACCTCCATTATATCGGAATTGAAATCGATAGAGAAACGTTAGCCCATCATACTTTCGCCTCATTTAAGTAAGCAAACTAAAACCGCATAAGTATGAGCACTTACGCGGTTCAATTTAATCTATTCATCTTTTTTATGTTCGATGACTTTAGTTCCTCTATTGTCAGCAATCTCGTTCGCACGTTTCACGGCGTCTTGCTTTTGATCAAATGTATCTGAAGCTTGTTTAGCATCTTCAGTTTTAACTTTCCATTCATTGTCTTCGTAATAAACATGTATATTTTCATCATTTAATTTTGGATTAGCTGACTGATCTTTCTGGTGTTGTGTGATATGTTTATTCTTTAATTCATCTAATTCTTCTTTAGACGCGTCTTTATACCATTTTTCAGCTTGTTGTGTAGCAATAGGAATCACGTCGCCTTCTTTATAGCCATCTTTTAGCATAGCATTTCCGATGTCTATTGCCTTCTTACGTTCAAGTTCATCGAAATTTTTCCAACTTTGTGGGTAATCGTCCATTGTCCAAGGCATAAGTTTACCTCCCAATAAAAAAACTTTTAATAATATTTACCACTATCGTGAGTTATTAAACGAAAGGTACACTTACTAACCTTTTGATTGAGAGGCATTTGAAGTATGATGTTCTTCTTCATTTTCTGTGATATCTTTACGTGCGTGAACACTGTTACGCTGAATATTAATTAATGCTGATCGAATATAATTATATTGAGGTAAATGACTTAACTCTCTTTCCTCTAAACTACCTTGTAGTTGGAAATGCTTGGCAATATTTTCAAACGCTAAGAGATACTCGCCCATTTGCTCATCATCAATAGTTATACGATGTTTGTTATTCATCGCTCTTTCTAACATAAAAATAATTTCCTCTAACGCAAAGATACTTGGATAATAATATCGCACAACCTCTTTATTACTGAACAATTCTCCGTTGGCAGAATTATACATTTGAGTGACGTTGCTGATTTTTACGTTTAAATTTAAACGTTCTCCCTTATCTACTTCATTCGTTTCGTATTTATTTTTAGAAAATAAATAATGAAATAGCGTGGCTTCTTTACGAACTAGTTCTGCAATCGCTCCTGGTAACATTGAGGAGGCCGTATTTCTGGCAACTAAGAATATCCCTATAACAGTTATGACAATACCCAATATAACGTCGATGATACGTGTATAAGCAATTTCTATACTTAAATTATGCGAAGCTAGACCATTCAGCATAATTACTTGCGTAGTAATGAAAATAACAGCAAATGCATAGTTTGCCGCAACAAATGCTTCAGTCATCACTGCTGAAACACCCATGATTAATATTGCAATTAACGGATTAATGTTTAAGGCTAATATGCCTGACAAAATAAGGGCGCCAATAATTGTACCTATTCCTCTTGCTAATGCACGGTCAAGTGAACGGATTGTCGTCATATTTGAGAGTAATACAGTATGTGCTGAAAGTGGTACCCAATAAGCCTTTTGAATATTAAATCCTAGCGCAATAAATATTGCTATAGCCATGATAACCGTATATTGTAGCGCATTTCTGAAGACGATTGAATCAAAAGTTAAGTTTTGATAAATACGTTTACTATAGAGTGGTTTGCGAATATCAGCTTCATGTTCAATTTGATTGTCGTTCGCATGTACCATTTCATCGATTTTCAATATATGATTCAATAAATTTTCAAATTCTGAAGGTACGTCCACAGGCTTTGTCCATGGTCTTGAAGTTCGAGGTTGTTGTATTCCATTATAAATATGATCCATCATTTCAATAAGATCTTGTGGAATAGGACGAACATTTTTCTCATTTAATTCGAGTAACTCTGAATAGATACCTTGTGCTGCAGTATGTAGGAGTATTAACTTTTGGAAACGTGAACTTAACTTTCCATTACCACCTGATGTAGAAGTGATAAGGAGCTTTTCCGATGTTCTAAATTCAGTTACAGCATTTCTCGCGTATGTTTTAAACGCTTCAGGGTCATTATAATGATGTAACAAGTTATGAATTGTAGCAAAATCCGCGTTAATCGCTCTATCTTCTGCTTTAACTTTGGTAAATAAGATGGTTAACATTACAGTTATTGTCGCTAATATACCACCAATAAGAATGCCTAACCCACGTAGTAATGCTTCTTCTGGCGCATGAGGTAAATTAATAGGCAAACAATATGTTACTAAGAAGAAGGTAGAAGACGGTCCAGCTACTTTGAGTGCATTAAAAATATAATACGGTACCGCAACTACAACAAGTAAGATAAGACCAAATACTATCGGCTGTATAATCGTTAACGTACCTAACATCATACAAAGTGAGAACGACAGTGAGCAGATAATAACTGTTCTTAACATAGATTGCGTTGAGCCTTTAAACACATAGACATGTGCAAGTGTACCTGTTGATATTAATAAGCCAAAATTGAAAAATCCAAAAAAATAGCCTATTAAAGCAGGTATAATAAGTAATAATCCTTGTCTTAACCCTTTATAATAATCAATTTTAGATTTATCAACACGGGTCAGTGAATTAAGTACGTGATTCACTTTAATCTTCCTTTCTAATTTACATCCCCAAATAAGAACATAAGAAAGAACGAGACAATTTAATTTTATGAGTTGAATAACATTGTCTCGTTCATTTTTTATAATCTATGATGTTCATAAGTGTTGCATTTACTTACCAATTATAACACTGATTATTCATTTATGTTGAACGTGCGAATTGAATTATTTTTCTACTGTTCGACTTACATCTATCTTAGGTTCCTCAGTAATAAATTTACTAATATTTTGGCTAAATGTTTGGAAGTGTTCAGATTGATTGTGTTCTTCAACAGCATTTTCATCTTTATAATTTTCAACGACCACAAATGTATTCGCTTCGCTTACATCTTCATAGTGATGATAGAATAAATTTCCTTTTTCTTGTCTAGAATGTTCCACTAAGTCAGCCATTAATTGTAAGTAATCTTCGCGTTTATTTTCATCAACTTTAATCTTAGCATTAATGATAATCATTTGAATCATCTCCTCAACTTCTTAACAGTTTAATACATAGATAACCTGAAACATCATGCTTTAAACTCTTGTAAATTCAGAAGAAAATAAAAAAACATACTAAGATGAGTGGTTTGGGAATCTTAGTATGTTCGAGATAAAAAATATTAATTTGATTGTTCTTCATCTACAACAAGTGGTTGATCTGGTTTAACGAAGAACCATAGAATAGCAGCTATAACTGCAGGAACAATTAATAATTGTAATGTCATTGACCAACCTAGTTGATCTACTACTATACCGGCAAGTAATGGGCTAATTAGTGCGCCGATGTTCCCCCATAAGTTCATCCAACCAGACACTGTACCTGAGAAGTTACGACCAAGGTCAGTCGCTGCTGCCCAGCTCATACCCATTGAAATACCTACGCCACCTAAACATAAGGATAACCAAACAATTGTCATGTATAAGTTATCAGTATGAACTGCTAAAAAGATTGATACAGAGAACACTACAAATCCAGCGATGGCTATCGCACCACGCGCTACAAATCGTGACTGCCCAGAATTTAAAATTTTGTCTGAGATTGCTCCAGCTGAGAGTATTAAGAAGAACATAAACAACCATGGTAATGAACTGATTGCCATATCTTTGAAATCCACATGATATTGCTCAGCCAAATATGTTGGTAACCAAATTAAGAATAATGCGATAACAAATTGTACTACAAAATATTGTAGTGCAATTGCATAGAAACTAAAGTGACTTAAGAAACGTTTCCAGGGTGGTAAAGACTTTTCAGTTGCAACAATATCACGATGCTCAGTGATATATTTCTTCTCCGCTTCACTTACCATTTTGTGATGCTCAGGTAAATCTTTAGCAATGATTGCCCATAAGATAGCCATAACAATACCAACTGCACCAAAGATATAAAATACTGCTTGCCAGTTAAAGGCATTAACAATTGCAATTGTGATAATCGGTGCTAGTACTGGTCCAAAATAAGACCCAGCTAAAAGAGCACTTGAAGCTCTTCCTTTTTCATTTTTAGCAAACCAAAATGAGTTAAATACGGCATTCGATGGGTACATTGGGGCTTCACCCACTCCGAATAAAAATCTTACAAAATATAATAAACCGTGATGTTTAATCATACCTGTCAAAATTGTGAATGCACTCCACCATACGAGCGCTATAGTAATCATTTTACGAGGACCAAATTTCTCAGCTAACATTCCAGAAGGCACTTGCATAAATGCATAACCTAGTGAGAAAAATGAGGCTAATAAACCAAATTGTGTTTTTGTCATACCTAAATCTTTCATCATTGGAGCTGCAATATATGAAATATTAGACCTATCCATATATGCAATTACGCCGATGAGGAAGAACCCAATTGCAAAATACCAGCGTACATTACTGCGTTTTTCATTCATATTTGTTTCCTACTTCCATTTAAATTATGTTGTTTCTATATAAGATGTCGTTAAGTTTCAGAAATTCCCTGCGATGACTGTTAAAACTACCCTTTTTAGAACAACTTTTTTAAGTTGTAGCACTACAATTTTTATATAATATAGCACGTTGTGAAAACGGTTACA
Source organism: Staphylococcus sp. FSL K6-0223 (assembly GCF_038008285.1). NCBI lineage: Bacteria > Bacillati > Bacillota > Bacilli > Caryophanales > Staphylococcaceae > Staphylococcus > Staphylococcus sp. FSL K6-0223. The sequence goes on from NZ_JBBOYX010000003.1 coordinate 553,547, forward strand.
ATAGTTTAGACGAAATTTCTTTAAAAAATGTATATTTTTCGTATATTTTACTGGAATCTCCAGTTTTAAGCATGTGATTTAGATTCACTTATATAATGGTGTCTAAAACCATATTTTTTATAAAATTGAGTAGCTTAAAACATTAAAGTAATTATTTTTTATTCATTATATGAAGCATATATGTAATTTTATGCATAAATTGAATATGATTAATAAAAGCTAAAGAAGTTTGAAGAATATTCCTAAAAATAGTAAACTGAATTCAAAGAAAACGTTTGAAATTTTTTTGATACAATTTCATATCAATCCACTGGAAGTGCCTTTGTTTAGGGCTGAGAGTAAAGAAGTGACTTTATAATTCCTAGAACCTGATCCAGTTCATACTGGCGTAGGGAAGTGGCGACAAGAGAGTTTTAGGACTTATATAGATGATTTAAGCGCTATTTCCCATTCAGGGAGGTAGCGTTTTTTTATTTATAAATTTGAGGTGATGCACATATTTATCGCAATAACTTACGATAAGACACTTACAACACAAGACTTAGAACACTTCTTAAATATCGAGGAAGGCATTGATGCCCTATTATTTCGAACGTCTATGCCAAAAAATGAATTAAAGAAGATTTTGATTCAACTCATTAACCAAGGTTTTCCTAAGGATAAAATGATTATTCATAGTGACACGGCATTATTAGAAGAATTAAACCTTAGTCGTATTCATTTTAAAGAAAATGTTAAAACAGCTTTTGCATATAAAAAATCACATCCAGAAATCCAAGTGGGTATGTCCACACATAGCATAGATACTATTTATACATGTATAGATGAAGGACTTGATTATGTTTTTTACGGTCATATTTTCCCTACTCCCTCACATCCGCATGACGCGCCACGTTCACATGATGAAATCGTAGAAGCATTAAATCTACCTATACCTATTTATGCTATAGGAGGAATTTCTGAACATACGATTTTAAAGTTGGAATATGGATTTGATGGTATTTGTGCTATTTCATTTTTTATGAATGCGTCTTTAAAAGAAATTAAGGAATTAAGAAGGAAGTGGTTGCAACATGCATGATGTACTTATTATTGGCTCTGGTGTCATAGGTATGTCAATTGCTAGACAGTTAAGCGCAACAAATTATGACATCGCGATCATCGACCGAGATGTTCCAGGTAAACATGCTTCATATAAAGCTGGAGGCATGTTAGGAGCACAAAATGAATTTACTGAAGATAACGATTTATATAAATTAGCCATTGAATCGCGTGGGATGTTTCCTAAATTAAGCGAATCTTTATTAAATGAGACTGGAATCGACATACAGTTCAAAGATTCAGGACTTATTAAGATTGCTAACCAAGAAGATGACCTCGAATCACTCACACGTCAATATGAGTTCCTTAGACAAATGGATTCTAGTGTCAAACTACTATCCAATGATGAACTTATACAGCTTACCAATGGGAATGTTGAACCAGCTTATGGCGCAATTCATATACCAAATGATGGTCAAATCAATGCTAATAAATACACGAAAGCTTTGTTTAAATCGTTACAACAACATCACATCACACGATATTATCACCAAGAGGTTCAATCGATTGATAGAAGAAATGGCTACTACGCTGTGTGTACTGACCAAATGTCACCTATTGAAGCACATAAAGTGATCGTTGCAAGTGGTGCTTGGTCCTCTCAATTATTAAAAAACTACTCTCTTCCTAGAGAAGTCATTGGAGTTAAAGGCGAAGTTCTATTACTGGAAAATGATGAACTAGATCTTAAAGAGACATTATTTATGACTAATGGATGTTATATCGTTCCAAAACAACCCAATCGTTTCTTAATAGGAGCAACAAGTGAATTTAACAATTACTCTGTAGGCACATCAGAAGGCGGTTTAAATTGGCTTTTAGATCATGCAAGCGCTCGTGTTCCAGAACTTAAGAATAGTCGTGTTCTAAAAGAATGGTCAGGTGTTCGTCCTTACACGAATAATGAAATGCCAATGATGGATCAAATTGATGATGGCTTGTTCGTTATTACAGGACACTATCGTAATGGGATTTTATTATCTCCCGTAATTGGACGCGATATAGCAAATTGGTTAATTTCTGGCATTAAACCACCTCGTTACTCAAGCTTTAGTGTGAAAAGGAGGAACAATTATGAAGTGTATTATTAACGGAGACTCATTCAGCTTTGACCAAGAACAATCAATTTATGATGTTTTAACAGCACTAGAATTAGATCCTAAGCGCGTTATCGTTGAATTCAATAAAGAATTAATTAAACAAGATAAGTATCATGAACATACTGTTAGAGAAGATGATCGATTAGAATTATTAGAAATTGTTGGAGGCGGATAAAATGTTTAAAATTGGAAATTTAGAATTACAATCTCGTTTATTATTAGGTACTGGTAAATTTGACAATGAAGATATTCAATCACAAGCGATTGCAGCTTCAGAAACCAATGTTTTAACCTTTGCTGTTCGTCGTATGAATTTATATGATCGTGATTTACCCAATCCTTTAGCTAACGTTAACTTAAAAGACTTTATAACTTTTCCAAATACAGCAGGTGCTAAAACAGCTGAAGAAGCAATTAGAATTGCTGAAATTGCTAACCATGCAGGTGTATGTGACATGATAAAGGTTGAAGTTATTGGCGATGACGAAACGTTACTTCCTGATCCATTTGAAACATATGAAGCTTGTAAAGTACTTTTAGAAAAAGGATATATCGTATGTCCATACATCTCAAATGACCTCGTCTTGGCGAAACGTTTGGAAGAACTAGGTGTACATGCAGTCATGCCACTTGCGTCCCCTATTGGAACTGGTCGTGGTATTAATAATCCGCTTAATTTAAGTTATATTATTGAAAATGCAAATGTACCGGTTATTGTTGATGCAGGTATCGGTTCACCGAAAGATGCATGTCACGCAATGGAGCTAGGCGCTGACGGTATATTACTCAACACAGCGATTTCTGCAGCTAAAGATCCTGTGAAAATGGCTGAAGCAATGAAGCTTGGAATTAATGCGGGTAGACTTTCATACGAAGCTGGACGAATACCAGTAAAATATACTGCACAAGCATCAAGCCCTACTGAAGGTTTAGGTTTTCTATAATGTCACGCTACGATAGACAAACGAGATTTCACCCTTTTGGCGAAGACGGACAACATCAACTCTCTACATCACAAATACTTGTCTTTGGTGCTGGAGCTTTAGGGAGCCATATCATAGACCAGCTTGCTCGCATGGGTGCTAATCATCTTACAGTTATAGACATGGACATCGTTGAAACATCAAATTTACATCGTCAGACGCTTTATGACGAAGAAGATGCCTATCATCTTGTTGCTAAAGTTGAAGCTGTAAAAAATAAGGTGAGTCAAATCAACTCAGAAGTCACTCTTACTGCTTATGATGTTGAAGTCACTTCTTCAAATATTGAGGATATCGTAAGTGAGATTAATCCAGACATCATTATTGATGGAATGGATAATTTTAAAGTGAGATTTCTCATAAATGAAGTGTGTCATAAGTATGAAATACCGTGGGTCTATGGAGCAGCTGTTGGTAGTAAAGGAACTGTTTACGGCATTGATTACCAAGGTCCTTGTTTAAAATGTCTCATGCAAACCATACCTGAGACAGGAGAAAGTTGTGCTATTAATGGTGTTCTCCCACCTATTGTCTCAATTGTAGCAAGTTATGAAGTGGCTGAAGTGATTCGCTACTTAAGTGGAAATGGATTTTCAAAGCAAATGATTACCATCGATGCGTTTGATCTTAGTTATAAAGCGATGAACGTAGATATATTGAAGAATGATGAATGCCCAGTGTGTGAAAACCATCAATATGACTTATTAGAAACAAAACAAGAAAATACTATTGAGCAGATGTGTGGTCATACGTACCTATTTAGAATGCCTAAACATGCATTTGATTACTCAAATCATTTCCCTGGAAATATTGTAAAAGCTACTTCATTCGCTAAACTTATCAAATATGAAAATTATGAATTTACTCTATTTAAAGATGGACGTATGAATGCTTACGGGGTTCATAGTGATGAAGAAGCTAGTGGTTTATATCATACTTTAATCAAATCTATTCGATAATTTCGTACAAATTAGGTTTGCCTTTATTATCAATTTTAAGCAATTATTGTTATTATCTATTATAATTAACATACAATGTATTAACATTGCTTAATTTAAAGGAGAAACGAGTTATTAATGGAACAGATTATTACAGAGTTTATTAGTAAGTGGGGCTATACCGCAATATTTATTTTAATCTTATTAGAGAACGTCTTACCTGTAGTTCCTTCAGAGATTATTCTTACCTTTGCTGGTTTACTATCAGTGAAATCCCACTTATCTATATGGACACTATTAATTATTGCTACTATAGCTTCGTTTATTGGTCTACTCATTTTGTACTATATTTGTAGACTTATATCTGAGGAAAAATTATATCGATTTGTGGACCGTCATGGTAAATGGATGAAATTAAAAAGCAAAGATTTAAAACGAGCCAATGATTGGTTTAAAAAATATGGTGCATGGGCTGTCTTCTTATGCCGTTTCGTACCAGTATTACGTGTGCTAATAACTATACCAGCTGGCATTAACCGTATGAATGTAGTTCAATTTACTATCCTTTCCTTATTAGGAACAACAATTTGGAATTTCGCACTTATTTTACTTGGACGCTTATTAAGTGATAGTTTCGGTGCTCTAATGAATGGCATTCATACGTACTCACGTATCATGTATGTCATCATCATTATCGCTATTATTTACTTCGTTATCCGTTACTTCATGAAAAGACGCAAAAATGTTAAATAAGTTTAGCTGAGAAAGCCTTATTTAGGGTTTACTCAGCTTTTTTCATACAAATTAAAATTTTTAGTACGCTATCATTGAAAAAACACTACATTTTAAAGATAATTTATGTAAGCGCATTACTTTTTAAAATAATGCATATGTGATGGAAATATTTAACAGAGGTGACTAAGCATGACTCCTATTACTGAAAGTGAAATGAAACAAAAATATTTAGATTTACTCTCTCAAAAATTTGATAGTGCTGAGAAATTAGCAACAGAGATCATTAATTTAGAATCTATCTTAGAATTACCTAAAGGCACAGAACACTTTGTGAGTGATTTACACGGTGAATATGAATCTTTCCAGCACGTATTACGTAATGGTTCAGGAAACGTTCGCGCAAAAATCAATGATATATTCGAAAATAAATTATCTCAACAAGAGATTGATGACTTAGCAGCCTTAGTGTATTATCCAGAAGAAAAATTAAAATTAGTAAAAAATAATTTTGATTCCATAGGTAAACTCAACGTATGGTATATCACTACTATTGAACGTCTGATAGAACTTATTACATATTGTTCATCAAAATATACAAGATCTAAACTACGTAAAGCTTTGCCTGAACAATTTGTTTATATTATTGAAGAGTTACTATATAAAAGTAATGAATTTCATAATAAGAAGCCCTATTATGAAACTTTAGTTAATCAAATTATTGAATTAGAGCAATCTGACGATCTTATTATCGGTTTATCATATACCGTCCAACGTCTTGTAGTCGATCATCTTCACGTAGTTGGTGATATTTATGACCGTGGACCTAAACCAGACAAGATTATGGATACACTCATAAACTATCATTCAGTTGATATTCAATGGGGTAACCATGATGTGTTGTGGATAGGCGCTTATGCAGGATCTAAAGTATGTTTAGCTAACTTACTTCGTATCTGTGCACGCTATGATAACTTAGATATTATTGAAGATGCTTATGGCATTAACTTACGTCCTTTACTTACTTTAGCTGAAAAGTATTACGACGCTGAGAACCCTGCTTTCAAGCCTAAGAAACGTCCTGATAAAGATGTAAGTCTAACTAAACGTGAAGAAAGCCAAATCACTAAAATACATCAAGCGATTGCTATGATTCAATTTAAACTCGAAATGCCTATTATTAAGCGTCGCCCTTCTTTCGAAATGGAAGAACGTTTAGTATTAGAAAAAATTGATTATGACAACAATGAAATTACAGTTTATGGCAAAACTTATCCCCTTAAAGATACTTGTTTCCAAACTGTAGACCGAAACGATCCGGCGAAATTACTGCCTGAAGAAGAGGAAGTTGTAGATAAATTACTTCTTTCATTCCAACAATCTGAGAAATTACGTCGTCATATGTCATTCTTGATGCGCGAAGGTAAACTTTATCTTCCATACAACGGCAATCTTCTGATTCACGGATGTATCCCCGTTGATGAAAATGGAGAAATGGAATCGTTCGAAATCGAGGGCGAGCAGTTAAGTGGACGTGAGTTATTAGATGTCTTTGAATATCATGTACGCAAAGCTTTCGACCATAAAGAAATCACTGATGATATATCTACTGACTTAGTATGGTATTTATGGACTGGTAAGTATTCATCTCTATTTGGTAAGCGTGCAATGACAACATTTGAACGCTACTTTATAGAAGACAAAGCTTCTCATAAAGAGGAAAAGAATCCATATTATCACTTACGTGAAGATGTTGATATGATTCGCAAGATGTTGAAAGACTTTGGATTAAATCCAGATGAAGGTCGTATTATTAATGGTCACACTCCTGTTAAAGAAATCGACGGTGAAGATCCAATCAAAGCTGATGGTAAGATGCTCGTTATCGATGGCGGCTTCTCTAAAGCCTATCAATCAACGACGGGTATTGCTGGGTATACACTGCTTTATAACTCATTCGGTATGCAATTGGTGGCTCATCAAGAGTTCAATACTAAAGAAAAAGTATTATCAGATGGTTCTGATGAGCTATCAGTGAAGCGTGTTGTAGATGAAGAATTGCAACGTAAAAAAATAAAAGATACCAATGTTGGTAAAGAGTTACAAGACCAAATTGATATCTTAAAAATTCTAATGCATGATAGATATTTAAAATAAATAAGAATACTAAGCATAAAATCCTTAGTTTCTTGTCATAAATAAAGTGAATTCTATTTAAAGGTCATCTTGCTTTCCGTGGGGACGGTCTCAATCTTGCTCAGCAAGTTTTTAACTCGCCCTATTCCCACAGAAGCCGGATGACCTTTTTATATCTTAGTCATTTCAAAATGTAAAATTCTTTTGACATTTTATATCAGTACGTTATCATAATAATGTCAAAAACTTTTTACATTACGGAGTGGAATTAATGAAAATTATTCTTTTATTAGTAGTATTCTTAGTCTTTGGAGTATTATGGAATATAATCATAAACAAATATTTGCCAACTATTTTAACCGATGTGAAAAATAAAAAATATGACGAAAGACAATCTCAAATGGTCGTTGAAATATTCGCCAAAACATTATTATGGACGGTATTTAGTTTGATTGTTGCTATACTATTAAAAGTCTGTGATTTTACTGACTCACAAAAAAATGTTTTCACCAGATTTTTTAGCAATTATCCAGAGTTACATTATTTAATTTTAATATCAGGATTTTTAATAATATTCTATTATCATACTAAGAAAAAATATTCAGCTTGAAGGTAATAAAGTGAAAAATAATATTTTGTACTATCGTAAAAAGATGAAAATATCTCAAGAAACATTAAGTAAGAATCTTGGGGTTTCTAGACAAACTATCAATGCTATTGAAAATAACAAATATGACCCATCATTAGTATTAGCGTTTAAATTAGCTAAACAGTTCTCAGTTACAGTTGATGAGTTGTTTACTTATTAATGGGTCATTATGCCCTAACCATATCAATGAATCACAAATAAACCCGTAGATGACTCAACTTCATCTACGGGTTATTAGTTTACATTAAAATGACCTCAGTTATTATCATGCATGGGCATCTCTTAAAATACCATAAACCCCTGTGTCATGTTCTGGTAATTCTCTATTACTACGTTTGAATGTGACTTCTTTATCTTCACTAATATAGTAAATCAACATGTCTTTATCAGTAAGTTCATAGTACTCTTCTGCCGGCACTTCTACGATATTGTGTTGTGTAATGTAGTTATTAAACCAGCGTGGACTGTGATTTTCATCAAATAATATATGATTACGAATCGGGCCACTTAAATTATTTCTCGCCTGTTCATCATTGAAAGAAACAGGCATCATATCTACATTATTTAATCCGAATTCTGGTACTAATTCATTAAATGCCAAACTATTGAAAATAAATGACTGTGTCATTAAGATACATTTATTATATCGAAGTAAGTCGGAGTAAATACGATCATTACTTGATAATAAATTACCTTTGAAGACTTCAAATCCCGCTTCATGTGCTTTCTCAGATGTATTTTCAAATAAATTGAACATCATAACTGGAATCCCATGATCTCGTAAATTCACGCCTAGGTGGAATGAGAACTCACTCTCACCTACTATAATTACACCTGGCGGTTCATTACTAGCGACACCGAATAATTTACTTAATGGTGTAAAGCTAAAGCCATAAATGACCACGGTAATAAATACTAAGCCGAATGTCACGGGCGTGATATACTTCGCCATAGCTACTTTGTCATCCATAAATAATCCTGAGAAGAATTGGGCCACTGTTAATACGACAATCCCTCTTGGCGCCATCATTGCAACAATCGCTCGTTCTTTCTTAGAAATTTCAGTTTTAAATGTTGAGAAAAGCACTGAAATAGGTCGAACTAAGACAATCATGACAATACAGAAAATAAAGAGTTGCCATGATACTACATTAAGTAATACATCTTTCGTAAGTGATGACGTGATTAAAATAAAGACTGTACTTACTAATATAGAAGATGCATTATCGATGAAATGATCTGATTCTTTAAAGATTAAATCATGACGTTTTTTACGTGCCATTATTAAACCAAAAATTGTCACCGCTAATAATCCAGATTCCGATAATATTGCATCACAAACACTAAATGTTAAGAGAATAAAAACGAATTGGATAGGTGGCATTAAATTTTGTGGAATCATATCTTGGCGTATGAACCAATTAAATAAATACGACGCACCAAAGCCGATTACGACAACGGCTAATATTTTCAGTACGAATATGAGAATAACAATGAAACTTATACCTTGTTCAATAATTTGGAAGATATAAAATGCTGTCAATGCAAGCATCGGACCAATTGGGTCGAGAATAATACTTTCCCATCTTAATATAGAGTCAACATTCCTCTTTACTTTCGCTTGTTTCAATAATGGTTGAATCACAGTTGGACCTGTAATTAAAAAGAGTCCTCCCATGACAAAGGATACGGAGATTGGAAAGTTTAGGATTGTATGTAAGGCTATCGCACCTAAAATCCATGCAATAACTGCGCCGACTGTTATGATTCGAATAACCGCTTTAGAAATTCCTTTAAGTTCCCTAAAATCTAAATTACTGCTACCTTCAAATAAAATAATTGCAACAGCTAAGGAAACGATTGGACTAAACACTTCAGATCCTAACGCTTCTTTAGGATTAGTGATACCTAATATCGGGCCAACGAGTAAACCAACAATCGCCATAACTACTATAGATGGCCATTTAATTCTATCTGCTAACCATTGACTAAAAATCCCTAATGCTAGAAATAGAACTATCATCAGCATAATGGGTAAGTCCAATGACATATGAACACCTTCTTAATATATTTACTTGCCTAATATATTCAATATTGCCTAATACTATCAAAAATGATGTATAAATGCATTATTATTTGCTTAAAACTTTTGTAAATGTATAAAAATAATTAAATTGATTAAAATTAAACTTACAATTACTGAGTACCTTAAGTTTATGATACATATTAATTATACACTAAAGTCAAATTATCGTACGTCACATTTATACAATAGTACATATGTGATGAACTTTACTGTTTATTTTTTCGTCTATATCATCTACAATAGATAGATGTGATTTTTCAATTTTTTAAAATAAATGAATACATACAACATCTTTAAAATATATAAATTTGAAGGGATATGCATGTTAAATGAATACTGTTAAAGAATCCATCATCGTTGCCTTCGCTTTCGTTGGCGTGGTCGTTGGCGCTGGATTTGCGACAGGTCAGGAAATATTTCAATTTTTCACAAGTAATGGTATCTATGGTATCGCTGGAATTATCATTACTGGTCTTATCGTTATTTTAGGTGGAATATTTGTTTTAAACACTGGCTTCCGTCTTAAATCTCAAAATCATTCTGAATCAATCAATTTCTATTTACATCCTTTTATTGCAAAAGTTTTCGATATCATACTGACTATATTTTTATTTTCACTTGCTATTATTATGACGGCAGGTGGTGCATCAACAATTAATGAGAGCTTTGGCATACCTTTTTGGTTAAGTTCTTTAATCTTAGTAGTGCTAATATTACTCACGTTGTTTTTACAGTTTGATCGATTAATTGCTGTACTTGGTGGGGTTACACCTTTCCTAGTCGCTGTAGTAGTAATGATTGCTGTGTATTATTTTGTTACTGGTCACATTGATTTTACTGCCGCGAATCAATATTCTAATAACAATAAATCAATTTCTCCAGGTTGGTGGTTCGATGCAATCAACTACGCCAGTTTACAAATTGCCGCTGCTTTCAGTTTTCTAACAGTTATGGGTGGTAAGTTGAAGTTTCAGAAATCGACTGTTTATGGTGGCTTAATTGGTGGTCTCATCATTACTTTCCTATTGCTAATGATTAATCTAGGATTAATTACTGAGTTCGATAAAATAAAACATGTGGCATTACCATCGCTACTCTTAGCAAAACAGATTTCACCTTCTATCGGCACAATTATGTCTGTGATTATGGTGTTAGTAATATATAATACTGTTGTAGGTCTAATGTATGCATTTGCTACACGTTTTAGCCAACCCTTTACAAAACGTTATTTTAGTTTAATTATTATGATGGCTATCATTACTTTCATTTGTACATTTATTGGATTTATCTCACTGATTGGTAAGGTATTCCCAATTATGGGACTATTTGGTTTTATCTTGCTTATCCCTGTCATATATAAAGGTTTTCTTAGACACTAAATATGAGTCAGGCGAGCTGTTAATGCTCGTCTGGCTTTTTTGTTAAATGTATCTTACTTCCCCTTCATATTTCTCAAAGATTATTACTCTCCATATATTTTTCATTTTCAAAATTAGGATAAAAAATTTCGGGAATATAAATTGTGGAGGTGTCTTAAATGACAAATCAACTATTTATTAATAATGAATTTATCGAGAGTCAATCGAATGAAACGATGGATGTGATTAATCCTGCTACAGGGGAAAAATTCGATACAATTACATTTGCGACTAAAGAAGAAGTCAATAACGCAATTGAAAAATCTAAACATGCTCAACGTGAATGGGAACGTGTTCCTCAACCTACACGTGCTGAACATGTGAAATTACTCATTCCATTATTAGAACAAAATCGCGATGAAATAGCACAATTATATGTGAAAGAGCAAGGAAAAACGTTAGCTGAAGCTTATGGTGAAATTGATAAGTCTATCGCATTTATTGATTATATGACTAGTTTAAGTATGAGTAATAAAGGCGAAGTACTTCAAAATAGCGTAGAAAACGAAATTATCCAAATTACGAAGAAACCTATTGGTGTCACAGCGGGCATCGTTCCTTGGAATGCCCCTATTATGGTTTTAATGCGAAAAGTTATTCCCGCTGTTGTTACGGGATGCTCAGTCGTTATTAAACCAAGTGAAGAAACGACACTTTTAACATTAAAATTAGCTGAACTATTCCGTGCTTCAACAATACCAGCTGGATTAATTCAAATTGTTCCAGGCACTGGCGAAACGGTTGGAACACAACTTGCAACGCATAAAGATATTCAACTCATCTCACTTACAGGTAGTATGCGTGCTGGTAAATCAGTATATGAACATGCAGCACAAACAGTTAAGAAGGTAAACCTTGAGTTAGGTGGTAACGCACCTGTTATCGTTACATCTCATGCGGATATCGACAAAGCTGTAGACTATATTGTCACAGCTCGTATTAATAACGCTGGTCAAGTGTGCACATGCCCTGAACGTATCTTTGTTCACGAAGATGTTCATGACGAATTTATTGAAAAGGTTTCTAACAAAATGAGTCAATTAACTGTAGGAGACCCACTCGATGAGAATTCAGATTACGGAGCTATTATTAACCAAACTCAACTCAATAGTATTCATGAAAAAGTCGAAACTGCAGTGACAAACGGTGCCAAATTAGTATTGGGCGGACAAAAATTAGAACGTGATGGTTTCTTCTACGAACCAACTGTATTAGATCATGTAAATCCTGAAGATAGTGTATTTAAAGAAGAAATATTCGGACCAGTCCTAGCGGTTACAACGTATAACGACTTCGATCAAGTGATTGATGACGCTAATGATACAAATGCTGGTTTATCTTCATATATTTTCTCTGAAAACTTTAAAGAAGTGATGACCGCTTCAGAACGTTTAAAATTTGGTGAAGTTTACGCCAATTGTGAAGCAGAAGAAGTAGTGAACGGTTATCACGCAGGATGGCGCGAATCTGGTTTAGGAGGCGCTGATGGTATTCACGGCTTTGAAGAATACTATAACACTACAGTAAGTTATTTAAGATATCAGTAGTATATGAAAAGACCCTTTTAGAGTGAACATGTCATTCTAAAAGGGTTTTTAATTATTGATTTAAAGCTTTGTCTAACGATTCAATATCTTTTTTCATAAGTGATTGATAAGTGATTGACTGATTGTCTTTTTCTTTTTTAGTAAGTACTGCTAAATTATGGAAACTTAAAGGTTGGGTATCTGTTTCTCTTTTTATCACATCTGTAATTTTAGAAGTAATATTTTGTTCATATAATACATAAGGAGACTTGGAATTTTTGATGTTCTTTACGATACTCAATATCTTCTTTTGACTTGGTTCTTCATCATTCATTCCATTAACGCCCTCTTGTTTAAAATGATAACGATGAGTAAGATAGCCTAGAGAATCGTGAGAAATAATAATTTTTTCACGTTTAGGGCTTTTAGTGATTTTTTGCATCTTTTTATCGATATTTGCGATATCTTTATCTAACTTTTTATAGTTTTTTTCATAGTATGACTTATGTTTAGGATCTTTTTGAATAAGCTTATCTTTGATTTTCTCAGCGAAAATGCGATCTAATACTGGGTCTAGCCAAACATGTGGGTCGTTTTCAGTTTCAGCATGATTATGACCTTCATCTTCATCGTGATCATCGGAATGGATTAATTCTTTTTGATTTAAATCGCTTGCAAGGGCTAATTTCATATTTTTATTTTCCATTGATTGAGTTATTTTAGCTGAAACCGGATCTAAGTCATCGCTAGAGTAGATGAATAAATCACTTTTCGCAATATTGATCATATCTTTTTGTGTAGGCTCATAAGAATGTAAATCAGCACCTGGAGGATAAATAGATTCTACATCGACGTATTTACCGCCAATTTGTTCTGTAAAACTTTGAAATGCAAAGACGGTTGTATGTATTTTCATTTTGTTGTGACTATTGACATTGTCTTTTTTGCTAGAATTTATACTCTTACTACATCCACTTAATATTAAAATTAATGATAACGTAATAAAGATAATTGCCTTTCTTTTCAAAATGAGCCCTCCACAAAGCGTAATTATTTCGTTTATCACTATATCGGTAACCTTCTAAAAAAGCAATAGCTAAGCCTTTAAAACATTAATCATGTTTTAAAATTTGAGATGAGTGATAAATATATGTATAAACATTTTAAAGGAGTGAACGTTAATGGCTGAAGAAATTAAACAAGGCGATCATAAATTTTATGTTGGGGAAGATGAGAATAATCCACAAGCAGTAATTACTTTCAAAGAAGTAGATAATAATGAAATCGATATTGACCATACTGGTGTATCTGATGAACTAGGTGGACAAGGTTTAGGGAAAAAATTAGTGAACAGCGTTGTAGAATATGCGCGTAATAATAATTTAAAAATCATTGCTTCTTGCCCATTTGCTAAAGATGTTTTAGAAAAAGATGACCACGCGCAAGATGTTTATTTAGGTTAATACATTGATATTTAATCATTCCAAGGAGATACTTTCTTCTTGGAATTTTTTTGATTCAAACTTGCTCTTTTTACCTCCTAGTAGTATATTTATTATACTTAGTATAAATATTAAATGAAGATGACTTTTTCATTTGAGGAGGACTACACTTTGCATACCTTTCACTCATCAGAAGCAACGCAAGTTACAAATATCATTCTGAACGTCAAAGATTTAAATACAATGACTGACTTTTACTCTAATGTTTTAGGTTTTACAATCAATAAACAAACTGAGCAACAAACCATTTTTTATATCGGTAAACATGGACATACATTAACTTTGAATAGATTGATTGATGGTCGTCAACCTGGATTGAGAGAATCTGGATTATTCCATATCGCCTACCTTCTCCCTTCGCGTGTTGACTTAGCAAACTTCCTTTATCATGCTAGCCAACTCAATATCGCGGTTGGTGGTGGCGATCATCTTGTAAGTGAGGCTTTATATTTTAATGATCCAGAAGGTAACGGCATTGAGGTCTATCAAGACCGTCCTGATGAAGGATGGCAATGGAATGATGGATTTGTCAAAATGGATACACTACAAGTTGATGCCAATGATTTAATTGCTCAACGTTCTAAAGAAGGATGGCAAGGTTGGCCAGAAGATGGGATAATTGGACATTTACATCTTAAAACACATGATCTAGGACAAGCACGCGCATTTTATATTGATGATCTAGGGTTAGAACAAATTTCTAATTTCCCCCAAGCACTCTTCATGTCCACGCAAAAATATCATCACCACATTGCGGTGAATACTTGGCAGTCAAATATAGCAAGAACACATAATCAACTATCATATGGGTTAACTCATGTAGATATATATCAACCTAATGCAGAGATTAAACATTTAACATCACCAGAAGGCTTTGACATTAAGATTCATGGTGATAAAAACTTAGTGTTAAACACATAAAAAAAGAGGGCTTTCGCCCTCTTTTAATTTTTTATTTATATTAATACATACCATTTGGTTGGTTACTTGTATCAATAAAGATATTTTTAACTTGTTGATAGTTTTTAATTGCGTCTTTATAAACTTCACGACCAATACCAGATTTCTTATAGCCGCCGAATGGTGCGCCTGCTGGAATTTGGTTATACGTATTAATCCAAATACGACCAGTTCTCATTGCTTTAGAAACATTTAATGCACGGTTGATATTAGTTGTGAAAATACCACCAGCTAAACCATATTCTGAGTCATTCGCGATATCAATCGCTTGTTGTTCATCATCAAATTTTTCAACTACTAAAACTGGACCAAAGATTTCCTCTTGAGCTAATTTGTGTTTATTATCTTTTAACTCAATAATAGTCGGCTCGAAATAATAACCTTTATCTAATCCATTGTCTGTAATACGATGACCACCAGTTAAGATATTAGCTTTATCATCATCTTCTGCAATTTTTACGTAACTTTGAATTTTTTCTAATTGATCTGGACCAGTTTGCGCACTCATTTTTACGTTTTCATCAAATGGATCGCCAACTGTGATATTTTCAAAAGCTTCTTTTAGTTTAGGTAATAATTCGTCATAAATTGAAGATTGTACTAGCAATCTTGAACCTGCACTACAAACCTCACCTTGGTTAAATAGAATTCCTAACTGAACGCCTTCAACAACTTGTTCTAAATTCGCGTCATCAAAGATGATGTTGGCACTCTTACCACCAAGTTCTAATGTTGTAGGTACAATGCGTTCAGCTCCTGCTTTTGCTACGCCGTAACCTACATCTGTTGAACCAGTGAATGATAACTTATCTACACCTTCATGGTTAAAGATAGCGTCACCTGATTCAGAACCTTTACCAGTTAAAACGTTCACTACACCTTTAGGTAAAACTTCTTGGAAAATTTTAGCAAGTTCAATTAATGATAAAGGTGTTGAAG
The DNA here is from genome assembly GCF_038008285.1 of Staphylococcus sp. FSL K6-0223. Lineage (NCBI taxonomy): Bacteria > Bacillati > Bacillota > Bacilli > Caryophanales > Staphylococcaceae > Staphylococcus > Staphylococcus sp. FSL K6-0223. The sequence continues at coordinate 569,617 of NZ_JBBOYX010000003.1, forward strand.
AAGATGGTTGAATAACCACTGTGTTACCTGCAGCTAATGCTGGTCCTAATTTCCATGAAGCTAATAGAATTGGGAAGTTCCATGCAACCACTGCACCTACAACACCTACAGGTTCATTGACAACTAAACTCATAGTGTTTTCGTCTATTTCATTGACTGTACCTTCATCAGTAGTTAAAACACTTGCGAAATATTTAAACTGATTTGCTGCCTGAGGTACATCAATTGTAGAAGTTTCACGATATGGTTTACCATTTTGTAATGATTCAACTGTAGCTAAATGTTCAGCCTTTTCATGAATGCGACGACTAATTTCTAATAAGTAATCAGCGCGTTCAGCTTTTGAAATTTTACTCCAGCTATCAAAAGCATCGTGTGCAGCTTGCACTGCTTTATCGACATCTTCTTTGCCAGCTCTTGCAACTTTAGCTAAGTCTTCGCCATTAGCTGGGTTAGTTACTGTTAATGTTTCTCCACTACCACTTGATTGGAATTCGTTATTGATAAATAAGCCATAACTTTCGTCGATATAATCTCTTACGTTAATATTTGCCATTTTAACCCATCCTTTATAGTGATATTTGAATTGTTGAAACTACCTTGCTTAAATTAAATATATTTAAAAATGTAAACGTTTACTTTTGTAGCTTTTATTTTACCTTCTTTTCTATATGATTCAAAACAATGTGTTTATGAGCATACTCAAAAAGTAGTCCTAGTCTTGAATTACCCGCATATATAAAGACTTATTCACTTCTGAAAAATTTAAAAATTTTCAAAAAAACAGACTCTATAATCTAAAATTATAGAATCTGTTCTTGAATATTTTAAATTATTATACCCAGCTAATGACGTCATCTTTATTTTGACGAACTTTACCATGAGCAGGTTCTTCAGCTCTATAACCGAAACCAACCATTACTGAAATACCGAAATGTTCAGTATCTAGGATACCTTCCTCAGCTAATATCTCAGTCACTTTATCTAAGTCAAATCCTTCCATTGGGCATGAATCAACGCCTAAGAGTGCTGCAGTCGTCATCATATTACCTAATGCAATATAGGTTTGTTTGCTAGCCCAATCATACAATGTACGTTCATTATCATTAATGTGGAAATTGGTTTGGAAATTATCAAACTTTTCATTAACTGCTGGAATTGTGCTTTCTTCGTACTGTTTAACACCACGAATTAAGTTTTGAACGTATTCAGATTGAGAAGTTACATTTTTACGTGCAAATATCAATACAAAGTGACTCGCTGTATCTAACTGCTTCTGAGCACCCCAACTGTATGGTTTAAGTTTATCTCTTAATGTTTCACTTTGGACTACAACAAAATGCCACGGTTCCAAACCTAGAGAACTTGGAGATAATCTCCCTGCCTCTAAAATTGTTTCAAAATCTTCATCACTCACTTTTTTAGACGGATCAAATTGTTTTGTAGCGTGTCTAAATTTAAACGCATCAATGATTGTTTGATTCATATTACTCATACCAGTGTTTCATCCTTCCTAAAATACATTGTTAACAATATCTTTTTTCATTACATCAAAAGTATAAATGACTTTTGTACACGATAAAAGTAAATGAATTTCATAAAAAAGAGGATTTTTTATTTTAAAATGAGAGATTTTTCACATTTTTCTTTTCCAAAGGTCATTTCGTACTTGATTTGTGAAAACTTTCACAATATAATGAGCTTGTAAGTTTTAGTCTTACTTATTTATTTTTATTCTTATAACTTATTATTTAGTACGATTTTTTACATTTTAGAAATGGGGTTATTTTTTAATGACAAGAATTATGTTTTTCGGTACACGCGAATATGAGAAAGAAATGGCATTAAACTGGGGTAAAAAGAATAACATTGAAGTAACTACTTCTACTGAACTTTTAAGTAAAGATACTGTCGACCAACTTAAGGATTATGATGGTGTAACTACCATGCAATTCGGTAAATTAGAAGATGAAGTTTACCCTAAACTCGAAGCATACGGCATCAAACAAATCGCTCAACGTACTGCGGGATTCGATATGTACGATTTAGATCTTGCTAAAAAACATGGTATTGTTATTTCTAACATTCCTAGTTATTCACCTGAGACTATCGCAGAATATTCTGTTTCTATCGCATTACAACTTGTACGAAGATTCCCTGCAATCGAAAGACGCGTACAAGATCACAACTTTACTTGGGCGGCACCGATTATGTCACGTCCAGTTAAGAATATGACAGTCGCTATCATTGGTACAGGACGTATTGGAGCTGCCACTGCTAAAATTTACGCAGGATTTGGTGCAAAGGTTGTTGGTTACGATGCTTATCCTAATCATTCTTTAGACTTCTTAGAGTATAAGGATTCTGTTGAAGAAGCTATTAAAGATGCAGACATCATTTCATTACACGTACCTGCAAACAAAGAAAGCTTCCACTTATTTGATAAAGAAATGTTTGCGAAAGTTAAGAAAGGTGCTATTTTAGTTAACGCTGCTCGTGGGGCTGTTATTAACACGCCTGATCTTATTGATGCAGTTAACGATGGCACATTATATGGTGCTGCAATCGATACTTATGAAAATGAAGCCGACTACTTTACATTTGATTGGACTAACAAAACGATCGAAGATCAAACGCTTTTAGAGCTTATTAGAAACGAAAAGATTTTAGTAACACCTCACATTGCTTTCTTCTCAGATGAAGCAGTACAAAACTTAGTTGAAGGCGGCTTAAATGCAGCGTTATCAGTAATTCAAACTGGAACTTGTGAAACACGTCTAAACTAATCTATTTAAAAAGGTGAGAAAAATGGGTATATCCACTTCTTCTCACCTTTATTTATGCTCAGATGTTACTTAGTACTACTTCTTCAATAATAGTTAATACACCTTGTTTATCATTAGATGGCGCCACACCACTCGCTAATTCAAATAATGATGCGTCGTTACTATTTTCCATAACATAACTATATTGTGCGAGTTCTAGCATATCTTTATCATTATTAGCATCTCCAAATGCCATTAATTCAGTAGACGACATCCCCCATTCAGTAAGTAATCGTCTTAATGCTTGACCCTTTGTCATATTAGGCATAATGACATCTATACTATCGTGCCCACTTGAGACTAGCTTAATTGTATCTTTAAAAGCTCTCTCTAACTCATCATCCAAGTGAGGATGAGTATCTCGATTGATATTGAAAGCAATTTTAACATAATCGTCTTCAGGTAAATGTTGTAGTGAATCAATTTCTTCTAATTGATGATAATAAAAATGCGCGTCCTCTTTAAAAGTTGCTTGGGTACTTTTTAAAATATACGCACTTTTCACACCACATATAATGAGTTCATCCATCTTGTGGTCAATGTTTAAATAATCAACAACGTCTTGAAAATCTTGTCTATTGAAACTTCGATAGTTGTACAGCTTATTCCCATTATATATGACTGCCCCATTTTCAGAAATAAAGAACATATCTCTAACGCCAAAGATAGACTTCAATTTCGCATATTGATTTCCACTTGCAGCTATAAATTGTATGTTATGCTTCTTTAATTTCTTAAAAATTGTTTCAAACCGTGCCTCATCAAATTGTTTATTTGAATCTAAAAAAGTGCCATCCATATCTACTGCAATTGCGCGTATCATTTTAATATCCCCTTTAATTGACCAACTTTAATCTCATTATATCTGTGTGTGTGAATGGAATGAAGTTAAAGATAAGTCTATGAAACTATATTCACATTTAGAAATTGATTTCATCACTTAAAAATACTTAACTCATGTGAATGTTTGTTAAATGTCTATTAAACTTTATGATTTATTACTATAGTAAAAGGTAGAAGTATCTTGTATATACTCCTACCTGATTGTTCTTAATTCACTTGTGTTGCGATGAATATTTTTCGTTTCTCCCAGACACCTGTTTTCTCATTATAATCATCACAAGTAATCAACGTTAATTGATTTTTTTTACCTTTTTGTTCATCTAAAACTTCAACATCTGATGGATTAACGTCATGAATTTTTGTCATTTTATACTTACGTGTTTGATTACCTACTTTAAAATATACTTTACTTCCTTTTTTAGCTGCTTTTAGATTAGTAAATTGATAGTGCGGACGGTCAGTAAATGTGTGACCAGCGATAGAAATATTTTGTTGATCTAATGATTCATCTCCCTCAGCGAAACTCACACCTCTATTAAGTTGCTCTAGTGTCGCAGGCCCTGGATAAACCGGCTCCTTAATTTCAGCATCTGGTACTTCAATATAACCAGCCATTTTGGATTTATCCTTTGGAATTGTAGGTGTCTTTTGTTTCGTCGAGGTATCCTTTTTTTCATCGTTGTCATATTTCTCAATCTTATTGTCGTTATCTTTTTCATGAAGATAATTATCAATATGTGGCTTTGCAAATAAATATATTGCTAATAATATTAATAAGACACCAATGAACGTCGTTAATCGACTCGTCCATTTTTTCATTACTGTAACTCCTTTAAATGTTTTTAAAGATTTATCGTAGTTTGAGATAAGTATAGCATTATTTTGACACGACAACACTAATATAAAAGAAGCTTATAAAATTTTTTATAAATATCGCATGTGAAATTACTTAACAAATAATTGATTTATTAGAAATAAAGGTATTTAATGGAATGTAAAAAGAGGGGTGCCCAATGATTAGACATGCTAGAAAAGAAGACCTGCCAGATATTCTTGAAATTTATAATGACGCCATAATTAATACTACTGCAGTATATACATATGATCCCAAGGAATTAGAAGAACGACTACAGTGGTTTGAAACAAAATCAATAGCCGAAGAACCTATATGGGTATATGTTAAAGACCATCATGTTGTAGGTTATGCAACATATGGCTCTTTTAGAAATTGGCCAGCCTATCTTTATTCTATTGAACATTCGATTTATGTTGATCCCGACTATCGTGGTCAAGGTATAGCTTCAAAGTTATTAGAAACACTCATTCAAGACGCAAAGGCCAAAAATTATCGAACAATTGTAGCGGGGATAGATGCTTCTAATGTAGGAAGTATTGAGCTACATAAAAAATTTAATTTCACTCACGCTGGAACAATTAAAAATGTAGGATATAAATTTGAAAGATGGCTCGATTTAGCATTTTATCAGCTTGATTTACATCAATAAAAAAGAATGAAATTTAACTAAGGAATGTCTTTGGTTAAATTTCATTCTTTGCTTTTATTTTCAATAACAAAACGAATATAGTAGAACATAAAAACGAGAATCATACTTAATGATAATGATTTAAATAATAAGTTGACCCATGTCCCCTCTGTAGTCCATAAATAAGTTATCGTTGTGTTAATGATGAATGCTAGAAAGATAAGGAATAATCTTAGCATTGCATCAACCCCTTTTAAGCTATTTTAGATTGGGGACCCACATTTTGCAATATTAAAGAAGCACTTATGATAGTAATAATTCTTTAGTGCTTCTTACATAATAGTTTCTTGACTATTGTGTTCATCTAATATGCGAATTCTAATTCGACGGTGTTCTTAATGCAATAGACCATAGTCTATTGGTTTCCTTTTTAATCATTCAACTATGTACTTACTAAAACAGTTAATCTTTATAACCTTAGAAAAAAGCACTTTAGTCTTGCTATACACAAAACTAAAGTGCTTAATCATTATATTTATAAGTTATTTATTATTTACCATATTTTCAGCTTCACCGAAAATTTTACGTTTAATTTCTTCACCAGTTGGTGTACCAGCTAGACCACCTAAACCTGTTTCACGAAGAGATGCAGGTAAATTACGACCAACTCTGTCCATCGCACCGATAACTTCATCAACTGGAATACGACTTTCAACGCCAGCTAATGCAAGGTCTGCTGAAATTAATGCGTTACCTGAACCAATAGCATTTCTCATTACACAAGGAATTTCAACGAGTCCTGCTACAGGGTCACAAACTAAACCTAATAAGTTACTTATCGCAAGTGCCATCGCATGACCAGATTGCTCTGGCGTACCGTTAAAGATAGCTACAGAAGCTGCCGCAGCCATTGCTGACGCAGAACCAACTTCTGCTTGGCAACCGCCTGTAGCACCAGCAACACTTGCGTTGTTTGCAACTACACGTCCAAATAATGCTGAAGTAAATAGGAAATCTATCATTTGATCTTCAGTTAAATCATGCGTTTTCTCTAATTTGAAAAGAACTCCGGGAATAGTTCCCGAGGAACCAGCTGTAGGTGTAGCACAGATGATACCCATTGCTGCATTCACTTCGTTTGTTGCAACTGCGCCTTTAACGGCTTCAATCATTTCTTTCCCTGATAAAGCATGATTGTTTTCGTTGTAATCACGAAGTTTTGCCGCATCATGGCCTGTATAACCTGTAACACTTTCTACACCATCTCCAGTAGTACCTTTTTCTACTGCATCACGCATCACTTCAAGATTTTGTTTCATACGTTCACGTACTTCGTCGCGTGATATACCTTCTTTTTCCATTTCTTCGTTGATCAAGATATCAGCGAAGGAAATGTCATGTTCAACAGAATAATCTATTGTCTCTCTAATTGAATCAAACATTTATAATCCCCCTCTAATTGATATAGGAAACGTTTAAGTCACTGTATTTTTCTCTAATTTTGTTTAATGTTGATTCTGAGATTGCTTTATTTAAAGGTAATACAACTAGACCATTATTGTCGCTCGTCTTGACAGTTTCATCACCAAAATCAATTTCCATATCTGTCATGTCGTTGATTAAGTGATTCACCTGAGCTTTATCCATTTCGCCGTCTATTTCTAACATTGGAAGCCCATTGTTAATTTCAACTTCTAAGCCATTGACGTTAATGCCTTTAAGTTTAATTGTACCGCCACCAATTGAAATACCAATGACTTCAATGTGACGTCCACTTTCAGAGTTCGCCTTAATATAAGCACAGTTAGGATGTTGACCGATACTTTCTCCATCTTCTTCGATGATATCAACATCGATATTTTCATCCTTAGCTATATCTAATGCTGATTTAATTCGGCTATCGAAGGTGCTATAGCCCATAGCACCACCAACTACAGCTACGTCTGTACCATGTCCTTGGTGCGTCTTAGCAAAAGATTCATAATAATGAATCTCTAAAGTTTTAGGCATGTCTCCTAAAACAGCACGTGCTGAGTTACCTATTTTAACTGCACCAGCAGTATGAGAACTTGATGGTCCCATCATAACTGGTCCAATAATGTCAAAAGCACTTTGGTAATCATAGCTTTTAGCCATTATTAAACACTCTCCTTAACTCGATTCTTTTTCCCTGGTAATTTGAAACTAATATTCATTAAGTTAAATTTCTTGATAATTGAACTCATAACGAATGCTAGTACTACACTTACTATACCCACTGTGATGATAGTTATGATAGAAGTCACTGCATTATTAAATCCAAATAATACAATCGCACCTGCGATCGGTGTAGCCATACCTTTTACATTGATTACTAGTCCACTGAATGTAACGATACAAGCATTTACAACACCGATGATGGCATTCGTACCATAAAGTTGTAGTGGATATTTTGCAATTAAATCTATTTGTGTCAATGGTTCGATAAATACTGCGAACGCATTGGTTTTCTTACCAATATGCAGTCTACTGAATAGTACTGCGTTAACGAATGAAGCACCAGTACATGTTAATGCACCGATTGCCATTGGAATACCTGTAAGCCCTAATAAGCTTGTTAAGACCATTGAACTTAAAGGCGTCATGCCTGTTACAGGTATAACTAGTCCTAATATAACTGCTAAAGCATAAGGATTATCATTACCTACAGATGAGATAGCTGAACCAATTTGTTTAAGTACAGCGATAACCCCTGGTGAAATTAAATTTGCTAAACCAAATGTAATTGCTGGAGCCAATAAAATTACAACAATTAAATCTAGTCCTTCTGGAACTTTTTTCTCTATCAATTTAATCCCAAAAGCAATAATATATGCTGCTATAAATGCTGGCAATAATTTTGAGTCATGTAAAACTAAACCAACGATAACAGCAAAAACTGGAGATACACCCAAGTTTAAACATGTTAAAATACCAACTGCAATTCCGCTTAAACTCCCTGCTAAGTCACCAATTTCTTGAAAAAATTTAATGTGGAACACGCCACCGATAGCATAACTTAAGAATGCTTGTGGTAAGTATGTGGCACAAGCTGCCCCTGATAAAGCTTGTAAACCTTGTTTACCATATGGCGCAAAGTTTAAGAACAGCGTCATGATGATAAGTACAATTACTAGTGTCCCTACTCCTAAGATTATATTCATTTCCCCATAACCTTCTTTCTGTTTTTTTAGGCCATAGCTATCGTACACCCTTAAGAAAGCGATTTCAATAATTTACAACAAATAAATTAGTAGATATTGTGAAATAATTCACTAATTTATATTTTTATTGTTGCAAAAAGTAGAAAAGAGAAATTATTTTGTTATTTTGATTTTATTTGAAACATTTTACACTTAACCCTGACAAATGTAAACGCTATCATCAACATTAATTTACCCTTACCTCAAAATCGTCTTCATATGATGTACAAGATAACTAGTACATATCATTTAGGCGACTTATATATTCTAACGCTTATTATCTCAAAATGTAACAAATTGCTCACAATTTTTAAGGGCTTATTGCAAATTTCTAGTGCAACCAGCCCTTAAATATGAATGTTTAATTTAAAATTGTATTTTTACCCTTAAACCTATTTTCAGATTCACGGGTGAATTTTATCATTTTCTACTCTTACCTATATCAGTTTAATTAATTAGGCGGACTTCTACCTCTATATCTTTTCAATAAGTAAAAGTTACCCTTTAATGAAAAATAATTTTTCAGCTAAGTCATAATTCTTTTGACTCAATGAAAATTCTTGTCTTGTAAGTCTTTCTGGTAATTCAAGTATAAGTAAGAAAAGTTTGTCTACATTTGTTAACACTTCTTTAGATGTAGACATAGATATTGATTCCATTTGCTCAATAAATGGTGCGTACCTACAGTAAGCACTAACAAATATTTGTAGAGGATAGATGCTTTGATTGTTTTTATATAAATTAATGAAGACTTTAACAATATGACTGGGATAGATGATTTCTATAATATTATCTTGAATAGAGAATTTTAAATTGCATTTTTTGAGTTCTGAAAGTAGTTTTTGAAGCATATATAGGAGTAAAGGAATGTCGCGATTTTCATGAGCAGGTGGAAGGTTGAGTTTATCAGTTAATGTATCTGGATCTAATGGGAATGATAATTTAAGTGGTTTAACAGTTGTTTTGATTTTTAATTGGGTCATTCTAGAGTATGCACTCAACATTTCACTGTGCTGGTTGACAGGATAGAATTGTAAAAAACGTAACTTTTCATCATTAATATCACTTTCAGCTTCATCTCTTAGATTGATAAACTGATTATTTACTTGATGCGAAGGTGGTTGATATTGAGGGAATTGAATTGACCTTTGAAGTTGGTATGTAGTGGGTAGTGTAATATCTTGACGTTCAAGTTCAAGTAATAAATTAGGATAGTCGAGTTCATTCATATACGCAAACGTTCGTGGCGACATACGGCCTAGAAACTCACACAATTCTTGTTTCAAAATTAACATATTATCATCCTCTCGGTGTCTTATTTTTAATTGTGCTTATATATTAATTGTTAAAATATAATTTTATTAAACGTTCTATTTAGTTTAATGTCAATATTCATTTCCTTGAAAATAATTTTTCTTTTTTGTCGCTCAAACTAAAAATCAATTATTGTTTCCCATCTTTTCAATAATTCACTTTTTTCAATAAATTTCTATATAAAGTCTAGGTTTTGCATTTAGAGTTATCAATATAAAAAAACTCTCGCACATGAATTGTCCGAGAGTTCGTACTTTACTTTGTAATCGCTAGCAGTTCCTTTGTTAGTTCTTTCGTTTGCTTATAAACTCGTTGATAAACATTATGGAATTGTTCGTATCGTTTATGGTTTTCGGCATTAGGTTTAAAAACTTCTTCAACTTTAATAAATGTCTCAACACAATCAGCTACACTTTCAAACCAACCTAGTCCGTATGCTGCAAGCATAGCTGCTCCCATACTTGGACCTTCTTCATGTTTTAATTTTTTCACTTTCATATTAAAAACATCTGCTTGAAGTTGTAGCCAGAACTTACTTTTAGCCCCTCCACCAATTGAAGTAATTGAATTGATTTCGTGTCCTGCTTCTCGCATTATTTTGATTGAATCATATAAAGAATAAGTAATACCTTCTATAACTGCACGTGCAAAATCTGCTTTTTTGTGTTGTCCACTAATACCAATAAAGCTACCTCTAATGTAAGCATCCCCATGTGGCGTGCGTTCACCAGCTAAGTAAGGAGCAAATAATAAGCCATTTGCTCCTAGTTTGGCACTTTCAGCAGAATCTAAAATTTTGGCGAAGGAGTCATTTTCAAAGAATGTGGTCTTCAACCAATTCAAACTATAACCTGCAGCTAATGTAACTCCCATCGCATAATACGTATTAGGAATACTGTGATTGAAAAAATGTAAATTCTGATCATACTCTGTAACATGATTATGTTCAACGTTTAATACTACGCCAGATGTTCCGATACTACATAATGCTTCCTTATCATTAATAACGCCAGCTCCTATAGCTCCGCAGGCATTATCCCCACCTCCGGCAAATACAGCAACCTGATGCTTTAAACCTAGTTCATCTGCCAGTAATTCGCTAACGTACCCAACACATTCATGTGAATTGACTAATGATGGATAAATATCAGGGATATTGAAAATTGAGCCCACATCTTTTGTCCATAAATTTGTTTTAGGATTTAATAATAATGTGCTAGCCGCATCACTATATTCCATATTAATTTGATTCGTTAGACAATATCGTAAATAATCTTTAGGCAACATAAATACATTCACTTGTTCCCAAATTTCAGGCTCATGTTGTTGAACCCATAACATTTTAGGCAATGTAAATCCTTCTAATATTGGATTATAGTTGAGTCTCTCACCATACACTTCTTTAATTTGACGACACTGTTCCGAATTTCTAGTATCATTCCAGAGTATTGCATTGCGTAAGGGCTGTCCTTCTTTATTTAAGACGACTAGACCGTGCATCTGTCCTGAGAACGAAAGACCTTTCACAGCTTTATTCTTTAAAGCATTTGAAGAGATGATGCGCTTAACGCCACGCTTAGTAGCTTGAAACCATTCATTAGGGTCTTGTTCACTATATCCAGGTTGCTCTTGAAATAATTTCAATGGTTCACTTACAGTCTCCAATACTTCGCCTTGGCGATTGACTGCGATAATTTTAATTGCGCTCGTTCCTAAATCAATACCTAAAACAACTGCTTCCATCTTTTGATCACCCTTCGTTTATGTCAAATATGTATTAAGTTATCTCTGTATATTTATATCATATATGCTTACATACTATATTAAAACTTAAAGTTTAGAGTTAATAGTATTTTAGAAAAAATATTAGCTCTAAGATGATTGTTTTAACACAACTTCTTAGAGCATTTTTTTAATTATTAATACGTAATGAAATACCTTTCACTAATTATTTGTAGACATTGATTACTTCATCTCTAGTAGGAATAGCAGCTTGAGCTCCTTGTCGTTGAACAGTTATAGATGATGCTTGGTTAGCGAATTGGATAGCTTGTTCCAAATTACTCAAATCTTTGTTTAATTGACTCACAAAAGCTCCAATAAATGTATCACCTGCAGCAGTAGTATCAATAGCTTCTACTTTATAAGCTGGAACAATGTTGGATTCATTCTCAGTTGCATAATACGTACCTTGTTCCCCAAGCGTAATAAGTACTGTTGAAATTCCTAATTTGAAGAAATATTCTACGGTTTCTTGCATGTTATCTTGATTAGTGATAGAGATACCTGATAGTAGTTCAGCTTCAGTTTCATTAGGAATAATAATATCTGTTAATGCTAATAAAGATTTAGGTAAATCAATCGCAGGGGCAGGATTGAGTACAGTTGTTACACCATTTGCTTTAGCAATTTTAAAGGCTTGTTCTATAGCTTCAATTGGTACTTCTAATTGTGCTACAACAAAGTCCGCTTCAGTAATTGGTTGTTCTGCTGCCATGACATCTTTAGCACTTAAAGTCATATTTGCTCCACCATATACTAAAATTGTATTCTGACCGTCTTCTGATACTGTTATGAAAGCTTGTCCTGTTTCTTCATTATCAGCGGTTAAAATATATTCCGTATTAATAGACGCCTCTTTGAAATCTTCGATGATAAAATCGGCATTCCCTTCTTTACCTACTTTAGTAACAAAAGTTGTTTCAGCTTCTAGACGACCAGCTGCAATCGCTTGATTAGCACCCTTTCCTCCACCAAATTCTCGTTGCGCTTGATCAATGTGTAATGTCTCTCCTGGTTTAGGAAAACGCGTCACGTTAATCAATTTATCAACATTGGTTGAACCTACTATAACTACCTTGTTTCTACTCATTGAAATAGCCCCCTTTTTAGATATATAATTCTTCAATCGTGCTTTCTATCAAAAAGTGACATTAGATTCTAATACGATATTAGAGAATGGTGTGGTCTCTCCTGTTCTAATGTTCCCTTTATTATGTGGTGATTGAAGCATCTCTTTCATTTTACTATGAGAAATAAATTCAATCTCTACATGTTCCTCGATTAAGTGTTTAATTACTTTAAGCTGAGTTGAATTATTTGTTTTTATCTCTTCTGCTAAGTAAATTTTTTGAATCTCCACTTCTGTTAAAACATTTTCAAGTACATCTATAAAACTTGGTAAGCCTTTTGTTACTGCTAAATCAATACGTCTTTCATCATTAGGTATAGGCATTCCTGCGTCGTTGATGGTAATTAAATCATAATGTCCTAAAGTTGAGATAGCTTGTGAAACATGACTATTTAATACTGCTGTCTTTTTCATAAATATCAATCCCTCACTAAGTTATTTAATAAATACAGTTACGGAAGCAGCTATAAGAATTAAAACCAATCCGACAATAGTAATCATTAATTCTTTTGGCGTTTTCTTCTGATTTAAAAAGAAAATACCTGTTAAAGTTGCTAAAACGACTGAAGTTTGGGAAAGAACGAAACCAGTAGCTAGTCCATTCATATTGGGTTGGGCTGAAATTAAATATGTTAACGCGGCAAAGGCGAAGAAGAAACCAGAAATAATTTGTTTCCAACTGACTGCTTCTTTAAAGACATTCCCTTTGTTCATATTCATTAGAGCATAGATGACTGCTACAATTACCATACCAATAGCTTGTGGTAAAAATGCTTTTAATCCACCTATATCTGTAGCTTGTGGAGCAGCTGAATAAACCCAATATCCAATTTCACCAATAAGTAATAAAACCACTGCTTTTCTAAGATTTTGACTATACTCTTGTTCACTTTTCTCTGACCAAACTGTCATTCGTGCACCAACTAAAATTACTATGAGTGCTACGAATCCAATCATTTTGTTTGCTATACCAGGCCAGTTACCTAAAGCGAATACGCCCCATAACGAAGCACCTAATAATTGAAAAGCTGTTGTAATAGGCATAGCTCTAGATGATCCTACTAACCCAAACGCTTTAAATGTAATAATTTGACCAAATGCCCATCCGGCACCTGAAATAATTGAAAATATGAGTGCCATACCTCCGGGTATTCCAATACCTTTTACCACGGCTAATATAATTGCAAAGATTAATGTCCCGACTGTTGCACCAAAGATTTGGTTCACAGGTCGTCCACCAAATTTAGATGCAATCGTTGGGAACAATCCCCAACCTAATAACGGTCCTAATCCTATTAATAAAGCTATAATATCCATAAGCCACCTCGAAGTCTTAAATTATATGTAAAACTTTTACTCAATCATCATACTATTTATGAATTGACCTGTATACGCTTACACCCAATGTCATAAAACTGTCGGATATGCATAAATTTTTTTACCGTGAGGGAAAATTAATATTGCAATCATAAATCAGTCATTTTAAAATTAAATATTTTAATCACATGATTCCACTAAATACATAAAAACACCTTCAAAGTGATATGATTTCAACTTTGAAGGTGTACTATTATTTGTATTTAATTTTTAACGGTTACCAACATCTGAACCGACGTCTACTGATTTTTTATTTTTATCATACACGGCACCTTGAACACTACCGAAGTTAGGGTCATTACGTTTTTCTTGAACGCCATAACCTAAACTTTTGAAGATGTTAATATCTTCATCGCTTGTAGCATTTTCATAATAAACTGTACCACCATCATTATAAAAACGTGGTTTATCAACAGATTCTTGCAACGTACCGTTACCATTTAAATAATCTACGATAACCTCATCTAAGATAGTAGGAATTTTGTTACCTCCAGGAGTACCAATACCCATGTAGAAGTTAGGACCTACCACTACTGATGGTGAAATGAATGATCTTGGTGCTTTATGAGGTTCCCCATAGTTAGGACTCGTTGATTCTTTAGAGAAGTCTCCTAATGAGTTGTTCATATAGAATCCTTCTTTCATGAAATCACCAGATCCAAAGTAACTTGAAAGTGTATTAGTCGTGCTTGCTAATTTACCATCTTTATCAATAACTACAAAGTGCGTTGTACTTGTATTATCAGTTCTTATTTGGTTAAAGTCACTACCATTTTCTGTGTTGCTTCCAACATTAACTTTATTTAATTGACCAAGTAAGTAATCATCCGATAATTGTTGGTCGTTACTTGCTTCTGAACCATTAACGATATCACGGTTTTGGTACATTAAATCACGTGATTTAATCATCGCAGTAATAAAGCTAGTACGGTCAGCATTATTTTGGTTTTCTTGTTCATCAACTTTTAAACCTTGTAAAGTTAGCGTACCACCTAATGGGTTAGAAGCTGAATAAATTTTGTTATTTTTATAAGTTGTGCTTACTGGTTCTTTTGATTCAGTTTTGAAGGTTGTGAAGTCCTTTTCAGTCAATTTATTTTTTAACTGTTTAGAAATACTTTTACCTACGTCTTTGTAGAAGTAATCTGGGCCTTTATCACGGATTTTCTTTAACGTGTCAGCAAGTTTACTTTGCTTAACAACGTCACCTTCACGTACTGTTTTACTTCCTTTGAAGAAAGGTGAATTACGGTCAATCTTAGAGCCGTAAATTTTCAAACTACGTTCAAGTTCTGAATCTACTTCGAAGCCATCTTCTGCTAAAGGAATGACGTAGTTAAAGATTTTCTTCTCATCCATTTTACCTTCTTTTTCATGCATATCATGCATACCTCTAACGAAGCCAGGTACACCGATTTTGTCGCCTTGTTTATAATTGTATGAAGACATTGTCTTATATTCATACATTTTAGGGACTTCTCCATCTTTACCATTGTACGTTAGCGTTGCGCCCCCACCGCCTAAACCAGACGAATGAGGTTCAGTTACAGCTAGAGCATAAGCAACACCTTCAGCTGCATCTGTTGCATTACCGCCATCCTCAATTATTTTATTACCTACTTTAGTTGCAATTGCATTATTAGAGGCAACACCATAATTTTTTTGGTTACCAGATTGTTTATGGTTCGCTATCTTATTTTCATATAACGTGTCTTTGTCCACTTTCTTCTCTGTTGTTAAGAAATAAAAGAGGAACGAAATCACAATTGTTATAACTAAAATGACACTCAAGGTCACTTTATTATATATATTCATATTTAGCTTGCCCCTTTTGAAAGATATTGCTGTTCTCCATTTTTCAATTCATTTTGTTCATAATGATCTAAACCTTCATTTGCTTTGGCAAATGTCACTAATAAGAAAATGACAATAACTAAGATGACAACGACGATTGGCAACCAATGTTTTTTAATATTCAAAAGTATAACCTCCACTATTATCTGATTTTAAATTAACTGTTTTATCTTTGATATTGTTATGGAATCTTACATGATCCAATTTATTCATATCATCTTTAGAGATTTTACCGTCTTTTGACTGAATTGGTGTGATATGGAATTTATTATGTTTTCCGTTCCAATCTTGTTGTACGACCATGCCTTTTTGATTTTTCGATAAGAAGTCATCTGAAGTTGTATTACCTAAACTATAGAAAATAGGTGTATTTTT
Organism: Staphylococcus sp. FSL K6-0223; assembly: GCF_038008285.1. Taxonomy (NCBI): domain Bacteria; kingdom Bacillati; phylum Bacillota; class Bacilli; order Caryophanales; family Staphylococcaceae; genus Staphylococcus; species Staphylococcus sp. FSL K6-0223. The sequence goes on from NZ_JBBOYX010000003.1 coordinate 585,821, forward strand.
ATATTTTTCTATTTTCTGTACAACTGAATTATGACCAACAATAATGTCAGCACCTGCATCTGATAATGCGTGCGCATATTCTTTTTGTCTATCAGTTACATTTCTTTCATTAGGAATACCCCAGTCAACATTAACTACTACGTAATCATTGTTTTCTTTTAACTTCTTAATAAGTGGATAAAAAATCTTCGGATCTAAACTGATTGAAGTCGTATTTTTTAAAGGTTTAGTATAATTTGATTCAACATCTGTAAATGATACATTTGCGACTTTCTTACCTTTAATTTCTTGTTGAACAGTTTTACTATTTATAGGATTTGAACCATTTCCTGTTAAAAAGTTATAACCTGCTTGAGATTCAACTTTTCTCATTAACTCTGTCGCTTGAATATTATCAATAGACTTGTTGATGAGATTTACACTTTTAATATTTTGTTTACGTAAGAACATGATATTTTCTATGTTTTTATTAAGATCATCTTTTTGATTTTTTGAAAATTCATTAACCAATAAAGAAGCCGAAGAAAAATCACTATTCTTTAACGTGTCTTGAATTCCTGCAAATACATCATTCAAATTATTTTGGCGAATGTGTTTATTTAAAGTAATGTTGCCTAAGTATGTAAATCGAAGGCTATTTCCACTTTTAGCATCACTTTTGACAGGATCGACATGTATTGCTCTGATCGCAAATACTAATAGAATTAAAGCTAATAAAAGGACAATCGCCGTGTAAAGCGTGTTTCTTCTTTTATGTCTTTTAGACTGTTTAAGTAACCACTCACTGGGCGATAATCGTTTTTTCTTTTTCATTAATACGCGCTCCTTGTTCGTGATTAGTTGATAAAGCTATATAAGAACAAGATGACATAAGTAATACAAGTTAATAACATTGTAGTTGATAATGTAATTACGACACCTTGCTTTTGAACCGTATTTGCAATGATTCCTGGAATGACAACACCAATACCTGAAACTTCAACCATCTCAAATGGCGTGAGAGGATAAATTAAGTCAAATATAAACTTGAGTACCATACCAGTTAAAATCATAGCAGCGAATTTTCTTCTACCATATAAAATCACCCATTTACTAATACCGTTATTAACAATAAAGTAAGTTAAACAACTAATAATCAATACTGATAATAACATTATGGGTTGATCAAAAATTAAAGCTAAGTAACCAGGAACAACAAGTCCTGCCGGGTTGATCCCGAATTTCTCAGCAAATATTAAACTGAGAATAACACCTACGAATAAGGAGAAATATAACTCTGAACCTATCATTTTTTTATTCTATCCCTTCTATGAATTCCGCTATTCTTCCACCCGGGCCGTGGATGTTTCCTACACAAAAGACAAGTGCATTTTCTGACTCATGCATAATTCCTTTTTCAATTTCAGAGAATTCTTGCCCTTCGTAATTTAAATATTTCTTATCTGGCATTTTTTGCATTAGGTTTGAAACCATTTGCGTACTCTTACCAGTACAAATTAAAACATCATAATCAACATCTTCTAAGAAATTTTCAACGAATAATTGTGTTCTATCAATTCTATCTGAACGACAATTTAAAATGATAATTTTCTTTTTGTATGGATAATTATATGATTCAACTTTATTCAAAATTGCCTTTGTAGATTTTGGTTCATTTGCAGCAAAAGCATTAACAAAGACATTTTGCGTGTTATTTGCATGGAAATATTTAATACGCACCGCACCTGGATCGGCTGGGGCATTTAACATACCTTGAAGTGCTGTTTCATAATCTACACCAACAGCCTCTGCTATACCTAAGACAATGGCAACATTATCCGGGAAGACTAAGTAGTCAAATTTTCTTAAGTATGATTCAGGTATTTCGTCTTTATCTACAACGATGATTTCCGAATTTCGCTTTTTAGCTTCTTTCGCGAAGAAATCAGTATATTCATCTTTCATTACAACTAATTTACCATTATATGGAATAGTTGCTGTAAAGGCTTGAGCTACATCTTTAAGAGTTGGACCCAATACATCCATGTGATCTTCCATCACGTTTACAATAACGCCAATGTTTGCCTTTACTAAATCTTTTTGGAATGTAATTTGGTAGTCAGGGTTAACAGCCATACACTCATTAACAAGTGCGTTTGCTTTTTGCTTTACAACCTTACGAATAATATCACGCTGTTCACCAATATTTGCACCTTGAGGTTTTCTAATTACATCGTATTCTTTCTGTGTGAACCAGTACATCATTCTTGCATCTGTTCCAGTCGTTTTACCGATTACTCTGTAATGGTCTTCTCGAAGCACACTGTAAGCCATTCGAGTGATTGTAGATTTCCCACGAATCCCATTGATATTAATTCGTAAAGGGATTTTCTTTAGTCGATTCGCATGACGTCTTTTTTCTTTAATTCCTAGCCATAGAATCAACAGGACACACACTATAATGAGAATCAATCCGTCTTACCTCGCTTTTCTATGTAATATTAAATTGTTAATGGAAAATGATAAACACTAATTTAAATTAATTAACTCACAATTTTTACAAAAATTTAAAACGTTTCCATCATAGTAAAGTCTAAATAAAAAATTAATCAAAAGTCAATATAATCTATATAATTCATCATAATTCATTACAAATTTTTTTATTCTCTAACTAGTAGTAGACTATCATGTGCGTGTTGACTCAGTTTTAAATCTTTTAACCCAACATTAAGATAATGTAAATAAATGTAAAGTTATTGCATATACACTATGCATTTTTTAGAAAAAATGATAAATTTTATTTTTATATTGTAGAATTTTTTAATTCATTTCATATCTTTAGTAAAGTAATGAGAATTTTACTTTGAATTTACATTAGCTTAAAAAACACATGTTACCTTAAATATGAAAGTTACTACGACCTTAGGAGGATATGGATGGATAAACCAGTAAAACTCGCTGTTGGCGTCTATCTTGCAATCATACTAGTTGTTTGTAGTTGTTATCTTGCTTTTATACTTATCGGTAGTTTACAAGGTAAAGATATGAGTAATTCAGTTTTAGATAGTGATCATTCTCGTATCAACAACACATCTAGAAATAGTGATGAGGACGTAAGTTCAACATCAAGTCATTCAGATTCATCTCATTCACATTCTTTCACAACTTCTAACTACAAAAATGTAGATTCGAATAACACTCAAAATAATTACCATCAAACACCAAAAAATGCGAATTCCAGTTATCAGGTATATTGATAACAGAATTCGCATTTTTATTAATGTGATAATTGAAATTGTTTAGGTGTAACTTTGTATTTATCTTTAAACATCTGTATGAAATAACTCGTTGTAGAAAAACCGCAATCCATAGCTACTTCCGTTACATTATTATGAGTTAATTTAAGTTGCTTTGCGCCCTTTTCCAATCGATAATGCAATAAATATTGAAAAGGCGTCATACCTACATACCTTTTAAAGAGCTTAATCGTCTCTGAACTGCTAATGCAGGATATCTTACATAAGTCATGCATTTTTATTTTATATGTGTAATTCCTCTGAATAAAGTTTATGCACTCTTTTATTCTTTGATCAAAGTAATAATATTGTTTGGAATGATGAGTTTGATCAATCAGCATGACGAGATATTTCAAACAAATATAATACTCACTTAATATATTAAGTTGATAATGCTTATCTTTTGCTTCAAATAATTCTCCTACATTTTTTATTTTTTCAATTAATATCTTTTCTTCTACATTGACACCATTTATTTTCATATAAGGATGCTTATCAAGCGTATTAATAATTTGATTTACATATTTATAATTTACATAGTCTGTCGCATCAGGTAAACCAATATTCCAACAGTAAAAGGAAGTATCCGCTTCAAGCCCTTCTATTTTATGAACTACATTTGTATTAATAAACAAAGCTTGATCCTTTTTTAATACAACGGTTTGATTAGCAATTTCAATTTGAATAGTCCCACAAGTGACCACCATCAGCTGTAAATCATTGTGCCAATGCAAAGGGATATAACCTAGAATCGTTTGGTCAAGTTGAGTATGTAACATGATATGTTGCCATAAGGAATCTGGGTAATGAATAATTTCTTCTAAATTTTCTTTCAATCGGATATTTATTGTCATGGATATCAACCTCAATATATTGATACTTTTTTAAAGTAAAAAGATATATTTCTAATTATATACTATATATCATGAGATTAATCATCATTATGGAGGTGGCGAATTGAAAGGTTATAAACAATCGAGATTAAAAGGTATCTTATTCGCTATTATAGGGGCAAGCTTATGGGGATTAGGGGGAACTGTTTCAGATTTTCTATTTAAGCATGCAGGAATCAATGTAGACTGGTATGTAACTACAAGATTAATAATTAGCGGTTTATTTTTATTAGTCATGTTTAAAATAATGAATTCTAGACAATCCATATTTGTCATTTTTACTCGTGTATCTCACGTGATTACTTTGATAATTTATAGTCTCTTTGGCATGTTAATCGTTCAATATGCTTACATGGCATCAATTAATGAAGGTAATGCAGCAGTCGCTACTTTATTACAATATATTGCGCCTGTATATATCATTCTATGGTTTGCATTCAGAGGTAAAGAAAAGCTAAGGGCATTTGATATAGTTGTTGTACTCTTGACACTTATCGGTACATTTCTGCTCTTAACAAATGGTTCACTTTCTAAATTAATTGTTGCCCCTTCAAGCTTATTTTGGGGAATCTTGGCCGGATTAGCTCTAGCATTTTACACTATCTATGCGGAAAAATTATTGAATAAATATGCCTCCATTTTAGTCGTTGGTTGGGCAATGATTATTTCCGGTATAATTATGACTTTACGTCATCCTATTTGGAACGTCAGTATGACTCAATGGCATGTGTCCACGTTTCTTTATTTAATATTTGGAATTATTGGAGGCACTGCTCTAGCATATTATCTATTTATTGATAGCTTGAAATATCTATCAGCTAAAGAAACAACGTTATTTGGTACGATAGAACCTGTAGTTGCAGTTGTAGCAAGTGGTTTATTTCTAGGTGTATCATTTAAGGCTTTTCAAATATTAGGAATTATTATCATAGTCGTTCTTATTTTAGTTCTTTCTTTGAAAAAGCAACCCAATATCGACAACTAAAATGATTACCAGCCACTAAAATTTAAAAAACTCACATGAGGAAATACCATAATGAGTGATTTTTCTCATGTGAGCTTTTAACTTATCGAAATTATTTTAGGATAATACGCTTTAATTGTTCTAAGAAGCGTTCTCGTTCTGGAATAGGAAAAATAGGATAAATATGGAACAAGCTATAACCTGGTATAAATTCGTGATTAACACCCTTTTCATTCAACATAGTTGAGAATTTAACAGCATCTGGATACAATGTTTCTTTCGTACCCGTTGTTATAGTAATATGCCCCAAACCCTCTAAATCTCCATACATTGGTGATAATTTGTAATGATCTAAAGGTGCATCGCCAGCCCATAAATTGACTAAATATTTACTACCTTCAATACCCAACATTGGATCTTCTTTTTCATATTTTCGAGCTTCTGGATTACTAAATGTTGCATCTAAAACAGGTGAAATTAATACAATATGGCTTGGTTGTGGTTCACTATCTTTTTTAAGCTGTTGAGCAAACGCTAATGCAATTTGTCCACCAGCAGAATCCCCCATTATTATCATTTGTTTTGAATCATCTATTTTATTTAGCAAATGATGATACAGCTTTGTCAGTAATTCAAATGTAGTACGATAATCCCTATGTGGAATTTTTGGATAAATTGGCATAACAACCTTCGCATTTAGCGAATCAGCCAATAAATCCATGTATTCAAAATGATAATCTAATGGGTCCTGAAACCATGCTCCACCGTGTATATACAAAATAGTACGTTGATCGCGTTGTCCTTCATCATTGACGATATAAACTAAGGAACCATCGTAGTCTTTAATTTGAACTCCATGACTAAATTCATAATCTGTTCCACTATATTTACCCGCTGTTTCGTATTTCGTTTCCTCTAGAGCTTTTTCTGCATCTTGTACATTTTCAAACGTTTTTTTCATTCCAGACATGCGAATCATTTTTTCTAGTAAAAAGCTCTTATAACTTCTCTTTTCTTTGACTCTTGCATATAAAATTGTGCCGACAATAGTGGATCCTATAATGGTTGCTAATTTTCTCAACATCTGAAAGTCGACCTCCTCATTTTCTATTTAATACCATTTTAAATCAAAAATAGAAAAACTTTGAGTAAATGACTTCAACAGTCCCTAATTAAATAAGAAGATTAATTATTTAGTATTAATAAAACCATTACCTAAGACATCACGCACATCGTGTATAACGAGGAAGGCACTTTCGTCATAAGAATTAACAATCTTCTTCACAGTACCAATCTGACTTTGTGAAACAACAGCGTATAATACATCTGTATTGTTTTGCTGATAAGCGCCTTTACCACTTAATAATGTTGACCCTCTGCCAGTTGCTTGGTATATGTCAGAGCTTATTTGTCTATTGTATTCAGAAATCACTGTCACAGCCTTCTTAGGATTAAAACCTTCTACTACAAAAGCCATTGCTTTCTCCACTATGAATAGCATAACAATTGTATAAAGTACATTTGAAACCGGTAAGACAAGAAGGAAGGATAGCACGACTAAAGCATCTAAAATTAATAATGCTTGAGAGGTTTTTACTTCTGAATATTTACTTATAATTCTAGCAATAACTGATGTTCCGCCTAATGTACTTTGAGCAGCAATAACAAGTCCTGTGCCAATACCGATGAGTAAACCAGCGAAAACAGAATTGATAAAGTTTTCATGAATACCTAATCCAAAATGCTCTGTTAAATCTAGGAAAATAGAACTCGCTGTAATAGTTATTGCAGTGTATATAGCAGTCGTTCGGCTTAAAAATTTCCATCCTACAACAATTAAAATAGCGTTAATAATAAATGAACTTAGCGCCGGTGAAATACCTAATGTATAGTTCAAAATAAGCGATAGACCAATTGCTCCACCTTCACCTAAATTACCAGGAATAACAAAGCAATTGACTCCTAATGCAATAATTAACGTCCCTAGTAAACAAAAAATAACGTTTTTAAAGTGTTCTTGACGACGTTTTTTCTCCATTTGAGCCTCCTCCAAGTGTTTTCATTTTTTATATGTTTGATTTTTCTTATTCTTGAAAAAGTCACACGTCTCTAATAATAACACTAAGTTTTAGTCTACCCAATCAATGAAGTTTAAATAAAAAAAGAAATGAAACAAAAATTGTCCCATTTCTTTATTTAAGAGAATCATGCATTAACTTAAGTTGATGTTCAAACGATTGCATATCGATAAAACGTCCTTGTCTATGCATTTCCTTACCATTTAAGAAAATTAAATCTACCGGTACTGTAAAAATTGATAATTCTCCAGCAATCTCCTCTACATGAGATTGATTGACGACACCTAATTTTGCAAAAGGATATTCTTGTAATAAGTCTTGAAGTTGTGGAAGGACAGCATGACAAACGCTACAATGATCTCTCATAACATGGATAACTGATAGTTCATTAGATTGAATAAACTGGTTAAATGCATAAATACTTTGTAATGTTTGAGTCATGGTCATCACCTTCCTTTTATTTTCTATTATTATTAATTAAAACTTTTCTTTTAGCAAAGTTTTTATTTAATTTTTAAGAATATCTTGAAATACTTGTGGCATTTTTGTGATTTTTTCTCTATCTAAATCATAAAATCCACCCATTTGAGACCCTACGCAATGCACTTTATCACCAGACGCGATTTCAAATTTAAAAACCCATTTCAATTTACTAGCTTGAACAAGCCAACATCTACCCACTGGGCGATCGTGAATCGTTATAGGCACTTTATATTCAATTTCAGTTTTCATAAGGATTGGTGAAATGTGATTCTTAATCATCTCTGAGTAATTCATATATTGATTAATAAATACTGTTCGTAAGTCTTCAAACCATCTGACATAAACAATATTACTAACAATACCCATAGCATCAATATCGTAATTATTCACTTCTATCTGTTTCTCAGCTACTAATTTACCTTCATGATTCATAACTCATTCTCCTTTACTATATTCAATTTTATTTTACAACGTTATTTACAGATTTTCATTTAGATAAACTGATTAAGATTAATATGAGTAAATTTACTATTTGTCATAAAGATGACTTAAACCGCTTACAAGAAGCATGGTATAATTATTGTGAAAATATTCACAATATTAGGAGGTTTTGCTAATGAAAGCATACAACTATGTTAAACCCGGAGTGGCTGAACTCATTGATAAAGAAAAACCAGAAATTACTGAAAGTACTGATGCTATTATAAGAATGGTTAAAACAACAATTTGTGGAACTGATTTACATATTATTAAAGGAGATACTCCTGAAGTTACTGAAAATACAACTTTAGGTCATGAAGGTATTGGTATTGTAGAATCTGTTGGTAGCAACGTTAATAACTTTAGAGTCGGTGATAAAGTTATCGTATCTGCTGTTTCTTCATGTGGTAAGTGTTACTACTGTAAAAAAGGTATATACGCTCATTGTGAAAATGATGGCGGATGGATTCTTGGGCACTTAATCAATGGTACTCAAGCTGAGTATGTTAAAGTTCCTTTCGCAGATAACTCTTTATATCATGCACCCGCTTCTTTACCTGATGAAGCACTTGTAATGCTATCAGACATTTTACCAACAGGTTATGAAATTGGTGTATTAAAAGGAAAGGTCAAACCAGGAAGCACTGTTGCAATAGTAGGTGCTGGTCCAGTTGGTTTAGCTACACTGTTAACTGCACAATTCTTCTCTCCTTCTAAAATAATCATGATTGATTTAGACGATAACCGATTACAAACAGCCCGCTCTCTTGGTGCAACGCATTTAATTAATTCTAAAAATGTCGAAGAGGCTATACAAAAAGTGAAAGAATTAAATCCTCGCGGTGTAGATGTAGCCATTGAGGCAGTAGGTATCCCACAAACATTTGACTTATGTCAAAAACTCATTGGTGTCGATGGTACGATTGCGAACGTCGGCGTTCATGGTCTACCTGTTCAATTTGATATAGACAAACTTTGGATTAAAAATATCAATGTAACCACAGGATTAGTTTCTGGTAATACAACTGAAGAATTGTTAGAAGCTTTAAAAAGTAAAATTATTCAGCCTGAACAATTAGTTACACATTATAGTAAATTAAGTGATATTGAAAATGCCTACGAATTATTTAGAAATGCAACTGACCATAAAGCAATTAAGTTACTTATAGAGAATGATATTACTCCAGTATAATATACCCTTTTTTATACACTAATTTTTATACACTAAAAAAATAAGCATTTAATTCTTACTTAATCATTATGTGACAGATGACCAAGTTTGAATTAAATGCTTTTTGCTAAATCAAAACTTTCATTATTATTTAAAATAGAAATATAAGTAAATAATTAAAAAAGGTAGCGTTGTTAAAGAATTGTTAAATATATGTACCATCATACTGTCCTTCAAGTTTCGCCTTCTATCATAAGCAATATAGAGAATAATTCCCATTAAAAAATAAATTGCATAAGAAAATATATTTGATGATAGGTGTTGAGAGCTGAATATCAATGATGAGAAAATTAAGGGTAGCCAAAAGCGGCATTTCATAAATAAAGTTTCCTTAAAGATTCCTCTAAATACCAATTCTTCTAAATATGGTCCTATGATACAAAGACACAATACGGTTACTAATACAATAGTGGGATGAGGTAAATGGCTTTTATCCATAAGTGAACTTAAACTGTCATCTATTGTTTCCTGATTTTGTGTGTTTGAATTACCTGTAAAAATAAACATTAAAGCATTCGCACTAATACTACAGAGAATTACGAGAAAGAAAAAACCAATATTGATAAAGATATCTTTAATACTCATCTTAAAATCTTGATATTCATAAGTACGATATAAATAATAGGATCTTATCCCCTAAATGATTAAAAGTGTAATTCCTAGAATAAACATACTCATCGCTATTGTATACCAATCATTCAGTCTTAAAGATAATGGAAGTGCAACAAGTGATAAACCCACAGGAACTTGTATTACGACTATCATTATTACGTAAATGAGAACATTGATTATCTTGTTCCCTTGATGTCTAACTCTAGAATTCTTGTTTATTTTAGAATCACACATACTCTTGACCTCCAGCTTTAGTGATAACATTTATGTAACTTACATTACTACATTGCTATTTATTGTTACCGTTGTCAATGTTATACAAAAAAAGTGCACATCTTTGAAATCTCAAAAATATGCACTACCAATTATGTGTTATTAAATTTTCATTATAACTTTTCCTGGATCTACAGATTTAACATCTTCAATTGTTAATGTTTTATCACCTAAATTTGTGATAATTACCGGCGTAACAATACTTGGTGCGTTATCTTTTAGATAAGCTAAATCAATTTTCATTAAAGGTTGACCTTGTGTTACAGTTTCATCAGCTTGAACAAAGCTTTCAAAGCCCTGTCCATTCAATTTAACTGTATCGATACCAATGTGAATTAAGACTTCTACACCTGTATCTGATTCTAAACCAATCGCATGTTTCGTTGGGAAGATGGTTTTCACTGTACCATCAAATGGTGCTACAATTTCGCCTTTTTCAGGAATGAAACCTACGCCATCGCCCATCATTTTTTCAGAGAAAACTTTATCCGGAACATCCGTTAATGGAATCATTTGACCATGTCCAGGTGAATAAATTTCAGTTTCAATGACGTCTTCTACATGAACTGGTTCATCAGAAATCTCTTCAGTTACTGTTGTCTCACTAGGTTTAGTAATTTCTCCACTCATAATCTTTGCCATGTCATGCTTAATTTGATCTGATTTTGGGCCAAATATAGCTTGCATGTTATTTCCTACTTCTAGAACTCCAGAGGCACCTAACGCTTTCAATCCTTGAACGTCTACCTTCGATTTATCTGCGACTTCAACTCTAAGACGTGTAATACAAGCATCTAGATGTTTAATATTTTCTTTACCGCCCATAGCATCTAATACATCAAATGGTAATTTAGCAACACTTGAATTGCGTATCTCTTGTTCTTTATCTTCACGACCAGGTGTTTTTAATTTAAATTTTCTAATTGCAAAATCAAATAAGAAATAATACACAATCGCATACACAATACCTACTGGAATAACCCAAAGCGCGTTTGTGCGATGCCAGTTAAGTAAACCGTATAAAATATAATCAATAAACCCTCCTGAGAAAGTCATACCTATTTTTACACCTAACAAGTGCATGACCAAGAAAGAAGTACCTGCTAAAAACACATGAATCACATATAAAATGGGTGCCACAAATAAGAATGAGAACTCTAATGGTTCAGTAATACCTGTTAAGAAAGAAGTTAAAGCTGCTGATAACATTAAACCTCCAACAACTTTCTTACGTTCTGGGCGAGCATTTTTATAAATGGCGAATGCTGCCGCTGGTAAACCAAACATCATGAATGGATATTTACCTGTAGTAAATGCGCCAGCTGTAAATGGCACGCCATCTTTCAATTGTGCCATCCAAATTCTTTGGTCCCCACGTACTAAATCTCCAGCGTGATTTGTATAATGGCCAAATTCAAACCAAAATGGTGCATAGAAAATGTGATGCAGACCGAATGGAATAAGTGATCGCTCAATAATCCCAAAAATAAACGTAGTTAAAGTTAAATTCTTATTCAATAAGAAGTTTGAAAGACCATTTAAACCATCTTGAATAGGCGGCCAAACAAAACTTAATATGATACCTGTCGCAATTGCGACAACTGATGTCACGATAGGTACAAAACGCTTCCCTGCAAAGAAACCTAAGAATGCTGGTAATGTAATGTTATAAAATTTGTTATAACACCATGCAGCTAAGGCCCCCATGATAATACCACCGAATACACCTGTTTGAAGTGTCGGAATTCCAAGAATTAATGCATTAGCAGGATCTTTAGCTGCTTGGCTTAATTCCTTAGCACCATTTGCGTATGAGAATATATCATCAATAGTGATATGTAGAACTTTACCCATTGTCGCATTCATAATAAGGTAACCTACTAGTGCTGCAAGTGCTGCTACACCGTCTCCTCCTGCTAAACCAAGTGCTGTTCCGATTGCAAATAATAATGGTAAATTGTCAAAAACCACTTGTCCTGAAGCTTCCATAACTGAAGAAATTGCTACAAACACAGGATGGTTTAACCACGGTGCAAGGTGAACAAGTTGTTCATTATGCATTGCATTACCAAATGCAAGCAAGATTCCGGCAGCAGGTAATATTGCTACTGGTAGCATTAATGCTTTACCAATACGTTGTAACTGCCCAAATAGCTTTTTAAACATATTAAACATTCCTCTCCATCTATAGTTGATACATGTAATGGCATAAAAAAAGACATGAACAAACAAGACCATCATTTTCTTTAATAACTCAAAAAGATGGTAAACCTCATTTGCTCATGCCTGCATAACCAGTAACACGCAATATTTAATATTTATTTACACTAAGTATACACAGTTAATAAAGCGTTTACAAGACAATTTTTTTATTTTTTATATAAAAAGAACCCGACTTAATAAGTCGAGTTCTGTAAATCATCTATTATAAGAAACGTTTAGCTGCTACAGAGATTGGTGGGATTTGATCAAAGTCTAAGTTTTTATCTTCAGTGATTGATCTGTAAGCCCATCTACTATAACCTAATGCTTCTTCGTTAACGATTTTACCTGGTAATGGTGCAGCGTTAGGATCAACGTGTACGTCTACGATAGTTGGAACGTCTTGAGCCATAGCTTCTTCAACGATATCGTCTAAACGACTAGCATCTCTAACAACATAACCTTTACCACCAGCAGCTTCAGCGAATTTAGCGTGATCCATATCAGAGAAATCAATCGCATATTCTAATTCACCAGCAGCTTGTTGTTCATATTTAATGAATGATAATTGTTTATTGTTTAATACGAATACAGTCATTGGTAAATCATATTGAACTGCAGTTGCGAAGTCTTGCATTACCATTTGGAATGCACCGTCACCAGCGATAGCAACAGCTTGACGGTTAGGGTAAGCAATTTTAGCTGCCATAGCACCTGGAAGACCGCAACCCATAGTACCTAACCAACTTGAGATGATGAATTTGTTATTAACTGATAAGTTTAGGTAACGAGTTGACCAAACTGTAGCAGTACCAACGTCTGCTGAGATAATAGCATCATCTTTTAAGTTAGCATTGATTGCTTTCATTAAGCGTTCTGGACGTAATGGTGATTTGTTATTATTTTTATCTTGTTCCATCCATTTATCCCAAACAGCTTTACGTTCTAATGTTTTATCTAAGAATTGACGTTTAGCAACGTGTTTAATATTTTCAGTTAGTTGATGGAAAGCAACTTTACTGTCGCCTAAAATACCAACATTGATGTTGAAACGATGACCTAAGTTAGCTTCGTTTGTATCAATTTGGATAGCTTTGATGTTTTTCTTAGGTAGATAGTCTACGTAAGGATAGTTTGTACCAGCCATGATTAATAAATCAGCATCTTGGATTGTTTGGTAAGATGTTTTAGTACCAATTTTACCTAAGTTACCAATGCTGTATGGATGATCATCAGGTAAGATTGTTTTAGCTGGTAATGTGTGAATTACTGGGATTTTAGCAGCTTCGATAAATTCGCGTAATTCATCTTTAGCGTGTTGAGTACCCATACCAATAATCATTACTGGTTTTTTAGCTTTATCAATTAATTTAGCAGCTTTTTTAATGCTCTTGAATTTAGGAGATACTGGTTTAGGTTTAGTAGTATCTACTGCACGGTTTGTAGTATCTTTAATTTTTTGAGTTAATAAGTCGTTAGGACAAATAACTACCGCTACACCTTTTTTCTCATAAGCTGTACGGATTGCTTCATTAACGATTTCAAATACATTGTCACCTTTTTGGATTTGGTGGTTGTATACAGCAACGTCTTCACATAATTTAGAAAGATTAGTTTCTTGGAATGCTTTAGTACCTAATAAAGTACTATTAGTTTGACCTGATAAAATTAATTGAGGAACGTTGTCCATTTTAGCATCATACATACCGTTTAATAAGTGAACTAAACCAGGTCCACCGATACTTAATGCAACACCAATTTTACCTGTCATTTTTGTGTAACTACCAGCAGCTAAACTTGCTACTTCTTCGTGACGAACGTGGTAGAATTTAAATTGATCTCTTACTGTACGTAAGCTATCTACTACTGCGTCAATTGAGTCACCTGGAATACCATATAAGTGGTCAATATCCCAAGCTTGTAATGCTTTAACTAATGCTTCATTTGCTTTAATTTTTGCCATTTTTACAAATAGCCTCCCTTTCTAGTATACGAGTACATCTTTCCCTTTAGTAAAACACTAAAATCAGTATTGGTATTAAGACTGAACTTATGACAGCCGTGAGAATCATACCAATAGAACTAAATGCTCCTGATTCTATATCTAATTCCAATGCTTTTGCAGTACCGAAGGCGTGTGAAGCATTTCCATAAGTTAATCCTCTAGCAATAGAGGATTTGAAACCTCCCATACGCAATAACATTGAACCTAAAATACTGCCGATTAAACCTGTAGTTATAATAAAGAGTACAGTCATTGTATCTGTGCCTCCCAATTCTTGGGAAACTTCAATACCAACTGCTGCAGTGATTGATCTTGGTAACAGGGTGACAATCGTGTCTTTAGAATAACCAAAGATTTTCAACGTTGTAAATACTAACACAAAATTAAGAAGTACACCAGTCAGTACGCTTGCAAAAATGATAGACAGATATTTCTTTATTTTGTGTCTGTTTTCATATAGTGGATAAGCAAGACAGACGACTGTTGCATTTAATACATGGTTAATCCATGTACCACCTTTCATATACCCTTTGTAACTTACT
The DNA here is from genome assembly GCF_038008285.1 of Staphylococcus sp. FSL K6-0223. Lineage (NCBI taxonomy): Bacteria > Bacillati > Bacillota > Bacilli > Caryophanales > Staphylococcaceae > Staphylococcus > Staphylococcus sp. FSL K6-0223. The sequence continues at coordinate 600,859 of NZ_JBBOYX010000003.1, forward strand.
CCGAAAACTAATAGTATAATTATTATCCCAATTGATGCTATCAGCGCAGGGTTTAATAATGGATTTTTATATTTATCTTGGAGTCGCTTAGAACCATAGTACAAAATGACTGTTAATAATATCATGAGAACGGCTTGTAAATAATCATTCATGACTGATCTGTCCCTTTAGTTATTTTGTCTTTTCCTACCATTTTTTCAGCTATAAAGCCTGAAGATAAAGCAACTACACATGTACCTATAATAATTACGATAAAGAATAATACATAATTTAACGTTATATCAGAAGCTACATCCATAATACCTACCACTGATGGGATAAAGAAAAATACCATTGTCTTGAGTAAGAAATTAGCCCCTACATCAATCCAACTTTCTGGAATAATCTTAAACTGTAAAAGTAAGAAGAACAATATTAAACCAACTATACTACCTGCTAGGGGGATGTGTAATAATTTCTGCACTTCTGTTCCTATATAGGTAATCAGTAATATCAGTGCAAGTTGAAGTACTAACTTAACCAAAAATTTAGCCCTATACATAGTTAACATCCCTTTCTATCAAATTGTGTCTAAATTGTTACTAACTTTTTTCAGTGTTATTTACTATTATAATACTGACTCTTCTATAGTAAAAATACATTTTAAGAATGTTTTCTATTCCTCTAATCTATGAAACCGTTTACATATCATACTCAATTCTTAAGTTCTTAATCACCAACTGTTATTAGCATTGGTTTGAAACGTAAAAACACAAATTTATGATGACTCAATAGCCAACTCATAAATAAAAGATATGAACTGGCTATTGTAGTCTTAATAATCAATTACAATTGAGGCGAACATATTACTCTACTTTTGTTCAGTCAATTTTTCTTTTAAGAACTCTATCCATTTATTTGTCGCATGACTTAAACGCTTATCTTTTTTCCACACTACCCCAAGTTCCCATTCTGTATTAGCATTTTCGAGTTGAATCATTTTCACATCATCATTTAATAACTCTGAGATAGTTGCGGGTAATATTGTAATTCCTAACTTATTGATGATGAGATTCTCGATAACGTTCCATTGTGAAATTTGAGAAGCCATATTAGGAACGAACCCAGCGTTTTTAGCATTTTCGATAATTTTATCATTCAAATAAAAATCTTCATTAAATAGTATAAAATTCTCTTCAGCGAGTTCTTCCATCTTAATTTTAGTTTTATAAGCTAATGGATGTTCCCTATGTAATACTACTCTTAAATCTTCTTTATTGAGTGAAATAGATTCAAATAAATGATGATCGACCGGTAAAGTCGTTACACCGATATCCACTTCATCATTTAAGATGAGGTTCTCTGTGGTTTTCCCTCCACTTTCGATAAGATTATAAGTAATATTTGGATATAATTGATGAAAATCACCCAAAATCCCTATAAATTTACGCATACTCATAACTGCAGACATACTAATGTTAATATGCCCTGTTTCTAACCCATACAGACTATTAATTTCTGTAGGCAAGTTATCATATAAAGAAATAATTTCTTTACATTTATTGAAGAAAATTTTCCCAGCATCTGTAAGTACTAAATTTCTTTTACTTCTATCGAATAAGGGGACAGCCATTTCTGCTTCGATATCTTTAATTGCTTTACTTATTGTAGGCTGAGCGATGTATAAAGATTTAGATGCGTTTGTCATTCCACCTTGTTTTACGACTTCGACGAAATATTTCATGTGTTTAATGTCCACGCATATCCCCCTTTTTTATAAATAATATATTAATTATACAATATGATTGACCTTTTTAGCGATTAATAATTTTCCTAAAAGAATTGCATAGTCAAAATTCTTAATTAACAAGTATTTTTAAATAATTAAAATATGTTACAATGTCTGTGGCTCATATTACATTTTTTGAGGTGAGGAATTGAGCTTTTACGAATTTATGCAAAGTTTCCATGGTGATGACACACCGTTAGGTGAATTGGTTGATTGGATTAATCAAGATATCAATTTTCCTAAAGAAGTGAAGAGCCATAGTGAAATATTGACATATTTTCGAAATAATCCATGTCCTGAAAACATACCTGTGACAGTGATCAAACGCGCACTTGCTGTTTTCAACCAATTCACCCAAAATGTATAATGACCGTTAATACATTACGTTTAACATATTCTTTATACATGAATGCATGGAGTTAATCATCTCGCAAGACGTCCTACGGGGCGTCTTTTTCATTGTAAATTGCATACAATATTAACTTTATTACAAAATGAAATACAATATTTCAAGAACATTACATTTGCTTGTACAATTCATTTCTTATATTGTATTACGTATTTTTAAAGATTATTATATATACGGTTAAAAAATAAATACATTTTTTGGGGAGAAGCAATGAAACTTAAAAAATTATTATCACGTATTATTATCGCTACTGGAATCATGTTCACTGGAACTTTAACATATCAAACTATAGAACATACGCACGTATCACACGCTGCTTCATATAATTATTACAGCAAACATCAATGCACTTGGTGGGCCTATAAACGTCGAGTTCAATTAGGTAAACCTGTTTCTAATAGATGGGGAAATGCTAGGAACTGGTACTATAACGCACGCCGTTCAGGTTACTCAACGGGACACAAACCAAAAAAATACGCTGTTATGCAATCTACTGCAGGTTATTATGGGCACGTGGCAATTGTAGAGAAAGTATACAATAGTGGAAGCATTAAAATCTCAGAGTATAATTATAATGTTCCTTTAGGTTACGGAACACGTATTATTAGTAAATCATCAGCACGTCATTATAATTATATTTATTAATATAAAATAAGCCATCAAACAAGTATGAAACCATATCAACATTTACTTATGGAATTCATTACCCGTTTGATGGCTTTTTAATTATGATTGACGTAATTCTTCTAAAATTTCTTTAGATTTAGCTGTATTAGCGCGTGTTTCATGTTTCAATGCTTCCGCAACTTTAGCAATTTCTTCTCCTTGTGCTCCAACAACAATTGCTAATGATTTATATTGTAAGCTCATATGTCCTTGCTGTATACCTTCTGATACAAGCGCACGACAAGCTGAAAAGTTTTGAGCTAAACCGACTGCAGCTACAACATGACCTAACTCTTGGGCTGACGCTACATTGAGTAAATCGAGCGAAGCTTTTGCAATAGGTAATACCTTCGTGCCACCACCCACAATCGCCAAGGTCATAGGTACTTCAATTGTACCGATTAATTTTCCACGTTCTTTATCATATTTCCATGTCGCAATTCCTCTATATTGACCATCACGACTAGCATATGCGTGTGCACTCGCTTCAGCACCTCTTGTATCGTTACCTGTAGCAAGAACTACTGCGTGAATACCATTCATTACACCTTTGTTGTGAGTAGCTGCACGATGAATATCAACTTGAGCTAATACTGAGGCACGTTCCATACGGTGTGCTACCTCTTCGCCACTTCTCTCACCTCTATTTAAATCGTTAACATCTATTTCGCCTTGCACTTTAACTACTGAAGCCGTCGCGTGATTAGATAAAATACTCATTAAAACATCTTTTTCAGGGAATTCGTTTTTAAGATGAGCAGTGATTGCTTCAAGAATTGTATTTAACATATTAGCGCCCATCGCATCTTTAGTATCAACATATACTTTCAATGATAGTAAATGTTGCTCAGGGAACGTATCTATTTCAATACGTTGGTAACCGCCCCCACGTTCTTTAATAGATGGATAAGCCTCATCAGCAATTTGATGTATTTGTGGTTCAAGTGCTTGGATATCTTTAGATAATTGTTCTGTATCTTCAATATCGTCAAACACAATTTGACCGATCATTAATCTTTGACTTGAGATTGTTTTAAAGCCACCACTTTGGTTAACAAGTTTCGCTCCATAACTTGCGGCAGCCACTACTGAAGGCTCTTCAACCATCATTGGCACCACATATTCTTTATCATCAACAATAATTTTAGGTAATAGTCCAACTGGTAGAGTGCCTTGACCAATTACATTCTCAATCAAACTATTTGCCACTTCTTCATTAATAAGAGGATGACTAAGTAATGAATCATAATTATCAGTACTGAGCCATCCATACTCGACTAATTGCTTTAATTTATCCTCTCGAGATAAATGTCTAAATCCTTTTTCTAAACTTTTCATGAGTAAACTCCTTTTATATGTATCTTTCAAGTTATTTTAAACTTTTAAATATTTATTTTCCGGAAAATTAAATTTCCAATCATACCATATAGACGATTAATTTAATGATAACAATTCATCGTGTAAAACGCTTACATTTCTATTATACTTTGATGAAATATTCTGTTATATTTCATTGTATAACATTGTATTGGTTTGATATGATACTAATGCTACTTTAAAACTGAAAGGATGATTCGCCTTATGAACATAGGTATCGATAAAATAAACTTTTATGTACCAAAATATTATGTAGACATGGCAAAGCTTGCAGAAGCACGCCAAGTTGATCCAAATAAATTCTTAATAGGAATCGGACAAACTGAAATGGCAGTAAGTCCTGTCAACCAAGATATCGTATCGATGGGTGCTAATGCTGCTAAAGATATTATAACAAACGAAGATAAAAAGAATATTGGAATGGTAATTGTAGCAACTGAATCTGCTATTGATAATGCCAAAGCTGCAGCAGTTCAAATCCATAATTTATTAGGTATTCACCCCTTCGCACGTTGCTTTGAAATGAAAGAAGCATGTTATGCTGCAACTCCTGCAATCCAACTTGCTAAAGACTATCTTGCACAACGTCCCAACGAGAAAGTTCTAGTTATCGCAAGTGATACTGCACGTTATGGTATTAACTCAGGCGGAGAACCTACTCAAGGGGCTGGTGCTGTAGCAATGATGATTTCTCATGAGCCTAGCATATTAACATTAAACGATGATGCAGTTGCTTATACCGAAGATGTTTACGACTTCTGGCGTCCTACAGGTCACAAATACCCACTCGTTGCAGGTGCACTATCTAAAGACGCTTACATTAAATCATTCCAAGAAAGCTGGAATGAATATGCACGTCGTCAAGGTAAAACACTATCTGATTTCGAATCACTTTGCTTCCATGTACCTTTCACCAAAATGGGTAAAAAAGCTTTAGATTCTATCATTGATAATGCTGATGAAACTACACAAGAACGCTTAAAATCAGGATATGAAGATGCAGTATATTATAACCGTTATGTTGGCAACATCTATACTGGTTCATTATACTTAAGTTTAATTTCATTACTAGAAACACGTGACCTTAAAGGTGGTCAAACAATTGGTTTATTTAGTTATGGCTCAGGTTCTGTTGGCGAATTCTTCAGTGCAACACTTGTAGACGGTTTCGAAAAACATCTAGACATTGAAGGACACAAAGCATTGTTAAACAATCGTACAGAAGTTTCCGTCGAAGAATACGAATCATTCTTTAAACGTTTTGATGATTTAGAATTCAATCACGACATTGAACAATCAGATAAAGACAATAATCTCTTCTACTTAAAAGACATTAATGACGATATTCGTGAATATCATATTGCAGAATAAATCATGGACAAATATTAAAAGCTTGGAAGTCTTACCTAAGACTCCCAAGCTTTCTTTATGGCTTTGTACTATATTTCGGTCTATAAAGCTGAGACATATCAACATTTTCAATTTCTAGCAATTTAATTTTATTATCTATCGTGCCACCGTAACCTGTTAAACTTCCATCCTTACCTACCACACGATGACAAGGTATGATGATAGAAATCGGATTACGACCTACTGCCCCTCCTACAGCTTGAGCAGACATTTTTGGCTTACCTAACTTTTGACCAACACTTTTTGCAATGTTTCCATATGTTTCTAAGTCTCCATATGCTATTTTTATTAACTCATCCCAGACCTCACGCTGAAAGTCGCTTCCATGTGGTGCTAATGTAAAATCTATAACTGGATGATTACCTTCAAAATATTTTTCTAGCCACTGAGTCACTTTTTGAAATAGTGGTAAGTCCCCTTTTGTTTTAACATTTTCTATATGTTGGTTCGGATATAAAAGATGCGTAAGTGCAGAACCATCACTAATTAATTGCAGTTCACCTAGTGGGGATTGAAATTTCGTTTGATATTGCATTTCAATAACTCCTTTATCATATAATACGATTGCTAAGTTTAACTCTATTATTGAATGGGAATTTTTAACTCAATAAACATAGTGGAGGTAATAATATGATTCAGCATAAAAACGATGTAGATCTTCATTTTAATAAAAATAACTTAAGTCCTAAAAGTCAAAACCATGCCAATGAAATTACTACTTTTTACAAAGCACTGTATCAAATTAATGATATCATGTTAGGTTTAATATTTCTGGTTGGAAGCTTTCTCTTCTTTAGCGATAAAACAATGATAGCCGGCACAGTCCTCTTTGTTATCGGTAGTCTTCAAATGACAGCACGACCAATTATCTCATTTATACATGATCTCAAATTATCTAATTATTATAGACGCCTATATAAAGATGAATTAAAAAATCAATCTGAATGAAGGTTGTGTGGTGATAGCATTCTTAAGTTTGTTTTAATATACTAGTGAATCGTAATAATTTTAATAAACATAAGTTGAATACTTTAAAAGCTGAGGCAATAAATAAATGCCTCAGCTTTTCACATATCATAAAAATTAATTATTCAAAATTATATAGTTCATAACCTTTATCTTTCGCATACTCTAAAGCGACAAGTTCTAAAATATTTATAAAGGCAGGTTCATCTTTAACTTTAATATATTGGAAAGTTAAACTATGTTCTTGAGCAGTGATACTTTTTAAATCAGATTGATCTAAGTTTTTACTTTGGGCAAACCCTTTTCTAAACTTTGTTGTACCACTATCTGAATGAGAGTTATATTGTCCTAATTTAGTGTATAAGTCTTTATTTATAGGTTTATAAGTCGTTGAGTACCCACCAGTTTGTCCTACGTAAACTGGTTTCTTTTGATCAAAAATAACATAAACCCCATACTTATCTTTGACTTTCTCACGATCTTCTTTTGTGAAAGCCAAAGCTTCTTTTTTATCATATTTAAATAACTTTTTTAATTTCTTCTTATTATCCTCTAGTAAGCTATCTAGTTTCTTGCTACCTTTCATTTATTAAATCCTCCATATTAATAAAAATTTACATTCTAAAAAAATAGTTACATATAATATATCACTTTTTAAAAAGTTTAATCATTAGAAAAGTAAATTAATAATAACTCAATATTTACTTAATATAAAAAACTTCCCTACTCTTATTTATTAAAATGAGTAGAGAAGTTCTTATTTGAGGAGGATTTTTTTAGTTCTATGATGGCGAAGACTTTTTAGAAGAAGAGGTATTGCAATGACATTGCGATTTACAACTTCCACATTGACCTGCTTTAGATCGTTTAAAGAACTTAAATAATGTATACACCGTATAGCTTACAATAACTGCGATAATTAAAATGTTTAATAATACATACATAGAATCACTTCCTTACGTAAATAAATGGCTAACTTGATAAAACATTAATGTTAAAATGTAGGCTGTTAATACTGGATAGATGACAGCAATAAGTGTCCATTTCCAAGAGCATGTTTCTTTTCTAATAGTGGCGACCGTAGAGATACAAGGTACATATAATAGTATAAATATCATAAACGCATATGCTGAAATTGGAGTGAATTGGTGTTGAATCACATTGACTAAACCATTCTCATTGGATGAATAAAGTATAGCCATTGAACTAATAATAACCTCTTTTGCTAAAAAGCCTGGTATCAATGTTGCTCCTGCCTGCCAAGTTCCAAAACCTAAAGGAGCAATAATAGGAGCAAAAACTTCTCCAAGTATGTGCATAAAACTTTGATTAATTTTCACATTAAATCCATTAGGGCCCATATAAGTTAAAGCCCAAATCACTACTGAACCACCGAAAATAAATGTACCTGCTTTTTTCACAAAGCCTTTTGCCTTTTCCCATGTACTACGCCATAACGTTCTAATTGAAGGTACACGATATGTTGGTAATTCCACGATAAAAACCGAGTCTTCATTTTTCAAAATAAATTTATTCATAAAAGTACTCACTAAAAGAGCAATCAGAATGCCAATTAAATATAAACTAAGTACGATAAGTGATTGGTATTCTTTAAAGAATACACCTACGAACAAAGCATAGACGGGTAACCGTGCTGAACACGACATAAATGGCGCGATTAAAATAGTAATAAGTCGCTCTTTTTCATTTTCAATACTACGCGCAGCCATAATACTTGGAACATTACATCCAAAGCCAATAATCATAGGAATAAACGACTTTCCACTTAAACCAATGGATTCCATAGTCTTATCCATCAATACGGCAATCCTAGCCATATAACCTGAATCTTCGAGCAATGAAATAAAGAAGAATAAAACTACGATTTGAGGAATAAATACTAATACTGAACCTACTCCAGCAATAATACCATCAGTAATTAAGTCTTGAAGAAACGGTAATAGATGCAATTGTTGCATCAGTAGTTTTATCCAATCGGTTAATTGACCACCGATGAAATCTTCCATTTTATCAGATAAAGGCGTGCCCACCCATGTGAAAGTGGTTTGAAATATTAGCCATATAATACCTAAGAATATTGGAATTCCTAAATATTTATTCATAATAATTTTATCTAATTTAGCTGTGAAAAATTGTTTTTCTTCTTCCGGATATTCAACAACATTTTTTAAGATATTATCTATAAATGCTTCTCTTATAGCTTCTATACGTTCGCGTACGCACATATTAGAGTGTTTATCTAAGTTTTTTTTTTATGGGCTCTAGAAGATTAATCAACTCAGCCCCTAATTCTTCGTTAATTTTGACATTATCAAGCAAATATTGAATTGCTATAAAACGTATTCGTTCATTTGGATACGACGTTTCTCTCTTGATAATTGAGCTAAGTCGTTCGATAGCTTCTTCAATCTCATTGCCATAATCAATTTTGAAGTGTTGTCTTTGATCAGATTTCAAGAATTGAAGTTCATGCAATAAAGTGTTTGTACCTTTAGCTTTTCTTGCTACTATAGGAAAAATAGGTACTTTTAACTTTCTCATTAGAGTGTCATAATTAATCTTTAAACCATGTTGAATAGCTACATCCATCATGTTTAAACCAATAATTATAGGAACATTGAGTTCTAGCAATTGAACAGTTAATTGCAGATTTCTTTTAATTTGACTAGTATCAATAATATTAATCATTCCAGTAAATGATGTTTCCATCAGAAATTCTGTAACAACTGTTTCATCTTTAGTGATTGGTGAAAGATCGTATACACCAGGTAAATCTATTAATTGTCCTAGATTTTCTTTTAATTTACCTACTTTTTTCTCGACCGTCACACCGCTCCAATTCCCAACGTACTCATAAGATCCTGTCAATGCATTGAATAGAGATGTTTTACCTACATTAGGATTACCTAAAATGCAATAACTTTCATTCATATCATCTACTCCTCTAATGCAATTTGACGAGCATCTGATTGTCTAATACTAAGATATTGACCATTGATTTCAATTACACTTGGTCCATTAAATAAGCATTTACGCTTAATACTCACTAGACTGCCCTTCTTTAAACCAAGTGCTCCCAAACGATATAACATGCTTTTATTATTCAGATTGATACTTTTAACTTTATATTGTTTATTTTTCATCCCAGTCATTAAATTCAACATCATACTCACGCTTTCTAACCTTAATTAATAATCATTATCAATAAGAAAATCATATGCCTATTACCTATGATTTACAATATCTACAAAAAGATAAATGTGTCTATTTTTAGAAATAATTATCTATACATAAATCTAAGTTATTGCGTAATGGTTAATGCGACGATATAGTTTAACTATACAGTGTAGATTAGCGAGGTTATATTAATGAATGAACAAGACTTAAGAGTAGTGAAAACTAAAAAGGCGTTATCATCAAGTCTTTATCAATTGTTAGAGAAAAGAAGTTTCGAATCTCTTTCTGTTAATGAAATTTGCGAATCTGGAATGGTTCACCGGACGACTTTTTATAAACATTTCTATGACAAATATGATTTGTTAGTTTATCTATTCAAGTTACTCACTAAAGATTACTTTTCAACCGACTTAAAAGATCGGTTAAATAATCCTTTCCAAACAATTGAAGCTACATTTACGAATAAAGAAGAATTGGAAAAAATCGAAAAGGTACAAAAAGATGATGTATCATTCGGTAAAATATTTAAAGAAGTTTGTGTAGATATTATGAAGGCAGATATTAAAGAAAATATTCATCGTATCTCTGTTGATAAAACAATCCCAGAAGATTTAGTATTTTATATCTATGGTTCTACATTAGATGGATTTATGGAGTGGATTAAACAAGAAAACATTCAATGGCCCGCTTCAGAAATTGATAAAGTTTTCCATAAAGCAATCAACATTAGCATTACAGAATAGATTCTTATACTCTAAAATTGATTAGAAAAAGCCGTCAATAAGAAGCCTTTGAGTCAACACTCATTTTACCTTCCTATCAACGGCTTTATTTATTTTATTAGAACATTTCTGAAACAACTTTTTGTTCTAAGAAATTAAGTAAGTAGTCCGGACTACCTGTTTTAGCGTCTGTACCTGACATTTTGAAACCACCAAATGGATGATATCCAACTACAGCAGCAGTACAACCACGGTTAAGGTAAAGGTTACCTACATCATATTCATTTACAGCTTTAATCCAGTGCTCACGATTATTTGTGATAACCGCACCAGTCAAACCATAATCAGTATCATTTGCAACATCAATTGCTTCATCAAAGCTATTGACTTTAATAAATCCGACAACTGGTCCAAAAATTTCTTCTTGCATAATACGGTCAGCTGACTTAAGACCTGAGAAGATGGTTGGTTCGATGAAGTAACCTGTTGAGTCATCCGTGCCTCCACCTTGTTCTAATTTACCTTCCTCTTTACCAATTTCGATATAATTTTTAATTTTATCGAATTGTTTCTGATTAATTACTGGTCCCATAAACGTATTGTTTTCCGTGTTACCTAAAGTTAAATCTTTAGTTAAATTGACTGCTTTCTCTAAAATTTCATCATGCACGTCTTTATGGATAATTGCTCGTGAACATGCTGAGCATTTTTGTCCTGAAAAACCAAATGCAGACGTAACAATTGCCTCTGCTGCTAAATCCGTATCAACGTTTTCATCTACGACAATAGCATCTTTACCACCCATTTCAGCGATAACACGTTTCAAGAAGTTCTGTCCTTCTTGAACTACAGCACTACGTTCATAGATACGTGTACCTGTTGCACGTGAACCTGTAAATGTTACGAAGTGTGTATCTTTATGGTCAACTAAATAATCTCCAATTTCTTTAGGATCACCAGGTACAAAGTTAACAACACCTTTAGGTAAACCAGCTTCCTCTAAAATTTCAATTAGTTTATATGCTGTAAGTACAGTGTCTTCTGCAGGTTTTAATAGAACTGTATTACCAGCCACCACTGGAGCTAGTGTTGTACCCGCCATAATTGCAAATGGGAAGTTCCACGGTGGAATTGTAACGCCAGTACCTATGGATTTATAGAAATATCTATTATGTTCACCTTCTCGATCTAACACAGGTTTACCTTCTGCTAAATCCATCATTGAACGTGCATAATATTCGATAAAATCGATACCTTCTGCAGCATCGCCTACTGCTTCATCCCATGGTTTTCCAGCTTCATATACCATAACAGCAGAAATTTCTTCTTTGCGACGACGAATAATTGCTGCAACGCGTAACATCAATTCAGCACGATCTTTATGAGACCATTTCTTCCATGATTTATAAGCTTCGTTCGCTGCTTGAAACGCATTTTCTACATCGTCTTTTGTAGCTTTAGAAACTTTAGCAATTAATTGAGATGTATCTGCAGGGTTTAGAGATTCAAACTTGTCACTCTTATCTATTTTTTCACCATTGATGAATAACGGAATATTTTGACCAAGTTCCCCTTTTACCTTCTTTAATACTTCGTTGAAGCGGTCTACATTTTCTTGTACTGAAAAATCAATCCCAGGTTCATTTTTGAAAGGTACTACCATTATCATTAACCCCCTATGTATTATTAAGATTATTAAAATCACAAAACATTGACATACATTTCAAATGATAGTTCATATCATTTACCTTATTCTACTATGTTCACACCCGGTTTTGCAATCGCTTACATTTATATTATCTGAAAAGTCTTAAAAATAATTTGGAGTTAATGTGTCTTTTTATGATTAAATTTACAATTTTATGCATTTCAATTATTTTGTTTAGTAAAAAAGTTGTTGAAAATAAGAAAATTATTGTATAGAATTAATGGTTGAGCCCTATATTCTAAAAAATAAATAAATTCAGAAAGGTATAAACATATGAAAACTTATACATCAGTAATTTTTTGGATGCGCGCCATCGCGTGTTTAAGTATAGTTATCATTCACTCTATTACTACCACTTTTTCAAAAATGCATTCCGTCCCTCATAGTACATCACTTCGTCTATTCCAATTATTATTAATGTTTAGTACGCCAATGTTCGTTTTTATATCAGAATTTTTACTAGCAAAAAATTATGGCTCAAAATTAAAAAAGGGCTTCTTCAAAAATAAATTGATTTATTTGGGCATACCCTACATTATTATTAATTTAAGTATTTCTTATTTTTACTTTAGTCCAAATAATTTACATGAATATTTATTCCATGTTAAAGAAACAATGTTTCATGGAGGGGCTGTTACATATTTTATAGTTATTATTTTTCAATTTTATATACTACATTGGCTATTTTCTAAATATCTAATTGGTTTGAATCCAATTGGGATGATTGTTATATCAATTTTTATCACCACAATGTATTGGGCTATGAGATCCTTTGTATCGCCTCCTGATAATCCTATAATAGCAGCTATTTGGGATCGAGAGGGATGGATGATTTTCATAGGTTGGTTAAGCTATTTTTTACTCGGTTTCTATATAGGCACTTACTATGAAGTATTTATGGAAAGAATAAAAAATTACTCTATTCATATAATTATTGGAGCATTTCTATCAATTCTTTTCATGTTTTCAAATTATTTACTTGGTATTAGCACATGGGTAGAATCTAAAAGAATAGATACACCTATTTATGTAACAATGATTATTCTATTATTTTTCCTCTTTTCTTCCTATATTAAGTATGTACCTAAGTTTATTGTATTTATAAGTAATTACTCCTATTGTATCTACTTAGTTCATTATTTTTTTGTGCATGATTTAGGATTATTAAGCCATAACCCAATTAAAAATGTAATATTCAATACTATAGTTACATTATCTCTAGCTATTACAGTTGGATACGTTTTTAATTTATTTAAATTTGGAAAATATATTGTAGGTGGTATAGGAAAAGTTAACTACACTGCCGTTTATAAAAGTTACAAAAATAATCTTATGGATTAAGATCAAGAATGAAGAGCTTTATCTCATTTTTAAAATTAAAAGACTAAGCTAAAATCATGAGAACGTACATTTAAAAATTAGAGTTTATAATAGAATAAGCAATATAGCCCATAAATGAAATCATAGTACATTTATGGGCTATTCGTTGTTTTTTAATATTACTGCTCAATCTTTCTAATCACTTTACAAGGATTACCTACTGCTAAGCAATGAGGGGGTATATCTTTGGTTATTACACTTCCTGCACCAATAACGGTTCCTTCACCTATCGTCACCCCAGGCAACACAGAAACATGTCCCCCAAACCAAGTGTTACTTCCTACTACAATGGGTTCTGCTAGTTCTAGACCTTTATTACGTTCCTCAAAATTAAGTGGATGTGTAGCAGTGTAAAATCCACAGTTAGGACCTATAAATACATTATCTCCAAACGTGATGCCACCGCCGTCCATTAAATAACAATTGGTATTAATAAATACATTTTTTCCGAACTTAATATTCCATCCATAATCTGTATCAAACGGGATTGAAATCCCCACATTCTCAAGTTTATAGCCAAATAATTTCTCCATTATTTCGTTGCGTTTTTCAACATTACTTGGGCGTGTGTGGTTATATTCAAAGCATAACTCTTTTGCCTGTAACCTATCCTCTTTCAACTCATCATCAAAATTAGCATCGTACCACTGATGTGCTAACATTTTTTCCTTTTCAGTCATGACTATCCCTCAATTCAAATAACAATATACTAAATAAAGCTGAGATAATCATTCATATCTCAGCCTCTAAACATATTTATATTTATGTCGTAATATAATCTCCACCATTAACATGAATGACTTGTCCTGTAATATATGAACTATCTGCTTGAGTTGCTAAGAACACATATGAAGGAGCTAGCTCTGCTGGTTGGCCTCGGCGACCCATTGGCGTATCTCCACCTTGATTTTCAACCTTTTCCTCATCAAATGTAGATGGGATTAATGGAGTATATATAGGTCCTGGTGCTACAGCGTTAACTCGAATACTTTTTTCCATTAATGTTGTCGCAAGAGAGCGAGTAAATGACACTATCGCACCTTTTGTCGCAGAGTAATCAATAAGATGACCTGAACCTCTATAAGCCGTTACACTAGTAGTGTTAATAATTGCGTCACCTTTTGAAAGATGTGGAACAGCTGCTTGAGATAAGAACATCATTCCAAAAATGTTTGTCATAAACGTCTCTTTGACTTGATCAGGCGTAATATCCTCAAAGTTATCTCGTGGGAATTGAACACCACCATTATTTACTAAAATATTTAAACTACCAAAATCTTTAACAACATCATCAATGAGTTTTTTAGATTGTTGCTCGTCTTTTAAATCATGTGCATATGCTTTTGCATCTACGCCTAATTCTTTTAAACGTTTAACAGTGTCTTCAGCATCTTGATGTTCATCATAATAACCTATAGCAACATTTGCTCCCTCTTTAGCATATAGTATTGCTACGGAACGACCGATACCAGAGTCGCCACCAGTAATTAAAGCAACTTTGCCTTTTAATTTACCTGCTGCTTTATATTCATCTAATTCAGCTACTGGCTTAGGATTCATGTCCGCTTCTATACCAGGCTGTCTATCTTGAGTGTAGCCTTTTATTTCTTTATGAAAGTCTAATAAACTCACTAAAAATCAACCTCCTCTATACTTACAAAACACATTCCCATATCGCACAACAAGCAAACACTTACACTATCACATAGAGACTTTATTTATCAGAATAGTTCTAAAGTACGATAGTATTTCAATACTATAGGCTCATGAACTTTAGAAAAAAATCACATATACTATATATTAAGAAAGAAACAAAGGAGCCACCCATTATGAAAACATTACTAAAAGGAGTTATCTCAGTACTTATCATCTTAGGAATAGTTAAAACTTTTCAAGACCACGATATCCTTAACGAAGCCAGCTATTATTATGAACAAGCTAAAAGTGGTGAGCTAGTTCAAGACATCTCAAATTTAGATTTCAATAATTTTAAAAATTTAGATCTAGAAAACTTGAACCCATCAGACTTTTTCTAAGAAATGAATTGATTATTTATAAATCGAAATTGAAATAACAATCAAATAAACATTTACTAACGATATAGCAAACATTCAACTATTTTTACTATCCCTCTATCATTTACGATTGTATATCAATTTCTTAAATATAGATTATATACGCGTACCTCATCGACATTTGATGATGTGCGCGTTTTTTATTACTAAAAGTTAGAAACTATTAAATTGACTTTAATACCTATAAGGGGTATATTGAAATTAAGCAAAACGCAGAAAGAAGGTATACCTTTGTCTAATAAAACTACCACATTGGATATTACCGGAATGACATGTGCTGCGTGCTCTAACCGAATAGAGAAGAAATTAAATCGATTAGACGATGTTACAGCTCAAGTGAATCTAACAACTGAAAAGGCAACAATTGAATATAATGCCGATGAATATCAACCAGAAGCATTTGTAGAACAAATCAAGAAATTAGGTTATGATGTTGCAACTGAAAAACAAGAATTAGATATTACTGGGATGACATGTGCAGCCTGCTCGAATCGTATAGAGAAAGTTCTTAACAAAATGGACGGCGTTCAAAATGCAACAGTCAATTTGACAACTGAACAAGCATTAATTGAATTTTACCCTAGTACAACGAATACGGATCAACTTATTCAAAGAATTCATAAATTAGGTTACGATGCTAAACCAATCACAAATAATAATTTAGAAAAGTCATCTCGAAAAGAACAAGAATTAAAATTAAAACGAACTAAATTAATGATTTCAGCAATCTTATCTGCACCACTTTTACTTGTAATGCTCATTCATGTATTTCCTGTTCATTTACTAGAAACTATAATGAATCCATGGATACAACTCATTCTAGCTACACCTGTGCAATTTATTATAGGTTGGCAATTTTATGTAGGTGCCTATAAGAACCTACGCAATGGTTCTGCCAACATGGATGTTTTGGTGTCTCTCGGCACAAGCGCGGCATACTTTTACAGTATTTATGAAATGATCCGATGGTTACTAAATAAAGTGAATGAACCTCACTTATATTTTGAAACAAGTGCTATTTTGATTACGCTCATTCTATTTGGGAAGTATTTAGAGGCACGTGCTAAATCTCAAACTACCAATGCATTGGGCGAATTATTAAGTTTACAAGCTAAAGAAGCTCGAGTATTAAAAGATAATCAAGAGATGATGGTTCCTCTTAATGAAGTTATAGTGGGAGATACTTTAGTAATTAAACCTGGTGAAAAGGTTCCTGTAGACGGTGAGATTATCAAAGGAAGCACCTCCATCGATGAATCCATGTTAACTGGTGAATCTATTCCAGTTGAAAAGACAATCGGAGATGCAGTAATTGGCTCTACACTAAATAAAAATGGTTCTTTGATCATAAAAGCTACTAAAGTGGGCAGTGACACTGCATTAGCAAATATTATTAAAGTCGTTGAGGAAGCACAAAGTTCTAAAGCACCAATTCAAAGATTAGCGGACATCATTTCAGGTTATTTCGTACCTGTGGTTGTTGGTATTTCATTGATTACATTTATTATTTGGATTATTTTCATTCATTTTGGTCAATTTGAACCTGCGTTGCTTGCTGCGATATCAGTACTAGTCATTGCATGTCCTTGTGCACTTGGTTTAGCAACGCCTACATCTATTATGGTAGGTACTGGTCGCGCAGCTGAAAATGGTATTTTATTCAAAGGCGGCGAATTTGTAGAACGAGCTCACCATATAGACACTATAGTATTAGATAAAACAGGTACCATCACTAATGGTAAACCAAAAGTTACAGATTATGTTGGCGATCAAGATACACTTCAGCTGTTAGCTAGTGCTGAAAATGCATCTGAACATCCTTTAGCTGAAGCCATCGTCAATTATGCTAAAGATCAAAACTTAACACTTTTAGGCAACGAAACTTTCAAAGCTGTACCTGGCCTGGGTATTGAAGCGACAATAAATGGTCATCGTATTTTAGTTGGAAACAGAAAGTTAATGCATGACTATGACATCAATATAACTCAAGAACTCAATAACAAATTAATTCAATATGAACAACATGGTCAAACTGCAATGGTAATTGCAATTGAACGTGAACTGAAAGGTATTATTGCTGTTGCAGATACTGTTAAAGATACTGCAAAACAAGCCATTAATCATTTACAAAATATGAATATTGAAGTAGTCATGCTCACTGGAGACAACAAACAAACGGCACAAGCAATTGCTAAAGAAGTAGGTATAGACCGTGTTATCTCTGATGTGTTACCTGAAGAAAAAGCTGAACAAATAGCTCTATTACAAAAAGAAGGACGAAATGTTGCTATGGTTGGCGACGGTGTCAATGATGCACCTGCTTTAGTTAAAGCTGACATTGGAATTGCAATAGGTACAGGTACTGAAGTAGCTATTGAGGCTGCAGATATTACAATTCTTGGTGGTGATTTACTACTACTCCCTAAAGCTATAAAAGCTAGTAAAGCAACAATTCGCAATATACGTCAAAACTTATTTTGGGCATTTGGATACAATGTTGCAGGTATTCCTATAGCCGCTTTAGGTTTACTTGCGCCTTGGATAGCCGGAGCAGCCATGGCATTGAGTTCAGTTAGCGTAGTGACAAACGCACTGCGTCTTAAAAAGATAAAATTATAAATTCCCGATTACCATTACTTTCATTAATCGGAATAGCGTTTTAAGATTATAATATAGATGAAGATATCGATAAAGGAGTGAAGTCTTATGACTCAAGAAATAATTCAAGTAGAAGGTATGAGCTGCCAACATTGCAAAGATTCAGTTGAATCAGCATTAGCAAACTTAAACGGTGTACAATCTGCCGAAGTTAATTTAGAAGAAAATAACGTTCGTGTAGAATTTGATGATTCAAAAGTGAACATCACACAAATGAAAGATGCTATTGAAGATCAAGGCTATGATGCAAAATAGTTACTAATATAAATGCCTCAGAAAGATAGATAAAATCTTACTGAGGCATTTATATTTTTTATTATATTTCAAAAATCTCTTTTAATATCTTTTCGCAACTATCCGTTGAATCGTTAGTCATTAATAAGTTAATCAATCTGGAATAGTCAACACTTTCATGTTCCACGATTTGTTGAGCTAACATCTCTTCGTTCTTACTGCCTATAGTAAAACTACCATAATCGAATATATTAAAGTAGTAGCCAGTTTCTTTTTGGTATAGCTCTTCATCTTCTTGCAATAATATAATTGGTTTATTTAAATGCGCATAATCAAAAATGGTTGACGAATAATCGGTTATAATACATTCACTGATTAAATATAACTCTTGGATATCAACTAATTCATTAAAGAAACAATGCACGCGTTCATTGATATGACTGTAGCATTTACGTAGAGCCCCTTCATTTGGGTGAAGTTTAATAATAATATCATACTCTGTAGGCAAATAATCTATTAATTTCTCGATATCTATATTAGTAATTGTTTCCCTTTCGTTTCTTCTCCATGTTGGACAGTATAAGATATATTTCTTTTTATCAGATAACTTAAATAGGTATTTAAGTTTAATTCTATTTTGTTCTTCAAGTGTATTATTTTTTAATAAATACGTATTTCTAGGCGCACCATAATTAAGGATGTTTAACTTAGGATTTTTAGAGGTTTGGAAAGCAGACTCAAATAATTTCTTATTTAAATCTGAAGAAACTAATAAATAGTCCCACTTTTTCATTCTAGGAAGAAAATTTTTCAACTGAATCATACGTTCTTTCTTGTTATTAAGATCATTAACCATTTTCTTCATAGGTAGACCGTGCCAAGTTTCTACAAAAACCTGATTTCGATGTTTATACACTTTATCAATCGCATTACCATTTATAAATATATATTTACTTCTACGAAATTTATTAACATAATCGTCACTTGAGATTCTTGTTGGGATAAACCCATTCTCTCTTATTTCCATGTCGACTAATGCATTGACAGAACTTACGAAAATCTCTTTTTCAGGATACAGACGACGAATTGCATGTGCAATATATTTCGGATCACCACTAAATGATTTACCATGAAAACATTCTATAAATACATATTTTTTACTAGGTTTAATTTTATTTAATTTTCTAAGATAAAATGGTCTATGTATAACATGAAATACTTTTCTTATACATTGATAACATTGTCTAGCTCTTTCTTTTAAAGTAACTTCATTTTTATCCTTTTTCAACTTACTTTTTCTTGCTACTGCGAGTTTGTAATTACTATTAAACCTAACTTCCTTAGAATTAATAGCAATATCTATATTTTTTAAGTAAGTTTCGGCATAATTTTTGTAATTAAATTTTTCTTGTAGCATTTCACAGTCTTCTATTCTTTCTTTATCATTATAATTTTTTTGTGCAAATGCTAATAAAATCTCACTATCTTTTTCAATGTCTTTAGTTAAAAATTCAGTACAATGATATGATTGATAAATTTCTTTTAGAAGTCCATCATCTCCACCATATATCAAAGCTCTGTTACCTTTAAAAATCGATTCAATAATAGAATAACCAAGCGTTTCATAAGGGGATGTAGAAATATAAATATAATTCTGAGGTTGGTACCCATTAATGTAGACGTATTTACTCAGATTATAGTAGTTAACCAAGTTTTTATATAATGTTTCTGATGGGCCATAACCAATAATATTGAGTCTGATATTTATCGTATTTTTAT
Organism: Staphylococcus sp. FSL K6-0223; assembly: GCF_038008285.1. NCBI lineage: Bacteria > Bacillati > Bacillota > Bacilli > Caryophanales > Staphylococcaceae > Staphylococcus > Staphylococcus sp. FSL K6-0223. Next base: position 621,209 of record NZ_JBBOYX010000003.1, read on the forward strand.
TTTTTAATATGTAATTAAATAATTTTATCGCGTACGAAATATCTTTAACTTCATCCTCAAATCGTGATTTAATTAAAAAATGTTTATGTGTATTTTTGGTAATTTTATCAATGGGAATGTGTTCAGTATTCACGTATTGGTTAAAAACATTTTTATAATTAAACCTTTTAATAAAATCCGATTTTATACTTTTAGTACTTACTCTCACACAGTCAATTGTATCTAACGAAAGATCTATATCTTCAGTAATATACTTTAGTGGTCCATGTATTTCTCCAACAATTTTTATATTGGGGTTATATTTTTTAATTAATCTCGAATACTTAAAAAATGCTTCTCTAGTAATAATTAATAATTGAGTTTTTGCTAATTGCTTTAAGTTGTTTAAATAAAAAATATCAACTGAATTGTTCGCTAAGTCTTCCTCTTGGATTAGTAAATCTTTCTGTGCTTGATCGAATTTTTTATAATTAAAATAGTTAACTGTATGTTCATTTTTCAAAAAAGCTTTAATTAAATTGATATTACTTCTAGAAGTTCCCCCTTTGGCAAATATGTTAAAACCAAGTATAGTGATTTGCATTGTTGTTCCATCCTTTATATGTTGTTGAATCATAGTTAGTGTTATTCTTATAAAAGCTCATTTTAACTAATTCACTCTCAGACGAGTATCTCCGGTATTTATGACATCCATAGCAGCATCTAAGGCATCAACAATAAGATTCTCCACTGCTGCTTCAGTATAGAAAGCAATATGCGGTGTTATAATAATATCTTCCCTTTGTATTAATGAGTTTAATAATTCATCGTTCAAATCTTCTCCGCGTCGGTCTGTTGTAAATACACCTACTTCATGTTCATAAGTATCTAAGGCAACTCCCCTTAATCGCCCTTGGTCTAACGCCGATATCAGTGCTTGAGTATCAACTAAAGAACCTCTTGCACAATTTACGAATACCGCGCCCTTTTTGAAGTAACTAAATAAAGCCTCATTAAACAAATGATGATTATATTTTGTAGCTGGAATATGCACAGTCACAATATCCGCTTCTTCAATCGCTTCTTGCAAAGTATCTTTGTAAGTTACATACTTAGCCACATTTTCATTCGGAAATGGATCATACGCTACTACTTCACTACGATATCCTTCGGCAAATATTTGAGCTACAATACTACCTATACGTCCAGTACCAATTACAGCAACTTTCAAATCACTCACAGACTGCGATAAAATCGATGGTTCCCATCTAAAATCGTACTCTTGCATCTTATTTTGAATACGATTTGAATGACGTACGACATTAACAGCTTGAGTAACCGCAAATTCAGCAATACTACGTGGTGAATATGAAGGCACATTGGAAATAATTAGATTATATTTAGTCGCTAAGTCTAAATCATAATCATCAAATCCAGCACTTCTTTGAGCGATTTGTTTTATCCCAAATGATTCTAACTTCTTATAAATTTCTTCAGAGATAGGTAAAGTTTGAGATAATGAGAGACCGTCACTACCTGAAACTGTCTCGACATTATCTTCTGTTAGTTGCTCTCTTGATAAATCAACTTCTATATTATTACGCTTAGACCATTCTTCAATATAAGGTAAATCCTCATCTCTAACACTCATAATTTTAATTTTAGTCATTCTCAATCATCCCCTCTGATTAACATTTAGCCATTATACATGTTGGCAAGGTCTGTTAATCTCTCTGTAGCTTCTTCTAGTTGCTTATCGTCTAATGCAAGAGAAATACGCACATAATGCTTGCCGTTTTTCCCAAAAGGTATACCTGGTGCTACTAAAATGGATTTCTCTTGCAATAAAAACGTTTCAAATTGTTCACTATTATACCCTGGTGGCGTACGCAACCAAGAATAGATGCCACCTTTAGAATGAACAAATGGTAATTTTGCTTCTTTAAGTTTTGCTTCAAATGTGTCACGTCTTCGTCTAAATGTTTCATTTTGTTGTATCAAAAAATCATCATAATTATTTAAAGCATACGTGGCGGCATCTTGTAATGCTCCAAACATGCCAGCATTAGTATGCGTTTGATACTTTTTCAAAGCTTGAATCATGTCTTTATTTCCTACAGCAAATCCGACTCTAAATCCTGACATATTATATCCTTTGGATAAGGAAAAGATTTCGATAGCGACATCTTTACCATGTTCCGATGCAAGAATACTTGGGTTTTTATCATCAAACCCAAAGGCACTATATGCAAAGTCATGTACAATTTTAGTATCTGTATCTTTAAATCGTTGTACTGCTTCATCAAATACGGATTGTGTAGCTGTAGAACCAGTAGGATTATTAGGGTACGTTAAATAAGTTAATTTAGTGTCTTTTAATACTTGTGGATCAATTTTATTCCAATCAGGTAGATAATCTGGTGGCTCTAGTTCTAGGGGTACAGGGTTAGCATCTGCTAACATGACGCCAGCTAAATAATCAGTATATCCTGGATCTGGTAAAAGCACCGTTTCGCCAGGATTGACTACACACGTTGGTAATGCAACTAAACCATTTTTAGTGCCATATAAAATGCAAACTTCTTCGTCTTTATGAAGTGTGACATCATATTGTCGTTCATAAAAATTTACAATGGCTTCTTTAAAAGACTCTTTCCCGTGAAAAGCACCATACTTTTGATTTTCAGGAATACGTAACGCTTCAGAAAAATGGTCAATAATACCTTTAGGTGTTTCTCCATCGGGAATTCCTACCGCCATATTAATAAGCGGAAGAGGTCCATGTTCAACTTTACGCCCCATTGTCTTTCCGAAATAACTATCAGGGATTGCAGCAAGTCTATTTGAAATTACCATTATAAGCCCCCTTTATTAAATCTCGATCCTCTTATTATTATCAATTTTATCAACAAGATTAATTATGTCAATATTAACAATTTTCAGATAAGTGAAGTTAATTATCTCCCTTTCCCTAATTCTAGAATAACGGTAATTATTATGAATCAGCAAAAAATTCCCACTAAATATATAAAAAATCCATAAACGAATGATTTATTTTCAAACATTTATGGACTCTTTTTCAAATTGAATGACTCCTAATTTTCACTAAATATTATTGTCTATATCTTTCAACATTTCATTTACAGTAATTTTAGCGCTAGTTAATACAATAGGTACTCCAGCACCAGGATGTGTACTCGCTCCAGCAAAGTATAAATCTTTGTAATCTCTCGAAACATTTGGAGGTCTGTAGTAGTTACTTTGGGCTAATGTCGGCATTAAACCAAATGCTGTACCAAACTTCGCATTATAATCATTTTCAAAATCGATTGGTGTATAAACAGTTTCAGATATAACATGTGATTTTACATCCTCTAATACGTCAATTGTCTCTAATTGACGATAGATAATATCTTTAACTTTCTTAATCACATTTCCATCTTTCCAATCAATATGACCTGTTTTTAATTCTGGCGTAGGCATTAAAACATAGATACCGGTTTGACCTTCAGGTGCCATACTCCGATCTCCAACTGCAGGCACATAAACGTAAATAGATGGATCTTCAGATAATGAACCGTTAAATATTTCATCTATGTTTTGTCGGAATTGTTGGGAAAAAATGACATTATGTAGCAACATCTCGCTAGTCACATCTTTATCAATACCAATATACATTAAAAATGCAGAACAAGAATAATCTAATTTTTCAATTTTACTAGGTTTATATTTTTTTACGGGTGAATGTGAAGGCATCAATTTTTCCGCTGCATAAGGAAAATCTGCTGTACATAATACTTTATCGAATCGTTGCACAAGACCATTAACCCTTACGCCATCAGCACGCTTATATTTAGGGTCGATGATGATTTCTTCTATATTAGAATTTAATTGAATATTCACATCTAAATCTTTATTTAATTTAACAAGTCCACGTGTTAATCCATACATGCCCCCCTTAATAAAGTGAACACCAAACATCATTTCTACCATAGGAATAATTGAGTATAAAGAGGGGCCACGTTTTGGATCAATTCCTATATATAACATTTGAAATGCTAATAATTTTTGTATTCGTTCATTATCAATATAATTTTCTATTAAATTATCAGCATTGTTTAATGTTTTTAATTTCAAACCTTTAATAAGCGAATCTACATTATAGAAATCCGTAACCTTTCTATATGTTTTCTCTAAAAAATGATAGCGCGCAATTTCATATCGCTTGTAAACATCAGTTAAAAATGACATAAACCCATGTGTCGTACCTGGTTCAATACTTTCAAGCGTTTCTTGAAGTTCGGCTAAATCAGTAGGTACTCTTACTTTGTCATTTTTCCCAAAGTAAACATCATAAATATAGCGCAATTGTTCCATATCTACGTAGTCTTCAAATTTCTTACCGCTTTCTTCAAATACTGCCTTGTATACCTCGGGAATCATCACGATAGAAGGACCTTTATCAAAGGTAAAGCCATCTTTTGTGAATTGACTCATTCGACCACCTGGATACCCATTTTTTCAAAAATTGTTACATTATTACCTTGCGAAGCAAGTCTTGCTGCCGCTGCTAATCCAGTGACGCCCGCTCCTATTACAGCAATATTCATACTACATTCCACCTATAAATGATATTTCTTTTTTATTGTTTTATACATTTTTACCTTATCTAATTTAGAAACGTAGACACGACGATGTAATGTATAGGAAGCTTTTCTCACTTCATCTAATATGCCACGGTAAATAATTGAAGCTAATTCAATAATTGGTTGCGCTTCTTTATTGAAAACACCAAGATTTGATAGTGCAATATCATAGTCTTCTTGAGCTAGTTTCGCATGATGCTCCCATAAATCAACATATTGCTGTGACACTCCATTGTTAAAATCATTTTCAATAGAGACATCAAATCGAGACAAACTCGACTTACTGAAGTAAATTCTGTCATTCTCAAAATCTTCACCTACGTCTCTTAAAATATTGGTTATTTGGAGTGCTTCTCCTAGTTTACGCGCGATTCGATACGTTTCTTCATTTGGTTGCTCTGCTAGTACAGGAGTTAATACTTCTCCCACTGTACCTGCTACGCCATAGCAATAGTTTAATAATTCATCATCAGTTTCAAACATCTCAAAATCCTGATCTTCATATACAGTTTGAATGAGATTATAAAAAGATTGATATTCAATTGTGAAATTTTGAGAAACTGTATACAAAGCTTCCATAATCATTTGATTACTTTTAAATTCGTAGTTTTCAACGTCATGATTTTTCTCGATAGTTATAATATCGTCGTGTATATTTTTAAGTATTTGAGGATCTTCATATACGTCAATACTGTCATCTATAATTCGACATACTGCATAAATCGCCCATACTGCTTTGCGTTCATTTTCAGGTAAATAATCAAAAGCATAAGAAAAACTTTTAGAATGTTCTTTCATAATTTGATGGCAGTATTTAAAGTTTTTTTCATTCGATGTCATGGAATTCCTCCTATAATTTAATGGCCTAGTTTAAAATTCAACTTATATCAAATGTACGACCCTTCCATTTTACCTTTTTTGAAAAATGAGCGTGTCGCCATGAGTTTATAAAGATAATAATAAAGAACACAAACAAAATTGGATGAAGAATGAGCAATATTATCGAAAAAGCACCCACTCTTCTATGTAAACTTACAAATTCCCATGTATATAAAATATAAACAATTCCGGAAAATATTAACGATATCGGTTTAGCAATCCATCCAAGTAGTAAAGCCATTGTAGATGTGAGTGAGCCCATTAACCACATTACAATCGCCAACATTACTTTAGGTTCAGTTTGATTGGCTCCTACTGAAAAATGCTTTGTCCATCCTTGTATAAGTGAGCGAAGTCCTTCTTCATACATGCGAAACTTAACATATTCACTACCTTCGTATACAGTAACTGGCAAGTCAGATTGACTAAATGCCTCTCCTAATGCAAAGCCTTCTATAATAGTGTTGCGCGCATTTTTATGACCACCTGTTTTAAAGTAGTCCTCTTTATTCATTATTGTGACAGGCCCAAAAGCCGTATAATCATTAGATTTACCCGCTAAACTTGAAAATCGATTCATTCCGACAATCGTCATTAAATTAAAGATAGCCGAAAGACTCTCATAAAATTTAAAAGTCTCATGGTAAGGTTGAATACTTAATAGTCCTTGATTCCCTTGCTGAGCAAATGAATTTAATATCGCCTCAATAGCATGACTATTAAAGATGACATCTGCATCAACAAACATCATTAATGGCGTTTGAACATGTTGGGCTCCTTGATAGCACGCATGAGATTTACCATACCATTGGCTATCTTCTTTAGTTTCATAAACAGTTGCTCCATAAGCTTTAGCAACCTCACTCGTCCCATCTTGAGACGCATCGTCCATAACTATAATTTCATAGATGCCACGTTGCTTAGTCAAAGATCTTAACAAGTTTGGTAACCTTTGAGCTTCATCTCTAGCTGGTATAATAACTGTTAATTCATTGCTATGAATAGTACTATGTTTCGAGCGAGATAATGTATGTCTTCTATTATATATAAATTTTCCACAAATTAATGAAATAACAGATGCTAATGATAAAAGGAGTTGTATAAGTTTCAATTCTTTCTAACTCCTTCCCGCTTCAATAGCATTAATTTTGTCTGCAACTTGCATGCCACTTAACGTTACCATTGGCATACCTCCACCTGGATTTACAGAGCCTCCCACAAAGAAGAGATTGTCAAAGTACTCACTTTGCTTAGGAAATTTAAACCCTTTATTTTTCTTCTTATCTGCGACTACACCATATATGGCCCCTCTATTTGAACGATAATTATGTTGGATATCCTCAGGCGTCCAAATATCTTCATATATAATATGCGCTCTTAAATCAGTCAGTCCCATTCGTTCTAATTTCGTTAGCACACGTTCTTTAAACGCTGCATATTCCTCTTTTTTAAATGGTTTATCTTGAATATAGGGTATATGTGGTAAGACTTTAATATTTTCATATCCTTGTGGCGCTTGTTGTTCATCCGTTTTATTAACATTCACTAAATAGATTGTCGGATCTTGAGGTAATACCTTTTGATGGAATACTTCATCATAGTTTTTCTTAGAGTCCTTTGAGAAAAAGAAATTATGATGAGCAAGTTGAGAATAGGATTTGTCTATCCCTAAATGTAATACATAACCTGAGCTTGCAGGTTCATATGTTCTTTCGAGTTGGTCAATTTTTTGTTGATTAAAATGCAATAACTCTCTATAGGTAGGGATGACCTCCATATTGGAAATTATATAATCCGCTTCAACATACTTCCCACTACTTAAACGTACGCCCGTAACGCGTTGATGATACGTTTTAATATTTTCAACAGCAACCCCCATTTGTATGTCCACGCCTTCTTCAATAGCCAATTGTTTTAGCGCTAGTGCCAATTTATGAATTCCACCTTTGACATACCATAATCCTTGTTCTTGTTGCATATGAAATAACATTGAGAGAACTGCAGGTGCATCATAGGAAGAAGAACCTACATACTTAATAAAGTAACCTAGCATATCTCTTAATTTAGGATTCGAAATATAACGGTTAATTGCTTGTTGCATTGTTGAAAAGTAATCAAAACCTCGCAATGCTTTAAAAGGTCCATGATATTTTATAATTTCACGTAACGTATCTAAGCCAAAATTGAAATATCCCTTTTCAGTAAAACGATGTATACGCTTAGTATATTTTAAATAATTGTCGAGTTCCTTCTTATCTTCTTGACCTAACTGCAAATTATTAAGTAAAGTTGCTTCAGTATTTTCATATAGATCAATGATTTCACCATCAGGAAAGAAACTCCGCCATTGTAACGGCAATCTTTCAATTTCGATATAATCAGCCATATTTTTCCCGCTATAGTTAAAAAGACGCTCAAATATGTATGGCATGGTTAAAATAGATGGACCTAAGTCAAAGCCAAAACCCTGTTTTTCTAGACGATTCACCTTTCCACCAATATGATTATTTTGCTCAAATAATGTTACTTTATACCCACTTTGAGCCATTCGAATAGCAGCGGATATCCCTCCTAAACCACCACCAATAACTAAGATGGATTGAGTCATATTACTTACCTCGCTTTTCAATTATACGTATTAAACGTTCGATTCTTGGACGATTATATCGTTGTGCTACAATCACTGGAAGATGGCTAAACAATACGTACGCAATGTTAATCATTTTGATGTACCGTGGAGCTTTAACAAATAGCCACACAGGTAAAATGGAAATCCAATGTATCAATTCTGCACGTCTCATTTCCAATAATAAGCGACGCGTCTCTTCAATATTTACTGATAACTTGCTTTTATCATAGATATCCTTATTAATTTGAGCACCTTCAGGTATCAATCTTTTCCACTTACTTACCTTTAAAGTACGATCCCAAAGTTCACCATTTTCTTCCCATTGGAAAGATCGAAATAAACAAGAATACTTTTCAAAAAATGATTTAGGGATACGTGCACCTAAATGTGCAATAGACATTTGAACGACAAACCAAAATAGACTGTGCAAAATAATAATGCGAGTTATAGATTTAATAGCTTTCATACTTTCACAGCTTTCTATTTACAAGTAAAACCTTAAATAGTTATTCGATTATATTCCCTCTCATATCAGATGCGAAACGCAAATGCCATGTTATTCTACACTACTAAAAAATTGCATAAAAAAAGAGGATGACATATTGTCATCCTCAAAGATTATAACTCGAATTGTCTTTCCAGTTATAAACTATATCTTACCACCAACCGTTAGCTTCACGGAAAGAAATTGCGTTACCGATTGAACCATAACGTTCTTTAGCGTAGTTAATCATACCTTTAGTTTGGTTAGATACTGAACCGTAACCCCAAGATTGGTTAGTTTGACCTAAACCATGGTATTGACCGTTAGAAGCGTTAACGTTACCACCTGATTCAGGCATTACAATAGCGTTCCATAATTCTTCAGTACCACCAGCAGCTAAGAATTGAGCTTTAGTAGAACCACCAGTTGAAGCTGAGCTTGATGGTGCTGAGTATGAAGTTGTTGAAGTGCTGTAATTATGAGTTGAAGTAGTTGGAGCTGAAACAGCTTTAACACTTGTATTGCTTGATTGTTGGTTTGAACTTACTGATTGGTTTGAACTTTCTTGGCTGTATGATTCAGTGTAATCAGCTGATGATTGAGTAGTTGAACCAACTTGAGCATAGTTCCATGACCAGTTAGTGCCATTAGAAGTGAAGTTGTATTGGAAACCATTGTTTACGAAGTGGATATCGTAAGCACCAGCTTGAACTGGTTTAGAGTTTAATTGTTCTGGGTTGTGTTGAGCTAAATCAGCTAAGTGAGCTTGATCTACGTTAGTAGTTTCAGAAGCGTGAGCTTCGTTACCTGTTAATGCATAACCTGCAATTCCTAAAGATACTGCTAATGATGAAGCGATAACTGTCTTTTTCATAATATAAAATCCTCCAAATATGTTTTAAAATTAAAATTTGTAAATTATATTCTAAGTGTTTGATTTCGTTGTGCTACATTGAAAATGTTTTTTGTTAACTTTTGACGGTATTCACTATACCACAAAAATCTCGTTTGTATATTACACGTTCCTTACAAAAAATTACAATAGGAGTTTAATTTTGTAATCTTGAAACAAAAACATTTCTCTTTGTAACATATAATTTCTTAAAAATCGTTTAAAATTACATTGGTATTTGTGGTTTTACATTACTTTTTAGGTTGGTTTGACCCATCTTTCAAATAGTCTGTAATATTACAGATTTCATTTTTGTTACACTACCGTAATAATTCTATAATCTAATTTGACCCAACAAAAAAGTAAAAAAGATGAATTTCAAAGAAATATTCTTGAAATTCATCCTCTGATACAACTTTTTCTTATCTATAAAACGTCTTCGCATCTTTTAATAATCGTTTTGAGAACTTCGAGACGACTTGTTTTTTTATGATCTGCTTTTATCACATGCCATGGCGCTAACTTCGTATTCGTATACTTAATCATATCTTGACTGGCTTCTAAATACATATCCCATTTTTCTCTATTACGCCAATCTTCGTCTGTAATTTTCCATTGCTTATTTGGATTTTGTTCTCTATCTTTAAAACGTTGCAATTGTTCTTCTTTATCTAAGCATAAAAAGAATTTGATAATTATGGTACCTTCATCCGTCCACATTCTCTCGAACTGATTAATTTCATCATATGCGCGTTTCCATTCATGATACTCTGCAAATCCTTCGACTCGTTCCACCAATATTCTTCCATACCAACTGCGATCAAAAATTTCGATGTGTCCTGATTTAGGCATTTTTTTAGCGAATCTCCATAAATAATGATGATTCTTTTCAACATCTGTAGGCGCACTGATTCCATTAACTTCATAACCAGTCGGATCTAACTTTTCTCTGATACGTTTAATATTCCCACCCTTACCTACAGCATCCATACCTTCGAATACTAAAACTAAAGGGATTTTACGTTTGTACAACGCAAATTGAATTTCTCTCATACGGGTTTGTAATTCTACTATTTGATGTTGGTAATCTTTTTTCTTAATTTTAGATTCTTCAATATTAAATAACGACGTTGAGAAATGACTATTAAATTCTCCATCTATATATTCTTCATGTTTTTGGTATTTTTCAAGCGCATATTCTAATCTTTCTATTATATGTAGATACATGTTTGTTATTGCTTGTTCTCTAACCGTATAATCAATAACTTGCCAATCATTACAATTGTGTATAATACGTCTCATTTCATTTAAATAAACATCTTGGGATATTACCTCCTCATATTCTTGAACCTTCCATCTCATCAACGGGTTACTTTTAGTTTGTTGAATATGAGCTTGACGTTTCTCTTCATTTATTTCTATAAAGAACTTAATTATTTCATAATTATCTTTCTTTAACATTGATTCGAAATTACTAATTTGTTTAAGTAATGAATCATAATTAACATATTGATGATGTTTGATTTTATTTTCCTTATAATCAAGATAATGTGAATACCAGCTTCTAAAATAAATGTTGATGTCACCTTTTTGTGGCAGAGTATCCCAATATTTTTGTAAAAATTGATATCTTAAATCGTATGTTTCTGGAGATTTCGTAGCGATAAAGTTTGTATACTTCGCGTCTAATTGAAGTAATAAATCATTTGATAAACGTGTCTTACCAGACGCGGGTATCCCTTCAAAAATAATCATGACAGGTATACCTAACTCATGGGTCTTTCTACTTAACTGCGCCACTTTCAACTGTAGTGTGTCGATGTGATGCGACATGTTTTCACCCTCTATATTTTTATTACAATAAACATCTAATTTTACACTTTTATTTTAGCACAGAAAAATCTCCTCAATGTATCACACATCGAAGAGACTCTACTCTATCCCATAAATTTAAATATATCATTACGATATAGATGAATTACTTTCCGTAATACTAAATCTAAAATCCAAGCAATTAAAAACGGCACTACAAAAAACGCAACTATAATCAGTAACAGACTTAACCATACTGAATCAACATGCATAAATTTAAAAGCATTAATAGGTCCTACCATACCTATAAATCCGAAGCCCGCTGATTCCTTTGTTCCACCAATACCAATGATACCTGATGCGATACCTGATAATGCTGCTGTGATAAGTATTGGTACCATAATCACAGGATACTTGACCATATTAGGCATCATCATTTTTACGCCACCAAAGAAAATTGATAAAGGAATGCCTAAGCGATTCACTTGGCTCGTACCAATAAGAAGGACAGCTTCTGTAGCAGCAATACCTATTGATGCCGAACCAGCTGCAATACCTGATAGGCCAATTGCCATTGCAATTGCGACGGTTGATAATGGCGATATAATAATAAAGCTAAATACCATAGATATCAACATACTCATAAGGACAGGCTGTAATTCAGTAAAGCTATTCAACATATTTCCAATACCTGTAGTAATTAATCTCACATAAGGTAATGTAAAAATACCTATCGTTGCTGATAGGCCGCCTACAATTGTCGGAAAGACTATAAGGGCCATACTTCCTACACGTTCTTCAATTAATAATATGAATAATACTGCAATTGCAGCTGTAATCATCGTATTAATAAGGTCCCCTATACCTGCGATGATCCATACACCATTTTTAAATTGAGCTGCACCACTTCCAACATAAGAAGCACTAGCAACTACGGCAATTGCCAATGGTGTTAAATTAAATTTCATAGCAATAAGTGCACCGATAAGGGCCGGTACAGTAAATTGGATGGCTTGCACGACTCCTAGTAAAGTTTTAAAAATAGGCTGATATTGCATTAAATATTTAAAAATCTCTCCCAAAATCGCATTTGGAACGAGTCCTGCGACAATTCCAATTGCTACCCCTGATAAAACTCTAAAAATAAAATCCTTTGGTCCGTCGATATTTCTAATAGCTGACATGACTTAAACCTCCCAATGTGCTGAGTAATAATTATGTATAAAGACAAAGTCTTGATTCGCAAAGTATGATTCAAGTAAATGATTCTTAGATGCAATAACTTAGAGGGATATTTAATGATATTCATACACGCGTCTCAAGACTATGTGTAATAGTATATAACGTTTTCAGAAAATTTAGATAATTATTTTTGCTATTATCTTACAAATTTTCAAATTATGCGAAAACCGTATGATTTAATATTTACACGAAGATATACTACAATCATTGACACAAGGGAGGTAACGTTATGTGGAAAAAAATTGCATGTTCTGTTGGTGCCACAACAGGTGCAGCTATTGTGGGCTCTTACTTATATACTAAATTAATTGAAAAACGTAGTTATAAGAGCTTTTTAAAAGAAAAATTTAATCATGTTTCACGTGGCAAACAATACTTTATTAAGCCGAAGAAGATTGATCAAATGCTTAAAATGGCTCAAATCGAAAATAGCAAACCTTTCAAAGCCACAAAATATAGATTTAAGCATAGAGTAGATATACGAGAATATTATGGTACACATACGTACTATGTTAATCATCAAAATGATCCACATCAGTTAAAGATTTTATATATGCATGGTGGTTCTTGGGTCGCAGGTCCATTCAAAGAGCATTATCAAATGATGGATCAACTTGCTACTGATTACAACGCAGAAGTTATTGCACCTATATACCCTAAAGTGCCTCAAAGTGGCAAACGCGCAACATTTGATTTAATGACTCATATTTATCGTAATCTTTTAGATTCTGTGTCTTCATCCGATCAAATTATCATTATGGGAGATTCTGCAGGCGGTAATATCGCATTAAGCTACGCGCAGTATCTTAATGAAATTAATTTACCTCAACCAGGTCATATTATCACTATATCACCAGTGGTTGATGCCACATTTACTAATCCAGAAATACCTCATTACGAAAAGGTAGATAGTATGATTGGTAAAGAAGGACTTAAAACATTTGCTAAAATATGGGCTGAAAGTGATGAGTTAGACAATTATAAAGTATCTCCAATTAATGGAGACTTTAACAATCTCGGTCACATCACTCTTTCAGTAGGAACACATGAATTACTTTATCCTGACGTAATTAAGTTATCTCGTAAATTAAACTCTGAAGGAATTAGCCATAATTTACTTATTGGAAGTCATATGCTTCATGACTATGCGATTCAGAATATTCCAGAAGCAAAACAATTCAGAGAAAACTTAAGATATATCATCAATGACAATCGAAAAATTAAAGATAATATTATTTAAGATAAATGATTCCCTAAGAAAGATATTATTTTTACTCTTTCTTAGGGATTTTTTTGTATAAAAAACACTCCCTCTGTAATAGAGGAAGTGTTTTTAACTATTATTCTTCTGTAGTTTCTGCATCATCTTCTGTTGGAATTTCAGCTTTACGAGATTCTTTTTTGTATTTTTGATACATCAAGAATAATACTAGAACCCAAACTGGAATAAATAGAACTGCTAATCGCGTACTACTATTAATAAGTAAAATAACAAAAATGAAAGCAAAGAATACTAAAATACCATAAGCCGTGTATTTACCACCAGGCATTCTATAATTACTTTCTTTATGTTGCTCAGGGTTATGCTTTAAGTATCCAATATAAGCTACCATAATAACTGCCCAAATTGAAATATTCAACACAGTAGAGAAAGTAGTGATTTGAACGAATACTTTAGTAGCATCTTTAAAAATGGCATTTAATATTACTGCAATGCCTAATAATCCACAAGTAACTAAAATTGCATTGTAAGGAACGCCATTTTTGTTTGTTTTATGTAAAAACGGTGGACCTTGATTTCTTCCAGCTAAGCCAAACATTGTACGACTATTCGCAAATATACCACTGTTACATGATGAAGCGGCTGCTGTTAATACAACAAAGTTAATAATGCCAGCAGCAAAAGGAATTCCTATTAATCCGAATAATTTAACATAAGGACTTTCTGCAGGATCTAATTTGTCCCAAGGAACTACTGACATAATGACTGCTAATGAACCTATGTAAAAGATTAAAATTCGGAATGGTACGTTATTAATTGCTTGAGGTATTGTTTCATGAGGATTTTTAGTTTCCCCTGCTGTAATACCTATCAATTCAATACCTATAAATGAGAATATTGCCATTTGGAATGACATAAAGAATCCTGAGGCACCATTTGGGAAGAAGCCGCCTTCTTTCCAAATATTAGTTACCGTCGCTGGACCGTAATCCGTCTTCATAGCAAAGATTACCATTACAATACCAACAATAATTAAAGCTAAAATTGTAATAACTTTTATAATAGATAACCAAAATTCAAGTTCACCAAATAATTTGGCACTAAATAAATTCAATGCTACTAATACTAATATTGTAGCTGCTGCAGTAATCCAGTTAGGCATGTCTGGATACCAGAAGTCGACGTATTTGGCTACAGCGGTAACTTCCGCCATACCTGAAATAATCCAAGTTAACCAATAAGTCCAACCAACCATAAATCCTGCCATTGAACCTATGTGATGATGGGCAATGTCACCAAATGACTTGAAACCTAAGTTCGATAAGAGCAACTCTCCCATCGCTCTCATAAACATAAATAATATAAAACCTACTATAATATAAGTAAGTAATATAGATGGTCCTGCTAAATGAATAGAAGCGCCTGCGCCCAGGAATAAACCTGTACCAATAGCACCACCAATTGCAATTAATTGGATATGCCTATTGCTTAATTCTCTTTGCAGTTTATCTGCCATAACCTTTCCTTCTCCATTTCATGGAGTATATTTATGACTGAAATCGATATGTAAAATTAGATACCCCTTTTTAATCTAATAAACAATTTTTCTCAAAATCAAATCATTTATTCTTATAAGTTATATAATACCCCAAACAATCAAAAACAATCAAATACTAGAATAATTTGTCTTTTTTATCTATTCCAATAGCTCTAATAATTCCTTTATTATAAACATTTATTACAAATTGAACAATTTCATTAATATTCACCGTTTTATGGTAAATCGAACAACTTCAATATGTATCTGATGAAAGTTGATATTTTTCTTCATAATCACGTCAATTCCTCACAAATAGTGAGAAGTTTTCATTTTTTAAAATCTAACCAAAAGATATAGTAAAAGGCACCATGTATTGAATGAGAATACACGATGCCTATTTATATATTTTTCACGCTTATTTAACAAACAAGAAAATTAAACTTATGCCCATCAGGATCTTTAAACATTGCTCCATAATACCCTTGTCTTACACCTGGTTTTTCAATAATTGTTCCACCAGCAGGTTCTACTTTCGCTAATAATTCATCAACGTCTTTATTTTCTTTAACACCTAACGAAACCATCACTTCATTAGGGCTTGAATCGACATCTTGATGTGATACAGACTCGAAGTGATTATTTTCTATCAATATCACAATCGTTTGTCCAATTGTAATACCTAACATTTTATCTAACATTTCTGGATTTTTATTAATTTCAAATCCTAGAGACTTAAAGAACTGTTCGCTACGATCTAAATCTTTTACATTTAGATTAAACCACATTGAATGCATCGTACATGTCACCTCTCATTTATAATTAGACGATTTCAAGTTTAAAATGCCGCTTGAGTAATCCATTCATCAAGTGTTAAGCGCGTGGGATTAAGACGTTTCATTTGTACAAAATCTATAACATAACCTTTATTTTCAAGCCAACTTCTTTCAGCAGTGCCACTCGTAAATTCGCCTTCAATTTCAGTTGGTTTACCTGTTACGGTTGCAAAAGTTTTGACTACTTCATTTAGAGTCAGCTCATCAGAAGCAATTTCTATATCTTGATGATTATATGTTTTAGGATCTTTGAAAAGTGCTGACGCAATTTTAGCAATATCGATAGAAGAAATCATTGAAAATTTCACTTCAGGATTAATAAATTCTGGGATTTTAATTTCTCCATCTGAAACTTTAGTGATTCTTAAAAAGTTATCCATAAAAAACGATGGTTTAATAATTGTAAAATCTAAACGAGATGCTTTTATCTTATTTTCTAATTGTGCTAATGCTTCAAAGTGAGGACCTGTTCTATCACGATTAACACCACCCGCTGTGCTATAAACGACATACTTAACTCCTTGTTCTTCAGCAGTTTCGATAATATGTTCACCTTGCTTTAATTCCTCTTCAACATGGTCTGGAATAATAGGCTGAACGCTATATACTCCATATTGGTCAGCCATCGCTTGAGTCAAGCTTTCTCTATCACTCAAATCGCCCTCAAAAATCTCTAATTGATCATTATGAATTGATGTTAATTTTTCATTATTTTTATTTCTAGTAAACGCACGCACATGCCAACCATCTTCCAATAATTGTTTAACAACAGCATTTCCTTGTTTACCAGTTGAACCAATGACTAATATACTTTTACTCATGTTTATCTCTCCTATTGTAAGAACCAATAATCTTCTTTTTCGCCTTTTAAATAAGTATATTCTTCAGGTGTTTGACCATTTTCTTTAATATTTGAATTTATAATGTCACGAACATCCCAAACGCGATGGATAAATCTTTGTAACTGATTACCAAAGAAACCGCTAGGAGCATTCATGTTTAATACCTTTTCCACTTCTTCAACCGAAATACTCATTTTATTTGCTATGTCTTCAATATTTAAAGTTGAATTATGGAAATGTTCTCGTAATTCTATAGCAGTGATACGTCTTTGCTCTTTATTTAGTGACATATTATAGTGTCCCACTTTCATCTTATTTTTTTAATTAGCATTATATTTGAATTCTAAGTAAGTGAGATTTATAATAAACGGATAATTATCCGTTTGTCAACATTAGCTCATTAAGTAGGTGAATACATTGCGTAAAGATGCTCTTCTAAACCGTCAACGTATCGAGAATAAAGCGATCGAACTATTTAAACAATACGGCGTTGAGACAATCAGTATGAATAGAATTTCTAAAGAACTTGGTATCGGCATGGGAACACTTTATCGGCATTTTAAGGATAAAAGCGATTTGTGTTATCACATTATCGAGCATGATTTCGATGAAATTATTCAAAAAATGAATGATGTAGCTGCTTCATCTAATTCTAAAGAAGAGAAGATGGAACACTCCCTAGATGTTTTTTTGACATTTAAATATGAAAATAGTGATTTATTAAACTGTATTGAGGAAAGTAATAGTAAGTCTCAATTTCATCAAAGCCAATTTTTCTCTGATTTATTTAATTTTTACTATGATTTATTTAAAGATGGCGAGGATGATTCTTGGGCCATATTCAAAACTGATATGTTATTAAAATCACTTTCTACTAAAGCTTATGAAATTCAAAAAAATAAAAGACAACTTTCAAATAATGAAATAAGAGATAACTTAATAAAACTATATTTAAATTAATTGAGGTGTTCATGAATGGAAAAAGTTACGTTAATTACTGGTGGAAATAAAGGTTTAGGTTATGAGACAGCTAAAGAATTAAAAGCGAAAGGCTACAAGGTTTATATAGGATCTAGAAATGAAGAACGTGGTCAACAAGCTTCAAAAGAATTAGGCGTCGACTATGTTCAACTAGATGTAAGTGATGATAAATCAGTTCAACAAGCCTTTGAAATTATTTCAAATAAAGAAGGCCGTGTTGATGTACTTATAAACAATGCTGGTATTTCAGGAGGATTCGCTAAAGTCGCTGATTTTACTGCTAAAGACGTCGAAAAGGTATACAACACAAATGTTTTTGGTATTGTACGCATGATGAATACCTTTATTCCATTATTAGAGAAATCAGAGCAACCTGTAGTTGTAAATGTGAGTAGCGGATTGGGTTCATTTGGTATGGTTACAAACCCAGACACTGCTGAATCACAAGTTAATTCACTTGCGTATTGTTCTTCTAAATCAGCGGTCACAATGATGACTGTACAGTATGCTAAAGGCTTACCACACATTCAAATTAATGCAGCAGATCCAGGTTCTACTAATACTGATTTAGTTGGTGATTTCAGTAACAACTCTAAACCTGCTTCAGAAGGTGTAAAACCTATCGTAAAACTTGCTACTATTGATAAAAATGGTCCTACAGGAACATTTATTGATGGTAATGGCACAATGCCGTGGTAAATCATTAACAAGTTTGGACTCATGTTTAACGGGAAAATTTTCAATGAAAATTACACATATATAATTAGTTATTAAGATATTTATTATCTTAGGGAGGGAATACACAATGAAAAGTATAAACTTTGAAGAACATTATGTTGTTGAGGATATACAAAAAGAAACAATGAAACATATGACATCTGATCCTAAAGGTGTACCTATGCAAACGATGTTAAAAGGCCTTGAAGAAAAATCTGGTTTTACTGATGCAGATGAAATCAAACATCACGATGCACGTATTCAATTCATGGATAAACATGACGTTGAAATGCAAGTATTATCTTATGGAAATGGCGCCCCTTCCAATCTTGAAGGCGAACGCGCAATTGAATTATGTAAACAAGCAAATGATACGTTAGCACAATATATCAATGAACACCCAGATCGATTTGTAGGATTTGCTACATTACCAATTAATGAACCTAAAGCAGCAGAAGAAGAATTTAAACGATGTGTAAAAGAATTAGGTTTTAAAGGCGCATTAATTATGGGACATCCTAAGAGTGGATTCCTAGACCAAGATGAATATGATGGCATCTTTGCTGTAGCTGAAGAGTTAAATGTTCCTATTTATTTACACCCTTCTCCAGTTCAAAGCGATGTTTACCAAGCTTATTACAAAGGTAACTACTCAGACGTAACAGCAGCTACATTTGCTTGCTTCGGTTATGGTTGGCACGTAGATGTAGGTATTCATGCCATTCACCTTGTGCTATCAGGTGTATTTGACCGTCACCCTAACCTCAACATGATCATCGGTCACTGGGGCGAATTTGTTCCATTCTTCTTAGAACGTATGGATGATATTTTATTTGCTGACCATCTAGAACATCCTATTAGTTATTATTTCAAAAATAACTTCTATATTACGCCAAGTGGAATGTTAACTAAACCACAATTTGATCTAGTAAAAGCAGAAGTTGGCGTCGACAGAATTTTATATTCAGCAGATTACCTTTATGTTGAACCTGAAAAATTGGGTACATTCTTAGACGAATTAGATTTAACTGAAGAGGAAAAAGAAAAAATCAGCTATAAAAACGGAGCTAAATTATTAGGTCTTGAGTAACACTTACACGAAATATATAAGCGTGTCTTTTCTTTAATACGAAAAATATTTAAATGGAGGTTTCAATGATGGAAACATTAGAATTGCAAGGCGCAAAATTACGTTATCATAAAGTTGGCAATGGACCAGTTCTTATTTTAATCCCTGGTGCGAATGGAACTGGTGATATCTACATGCCACTAGCTAAACAATTACAAGAAAAATTTACAGTTGTAGCTGTAGATCGTCGAGGATATGGACAAAGTGAATTAACTGAATCATTACCTGAGGAAGTATCTAACCCAGAGAGTCGTTATCGCGTTAAACGTGATGCACAAGATATTGCTGAATTAGCTAAGTCATTAAGTGACGAACCCGTATATGTTTTAGGCTCAAGTTCAGGTGCTATCGTTGCAATGCATGTCCTAAAAGAACATCCTGATGTTGTGAAGCAAATTGCATTTCATGAACCACCGATTAATACATTCTTACCTAATGCTAAATATTGGCAAGATAAAAATGCTGAAATTATTGATATTGCTGTGAATGAAGGCATGCCTCAAGCTATGAAACTTTTCGGTGAAGCATTAAATATTAGTTCTATTGATGCACAATCAATGTCTAAACCTGCTCAAGCAGAAGATGATGCAGAGAGTAAAAAACGTTTTGAAGAAATGTTAGGTTGGTTTAAATATGAAATCCGCCAATATACAGAATCTGATATCTCTTTAGAAGATTTAAATCAGCATAAAGATATCATCACATTACTTAATGGGACTGATTCCAAAGGTTCTTTCCCTCAAGAAGTTAACTTCTATATTAAAGATGAAACGGGAATTAATATTGTAGATATCCCTGGTGGTCACTTAGGTTATGTACAAAAGCCTGAAGGATTCGCAGAAGTATTACTCAAAATTTGGAACTAATCTTAGCTTAAAGTATTAAAGGGAGTTTATTAAATGTTATTTGAAAGAAATAAACCTTATACTCAAGAAACTTTGTTAGATAAAGAAAATATTTTAGAATTAATTCAATTCGAACGTTTTTGTCGCGATAATGCCTTATGGGATAGCATGAGAACTTGTTTCGCTAAAGACTCACATGTGAGCATTTCTTGGTTTAATGGTACTGGAGAAGAATTTGTATCCTCCTCTGAAGAAATGAATCGATACGCGCCACATCAAATTTATAATACACAAATGTGGATTAATAACCATCGTGCTGTAGCAATTATGCAAGCAACAATCCAGTTTCGAGTAGATATTAAAAACGTAGAAATGCAATTGGATTCAGACACTAAAATTATCTACTGTCTTGAAAAAGACAATGATGACGTTTGGTATATTTCTAATTTAAGTTGTATTTATGAAAAAGATAAATTAACTCCTGTCATTCCAACGACTATTAATTTACCTAACTCAGAATTTAGTGAATACCGAGAAAGTTATGCTTGTTTATCATATGCGCTCAACGAACTAGGGTATGATGTTAACCATGACTTACCAGGTATAGATAGACCTGATGAAGTTAATAAATACTATCGCCAATTAGATAAATGGTTAACTGAGAAAGATAATGAAGAAGAGAAACATTAGAGTTATAAACCATACTCAAAATAAATAAGTAACGTTTACTCTTATATACAGAACTGTTGCCTAGTTTTAAAATGTCGCAACACTATACAAAATATTTAAAATCAGTTATTTCTATAAAGGAAGTTTGCTCAATGAAGAAGATAGATTTACATGCACATTACATTTCACCTGGTTATAGTCAATTTCTTGATGACTATTTTAATGGTGAAGGTGACGGCGTTAAGACGCCCCCATTTTCAGTAGAATCATATTTAGAATTAATGAAGAAGCAAGATATTGAATATGGCGTATTATCGATTTCAAGCCCGCACATTAGCGTTGCACCTGATGACGAGATGTTAAAACTTGCTAAAGAAGTAAATGCCTATGCTTCAAATATCGTGCAGGAACATAGCGAACGTATTGGTTTCTTCGCAACATTACCCCTGCCCTTAGTCGATCAGAGTGTTCAATTTATAGATAAAGCATTAGATGAACAGCATGCGTTAGGGTTCACGTTACCAACGAATGCACGTGGCGTATATTTAGGTGATGAGCGTTTAGCACCGATATTTGAAAGATTAAATGAACGTCAAGCAACTGTAGCCATTCATCCTAATGAACCTAAGCCAGCTATTAAAGCGATGAGCGAAGAAGTACCTCCGCCACTTATGGAATTTATCTTTGATACAACTCGTACAATTATTTATATGAGTCAAAAGAATGTATTTAGTAAGTATCCAAATATTAAGTGGATTGTACCTCATTGTGGTGCTTTACTCCCTATAATCGCACAACGCGTAGCGATGGGCAACAAGATGTTTGGATCAGAGAAGCAACCTGATGATTTAGAACAAGTAATGAAAGAACTTTACTTCGATTTGGCCGGTAAGGTTTTACCATATCAATTACCTACTCTATTAGAAATGGTTGATAAAAATAAAATTGTATATGGTTCTGATGCACCTTACACAACGGACCAAGTAGTCTCAATGTTAACGAATGAATTTGAATCTACAGATTTAATTACAATTGATTCAAAAATTCATATGCTTTATGACAATGGCAAATCATTATTAGATAAAATGAAACTTTAATTTATTAAGATATAAAATTACCCCACACAAGCGCTCATATATATCATCATTAGAGCCTGTGTGGGGAATCTTTTTATTTTAAAATTGTATCCATTGAGCGATTAACACTACCTGCGTACATATTGCCGAATTTAACTAAATGAACCATCAATAAGTATAATCGATAAAATTCTAATCTTTTATTTGCACCTTTGGCTAAAGGAAAATGCTTTTCATATTCGTCATAAAAATCTTGAGTAAATCCGCCAAAAACTGTTGTAATACCTAAATCGAATTCTCTGTCACCATATAATGGTGCAGGATCAAATAGTGCAGGGCTGCCATCAGTTAAAAACATATAGTTGCCGCCCCATAAATCACCATGTAATAAAGATGACTTACTTTCATGACTATCAAGTTCATTTACCATCACAGTTCTTACTTCTTCATAGACTTTATTATCTTCTTCATTCCACAACCCTTTACGCATCAATTCATCTCTTAAATGATCCATTCTTCTCTCTATGAAAAGTTCTGTCCAGCTATCAGTCCATGAATTATCAAATGAAATATCTCCGCCTTCATGTGGTAAACTGAAACCAAATTTACCCTCTTCTTGTTGTTGACTATGCAACTTAGCTACAAGCTGACCGAGCTCTCTTTGACTTCCACTTCCACCTTCTTCTAAATAGCTCAAAATAAGATAAGCATCTCCGTTAATTTCACCACTAGCAATCACACGTGGTGCTGTGATACCTGCGTTCTCAAATTCATTTAAGCCAGCTATTTCAGCCGCATAGAATGATTCTGGACGATTACGCTGAACAAGTAAAAAGGAGATATCATCCTCAGTAGTTGTAACTTTGAATGCTTCATTAACATCACCACCACTTACTGGTGAGATGTCTTTCACTCCGTCTAGGGGGAGTTTCTCTTTCCATTCTGCTTTCATACTTTCACCTTCTTAAGAAGTTTGTCGTTATACCCTTATTATATTGCCAACTCTCATTATAATTAATCTTTTAAAAGTAATCGGTATATATGAAATAAAACTGACCTTAGAATTAAGTCAAATTTTCAACTTTCACTAATTTAGCTATGAAAATTTTTATTAAAATGCTAGTCTATTAAAGGAATGTATTTCAAATATATTAAATTGAGGATAGTAAGCCTCAAATATAATGAAATAGGAGCGTTAACATGTATAAATTAGTTAAACCTTTATTATTTAAATTAGATCCTGAAAAAGCACATGGCCTTACCATTGATGCATTGAAAATGGTACAAAGAGTTCCGAAAATTTATCCTATCATGGACAAAATTTTTAATTACAATCACCCATCACTCTCTCAAACCATTCATGGCATCAAATTTAATAATCCCATTGGTCTCGCTGCAGGATTCGATAAATCTTGTGAAGTACCTAAAGCATTAGAGCATGTTGGCTTTGGAGCCATAGAATTAGGTGGTATTACCCCTAAACCGCAACCAGGGAATCCTAAACCACGTATGTATCGCTTAATTGAAGATGACGCGTTAATTAATCGTATGGGCTTCAATAATATAGGGATGAATAAAGCACTTAGTCATTTACGTCGTCATGCCTATACGATCCCAGTAGGATTAAATGTGGGTGTTAATAAGAAGACGTCTTACGAAGACCGTTATCAAGATTATATAAAAGTTATCGATACATTTAAGAATGACGTGACATTCTTCACAATTAATATCAGCTCACCTAACACTGAGAATTTACAGAATTTCCATGATAAAGATGAATTCACGATGCTTTGCGAAGCACTCACTACTTTTAAATCTGAAAATGATATCAACGTACCTATATTCTTGAAATTAACTTCAGATATGGAACTTGAAGGATTCAAAAACATCTTACCTTCCATAACTAAGACTTTTGATGGCGTTATACTAGCTAACACGACTCGTCAACGTGACGGTTTAATTTCTAAGAATAAAACTGAAGAAGGCGGATTAAGTGGTAAACCTTTATTCGAACGTAATTTAAAACTCGTTAAATACGCGTATCAACAAACTAAAGGTAAATTCTTAATTATCGGAACTGGTGGAATCTTTAGCTCTGAAGACGCAATTAAAATGTTAAGAAATGGTGCTTCTTTATTACAAATTTATTCTTCTTTAGTCATTGAAGGTCCAGGTTTAACTAAGTCAATGAATAGAGACATTGCTAAATATTTATCTAAAAATGGATATCAAAACATAAGCGATATTATTGGTTTAGACGCATAAATTTTAAATGATTATAACACTTTGAAATATTTCAAAAAAATGAACGTTTAGTTAATACTCCTGAAATTTCTTTACTTATAATATTTACGATTTATACTAAAGAAAAGTATATGTTTCAAGAATTTAGGAGGCAACAATATGAGTGATGAGAAGAAAGAGACAACATCTCAAACTAACCAACAAACGATTTCTGAAAAGCCCAATCATCAATCTAATGATGACAGAATAGGTTTGAATGGTTACCGTAAAACAGACCTCGATTTAGATATTGAACGTGAACTGCGTGAAATGATGGAATCAGGAGAATCAGAAACAAAGACGGAAAGTAGAAAGTTTAAGATATTCTCACTTATCTCAATGATTGCAATAGCAGGCTTAGCGATTTTTAGATTTATACACAGAATGATATAGTTTCAAAAAAATTATCCCAAATGTAATAAGATAGTATTGTCTTAAATATTATCTGTACATTTGGGATTTTATATTAATTAAAATTGTTGTAAAAATGCCTTTGCTTCTTTATTAATTTGTTTAAAATCAATACCCTGTCTCATTGCAGCAAAGACGCAACCACAATAGCATTGCCTAAATATATGATAGTCTTTGCACATTTCAATTGAACGTTCGTACCCTTTATTCTTTTTAAAATCACTAGGCAAATATTTAACATTATAAATATTTTGAACATCCATTCCTAGTTCATTAATAAGTTGTGCGTTTTTCTTTGGAGAGAGTGTTATGGCACTTCCAAAATAGTCGTAACCATATTCAACAGCTGCTTGAGCTACAATTTCTAATCGCATTTCAAAGCATGCTGAACATCTCAATCCACCCTCTGGCTCATCAGTTAGCCCTTTCTCTTTAGCCATCTTCATAAATTCATGTGGTTTATATTCTGCTTCAATGTATTCGACATTGCTATTTGTTTTACTATTGAAATCTTTAACAAATTGTTCTTGAACCTTAGCACGTCTTAGATATTCATTCTTGGGATGAATATTTGGGTTCGCAAAGTAAATTGCAATATCAGCATATTGAGTTAAAAATTCTAGAGTATATGTGCTACATGGTGCACAACAACTATGTAATAAGATACGTGGGCGTTCCCCATCACGTTGCCACTGAGATATCATTTTTCTTAGTACTCTATCGTAATTAATCTTCTGGTTTTTCATTTTTGCCAAAATTTTATCCGCTTCAATCATAATAAAACCTCCCTTTAACACACATTTTTATTATATATTAACTTTATTATATAATAACATGATGTATAAAGAGAGGTTGTCTATCATCAAAGTAATAATTACTAAAACAATTTACTTTTTTAATCAACTATACTTGTGTTCATATTTATTATTTAACAAACTAGTATTCCTTTTTAAGCTTAACTAAATAGACGCAAAACATTAAGCCACCAAATATTACTCCTGAAATAAGCCCATTCAGTAAATGGCCGCTCCAATCAATGGGATCATTCCATAAATAATCTATTATCACACCGATGAGAGTCATGCAAACACCAAAATAAACCATAAATACAACACTCAAGATACTATATCTTCTTATTAGTTTATTATATTCATTGGGTGAATATGCGGCTTCCTCAAAATGTTTATTCTTACCAAAGTTAATGATAAGTATAATATTAAATATAAAGAATACGGCAAATAACACTATCGTATGCATTGTAATTGTATGATGATACATATCAATAATTGTAAAGAATACAATTGTTATAACTGTAACCAAATAGTTAATAGCAAACATGTTTGCTAGTTTTTGGTTAAGTTCTGACTTTTCTCTTTCATCCTTTTTTGTAGAGGTACTTGTGATCCAATTAAGCATCAAATCATTAAAATTACTCATCTCGTTTCACTCCTCAATATCCTTTGTTAATGTCAAATATATATGACAACATTAGAAATGTCAAATATAGACGACACTTTCATATAATCATAATATTAGAATTTTTAAAAATATATAGTAAGATTGCGTTAGAAAGATATTTCATAAAAAAGGGGTTAAAATATATGACACAATTACATCCATATTTATCATTTGATAAAGCAAAAGATGCACTTGAATACTATGAAGACGTCTTTGGAGCAACTAATGTAAACAGATTAGCAGTAGGCGAAGAACAAGCTGAAAATTTCGGTTTAACAAAAGAACAAGGTGAAGAAGCAACGATGCATGCAGAATTTGAGATTTTAGGTGTTAAAATCTTATGTTCTGATTCTTTTGGACGTGTAGATAATATAAATAATGGTATTTCTTTATTAATTGATTTTGATACTAATGATAAAACAGATACTGAACGTGTTGAGAATTTCTACAATAAAATTAAAGATCACGAATCTATCAACATTGAAATGCCATTAGAAGAGCAATTCTGGGGCGGTAAAATGGGAACTTTTACTGATAAATATGGTGTGCGTTGGATGCTTAACGGCCAAGATTATTCTCAAATGAATTAATCATATTCATGCAAATTAAAAAAGTGGCACATCTCTTACAAACTTCACAATGTAGAGATGTGTCACTTTTTATCTATATTATATTAAATTCCCTTTTCTCGTCTTATAAGTGTTGCTGGACCATTATTAACGATTTCATAAAAATGTTGAATCAATTCCTCTTTTGAAATTCTATTTTCATCCTCAACCCAATGACGTATTAAAGATAAACCAGCGCCTGAGACATAACTCATAAAATACGGAAATGGAATATCTCCGATTTTATCATTATCGTTAACTACATGATTCAAGTGCCCAGTTAATAGTTCGTATAATTTTTCATGTAAATTGGACTCTTTACCTAAGTTAAACATAAGTTTATAGAAATTTAGATGTTCTCCTATACTATTAATCACAAAATCCATTGTCTCTCTTAACTGGCTTTCTGAAATTTTCAGTTCGTCATCATTCTTACTACTCTCGAGAAAACTTCTAATTTCATCAATTTTCTCATTTTCCATCTTATCTAATAAGTCATATTTATCTATAAAGTGAGTATAAAATGTACTTCTATTTACGTCTGCTAAATCAGATATTTCTTGAATTGTAATTTCTTCAAAACGCTTCTTTTCTAATAATTTAATGAGGGCATCTTTAATTGCAGTTTGTGTTTTTCTTACTCTTCTATCTTGAGACATCTTGTCACCTTCTTTTTATCTCTTTCCACAATTATAAGCATTCTGTTGGGTTTTAGACAAACTTAAGAAAATGATTATTGTTAATTATAAACACGCTTAGTAAGATGAAAGTGTATTGAAAACCATTCTCAATAAAAGGAGGTCACATTAATGAATCATTTATTAGGTAATCCAGAATTAAATGTAACTGATGTTAATGATGTTCATAAAGGGCTCAATTATATCGTTGTAGATAGCGTTCAATATGGTAATCAAGAGATGATAATGGAAAAAGATGTAAAAGTTATCATGAAAGACGGTGAAACTCTATATTTAAATATTTTTAGACCTAACAAGGAAGGTCGTTTTCCAGTTGTCATGTCAGCAGACACATATGGTAAAGATAACAAACCTAAAATCACTAACATGGGGGCAAAATGGCCTACCTTAGGTAATATAGCAACATCTAGTTTTACACCTGAGGAATCCCCTGATCCTGGATTTTGGGTACCAAATGATTATGTAGTAGTCAAAGTAGCACTGAGAGGTAGTTCAGGTTCAAATGGCGTTCTATCACCTTGGTCAAAACGTGAAGCTAAAGATTATTATGAAGTCATTGAATGGGCGTCACAACAAGAATGGTCCAACGGTAATGTTGGAACGAATGGAGTCTCTTATTTAGCAGTGACTCAATGGTGGGTAGCCTCCCTCAATCCTCCTCACTTAAAAGCTATGATTCCTTGGGAAGGATTAAATGATATGTATAGAGAGGTCGCTTTTCATGGCGGAATTCCTGATACAGGATTTTACCGTTTTCGGATTCAAGGCATTTTCGCTAGATGGCCAAATAATCCAAATATTGAAGATTTAATCCAAGCTCAAAAAGATCACACACTTTTTGATAGCTATTGGAAAGCACGTCAAGTACCTCTTCCTCAAATTCGAATTCCGTTATTTACTTGTGCCAGTTGGTCTACACAAGGTTTACACAATCGTGGTACATTTGAAGGCTTTAAACAAGCAAGCTCAGTTAATAAATGGTTATATGTTCATGGTCGAAAAGAGTGGGAAAGCTATTATGCGCGTGAAAATTTAGAGAAGCAAAAGTTATTCTTTGATTATTACCTTAAAAAAGAGGACAACGATTGGAAAGATACCCCAACTGTGACTTATGAAGTCCGTGAGAAGTTCTATCAAGGACATTATCGTGAAGCATCTGATTTCCCTATACCTAATACACAATATACAGCTCTATATCTAGACGGAGAGAATCATTCCCTCAATTTAGATAAACCAAAACAAACTCATGTTTCACACTATCACTCTGAAAAAGATAATGAGTCACTACGTTTCACATATACATTTTCTGAAGATACAGAGTTAACTGGAAATATCAATTTAAAACTATGGGTTTCTTCTAACGAAGCAGATGATATGGATATATTCGCAGGTATTAAAAAATTAGATAGACAAGGTAATGAAGTTAATTTCCCTGACTTCAACCATATTGAACAAGGACAAGTTGCTACAGGTTGGTTAAGAGTATCTCACCGTGAATTAGATGATGAAAAATCTACTATTATACAACCATGGCATAAACACGAACAAGAATTAAAATTGAAAAAAGGCGAGATTGTACCAATCGAAATAGAAATTTTACCTTCAAGTACTTACTTTAAACAAGGTGAAACGCTTGTTGTAGTTGTAAAAGGAAATGAAATAATTAAAGGCACTAGCTCTCCTGGTTTAAGTACACGTTATGAACATCATGAAACAGTTAATAAAGAACATCACTATATTCATACTGGTGCTAACTATGATTCTCAATTAATTATCCCAATTATACCTCAATAAATAAAATGCACTAACTTAAGCAAGCGAAGCTATAAACGATAACTTACGTCATCTTTAGCTTTCTTACTTATGTTAGTGCTTTATATTAACTATTAATAACCTGATCCAACTTCATCGCCATTTTCATCATATTCTGTAACTTCTCCATCTTCAGAATCTACAGTATATGAGCCTGCTAAATCCCCATCTTTATCAGTAAATGAAAAACCCCAATTACCGTCATCTGTTTTTTCAGGTTCTTTATACGTATACTCACTTGTATCTAACTTATGTCCTTCATAAGATTCAACTTTATCAATGACATTATCACGAGTAACTTCTCCTGAACCAGAATCGTCCTCATCTGAATCCATGTCTGAGTCACTTTCAATATCATCTTCTACGTATTTATCTATGTCATCTTCATCAAATTTTAAATCAACATCTGTGACGCCACCATCTTCATCGCTAGCACTAGCAACATTTACAGAATTAGATTTAAAGGTTTTTCCTTCATATGTACCTTCTGCATGCACCACAACTTCTTCATCTGGGTCATAAGGTCCGTATGTTTCTGAAGATGATTCATCCCCTATTTCCTTGTCATTTGCATATATCTTAATATGATCTAAAGCATAACCATTATCTACATAAACATTAAAACGCTTTTGCTTAAATGATTCATAAGCAGTTGATGTATTGTCGCTCATATCAATAGTGATTGCACCTTTAAATTTTTTCCCATCAATATTCTTAGTAGCTTTCAAATTATAATTACCTATTGGGAAAGTTCCTAGTTCTTTTTCTTCATTTTCATCGACTGATATCGAATGCTTCTCTCCCCCAAATTGATATGTTACCTTCCCACTATTACTTGCCAATAAGCTCACTGAATGCTGTGGAACATTAAATTGATAATCATCAAAAAATAAAAATTTCTTACCATTTTTAGAAATATTTAATATGTTATTTCCATTAGCATCGACAGTTGTATTTCTATAATGGTTATTTTTAACCTCTTCAGCATTTTGTTCGATGTTATTGGCTACATTCGTCAAATCGTCTTCCTCTTTAATAAAATTTAAATACGCACGAGCTTCTTCTTCGCTTAAATGACTACTATTTGCGCCTGAAGTAACTTCTTTTGATAAAGCTTTCGCATCGTCTTTTTTAATTGCATGAGAAATATGGGATGCTTGCTTTTCCGGTGAAAATTGACTTTTTAAAATTAAGAATAACGCTATCAGTGCGATGATTACAACAATGATAATAGAGGCAATAATCCATGTTTTCTTATTATCATTTCTTGAGTGGTGGTTATAGTTATTGTCATTTTGATACTGGTGATGTGATTGATTACTTCCTTGTTGATAAACCGGTGTTCCACAGTTCGTACAAACTTTCACTCCATCACGAAGAGGCTTTCCGCAATTGCTACAATATTTCATTAATAATCCATACCTCCATCAAATATATCACTTAAACGATCAATCAAATTTCCAAATATTTGATTAAAGAATGATTCTCCAAAAATACTTACAATTATAAAAGTGATAATAATAAATATAACTACTCCGTAAAAGCTAGATATTCTTGTATCATGAGTTGTACTATATTTTGCAATTAAATACACTCCAGAAACTACCAATAAAATGATTGATAACATCAATATAAACGACGCGAATCTATATGAATGTAAGATATATAAAATAATTGATATCATCATAACAGCAACAGATACGCTATTAATTAATACGTAGTCAGATAACACCTTTTTAAATGAAATAGGTTGTCTCACTACAATGCGAGTGATTAAATATGTTGCACCTACCAAAATCGCTAAGAAGAATACTATTCCGACAAGACTTGATAAAATGATTGTCCCTTTAGAAGTGCCAATATAAATAATTTCAGTCGGAATCACCGCTCCCAATAAAAGTGCAATGATGAGTAAACCAGCAATAATAAGAGAAAATATTAATTTAAGACTAAATGTATGATTATTTTTAATCATTTGATCTGGCGATACAAATGCACTCTTGAAGAAGCCTTTGCTTTCCTGAGTCACTTCTTTTGCTTGTTCACTAAATTGGCTTGAATGTTGTCTAGTGTGTTGATTGGAGTTGTGTAAATAGTGTTCGTGTGTAGGTGTGTGATGTTGCTCGGGACTTTGTTGTTCATTAGTAGTATGATGTGGTGTTGATGAAACTTGCTGCTTTTCAACATTAGTAGTTGATTGATGTTTATCACTTTCTGAATTTTGATTACCTTGTGTTTTATCTTGTTGCTTAGAAAGATTTGATACTTCATTGTAGTTTCTTGTTGAATCGTTTTGCGAATCTTTAGATTCCGCATTGGATATTTCTGATTCTGCAGAATGAACAGCTTTTGATTTTTTTTCGATTTTATGTCCGCATTCCCCACAGAATAAATCGTCCGCTTCAATTGGATTTCCACAATTTGGACAATGCATAAAATTCCCTCCCAATTTTCAAATTTTTGAAATCTTTGAAAATTATACCATTACATTTATATTGTTATCTATAGTAATTTCAAAAATTTTATTGATTACTTTTATTTTTAATTTTTAATTAGTAGCCATACAAAGTACATTGGTTTCATATTATCTTTAGTTAACAAATTCAATTTATATTAAAGAAATAGATTTGAAAGCTAAAAACTAAATAAAAAAGCTTTAGGAAGTTAAGACAATTTTATGCCCAAGCTTCCTAAAGCTCATCTTTTAAAAATTATTTTAGTAATTAAATTCCTTCATAGACTCCTGATGAAATGTAGTTGTTGTCAGAGTCTGTTTTATATATAAATTTAATTGGAGTGTTAATACGGTATGTATAAACAAGTTTCCCTTTATTATTCTTTACCTTTACGATATTTTCATCCCTACTTTGGTAGGGTTGCAGCTCAAAAGAATAATCTTTACTTTCAAATTTATCATTTTCATACTTCTTAATGATATTTATCGCTTCTGTTTGCGTTAAGTCAGCCTTCACTCTTTTCTCAGTATTATCTTCTTTATCTTCTTTATCCTCATCATCTTTACTTTTATGATCTTCAGATGTACCTTTGTCGCCATCGTCCCTATCTTTCTTTTCTTTGTCATCTTTATCAGAGCCACTAGAGTCATCAGACTCATTAGATTCATCTTCGTATTTATTGATTTCTTCACTATTAAAAGATAGTTCGATTGTCTTATACTCTTCAGTTCCTTCCGGCAATCCTACACGTTCACTATTTGTCTTAACTGTATGTTTTCCAATTTTTCCCTCTAAATGAACCACAATATTATCATTTGAATTGTATGGTCCATATACTTTATTTTCATCGAAACGTTCATCAACTTTATCATTAATGAACAACTTAATATCATTTACTTTATAAGTATGATTAGGCTTAATCATAAAGCGTTTTTCTTTAAAATTCTCCTTAACGATAGAACGTGCTGGTGTCATTAAAATAGTTATATTACCCTTGAATGTTTGATTACCAACTTGTTTTTTGGCATCGAGTTGATAATTACCAAGTGGAAATGTGCCTACTTCAACGGATTCATCCTTTTTTAAATTGATAGTATGAGTTTGACCATTGTAATCATAATTAATTTTTCCATCATCATGTGAATACATTGCTATAGAATATTTAGGAATATTAAACGTGTAATGGTCAAACACTCCAAAACGTTTACCATTTTTCTCTATTTTAATAATTGCTAATTGATTGATACTTATTGTATGCGTCTTAGCTTTAGACGTCTTCAAATTTTTCAGACTATCTTTTAAATCTTGAGAAAGTTCATTTAATTTTCCTTCATTTTTTAAAAATCGAAGATATGCATGTGCTTGATTATCATTAAGCTTCTTTCCATCAGAAGTGAGTAATTTAGAAAGTTGACGATGGTCTTCTTTCTTAAGTGCATCTGAAATTTGATCCACACTTTGTTCTGGAGACAGTTGATGCTTTAAAAATATGAACACACTTATTAAAGTAATGGCGATGACTGCTACTAAAATTGAAATAATAATTAATGGTTTATTCGGTTTCTTAAATTGATAAGCATCACTATAACGCCCTGGGGGATAAGCTAGACGTACATCATTTCTAGACATAGACTGTTCAGAGTAACCTGTAGGTTTACCACAACGTGTACATACTTTATGATTGGGATTCAATGGGTTTCCACAATATTTACAAAATCTCAATTAAATCACTCTTCCGAACAATCTACTTAAGTCTTGCATTACTACACTTTCAATCACGTTTTCCCCAAAGATTAAAGCTATGATGGCTAAAGCAAATATCAAAATAATCACGCCGTAAACACCTGAAATTCTAGTTTCATACAATGAACTATATTTCCCGAGGATATACGCGGGTGATATTGTAAAAAATAGATACATAACAATAAAAATAAGTGCCGCAAATTTATATGAATTTAATGCAAAAATTATTCCTGAGAAAATTAATAAAGCTACTGTAAACGTATTGATGATTACATAATCTGATAATAATTTATTGAACTTGATTTCAGGAATAACTGTTAATCTTACCACCGCATATGTAATTCCAATATGAATTGCTAAGATAATAGCTAAACTTAAAACAAATCTAAGTAAGATATCTTCTTTTTGTATTTCAAATAAACCTACTTGACTCGGAATAAGCATAGTAGTAAATAAACTTATCAACAGTAGTCCTGCAACAATAAGAGTAATCAGTATTCTAAAACTAAATGTTTGATTATCTTTAATAACTTGATCTGGTCGTTTAAAAGCATTAATAAAAAATTCTTTTAATTCATTAAGAAAATCTTTCTCATTTGTACGTGCCTGTTCAAATGTTTGATTAACAGGATGATGTGTATCATTTTGATTGACTACAGATTGATTAATATTTTGATGATGATTAACATCCGTAAGTGTTGATTGTACATGCTCCTTAGTTTCTTTAGTTCGTTTATCTAATGTCTCTTTATTTGTAGTTTCTGATGATGTTATCCCAGTAGTTTCTGTAGTAACAGATTGAAGCTTAGTACCACAGTTACCGCAAAAGACGTCTTCTGGTTGAATATTCTGGCCACATTTAGGACAATTCATAGATGTTTGGACCTCCACTATTAAGATATTTTAGATTATATACCATATTTATATTGTTATCTATATAATTTTATATTTATATAATAATATTAGTGTTATCCTAGTTTTTAATATAAAAATTGCCGAGCTACTCATTAGTAACTCAGCAATAATCTTTCATATATCTTTAAGTTTTAGGTATTGCTTTTTTATGGCACAATCGAGTTCTCTTTCTCATGTATCATTTCTATAATTTCATTGTACTCATTCATAACTGCTACTTTGGGTGAATGATTTTTAACTTCTTTTTCATTTAATTGTGCATAAGTCATTATAATGACGATATCACCCACTTCTACTAAACGAGAAGCTGCACCATTTAGACAAATTTTACCGCTTCCACGTTCTCCAGCAATAACATATGTTTCAAATCTGGCACCATTATTATTATTCACATTAGCGACCTTTTCATTAGGTAAAATATCCACCGCATCTAAGATATTCGAATCTATCGTAATACTACCTACATAATTTAAGTTTGACTCCGTGACCCTCGCTCTATGAATCTTAGAATTCATCATCGTTCTTATCATTATTTGCCCTCTCCAATAATCATATTATCTATCAAACGTGCTTTTGAAAATTTAACTGCTAATGAAATAAAAACTTGTCCGCTCATCCATTTCTGTTCAACTAATTCTGGATAACTGTAGATAGCTACTTCATCAACGTGTCCACTAGTATTGTTGTTTAAATAAGAAGTAATACTTTGAATGATGACACAACTTTGCCTCTCACCTTTTTCATATAAATCACGTGCAATTTGCAAACTTTTATTTAAATGAATAGCTTCTTTTCGTTCTTCTTGAGTTAAGTATACATTTCTAGAACTCTTAGCTAACCCATCCTCTTCACGTACAATATCGACACCAACAATTTGAATAGGATGATTAAAATCTTTAACCATTTTTTCAATTATTGCTAACTGTTGCGCATCCTTTTTCCCAAAATAAGCATAATCAGGACTAACGATATTAAATAGTTTATTTACTACTGTGACTACTCCTTCGAAGTGCCCTGGTCGTTGTGCACCTTCAAGCACTTCAGCTAAACGTCCTACCTTAAGCGTAATATCTAACTGATCAGGGTACATTTCCTCCACACTAGGATAAAAGACGTAATCAACATTAATACTTTCTACAGCTTTAACATCCTGGTCAATTTGACGTGGATATGCATCAAAATCTTCGTTCGGTCCAAATTGTAAAGGATTAACAAATATACTAATGACTGTTACATCATTGTTCTCAACTGACATACGCATCATTTTCAAGTGACCATCATGTAATGCTCCCATTGTAGGTATAAAGCCTATTGTCTTCCCTTGAGAACGGTATGACTTCACAATCTCTTGCATATCATTAATAGTTGTAACGATTTTAGTCATTGATGTCGACCTCGCTCATAATCTTTTTCCTATAAGTGTGAGCTTCTGAAGGGAATTCACCTGACTTCACTTCATTATCATATTGTTTTAAACCATCCACACCAACTGAAAAGTCAGCATATTGTTTTACAAATTTGGCCTGTCGATCTATACCATAATTCAACAGATCATGGTAAACCAATACCTGACCGTCAGTCTCTTTCCCAGCGCCAATGCCAATCACTGGTATCGTTAATTGTTGGCTAATGACTTGAGCTAAATCACTTGGAATTGCTTCTAATACTAGAATCACTGCGCCTGCTTCTTGCATAGCTTTTGCATCTTCAATCAGTTGTACTGCCGCTTCCTTCGTTCCCCCTTGTAATTTATATCCCATCACACCAACACTTTGTGGTGTAAGTCCTAAATGAGAAACAATGGGAATACCCATACGTGTTGCTTTTTGAATAAATGAAACAAGATGTGCACCTTCTACTTTTAAAGCATTCGCCTGTGTTGCTTGATAAAGTTTAAGTGCATATTTCAAATCATCTTCATCACATACACCTACAGTCCCTATAGGCATATCAACAACTACAAATGTGTTAGGTGCGCCCCTTCTCACAGCCTTTCCATGATGAATCATATCTTCAACGGTCACTTGAACTGTACTTTCGTATCCTAATACGGTCATTCCAAGTGAATCTCCAACTAAGATTATGTCAATCCTAGCTTGTTCTGCTTGCTTTGCACTCGGAAAATCATAAGCTGTTACCATAGAAATTTTAGTTTGCTCGTCTTTCATCTTTATCAATTGACTTAATGTTTTCAATTCATTTCAACCTCAATTTCCTTTATTATTAGCAATAGTATAATGAATTGCACCAAGAAAGGAAAGAAATATATTATGACAATTGCCGTTATTGGTCCAGGGGCTGTTGGAACAACGATTGCTGCTGAATTAAAAGCTGTCTTACCTGATACACAACTCATTGGTCGCCATAATAAAACAATGACCTATTTCCCGGAAAATACTTCTCAAGCACAAAACGTTGATGTTGTTTCATACGATCACACGCATCATTCATTCGATGTCATAATCATCGCTGTTAAAACACATCAACTTCAAAACGTCATTAAGCAATTACCAACTATAGCCCATAAAGATTCACTTATAATCTTAGCCCAAAATGGTTATGGTCAATCACAACATATTCCTTACCAACATGTTTATCAAGCTGTTGTCTATATTAGTGGTCAAAAAAGAAACGATAAAATCACTCATTTTCGTGATTATCGCTTACATCTACAAGACTCATCAGATACTCGTGAGTTAAAACAGCAGCTTTCTTCTTCTAAGATTGAACTTATTTTAGAAAGTGATATCCAAAATAAAATTTGGTATAAACTTCTTGTTAACTTGGGAATTAATTCAATTACTGCTATAGGGCATCAACCCGCTAAAATATTACAATCAGCACACATGAAAGAAATATGTCGTTCTATTCTTAACGATGGGTTACAAGTTGCTCAATCAGAGGGGATTCATTTTCCAGATCTGACAATCGATGACATTATGAAGATTTATCAAGGTTATCCTGATGAAATGGGAACAAGTATGTATTATGATGTTTTAAATCAGCAACCTTTAGAGGTTGAAGCTATTCAGGGGTATATCTATCAAAAGGCTAGATTTCATAAACTTAACACGCCTTATCTAGATACAGTTTATACTTTCTTAAAGGCTTATCATCTTAAATTTACAGAAACCAAAGATTTATAATTCAATATTAATTCATAAAAAATCCCAAAAGCGACATTTATCTATCGCCTTTGGGATTCACTTTTGTTATTCAGCTTCTCTAATTTCATCTTCAATATCTTGATAGTCAATTTCAGCGTCAGTAAATGATTTCGCATCTACTGGGAAGTGTTGTTCAAACGTTTCAAAGTTTTGAATCTCTACATTAACATTATCTACTTCAAAATCTAATATGTGACCACCAAAGTCGCGGTCATCATTAGCAAAGTGAATGTGGAATCCTGCTGAACCCACCCCATGGAACAATTCTGGTGTGAAGAATCCAACAATAGAACCTTTGATATTTTCACGTGTTTCTTCAGGTTGTCTACGTGCTGAATCAATAAGACGTGTATAAGGTGGTTCTTGACCAGGCATCATACGTACATGCATTTTTTTAAATGTACCTGAAATTTTCACAGCAGAAAACATATTTTCGCTTGTCATCTCTTTTTTAACTTCATCAAAAACATCGTCTTGATTTTTATCTGAAATACTGAAATTTTTGTCTGCCTTAAACTGAGTGACTGTAGCATATGGTGTCATTTCATCGCCAGTTAATTCAATAAATTCTTTATGTTCATTTGCATGGTAAGCTTTACCATCTATAAAAATGACCTCACCATTTGAACCTGTAAGTGTCCCAATACCTAAATCCCCATGTTCTAGTAACTCATTAACTGAAGCAGTTCCTTCTAATAAACCTGCCATCAAAGTTCCTAGCGTTCCGTGTTGGTACAATACATTAGTCATATTACTTTTCACTCCTATTAATATTCATTTCTTATTACTTTAAGAAACGCAAACTAAAGATGACCTATCTCTCTAGAATGCGTTCTTTTTTATATCCTGGAAAATGATTTAACAAACACATACGCTTTCAAATTAATTTAAAGCATTCGGTAACATGTTTGTAGATAATTTAACATTATCTTCGTAGTTAACTGGGATATCGATTAATACAGGACCATCTGTTTCATAACCTTCTTTTATAGCTGCTTCTAACTCTTCTTGGTTAGATACACGTAAACCTTTTGCTCCAAAAGATTCTGCATATTTAACAAAATCAACGGCACCAAAGTCTACACCTGAAGAACGTTGATATTTCATTTCTTCTTGGAATTCAACCATATTATAGCGTCCATCATTCCAAATCAATTGAATAATGTTTAAGTTTTTACGTACAGCTGTTTCTAAATCTTGAGCTGAGAATAGGAAACCACCATCACCAGCTACAGAGACAACTTGTGTGTTAGGACGGACAAGTGCAGCTGAAATTGCCCAAGGAAGTGCCACTCCAAGTGTTTGCATACCGTTACTAAATAATAAATGTCTTGGATTATAGCTTCTAAATTTACGTGCCATCCAAATATAGTGACTTCCAACATCTACAGTTACTGTAGTATCATCTGTTAAAACTTTTTGCATAGATTCAATGATTTCAACTGGGTGCATCACACCATCTTTATGCGTCGCTTTAATACCAGTAGCATCAATAATCTCTGCTCTTAATTTTTCAAGTTCATCTAAATGATCTTGATTAATAAATGGTTCATCAACATGTTCTGAAATAAGTTCAATTGTACCAGCGATATTACCAATTAATTCTTTGACTGGTTGCATGTAGTTTGTAATTTCTGCTTGAACTTCATCGATATTAATAATTTTAGTGTCTAATTCTTTATTCCAGTTACTTGCTTCATATTCGATTGGATCATAACCAATTGTGACTACTAAATCACTTTTTCTTAATAATTCATCACCAACTTGGTTTCTAAAGAGACCTACGCGACCGAAGAAGTGATTTTCTAATTCACGACTAATCACACCTGCACCTTGGAATGTTTCAACGACAGGGAGATTTGTTTTTTCAACTAACTGACGAATTGCTTCTGTTTCAGCTTGGCTTGAACTTCTCATACCAGCTAATAAAACTGGGAATTTTGCATTTTTAATAGCATCAATGACTGCTTGAACATCTTTTTCAGCTGGTACACCAAGTTGAGGTTGTTGACAAAGTGAAATTGCTTTAGCTTCAACTGGTGAAGAGATAACGTCTTGTGGAATACTAATAAAACTTGCACCATTTTTACCTGACGTTGCTGTACGCATGGCATTAGTCATCACTTCTGATAAAGATTCTGGGTCTTGTACTTCAGCACTATATTTTGTAGATGATTTTAATAGTGCTGCGTTATCAATACTTTGATGTGTTAAACGTAATAAGTCATTGCGTTTAACTTGACCACCGATTGCTAATACTGGATCACCTTCAGATGTAGCAGTAAGTAATCCAGTTGTTAAATTACTAACTCCTGGACCACTCGTTACAAGTGCAACGCCTGGTTTACCAGTTAAGCGTCCGATTCCTTGTGCCATCATTGCAGCATTTTGCTCATGACGTGTAACAATTAATTCTGGACCATCATCTTCTAATGCATTGAATAAGTAGTCAATTTTTGCTCCCGGAATACCAAATACATATTCAATTCCATTATTTTTTAAAGTGTCAATTACCATATCTGCTGCTGAATATTGTTTGTCAGCCATTCATTTCATATCCTTTCAAAAATTTAATTTCTTTATTTCTTTTGAATTTTAAGCATGCGTTATACTAAATGTTTAATTGAGTCGTAAGTTTCTTCAAGTGTTTGAACTGATTGCTTAAATAATTGTTTCTCTTTATCGCTTAAAGGTGTTTCATATATTTTAACTGCACCATTTTGGTTAATTAATGTTGGGACACCTAAGTAAACTTCTTTATGTCCATATTCCCCATTAAGTTGACTTGATACAGTTAAAACACTATTTTCGTTATTTAATAATGCTTTAGTAATTCGTAAAAGCGCTAAAGCTATACCATAATAAGTAGAACCTTTAGCTTGGATGATATCGTAAGCAGCATCTCTAGTGTTCACATATATTTCTTCAGCTTTAGCTTCACTGCCTGTTTGTTCTTTTAAAGTATCAAATACTGAGATACCTGCAACATTTGCTTGAGACCAAACTGCAAGTTCAGAGTCACCATGTTCACCGATAATGCTTGCATGTACACTTGATGGCACAACATTTAGCTCTTGGCTAATTAAATATCTAAATCTCGCACTATCTAGAACAGTACCTGAACCAATAACGCGTTCAGATGGTAAGCCTGTGACTTCTTTAACATAGCGAGTTAAAATATCAACAGGGTTAGCTGCGATTAGGAAGAAACCATCGAAACCACTATCCATTACACTTGATACAATACTTTTCATAATTTTAGTGTTTTTCTCAACAAGTTGTAAGCGTGTTTCTCCTGGTTTTTGTGGTGCACCTGCTGTAATGACAACTAAGTCTGCATCTTTACAATCGCTATATTCCCCAGCTTTTACTACGACTGGTGATGCACTGTAGAGTGCGCCGTGATTTAAATCTTTCACGTCTGCTTCTACTTTATCTTTAGCAATGTCAATGATGACAAATTCATCTGCAATCCCTTGAGTAACCATAGCAAATGCATAGCTAGAACCTACTGATCCATCACCAATTAATACAACTTTTTTACTAAATTTTTTCATTTTAACGACTCCTTCGCAATAAAGTGACACAATTAATGTGCTTAGTTTTATTTTTATAATATTTTCATTAAAATAACTAGAATTTTAATTGTTCTTAGTTATAAAATCATTATTTCAGTGACGAAATTGTTACAATTTGTTCAAAATGTTTTATTTAGTGACTAACTTTATTACATAATTAATTATAGTACGAAAACATGTATTAATAAAATACATAATAACGATTATAAGTATTCTTAAAAGGAATGGTTTATATATAGAAAAATATAATATATCAATAGCTATGAGATCTTTTAATCGTAAATCGTGGTAAATAATATACGCGTTATGGAAACATTTTTCTTTAATT
The DNA here is from genome assembly GCF_038008285.1 of Staphylococcus sp. FSL K6-0223. Classification (NCBI taxonomy): domain Bacteria; kingdom Bacillati; phylum Bacillota; class Bacilli; order Caryophanales; family Staphylococcaceae; genus Staphylococcus; species Staphylococcus sp. FSL K6-0223. The sequence continues at coordinate 663,083 of NZ_JBBOYX010000003.1, forward strand.
TTATATTCTCTTATAAACTAAAACGACCTCTAACAAATTAATTAGAAGTCGCGTTTAAAATTTATTTAACTGGTTGGAGTGTTGAAATAAAGTCTATCCACTGGCGTGTTACATAATTTAAATAAGCATCTTTTCTCCATATGGCACCTAAATGCCATGAGAGTTCTACATTTTCTAATTGAATGGACGTTACATTATCTCCCATTAAACGTACTAAACTTTCAGGTACAATACTAATACCTATACCTTGTTGAATCATGTTAGCAATAAAGCTAATTTGTGAGATATTAGCGACTGTCTTAGGATAGAAACCTATACGTTTACAGTTTTCTATAATTTGATCTTTAAGATAATAATCATCGTGGAACAATACAAATTCTTCATTTTTTAATTCTGCTAGGTCTACCTTTTCCATATCTGAGAGATGATGATCGTTACTGACTACTAGTAATAACTCTTCATTGTATAAGGAAACAGAATGGAATAATGAATGGTCCACAGGCAACGTTGTTATACCTATATCTACATCGTCATTAGCAGTTAAGTTCTCTACTATTTTCCCTCCACCTTCAATGACTTCGTATGTCACATTAGGGTATAACTTGTGAAATTGATTAAGCGCATTTGTAAACATTTGAACATTCATCATGGGTGAAAGTCCTATCTTAATATGGCCCTTTTGAACATTGACTACATCGTTCATTTCTAATGATAGTTTCTCAAATAGAGCCAAAAATTCTAGACTATTGTCATAAAATGTTTGGCCAATATCTGTCAATTTAATTTGTTTCTGAGAACGATCGAATAAAGTAATATCATATTCATTCTCGATATTTTTTATAGCTTTACTAATCGTTGATTGAGCAATATATAAATGTTCTGACGCTTGTGTCATCCCCCCTTGGCGAACGACTTCTACGAAATATTTTATCTGTTTAATTTCCATTTCTTTACTCATCCTTATGCAAATTAATATTACTGAATATTACGTTCTCTGCGATAAATCAGAAAGCTATAAAATATTAAAACGCTAATTAAAATGAACGCAGCTATTAAAATTGTATAGATTCCCATATATTTTTGAAGTAACGCAGATATAATAGCCCCCACAACAAAACTTATTACTATTCTAATGTAAAGCAATGATTTACTCAATTGTACTTTGTCTTTATTTATAATAAATTCACTTAGCGCAATCACAGCTTTTTTTAAATTACCTGTTGAAAATGTGTTAGCATATCCTTCACCTTCTATTTTACCAAACGCAGTAGTAAGCATGGCCATACTAAATGCTAAAGGTGGAATAATATAGATGTTCGGTATTGATGCAGGTATAAAACCCACTGTGATGCTACTCATTGTGATTGGTAGTAAAGCGATAAGACGCCAATATCTTGTAGCTATTTTCGCATGTATTAATGAAACAAACATGACACCTATCATAAATGAGATAACTGAAATAATCTTTAACAATCCACCATCAAGGTTATGATGAGAGACTTCAGAAGCTAGAAAGATGAGGTTACCAGTTTGACCCGCTGCTAAAGTGCCTCCACGTTCTAAAAAGGTATAAGCATCTATATATCCACCAACAAATGTCAATGCAATAGCCATCTCTTTAAATTGATAAATATTTTGTGTGAGATATTTGTCTAATGAAATAGCTACCACCTCATTTCTATTTTTTCAATCATATTTTACACCTTGCCACTATAGAATGTTAATTTATCCGTTTTATAACCCTTAAATGTAATTTGTAAAATATTGGTAAAAATTTCGTTAAAAATTCTATTTTTATTTTTTGTATATCTGATATAATCAAGTTTATCATTTCGTGAAATGCTTACATTTGATTTATTCATCAAAAAAGAGATAGAAAAGCTTTAATTTTTCAGAATTTTTAGACAAAATAAGAAAATTCTATGCTATGATATAAATTATTAGAAATAGCTGGTCACTCGTGTTGTTTATATAAGGACTATAACAATCTCTATAAACACCATGACTGCTCGAAATAGATGTCTTATTAGTAAGTGGAGGTTTATTATGTCTAGTTTTTTTAACCGGATTACTCGTAAAGAGAATCCAACAATTTATCAAAATAAAGATGGACACCTTAAACGCACATTACGTGTTCGTGACTTTCTTGCGTTAGGTGTCGGTACAATTGTTTCTACATCCATTTTCACTCTACCAGGAGTTGTTGCTGCAGAGCACGCCGGTCCAGCAGTAGCTTTATCGTTCCTATTAGCAGCTATAGTGGCTGGTCTTGTAGCTTTTACATATGCTGAAATGGCATCGACCATGCCTTTCGCAGGATCAGCATATTCATGGATTAATGTATTATTTGGAGAATTCTTCGGATGGGTTGCTGGATGGGCATTACTTGCTGAGTACTTTATTGCGGTAGCCTTTGTTGCTTCCGGATTTTCAGCTAACTTAAGAGGTCTTATCGCCCCGATTGGTATCACATTACCTAACGCGTTGTCGAATACTTTCGGCAATAAAGGCGGTGTAATAGACATCATCGCTGCTGTCGTAATTATATTAACTGCGTTATTACTTTCTCGCGGTGTGACTGAAGCTGCTCGCATGGAAAATATCCTAGTTATACTTAAAGTTTTGGCAATTATCTTATTTGTCATTGTTGGTTTAACAGCAATCAACTTTAGTAACTTCGTACCATTTGTGCCTGAGCACAAAGTTACAAAATCAGGTGATTTTGGTGGATGGCAAGGTATATATGCTGGTGTATCAATGATTTTCTTAGCATATATTGGATTTGATTCAATTGCTGCAAACTCTGCAGAAGCTATTAACCCTCAAAAAACAATGCCTAGAGGGATTTTAGGTTCTCTTGCAGTAGCCATTGTACTATTTGTAGCCGTGGCATTAGTCTTAGTTGGTATGTTCCATTACTCACAATATGCAGACAATGCTGAACCAGTAGGTTGGGCTCTACGTAAAAGTGGCCATGGAATTATAGCGGCAGTGGTTCAAGCGATTTCAGTTATCGGTATGTTCACTGCTTTAATCGGTATGATGTTAGCCGGATCACGATTATTGTATTCATTTGGTCGCGACGGATTACTACCTTCATGGTTAAGTCAATTAAATCATAAGCACTTACCAAACAGAGCTTTACTTATTTTAACAATTATTGGTGTGGTAATAGGTTCAATGTTCCCATTCAACTTTTTAGCACAATTAATTTCTGCAGGTACACTCGTAGCATTTATGTTTGTATCACTGGCAATGTATCGCTTAAGAAAACGTGAAGGTAAGGATTTACCAAAACCAGATTTCAAATTACCATTATATCCAGTATTACCAGCTATAACATTTGTACTCGTATTACTTGTATTCTGGGGACTAAGCTTTGAAGCTAAATTATATACTTTAATATGGTTCGTTGTAGGTATTGTTATTTACTTACTTTATGGACTGAAACACTCTAAGAAAAATGATGAAGAAGAATATCACGCACCGAAATAATAAATACTAAGTGGCACAAGTGTTGTTTTTACAGCACTTGTGCCTTTTTTATAAAAAAAAAGATCCTCATTTAGTTTTAATAAAATGAGAATCTTTTTGATTCATTACCATCCTTGACCGGTAATTTCATACTGATCTAAGTTACCTTTTTCCAATGCTTTAAGTGCATTCTCAATGGTATCGAGTGCTGTATCAAGTTGTTCATAAGTAATTACTAGTGGTGGTTGAAATCTCAATACATTTCCTGCGACTGCAATGATTACAACTCCATGCTCAAAGCAATAATTACAAATTTTCAATGCTGCTTCTGAATCTCGTGTCTTAATTTCCTTATCAGACACAATATCTATACCTATTGATAATCCAACACCTCGTACATCTCCTACACTCTCAAACTGTGTCATCCATTGATTCATTCGCTGACGTACGTAGTTCCCCTTTTCAGTGGCAGCGGTTAATAAATCTTCCTCTTCTATCATTTCTAATGTAGCTAATGCCGCTTCACAACTAACAGGGTTGGCACCTGTAGTAAATAAATGGGCTGGCGCTTCAAGGCTTTCCATAATTTCTTTACGACCTACCAAAGCTGACATTGGTAAACCTCCAGCTAGAGACTTTCCAAAAGTAATTAAATCAGGAGTAAAGTTAAAATGATCCACAGAACTCCATCTACCTGTACGTCCTAATCCTTGTTGAATATCGTCAACTGCAATTAAAATACCATGCTGGTGACATAAATCTTGTAGGGCTTCAAAATAACCTGATACAGGTTCAAGTAAGCCTCCATCACCTTGTATTGTCTCTACTACAATGCATGCGACCTCTTCTGCTGGAACGTATTTCGCAAACATTTCTTTGAGAGGCGCAAGATATTCTTCCACTGTATTAGATGTTGATTGTTCAAACATCCCTCTATATTTGTCTGGAAATGGAATATGATAAAAACCATTAAGTAATGGTCCATAGTGTTTTCGCATATTTAAGCTAATAGCTGACATCGATAAAGCGCCAAACGTTGAACCGTGGTATGCGTTTGTGAAACTAATCATATAGGGACGTCCGGTATAGGCACGAGCAAACTTAATAATACCGTCATTAGCATCAGATCCAGTTAAACCAAACGTTACTCTTTTTTCAAAATCTCCAGGAGCTATTTCACAAATCTTCTTTGATAAACGTACAAGTGGTTCATGATACATATATGCTGGCGTATAATGAACAAATTTATCTGCTTGTTTTTTAATAGCATCTGTGACTTTCTTAGGCGCATGCCCCACATTTTGCGAACTTGCACTTGATAATAAATCTATATATTCCTTTCCATCTACATCTACTAGCGTCGCACCATAGCCATAATCAATAGCTAAAGGATAATATTTAATACGTCCTGACTTAGCGAAATACTCCTCATCTTCATTAATTAAATTTTTTGCTTTACTCATGATAAATTCACCTTCCCTAGGCTTTATCATCCATTTCTTATACTGTATTATTCCCTCACAAAACGCTTTTGAGTCACTTTTTATCAGTCTTAAAATGAATTCCCAGTAATATGATAGTACTCAATATACTAGTAATTTTCTGATTTGTAAATATTTTCTGAATTATTAAAATATTGTTTGGGTTTATTAATTTAAAAATGAATTCAACCACTCAAATAGAAATGTCTAAATTGTTTAATTATGGGAATAATAAAAAGTAAAATTATCATGGAGGATAAATTTATGTGGCTTAGATATGGTTATCATTTATTAAGTGCAATTGTCATCAGCGCTATATTATTAATCACTACTATTGTGATGGACGTTCTATTTCAAAAGACGCATTTAACCCAGCTATTACTTAATATTGATTTCTTAATTGACCCGAAGAAAGTGCCTACGATTGTTGAAGGGTTGATTCATTTAAGTATAGGTATCGTAATCTATATCGTTTTTTTAATTATTTATCATTACTCCAAGCCCCTATATTACTTAGCATTTGTTCCTTTAACGATTATTTTTATAGTCATGTACCCATTTTTAATTGCGATTGCCCAGCGTTCATTGTTTAAATTCAGTTGGAATGCATATGCATTGTGGATGGAAGCTAATATCTTATTCATGATTCTCATGGCTATCAGTATACCTACGATTGCTAAGAAACACTTATAATTAAAAGGCCCAGAAGCTATTTGTTCTGGACCTTTCTTATTATTTATTATTCCTCATCACCATGTTTATCATACTTAGTAACAATGCCATCTTGATCTATAATGTAAGAGCCTGCGAGTTCCCCATCTTTATCTGTAAATGAGAATCCCCAATTGCCATCACTGTCTTCTTCGGGTTCTTTGTAAGTATATGTGTCAGTATCTAATTTGTGTCCTTCATAATCTTCAACCAAATCGATTACATTACTTCGTGTCACTGTAGTACTATCTGAACTATTATCATCATCTGAATCTGAATTTGATTGAGTATCGATTGGATCCCCATAACTTGTAGGTTCAGATGACATTAAAGCACTTATTTTATTAATTTCACTATCACTTGCGTTATATAATTTTACAGTTGAAGCTTTGTCTAGTACACGTTGTGATTCTTTCTTGCCATATTCATCACCGTAAATCGGACCGTTAAATTGTGATGGCACGGGATAAATCGTTATCGTACCGTCACCATTATTTTTATAATAGACTGACCCAGCAGCATGAACGCTTGCAGTCAACATTTCAGTTCCTTCTGGAAATTTTGCAGAAACATCAGGTAAATAAGGATCAATTAATTTACCTGAAACATCCCCATGTTTAATATCTAAATCGTCAAATTTTATATCACTGTTTCCCCTATAACTTTCTAATGCCGTTAACCATACTTTCGCATAATAAGTATTTGAATGCGTATTCTCTTGATTAGCGTCTTCTTGACTCTTGTCATTAGAACTTTGACTTAATGCATGATTTGAATTATTATTTTTAGAATTTTTATTACTTTTAGATGACTGAGATTTATCGTCTGAAAGATTTGAACTTCCTTTATTGTCATTACTTTGCCCCGTACTACAACCTGCTAATAATAAAGATGTCACTAGACATGCACTCACCATTTTTTTCATAATCATTAATCCCCTTTTTTTGAAAATGAATAGCTTGATGCTTAATACATACAAACTACTATATAAATTAATTATATAATGTATGTAAACTAAAGTGTATAGTTATTTTAAAATTACATATCAAATGTTGAGTGCACTCTATCGAAGTCTTTTTTTATGAATAAATTAATAAGTAAATATGAACAAATCGTGAGGATATATTAACTTCTTTAACTTATCTTAAAGTTTCAATAATGTTTCTTTTAAACCGGTATGATTATTTTATTCAGGTGGTACACTAAAAGCGTAGAAAACATTATTCCAAATTCTAAATTCTCAAATTCGAAATGGGGTTATCATTGTGAACAAGATTTCTCTTATTGCAACAACTGTAATAACTGGGGCAGTATTATTTACGACTGCAAATGTTTCTGAAGCAAAAGCGGATGAAGTAACTGCAAATAATGCAAAAGACGTAGCACAACAAGCTATGAAAAACAGCGGTGGCAATCCCAACTTACAGAATTTCAATGCCGTAAAAGATAAAGGGGACTACTACGAAATCGGTATTAATAATAAATCTGGTGCAGGTGTGGGCACTTATAAAGTTTATAAAGATGGTGAGGTTCAATATAAAAGTGGAAACTTTGGTAATTATAGCACTTTGAATAGCGAAGATTGTTATACTGGCCAAGATATCACAACAAAACCTTATAAAGAACCTAAACACGTGGCCAAAAAAGAAGTAGCCGTTGATTCTACTAGAGAACTTAATTCATTCTATGTAGGAGACGTAAAATCTTCTGATTTACCAAAGCATTCTAAATCTTCACTTCCTGAAACAGGTCATAATGACACACATGTAGGGATGGATTTAATCGCTGGTACGTCACTTCTAGCAGGCGGATTATTAATTGGCGGACGCAAACGTAGAGAAAAAACTTCATAATCTAATAAATTTAAATTTTATTGATAGAGGGGCATATGATAGTGTTTCATCACTATGGTATGGCCCTTTTTTTGACGATTTTTTGAAATTCAGCCTTATAGTAATGATAAATTGAATAATCGATAATTAGAACGGATATAATAATAATGTAAACATTAATTCTAATAATGCTTACGCATTTTACTATAGATAAACAAAGTCTTAAGGAGGTATTTAATCATGAAATATGTAGTCGTTGGTACATCACATGCTGGTTATGAAGTGATTGAAACACTTTTAAAAGAAGATTCAAATGCTGAAATTCATGTATTTGAAAGTGGAGATAAACCTTCATTCTTATCTTGTGGTATTCAAAGCTATTTAGAAGATGTTTCACCGTCATTAGATTCATTACACTATGCTTCTGAAGCTTCTTATAAAGAACAAGGCGTTAACATCCATGTAAACAGTACTGTTACTGACTTAAATACAGATAAAAAAGTGATAACTGTAGAACAAAATGGACAATCTAATGAAGTAACGTATGACAAATTGTTCTTAAGTCCTGGCGGTAAACCAGTTACTCCTCCAATTGACGGCATTGATCAGTATAATAACGTACTATTTATGCGTGGTCGTGAATGGGCAGATCAAATTAAACAACGCATGCCTCAAGCTAAAAAAGCGGTTGTCGTAGGTGGTGGCTATATTGGTATCGAAGCTGCCGAAGCATTCGCTAAAGCAGGTATTGAAACAACGATAGTTGACATTGCAGATAGAATTTTAAATACGTATTTAGATCAAGAATTCACTGACATTTTACAACAAAATTCAGAAAAACATGGTCTTTACTTCAAAGGCGGTGAAACCGTTCAATCGTTATCTGGTGATGACAATGGAAACGTAACAAAAGTTGTAACCGATAAAAATGAATATGAAGCAGATACTGTTTTATTCGCAGTCGGTGTTACACCTGCAACTGAATGGTTAGATGGCAAAATTGAATTAGGCGAAAAAGGTATTATCAATATTGACCATCAACAACAAACTTCTGCTAAAGATGTATATGCTGGTGGCGACGCAACACTTGTACCATTCGCTCCAGTTGAAGAAGATCGTTACATTGCTTTAGCAACAAACTCTCGCCGCCAAGGTGTCGTAGCAGCAAAAAATATGACTGGTAAAAATATGACTATGCCAAGAGTCTCCGGAACATCTGGATTGCAATTATTTGATTATAAATTTGGACAAACTGGTGTACACGGTACAGAAGCTGATAGTTATGATGGTAATTTAGGTCAAAAATATGTTGAAGAACTGATTCATCCAAAATTCATGCAAGACGAAACTACAATTCACATGAAAATCATTTACGATGAAGATAGTCATCAAATTTTAGGTGGACAAGTCATGTCTACAGAAGATGTTACAGCTTCTATCAATACAATTTCTATGGCGATATCAGCAGGATATACACTAGAACAATTAGCCGTACAAGATTTCTTCTTCCAACCTGACTACGATCGCCCATGGAATTACCTCAACGTGCTTGCTCAACAAGCGCTCGGTGATACGTTCGGTAGTGACAAAATGCTATTCTAAACTGATTTAGGTTGCATATATCAATACTCAGTGTGAAAAGTACACAAAACTTTTGCACTGAGTTTTTTATATTTATAGTATAGGTTTCTTAAAGTTTCAGAGTGATGTAAGGAATATTCTTAAAAACATTTGAGCTATATGAAGACCTTATGTCCCCTATGAAATTTTCACTTCAACTTGATAAGAAATAAGACTTATACTTTTACATTGTTAGCAATATAATTCTAATTTACGTCAAATTTATGACTTAATACAATATTCAGAATACTTTTACACATTTTTCGAGTTGAAAAGCTTGAGATAAAAAATATTTTTTATCATACTATAAATGAAAGTTAAGTTAAGGAGTGGAAAGTATGAATAAAGAACAATTAGAAAAAATGACTAATGGCAAAGGATTTATCGCAGCATTAGACCAAAGTGGCGGTAGTACTCCTAAAGCGCTTAAAGAATATGGCATTAATGAAGACCAATATAGCAATGAAGATGAGATGTTCCAACTTGTACATGATATGCGTACTCGCGTAGTAACTTCACCATCATTTTCACCTGATAAAATCTTAGGTGCAATTCTATTTGAACAAACTATGGATCGTGAAGTAGAAGGTAAATATACTGGTGATTACTTAGCTGACAAAGGTATTGTACCTTTCTTAAAAGTCGATAAAGGTTTAGCTGAACAACAAAATGGTGTTCAATTAATGAAACCTATCAATGACTTAGACGAAACATTAGACCGTGCAAATGAACGTCATATCTTTGGTACTAAAATGCGTTCTAATATCTTAGAATTAAATGAACAAGGTATCAAAGACGTTGTTGAACAACAATTCGAATTTGCTAAAAAAATCATTGCTAAAGGTTTAGTACCAATCATTGAACCAGAAGTAAACATTAATGCTAAAGACAAAGCTGAAATTGAAAAAGTATTAAAAGCTGAAATCAAAAAAGGCTTAGACGCATTAAATGATGATCAATTAGTAATGTTAAAATTAACTATTCCTACTGAAGCTAACTTATACAAAGAATTAGCTGACCATCCTAACGTTGTACGTGTCGTTGTATTATCTGGCGGTTATAGCAGAGACGAAGCTAACAAATTATTAAAAGACAACGATGAATTAATCGCAAGCTTCTCACGTGCATTAGCAAGCGACTTACGCGCTAGCCAATCTCAAGAAGAATTCGATAAAGCGTTAGGCGACGCAGTAGATTCAATCTATGACGCATCAGTAAATAAAAATTAAGGTGCAAAAAAGGTGCGGAAGTGAGCGCTTAGGTCATGAGCAATAACTAGCTATGAGCAAAAATCGATCTATGATTTTAGCGATTAGCGTATTATTGTCGATTGACCTGCTCACTGAAGCCCGTCTATCATTCCGGTTATGCAACATTATCTTGCTTAACCTAATATAAAATGCCGTGTGGTAATCTATTTGACCACACGGCATTTCTTTATACTTTTTATTATTTATTATCTAATTTTTGTGCTTGATGCTCTTCAAACAATTCACCAATGTGATTAAAGAAATCGCCAAATTTTTGAGCAGCGTCATCACCAAACATTTCTTCTAAATTAGCTTGAGACTCACTTGCACTCTGTTCTGAAGCTTCATACATAGATGCTTCATATTCTTTCAACGCATCTTGTAAATTATTATTCTCTTTAAGTGCTTTCGCTAATAAATATGCATCGTAGAATGCCATATTAACACCCTCGCCTGCAAATGGACTCATTAAATGCGCCGCATCTCCGATTAAAGTGAGATTAGATTGATTCTCCCACTTAAACCCTATAGGCAATTTGTAAATTCGACGTAAGAGTACATCATCACCAGCATATTCAATATATTTTTTTAAATCTTTGTCCCAGTCCGAGAAATCTTGTAACAACTGTTCTTTAATTTCTGACTTACTCATTCCTTTAAATTTTTCAAATTCCTCATAATCCATTTGATAAGACATATATACTTTAATTCTTCCATCGCCATTCACTTGACCAAGAATTGCTTTATGGTCACCAAATGCCATCATTTTACCATTTTTATTAAACGCTGCTAAATCAGGATATTGTTTGTATGCATCTTCTACATTTAGTTCAACCATTGAAATACCATTATATTCTACGTCCACATTTGCTAAATAAGGTCTCACTTTTGAAAATGCTCCATCAGCCCCAACTACAAAGTCAAACTCAGCTGTATCTCCCTCAACAAATGAGACTTCAACTTGTCCATTGTCTAAGCGACGAAGTGATTCGAACGCTTTACCATATATTACTGTGCCTTCACTTAATTGTTCACTGATGATATCACATAGTTCACCACGATCAATTTCTGGACGTCCTCCCTCAACTTCAGGATCGGCTGTTTCTTCATAATAAACCTTACCATTTTTATCTAAAACGCGAGTATCTTCACCCTCAAAACGAGCTAACTCTCTAAATCGATTAATAATACCTGTTTCTTTTAATGGTAACTGGCCACTCTCCTCATGAATATCTAAGGAACCTCCACGGTCTCGATTTACATCTAACCCAGCTTTCTCAAAAATTGACACTTCAAATCCTTGTTGTTGCAAAAGAAGTCCTAGCATTAATCCACCAGGTCCTCCTCCAATAATACCTACGCTTTTAACATCTTTTATATTCATTTGAACTCCCCCACTATCTATTTTTATTTAGAAAATTGTTCCAAACGTGCTTTTGTTTCTTCTACAAATTGGTCAAACTCTTTTTTCAATTCTTCATCTTGTAGTGCTTGCTGACTCGCTTTCATAAATCCTTGGAACACCTCATGTAATTGTTCTCTTGATGCTTTTAATTGCTCAAAGTCTATATTTTGAAATTGTTCCATTCGTTGTGTAAATTCATCATTATTAATATTCTCCTCTAAGAACTTCTCACCTTCTTCAGTGATTGAGTACACTTTCTTTTTACCATCTTTAGAGATTGATACAAATTCTCTATCTTCTAACATTTGTAAGATAGGATAAACAGATCCAGGACTAGGTGAATAGAAGCCTTTAAAACGTTCTTCTAAATCTTTAATAATTTGATATCCATGACGTGATTCTTCCTTCAACATTTTAAGAATGACAAATTGTAAATTGCCTTTCTTGAAAAAGCGGTCACGACCGCCGCCTCTCGGACCACCAAATCCTCTGCCAAAATCAAATCCTTCAAATCGCTCCATTCTTTGTCTTATCATTTCAGGTCTTCTTCTGAACATTTAAATCACCTTTCTTTATTTGTTATTTCGATATATCAATATCCTAAGCGATATATCGTAATAATTTTTCAAAAAATAAATACCATTTTAACAAATACTGTTAAAACGGCATTTAGAAGTCGTATCTTCAATACATTTAGTCTTGTAATGTGATAAGTACTTTCCCAAACTTACCACCGGTAACTACGGGTACATGATTGCCATATTTATCTCGTAAATATTGTTCAATACTTTCTTTTTGTTGCGCATTCATTTCAATTTCTACTTCTTTTAACCAAGAAGGTAATTGACGCATGACTTCATCTACACTTTTTTCAGCATGTTGTGTATGACGTTCAATTAAGGTTTCATACGTATAGTTATTGCAATAAAGTAGCTGCAATAAATAATATAAATCAGCAGTCATTGGCGAAGGTTCTAATTCAAGAAAAGCAACGACCTCATCCACGATTGAGTTTTCTTTAGGTCCTGCTATTAAGCTGACATAAACATATTGATGAGCTATATCTATAGCTTTTTCCACGGCTTCCCATGTTGTTACTGCAGGACACATTGATGCAAAGACTAAATCGAATTTTTTAATATCTGTCGTTTCAATATTTTCAAATGATTCATTAATTGTTTCAATCTCTACACCATAATGTTGCGCATTATCTTTTAACATATCGTGCAATATGGATGAGGGTTCAAGACTAGTAACTTTAGCGCTTTCTTTTGAGAACGGTATACTAAACACTCCTGAAGCAGCACCAACATCCAGTATACTTAGGTTTTCAAATCCTCCTGTTTGATTCTGAATCCATGACATAATTCGATTTACTCTTTTTTGACTCTCTTCAGTAAAAGAATTTTTATTAAAATTTTCAGCCCATTTTTCAAAGCCTGGAGCATCAGGTTGACCTAAACCTGCACGTTTCATTCTTTTATCTTGTGTATTAGGATCATTGTCCCAAGCCTCTTTCCAAAACTGTTGATCAAAGATATTTTCATTTGTCATATCATCAAACTCCTTCGACTCTAACTTTGACTCCATTGTATCTCTTACCTTTATTTATTAAAAATAATTAATATTCTAGGCATGAGGTGAAATATTTGTATATAAAAAAGACGTGTGAGACATCTTTACATCTCACACGTTAAAAATATCTATTCTATTTTTTAGCTTTATCATAATAACCTAGTTCTAGGTCTTTTGAAGTTTGTTTACGGATTTTTCTCATTAATTGTTCATCATTAATTAATGATTCTCCATAAGAAGGAATCATTTCTTTAATTTTCGGTTTCCAATCAGAAGTATATTCAGGGAAATTACGTTCTAATACTTCTAATGCAACTGAAACTGAAGTAGAAGCTCCTGGTGATTCACCTAATAAAGCGATAACTGAATGATCTTCAGAGTTCACAACTTCAGTACCGAATTGAATGAAGCCTTTACCATTCTCTTCAGTATCTTTAATAACTTGTACACGCTTACCTGCTGTGTATAATTGCCAATCTTCATCACGTGCTTCAGGATAGAATGTACGTAAGTGATTCATGCAACCTTCTTTAGTCATAATCACTTGATCAATTGAATATTTAATTAATGGCACATTCTTAATTGCTGCAGCTAATAATGTTGAGATGTTATATGGCTTAACAGATCTGAATAAATCAAGGTTAGAACCAAATTTAAGGAATTTTGGTCCAATATTCGCGAATGGTCCAAATAATAATGTTCTTTCACCATCGATATAACGCGTATCTAAGTGAGGAACTGTCATAGGTGGTGTGCCAGGTGGTTCTTTACCGTATACTTTGGCATCGTGTTGTTCAATAACTTGAGGGTTAGTACAAGCAATGAACTGACCACTAATTGGGAATCCACCTAAGTGTTTACTTTCTGGGATGCCAGTTTTTTGTAGAAGTGGAATCGCTCCACCGCCGGCACCAATAAATACATAATCTGTTTGATGTTCAAATACATCACCAGTATTACGGTTTTTAATTTTAACTAACCATTTACCATTAGATAAACGTTCAAAGTCTACAACTTCATGATTGTATTGTACTTCAACGTTTGAAGAGTCATGAAGGTTTTTAGCCATTTTACGAGTAAGAGCACCGTAGTTAACGTCTGTACCTTCATCAATTTTACTAGCCGCCATAACGCCACCGTTATTTTCGCGACCTTCCATCATTAACGGAATCCATTTTTTCATTTCTTCAAAGTCTTCTGTATATTCGATATTATCGAACATAGGGAAGTTTTTCATTGCTTCATAACGATCTTTTAAGAATTTCACGTTATTTTTACCACGTACGAAACTAATGTGTGGTAATGGATGAATAAACTCTCTAGGATTTTCAATTTGACCACTTTTTACTAAGTGACCCCAGAATTGTTTAGAAATCTCAAATTGTTCGTTGATTTCTTTTGCTTTTTCGATATCAATTGAACCATCTGGTTGTTGAACTGTATAGTTCAATTCACATAACGCAGCGTGTCCTGTACCCGCATTGTTTCGTTCATTTGAACTTTCAATACCGGGACGATCTAGACGTTCATATAAATGGATATCCCATTCAGGTTCGATGCTTTTTAACATTGAACCGAATGTTGTACTAAGTACACCGGCACCAATTAATACAACGTCTTTTTTCTCAGACTTTGCCATGTTGTTCACCTCTCAAATAATTTAAAATATATTACACCAGTACATTAGAGTTGTTCTTTTATTAAATCCCAATTCACAACTCCAAAAATTAAAGAGCATCTTAAACTCTTTACTAGTTACTACACTTCTATGTTAAAGCAACAATAAGGAAATGTAAATTATTCTAACTAAGATTATTCAATTGTTTAATAATAATTTTTTTATACTAAAAAATATTAATTACAAAATATTTTTCTCTTTTAATCCGGCTACAATATTGCTCTTAATGCACACCCACATCAACATGAAATAACAGCACAAAGTTAAAGTTTTCTACTTCAACCTCGTACTGTTAAAATAAGCAATTTAACGTTGCATTAAAAACTTTTCTATATAAAATGCAGATTCTTCAATAGATTTATACTCAGTATTGATGACTGTAGCATTCAATTTTTTGAAAACTTCTTCTGCATAAGAGAGTTCTTTCTTAATACGTTCCAAACTATTATATGTAGACTCAGCAGATAACCCTAACGTTTCAGCACGATTGCGACGAATGTTTGCAATATAGTTCGGACTTGCAGTTAAGCCAAACACTTTTAGCCCCTTTTGTTGAAATACATTGTCTGGAATGGCAACTTCCGGTACTAAAGGAATGTTTGCTATTTTATAACCTTTGTTGGCTAAATACATGCTTAATGGTGTTTTAGACGTACGTGAAACTCCTACAATTAACGCATCCGCTTCACCAATATCTGTAAAATGTTTACCATCATCATATTTGACTGAGTACTCAATAGCTTCAATACGTTTGAAATATTCATCATTAAGTTTACGTAATGCGCCACTTTCCATTAAAGGTTTGGCATCTGTATGCGTTTCAATTATTCGAATTAACTCTGACATATAATCGACGTATGGAATATCATGTTCTTTCGCAAATTGATGACCTAAAGCATTAAATGATTCGCTCACTAATGTTGTCGCTACAATTGCATTTTGTTCTCGAGCAAGTTGAAGCACATTAAGAAATTCTTGTTCATCTTTAATGTACGGAAATTTCTTAATCTCAACTTGGGTCAAATCTGGAAATTGAGTTAATGTAGCATGAATCATACGTTGTGCCGTTTCCCCAATTGAATCCGAAACAATAAATAACTTTAAAACTTGATCGTTCTTCTCTTCCACCTTATCGCTCGCTTTCCTCCGCCTGACTTTGAGCAGTAGCTAATATCGCACCAGATACCCTGAATGGTGAACATGATACATAGTCAATAGACCATTGATTAAATTGATGAATTGATTTAGCATCACCACCAAGTTCACCACATACGCCTATCTTGATCTCTGGTTTTATTTGCTTAGCTTGTTCAACCGCGTATTGAATCAATTGTCCCACACCATCTTTATCTAATGTTTGGAATGGATCAATCTGTAAAATGTTACTTTCAGTATACACGTTTATAAATTTCCCTGCATCATCTCTTGAAAAACCATAAGTTAATTGTGTTAAATCATTTGTACCGAAACTAAAGAAATCACAATGTTGTGCAAGTTGTTGCGCAATTAAACATGCTCTCGGTGTTTCGATCATTGTACCAATAAGATAATTCACATTTGTTTTTGCGTCATTTTCCAATTGAGTAATTGTTTCTGCTAAACGGTCTTTTAGAGTAATAAACTCTTCAACAGTAGAAACAAGTGGAATCATAATTTCAGGATGACACTCTATGCCCTCTTTCTTAAGTTTCAATACACTTTCAATAATCGCCTCTACTTGCATTTCGTATAACTCAGGATAAGTTATAGCTAAGCGACAACCACGATGACCTAACATAGGATTAACTTCGTTGAGTTCAGCGATACGCTTACTTAATACATCTTTAGGAATATCAAGTTGTTCGGCAACGCTTGCGATGTCTTCATCTGAGCTTGGCAAAAATTCATGTAATGGGGGATCTAATAAGCGCACAATTGTAGGTCGGTCTTGAGAAAGTCTAAATATAGCTTCAAAATCCTCTACTTGATACGTTTTAATCTTCTCTAATGCACCAATACGTGCTTCATGGTCTGAAGCTAAAATAAATCGGCGCATCTCTATTAAACGCTCAGCTCCAAAGAACATATGCTCTGTTCTTACAAGTCCAATCCCTTTAGCACTAAAATTATATCCTGCTTTAATATCTTGAGGTGTTTCGGCATTCATTCTGACTTGTAAGCGCGCAGTTTCTTCAGACCATTCCATAAATTGTTCAAATGCTTCACTGTGTTCTGCATTGACCGTTTCAATCTCACCTACATATAAATCTCCTGTGGAACCATCTACCGAAACCACATCACCTTCATGCAATTCGCCATCTGAATAATAAACCGTTTTATTTAGAGTATCGATTTCAACATCTGAACAACCTGTAACACAACATTTACCCATCCCTCTTGCCACAACTGCTGCATGAGATGTCATACCTCCATGAGTTGTAACGATAGCTTCACTAGCAATCATACCTTCAATATCTTCTGGGGACGTTTCCGGACGCATCAGAACTACACGATGACCTTTTTCAGCTTGTTCTTTCGCATCTTCAGCTGAGAAGACGACTTGGCCTGTTGCTGCACCTGGACTTGCAGGTAACCCTAATTTCGAAATAACAGTTGCTTGCTCTAAGGCTTCTTCCTTAAAATTAGGATGCAATAATTGATCGATTGATTTTACATCCACATTTGCTACTGCCTCTTTGCGAGTGATTAAACCTTCATTAACCATATCCACAGCAATTTCAATGGCAGCTCTTGCCGTACGTTTCCCATTACGTGTTTGAAGTAAATAAAGCTTGCCGTTTTCAATCGTAAATTCGATATCTTGCATGTCTTTATAGTGTGTTTCAAGTTGCTTTGTCACTTCAACAAATTCTTGATGAACCTCTGGCATTTGCGCCTTTAATGTATCAATATCTTGTGGTGTTCTAATTCCTGCTACAACGTCTTCACCTTGCGCATTAAGTAAGTACTCTCCAAATAATTGGTTATCACCAGTAACTGGGTTTCTGGTAAACGCAACACCTGTACCACTCTGTTCTCCACTATTACCAAATACCATTTCTTGCACATTGACTGCAGTTCCAATATCATGCGGAATATCATTTAATTCTCTATATACACGCGCTCGATCGTTATCCCAAGATTTGAATACCGCTTCAATCGCTTCCTCTAATTGCTTTAATGGTTCTTGAGGAAATGGCTTATATACCTCTTCTCGGTAAATCTCTTTAAACCTTTCACATATCGTTTGCAAGCCGTCAGCAGGTATATCCGCATCGTTCTTGTAATTGTGTTTATTTTTGAAATCATCGAAATATGTATCAAATGCAAGCATAGGAATACCATACACAACTTCACCAAACATTTGTAATAAACGTCGATAACAGTCATAGGCGAAACGTGCATCATTTGTCTTATCAGCAAGTTTCTTCACGTTGTCATCATTCAAACCTAAATTAAGGATAGTATCCATCATTCCAGGCATAGAAATTTTTGCGCCACTACGCACTGAAACTAATAATAAATCTTCGTCAGAGGAGAATGATTTTCCTGTTCTTTCTGAAAAGGACGTTAAGTGATGGATCAATTGTGTTTTAACTTCTGTTGGCAATTGTTCATTTTGTTTTAAGTAATCAATACATGCCTCGGTTGTAATTGTAAATCCATCAGGTACCGGTAAACCTAAACGTTTCATCTCAGACAGGTTAGCACCTTTCCCACCTAATAAATCTTTCATTGAAATGCGTCCTTCATCAAATGCATAAATATATTGTGTCATCATAGACCACCTCTTCTTTTAATATGTCATACTAATCATTTTTGAGTATGTCATATTAAAAGAATAATTACAACTATTTTTATGAAAAGGATTTCATAAATATTACGATTACGTGAATAAAAGCCTTTAAAACAACATTAGCGAAAATATAAATATGTTATACACAAAAAACTGTCGACTCAGTTTAATACTGAATCGACAGTTTGATACATCATAATAACTTTATAGTTCGAATTAGATTAATCTCGGTTATTGTATTTTGCAATTTCCGCATCACGCAGTTCGACACGGCGAATTTTACCAGAATTTGTTTTTGGTAAATCATCGACAAATTCTATTGCTCTAGGATATTTGTAAGGTGCCACTTCATTTTTACAGAATGTCTGAAGTTCTTTAACAAGTTCATCATTGCCTTCATAGTTATTTTGTAAAATGATAAAGGCTTTAACAATATTACCACGAATCTCGTGAGGGCTGGCAACCACTGCACATTCCTTAACAGCAGGATGATTCGTCAATGCGTCCTCTACTTCAAATGGACCGATTGTATAGCCAGAGCTTATAATAATATCATCACGACGTCCTTCAAACCAGAAATAGCCATCTTCATCTTTATGCGCTAAATCTCCTGTGACATAATAATCACCTGCTGAAGCCGCTTTCGTACGTTCCTCATCTTTATAATATCCTTTAAATAATGCAGGCAAATCTAATGGCACAGCGATATTACCTTTAGTTTGAGGTGGAACTTCATTACCATCATCATCAATAATTGTGACAAAACTACCTGGAATGCCTTTACCCATAGACCCCGGACGTGGTTCTGTATCTTTAAGAAAACCGATAAGCAATGTACTTTCAGTCTGACCATAACCATCTCTTACTGTAAGATTAAAGTTGTTCTTAAATTGCTCTACAACTTCACGATTAAGTGGCTCGCCTGCTGAAACCGCACTGTGTAGATGTTCTAAATGATAGTCATTTAGATTACTTAGTTTTGCCATCATACGATATTCAGTCGGCGTACAACATAATACATTAATTTGATAATCTTGTAATAATTCAAGATACGTTTCTGGTTGGAAACGTCCATTATATACAAAGGCTGTTGCGCCAGTACCTAGTATTGATAAGAACGGACTCCATACCCACTTTTGCCAACCTGGAGCAGCCGTTGCCCACACAAGATCATCTTCTTTGATGCATAGCCAATGTTTCGGTGCCATTTGTAAATGCGCATATCCCCAACCGTGAGAATGTGTAACAGCTTTAGGATTACCAGTAGTTCCCGATGTATATGAAAGAATTGCTAAATCATCACGTGTCGTTTCAGCACTTTCAAGTTCATTACTTTCGTTAGCTTTTTCATCTTCGATAGAAATCCAACCATCTTGATGACCAGCAATAATGAATTTAGTTAGTTCCTCGTATTCTTTAACGCCTTCAAATTCTTTAGTTAATGTGTGAAATGCAATCACTGCATCAATTTCACCATGTGTAATTCGATATTGTAAATCTTTAGTACGTAACATTTCTGAGCTTGGTATAATCGCGATACCCAATTTTAACGCAGCGATATATAATTCATATGTGGCGATAGCGCGTGGCATCATGATTAATACTTTGTCACCTTTTTTAAGACCATGTTTTAAAAAGACATTCCCTACTTTATTTGCATTTTGCAATAGCTCTTCATAACTTACTGAAATATTATCATGTTCGTTATCTTTATAAATAATCGCTTTTTTAGATGAATCTGAAGCGTATTTTTCAATTTCTGAAATAATATTATATTTCTCTGGAGCAAGTAAATCTGATTTGTTCATAACTGTACTTCCTTTCAATTCACATTCATACTCATACTATCAGAACTTAAAGTCCATTCAAATGGATTAAACTTATATTATAGTAATTTTCTGAATTTTTAGTATTATTTGGATTATATTGATAATTGTTCTTGTATTACTTATTAGAGCACTGTATATGCGTAAGGAATATGATGATCAGAATCAGAAACAGTTACTTATAAGTCACTTTTAAAAATAATCCTTACGCGATTAGGCATTAAAGTAACCTTTTTTTCGATATTGATACAATCACTTATTTAGAGAAGAGAAACTATAGATAACTAAATAGATAATTATAATGACTATGACATGAATGGCTCCTAGAAATATTGCAAAACCATCTGTCGAAAATGGGGTGAAATAACCTGATGAATTATAAACATTCATAAATAAATGAACACATACCCAAGAGAGAAATATCCCAATGATTCTACTTATTACAATGCCTATGTTATTTTTTATACCAGTTTTAAAAATAGATAAACTCACTAAGAGCGCGACAATCACATATGGAATATAACCTATTAGTGATCCCGTATGATAATCAACATTCAGGCCGATAAACTCTATTGGAATTAAGGAACAAATTATCGTAATGAGTTTGAAAAAATTCATTTTAGATTCGTGCTCTCCTAACTATTTAAATTTGTCTATTTTTCAATATTTAATCGCATTTGGAAATCGTTAATCGACTTTAAAACTATTAAAGTTGAGAAATGTCATATTGTCAAAATGATACAGTGACCTCAAAACCTTCTATTCTAATTATGAGTGAGGGGCACGTTTAACAATTTAAACTTGTAAATACAATTTGAAAACTAATGCCTATAAATAAGAAGGCTAAGACACAAATGATTGTCTTAGCCTTAATTAACATATTAGCAATGAATGACTATTTTAAAACCGTGCTTACATCAATTTTCTACAATTTTAGACATTTTTGTTGGTGGACTCCCAAATCAAAAATTTATTTTAAAAATTTCAACAAGCTATGTAAGTTGGATGCGGGACAATAGAATTATATTTCTGCCCTTCTCTCCACCTATTTACCTATATGACGCTTTCAAAATCTATATGATGATGAAGTTTTTCAAGTTCAATTCTAACATTATATGATAAATCGCGATTAACAATGCGATGATCCACACCTTTTGATGTCCCACGTTTCTTATGTGTTTCTGCGTACTCAGCAGAATTCTGCCAATCATAAAATGCTTGTCGATTTTCCCATAAAGTTACGATAATATAATGTCGACCGACAGTTTTAGGTCTTAAAAATCTCAATGCTTTAAATCCTGGTACATTTTCTAAATGTTTGTTTCTTTGTAAAAACTTTTGTTCAAAAGCTTCTTCGTTTCCTTCATTAACAAAAAGATGATTTAACACGCAAAATGCGTCGTTTGATAGTGTATTTATAGCTTCTAGCACTTCGTAATATTGTTTATCATTATTTTTCTCTATCATAAAAGAATGACCAGTTTCTTCTATAATATATGCCTTGTATGCATCATTGATTAACATATATAATTCCTTCATTTCACTTCAATTTATAAGTATTACATCCTACTTTGTTCATAAAGGGATAATGAGCGTTTAACAATTTCTATGAGTTCATGATCGAAATCTTTAAGTTCATTGAAATAATTGAGTATATTGTCAGCTACAGTCTCTTCAATTGGAAAATGAGCATCTTGGTTAATCCACGCCGCTAACTCTCCCAATGGCGTTTGATCTCCCACAAAGTTCTGAATAAATTCATAGAAACTCACGCTAACACCCCTTTTTTCGTAATATAAATTTATACTATCACGAAATGACTCATAAAACATCATATCAAAGAATATTCAGTGAAATTTATTTGCATTTTCAAAAAGAAAACTCTTTAAAACGTTTGTTTAATTTAAAGAAAATAGACAATTCTTATGAGTTCTTTTTAGTATTAGGAAGTGTGAGCCATACAATAAAGTATGCAGTGAAAGCAATCATTGTATTAAACCATAGCCCCATCATTGCTCCTAATTTTGGATCAAATAATGTTGAAAATATGCTATAAATTGAACCTGAAATGGCCACACC
Organism: Staphylococcus sp. FSL K6-0223; assembly: GCF_038008285.1. Taxonomy (NCBI): domain Bacteria; kingdom Bacillati; phylum Bacillota; class Bacilli; order Caryophanales; family Staphylococcaceae; genus Staphylococcus; species Staphylococcus sp. FSL K6-0223. The sequence continues at coordinate 685,789 of NZ_JBBOYX010000003.1, forward strand.
AAAAGCGCCACCTATTGAAGAAGCCATTTTATAAATACCTGAGGCGACGCCTACCTTTTCCTCTGGAGAATGAGAAATGGCTGTATCAGTCGAAGGCGTTGCAAATAAACCTAAACCTAATCCAAATAATAAAAATCCTATCACGCATAAAGTGATATACACTGGAATAGGTAAAAACGTAATCGACATTAAGAATATTCCCACCGTTGTCGACATCGTACCAATTAGCATAGGTTTTCTAGGACCAAACTCTTGTAAGATTTTCTCTCCTACTCGAATCATTGTTAATACTGCAATCAAATACGTGAGTGACAACAAACCTGTTTCAAATGAACTTAAACCTATACCTTGTTGGACAAACGTATTCGTTATGAGAAGCGTACCAGCAACTGTATTAATTAAAAAATTAGCAAATGTCGCACTCGTATAGAATCGATTACGAAATAAAGCAAAATCGATAAGTGGATAGCGTTTTCTATTTTCAAGGATGATAAATAATATTGTAGATAACACAAATGCGACAAATAATGACACAATCGCTACGGAAAATAAACCTAAATGTGCAGCTTGTGTAATCATAATATTAAGACTGAGCATCATAACAACTAGTAAAATAAGACCTACAATATCAAACCGTCTTGATGATGCATGTCGATTCTTAGATTCTGGTGTACCTTTAATTAAAAGTACTGCAATGAGGGAGACGATAATTGAAAAAACAAATATCCATCTCCAGCTTAAAAATGTAGCTATCATCCCTCCAAATAAAGATGCAAAACCAGAACCTCCCCAGGATCCTATAGACCAGAAACTGAGCGCACGCTGACGTTTGTCACCGTGATAGTATGCTTTAATTAATGATAGTGTCGCAGGCATAATCAATGCAGCAGAAAGACCTTGAATTGCACGTCCCATCAATAATAACGGAATGTAGTCAGAAACGATAATAAGTAATGAGCCAAAAATATTTAACCATAGTCCAATTATCGTTAAACGTACACGTCCAAAATAATCTGCCAAACTGCCCGCTCCAACTACAAACATGCCACAAAATAGAGCTGTTAGACTTACCGCAATGCTTATTGTACTTAAATAACTTCCAAATGACGTTTGTAAATTGGGAATTACGTTGATTAAAGAATTAGCAAATAACCAAAATGTGATGACTGCTAATACGATTCCTATTAAAAGTTTACGAGTCCCTATGTATTCATGTTGCTGATTCATTGATGTTAAAATCTCCTTTTAAGTTAAATAATCTAAAACAACTGTGCCCACTGCTTCAGCAGCAACAAGCATTGATGATTCATTAATATTAAATTTTGGATGGTGGTGAGGGTAAATATCACCATCTTCAGGTGCAGCACCTGAATAAATAAATGTACTTGGTAATTCAGTAGCATAAAATGCAAAATCTTCTGATGGTGGCTGAGGTTCACATATCTCAACACCTTTAATATCATCAATTTGTGCATTTTTGATTGTTTCTGCGACATATGAAGTGAATTCTGGATCATTATATAACGCAGGATAATCCTTTTTGAACTCGAATTCACATGTTACTCCAAATGTTTCCTCTATACCTTTAACAATTCTAGTTAATTCTTGTTGAATTGTATCTCTAGTCTGGTCAGTTAGAGCACGAACGTCTCCTTCTATTTCAATTTGATCTTTAATCACATTGAATTGACCTTTACCATCAAACGAACCTATAGTGACTACACCCGTTTCAAATGGGTTCAGACGTCTTGATACTACTGTTTGAGCAGTAGTGACAAAGTTGGAACCAGCCACAATTGCATCATTAGCCATGTGAGGTGATGAACCATGACCACCTTTACCTTGTACAACTAATTTAAAATAAGCACGACCTGTTTGAACATAGCCTTCTTTGTAAAAGACTTTACCTGCTTCCATCGTACTCATAACATGCGCACCTAATACATGATCCACACCATCAAGCACACCATCTTTAATCATTCCTTGGGCCCCACCTGGCGGCATTTCTTCTGCAGGTTGATGAATGATAACGACTTTACCTTTGAATTGTTCTTTCATTTCTATCAATGTTTCTCCGAGAATAAGCATATATGCTGTATGCGCATCATGGCCACACGCATGCATAACGCCTTTATTTTTTGAAGCAAATGACAGTCCAGTTTGTTCTTCAATAGGTAATGCGTCAAAATCTGCACGAATCGCAATCGTCTTACCTGGTTTCCCACTATCAATTGTTACTTTAACACCATTGGGTCCTACATTCGTTTCAACGTCACAATCTTTCTCTTTATAAAAATTGGCAATGTATTGAGGCGTTTCAGTTTCATGAAAAGAAAGTTCAGGATGTTCGTGAAGATATCGTCTGATTTCAATCATTTTACTTTCTTTCTCACGTAAACGTTTAATTAATTCTTGATTCATTTATATCCTCTCCTCAATTCAATTATAGAACTTAATCGTCAAGGAATGTTGCACAGTGTCTTTTTACTATATTTTTTATTTATGATATTAACAACTACAATATTGCACTTTTTGAAAATTAGAAGAAAAATGAATTGCCAAAACATAAATAAAAAGCCTTTAAATGAATTTGAATTCAATTCACTTAAAGGCTTCGCTAATTATAGAATAGCTTTTGTTCATTTAATTGACGAACTTATTTCGATTAATATTGATAAAATGGATCGTCTTCCATTGCGCCAGCTTTCTCATCATGAACACCATGTTTATAGTAATCTACATATTGAGGTTCTAATGGTTGTCTACCACGAATAATGTCTGCTGCTTTTTCAGCTAACATTAAAACTGGAGCATGAATATTACCATTTGTTGTACGTGGCATTGCTGATGCATCTACGACACGTAAGTTTTCCATGCCATGAACTTTCATAGTTAATGGATCTACAACAGCCATAGGGTCTGAAGAAGGGCCCATTTTAGCACTACAAGATGGGTGTAATGCTGTTTCGCCATCCTTACGTACCCAATCTAGAATTTCTTCATCAGTTTGTACTTCTGGTCCTGGTGATATTTCTCCACCATTAAATGGATCCATAGCTTTTTGTTTAAGAATATTACGTGCAACACGAATTGCTTCTACCCACTCGCGTTCATCTTCTTTAGTTGATAAGTAGTTAAACACGATACTTGGTTTTTCAAATGGATCTTTAGATTTAATTTTCAAGCTACCTCTTGAATTTGAATACATTGGACCTACGTGAACTTGATAACCATGCGCAACAGGTGCTTTTTGACCATCATAACGTACAGCTATAGGTAAGAAGTGGAACATTAAGTTAGGATAATCCACTTCATCATTTGATCTTACAAATGCGCCACCTTCGAAGTGGTTAGATGCTGCGGCACCTTTACGCGCAAAGATCCATTGTAAACCGATAAACGGCATACGTTTTACATCAAGACTTGGTTGTAATGATACAGGTTGTTTACATTTATGTTGAATGTATACTTCTAAGTGATCCTCAAAGTTTTCACCCACACCTGGTAAGTGCATACGTGGCTCTATGCCTTTAGATTTTAAGAACTCTGAATCACCTATACCAGATAATTGTAATAATTGAGGTGTGTTGAACGCACCGCCTGATAAGATGACTTCGTTAGCTTTAACCGTTTGTTCTTTACCATTTTTCTTATAAGTGACGCCTGTTACCTTTTTACTATTGTTATCATCGAAATTAAGTTTCGTAACGAAAGCACGTGTCTCTACGTCTAGATTTCTACGTCTCATTGCTGGGCGTAAATACGCTCTAGATGCTGACATACGACGACCATGATGAACTTGACTATCGAATGGACCAAATCCTTCTTGTCTAAAGCCATTTACATCTGGTGTTTTATGATATCCCGCTTCAACACCTGCATTAAAGAATGATTTAAATAGTGGATTTGTAGCAGGTCCACGTTTTAATTTAACCGGTCCGTTATGTCCACGTACTTTATCATAAGGTGATGCACCATAAGTTGTTTCTAACTTTTTAAAATATGGTAAGCAGTGAGCGAAGTCCCATGTATCCATACCTTCTGGCTCTGCCCAGCCTTCATAGTCCATTGGGTTACCTCTTTGATAAATCATACCGTTAATTGAGCTTGATCCACCAAGCACTTTACCTCTAGCATGGTCAACTTTACGTCCCATATGAGGTTCTTCTTCAGTTTGATATCTCCAGTCATAGAATGGGTTACCAGATGGGAACATTAATGCTGCGGGCATTTGAATAAATAAATCCCAGAAATAGTCACTACGTCCAGCTTCCAATACTAATACATTTTTATCTTTATCTTCAGATAGACGGGCACCTAGTACTGAACCTGCGCTTCCGCCACCAATAATGATGTAATCATATGAATCATGTTTTCTACTCATCAAATTCGACCTCCAAAATTGATAGTTTTCTTTGTTTTTCAACATCTCTTTCTTAAAAGGTTTTACATATTGAAGTGAGCGCCATTAAGTTTTTCTAAGCGCTCACTCGCAATGAATATTTTTTAATTTCGAAAATTAAATCAGCATACTTTTTCAAATGCAAGAATTATTTACTAAACCAATTCACTGGTTCTGGATTCGTGTTTGTTAAGATGTGTTTAGTAATCAAGTATTCTTCAAGTCCTTCTTTACCAAGTTCTCTACCGATACCTGATTGTTTGTAACCACCCCATGGCGCTTGAGCGAAATAAGGATGGAAATCATTAATCCAAACGGTACCTAATTTTAATTTGTTAGCTACACGTTGTGCTTTACCAATATCTTTAGTGAATACCGCACCAGCTAATCCATAGATTGAATCGTTAGCTAAACGAATTGCTTCTTCTTCATCTGCGAAACCTTCAACAGTTACGACTGGTCCAAAGACCTCTTCCTGAACAATACGCATTGATGTATCACAATCTGTGATAACAGTAGGTTCAAAGAATAATCCTGCTTGTAAGTCTTCACGTTCAGGACGTTTACCTCCGATAGCAATTGTAGCGCCATCTTGTTTAGCAACTTCCATGTAATTTTCAATTTTCTCACGATGTGCAGTTGAAATAACTGGTCCCATTTCAGTGTCTTGATCGAAACCATTACCAATTTTAATTTTACTTACACGGTCGATCAGTGCCTTTTCAAACTTATCTTTAATATCGTTATGAACTAAAATTCTAGAACCTGCAGAGCAAACTTGACCTGCGTGGAAATAACCACCATTTAAAGCTTGATCCACTGCTAATTCAAAGTCTGCATCGTCAAAAATGATGTTTGGATTCTTACCACCAAGTTCTAAAGCAACTTCAGTAACGTTGTCAGCAGCTTGTTTCATGATGTGTTTACCTGTTTCAATTCCGCCTGTGAATGATACTAAGTCAACTTCTTCATGGCCTGACATTACGTCGCCAACTTCTGAACCTGCACCTAGAATTAAGTTGATTGTACCTTTAGGGAAACCAACCTCTTCCATTAATTCAAATACACGAATTGTTGTTAATGGTGTAATTTCACTAGGTTTCATAACTAAAGAACAACCTGTAGCTAATGCAGGTGCAATCTTCCATGATGCTTGAAGTAAAGGATAATTCCAAGGTGTGATTTGTGTAACTACACCGATAGGTTCTTTGATGACTTTACTTTCTGAATTTGGAATTGGCGTATTAATGATTTCACCACCATCTTTATCAGCTAATCCTGCGAAATACATGAATACATTATGAATATCATCCATATCTGCATAAGACTCTTCTAATGTCTTACCAGTATCTAATGTTTCAAGTTTAGCTAATTCTTCTCTATTTTCTTTAATTTTATCTGCGATGGCTCTTACTTTTTTACCTCTAACTTCACTTGTTTCAAGTGACCATTCGCCCTCTTCAAATGATCTTCTTGCAGCTAAAATTGCTCTTTCCGTATCTTCTTTAGTCCCCTCAGCTACTGTAAAGATAACTTCTTGATTATAAGGATTTATAATATCTCTTGTATTTTTATTTGAACTTTCAACCCATTCACCATCGATATACTGACGGTTTGATAATTTATCTACAAGTTCCATCAAAACAACCTCCGTTAAGTTTGTTAAATTTTTATTTAACGAATTTTACAAATTTATGTTAGCATAGGTATTGAAAACGTGTCAATTTCTTAAAATACATTTGTAATACACAAGTAAATATCCAAACTTAACATTATTCTCCTTACTTACAACTTTAATTTGATAAATTAATTTTAATTTTTGTAAAAAGGTTTTATAATAGTTTGGCATGTAAAATTTTCAATTTTAAGTTATTTAACTTAATTGACGTGGTAAAAAAATTGAATATTAGAATTGGAGGTGCAGTGATGACACGTACGAATAATGACGCGCACCAAGTCGAACAAGCGAAAGATTTAGTGATAAACTCTATTGGAGAAACGATGGATTTGTATGGTATTAATCGTAGCGTCGGCAATTTATATGGCATCATGGTTTTTGAAGGCAGCATGACACTAGATGAGATGCGTCAACAATTACAAATGAGTAAACCAAGTATGAGTTCAGGTGTAAAGAAACTTCAAGAATACGACATTGTTAAACAACAATTTACACGCGGAAGTCGTAAACAACATTTTATCGCAGAGAAAGACTTCTTTAATTTCTTCAGAAACTTCTTTACAAGAAAATGGGAACGAGAGATCGATACAAACATGGAGGCAATTAAAGATGCCGAAAAGATTATCAATCCGCTTTTAAATAAAGAAAATTTAGATGAAGAAGCGAGAGAAGATGCGTTAAATGTTAAAGCTCAATTAGATCATTCAAAAATATATTATGAATGGTTAGAACAATTAAGCGAGTCATTGGAATCTGGAGAAATATTCAAATACTTCCCTATTCCTGAACATGAAAATGAATAAAATTAAATTTAAATTATAACGTAAAAAAGCCAAGGGATATTCAAACGTATTTAAACGTGAATATCCCTTGGCTTTTTTGAATTAGTATTTATAAATTATCGTCTTCTGGTTCTTCTTTGACTTGAACGATTCGAAGTGATCGTCGTTCAACTTCTTTCAATTTATCTGCACGTGTTTCAAGTTTTATTCGATCTCGACCCAGTATGATGAGGAAGGAAATCATCATAAAGGTGAAAATGACGAGTAAAGGTACACTGGCCAATATTGATGCTGTTTTCAATACTTGAAGTGCTCTCTCGCCACCCACTAACATGAGTGAGAATGGAAGTAAACATAATGCGAATGCCCAGAATAAACGATTGGCTCTTAAAGGTTCCCCGATAACTTTTTTCTGTGAAGCAGCTGCTAGGATATAAGAACCAGAGTCAAATGTTGTTGCTAAGAATAAGAATGCTGAGATTAAGAATAAAATAATTGTAATTGTCGGGAATGGTAACTGATGCATTACTTCAATGATTGTTGCTTCAGTACCATGACTATTTAAATAATTAATAACATTAAATTGTCCAGTAATTTGTAGGTAAACTGCATAGTTACCAAAAATACCGAAGAATAATACACATCCTAATGTACCGTAACACATTGTACCTAATACTACTTCTTTAAGTGTACGACCTTTAGAAATGCGGGCGATAAATAAACCGATGAACGGTGCATATACTAACCACCAAGACCAATAGAAAATTGTCCAATCTTGAGGGAAATGAGTTTCCTTACGACCATGAATACCGCCAAATGGTTCCATCCAAGTCGCCATGTGGAAGAAATCTCTTAACATGTTACCGAACCCAGTTACCGTTGTTTCCATAATAAACACTGTTGGACCAACGATAAACACGAACGCTAGTAATATGAATGATAACCACACGTTGACGTCACTTAATTTTTGGATACCTTTTTTCAATCCAGTATAAGAACTAATTGCGAATATAACTGTAATGGTTAATAAGATGATTGAACGTAACACCATATTAGTTCCATCTAAACCAGTTAACTTCTCAACACCAGCTGAAATCATTGGCACACCAAGTGCTAATGACGTAGCGGCACCTCCAAGTAAACCAAATATAAATAATATATCTACAACTTTACCGATAAATTTATCAGTTTGACCTTTTAAAATAGGTCGACAAGCTTGACTAATTTTATAAATCGGTTGTTTCTTAACGAATACAAGGTAACCGATTGGTAGTGCTGGTAATACATAGATAGCCCATGCAATAGGGCCCCAGTGGAACATACCATACTGTGTCGCATATTGAAGTGCTTCATCTGACATTGGTTTTGCACCATTAGGTGGGACTTGGTAGTAAAATGCCCACTCAATCACACCCCAATACAAGATATCTGAGCCGATACCCGCACAAAATAGCATCGCAGCCCATGTGAAATTATTAAATTCTGGCTTGTCACTTGCTTTCCCTAATGTGACATTGCCGTATTTACCAAACGCTATGTAAAGAACGAAACAAAAGATTGCCAGTCCCATAAATAAATACACAGAACCAATTGAATTAGAAATGGCACTATTGATGTCTGTGATGATTGTTTCACTTGCTTTCGGAAAAACCATCATAGGTATAACGGCAAAAAGTAATACTATGACTACGCCTATGAAGGTCGTCCAGTCCATAACTTTTTCCTTTTTCAATTGTGATCCCCCTAATATTATTTTTATGAATCGTGTGTTCAATTACGCTCAATATTTATTGATTCACAAAAAAGACAATAACGAAGTTTTAATAATAATGCAAATTACATACAAAGATTTTTAACCGTTATAGTGAATATTTATATAGTTTTAAGCATTTTAATGTTCATTTAAAATGACTATGACAACAGTGTTAAATTAAAATTTAACAAAATAAACGAATTTTACAGAATGTTGATTATGCATAAAAATACGCATTCAAAGAATATTTATTTATTTTCAAAACTTCGACTCTTAAAGAAATAATTCCTTATACAAAAGAAAAACTACTTTCCATAAGAAATTGAAAAGTAGTTTAAGTAAACCGTAGAGAATGATTTAATTTTTAATAACCTAATAGTGCTTTAATAGTGAACCCAATGATGATAGATACAGTAATCACAAAGAATCCTGGGACGGCGAAGCTGGTTGGTCTCGTTCTGCCTGTTTCATCTAACTCCACAGCAAATAGTAATGTAGGTTGAGCTGGTATCACGAAGTTAACGTTCAATGTTTGTACCATGGCTACGAAATAAATAGGTGGAATGCCTAAACTCATAACAATCGGCACCATAATCGATGCAGTGGCAGTTTGAGATATTACAATCATCGCTACAATGGAAACCAATATAATGACTAACCATGGAACTTGACTAATCGTTTGTCCGATATCATTTTTTAATATTTTTAAATTTTGTGGCGCATTAAAGATCGTTGCACCTAACCAACCAGGTCCAAGCACAGCAAATAAAGCTCCTGTTGCTGATTGCGTAATATGAGAAGTTAATATATCTGATGTGTTAATTTTGACTAATAGTAAATTAATTGCTGAACTTAAATACATAAAGAATTGTACTATCTCAGTCATTTCTACTTTGACTGTCTTTCCATTAACATCGAATGTAGGCATAAGATGTGGGAATATACCAAATGTTAAGATGCCTAACACACATAATAGAAAGCTTAGCACGCCTATTTTTACTTTTCCTGAAAATTGATTTTCAAGCTCGTCCTCCGGCATTTGAACTAAACGCTCAGATGAATCATGTACTTTCTCTTTACGCCCTACAAAAGTACAAAAAATACTAAGTAGCAACATACTAATAAGAGCAGTTGGTAACACGATACTTAAATACTTACCCATCGATATATGATATCCTGCTAAAACTGAAATGATATATGCGGTAGCTGAAGCTGCAGGGCTACAAAGCAGTGCTAAATTTGCAGTTAAAACTGATGCAGTTAAGGCTCTCTTAGGTTGTATATGTGCCTTCTGCGCCGTCTTTGCAATAATAGGTTCTAAGGATAAAGCTATATTAGCCGTACCTATACCAAAGACGAAAAGGAAAACAATCATCGGAGCAATAAATATAATCGATTTTGGAAAGCGTTCAATCACACGCGAAGCAATATAAACTAAATAATCAATACCACCTGTTGCTTGAAGAGTTCCTCCTGCGATACCAATAGATAGGATAATTAAAACTGCTGTAACAGGAGCTGAACCTGGAGGTAATCGAAAGATAAATATCATTATTAACTGAGCCACAATCGCAAAGATACCACATCCAAGTGCGCCAGCTGTTCTAAGACCTAATAATATCGCAAGAATCATTATTATGATTTCTATGATAAATAAAACCATGAGAAGATCTCCTTAAACTTGGTGAACAAATTTTGTATACATTAATATTTTATCACTTAAAGATGTAAATAGTATATATATAGGTAGAATATTATTTATTATCACTTTAAATTTGATTAGGTATTATCATTTTTCCTACTTTAGTGTTTAATAACTCTTTTAACATTTTAGATTTTGAAATAAACTGAAGCGAGTGTTAACACCCGCTTCATTATTACACATATTCAATAATCCCATGGCTACGTAAAGAATCTTGAACGTCTATCACGCGTTGGTTAAGAGAGCCTTTATAAGGTAAATTGGGTTTGTATAACTGATACATAAATAATCCATCAACTAAAATATCAGTAAGTTCAAGTAATTCTCGTCGTTCATCCGTTTGATGTTTCAAATATTCGAATAGAAAGCCAGTCCATATCCAAATCGTTTTACTGTAACCAAATCTCTCTCTAAACGCTCGTGCAATCTTTAAAGATATATTCAAATTGCAAAAAGGCTCTCCACCCAAAATACTGATTCCAGAAATATACGAGGGGGCACAATTTTCAAGTATTTCTTGCAAGATATCTTCAGAAAATGTTTCACCATATTTAAAATTCTGTGCTTTTTCGTTATAACACTTTTTACATTGAAAAGGACATCCTGATACATATACGCTACAACGTACACCCTCGCCATCCACAAAGCTATGACTTTCAATTTTAGCAATATGATTTTGTCCTGTTTTAATGTCTAACATGCTCATGAACGTGGTTCCTTCATGTGTTTAACTCTTGCACAAATTTCTTTTTGACGTCCTTCTATCACTGGTCGTTGTACTGGATTTCCTAAATAACCACATGTTCTTTTCACGACATCGACGGTCTTAGGATCGCTATTTCCACAGTTCGGGCATTTATAACCATTTTCAGTAGTTTCAAAATCACCATCATAATCACACTTGTAACAATGATCAATAGGAATATTCGTTCCTAAATAGCCAACTTTATCATAAGAATAATCCCACACTGCCTCTAACGCTTTAATGTTGTGATTAAGTTTAGGATATTCGCAATAATGGATGAAACCACCACTTGCATAGTAAGGGTAATCCTTTTCAAAATCTAACTTCTCGAAAGGTGTTACATCTTTACGCACATCATAATGGAAGGAATTCTGGTAGTATCCTTTATCGGTAATATCAGGTATTTCACCAAAGCGCTCTTTATCTAAGCGACAAAATCGGTCGGTCAAAGATTCGCTTGGCGTACTATAAATACTAAACCAAATATCATATCGATTAGTCCATGCATTCTGATAATATTTCATTTCTCTTAGAATATCTAATGTAAATGTTTTAGCTTCAATATTATCCTCCCAATCAGGACCGTAAAACATTGTTGCGGCTTCATATAAGCCAATGTAACCCATTGAAATCGTCGCACGTTGGTGTTTAAACAGTTCTTCTACATTTTCAGAAGCGTTTAATTTGTATTTAAAAGCACCACTTTTATATAGAATTGGCGCATTATTAGGTATTGCATCTTTTAAGCGTTTAATTCTATAAACTAATGCATCATGCATCAATTGCATTTTTTGATCAAATAACTCCCAAAACTTGGCCATATCACCATTAGATTCTATTGCAATTCTTGGGATATTCAATGTGACAACGCCTAAGTTACAGCGGCCATTATTTTCAAAGTTTCCTGTTGCATCTTTCCAACTAGGTAAGAATGAACGGCAACCCATTGGGGCTTTAAAATCACCCAAAAGTTCAACGATTTTGTCATAATTTAAGATGTCAGGATACATACGTTTCGTTGAACACTCAAGTGCGAGTTGTTTAATATCGTAATTGGGATCATCGGGGCTAAAGTTAGTACCCTTTTTAATTGAGAAGACAAGTTTCGGGAAAATAGCTGTCATACGGTCTTTACCCAGTCCTTTAATACGCGTACGTAAAATAGCTTGTTGTATTTTGCGACTAAGTTCATCTGTACCTAAACCAAATCCTAATGTTACAAATGGCGTTTGACCGTTGGAAGTATAAAGTGTATTAATTTCGTATTCCAAACTTTCGATGGCATCGCCGATATCTTTTGTCACTTGTTGCTCAACGTAAGATTCTATTTTATCTGGTTGGACATATTGTTGTGCCATTTCACGATGATGTTCTGCATTTAATTTAGCATATGTACTTAATAATTCATCTACTCGGTCAACTGTACAACCACCATATTGGCTGCTTGATACGTTTGCGATAATTTGAACAAGTTGTGCAGATGCGGTTTGTATTGATTTAGGGGATGTCACATGTGCATTACCTATTTCAAAGCCATTTTCTAACATATCTTTAGCATCAATTAGACAACAATTCGTTAATGGTTGAAAAGGATGGTAGTCTAAATCATGGAAATGTATATCTCCAGATAAATGTGCTTTAGCTACGTGTTTTGGAAGTAGATTTTCTAGTGCATATGACTTAGATACAGTTCCAGCTGTTAAATCTCTCATTGTAGAGAAAGTATTACTATCTTTATTTGCATTTTCATTTAATATTGTCGGGTCTTTTGTTATCAATCGTGTTAATGATTGTTCTAAAGCCGTCATATTATCACCTTTTTTCTATATATGGCATCTATTTACAAAATATAACACTATATATAGTATTACAATCAATAACTTAGACGTTAACGAAAGTGTCAAAAAGATTTTAACGTTTCATGAACTATATGTGGAAAAGGCACTTTATTGCGAACAATTAGAAAGCTCTAACATGTATGATCATCATCTACATGTCAGAGCCTTATAAATTAAAAAATATTCTACTTATCTATCTTTGTCTTTAAACCGTTCTTCAAACTTTTCATTATCTACTGAATGATGTGCTTTATCTTCAGTTTGATGGTGTGGTGCTTCACTCTTTTCACTTTCTTCATCTGTGTGACCTTTTGCCATTTGAAGGTTCTTTTCTGTGTTTTTACGTTTTTCTTCTTTTGAACGTTTATCGTAAGCACGTTCTTCATAAACTGAACCAACTGTTAATATAAGAATAACAGCTATAGTGACAATGATAATAACTGCTAAAATAATCCACATCCAAATGTTAAATTCCATGTTACTTCACCTTCCTTAAAGCTAAAAATAGCTCAACTCTAATCCCTTTACTTTTAAATTTCCCTTTTAAAATAACTTCAATCACATAATCATTGACTTAACCTTTTATATGTATAAAGTTTCTTACCTATATAAAAAAGCCATGAACCGTTTAAGTTCATGGCTTCATTACTAAAAATATTTCTAGTCACTCGATTATGAAATGTAGTTATAAGCGCCAGCTTGGCTTGCTGAGATTGTACGAGTAGATACAACTCCAGGTCCACCGTTATAGTTCATTTCAGATACTTTTACTGAACCGTCATTATTTACGTTCTCAACGTATGCAACGTGACCGAATGCACCTTGTGAAGTTTGCATGATTGCACCTTGTTTAGGTGTATTGTTTACAGTGTAACCTGATGATGCTGCTGCGTTAGCCCAGTTGTTAGCGTTGCCCCAAGTTGAGCTGATTTTGCCGCCAACTTTGTCATAAACATAGTAAGTACATTGACCTGAAGTGTATAGGTTTGAACCTGAAGATGTTTGACCTGCGAATGCAGCTGATGCATTGCTTGAAGATTTTTGAGTTGGTGCTGATTGAGTTGTTACTTTAACGTTTCTATCAGAAGTTGAATAATTTGCACCTAAACCTCCACCATTATTTGAGTTGTAGCTTTGAGTTTGGTTATTTGTTCTATAATTATTGTAGTTATTGTATGAATTGTAGCTTTGTGTACTTTGGTTAGCATTTGAGTAGTTAGAGTTGTTTCCTTGTTGAGCTTGTTGTGGACTCCAGTTACCTTTCCAATCGTAATGATAGTTACCTTGTTGGTCGATTGTATAAGTGTAGCTGTAAGAATAAGGATCGTTAGGGTTATATCCATTATTGTTATTTTCCGCTGCATCTGCATCGTGTTGCATGATTCCAAATGTTGCAATACCTGCTGTAGCGATTGTAGCTGTAGCGATTTTTTTCATTTTAATATCCTCCTATAATTTGGGTTAATCTTTTAACTATCTCGTGGCTACCTTCAATTATCTTTAACATTTAAGTTTAATTTTTTCTTCGTTAATTAACGACAATAAACACTGTAACAGACACACAACCGTTTGTGTACAATGTTAATACTTTGTAAATGAATCATAATAATGTAACGCCCTCTTGTAAAAAACGTGTGTCAATTTTACACAATTTAAATCACTTTCATGACAGTATTTATAGCGATTTAATCAACATCGTTGTTACAGTTGTTGTAATTTATCTGATAATTTTTAGAGTAAATTATTTCATTGAAAAAGGGATGAAAACTTCGTTTCATCCCTTTTGTGATAGCGCCTTCACACTAAGCATATGATTTAATTAAACTCTAAACAGTCACGACGCCCATAAGTACTGCGATAAGTAATAGCACAATGGCAAATCCCCAAATCCAAAAGAATGCATACTTAATGTAAGTACCCATATTCGCTTCAGCAAGTCCAATGGCTAACCATAATGCTGGTGAAAACGGACTTACGAATGTACCAATAATATTACCTATCACCATTGCATATGCTGTAGAAACAGCTGAAACATGGAATTGACTAGCAGTTTGTTCAACAATAGGTAAAACAGCAAAGTAATATGCATCCGTACTTGTTAATAAATCTAATGGCACACCAAATATCCCAACAATGATATGCAAATATGGACCTACTGCATCTGGAATAATCTTAATAAAATCTGTAGCAATCGCTTTAAGCATACCAGTTTCATTAAGAACACCTAAGAACATTCCAGCTGCAATAATGACTGCCGCCATCATTAAGGCATTAGGAGCATGAGCCTTTAATCGATCCATTTGTTCATCAACACTTTTATAGTTGATAATTAGCGCGAGTGAAGTGCCTATCATGAAAGCAAACTCTGGTGGCGCTAGATTTGCTAGCATGATGACGATAACTAAAATCGTTAATACTACATTTATCCATATAATATAAGGATTATTCCTAGCACGGCCTTTAACTGGAAACTTAATATCTTGTTCACGTTCATAAATATTAACTAATCTATGTATATCTACATCTTGCGTTTCTTCTACTTCGCCTTTTTCTATCGCCTTCTTAATACGTTTCTTTTCACGAAATCCTAAGTATACTGCGAAGATGATTACGAGGACGAATCCAATAATTTGAATTGGAATCAGACCATACCATAATTCATTCACACTTTTCACTTTCAATACTGTTGCCACACGTGCCATAGGTCCACCCCACGGAACCATGTTCATAATTGCTGCACTTAGCGCAAGTAATAATATTAAGAGGTATTTATTCATATTTAGCGCTTTATATAATGGAAGCAATGCTGGTATTGAAAGTAGGAAAGTCACTGCCCCAGCGCCATCTAATTGCGCAAATGAACCAATTAACGCAGTCATTACACAAACAATAATCACGTTACCTCTCGTCATTAATATCAATCGCTTCACTAAAGGCTTAAATAATCCACTATCAGTCATAATGCCAAAAAAGATGATGGCAAATATAAACATTATGACAACGTTCATAACTTGTGATAAGCCCTTATCAAAGAATTTCACTAAATCTCCCACACTGTACCCCAATATCATTGCACCGATACATGGTATCAATGTCATGCCAACAACAGGGCTAATTTTCTTCGCTATGAGTAAACCTACAATTGAAACAATAATCGCTAACCCAATCATCGTTAACCATATATTATCTCCATGCATATTTAACATCCCCTTTTATTAACTCCGCTATGTCATACGTAGGTTTAATAAGTATTACTATACACAGATGTATAAAATTTTAGTCATCTCCCAATAAGTCATTCCTCATCATACTCGTTAAATCCCCTCGTATTTTGTAAGCGCTTTCCATAATTGTAACAAAGATTTTCAAAATAAAAAATATGTATAGACATACAACATTTCAAACTTAAAGCATGTATGTTCATTGACATACATGCTTGTGAGTTAAATATATTGATGTTGCTTAAGGTATTGAATCACACGATCAACTGATTGATCAATTGATTCATGTTCAGTATCTAAAATGATTTCTGGATGATCTGGAGCTTCATAAGGGGCGCTAATACCTGTAAACTCAGGAATTTCTCCAGAGCGTGCTTTCTTATACAATCCTTTAGGATCGCGATTCTCACATTCTTCAACACTGCATTTCGTATATACTTCTATAAATTCTTCATCTTCAAGAATCGCGCGTACATTATCGCGATCTTGTTTATATGGTGAAATGAAAGCTGTCAAAGTGATTGAACCTGCATCAACCATGAGTTTGGCAACTTCACCTATACGACGTATGTTTTCAGTACGATCTTCAGGACTAAATCCTAAATTTTTATTAAGACCATGACGCACATTATCCCCATCTAAACGATATGTTTGCTTTCCTTCATTGAATAGCGCTTTTTCTAAAGCGACAGAAACGGTCGATTTACCTGAACCAGATAAACCCGTAAACCAAATAACTGCACTTTTATGACCATTACGTTTTTGTCTTTCTTCTTTCGTCACTTCTGAATCATGCCAAGTAATATTGTTAGATTCACTCATGCTATCTCTCCTTTTACTTTATTATTTTTCTCGTAAACCTCTAATTAGTACTTCAGCGACTTCTGGTCTTGAAAATTGAGTTGGCAAGGATTCTCCGTTACGTAATTTTTCTCTAACTTTTGTACCGCTTAAATGTAAATGTTGAGAGGCATTATGAGGGCACGTCTTAGCCGTCGCCATATTACCGCATGCTTCACAATAAAAAGCATGTTCAAATTTTAAGATTTGAATATCTAGTTCATCTTCAAATTGAGTGATAAGTTCTTGCGCTTCATATGTGCCATAGTAATCACCCACACCCGCATGATCACGTCCCACTATAAAGTGTGTACAACCATAATTCTTACGCACTGTTGCGTGCAATATTGCTTCACGAGGGCCGGCATAGCGCATTGCTGCAGGATAAATCACTAGTCGTGCTCTATTTTCAGGGAAATAATTCTTGAGGATAGCTTGATAACTTTCCATACGAACATCAGCAGGTATATCATCTGATTTAGTTTCTCCAACTAAAGGATTGAGAAGTAATCCATCTACAATTTCTAAAGCTGATTTCTGGATATATTCATGTGCACGATGAACTGGATTTCTAGTTTGGAATCCGACAACCGTTTTCCAACCTAAATCATGGAATAATTGTCTTGTTTCAGATGGATCTAGATGATAATCAGAAAATTCATCATGTTTAGGGCGATTGATTAATTGAATAGGTCCAGCTAAGTACACATCACCTTTTTCATACACTTTTTTGACACCTGGATGTTGTTCTTCAGTAGTTCCATAGACTAATTTTGCTTCTTTTTCTTTATCGTACGTATATTTCTCTTCTAATTTTAATGTTCCATATAATTCGCCATCTTCACCGTATAAAGCAATGTCATCACCAATTTCTAATTGATTCGCTTCTTCTTCAGATACTGGTAAAGTAATGGGAATACTCCATACTAATCCATTTTCTAAATGAGTATCTTCAACAACTTTGGTATAGTCTGCTTTATTCATAAATCCTGTTAATGGACTAAAACCACCAATACCAATTAATTCTAAATCTGAAATACCCCAAGGATTCAAAGTAATTGATTTATAAGATGATGCTTCCTTAATTAAACGTTCTCTTTCTTCACCTTCAACAACTCGGTTAATTAATTCACCACCATGTGGTTGAATTGTATAGTTAATTACTTCTTCATTTTTAGACATCGTTTTATAACCCCTTTATCCAATTAATTATATTTGTTTAATCGGCTTTTCTTGTAAGAAAAAGACAATTTCTTGTTTCGAATCACCTGAACGATGAGTAAAACAATAATTGCTGCTAAAATAATACATCTAACTGTATTTGAGATTGTTGTATCTTTAATGAAATAACTTAATAATGCATTACTATTTGTAAAAATAATTAACCCACCCACACATATTGCTAAAATATTTATAGGTAAAATTTTAACTAAATATGCTGAAATTGGAGCAGCAAGCATGCCACCAACACTTAGTGCAATGACAGCAAACCAGTTAATCTGAGTTAATCCTAAAAATATAATAAAACTTATTGCTGCAGAAGATGTAACAAAGAATTCACTAGCTGAAACCGTACCAATCGCATAACGTGGTTGAATTTTCTTGCTTGAAAGTAAGAGCGGTGTATTCACTGGACCCCAGCCTCCACCACCGATAGCATCTAAGAAACCTGCAATCGCACCTTGTGGAATCACTTTGAAACTACTCAAATCACCAACATGCGTATGGTGTTCATGTGTTCTTTTAAATAAGAATTGATATAAAATATAGAATCCCATGCTTAATAAAAAGAGTGCAATGAATGGTTTAATGTAATTACCGTGAATAAACGTTAAAACGCCTGCACCTATGAAGGCTGAAATAGAACCAGGTATCGCAAGCTTTAACAACGTTGGCTTATGAACATTTTCAAATTTCCAATGAGATGTACCAGAAGCTGCAGTGGTAGCAATTTCTGAGAAATGAACTGTTGCAGAAACTACTGCTGGCGCAATACCATAAGTGAGTAAAATGGATGATGATGATGCACCAAATCCCATGCCGAGTGACCCATCTACAAGTTGTGCTAAAAATCCCGCTATTGCGAATATTAATACTTTGCGCATATATCAAATGCCCCCATTCTTCATTAAACCTGTGATTGAAGCCATCGGATGAATTCATGTTGCTTATTCTCATCTAAATATGTGTCTGATAAAATTTGTTCAAGTAACGCATGTTTATCAGATGGCTCTATGCTGAGTGCTTTAATGTATTGTCTACTTTCATATAGAAATTGAACATAAGTAGCATACTCCTCATTATATGTATCCTCTAAATGATTAATAATACGTTGTCCTAACTTTGGACTTGCACCTTCAGTGGATACACTAATCGTTAAGCGATCCCTTCGAAAAACATTAGGAAACGTAACATTACCTAATTCAGCTTGTTCTGCATGATTAAATAACACATGTTCAGGTACTGATAACCTTACCTCTTCATTGACCTCTGAATGATTGGTAGCAGCAATTACCATATCTGCCTCTTCAATATCAGTAGGTTCGAAACGTTTTTCCAAATAAGTGATGCGCTGAGTTTCAACCCATTGTGCTATTTGATTAGTGATAACCGGGCTTACAACGTGAATATGTTCTGTGTAATTTAACAATGTTTTAATACGTCGTGTAGCAATTTTTCCACCACCGACAACGACAACTTTTTTGTTTGTTAAATCTAACATTAATGGCATATTCACGGTAAATCCCTCCTCATATTCATCTTACTATTTTTCTTCATTTTCAGAAAATAAATGATAAATCTAAAACAGTACTATTTAGATGTAACTTTAGGAATTGACAACTTGTTTACATCAGCTTGCTCCACAAACCAATGAATCTTTTCTCGCATATGGACTACATCACCAATGATGATCATAGCTGGGTTCGTTATTTGATGTGCCTTATCTACAATATTACCAAGTGTACCAGTAATCGTTTTTTGTCGTATTGATGTACCCATGTGAACGAGTGCGACTGGTGTTTCTGATGAACGACCATGTTTCGTTAATAAATCACAAATTTCTGGAAGTCGTTTAACTCCCATATAAACGCATAACGTTTCTGGTCCATTCGCTAAATGTTCCCAATATTGTTCTTTATCCATACCTGGTTTATTGACTGCGGTTACGAATGCGACAGATGAACTAAAATCTCTGTGAGTGACAGGAATACCTGCGTATGCTGGTACAGCAATACCCGATGTAATACCAGGTACAATTTCAAACGGAATATTGTGATTTGCTAATACTTCCGCTTCTTCGCCACCTCTACCAAAGACGAAAGGATCGCCACCTTTTAATCGTGTAACAGTATGCCCTTTCTTAGCTAAAGTGACCATCATTTTATTCGTTTCTTCTTGTGGTAATGAATGCTTATTAGGATCTTTGCCACAATAAAAGAATTTAGTGGAAGGAGAGGCGAATTCTAAAATCTCTTTATTAATCAAACGATCGTAAAGAATCACATCTGCTTTTTTAATTGCTTTTAAACCTTTAATTGTTAATAAATCAGGATCACCTGGACCTGCACCAACTAGAAATACCTTGCCCATATTAATCACTCCCCCTTTAGATTAGCTATGGAAGTCGCGACCATCATGGACTTTTGCTACCACACCTGAACGTATGACGAAATCACCAAAGTGCTCGCCTTCGAGTCGTTCTTTACCGTAACTCATCAACAATGGACGTAAACTTTCTAATATTTCATTTTCACCGATATTTTCTTTATACAATTTATTGAGACGCTCACCTTTGAAGCCACCACCTAAATACATGTTATATTTGCCAGGTGCTTTTCCGATAAATGCGACTTCAGCAAGTGCAGGTCTTGCACAACCATTTGGACATCCTGTCATACGAATTGTAATTTCTTCTTCCTGAACTCCAGCTTCATCTAATAAATCTTCAATTTTAGAGATTAAAGATGGTAAGTATCTTTCCGATTCTGCCATCGCTAATCCACAAGTTGGAAAGGCTACACATGCCATAGAGTTTCTACGTAATCCAGTATAGTTCTTACCATCTGTAAGACCATACTTATCAATGATAGCTTGGATTTCATCTTTTTTCTCAGGTGTAACGTTAGCGATTACTAAATTTTGATTCGGTGATAATCTGAAGTCACCTGTATGCATTTCAGCAATTTCTCTAAGTGCTGTTTTCAATTTATAATCTTCAGTATCTTTGACTCGTCCATTTTGAATAAACAACGTGAAATTCCAATTGCCATTACCCTCAATCCAACCTAAACGATCACCATTATGTTCAAATTCAAAGTCACGTGCACCTTCAATATCCCATCCTAATCGACGGTTCAATTCTTCTTTGACCCAAGCTTCACCAAGACGATCGACTGTATATTTAAAGCGTGCATTTTTACGATTTTCACGATTACCGTATTCTCTTTGAATTGTTAAAAGCTTTTCACAAACATCTACAGCTTTTTCTTTTGGTATAAATCCTATTAAACGCCCTAGTTGTGGATACGTTTGAGTATTACCGTGAGTCATACCCATACCTCCACCAATCGTGACATTAAATCCTAGTAATTCATCGTTATCTACAATAGCAATAAGTCCGATATCTTGTGAATAGACATCGATATCGTTAGAGGGTGGTACAGCAATACCGATTTTAAATTTACGTGGTAGATACGTATTACCGTATATCGGCTCCTTTTCCTCACTGGAATCTAATACTTTCTCGCCATCTAGCCAAATTTCATGATATGCGCCAGTTCTTGGAAGTAAATGATTACTAATGTCAGTAGCATATGTGTTCACTTCTTTGTGAACTTTTGATTGATAGGGATTTGGGTTACACATCGTATTACGATTTACATCGCCACAAGCAGCTATTGAATCTAAGACAGAGTCGTTGATCTCCTTCATAGACTGTTTTAAGTTACGCTTTAAAATTCCGTGAAATTGAAATGCCTGTCTTGTGGTCAATTTAATCGTTTGATTAGCATGATTATTAGAGATTTCATCCATAGCAATCCATTGCTCTGGTGTCGCTTTCCCCCCAGGTACACGAACACGTATCATAAAACTATATGCTGGTTCTAATTTTTGTTTACGACGTTCATCTCTTAAATCTCTATCGTCTTGCATGTAACTTCCGTGGAACTTTAATAGCTTAGCGTCATCTTGTGAAATTGAGCCCGTAATTGGATCGGCAAGCCCTTGTTCGATTGTTCCACGTAGAAAGTCACTGTCGGCTTTTAAAAATTCCATTTCATCAAGATTCTTATCAAGTTCTTCTGAAATTTGTTTATTTGTTCTAGCCATGTATCCCCCATCCTTTCTATTAATACACGTCTCGTTGATATCTCTTATCTCGTTTCAATTGCTTCAAGTATTCTTCTGCATCTTCTTCAGAAAGATTTTGTTCTTTCACTAATACATTACGAATAGCTTGATGAACATCCTTAGCCATCTTACTCTCATCACCGCACACATAAATCGCTGCACCATTTTCAATCCATTGGTTAAATTGCTCACTATTTTCAGCAATTTTATGCTGTACATACACTTTTTGATCCGTATCTCTTGAAAAGGCCACATCTAACTTAGAGAGGGTGCCATCATCGAGCCATTCTTGCCATTCAGTTTGGTATAAGAAATCAGTAGTGAAATGTTGTTCACCAAAGAATAGCCAAGTATGACCTTCAAATCCTAGCTCTTCACGTTCTTGCATATACGATCTGAATGGCGCAACACCAGTTCCTGGACCTATCATAATCACTGGGGTCTCTTCGTTTTGAGGGAATTTAAAATTTGGATTACGTTTCAAGTAAATTGGAACCGTATCACCTTCTTGAATTCTCTCCGCAAACTGTACTGAGCATACACCTGTACGATCACGACCATGCGCGTTATATCTTACAGCGCCCACCGTAATATGCACCTCATCAGGCGTTGCTTTATAACTACTTGAAATTGAGTACTCTCTCGGTGGTAACTTTCTTAATAATTGATACATATTTTCTGGCTGAAGTTCAGTTGTTGCAAAATCATTTAATAAATCAATGAGGTCGCGACCTTCTATATAACTTTGAATCCATTCCTTGTCTTGAACTTTCTCGCTAAGTTCATCATTGTTAAAGAACGTTGCCGCATTCTCAACTAAAGGTTTTGTTAACTTCGTTATTTCAAAATGAGAAGTTAATGCATCTTCAAGATTAAGTGTATCGCCATCTTCATTAATTAACACTTGCGTGTCCGGACTCCATCCTAATGTACTGACAAGTAAGTCGACGAGGGCTGGATCATTTTGAGGTAAGACAACAATACAATCGCCAGGTTCATATTCTTCACCGAAATTATCAAGTAATAATTCAATGTGTCTTGTTTCTTTATTTGAACCTCTACCATTTAAATTAATATTCGTTAAAACTTCGGCTTCATAAGGATTAGACTTTGAATATTTCTTCTCCTTTGCAGATTTAATAGACTCACTTACCACTTGTTCACTGTCAGTGCCTGCTGGTGTTGAATCTATCGCATTGATGACATTCGCCATCCACTTTTCAGCGTCTTCATCATAATCAACATCGCAATCGACACGGTCATAAATTCTCTCAGCACCTAATTCTGCAAGGCGGTTATCAAAGTCTTTACCAGTTTGACAGAAGAATTCATAAGTTTGGTCTCCTAATGCTAAAACTGAGAATCTTACACCATCTAATTTAGGCGCTTTACGACCATGGATATATTCATGCAATTCTACAGCATTATCTGGAGGGTCACCTTCCCCATGCGTTGCAGTCACAATAAATAAATCTTCAACTTTCTTAAGATCTTTAGGCTTGAAGTCGTCCATAGATTTAAGTGTGACATCATTTCCAATGTTAGATAAACGTTCTTCAAAGATTTCTGCTAACCCTTGTGCATTACCTGTTTCAGAACCAAAAAGAATAGTAATCGAGCGTTGTTCTGGCGTTACTTCAGGCTCTTTTCGATGTAACATGGCTTCAGTTTCTTGACTTACTGAAGACGTTGAAGATGATGCTATATTGTCAGAAGCTCCCTCACTCGTAGCATTCGATGATTGGTTTGCCATGAGGTAGCCACTTAACCAAGTTTGTTGTTCTGGTGTTAAAGTTTGGAGTAATTCATTAATCTGTGCTGCTTGCCCTTCAGTAAAGGGGCTATTAGTGACACTTAAGTTCAATCATATACACCTCTTATCTTAATTATCCCGATATTTGTTTATATTTATTTCTGAAAATGTTTCCAATATCGTTTATTCTAGTATGTACTAAATATTCACGACAGTAAATGAAAGAGAGTGATGCACAATACATCCATCCCTATTCATTTACAGCCTAGAATTATTTTATGCTTCAGCATTTTTTAAATGAGTTTTGCTATAACAAAGTAAGTTTTTGGTTATATCTTATCGGAATACTATGCTTTAAAGTCAAAAAATTTTGATTACCTTATTATGGTTTGTCTGCAACATGTAAGCCACATTCAGTTTTTTCGAAATTAGACCATCTGCCAGCACGGGAATCATTTGAGTCAAATACTGGTGCAGTGCAAGGGATACAACCGATACTAGGATAATGTTGATCATGCAATTCATTGTAAGGTAAATCATTGCTCTTGATATAGTCCCAAACCTCGTCTTCAGTCCAATAAATAAGTGGACATACTTTAACTGATTTAAATCGTTCATCTTTATTAATAAAGTCCGTGTTTGCACGTGTTGGTGATTGGGCACGTCTTAATCCTGAAACCCATGCTACCGCGCCAGATAAAACTTCCTCAAGTGGTTTAATCTTGCGAATATAACAACATTGATTAGGATTATTCTTCCATAGAGCGGGATTATATTTATCAGCCTGTTCTTCTAATGTAAGTTCTGGTTTTTTCATTTTAATTCGAAGTCGTGGATATTTCTCTTTCACTCTATCAATTAAATCGTAAGTTTCTTGGAAATGTAGGTCTGTATCTAAAAAGACGATCTGTGCATCTGGTTTAATTTGATAAATTAAATCGATAAGCACCATGCTTTCAGCCCCAAAACTACATGAATAAACGATGGCATCACCATAGATTTGGTAAGCCCATTCTAATATTTGGTAGGCACCTTTGGTTTGGTCGTCAGCATCGATAGTGTCGATAAAAGGATCACCCGTAAAACTATCATACGTAATCTTATCTACTGACATCAATTTATGATCCCCCCTCATTTCATAAATTCATTCAAACACTTAAATTCCTATCTGAATTGTCAGAATAATTATGTTTACTACTTTAACTACTTTTAATTTGAAAGTCAAGATACCAGTGTAAATATTCATCATTAATTTTAAAATTAAATACTAAAAACTCTCTTAAAAGTCACTTCGACTTAAAAGAGAGCTAACACATCATCATTTATTCATTTAATAATTCTTTAATGAATTCCTCCATCTCTTCAGGAGAGTCATAAGGAAGATACTTGCCTACTACTTTACCCTCTCTATCAATAACAAACTTTGTAAAGTTCCACTTAATTTGCGAACCAAATAATCCAGGTTTCTCGCGTTTTAAAAGCGTATATAAAGGATGTTCATTGTCACCATTTACAATTGTTTTCGAGTGGATAGGAAATGTAATACCAAACCGTCGACGGTAAGTATTGTAGATTTCATCCATCGACCCAGGTTCTTGATTGTCAAAGTTATTACAAGGAAAACTTAAAACAACTAATCCATCATTTTTATATTTTTGATATAACGTTTCCAATCCTTCAAATTGATCGTTTAATGCGCAATTAGTTGCTGTATTTACGATAATAAGAACCTTTCCTTTATATTCTTCTAAAAAGTAAGTAGAACCGTCATACCTTTCTACTTTTATATCATAAACACGCTTACTCATTGAGATACACCTCTACATCATTGCGAATTTTAATAAATCAATAACGCCACTAGATGCTCCAGGGAAAGCAAAAATATTTAGAATTAATTTTTGAGCTGTCATTTTGTTATTAATAATAAATTTACTAAATCACTTGCATTATTACTGTGAATTTCTACAATCATTGCTTGTGATTATCTAAGATAATAGATATTTCCGTTTCAGTTTTATTATTATACTCAGAAATCATTTGTTTACCGCGCGATACGGCAAATGATATCGACTTCGACTCCTTTTTAAACATGACAGATACGAATTCTATACATATGATACCCGCTACAATAAAAGTTATACTTTTATGACTTCGTTACCTCGTCTTAGCGAACAGTATTTCGGACTGTTTAACATTTAATTCTTAGTTTCTTTTCATTAAATAGGTCTAATTATTTATTCATGCCATTGTGAGTTTAAGTGTCCTTAACTCATAAAGCAAGTCACACGAGATATTACGAATTGGTTAAACCAAACCATTTAAATTCTTTCTTTCATAATTGCGTCAATCATCGACTCATATGATAAGTTTAAAATATAACTAGTTTTCTAGTAACATGTGTTACTTATTCACACATTCACCTCTTTTCAATCGAGTACGATTGGTTGAATTCTATTACATTGTATTTCACAATTCAAAATATTTGCATAATTTTATATAAACAAATAGAGTTGCTTTCGCAACTCTCTATAATTGATCAACATTTTCGATAACAGATATTTTTCCATTTTTAACATTAACTAATACAGAGAAATCATTATCTTTATTGCTATCATAGATTAATTGATTTGGCTTTCTGTCATCAGGTTCGTTATATTTTTGGATAAATTGGTCTTCTGAAATATCATTAGGGGCCACCCCTACATGAACAACTTCATCATTCTCATACGCAACTGCTAAGTTCCCATACTTTTCGTAAGTATAATTTGAACTATCAACCTTTCCATCGGATTTACCAAATTTTTCTTCAACTTCTTTACGTGTCATACCTGTATATATACCTTGATAACCACTCGTTGACGCAGATTTCATATATCCTTTATCAAATGCTGTACTAAAGACATCAATATGCGGACCTTTAGAAGTTGAATCTTTCTCACTTTTTGAATCATTTGTATTAGATGGACTTGATTGAACAGATTCTGATGTCTTATCATCATCTTTGACATAATGTTCATAAGCATAATATGCTCCGTAAAGCATAGCAGCAATGAATCCTATAAAGATGAGTGATAATAAAATAATTAAACCTGTTGGCTTCTTACCACGAGATGCACGTTGTACGTTGTAGTTAGAATGGTTTTGGTTATAATGAGGTGGGTGATTTTGATATGATTGCCTAATATGTGCTCCACATTGATTACAAAACGATTGGCCCTCTTTTAATTGATGTCCACAATTTGAACAGTACATAACTAACCCTACTTTCAATTTTTACTCAAATTAAGTTGTTAAACAATATTTTAAAATATTTTTTATAGAAAATCTATGCTCTTAATAATTGAAAATACTGTTATTCATCTTGCTTCTAGTTTTTAATATAAAAATTACAATTTAATATAAATTATGAAAAGATTTAGTTATAAATAAAGCCACTCCCAAAATTATGGAGTGGCTTTATATACAATCATTCATATTATACATATAAATTTATGTCATATTCTTATTGAGTTTTATCATGGGTATCTTCGTATCGAATACGTTGTCGATAGCCATACGTACTTTCTTTAATTAACTGATCATTTAATAAACCTGCACCAATAGCACCTGCAACTGTAGAAACAGATGCTGCAAACCAAGGAATACTTAAATAAAGATCTGGACCTGCTGGACCTTCAAGACTTACTTGTTGTCCTAAAAAGTCTGCCGGTAGCAGCACTAACTCTGCAATCAAGAACAGAGTATATAAAATAATATAGTAAATGATAATGGCAATAATTAACGTCATAATTGTCGTAGCATTATATAACCAAGTTATCCTTTTATTTTTACTTGATTTAACAGATTCCCAAAGATCGTGAGACATCATAATCCATATTAACATGCCAATAATCGCGATAATGGATATACCAAATAGACGCCACATTGAAAAGTTATTGGCCATTTGCCACATCGTTGTAAAGACAAGCCCGAAAGCGCCTGTCGTAAAGGCAATGGCAACTATATTACTTAAACTTGCCATCATATTTAATGGGTTATTAGCAAATGTCATACCACTGACAAGTCTAAACATACCTCTAGAACGAGAACTTGATAAATATCTTAAATGATATGACTCAGTTTCTTCTAAATACACTTGAGTTTTATCTATTTTAGAGAGAGGAAATTGTTTTTTAACGGATGTCTCTATATTGTTATTATCATCGTAATTACGACTTTCGTGTTCTGCTTCATGGAGTTCTTGAATGATACTAAGAATTGCTTGTTTAAATCTATTTTTTACTGGGCGCCAGCCAAATGCTGGATATGAGAAGATTGCTGCGCCGTTATACATGTTGATATCTAATGCCATCACTTGATGATCAGCAAACATCGGCAAGTCAGTAATTGAAATGACATAATCCCATTGGCGCTTATCATGATAATCTGCAACTTTCTTAAATATTTCATCTACAGATTCTGCAAAGCCAGTTAATGGATCTGTAACCAAATCAAATGTCCATTCTTTTTTGTTGTTATATTGTTCAGACAACATATCTGGCAACTCTTCCATCAAACTTTCTGCTAGACGTTCTGTAACCCCTGGCGCTACAACTAGTCCAACCGTTCTTTTCTCCAAATCTGCCATTACTCATCCTCCTCTCTGTGACCTTGTTTTTTACCTTCATATTGTTCATCTTGTTGATCATTACTTGAAGCTTGTTGTTCAACTTTCTGATGTGATACGTCTTGAGATTGTTGTTGTTCTTTTTGTTCTTCTTCTGCCTCTTTATAGCGATGATATTGTCTATATGAATACGTAATGCGTCGTATTTTTTCTTCATCTTCAACTGTAGAACCCATAGCGCCTGCTAATAGACCTAATGACGCGACAAACCAAATCAATCTTAAATAATTAGTAAAGGTAAATTGAGCCTTTGCACTTGTCCAACTATTAAATAAATCAACTGGTACAAATAGCGTAATACTGATAATGAGTAAAATGTATAGAATAAAATAATTCATTAAAGTAATCACACTCAATGTAACTAGTGTCGTTGAGTTATAGATATAACGATAAACGCGTTGGGATTTCGCAGTCTTTCTTTCTAATAATTGATGTGCGTATAGTAACCAACCTGCCATACCTAATATCGCAATAATCATAAGCAGTATGAGTCTGAAAGGTGAATAAATGACACTGAGTTCCCAAGGCATAGAGAAAATTGAAATATACGTACCTGTAGCAAATGCAACGGAGATAATCTTTTTAAAATTAAAGATATTCTTCCATGGCTGATTGGCTCGTGTTAAACCACCAATAAGTTGAATCCAACTAATGATAAATAATGTATTAATGTAACGTCTTTTTTCAGATTCATCTTCATTAGGTTCAACTGATTTCATGCGTACAAATGGATGTGGCGCATTTTTACTTTTCGGATCTTCATAGTATAACTGTTCAATCAAAGATGTCACAGTCTTAACTAATTTACTGTTCAAACTCATAAAGCCAAGTGAAGGTAGAGATAACATAGCTACTTGCTTATCATTATTATAGTCACTAATCACGACTTTATTATCAGAAATACTCGGTAAATCAGTTAAACAGATGACATAATCCCAGTGATGGTCGTCCTTTAATTGAGCGGCCTTGTCCACACTTTCATGTACATCTTCAGCTGAACCTATCATTAAATCTACTTTAATATCGAAGTTCCAATGGCTATCACCTTCGATACGTTCAGTAAGCAATTTTTTTACTTTTGGTATGATTCTCTTCGCATGATGATGTGCAACACCTGGTGAAGGTATGATGCCGACTGTATGCATATGCGTTAGAACCTCCTTTCGTTTTTCATTTTCAGGAAAATTAAATTTAATATAGATAAAGTGTACGTTAACACTACCTCTAGCGTGCCAACGTACACTTCTATTCATTCATTTATCAAGTTCCAATTGTAACATTTATTTCGCAAGTACGAGTGGTGAAAAGATGATATAACTTATTACCACTAATGCCAAGATAAATATTCCAGCAACATAGCGATATTTCCATGGTGTCATATCGACCTGTGCTTGACGTGATTTTAAGTCATATTCACTAGAAGGTTTAATCTTATTGAAAATTAATACAATAATTAAATCTACAAAGAATAATACGCTGAATGTATATAAATAGTTAATTTCTGTAAATACGAGACTCACAATCGCATATATTACAATGTGTGTGGCAAGTGCAACTTTAGCACCTAACTTAGATGTCTTCTTAGAATAGAATGCGACTAACACAAGTACGAGTACTGGCATACTGTAAACACCATTGAATTGTTGTACAACAGCGTATAAACCACTTGGGAATAATGAAATGACTGGCGCAAGCCCTACTACAATTGCGCCAATAACGATTGTCGCAATGTGACCTACACGTGCAATATGTTTATCAGATTTATTCTTTCCGAAGATGGGTTTATAAAAATCAAGCGTAAGTAATGTCGTTGTACTGTTTAATGAACCTACAAATGAGCTTAAGATTGCACCGAAAATCACGGCACCAAATAAACCGAAAGCCCAATCAGGTAGTACTGAACTTACAAGCGCTGGATACGCATTGTCTGGAGTTTTAATACTGCCATTAAAGTAGTTGTATGCAACTACTCCTGGAAGCACTGTAAATAAAGGCCCGAATACCTTGAATAAACTTAAGTAAATAGCACCTTTTTGTGATTCCTTTAAGTTCTTAGCAGCAAGCGCTTTTTGAACAATCATTTGGTTTGCGCACCAGAAGAATAAATTATTGAAGAACATACCGAAGAATAACGTAGGCCATGGCACAATATCAGAATCGATTTTACCGAATCCATTCAATTTCTCTGGCGTTTTTTGAACCATTTTATCGAAACCATGGATAAAATTACCGTCACCTAGATGTCCGAGACCTAGAATTGTAATCGCAAGTCCTCCGATAATAAGCGCCATACCATAAATAGAGTCACTGAATGCGCTAAGAGATAAACCACCGACAAATAAATAGATGATTCCTACAACGCCTATGACCAAGGAAATAATGATAACGGCAGTTGTACTGCTTACTCCTAAATATTTATCAATGTTAAACATTTTGTTGAACACGAGTGAACCAGAGTAAAGTACAACGGGTAAGAATGAAACGACGTATGTGAAAATAAATAAGATAGATACAAATCGCTTAGTAAAAGTATCATATCTTAATTCTAAGAATTCAGAAATAGTCGTAACACCATATTGTAAATATTTAGGCAAGAAGATCCAAGCTAGTAGTACAACCGCTACAGCTGCAGTAACCTCCCATGCCATAACTTCCATACCTTGTGAATAACTTTGTCCATTCTGTCCCACGATTTGCTCCGTAGATAAATTAGTCATAATAATCGTCGAAGCAACTGTAAATCCTGTCAGACTGTTACCTCCCATAAAGTAACCATCTGAACTATCTGTTTTAACTTTTTTCGATTGTAGATAAGCGTATAATGAAATACCACCTACCACCAGAATGAATAAGAGTATCGATATCCAATTCATCCTCAATAATTCCTCCCTCAATTATTTTGAACATTAGCATGCAAAAATATATTGACTTAAATATAATCATTTAAACTTCGTTTTTAAATGTACATTGAATTGTGTGCATTGAAAAATTCTAGACTAATTCATTAACATTTTCAATAGTTGTATGTAAATTTCATTTTCGATAATAAATCTGTTCAAAGTTTTATATTATATAATAGGAAGAAACTCGTTCATCATATATTTATAGATATTGAAAAAACCGACCCACTCATTTTGGTGGATCGGTCTTTGTACTTAATAAACTTATACAATTATTAATTTAATATTTAAATGGATCGTCTTCTTTTTCATTTTTACGATGACGCTCTTCTTCTTTAATAAAATCATCACGTTTAGTGTCATTAGAGTTAAAATCATGATGATTATCTTTTGAATGATTGTTTAAATCATGAGACTCTCTGTCACTATTGTGTGAATATTGATCTTTAATTTCTTGTTGTTCATGTTTTTTGTCATCATCAGATAAAATAAATGAGTTATTCTTCTCATTAACTTGTCTGTCACCATTTTCATAGTGCTCATTATTTTGATAATTGTCATGAGAATGTGTATTATCATGAGCATTATGGTGATCATAATTATGATGATTGTCGTCGTGACTATGATTTCTATCATATTCATTATGATTGTTATTGTAATTATTGTTTTTGTCATATTCATTGTGGTTGTTATTTCTATGGTGCTCATTATTTGCATAGGCATTATGTTTATCATTATATTGATGATTTGAATCATTTTTTGGTTTACGTGCTAATAGCATGATACCTGCAATTATCCATAAAATACCTGCTAAGAAACTTGAAGTAAGTAACGCAATAACACCTACGATTAATAAGATGATACCTGCAATTTTAGATTTTTTACTGATTAATAATGTAGCAATAATTGCAAGAATTAATAATACTATAAAACCAATGATGTACCATGTACCCATACTTGATAACATTCCATATGACTGATTAAGTTGGTCAGATGATACACCTTGATTTGAATCTTGAGTATTATGAATCATTTCATGTTTAAAATCTTTATTACCCATCATTGAAACCATTAAAGCAATAAAACCTAAGTATAGAAGATGGAGTATATTTCCTATCCAAGATAGAACTTTTTCAACAGTACGTTTTATCATGTTTATAATTCCTCCTTTGCAAGATATTTGTTTAATACCCTAAAAATTTAGATTTATTCTTAAAAATTAAAAAAAGAATTTAACATTTAATTTGAAGTTATTAATTTCATGAAAATATAAAGGTCATTTCAATTAAATTTAAAACAATATTAGCACTAGAAATACAAGTTTTATAGTGTATAAAAAAGACTAAGACACGATAAGCATGTCTTAGCCTTTGAAATATTAATGTTTATTATTAATGATCATATAGTAAATACGTGAAGTTACCCAGTACATAAGAGAATAAATAGCGATAAATGCTAAAGTAACTCCTATAAAGCTTGTAGCAAATGCTCCACTATTTTTAGGTGTTATAAATCCAAGAAGATTAAAAATAATTTTGGAAGCAACTAAGGTATGGATAATTGCTACAATAACAGGTATTGAAAATATCCATATAATTTGTTTATTGATAATTTTCTTAATTAAGTCTTGTTCAAGTCCAATTTTTCTCATTACTTCATATTCACGTCTATCATCATAACCTTCAGAAATTTGTTTGTAATACATCATTAGGAAGATAGCGATGAATAATACGAAGGATACCACAGTCCCGACAAATATCAATCCGCCATTAACGCCAGTCCACTCCTTTTCAAATCTGGGTCTATCCTCTACAAACGCTCCATTATTGCTATTTTTATTTATTTTATTTATTTGAGAAGCACTGAGTTTTTTATCCCCCATAACATTGAATTCTAAAAAAGATCGTGGATAGTAGTCATCATCTTTAGAAAAATTATTTAGGTAATTATATAACTTTTCTTTAATTTTATTATTTTTCGTTACTAAATAAGCACCGTCCATAAAATTTGATAGCGTATTTATATTCATTTTCTTAATATGCTTCAACCTATATTCAGTTCCATTGATTTTTATTTTATCTGTCTTATTTAAAACGGAATTATCTGTATTAATTGCTATCTCATTACTTTTAAGACTTAAGTTAGGGTGATATTTATTATAATCATTAAGTGTCATAAAATATGTCGTAATATAGTGAGGTACTTCTTTAGATAAATAGAATAATCGACCATCAAACTTTTTTGAGTTCGGCCTTAATATAGTGTTATTTTTATTATTTACAAATTCAGCCTTATTGCTTTTTATACTATACATTTTAAAGGTATCGGTTTTAACGTGCCTTTGAATATCATTTTCTAATGAATCCATTATTTTTTTTACTTTTTTATCTTTATGAACATCTCCACTCACGCTGATTAGATATTCATTTGGCCATATTTGATCTATTCGTTCATTGAAACCTCTATAAGTGTGAATTGTCATACCTAAAGTAACTATGAGGAATGTAGCTAATAATGATATAGTAGCTAAGCTTACTGCGTTAGATTTTAATCTACTTCTCAAATTAGATACAGTAAAAAAATTATTAGTCTTGTAATAAAAGTTGGGTATTTTTTTTAACCAATCTAATATTAATACGCTTAAAGATATAAAGAGGAAGTATGTTCCTATAAAAACACTAAGCATAGCTACAAATATACTTGCTAATGAACCAATCATAGTATTGTTCTGTAAGGCAATACTATACCCAAACCCAGTTAGAAGAATTCCTAATAACAATGAAATGTAAGTAAAAATTTTAGATGTTTTTCCAGTTTTTTTACTATTTTGGTTAACTAATTTAAGTGGACTTTGAAAGGTTACCTTTATAATATTTATAATATTAAGCACGCTTAAAACTACCACTAGCATGATTAAAGTTATCCACATTGATCTAATATCAAACGGGTAATCAACTAAACTTGCACTCTTCCCTATCCATATTTTACTTATAAGCATAAAAAATAAAGAACCGAACAAGTATCCCCCAATTAAACTTATACAACTAATAATTATGAAATTGATCAAAGATTCAATAACCAAAGAAACTTTTATATGTTTTTTCTCCATCCCTAAAATCATGTATACAGCAAATTCTCGTTGCCTTCTTTTAATTACAAAGTTATTAGCATATACAACAAATATTAACGTCAACATAGACATGAGTACATTACCTAAAACAGCAAATAGCGGAAGTGTGACGCTATGTCGTTGAGTATACGTATTCTGAGTTATCGATATTAATATATACTCAATACCAAACATGATACTCACAGCAATAATAAACGGAACAATAATATGACGTTGTGTGACATACCCACGTTTTATCATTTTCCATATCATCTTGAATGTCACACTAATCACCTCTTCCATTTAGGATAGCTAAGCTATCTGCAATCCGTTTCTGGTATTCATCTCGAGATTCTTCACCACGATAGATTTCATGATAAAGTTTACCATCTTTAATAAAAATAACTCTTTCGGCATATGACGCATCGATATTAGAATGTGTCACCATTAAGATAGTTTGATTATTTTGGTTAATTTCTCGAAATAATTTCATAAGGTTTTTAGAAGTTTTGGAATCTAGTGCCCCAGTAGGTTCATCGGCTAGTAATAATTTAGGCTGAGCGATGAGTGCGCGTGCTATAGCAATTCGCTGTTTTTGCCCGCCTGAGATTTCGTATGGATATTTGTCCAACAAATCATTAATACCTAATTGAGTGCTTATTGTTTCAAGTCGTTCATTCATTGTTTTAGGACGTTCATTTGAAAGGACAAGTGGCATTAGAATATTGTCTTTATTGGTCATAGTGTTTAAGACATTAAAATCTTGAAAGACAAATCCTAAAGTTTCTCTTCGAAAACGGGCAACTTCTTTATTTCGCAGTTTGTTGATTGCGGTTCCATTAAGCGAAATAAAACCTTCTGTCACCTTATCAAAAGTCGCAATGAGATTGAGTAGCGTAGATTTTCCTGAGCCTGATTCACCCATGATAGCTACAAACTCACCGTCATCAATTTCTAAATTCATATTATTTAATGCGGTAGTTGAGTTTAGTCCTCTTCCATATACTTTTTTTACATTTTTCACTTCTAATAACATCACGAATGCCCCTTTCTCATTTCACTTAATATCATAAAATAAAAAAGTGCCAACAACATTCATAATTTCTTACAAATATTGTTGGCAAACTTACAATTTTGAAAGTTAGCTAATCTTCGTTGGGAAAATGTATTTTAAATGTCGTACCTTCACCAAGTCCTGAATCTACATCGACCTCATGATTCAAATGATTAGAAATATGCTTAACAATGAACAATCCTATGCCGCTTGATTCTTCATTAAGTCTGCCGTTGTAACCAGAATAGCCTTTATCAAATATTTTAGGAATATCTGCTTTACTAATACCTACACCATTGTCTTTAATGATTAATGTTTGTTTAGCAGAATCAAATTCAATCCAAATGTCTTTTCCACGCGCGTACTTCAAAGCATTATTTAAAATTTGTTCTATCATAATAGACGCCCATTGTGCATCCGTTAAAACAGTTGCTTCACACTTTTCATACTGAATTTTAGTATGTTGTTCGATAAACTGAATTCGATATTTCATGATTAGCGGACGTATTAATTCATTCACTGTCACTGATGAAATTGTCATATCAGATTCTTCGTTGAGTAATTTTAAATAACTCAATGCTAAGCTTGTATAGTTATCAATTTGAACAATTTCTTGTCTTACGCGATTGACAACATTTTCTTCATTACGTTCGAGTAATAGTTGTGACGCTGTGATAGGTGTCTTAATTTGGTGTACCCATGTTAAAAAGTAACTTTCCACATCATTACGATATTCTACTTGGCGATTTTTTACTTCAGTTAATTCATTTTCCAAATTATCTACCTTCTCTTTAAGATCCTCATTTCTCTTAAATCCAAGGTACTTTACCCACCAATGAATAAAAATGATGAGTAATACGATTCCTAACGCAAGACCGAAGGCACTAAATGGTAATGAAAATAAGTAAAATATTAATGCAAATAATAAAAATATACAAAATATAATTGTAATCTCATTTCGAATCGATTTTATAAAAGATAGCAACATAATCATTAAACCCTATATCCGACATTTTTCTTAGTTTCAATAAAATCATCAACGCCTATAGATAATAACTTCTTGCGTAATCTAGTCATATTAACTGCTAAGGTATTGTCATCGATAAAGTTTTCAGATTCCCAACACTTTTCAATTAATGCTGTACGACTCACGTATTTTCCTTCATTTTGGAATAACATTTTCAAAATTTGAAGTTCTGTTAATGACAATTGAACAGCGTCATCATCCTTTACGAGTTTCGCCTCATCGAGAATCAACTTGCAACCTTTCACATCTAATTCATCATTTGATACGGATAAATCGTATGTACGGCGAAGTAACGCTTGTATCTTCGCTACTGTTAGCGATAAATTGAACGGTTTCTCAATAAAGTCATCGCCACCCATTTGAATAGCCATAATTTGATCCATATTATCGGTTCTTGAACTAATAAACATGATAGGAACATTAGATTCTTTGCGCATTTCTTGGCACCAATGAAATCCATTGAGTGTAGGTAAATTGATATCTAATAATACTAGTTGTGGTTCTGTTTCACGAAAATCTTCCATAATTTGATCAAAGTTTTCAACAACATTCACTTCATAATTCCATTTTGAAAGTTCATTAGCCAAGCTCTCAGCAATAACTAAATCATCTTCGACTATGAGAATCTTCATAACTGTTCACCTTTCAACGACATACTTTAACTATTTGTTCTCTTCTGAATCATAAACTTTATTTTTATCTTTTTCAATTTGGTCTTTTTGATCTTGAGCTTTTTTACTTCTTCTTCTTTCTTCAAAAATACCTAAAGCTATAAATCCAATAATCAATATTGGAGATAACATAACAAGTATCATTATTTCACCTTCTTTGAGGTTGTTTCGTCCTCATCTTTTTATAACAAAATTTCTATTTATCACTATTTTACATGTTTGTATCTAAAAAATACATTTTTAAACAAACACGTTTCATACAATTTTTTGTCCTAAAATATTGAATGAAAAAAGGTAATCTCTGTATCTTTTAGTATAATAACTCAATTTAATTTTAAGCAATTAGAATTTAAATTCTTTTCAAATTTATATACATTTACAATTCATTTACTTAAAAATTACTTTTAATCAAAGTTCATACCCTATACTTAAAAATGCAATACATAACTTATTTAGGGGGCACATTAATTATGAGTTTCATTAATAAATTTGGTAAAACAACGATAGCAAGTTCTATTGTAGCTGCATCTGTATTAGGTGCTTCAAATGTATCACATGCTTCAGGAAGTGGTGCGGGTCCAGGTGAAAATGCCCAAGGACAGCAAGGACAAGATGATGCAGTAGCATTTGGTAATACTAAGAATCCTAAAAATGTTATTTTCATGGTTGGCGATGGCATGGGCCCATCTTTCAATACAGCATATCGTTATTATAAAAATCAACCTGGCGCTAAAAAAATGAATGCAACTGCATTTGATAAATACCTTAAAGGTACAAATCGTACATATCCTAATGATCCAAAAGAAAACGTAACAGATTCAGCTGCAGGCGGAACTGCTTTCGCGACTGGTCATAAAACATACAATGGCGCAATCAGCGTTGATAATAATAAAAAGGCATTAAAATCTGTTTTAGAACAAGCTAAAGAGCAAGGTAAATCAACTGGTTTAGTTACAACGGCTGAACTTACTGATGCAACTCCTGCTGTTTACGCATCACATGTTGACTCTCGTGATAAAAAAGATGAAATTGCTCAACAATTTTATAATGATAAAATTAACGGTCAACATAAAGTAGACGTTCTCCTAGGTGGCGGTTCTAAATACTTCGGTAAAGAAAATGGCAACCTTGATAAAAAATTCAAAAAAGACGGTTATGATTTAGTAAGTAATAAAACACAACTTCTTAATTCTCAAAGTGACAAAGTATTAGGAACTTTCTCTGAGAAAGATATGCCTCTTCAAATTGATGCACCATCTAAAAATCCTTTACTCGTAGATATGGAACAAAGTGCATTAAGTAAATTAGATAAGAACAATAAAGGCTTCTTCTTAATGGTTGAAGGTGCTTCTATCGATAAAGCTGCACATCCAAATGATGTTACTGGTGTAATGTCAGAAATGGGAGGCTTTGAAAAAGCATTCCAAAACTCTATCGACTATGCGAAAACACACAAAGATACTTTAGTCGTAGCAACAGCTGACCATTCAACTGGTGGTATGACAATTGCTAAAGGTAAAGATTACAAATGGAATCCAGAAGCTATTCATAAAATGAAACATTCTGGTATGTATATGACTAAAGAAATTGCTGCAGGAAAAGACCCTGAAAAAGTCATCAACGAAGGTTACGGCATTGACTTCCCTAGCAAACAAATGGATAAAGTGAAACAAGCTGCCAAAGATTTACGCAAACTTCAAAAAGAAGGTAAAGATGATAAAGATCCTAAAGTAGCAGAAGCTACTACAAAATTACAAAATGCCATCCAAGAACCAATCAATGATGCGTCCCACACTGGATGGACTACAAACGGTCATACTGGTGAAGATGTGAATACTTACGCTTACGGTCCAGGATCTAGCAAGTTTAAAGGCAACATGGAAAACACTAAGAGTGCTCAAAACATCTTCGACTTTTTCAAAAATGATGTAACATCTAATCAAAATCAACAATAATTCAGATATTTAATGATAAAGACGACTTGGTATATGCCAGGTCGTCTTTTTTAATGAAAAAACCAGTTAGAACATCTTAGTGTCCTAACTGGTTGATATGCTTATAAATCTAAGTTTTCTTTATATTTTTTCATTACGCTATTTAGATCATTCTCATCTGGATAGAAGTACCATAAGTTGTCACGACCAACTATTATTTATAATTCTGCGTTTGACATACTTTCTTTTTTCATTTGATTGCGCTTAATTAAAGCAAACGCTCCTGCTCCTCCTGCCACTAATGCAACTGCTACTGAAACACCAATAATAATATTTCTTGTCATATCTTGCTCACCTGATCCTTTCTTTTGTTTTGATAATTTTGCCATTCTATTCTTAAATATGTTCATTACCGTTTTATGGACTTTCGCTTGTGTTAATTTATAAACGACCCATGGTAATGTTGGTTCATATTCTTGAAGGGCAATAATCCCTTCATTAGTATTTCTCAATCTGCGAAATTCGAAACGTGCATTTCCTCCATTATCCGCATGTGCTAAATCGCCACCGACAATGCGATACACTGCCATTTCTTCACTTGAGTCATGTTCGTCTTTTTTCATTTTCAGAATAAATTTATTAATAAAAGGTACATTCATATTGAATTCATGTTCATTAATCGTACCTTTCACTAAGTGCAATGTAATATTATTTATGAAACGAGCATATTCCGTTGTCACATCTTTAATACTATATCCATCAGGAATTTCAAATCGTGTGATGGCGCGCACATCTTTAATTTCTTCTTTCTTAGATTTAGAGTGACTAGAACTTTGTTTCGCCTTCTTCTTTTTCTCTTCTTTCTCTTCGTCTAAAGCACGTTTCACACTATCTTCAAATGTAATATTTCCTAATGACAATTTAGGTACGATGCGTTTATCATGCGGTACCATATCATGTATTAAACTATTCATTAACGGATAAACCATTTCTTTCGGTACACTTGAAATCAATTGAACCCAATAACGACTTACAATTATCGGTATAATGGGCAAGTCAAGCATAGGTAATGGTTTGTCTAATACTTTAGCTGTTCGCTGAATCAACTCTTTATAGTTCATTGTCTCAGGCCCACTAATATCGATAGATTCATTTTCAGATGGAGAACGTTCAACAAGTGCTGCTAACCCATCTATGACATCTTCTATCGCTACTGGTGCTATCATGTTATATGCCCAACTAGGTAATACCATAGCTGGTAAACGTTCAACTAAACGCTTAAGTATCGGATAAGAACTTCCCTTCGCACCAATAATTAATCCAGCGCGTAATGTACTAACCGGAATACCATAATCTCCAAGAATCTTTTCACATTCAAGACGACTTCTTAAATGAGCTGATAAATGATTGTCATCTGGAATCAAACCACTCATAAAGACAATATGTTTAACACCCTGCTTTTTCGCTGCACGTGCGAAGTTATCTGCAAGCAGTGCATCCATATCTTCAAAGTTAGCTTGTGTTAACTTTGCTGATGGCATCATTGAATGGACGAGATAAATGGCTGTATCGATCCCTTCCATTACTTCAGTAATTTCATCTAAATCAAATAAATCTGCAGATTTCCAAGTAACATTCTCCTCATTTTGCTTGTTACTCGTATTTCTAGAAATCGCGATGATTTCATGTTGATCTTTTAATTTATCTTTAAGGTGACCACCGATATATCCCGAGGCCCCAGTTAATAAGATTTTAGACATCTTTCCACCCCCTTCTTAACTATTGTGGATTCTTGATGCTTTTGAAAATGAAAGCCCCCAACTTTAATAAGTTGATATTCATTTCCTATATCAATGTATTTACCCGAAATTTACAAAAAAAGACAAAATCCAAATGGATTTTGTCTTTTATCTTCAATATAATCACTTACTTTGATAAGTAAATTTTAGTATTCGATATTTGGTGCTTGGTTAACATGGTTTTGGTATTTTTTAAAACCATAATAAGCTGCGCCAGCTAATGCTAAAATAACTGCTAATTTTTTCATCTGTTACACTCCTTTCTAGGATGCTTAATATGAACATGTAAGCTGTTCAAATCTTTAATACTATTATACACTTTTTAAAGTTAATTTTAAAAACTTCAAATTCAGATAATATTAATTTCATGAAAATAAATTGTGTTCTTGTAGAAATAGGCACATATAGAATTATTTTATAGTCCATTAGGATGATTTTTAATTTAACATATTGTGAAATCTCCCCGACTAAGTATAATTATTATATCAACTATACAACATTTAAGGAGAACTAAAAAATGGCAAAATTATTATACATTACAGCTCATCCACTCGATGAACTCGTTTCAAATTCTATGGCAGCTGGCAAAGCTTTCATCGACGCTTATCAAGATAATCACTCAGGAGATGAAGTTAAACACATCGACTTATTTACTGAAGATATTCCTCATATTGATAAAGATGTATTAATTGGTTGGGGAAAAGCTGCAAAAGGCGAAGAACTTACTTCTGAAGAAAGTAAAAAAGTTACTCGTTTAGGAGCCATTCTTGATGAATTTTTAGAAGCTGATAAATACGTATTTGTTAGCCCAATGTGGAACTTATCATTCCCACCTGTTTTAAAAGCTTATATCGATGCAATTACAGTAGCTGGTAAAACATTTAAATACACTTCAGAAGGACCTCAAGGTTTACTCACTGATAAAAAGGTACTTCACATTCAATCTAGAGGCGGATACTATAGCGAAGGACCGACTGCAGAAATTGAATCTGGAGACCGATACTTAAGAAACATTATGACATTCCTAGGTGT
The DNA here is from genome assembly GCF_038008285.1 of Staphylococcus sp. FSL K6-0223. Taxonomy (NCBI): domain Bacteria; kingdom Bacillati; phylum Bacillota; class Bacilli; order Caryophanales; family Staphylococcaceae; genus Staphylococcus; species Staphylococcus sp. FSL K6-0223. The sequence goes on from NZ_JBBOYX010000003.1 coordinate 728,047, forward strand.
ACCTTCATACGAAACTGTTATTATTGAAGGTCATAACGCTGAACCTGAAAAGGCTGAAGAAATCAAATTAGCCGGCGTTGAAGAAGCAAAAGAACTAGCTAAAACTTTCTAAAATATATTAGCGAAAAATCTCAGAAAAGCACTTGCGATTCTGAGATTTTTTATTTTCTACTATTTTAATTTTTGCATTTAATATTCTTTCATATAGCCACACTTTATCTATCTTTTCCTGATTCATCAACTTGTTGTACCGCTTTATCAATGGCATCTGAAAAACGATACATCGCCGGTGACCAATTACTTCTATTATTTCTAGATTTCGCAGATAGTTTTTCATTCACAAATAAAGATTTTCTTAAAGCTGTCGTTAATTCAAGTTGCACACCTTTCCCTTTGATATCTTCATTAATGAAATTTTCTTTTAAGTCTCCACCTAAATAAGTTGGTGCGATTTTAACAACAAAATGATGTTTAACTAATTGTTTTTTAATTGCTTCTTTTAAAGGTGTATCTAATCCTCCAAGATAAATGACAGGTTTATCCCCTTTAGCACCATGTATGGAAACTGCATAATCTTTAGATTTAACCATATTTAATAATGTAGGATCATTATAATGACTTGAAGTTACATGCAAATCTTCAGCATGTTTTTTTCTTAAAACGGTAAATGAAAAATAATCATAGTGATTATCGTTAGCTATTAATTTAGTTAACTCTGTGGTACCCGCTTCAATGTTTCCTCCGTGAGGCGCAATAATTAATACATGACTTCCTACTTTTTTAACTTCTTTCTTCCAATCCACATTCCGTTTTGTATGCTTAAATAAATCAGTCATAGATTTAAAACGGTCTTTATGATGTACATCTTCTTGTGCTGATTCTGAAGGCTCAAGATTGACAGTGGATGCCTGTCCCTTATCTTCTCCTTGACCTACAATCAGTGGTACATGATGCAACTTTGAGTGATGCGTTGCAGAATGCTTATGTTCATGTGTTATAGCACAGGCGCTAGTGATTCCTATTATTAGAATGACCAAGCAAATAAGTATTGATAATTTCATTTTACTTGAGGTACTTATTGATATTCTCTTTTTCAAAATCAAACATTTCCCTTCTTACCATTTATAAAAGAAGTATTTCAAATCAATTTATTAAATTTGAACAATTTCTATTAGTTATAAATATAAAAAATAATAGGGCTATCGAAATCATCCTTTAGCCCTATTATGACAATATTGTTATATAGTTTTTGAATTAATTTACTTCTACAAAATTAATGATTTGGATAAATATTGTTGATACTCTTATATAACGCATCAACAAATGTCTGCATCAGCGGCGTCCAATTACTTTCATTAGAACGATTCTTAGTACTTGTATCACCATTATTGAAGAAAGCTTTTCTGAGTGCAGTTGTTAGTTCAAGTTGAACGCCTGTATTGTTTTCTTCTCTGTTTATAAAGTTATTTTTCTTTACTCCTCCGATACGATCAGGTGGAACCATCACTGTAAAACCACTACTTTTTAATTGTGTTCCCATTTCATCTCTTAAAGTTGAACGTGGCCCTCCTAAATAAATAATTTGATCTGTACCAGCTGCACCATGAATAGAAATTGTAGCTGTGCGATTTTTAATCATTTGGTTAAGAGTAGGATCATCATAATGCGTTGAAGTAACATGTAATTCTGTATTATTTTTAGGTCTTATAGCTTCAAAAGAGAAATAATCATAATTTCCTTTTTCCGCCAAAGCTTTCGTTGCTTCTGTCGTTCCTTGTTCAATGTTTCCTCCATGTGGCGCAACAATAAGTACTTTCGTACCATTATCTCTTGTATCTTTTTTCCAATCTACACCTTCCACCGTTTCACTCTCAAGTTGTGTCATCGATTGATACTTATCTTTTATATGTTCTTCTGGTGCAGTACCAATCATTTCTTGATTATTATCTGTTTGATTAGTGGTAGGCACGGTAGTTGCCGGTGTTGTTGTAGGCTGCTTAGTTGATGTTGATGGCTTTGTCGGTGTCGTAGTTGATTTTGTTGCTGAAGTTGTAGACTTCGCTGTTGAAGTTGTAGGTTTAGTCGTTGTCGTAGTTGATTTCTTAGTTGATGATATAGGCTTTGTCGACGTTGAAGTTGATTTTGTTGTTGATGGCTTTGTTGTAGATGTTGTAGACTTTTTAGTCGAACTTGTGCGAGTAGATGTGCTTGTATGAGTAGCGGTCGACTTACTTGGAGTTGTTGTGCGAGATGTTGTCGTTCCACTCTTACTTCCCGATGTTGATGACGACGTACGTTTCGTAGTTGTAGTAGACTTTGTTGCTTTAGTCGTAGTAGTTGATTTTTTAGATGTTGATGATGTTCTTGAAGTTGAAGTTTTAGCTGTCGGCTTAGTAGATGTAGATTTTACTGCTGATGTAGTTTTTGGCCGAGTAGTAACTGACTTAGTAGTTGTCGTTTTACCCGTAGAAGTTGTGGGTGCTTTGGATACAGTAACTGAAGTTTTACTACTCGTAGCTTGTTTAGTTGGTGCTTTCGTAACTACAGGTTTTATACTCTTAGTCGATTGTTTAGTAGGCACGACTTTCTTAGTAGTTTGAACTTTGCTTGTCTGATGAACTGGCTTAACTACCTTTGTAGATGTTACTTTCGGTTTAACTGTAGTTGTTTTAACCCTCGATTGCGTTGATGTACTTTTACCATTAGTCGTTGTTCGATGAGATTGTGAATAACTCGAGTGCGTACTAGCTTGAGCTTGATTACCCATTGCGCCTATAGTGCCTAATCCAATTAAAGCAGTGACTGCTCCCAAAGTTACTTTTCTAAATGAAAATGCACGAGTATGTCCTAATATTTTCATACCATTTCCCCTTAAAAATGAATTAATATAAAACAATAATATACCATTTTCTGTTAAAAGCAATACTTTTTTATTTAGTTGTAGTAAACATTTAAAACATACTTACCTTTTTTATTTCTTACATTATTGAAAGTTAACCTACAAATCATTGAATAACACTTATTACCTAATTAACCTAGAATTAAGTAACTAAAACAAATGAGGAGGAATCGCAATGGTATTAGGTGCTTTAGGGTTAATTGCATTACTTATTTTATTAATCCCATTAGGTTTTATTGCATTAGTTGTAAGTTTAATTAAAAAGAATAGCCAATAATCATCATTATATATATTTTGAAAATAAAGAAAGCTGAGACCGTCATTCATACAGTCTCAGCTTTTATCAGTTTCCTTTAAATGTTCTACTGTTTTAAATCCTTCACGATAATTCGCTAATTCTTCCATTATGGCATACCAGTCATTACCAACATTTTGCTTGGTCTGATGAAATAAATCATCTTGTGCTTTATTCAACTTATGAATTAACGCATCGCCTTTTTGTGTAGAATATAATTTTTTTACACGACGATCCACTTCAGACGTTTCTTCATAAATCAAACCTTCTTCTTTCAATTTACGTAACGTTCCATGAGAGCCTTGTTTAGATATTTCTAGAGTTAACAATAATTCTTTAATAGTAATGCCTGGTAATTTATTGATGAAAAATAAAAAGCGATGATGTTGACGACTCATACCATATTCTTCAATAATTTCATCTGCCGTTGTAATAAAAGTTTTGTAAGCGAAGTAAAATAACATGTGTTCATAATCATTTTTATTCATCGACATTTGTGTACTTTCCCTTCTCTTCAATATCGTCATTATAATAAAAATAATGCTATTCGTCATCAATTTCAGATTTTTTAACTTTTCAATAAAGGTCAAGTTTATTGACTTTAATTATTATAACAGATAATATTTTAGATGTAATATAAATACAATACAAAGGTGGAGTTGAATATGAAACAACGCGTAGGACAATATTTAATGGACGCAGTTTATGCAGCCGGAGTAGATAAAGTCTTTGGTGTTCCCGGGGATTTTAACCTAGCCTTTTTAGATGATATTATTTCACATGAACATATAGAATGGATTGGCAATACGAATGAATTAAACGCGAGTTATGCCACAGATGGTTATGCACGTATCAATGGTTTAGGTGCTATGGTCACTACATTTGGTGTTGGTGAACTTAGTGCAGTAAATGGCATTGCAGGTTCTTATGCCGAACGTGTACCAGTAATAGCTATCACAGGCGCACCAACTCGTGCAGTAGAAGAAGCTGGAAAGTTTGTACACCATTCACTTGGTGAAGGTACATTTGATGATTACAGAAAGATGTTCGAACCTATTACAACTGCTCAAGGTTACATCACTCCTGAAAATGCAACAACTGAAATTCCTAGATTGATCAATGCAGCAATTCAAGAGCGTCGACCAGTTCACTTACACTTACCAATTGATGTTGCATTAGCTGAAATCGAAGTTTCAGAAACATTCCAACCTGAAGACGTGCCTCATCAAGATGTTAAAAAATATATTGATATGATTGAAGATAAATTAAAATCAGCGGACCAACCACTTATTATTGCAGGACACGAAATTAATAGTTTCAACTTGCATAAAGAGTTAGAAGAGATTGTTAATCAAACAAATATTCCAGTCGCTCAATTATCACTAGGTAAAGGTGCCTTTAATGAAGAAAACCCTCATTATATTGGAGTATTTGATGGTGAAATTGCTGAAGATAAGATTAAAGATTATGTTAATAATAGTGACGCGATCTTAAATATCGGCGCGAAATTAACTGACTCAGCAACAGCTGGCTTCTCTTACGAATTCGACATTGATGATGTCGTGATGATTAATCATAAGAACTTCAAGATGAATGATACAGTTGCGAATGACGTTACATTACCTAGCTTAATACATGGTTTGAAGGATCTTCATTTTGAAAATAAAAACGACTACCTTCAATATGAAAGACCACAAAAGAATAATTATGAACTAAGTGATCAGCCATTAACTCAAGAAACATACTTCAACATGATTCAAGATTTCTTACAATTAGACGATATCTTAATCGCAGAGCAAGGGACATCTTTCTTCGGTGCATATGACTTAGCAATGCATAAAAATAATACATTTATAGGTCAACCACTTTGGGGTTCAATTGGCTATACGTTACCAGCAACATTAGGTACTCAAATTGCTGACCCTCAACGTAGAAATGTCTTACTCATTGGCGATGGTTCATTACAATTAACGGTACAATCATTATCAACAATGATACGTCAAAACTTGAAACCTGTTATCTTTGTTATCAATAATGATGGCTACACTGTTGAGAGAATGATTCATGGTATGAAAGAACCATATAATGATATACGCATGTGGGATTATAAAGCTTTACCTGCAGTATTTGGCGGAGACAATGTCGAAGTACACGATGTTAACACGTCTGAAGAATTAAAGCGTGCATTTGAAAAAATTAATGCAAATAGCGATCGTATGCACTATGTAGAAGTGAAAATGGCAGTGGAAGATGCACCAGTAAAATTAAGTGAAATTGCCAAAGCATTTGCTTCTCAAAATAAATAAATTGAGTTTCATACTCATTGTAATTGAATGAGATATAACAATGCCCTCCTATCAATGAATTGATAAGAGGGCATTTTCTTTATGCTTTATTGTTTGAGCAATTAAACGTTTTATTACTCAGTAAATTGTGTAATGTCTTCTAAAATTTGTTCTGCTGCTACTAAACCACGATGTTTAGCCCATGTTTCACGATTAACTTCATGAACACGATTGTTTTTAACAGCATCTAATTGATTCCATACATCTGACTCTTTAAAGTTATTGAAATCTTTTTGGTTATCTTCATCTACCATAACAATTAAGCGTTCTGGATTAACTTCAGCAACTTTGCTAATAGGTAATTTATGATAATCAGCACCCATATATCCAGGTAAATCATTTTCATTTTCTTTAGAAATACCAGCTTTGAAACCTACATCTTCTAATAATTGACCAACATAAGATTTAGAAGCATGAATGATTAAATCTTGATCAGTAACAACGCCGGCGATTGTAGCAACATCTTTATCTATACGTACTTTAGAACTTAAATCTTTAATTTCTTTTTCATGATTATCTAAAATTGTTTTACCTTCATCTTGTTTAGAAACAACTTTCGCAATATAATCGAATGATTCTTTGTTTTGTTTATAGTCTGCATCAAAACTTTTAACTAATACTGTAGGTGCAATTGAATTTAAATCTTCAAAGATAGATTTATGTCTATCCTCATCTGCGAAAATCACTTGTGGCTCAGCATTTTTAATGTCATCAACAATAGGTGTTTGACGATGGCCAACTGATTGATAACTACCTACATTTTTACGAGTTTCACTGTCTAAATTGTCTACATTATTATCATCTGCAATACCAGTTACATTTACGTCTAATTTCACTAATGCTTCTACAAATGAATACTCTAAAGCAACTGCAGATTCAACTGTATCAGGAACTTCAACTGTGCCAACATTTTGTTTAATTTCTTTAGTCATGCGAAACATTCCTCCAAAAATTAATGATTAGTTCTATTAAGTGCTTTTGAAAATGGTTACATATGATGTATGTCCGAATTTATCATTTTTAAACATCAATATGATTTATAGACAAAAAATATTGATGACAACAGAGCGGACGCATTGTACAATAAATTGTACAACGTTTAAAGGAGCTGTTAATATGCCTTCAGTTAATTATTCAAACGCTAGACAGAATTTCAAAGAACTTATTACTAAAGTGAACGAGGATAGTGTGGCTTACACTATTACGACAAAGGAAAATGAAAATGCAGTGATTTTAGCTGAAAAGGATTATAATGCGATGTTGGAAACGATGTACCTTCAATCCAATCTCGCTAATGTGTCTCACTTAAATCAATCAATTATGGAATTGAATCATAACCAAACAATTACAATAGAGATTGATGATAATGAGTAAGTTTAGTGTAACTTTTACAGCTCAAGCATTTAAAGATTATCAATATTGGCAACAACACAATCAAAATTATTTTAAAAAAGTGAATGCTTTACTTAAAAGTATTGCCAGAGATGGTTGTGTCGATGGTATTGGAAAACCAGAAGCATTAAAAGGAAACTACGAAGGCTATTTCAGTAGAAGAGTTTCAATAGAACACCGATTAATATACAAAATTAAGGATGATTCAATATTCGTAGTGTCTTGCAGATTTCATTATCAATAAAGTAACCGTTTCGCGTGAAACAGTTACATAATTAAAATTACTTTGAACAATATAACCCTTTATTTACTATTATTTAGTCATTTACTTTAATAATTAAAATGTATATATTTAAAGTAAATCATACAAAAAGGGGCTAAATGATATATGAAATTGGTGAATCAATCTAAAAATCCTCATGCATTTAAAGATGTTTCTGATAATGAAACTACGATTGCTATGGTCATTTGGTTATTATCATTTTTCACAACTTTCTTAGGGCCACTCATTATTTGGGTATTAAAAAGAGATGATTCTGCTTTTATCGATCAACAAGGTAAAAATTATCTTAATTACTTAATTAGTTATCTTATTTATACAATTATTGCATCCGTTTTAGTCTTTGTACTTATAGGCGTCGTCTTATTGTTCATCCTTGGTATAGCAATGATCATTTATTCAATCGTCGCAATCATATTTGTACTCAAAGGTGAAGACTATGTCGTGCCTTTTACAATAGAATTCATTAAATAATTTAAGTTACTATATAAAAACGGCGCTTAAACGTTTTGACGTTTAAGCGCACTTCTATATCTTCTATAAACTTTCATCATCTAAGAATTCTTTATCGATAACTTCTTTAGTAATGTCTTGCAATCTTTCTTTTGTCATATTTGCTCCATTAACATAATGTAAACCATGTTTCTCTGCTAATTTGTCAGTATAGTCATGTAAAGGATATATTTTAAAATCTTTTTTAGAATTCTTATCATATACATTGGCTAATTCATAATGATTGACCATACTTCTCCATTTAACGTTTTCCACTTTGACGCCTTTTGCATTTTTAACTAATTTAAAATTAAGACGACCTAATAAATCATTGCTTTCGTTACCTGTAGCTTGGCCATTTAAAAAATTACCAAGTGAATATGCAACAAGTGTTTTATTGCCATCTTTCCCTTTCACCCATTTCACCGGCTCGATTACGTGAGGATGCATTCCTAAAACTACATTTACTCCTGCATCTGCAAAGACTTTTGCATATTTTTCTTGAGTTTTATTTTCTTTATGATGACCTTCATTGCCCCAGTGAGCCGATACAATCACAGCATCACTGTGCTTTTTAGCTTCTTTAACATCCTTTTTAATTTGTGTTTCATCAAATGTATTAATTGTGTATGGATGGGAAGGTTTAATACCATTAGTGCCAAATGTATAACTTAACATTGATACTTTTATACCATTAACTGTTTTTGTTGGAATATTATCTCGAGCTTCTTGAGAGTTAAAAACACCTGTAAATAAAACTTTGTCTTTAAATTTATCCCATGTATGTATACTGTTATTGATACCCGATTCACCTTGATCCATTGCGTGATTATTAGAGCCATTTACAAAGTTAAAGCCTGTATCTACTAAGTCTTGAGCTACACTACTAGGTGTATTAAAACGCTTAAATCCATGATAAGGTCTATCATCACCACCAAGCGGAGATTCTTGGTTAACGTATGCAATATCTGCATTTTTTATATCTTTTTTAACGGGCTCATACATAGGCTTGAAATCAAAACTATTTTTACCTGTTTTCGCATCATTATAGACTTCAGGGTGAATCAAGTTATCACCTACAGCTACAACCGATGCTTCTGACTCTAGATTAGTAGCTAAGGTTAATCCACTTACACATAAAAAAGCAATAAAGAATATAACTGTAGAAATATAATATTTCAGCAATGGCGTCACTCCTAGTTAAAAAATCCAATCTTCAAAACATTTAATATATTACTCTTATTTTAAACTTAGCAAGATTGTAAAACAATATAATGTAAATTATTTTAAGTTTTCTATAAAATTTTACATTTTCTTTACATTTTAAAAGTTAGGTTTAATTGTTTGGTTTTGAATTTTTAAGATGAAAAATCTTAAATACAAATACCCCGCGTCAAATTAATCATGACACGGGGTAAATAAATTATTTTCTAGGAAATAAGATTACTACGGTTATAAACTAAATATCTTTACGTAATCATATAATCTTTTATATCAATTTCAAGAAAATAAGAGTAGCGACTGACAAAATCTTTATAGTCATACTTAATACGATATGTGTGTCTAAAGTTATACCTAAGTCATTCATTGTCTTAATACAATAAAACAATATCTTATTATAACTAGGATATTGTGTGTCTACCACAGAGTAGAATTTTCAAACTGAAAGCGCTTTGAGTTCATATAAATTTCAATATATTTAGATAATCGTTGAATTTTAATATTCAACTTTAATTATTCTACAAACCACTCAATAGCCCTTTTGATTGCCTTATCCCAAAATGCATAATTATGCTCACCCGGGCTGTCCTCGAATGTATAACTAATACCTTTTTCATCAAGCGTGCGAATAAATTCTAAATTATCTTCATATAAGAAATCCTCAGTTCCACACATAATAAGAAGTTCTGGTAATTGCGCGTTTGAAACAATTGCTTGTTCTAAAAGATGATATGTATCTAGATTTGTACCTTTAATATCACTATTCTCTCCAGTGATAGCTTTAGCAGAAAAATCTATCCACTCTAAATCTATGAGAGTTTGCGCTTGGAATACAGCAGACAATGGTGCTGCTTTGGAAAATTTATCTGGTTGGGTAAGCGCAAATTTAATCGTTCCATAACCACCCATTGAATGTCCCGCGATAAAATTATCTTCACGTTTTTTAGAGAGTGGCAAAATTTGATGTACATACTCATATATTTCTAATATATAGTCATAATAACTATGACCATAGGCCATATTAGCGTAACCACTATGATCTACATTAGGCATAATAATTGCGAGCTGATGTTCATTAGCATATCGCTCAATACTTGTGTATCTCACATAAGTTGTTTCATCACTCGACAAACCATGTAAAAGTAATAATGATTTAAGTTGTTTAGGTGAAGTGGAGCTATCAAAGTAAGTTGAGTCCTCCGGTAAGATGACTGTAAGATTTTGATGCATACCTATTGTCGGTGAACTATAATTCAATGTCATTAAAGCCATGTGCTTCACTCCTTCATTCGTGTTCAATTCTATTTTACATTTACTTTGTTTTATTTCATAGAAAAACCCGAGCACCAAAGCTCGGGTTTAAAGATTAAATAGTAAATGATGGTTTAGTATTTCTTACTTCTACGTTTGCTTCCTACTAAAAGTAATGATCCTAATGCTGCAAGAATACCTCCAAATAACGTACCATTATTTGCCACATCATAACCAGTATCTGGTAGTTCTTGCTTATGATGCTGCTCCATCACTAGATTATTATAATGATGGTTTGAATCATGATGTGATGTCATTTCATGATATTGTGTTGGTACTACTGGTACTTTATGTTCTGAACCAGAATCACAATTTGAGCCGCTGTCTGAATCTGAGTCACTATCTGAATCTGAGTCACTATCTGAGTCTGAATCGCTGTCTGAGTCTGAATCGCTGTCTGAGTCTGAGTCGCTGTCTGAGTCTGAATCGCTTTC
>NZ_JBBOYX010000004.1:0-405969 GCF_038008285.1 Staphylococcus sp. FSL K6-0223
TCGCTGTCTGAGTCTGAATCGCTATCTGAATCTGAGTCACAGTCTGAATCGCTGTCTGAATCTGAGTCACTGTCTGAGTCTGAATCGCTATCTGAGTCTGAATCACTATCTGAGTCTGAGTCGCTATCTGAATCTGAGTCGCTATCTGAATCTGAGTCGCTGTCTGAATCTGAGTCACTATCTGAGTCTGAGTCACAATCCGAGTCTGAATCACAATCTGACTCTGAGTCACTATCTGAGTCTGAGTCACTATCTGAGTCTGAATCGCTGTCTGAATCTGAGTCGCTATCCGAATCTGAGTCGCTGTCTGAATCTGAGTCACTATCTGAGTCTGAGTCACAGTCTGAATCCGAACCACAGTCTGAATCTGAGTCTGAGTCACTATCTGAGTCTGAATCGCTGTCTGAATCTGAGTCACTATCTGAGTCTGAGTCGCTATCTGAGTCTGAGTCGCTATCTGAGTCTGAATCGCTGTCTGAGTCTGAGTCACAGTCTGAATCCGAACCACAGTCTGAATCTGAGTCGCTGTCTGAATCTGAGTCGCTATCTGAATCTAAATCACTATCTGAATCTGAATCAGAATCATAGTCTGTGTCTGAATCATAACTTGAGTCTGAATCACAGTCTGAGTTGTAATCACAGTCTGTGTCTGAATCATAGCTTGCGTCTGAATCGTAGCTTGAATCTGAATCATAGCTTGCGTCTGAATCGTAGCTTGAATCTGAATCATAGCTTGAATCTGAATCATAATCTAAGCCTGAATCACTATCTGAGCTATAATCACAGTCTGAGTTGTAATCACTATCTGTGTTGTAATCACAATCAGTATTATATTCACTGTTTGTGTCGTAACCAGTATCTGTGTTGTAATCATAACTTGTTGAATCAGTATCATAGTCTAAGCTACGATCCGCGTATAAATCGCAATCTGAGTTGCTATCTAAAGCTGAAACATTTTCAACAGCGTCTCCATTAGCTGAGACATCAGATGAATTATCTAAATTATCATTATTATTTTCGGAAACACCACTTATTGCTTCTATATCGTAATTGTTAGAACCTGCTTGAATACCATTTTCACAGTCTGCTGATTCTGACAATGATTGATTTGCATCATTATTTTCTTCTTGAGTTTCATATTCTTGGGCTTTTTGTAATTCATCTATGTTATTGTCGTTGTTCACTTGGTTATCTGTTTGTTCTTGCACTGATTCGTTGTCAAAAGTTTGTTCATTTGCAATGCAGTTATCAGTTGATTGGGCGTCAACTGATTCATTCTCCGTATTACGTGTGTTAATATCTGTTGAAACATTTTCTAATGATGTAGCATCTTCTTCTTGGGCTTTGGATGATGCATCATCACTATATTCAACTTCGTTCATAGGAACTTCATCAATAATACAATCGTTGTCTATTTGCTGAGTTGGTTGTTGCTCGTTATAGTCGTTTTGTGTGTTTTGAGTTTCTGTTAACATTTCTTCTTGCTGGGCTTGATCAGTAATACCCGAACAATCTTCATCCGCTTGCGCCTGAGTTAATTCAGTTGAAGTCTCAGCCGCTTTAGCTTCATGATTCACTCCGAATATTAATGTTGCACCAACTAATATTGATGCCGTTCCTACTGTAAATCTTCTAATGGCATACTTATTGTGCCTGTTAGGCACGAAATCCATTCTTTTTCTCAAATTACTTCTCTCCCTAAAAAAATTTTGTGATTTATATAATCACAAAGAATATAATACTACAATTTCTTTTTATATAAAAGAGTTAATTAAAATGTTATTAATAATTCACAAAATATATGAAATTTGTTTTTGGTGTTATTTTTTGAATTTCAATTTTATTTCAGAATATTTAGCGTTTCAACGTATTATTTTTATATTAGTAAATTTTTTAAGAAAACAAAAAGCGTTAGTTAAATAATTCATATGAATATCATTTAACTAACGCTCTAAAGTAATTATGAAATATTAAATTTTTTAAGTGTCATTATAAATCTTTGCTGATTAACCAGTTTTTATTACTTTTGAATAGAACTTTATCCTCTCGAAGTTCATTAATGATATGACCTGTGGTTTCTCTAGATATACCGGCCATATCGCTCAACAGTTGTATCGTCATGAATTGCTTAATTTCATAAAATTCATCATTATCATAACCAACTGTTTGGCAAAGATAGCGTAATATCTTTGTTACGCGTTCTTTCGCAAGCTTGCTGGTTAACGCCATATTATATTCAATGTGTTGGCATTGTGTTGCACTCAACAATTCAAATAACCTTACAAAGATATCTTCATGATTTTTACAAAGATATTCAATTAAATCTTTAGGTATGCCAATCACTTCGCAATTCGTCAATGCGGTGCACATTTCATTTGGCGCCTTATCTTGAAATAAATTGTTTAAGGGAAATAACACTTTTTCTCTATTTAAATAACGATACACATCACCATTAAGATTAAAGTTTTCTCTCATTATATTCCCTTCTATTAATAAATAGATATGCGTCGTTTCATCTGACGAAAAGTAAATAACCTGACCCTTACTATAATGTCTCACAAAGCATTGGCTTTTAAATGGAAGTAAGACACCTACAGGTATATGAATATATGACGCTAATTGTTTAAAACTTTCATCAAGTTCATTTTCTCTACAAAACATTTGATTTCCAGCCATAACATAAACTCCTTACTACCTAAGCTATTGGATAGAGGAACAACCAAACATCTTTTGCAAGTTGTTAACGGGGTAAGTGTCAAAGAAGAACCGCTTCAAAGATGTTATATTTTTGATTAGGGGGCCATCGTTCTTAAATCTCCAATAGCATAATCATTCATTATTTATGAATATGTGTACCTGCTTGCTTGTCGAACGCTTGATAAGCATTTTCCAAATTAGTGATGATCGCTTCTTTATGCTCCCCACTTTCAACGAAATCAATCGCCGCTTCTATCTTAGGTAGCATTGATCCTTCAGCGAATTTACCCTCTTTCGCGTAACTTTTCAAAGTTTCAACATCAATATCTGTTAACTTTTCTTCATTAGGTTCTTTAAAATTTATATACACGTGCTCTACATTGGTTAAAATCATCAGCGTATCCGCATCAATTAAGGCAGCTAACTTCTCGCTAGCGAAGTCTTTATCAATGACGGCGTCAACACCTTCATAAGTATTATCTTTCTTAATAACAGGTACACCGCCACCACCACATGCAATGATGATATTTTTTTGTTCAACAAGTGTACTTATCAATTTATGTTCAAGTATTGAAATTGGTAAAGGTGATGCGACAACCTTTCTATAACCACGACCAGCTGAGTCTGCTTTATAGATAGCCTCAGGTTGCGCTTCTTTCAATTCTTGCATCTCTTCTTCAGTGTAAAATGGACCAATCGGTTTAGTTGGTCGATCAAATCTCGGATCATCTTTATCGACTTCTACACGAGTAATAATAGTACCGACAGCTCTGTCACTGCCAATCTCAGATAGTACACGGTTAATTTCTGTTTCTAACCAGTAGCCTATCATACCTTGTGTCATAGACCCACATACATCAAGTGGCATAGCGGGCGTTTGTTCACTATCAGATTGAGATTGTTGAATCAATAAATTACCTATTTGAGGACCATTACCATGCGAAATGACAATATCATTATCGGATTGAAATAGTGGTTTAAGTGTTTGCATAGTCATACGAATAGCCCGTCGTTGTGCTTCTGCTGAACCTTCAGACGTCTGAATCGCATTACCACCTAATGCGATGACAATTTTTTTATCCATAACAGTTCGCTCCTTTTTCTAGAACACGTTAATCGCGCCACTACATAGTCGTATAAGTCCGACAATAGATAGAATGATAATGATAGCGAAGAAGATATAGTCAATGCGTGTTAAGCGTGTTTGGTTATTTTTTTGAACGATTGAATAAACGATAAGACCAGGAATGTAAAGCAACATTGTTAATAATAAATAATCAAATCCTGCAGCATAGACCAGCCATACTGCGTATAGTGAGGCGAGTATACCTATAGTCCATTGTTTAGGTGTCGCGTGTTGTTTATGTTCAATAGTGTACTTAACTTGGTAAAAGGCACTGAACATATATGGGTATAAAATGGCACTAGATGCTAATGAAAATGCAAATTGGTACGCGCTGTCAGTGAACAACATACTAATCAAGAAAATTTGAACTAATATGTTAGTGATTAATAATGCATTGACTGGTGCGCCGTTTTCATTTTCCTTAGCGAACCATTTCGGGAATAATCCATCTTTCGCAACGATAAAAGGCAACTCTCCGGCAAGTAGTGTCCAACCTAACCATGCACCTAAAACTGAGATAATTAGTCCAATGTTTACAAGTGTTGAACCCCAATCTCCTACGATGTAAGCAAGGACATGTGCCATAGATGGTGCGTTTAATTGAGAGATATGGTTTTGAATGATGACACCTTGTGCTAATACAGTTAATAAGAAATAGATGAGTAACACTGAAATTAATCCTATTACTGTTGCAGTACCTACATCTTTCTTACGTTTGGCACGACTTGAAAAGACGACAGCACCTTCTATACCGATAAATACCCATACAGTGACGAGCATTGTACTTTTCACTTGAGACATTGTGTCTCCAAAGTTAAATGGTAGTGCACCATGTGCATTCATTCCGAAGAATCCTTCTTTAAAAGTTTCAAAATTAAAGGCAACTAACATGCATATAATGACTAATAAAATAGGTATTAACTTGGCAACCGTAACAATACTATTAATAAACGCCGCAGTTTCTACCCCTTTAAGTATTAAAAAGTGAACACCCCATAATAAAATTGAAGCAACGAGTATACTTGGGAATGTGTTACCACCTTTAAAAATTGGGAAAAAGTTACCGACGGAAGACATTAGTAATGTTGCGTACGCGACGTTCCCTAAAAATGCAGAGAACCAATATCCCCATGCACTTGCAAAGCCGATAAAATCGCCAAAACCAGCTTGGGCATAACTGTATATACCGCCATCAAGATCCGGTCGTTCATTTGTAAGGTTTTGGAAAACGAATGCTAATGAAATCATGCCTATGGCTGTGATAACCCATCCTATAATAATGGCTAAACCACCAGCTTGTCCTCCCATATCAGACATGAGATTGAATGCACCGCCACCTATCATTGATCCTATTACAAGACCTATCAATGATGATCGACTTAACTTATTTTCTCCTTGTTCGCTCATATTCATTTCTCCTTTAGAAGTAGGAAACTATAGACTTACTTTTCCCTCTAATTGTTATCATTGTGCTGAAACCAATAGTGTATTTTCTTTCATTCATATCCTTTCATTAAGTCAGTATGCGAGAGTGGGTGTTGTGGAAAGGTGTGAAAGATAGTTACGACCGTTACATTAAATGGGTTAGTAAACATGTGACTACGGACGGATTGATAACGGTCAATTCGTAACGACTTAATGATGATGAACGTTTAATCTTGATTCATCACTGCTCGAATATGATGAACTCAATCACTCATTTGACTTCATACACTTGGAGTGGCTCAATTTGTTTTGTATGTTGTAAGTCTATAGTTCCTCATGATGTTGTGTAGATTTAATCTAGCCTAGTGTAGCAGCCATAACAGCTTTAATTGTGTGCATGCGATTTTCGGCTTGATCAAATACTTTAGAGTGCTCACTTCTAAAGATTTCATCAGTAACTTCCATTTCACTGAGGCCATATTTATCATATATATCTTGACCGTATTCTGTTTGTGTATCGTGAAATGCTGGTAAACAATGTAAGAAGATTGTACTGTCTTTACCAGTTAATTCGAACATCGCTTTATTGACCTGATAGTCCTTCAATAAATTAATGCGTTCTTCAAACTCACTTTCTTCGCCCATAGATACCCATACATCTGTATAAATAACATCGGCATCTTTAACTGCTTCTTCGATCTTATCAGTGACTAACACGGAACCACCATATTTAGAGCCACAATCTCTAGCTATTTCTACATAAGCATCTTTAGGACTTAGTGCTTGTGGTGTACAAATTCTAATATTTACACCAAGCATCGCACCAGCTACCATTAATGAATGTGCCATGTTATTACGTCCATCACCGACATAAGTCAAATTAATGCCTTCAAGATGTTCGAAGTTTTCTTTTACTGTCATAAAGTCTGCCAACATTTGTGTTGGATGCCAATCATCTGTTAATCCGTTCCAAACTGGTACACCAGAGAATTCTGCAAGTTGTTCTACTTTCTCTTGTGAGAAACCTCTAAACTCTATACCATCAAACATTCTGCCTAATACTTTCGCAGTGTCTTCAACAGATTCTTTTTTTCCTAATTGTATATCATTTTTTCCTAAAAATTCAGGATGTGCACCTAAATCAATAGATGCGACTGTGAATGCAGCACGCGTACGTGTAGACGTTTTTTCAAAAAGTAATGCAATGTTTTTACCTTCTAAATAACGATGCGGTGTGCCTTGTTGTTTATACGTTTTTAACGTCATGGCAAAATCTATTAAACCTTCAAATTCTTCTTTGGTAAAATCACATTCTTTAAGTAGTGATCTTCCTTTTAAGTCAAATGGTTTCCGGATTTTTTCCATAGTATACGCCCCTTTCATCTAATTAGTCGCAGTGTAAATCATCAGCGCCTTCAAAACTTAATATGATAAGTTTTTAAATTGAAAGCGATTTCATATACACTATAACAGGTTTTTGAATACGATTCTATAAATCTTCTCTGAATAATGGTTGACTCATACATCTTGGGCCACCACGTCCGCGAACAAGTTCGCTTCCAGGAATTTCAATTACTTTAATACCGCGTTTTCTTAACAAATCATTTGATACATAGTTACGATCATATGTGACTACTACACCTGGACGGATACATAATGTGTTTGAACCATCATTCCATTGTTCACGTGCACCATCAATCACATCACCATTACCAGTTGGGATTAACTCGATATTATCAACACCAAGTACTTCCTCCAATGTTCGTTTAAGGTGACTTGAATGAGTGATTTTGATGTCATCACTAGCTTCATCATTTTCAATAATGAAAATGTTCATATTACCTTCAGCTTTAAGGATTGCAGAGTGAGTTGTGAACTTATCATAATCAATCATTGTACAAACTGTATCTAAGTGCATAAATGTACGGCTAGTTGGAATCTCAATTGCTACTACCTTTTTAAAAGTGGATAACGGATCTTTAAATATACGTCGTGCTAAGCGTTCGATAGCTTGAGCTGACGTACGTTCTGATATTCCAATTGCTAGTACTTCTTTAGAAAGTACAAGTTCGTCCCCACCTTCAATGTTGAAAGGACAATCACGGTCTAACCATACCGGAACATCCGCATCTTTGAAGCGAGGATGATGTTTTAAAATGTATGAAATGAAGATTGATTCTCTACGTCTAGCTCTCCAAAACATACGATTCACTGTCATACCTCGACCTATTGATGCTTGTGGGTCACGAGTGAAGTATAAGTTAGGCATTGGGTCTAAATAGAATGGATACTTGTCATCCATATACTCAACTAAATGCGTAGATTCTAATTTTATCTCTTCTTTACGCACACCAGCCATAACTTTATCAATTAACTCTTGATTAGATAATGTTGAGAATAATTTTTTTATTTCTTTCTCATGACCAAGAATTGTTTTACGAGATTCTGCTAACACATCATTGATGAATTGTTCTCTAATATCTGAATCTTCAATGCTTTCTGCAGCAAGTTTCTCTAAGTATAGTACTTCTACTCCTTCATCTTGTAACACTTTGGCGAACCGATCGTGCTCTTGTTGAGCAACCTCCAAATAAGGAATATCGTCAAATAGTAAACCACCTAAATAATCTGGAACTAAATTTTCTAACTCTTTACCTGGACGTTTAAGTAAAACGGTTTTAAGTTTACCAATTTCACTGTTTACTTGAATGGGTCCATCTGCCATATTCATTTCCTCCTTTTCTGTAACTTCAACATGAGTATATAGTGATTTCACATACATTTATGTGATTATATTCACAAGTTCAATGTAGAAAGTTTTGTACAATTTGGTTATTCAATACATTTATATGATTGTTTATACATTTTTGTATTGTTATTTCGTATGGAAAATGAATATTCAGCTAATATGAAATAATGAATGTTTCGATAAAAAGTTTTTTATTCACTTAAATGAATAGTTAGTCAATATGTGAATTAATAACTTTAGTAATATAAAAGACCTAGCAAACGTATGCAATACGTTTACCAGGCCTTTCGATTCATTATTCAGATATGAGAGATTATGAATAATTATGATTGAATATTTTGTAATACACATATTCAGCCATTGCTTTAGAATGAGTAAGTATCATAATAGTGTCGTTGCCACTTATAGTACCAACAATCTCTTTAAGTTGTAATTGGTCAATATAATAATTGATACTTTGCGCAAATCCTGGTGACGTCTTTATAAGTATATATGATTCTTTAATCACGGTACTAATGATTTCTGTTTCTAAATAATCATCTAGCTTAATTTTAGCGTCGATTTGCGATTGATTATTTAAAATTTTGTATTCAAATTGTTTGCTCTCAGCTGGCAGACGAAAAATATTAAGTTCTCTCAAGTCTCTCGCAATGGTTGTCATACTATAACGAATGCCAAAGTGATCATCAATATAATCAATGATATCTGCTTTTTTATAGATGTGATTTTGTTTAACAATCATGGTTACTAAATCCTGACGTTTACTCTTTTTCATTAAATGATAAACTCCTCACTAAATCTAATTTAAATTCATTTAAACTTTAATAATTCTTTTTATTTAATAATAATTTATCATTCTAATGTTAAAAATATATGAGAAAGTATGTAAAATTTTGTGACAAATATTGAGTAACACAGGTAGTACCATACATCACTTTAATGTATAACTGACATTGAACAATCATTTGTACAATGTCTAAGATGTCTTATCTTTATAAATCATTCTAATCCATCCAATCATTAATAAAGCCGAATTAATGATTGATAATAAGTTAGAATAAAATGCAGGTACGTGAATCAAATGAGTGAATATTAAAATATTAATGAAGAAAATAATGATTAGTGGTGTAAATAAAATGAAATCTATAATATTCAGACCTTGCTCAGATTTATTCAACCTCAATCAACTCCTAAAACTTTCTATCATTGATCGTGTTTATCTTTCTTATTTATTCGAATTAAACTAATAAAAACGATAATGGTAAAAATAGTGGCAACATAATTAGATTGACTTTCTGACAGCTTTACTATGTCAAAGGTATTTAAGAAGCACATCACTGCAACTATAAATAAAATGACAATCAATACGAAATCTTTTTTAGTTAACTTCTTTAATAATTTACGCACTTCTTATCTCCTAACACTTTATTTTCTATTTGGAATGTTTATGTTCTGCCAGAGACTTAAAAAGAATAAGAACGACGATGATTATAGGAAGTATTAACGTAATGATTGGCGATACGTGTATTAAATTAAATATCTGCAAAACTCCAATTAAAACGACTAATAAACTAATAATGATTAACAGAATATCAATAACTTCAAGTTGTTTTATCTTTTTCATCCTCTTCTCTCCTAGTAATTTTGCTTTTAGAGCATAATCTTTCATTTATAAAAGATGTCACAATAATCATAAGCAATGCTAATAATACGACACTTAGTAAAGGCAACTTAAAAAAACTAACGAATCCCATAATCAATATTCCTATAACGTCTCTTAAATTAAAATCTTTCATTGGATCATTCATGTTTATAATCCCTCATTTGTATTGTCTCTTTCACTCTTTATAACATTTATAAGATAGAATAAAAAGGTTAGGTAGAGTTAAGAATATCTATTAATAGTTTCAATAAATAGACTGCCGTCTCACTTCGGCTAGACAACCCGCAGTCTCCTCCCTAAGAACATTTTAAAGCCCCTACTCTACTGTTAGAGTAAGGGCTACATGAAGCCAAACATTGTTTGATCATCATTTATTAAGGCGTTTAATATTTGTAAGTGTTTAACATTAATTCTTGTTTATTAAGGCGTTGATTATGTTCGTTGATAGATTGTTTATGGCTGATTTAAATGATTTAAAGCTCAATTATTTATACACCAACGTCGTCCCATGCATCTGCTACTTGGTTAGCTGTGTTTTTATCATATAAATCTAAAGCTGATTGATACAGTGCTTCTTTAGCATCACTAAAGTTTGAATTTGAACTTAAATATTCTGTGAGCGCTCTGTAGTAAATTTGTTGTGCTTTACCCTTTCCAATACTACGTATTGTATTGTAAGCTGCTTTGTTAGGAATTCCGGAGTTAGTGTGTACACCACCATTGTCTGATTGCGTATTTACGTAATCATCCATGTGAGATGGTTGACCAAATCGTTCTGGATTGGACATACTTCTTAGTGCATCTCCATTTTGTCCTGGTGTATATACATCTTCACCCATTAAGAAATCTTCATCATCGACAAAGTAACCGAAGACATCTGAGAAACTTTCATTTAAAGCTCCTGATTGATTGCGATAATTAAGATTCGCTGTTTCTTGGGTTACACCATGCGTGATTTCATGAGCTACAACGTCATTTGCACCAGATAGTGCTGTAAATGTTCGTCCGTCTCCATCACCATATATCATCTTATCGCCAATCCATGCGGCATTATTTCTATTATCAGAACCTTGGAATTTGTTTACGTGTGCTAGAGAGATAATTGAACTTCCTCTATCATCATATGATTCACGACCGAAAGTATCTTTATAGTAGTCATACACTTGTTTAGCGTAGTAATTAGCGTCAACACCAGCACGTTGATTATCATCTGTGAAGTTTTTATCGTTATCTTTGATGAGCGAATGTTGGCCAGTGTTATCACTATAATTGTAAGCTGCTAATTGTCCTTGATGCGTTAAATCTTGTAACGCATATCCTTCATTTACACTATTGATATTGATTTGTTTTGTATCACCAAGTACACCTTTACCTGTACCTGTCGTCGCTGCTTCTTTGATGAGATTAAGTTTATCGACAACTTGGCCTGTTTCTGCATCAACTTTGATATTCCAATGTGAAATTTTAGGTGTTGTAGTAATCAATTCTACATTGTAAACATACTTATTTGTTTTACCATCGATTTCTACTTTATTTGTTTTGACGGCGTCTTCTTTCATATTTTTCGCTTTTTTAGGATTAAGATTAACCGCTTCAAACGCTTTTTTAGATGCTTGTTCTTTGTTGATCGACACCTCATTAGCTGGTCTCACCTTCTTCGCATCAGTGTCACCGTTAATTAATACAACTTTACCTTCAGTATTCACATGTACTTTAACCTCCTCATCAGGAGCAAAGACGTTACCTAACTTAGGTTGTAAAGTGTAGTGCGTAAATCCTTTGTTGTCTTTTTTTACATCAGTGACAACATAGTCTTTATAATGGTTCTTAACATTTTCTGAACCAGGTAATGCTTTAAGCGCTTTTGGTGCGTCAGTCTGTTGAGTAACCTTTGCATCAATGTCTTGTTTTACTGACTTGTCTTTAGCATGGCCATCCATAGTGACAAAGGGACTTGCGACCGTAAGTGCTGCGATACTTGTAAGTGCATATTTTGAAAAATTTTTCATCTCGTAACCTCCTATAAATTTTTGAAAAAGCAACTTACGGTGCCATCGTAATTTTAATTTTCTGTTAAGTAAATGGAAACTGCATTTTATTCACATACTTTTCATTTATAAATTATTTGTATAAATAATATGTTCATTATGCCAAAAACTTATGTTAGTATTTAAACTTTGATAAACTTTATTTATTTATTTTTATTAATTGAACTGCAATAAAATTAATAATTATATTATGCATAATAAAATTAAGCGAAAGCGTATTGTGCGTAATACCTTTGATATCAAGGGTTTTGGAATATAAAAAAATTACTCGACATTCAATCGAGTAATTTCCATCAATCATTTTTTAATATTTCACCTTTAATAGGATTATTATAATATTTAAATTGAATCTTCAATGATTGACCATTTTCTAAATCAGGGGCATTCATAACTTGAAAGTGTAAATGAGGTTCGGTAGAGTTTCCTGAATTGCCACACTGGCCAACCACTTCTTGCGCATAAATTAGATCCCCTTCATGTACAGTAATCGAATGCTTCTTTAAATGGGCAAGAACACTATACTCATGATCGCCATGCTTCAGCATTACATAATTTCCATATGGCTCACTTTCATTTGTGTTTCCAGGCGTATTATCATTAATATGGTTCACAACTTTAACAACCTCTCCATAAATCGGTGCAACCACATTCGCCCCAAAACTATAATAATTTGAACAAAATTGACCACCATCATACATCGTTTTACCATTGACTAGTTTCACTAAATCATATGCATAGCGTTGCGTTTCGTAGTTATAGTGATAATTAAATAATTCGTTATCTCCACCCCAATATATTAACCATTCATCTTTAATAGGAAGATCATAAGTCTGTTTCGTCCATTTATCTTTAAAATAATAGAGGGGTTTCAGTATTAAACTATAAATAACATCATTTTCCAATAACACGAAAATACCATAATTTTGGTATTCATCTAGCCAGATTTTTTCGCCACTCTTTTCATTGCCTATATCCACATACAAAGTATGTTTCTTGGCATATTTCATATATAGATCTAGTGTTTCCTTTAACACGCGTTTACTAATAGAGCGCTTAAAACTTTTAGAAAACATCCTATATAACTCATTGTGCTTTTTATTTTCGATTAGAGTAATTAATTTGTTTAAGTCCATTTTCATCCCCCCAGATGTCCTATACATTAATATATATTCCCTAATTTATATATAATTATCATATTTCATCTTTATATATAAAAAATGACCCCCATGAATAGAAGCCTACGAACTCACTAAAAATAATCATTCAATCAAAAATCCACAAAAAAGCCCATCTCACTTTTTCCAGCGAGATGGGCATTCACCTTATATAATTAATACTTAAAATTCATCAGTAAATGACGTTAAGAAATCGATATAATAATCAACAAAATCAAGATAATTTTGTTTTTCAACACATTCGTCAACTTGGTGAGGTCCAATACCAGGGCCGAACATTAAGAATGGAAAGTGCTCATCTTTACCACGAAGTAAGTTAGACGCATCTGTAACCGCAACAGTCGGCGTAATAATTAAACCTTCCTCATTAGGGAAATGTGCTTGTGCTTTCTCATGGCCAAGTTCTACCAATCTATTTTTACCAGTTGTTACAACAGGCGCTAAATCAAGATAGATTTCTTGAGATAAACTTGAACCATTTTCGTTAGCTTGTTTTAAATATTTATTAAATAATTCTTTAACTTTGTCATTATTATATTCTGGTATAGTACGCACGTTAAATTCAGCAGTCGCACTATCCGGTACAGAATTGACTTGTGAACCACCGTTAAAGATACTATTTGTCATGACTAAACCTTCAATTAAATCTTTAGCCTGTTCTTTAGTGACATTTTCAGGTAATTGACCTGCTAACTTATTCATCATATTACTGTAGTCTAAAGACTCACCTTTAACAGTTTGCGTAAGTTCTTCATATTCTTTATCAATATTTTGAATAAATTCGAGTAGTGGTTTAATCGCATTTTCACCTAAGAATGGCATTGAACTATGTGAAGATCTACCTTTAGAAGTGATTCGGAAATCCATAGAACCTTTATGCGCATAGACTAAACTTGGATAAGACGGTTCTGCGATAAGTAACGCGTCTAAATCGTCCGCATAGCCTTTTTCATATAATTGTGAAGAACCTGCTTGTTCCATTTCTTCACCAACAGTCGCCATAAATTTAATTGTACCTTTATTTAACTGGTTACTTTCTTTAATTTCAATTAACGCAATGGCTAATGCTGCTAAACCTGATTTCATATCAGCAGCACCGCGTCCATATAAGTAACCATTATCTTCAGTCAATTCAAATGGATCATATGTCCAGTCATCATGATTTCCTTCTGCAACCACATCCATGTGACCTGAAATACCGATGACAGGTTGACCTGAACCAACAGTGGCAATTAAATTGGCACGTCCTTCTGAAACTTCATCTAATTCTGATTCAATTCCATACTTGTCGAACCACTTTTGTAAGTATTTCGCTACTTCCAATTCATTGTCGTTCACTGTTTTAATTGCGACGATATCCGATAGAATTTTGACTCTCTCTTCATTTGTTAATACACTCATGAATGATTACCACCTTTCCATGACTTCTATACCCTCTCCCCTTGAAAATTAATTTTCCGACAGAAAGTGAACTTTATCAAATTTAAATATTTCATTGATACAACTTAAATTACGTATAAGAAAATTAAAATTCTTTAGCGCTGGTGCACTTTAATAAGGGGAGGATGTCATCATCATTGACCTTTATCAGTGTCTCTCTATTCATCATATCAGTTTTCCCTACTCTAATTTTATAGATTTGAATAAATATTTCTCCACTAAATAAAAAAAGAGTGGCACAGAAATATAATTTGTCAAAATTAATTTCTCTGTACCACTCCGGCAAGGATGACTAAGATTGAAAGAAGCTTAGCATAAGTGCACTTCCAATTCAGATATCTATTGCCAATATGTTAATTAAGGTTGAGACAATTATTTATGTTACAGCCTCCACCTATAAATCTTATTTACTTGGTGTAGAAAGTGAGTAGCCAATCGTCACTGCTACGACACGACTATTATCTACTACAAACAATACACCTAAACCTTTACCTGAAGGTGTATAACAAAAAATACCGCCATCCTTGTTTTTATTATGACTTTTCTTAATTAAATCTTTGCCATAAGCTTTTTTCAGCTGATTTAAGGTTAAATCTTTAGTCACAGTAAATTGGACTTGTTTAGCCTTAATCCCATCATTTGCGACACCTTCGAAATGTTGATCATACTTATCGACCATTTTAGTACCAGTCGAATGTGTCAATTTAATTCCATTAAATGTCACATTATTACTCTTAACGGCTTTAATAAATTGCTCTTTAATTAAGAATGATCCATTTCCTTTAACGTAACCTTGATACGTATAGTAATGTGAGTTTGTAGCTTGAGCAATGCCATTAACTGGTGAAGCCGTAGAAACACCCACTCCTACTAATGTTCCCATTGCGATAGTTGATGCTACAAAGACTTTAGTTAGTTTTCTCATGATAAGCTATCTCTTTTCTATATTTAATGTTGCTTGTTCATTACGTATTAGTAAATGATTAGCTAAAATTTTTCTCCAGTCACACCTAGTGTTCCGATTGTAATTTTAGTTACTTTATTATTCTTAGTAGTAAATGATATACCATAGTGTTTATTTCCTGGGCTATAAGCATACGTTTTAGTGCCTTTGTGCTTGTTAGGTAAAGCTCTCAAACCTTTACCATAAGCTTCTTTAAGTTGTTTCACAGATAGATGACTTGTAACTTTAAACTCTACGCTACCTGCTCTCGTTTTCTTAGTATTAACTCCACTAAAGCTTTGGTCATATTTCTTAACCATGCCTTTATATTTGTTCACATGATTTTTACCAGTTGTGTAAGGAATTTTTATTCCATTCATTCTAAAAGTGTCATACTTTAACGAATTAATAAATAGTTGGTTTAAAACAAATGAGGCGTGATTACCAGCATATCCTGTAAATGAGTAGTAAGGTGCTGTTGCTGCATGGGCTTGATTCACTGGTGGCGTATCTGTTGAAAGGCCAACTCCAAATACTGTTCCGGCTGCTAACATTGACGATAAGATTACTTTTGTAGTTCTGTTCATAAATGGATCTCTCCTCTATTTTTATTGGAATCGCTATTTATGTACAACAAAGATGGGATATTACGATTCAATTACAATATTACAATGCGATTACATAAAGTGCAAATTTTTCTTTAATGTTTTTTATTACATTCTTGTAATTTTTTATATTTTCAAAAATAATTGGTATGATATACGTAACTTATTGTTTCAAAATAGTTCTACTTATGACCCGAAAACGATTATAATAGAATACAGAAAAATTTAATTAGGACGGAGGACAACCATTTGAAAAAGATATTAGCAAGCATCGTAGTGATCCTTCTTGTCGCTGCATTAAGCTTCTCAATTTATGCAGCAATGACGCATGAAAGCAAATCTTCTAATACTGACTCAAATAAAGACAATCAAAAAACTGAAGAGAAACATAAGAAGAAAAATAAATCTAATCAAGACAGCGATCAATATAATGGAAATAATAACGCTAACCAAAGCCAAGAAAATGCGCAATCAGAACCAGCATCTGGCACATATAACGGAAACTCTAATATTAATCAATCCAACAACACAACTAAGCAACCTAGCAATAATCAGTATCAAAACGATAAACAACAAACCAACACAAACGAAACTAAAGATAAACCATCTAAGAACAACTACAAACCAAGTATGCAAAATAACACGAACAATAATAACTACAATAACCATTCACAACAAAATAGTCAGAACTCTACACAACCATCAACATCAGAGAAACCTAACAACCAGCAATCTAGCTCACAAAACTCTGAAAACAAACCAAGTAACCAACAAAATAATAACAACAGCACACAAAATAAACACGAGTAATAAAAAAACGTTTATGCAAACAGATGTATGCATAAACGTTTTTATTTTTTATTAATGGAATCTCATACCACCATCAACAATGATAGTTTGTCCTGTAATATAATCTGAATCACTACTTGCTAAGAAACTTACGACATTAGCTACATCTTCCGGTTTTGAAAGACGTTTTAAAGTGATTTGATCAGTGAACTGTTTCCAACCCCACTCTTCGGGTTGATTGTTCTCTTTAGCTAATTTTATTGCAATACCTTCCATCATTGGTGTTTCAACAATACCAGGTGCATACGCATTAACTGTAATACCTTTATCAGCTAAATCACGTGCAGCAACTTGTGTTAAACCTCTAACAGCAAATTTAGTACTACTATATAAAGATAATCCCGCATTACCCTCTACACCGGCTTGAGATGTAGCATTAATAATTTTACCGCCATGACCTAGTTTATTAAATTGTTCTAATGCAGCTTGTATTCCCCAGAATACGCCACCTAGATTGACTCCAATAACCTGATCAAATTGTTCAGGTGTCACTGTATCAATTGGCGTCATTGGACCTAAACCTGCATTGTTAACTAATACATTAAACTCTCCGAAATGCTCAACCACTTTTCTTAATACTGAAAAGACTTCATCACGATTAGAAACATCAGCTTTAAAAGCAATGGCCTCTTGTTCATTATTCGTTAAAGATGACGCAACACTTTTAGCACCTTCTTCATTGTAATCAACTATGGCTAAATTAAATCCATCTTTAAATAAACGTTCAGCAATTTTCAAACCAATACCTTGAGCCGCTCCAGTAACAACAGCTACTTTTTTAGAATTACTCATCCAAATCACTCCTATAGATAATATATTCAATTATTATATTATCACTAAGATATAAGAATGATTTGTAGAGATTGTGAATACTTATTTAATTTTTATGTTTTATTATTTTTTGAGTAAGCTAACCTCTCTCTTCAAAACTACTATCTAAATTTATACTTTATTACCTTATATAGCAGTTTCATATATTTATGCGTTATCATGAATTATAAATAATTTTAAAAAGGTGATTAACTTTGAAAAAGCTAATTTATATTCCTCTTATAATTATAGTAATAGCAATTTGTTACATGATTCTAAATTTCTTATTTTTTGATAAATGGGTTATGTATTCCAGTGAAAAACAATTAAATACCTCTATTAAAAATAAAGATACTAAAAACTTAAAAGAAATTGCTAAAGATAATAAAACTTATCAATTTCTAAAAAGCCAAAATAAAGTTTCTATTAACGGACAATCAGATAATCAAGGTAGCGGTCATATAGGTTATTATCAAGTGAACATTAATGACAAACCAGCGACTTTAACTGTAAAAATTAAGTATGCATTACTACAAGAGAAACCAAAAATAAAATCAGTAGAATTAAATGACTAACTAACAAAAAGACTCTAATACATATCAAATTGAACTAGAGTCTTTTTTAGTTAACATAAATGACTTATCGGAAGTTAACTCTCATCGTATATTCGGAGATGATATAATATATAGGTCGCCTATCCCTCAGGCGTCAATTTGACGTAGAGAGGAGGTGTATAGAGTGATGCTTATTTTCGTTCACATCATAGCACCAGTCATCAGTGGCTGTGCCATTGCGTTTTTTACTCATTGGCTAAGTAAACGCAATAAAAATAGGTGACATATAGCCACACCAACAAAAATCCCCTCACTATTGCGAGTAGTGGGGGGATTGGTGTATAAGTGAATACTTATTTTCGTTGCCTAAATTATAACACTGGTGAGCAGAGGAATGCAAAATAAATAAAGCTCTTAGGAATCAATTCCGAATTTTTTTAATAATACTACTTAATTTTTTTAAACTTCTATCAATATCACTTTCATCAATGTATGAGTAAGAAAATCGAATGTAATTTTTGTAGTTAGAATCATATATTTCTCCAGGTTGTATAAGTATATTTTCTTTTATAGATTCATTAAACAAAGTTTTTACGTTTATTGAAATAGAAAATTTAAACCAAATATAAAAAGAACCATCAGGGTCGTTCCAACTACCGTATATAGATAGGTGTTTTTTTAAAGCTTCTATAAATAAATTTTTCCGTTCTATTAATTCTACTTTTAATTTATCTATATGCTTTTCATGATAAGTATTTAGCCATTTTGTAGCAATATACTGTGATATAGAACTAGCACCATAATCATTTTGCATTTTTAAATCAGATAAGTGGTTAATTACATTTTTATCAGCTACTATCCATCCAATACGCAGACCAGGACTAACTGTCTTAGATAAACTACCTAAATATAAGACATTATCACTGTTTTTCAAAGACTTCATTGGAACTTGTTTTTCAGTATTAAACCATAAATCAGAATATATGCTATCTTCAACAATAGGTATTCCATTTTTTTGACATTGATCTATAATTTTTTGTTTTTCTTCTTTAGTGTAAGTATTTTGAGTAGGATTATGTAAGGTAGGTACACAATAAAATATACTGTTTTTGTAGTTACTACTTATTTTAAATATATTATTAATATTTCTCTTTATATAGTTAATTGATAAAGGGATCATTTTAGATCTGATATTATGCCAAGTACGTATAGAATTAATATATGAAGGTATCTCAATAATAATTTTAGATTGAGGAACTAATAACCCATCAGCTATTAGTTTTAATCCTTGAACGGCGCCTGAAGTTATGCATATATTATCAACGTCACAAATAACCCCTCTTTTTTTCATATACCGTACTATTTCTAATCTAAGATCTAATTTCCCTTTTGGCTCCTCGTAGTTTGTTTGAATAGATTCATCAATACTGTTTGCTATTATTTCTTTGAATAAATTATTTGGGATTAACTTGGGTGATAACTCACCAGTACCTAGACGTATAATATTAGAATTGAATTCTAGTTCGTTGATTCTTTGAATATAATATTGATTGTTTTTAGACATACTATTCCCTATATAATTTTGCCAATTAATATTACTTGTAATATAAGCATTCCATTTATATTGAGATACATAAATGCCTTTTTTTTCAATGGTTTCTAAAATACCATAGCTTTTCAAAATATCTAGTGACTGTATAACTGTAGATCTATTCACATTATAATATTGAGAAATTTCTCTTTGAGATGGTAATTTATCTCCTGATGATAGCTCGCCATTGTTAATTTTATTAATAATATCATCTATTATCGTTTTATATTGAAAATTTCCCATGCCTCTTCTCCTTGAAACTGGTTGGAATTTTATATTTAATCTGGTAGTTTTTTTAAATTTCAGATTATTATAACATATAATCCACAGGAGGGGATTATGATGTCACAAAAATTAAAAAAGGCAGTTTTTTCTAAGGAAATCAAAAAAGAATTGAAACCTTTGATGAAAAAAGATAACTATCATAACATTTTTGCTTTACTTTTTGATTGGTTGGTTATTTTTGGAAGTTCTTATTTAAGTATAACTACAGGAAATATATTTGTTTATCTACTTAGTATTATTTTAATTGGAAGTCGAATGCGAGCTTTTGATAATTTAATGCATGAAGCATGCCATCGTTCGTTATTTACGAATAAATTTTTTAATAAGTGGATTGCTTGTATATTAGTAGCATTCCCTATTTTTACAAGCTTTACTACATACTGCAATTCTCATTTTCAACATCATAGAAATTTATGGGATGAGAATAATGATCCTGATACAAAAAGATACCGTATTGTTGGGCTAGATAAGCCACAAGAAGATACAAAAAAATTTGTAGCAGATCACATTATAAAAGTATTATTACTTTTTCATGTACCTAAGTATATACTAGGTACGGTATCAGCTAATCTTTATAGTAAGGACATACCTAAGTCAGAGTTTTGGACTAGAAATATTCTGTGGATAGTTTTGATATTGACGTCTATAGTATTTAACTTCTGGTTATACCTTATTATTTTTTGGTTCGTGCCACTTCTTACAACGTTTCAAATTATTCGTTATTGGGCAGAGATGGCAGAGCATTCTGGATTAAATAATGATACTGAATTAACAGCAAGCAGAAACACATTTGGTATGCCTTGGACAATATTTTTATTTCATCCACATCATGATAACTATCATTTGGTTCATCATTTATTCCCAGCTATTCCTCATTATAATTTAAAGAAAGCACATACTATTTTGATGAAAGATAAGAAATATAAAGAAGCACACCATTGTACTGGATTTTTTAAGACTACACTACCTGGGTTTTATAGTGTAGTAAAAGACATTTGTACACCCAATAATAAAATGAAAGAGAGTTAATATTATGTTACAACCAATTGCACATGGTGTTTTATTAGCATTAGGTCTAATTCTTCCATTAGGAGCGCAAAATGTCTTTGTATTTAATCAAGGTGCTAATCAAAAGAAATTTGTAAAAACTTTACCAGTCATTATTACAGCTGGACTATGCGATACATTATTAATAACCATTGCAGTTTTAGGGGTTTCATTAATTTTAATGTCTCTACCTATTTTGCAATTAGTTATATATATTATAGGCCTTCTATTCTTATTATATATGGCTTGGTCTTTATGGAATGAGAAACCAAATAATTTAGAAAATCATGACTCTATGAGTGCTAAAAAGCAAATTGGTTTTGCTTTATCTGTATCCCTATTAAATCCCCATGCAATTATGGACACAGTAGGAGTAATTGGCACAAGTGCTTCTGTTTATTTAGGTATAGAAAAATTATTATTTAGTATTTCTACTATTATTATTTCATGGATATGGTTTATTTTATTAGCTATATTAGGGAAAATTTTAGGCTCCATAGATCAGACTGGAAAATATATAATAATCTTAAATAAAGTATCCAGCGCTATTGTTATTATAGTTAGTTTGATAATTGTAAAAAACATCTTACATTTAATCTTTGGTTAGATGATTAAAAATCTAGTTTAATAAATTAAAGGAGTGGTTTTGAATGTCTAAAAGAACAGATGCAGATAATTATGTTATCAGAAAATATGGAAATGATATCACATTCATTCGGGAAAGTGGAGGAATTTTCTATTATGAAGTTAGCACTTTTTGGAGTGGAAAGTTTACAATAAAAGTTAAAGATGGTTTTCTTGGTTGGAATGACGAAAAATTATAAAATGTTAAATAATAATTTTGATTAATTAAGGTACACCCTAATCACACAAAATAAGTTATTGAATTTATAGTAACTTGAACGTATGATTAGGGTGTATATTAATTTTGGAGTGAAAGTGAATGATTATAGGTTATGCAAGAGTATCTTCGATAGATCAAAATTTAGAGAGACAGATAGATAATTTGAAAACATTTGGCGTAGAGAAAATATTTACAGAGAAACAGTCGGGAAAGTCAGTAGAAAATAGACCCGTATTTCAAGAAGCACTTAACTTTGTGAGAATGGGCGATAGATTTGTAGTAGAATCGATTGATCGCTTAGGTCGTAATTATGATGAAGTGATTAACACAGTTAATTATTTAAAGGATAAAGAAGTTCAATTGATGATTACTAGTTTACCTATGATGAATGAAGTCATTGGCAATCCTTTATTAGATAAGTTTATGAAAGATTTAATCATACAAATATTAGCAATGGTTTCAGAACAAGAACGAAATGAAAATAAACGTCGACAAGCGCAAGGTATTCAAGTAGCTAAAGAAAAAGGTGTATATAAAGGGCGTCCGTTACTTTATTCAGCGAATGCTAAAGACCCACAGAAACGTGTTATTTATCATCGCGTGGTGGAAATGTTAAAAGAAGGCCAAGCAATTAGTAAAATTGCGAAAGAAGTAAATATAACAAGGCAGACAATTTACAGAATTAAACACGATAATGATTTGGTTTAATAAACTTTACTTCGATGAAACTGAGAGCCTCTCACAGCGTCCCAAAACAGATGATCATAATCTATTATGAGCTTTTTAATAACAAAACAAGAAAAGAGAGCAAATACGCTCTCTTTTTTTACTTTACATAATAGGTATTTATCAGAATTACACAAACATCTTTTGTAATAAGCCTTGTTTACGTTGTTTTAATAATTCGACTTTAGAAGATTGTTTTTCAATTATTTTATCTATTTTTTTAAGAATAAACTGATTTGTTTTTGTTCTTGTCTTACAGGAAGTTTTATTTTATATAGTTCTATATCTTTCTTAGTTAATTGTGGTTGTGCAGAACCAAAGCTAAGTAAATCAATTTGTTTTTTTCCTAATGGTGAAGCTAAATATTTTGTTATAAAAAACGACTTAATATAGTCTTCTGTTCTAAGAATTAGCATACCTGAGTTAATTCTTACAAATGGTTTTTTCTTAGTAATTTTCTCATTATACAGAAAAACATTTCCAATAGATCCTCTTGTAGTCAGTACTACATCATTTATATTTAATTTTCCTTTCCCCATAGAGTTTGATTTTTCTTTAGTAATATATTGACTTTGATTTAAAGAAAAGCCTTGTTAAGTTACATTTGCTGCACTTAAAAAAAGTGTATGCCCATTTTCCATAAAATCATTTTTAGTAGGATAATTTTTACCTCGATCACCATCTATAACAGAAAGAAATTCCATTAATTTCATTTCTTTCCAACTAGGATGATTGTTCCCTCTTTCATCTTTAAATTTTAACTCTTGAGAAAAAATCTTTTGTATATACCCACGCTTTTGTTGTTCTAAAAGTTCAAGTTTCTCTTCTTCTAACTCAATTTGGTAGTCGAGTTTGCTGAAGAGTTTACCAATTTTCTCTTGTTCTTCATTTTTAGGATAGTTAATCATTACTTTTGCAATTTCATTTTTATTAATTTTTTTCGGAAATGCTATATGCAAAGTCTTTCTCCATAGTTCATTTTGAACAGTAGGAGAAAGGATTAATGATTCTAAAAAATATGAATTAATATTTATAGGTTTTAATAATGCTAAACTCACATAGTATGCTAACGGCTCTATTAAGTTTACTACTTTAGGCGTTCCAATATCACCTATTCGAGTCATCAGTATATCTCCATATTCTGGATAAATTTTAAATTCTTTTTCAAAATCCTCTTTGGAAATAAACTTATTTGATTTCAATAATCTTATATTTTCTACAGAAAGAAATCTAATTCCTTCTTTAGTATATCTCGGAGTTTGATGAGTACCATCATACACATTAACTACGTCTGCTAACTTACTTTTACGCCACTCACCTTTGAACTCTGTAAATCTTAACTCTGGAGTATTTTGTTCAGTCATTATCCGACACTCCTAGTTCTTTGAGATATTCGTTGATTTCTGATTCTACGTTGGCGATGTCTTTATCGATGTTTTTGAGTTGCTGTTGGACTTGGTCTAAGTCAATCGGCTCTTCTTCTTCAAATGTATCTACATATCTAGGAATATTGAGGTTGTAATCATTCTCATTGATTTCATCTAAACTTGCGACATAACTATATTTATCTATTGTCTCTCTTTGGCTGTATGTTTCGACGATTTTTTCTACATCTTCATCTGTAAGGTGGTTTTGGTTTTTACCTTTTTCAAATGATTGTGAAGCATCAATAAATACTACGTCATCATCAGCTTGGCGACATTTCTTAAAGACTAGGACACACGTTGGAATACTTGTCCCAAAGAACAAGTTGGCAGGTAAGCCTATCACGGCGTCTAAATAATTCTTCTCTTCGATTAAATATTTACGAATTGTGCCTTCGGCTGCGCCACGGAATAGAACACCATGTGGAAGAACAACTGCCATTGTCCCCTCATCATCTAAGTGATAAATCATATGTTGAATAAATGCAAAGTCTGCTTTAGATTTAGGTGCAAGTTTGCCGTAATCACTAAAACGTTCATCATCTAAGAATGAAGGTTCAGCACTCCACTTCGCACTGTATGGTGGGTTTGCGAC
The DNA here is from genome assembly GCF_038008285.1 of Staphylococcus sp. FSL K6-0223. NCBI lineage: Bacteria > Bacillati > Bacillota > Bacilli > Caryophanales > Staphylococcaceae > Staphylococcus > Staphylococcus sp. FSL K6-0223. The sequence continues at coordinate 24,597 of NZ_JBBOYX010000004.1, forward strand.
TACCGCATCAAATTGTTCGCCTCGATGCGCTGGATCTTCTAATGTATCGCCATTTTCAATTTGGAAGGCTTTAAAGTTCACATCGTGAAGCAACATATTCATTCTAGCTAAGTTATAAGTTGTACTATTGTATTCTTGACCATAATAGTTACGTACTTTAGCTTCACGACCTACACGTAATAGTAATGAGCCAGAACCACATGTCGGGTCATACACACTTCTTAAATCTTCTTTACCAACTGTAACGATCTTCGCAAGTATCGTTGATACTTGTTGAGGTGTATAGAATTCACCGGCCTTTTTACCCGCACTAGCTGCGAATTGACCGATTAAGTATTCATACGCGTCGCCTAACATATCGATTTCTAAATCACTATGGACGAATGGTAATGTAGAAATATTCATCATGACTTTCCCAATTAATTTCGTACGTGCTGCATTGGTATTACCTAAACGACTGGAGTTCAAATCCATGTCATCGAATAAATGGATGAAGTCATCTTCACTTTCATGACCACGTGTAGAGTTCTCAACATTTTTAATCGCATTGCTTAAGTCTTCAATTTCAAATGTTTGGTTTTCAATTTTAGCTTTTAAATTACTAAATAAATTTTCCGGTTCAATAACGAAACCAATACGTTGAATGAGTTCTTTCTCAACGATAGGACGGTAATCCTCGTTATTCATTGCTTCTGTATATGAAATATTATCTTCTGAAAGAAGTCTTGCGGATGTCTCTTCAACCTTCTCACTCAAGAAACGGTAAAAGATAAGGCCTAAAATGTAATTTTTAAATTCATTGGCGTCCATATTCCCACGTAAGTCATTCGCAATGGACCATAATTTCTTTTGTAGTTCTGCTTGTTGTTGACGTTTCTTCTCTGATGTAGTCAATGTACGTTCCCTCCATTTAGTACGAAATTTATAAATAAATAGTTGTCCATTTATTTTGTCTTTTATTTATAATTTTATAGCACAAAATAAAATAAGTTAAGTGGGAACACCCACCTAACTTACAGTTTTTGTGAATTATTTTACTAGATATAAAATCTAACGCAAAACTCTTGAGGAAACAAGATAAGTATCTAAACCGTGGCTCGACCCCAGCCCCTCCTTAGGAAAGCGTTGCGATTGAAGTTAGATGTTAATATCATGTGTTTAAAACATCAAAATGATTATTCCACTGCACCATATTTTTCTACGGTTTCTTGAACGAAGGATTTAACATTATCAATTTTCTTAGTACGCACGAGTAAGCCACCAGAGACACCCTCTTCAACTAAATTATTATCTAATTGTCCACTGTACTCATACTCACTCACAAGCTGTTTTAATAAATCAATTGGATAGGTTTGATCTTTGGCGAAATCTTGTAACTCGCCTTCTTTGACTTCCTCTTCAAATTCATAATATGCATCATCAATCGCTGTTCCTTCTTCAAGATGTGGAATCACACTATCTAAGAACTCGCGAATTAAGTCTGCCTTCAGTCTTAATTTATCATCATCTGCTTGTTCAAGTAACTTACGTATCTGCTTACGTGCTTTATCTGTTTCTTCTTTATTCGTTAAATCAATCTGGTTCAATAAATCTAGAATATATTGAACATTAATCAAATCATTTCTTAATATCTCGACTTCGAAGTCAATATCATCTAAAACAGAGACTTTGTTAATTTCTCTTTTATTTTTCTGACGTACAGCATCATATAAATGAAGATATTTACCTCTGTAATCTTGAAAAGTTTGCTGAGCTATGCCGAGTTTATCCTTGTCAAAGCTAAATTCGTCAAACGTTTTTAGCATTTGCATTAAACGTGACAAACTACGGAAAGTTAATACAAACTCTTTAATATCATCTTCACGTTCTAATCGGTCTACCGCTTCTGGCGTATCTGCAACTTTATACAACTCTATTAATTGCTTTTTAAACTCAACTAAATACTCATCAAATGATGCACTTAATACCGTGTCTACATCATCTGTTTGTGAGAATAACTCGATTGCTTTATCTGTATTCTCTTTCAAATTACGATAGCACACAATGTTGCCATAAGGTTTAGTCTCATCTTCAACTCGATTCGTACGAGAATAAGCTTGAATTAATGTATGATATTGTAGATTTCTATCAACATATAACGTATTTAACTTTTTACTATCGAAGCCTGTTAAGAACATATCAACAACAATTAAAATATCTAATCGTTCACCTGGTATGCCTCGTTTCACTCGCTGAGAAACATCATTAAAGAATCCATCAAATGTATCTGTAGAATAATTTTTATCAAACATTTTATTATAATCTTTAATTACTGTTTCTAATTCTTCACGTGAATGCTTAGGATTTTCATTTTGTTGATACACTTCTCTATTTTTATGCATATCTTCATTAGGATTATAAGTGAAAATTGTAGAAACATTGAGGTTGTGTAAACCTTCTTCTTTCATCTCTTTGAAGATTTTATAATATTTAATTGCCATTGGTATGCTTTGAACAGTAAAAATGGAAGTATACATTTGATTACGCGTCTTCTTGTGATGGTTTGCGACAAGATGTTTAGCTACTTTCTTAAGACGGTCGTCAGCCATCCAAATCTCATTCTCATCTATCTTAGAAACATATTCTTCATCAATATTGTCCTTCAATTTATCGAATGTATTGAGGTATTCAACAGAGAATCCTAGTACATTGCCATCACGAATCGCATCTTTAATAAGGTAAGTATGGAGGCATTTCCCGAATATATCCGCCGTCGCACGTCCGTCTTGACTCGCATTCTCTTCAAAACGTGGTGTACCTGTGAATCCAAAGTATTGCGCGTTCTTAAAATGTTGTTTAATCACACGATGCATATCACCAAACTGTGTACGGTGACACTCGTCGATAATGAATACTACTTTATCTTCTTTATAACGTTCAATTGCTTTATGTCCTGTTTTAATTGCATTTGCCATCTTTTGTATCGTCGTAACGATAAGGTTCTGAGTAGGGTCGTCTAACTGTTGAAGTAATTTACGTGTATTGTCTGTAAGGTCGACAGAGTCATTTTCAAATTTGTTGAATTCAGCAAGCGTTTGGCTATCTAAATCCTTACGGTCGACTAAAAATATGACTTTATTGATATTAGGTTCCCTAGAGAGAATCTGACTCGTCTTGAAAGAAGTTAACGTTTTACCGCTTCCTGTCGTATGCCAAATATAGCCATTATTATTTGTCTCTGTCGCACGTTTAATTAGTGCCTCAACTGCGTAAACTTGATAAGGTCTAAGCGTCATAAGCACTTTATCAGTTTCATTAATAATCATGTAGCGACTAATCATTTTAGCAAGTTTGCATGGGCTAAGAAAATCTTCAACAAAATCTTTCAGGTTATTGATACGTTGATTATTTTTATCGCTCCAATAAAACATCGCGCTCTTAAAAATTCTTTGGTCGCTATTTGCGTAGTAACGTGTTTCCATCTTATTACTAATAACGAAGAGTTGAATGAATCTAAACAGACCTGTGTAATTAAATTTACGATAACGTTCAATTTGATTAAATGCTTGAGTAATTGCGATACCACTTCTTTTCAATTCAATTTGAACAAGTGGCAAACCATTGATAAGAATCGTCACATCATAACGACTTTTATATGTATCTTCAACAGAAACTTGGTTCGTTACTTGGAATTTATTCTTACACCACTTTAACGTATCCATAAAACTCAGATATACTTTCGTCTCATCATCACGTTCAAGGACATATTTATCCCTTAATATCATTGCACTATCAAATACACTTTTATCACTAATATCTATCATAATTCTACGAAATTCCGCATCTGATAATGGCTTCCCTTCAAGTTTATCAGCATTACGTTCATTTAAAATTGAGCGGAAATTATCGACTAGCTGTGCGTGATCACGTATTTGAACTCTCTCGTATCCCTGACTCACTAATTGTTTAATTACATATTCTTCTAAAGCGTGTTCGCTTTGATACCCCATACTATCACCCAATATAAATAATTTAATTAAAATATATCATATTTACTTGGGTCATTATATAGTGAAAAACAAAAATTGCACACATAACAATTATTAATGAAAAAACTGTTATGAGTGCAAGAAATCTTTTAATAGATCATTTTAAATTAGAATATCTTTTATTCAGCACGTTGTTTGTTTCGTAAGATTTTTAATAAGAAAGGGAGTAGTGCTATAAATAAAGATGCAGCTGCAAATAACCACGCTTCACTAGCCCCTGCTATTAGTTTATTAGAACTTGAGGAGTTATTAATAAATAATGAAGTTATAGCTGTATAAATAGCAATACCTATATTTTGAACCATTCTTTGAGCTGCTCCTACTGTACCTTGCATATCCTGAGAAACGGAGCCCATAATTGCTGAAGTATTAGAAGGAAGAAAGAATCCACCTCCTAAACCATATAGTAGTAATAATAGACTTAATGCTATTGGACTTAAAATAAATTGGAAGCCTCCTAAACTTGTATAAGCAATAGTCATTATAATTAATCCAATCACCATTAATATGGTACTTCCTAAACGAGATATCAACTTTCCGGCAAGTTTTGAAACAATGACTAAGCCTAAAGGAGATGCTAAATTAACTAAGCCCACTTGCCATGAACCGAGATGGTTAGCTTTCTCTAATATGTACGGTGGAACGATAAATCCTAGAGAGGTCGTACCGCCAAACACAAATATCGCAAAAATAGGAGAAGAAAAAGATATATTTTTAAACATGCGTAAATCTATGATTGGATGACTATTTTTTAATTCCCATACTACAAACAAACTAAATAGTATGATAAAAGTTATTAAATTCCCATAAACGAGTAAACTTTTAATAGAATTATGAGACCATGCAGTTAGACTGATTAATAAACAAAATATAGATAGAAATAACAATATATTTCCTCGCAAATCCAGGTGAATAGATGTACTTCTATTTTCTTTAATATTTCTCTTCAATATTAAACAGCCAACTAACCCTACTACGATAAAGGGAATATTCATCCAAAATATCCATCTCCAACTTCCTAAAGAGAGTAAACTCCCTCCTACACTAGGTCCTAAAACTGGTCCTATTCCTAAAAGTATACTTAGCGTTCCTAGGGCCGATCCTTGTCTATCTTCAGGAATACTAGTTGTAATAATAGCAGTGGCAGTGCCTTGCAACATTGCTGCTCCGATGCCTTGCAAACCTCGAAATGTGATCAATTGGATAATATTACTTGAAAAACCACATAAAATTGAAGCTATTAAAAACACAATAAGCCCGATACTATAGATATTTATTCGACTAAATTTGTCACTCAATCTTCCAAATATGATAATCGTTCCCGTCAATAATAAAGTATATAAAGTGACACTCCATGTTATCAATGATGTATCAACATTAAATGATTTCGATAAAGTAGGTAATGCAAGGTTAATAATCCCACTATCTAAGGTAGATAAAAACATTCCTATGCCTGCGGTAAAAACAACTAAATAATCAAAATCTTTAGAAGAAATGTTCAACTATAATACCTCCTCATCTAACTAATTTACTCATACCCATATAACATTTTGCTTAACAATATAATGAAGAAACTGTTATTTGAGCAAGTCAATTAAAATTAATGTTTGATGGGAGTGGTTGTTGAGTCAATTGTTCTAATATAATGATTTAAATTTGGAAGTTCGTTGTCTTGAATATCGAAGACTTGGAGTCTATTAATTGTTTGATTACAATAATCGATAATTTCGTACTTAATTCTTCAAAGTTGATTTTCTTACCTACTTGCCTATCTCCTCGCTAACAAGTAAACTTTGATTGTGTAGTAAGCGTTTTCCTAATCAAACTTTGTGGGAGAAGTGAGATGGACTATGATAAACAGACAGATTAAACTCATTCAACTCTTAATCAATAACGCTCAAACGTACATTAGTGGGAATGAAGTTTCGGCTTATTTAAATGTGTCTAATCGCACAGTTAGGAATGATATTAAAGTTATTAATTCTACATTCATTGATAATCTTATAGTGAGTGTTAAATCTAGAGGTTATCAATTAAATTTAGATACATATTCTATTAGTTATATTGAGGGACAATTAAATGACAGTATTCTTAAAGAGAGAAAGTTATTAATTAAGATTGCTTATAAATTATTGATGGATCATCATACATATACTTTGAGTGAGCTTGCATCACAGTTTCATCTATCAAAGTCAGATGTACTTGATTGTGTCACACGTATCCAAACTTGGTGTGAAAAATTTGATGTCACCGTCACTTTGAAAAGGAAACAAGGTATCATTATCGATGCTAGTGGTTCGGATTTAAGTAATGCGGTTCTTCATCTGAATCAACTCTCTTCGAATGAAATTAAGGTAGAAGATTTGATTCTGCAAGAATTACCACAGGGACATATTCAGCGTATTCATCATATTATTAAGAAACATATTCAAGCTTCCGAGCTTCAAACGTCAGATAATCAAGTGCGACAGTTACTTGTGCATTTAATCTTAATTATCAAGCGCACTAACTCTGAGGAGTTAGATTGGGAGTCGGATCCAACTTCACTAGCCATAGCACGACAGTGTATTACAGATATTAATCAACAACTAGGTTACCGGCTGACTGATGAAACGAGTCAATTGTTTTCATTCTTCATTAGTTATCATTTCAATCAATTTGATTTAAGCTTCCAACAACTCTTTATTCAAAGTTATATTCAACGGTTAATACAATTGATGGAAACGAATGTAGATATTCCTTTTTCTAAAGATTCAATTCTAAAAGAAAATATTTATATGCACTTTAGTCGTACCTACTTACGATTGATGCGCAATGTTTACCTCAACAATCCGCTGACATCTGAAATCAAACAACTCTATCCTTTTATCTTTAACACGCTTTATGATGTGATTCATCAGTTATCTAAAGACACTGACATACAACTTAGCGAAGATGAAATTGCCTTTTTGACGATTCATTTTCAATCATCAATTGAACGACAAATGCATTCGACCATTAACGTCGTCATTGTGTGTTATTACGGCTTAGGGGTTTCAACTTTATTAGCCGAAAGGATTAAGAAATTAAGTCCTTCAATATCAATTGTTAATACATTGAAACTTGAAGATGTTGAAACTTATGACTTTGCGCAAGTGGATTTACTCATCACGACGCATGATATCGACTTAAGTCACAAACGTTCATCACACCTTCCGAAAGTGATTCAGGTGTCGCCATTATTTTCAAAAGATGATGAACGCCAAGTTGAACATGTAATTAAAACGTTTAAAAACCCAACGTTACAAAGAGATGCCCTGTCACCAATAGAATTTGTGGTTGAGTCCGACATCGAACAAGATGAATCCTCCGTTGCACTCTCAATCTTTAAGAGAACTCAAGAGATTCTAGAAGAACATCAAGCGACTTTAGATGGTTATATTGAATCTGCGATGGAACGCGAACGTCAGTCTTCAACTTTCATAGGCAATGGTATGGCGATTCCTCACGGTAATCCTGAGAAGGTGCTGAAATCTCATGTGATTGTCTATAAATTCAAGCACCCCATTCCATGGAAACAACATGATGTGAAGTTAGTGTTCTTCCTAGCGATTGCGAAGAAAGATGCACAAATGATGAAAAATATGATTCAGTCACTGGCTCAACTTGATGAATATACGGTTGATCAGTGGTGTCTGATGGATAACCATGTCATGAAAAATAAGTTAATCGCTCAAATTCGAGAATAATTGCCACTAATAACGGCAATTATTCTTTTTTATATAGTATTGAATACGCTTACACTTTAAATAAAGGAGAGTGAAAGCGATGAAAATACTTGCTATAACATCATGCCCTAACGGTATCGCTCATACATATATGGCTCAAGAAAAATTAGAACAAGCTGCTAAGGAAATGGGCGTAGATATCAAAGTTGAAACGCAAGGCGGTGTAGGTGCTGAAAACATTTTAACTGCCAAGGAAATTAAAGAAGCAGATGGCATCATTATCGCCGCTGATAGACAAGTTGATCTTTCACGTTTTAATGGTAAACGCCTCATTAATGAGAACGTGCGTGAAGGTATCCATCATCCAAAACAATTAATTCAACGTATCATTGATCAAGACGCCCGTATCTATCATGGAAATGATTCAGAAACTCACAGCCACAATTCTGAAGAAGATAATGAACATAAAAGTGGCATGCAAATGGTCTATCAACACTTAATGAATGGTGTCTCTTTCATGGTGCCATTCATCGTTGTAGGTGGATTGCTGATGGCCATTGCTTTAACTATAGGTGGCGAAGCGACTTCTAAAGGCCTCGTCATTCCAGAGCATTCATTCTGGAAATCAATTGAAAATATTGGAAGCTTATCTTTTAAATTTATGGTTCCAATTCTAGCCGGTTATATTGCCGTAAGTATTGCTGATAAACCCGGACTTGTTCCAGGTATGATTGGTGGAGCTATCGCTGCTGATGGAAGTCTTTACGGCAGTACTGCAGGTGCTGGTTTCTTAGGTGGTATTGTTGCCGGTTTCTTAGCTGGTTATATCGCTAAATGGATTAAACAAATTAAAGTTCCTAAAGCGATGGCACCGATTATGCCAATTATTATCATACCTATTATTTCTTCACTTATCGTAGGACTGATATTTATCTTTGTCATCGGTGCTCCAATTTCAAGTATCTTTGCTGCATTGACGACATGGTTAAAAGGTATGCAAGGTGCAAATATTATTATTCTAGCGTTGATTATCGGCGCTATGATTGCCTTCGATATGGGTGGTCCGATTAATAAAGTTGCCTTTCTCTTCGGTTCTGCATTAATTGCTGAAGGTAACTATGCAGTGATGGGAATGGTTGCTGTAGCAGTATGTACGCCTCCAATCGGTTTAGGCTTAGCAACATTTATTCAAAAACGTAAGTTTAACAAAGCTGAACAAGAAATGGGTAAAGCCTCATTTACAATGGGGCTCTTCGGTATCACTGAAGGTGCGATACCTTTCGCTGCCCAAGACCCACTTAGAACAATTCCAGCTAATATGATTGGTGCTATGGTAGCATCTGTCATCGCCGCGCTGGGAGGTGTTGGAGATAGAGTGGCCCACGGTGGTCCAGTTGTAGCAGTACTTGGCGGTATTGATAAGGTTCTTTGGTTCTTTATCGCTGTCATTATCGGTAGTTTAGTCACAATGATGACGGTCTTAATTTTCAAGAGACATACACCTGCGAATGAAGTGAATGCACACGAGACTGACCCTACCCTTGAAAATGATTCTACATCAGCAAACGATACAACAACACAAAGTAATGTAGCAACGACTGCTCCACAAAGTGAGCCTACAAATGAAAGTAAAGAACATGAAGTATTTGCCGAGAATATTATTGAAATATCAAATACTGAACTTACGCGTGACAATGCGATTGATACGCTCATTTCTAAATTAAACGAACATCACTATATCTCTAATGTTGAAGAAGTAAAAGAAGCTATTCTTAAGCGAGAAGCAGAGTCAACTACTGCCATTGGTATGAATGTGGCGATTCCTCATGCGAAATCAAGTGCAGTCAATCAACCTGCCGTAGCTGTTATGCAAAATAGAAAAGGCATTCAGTGGGAAAGTCTTGATGGTTCATTACCGCAATTGGTCTTCCTTATCGCTGTGCCAAATGACAGTAATGATACGCACTTAAGATTATTGCAACGCTTATCAAAAGCTTTAATGCATGATGATACAAGAGACAACCTCGTACATGCTCAAGATAAAAATGAAATCTACAACATTTTAAAAGAGATATAAAGGAGTGTAAGATATGGTATTGTTTCTTAAACCTGTATTTCAAGAGCGCATTTGGGGTGGCAATGCTTTAACTCAGTTTGGTTATGATATTCCAAGTGATCAAACTGGCGAAAGTTGGGCTATTTCAGCACATCAGAACGGACCTAATGTCATTGAAAATGGCAAACATCAAGGTAAGACGTTGGATAAGGTATGGGAAGAAGATCGTGCGTTATTCGATAACGATTCAAGAACACACTTCCCGCTTCTAACTAAAATTCTAGACGCTCATGATCAACTTTCAGTACAGGTTCATCCTAATGATGACTATGCACTTAAACACGAAGGTGAATATGGTAAGACAGAGTGTTGGTATATTCTTGATGCAGAACCTGGCTCAGAAATCATCTATGGTGTAGAAGCACAAACAAAAGAAGAATTAGAACAACTCATCGATAATAAAGACTTCGACCATTTATTTACTCATGTTCCAGTTCACCCTGGCGACTTCTATTATGTTCCTGCTGGTACAGTACATGCGATAGGATCAGGCATCCTCATCTTGGAGACGCAGCAATCTTCTGATACCACATATCGTATTTATGATTACGATAGAAAAGATAAAAATGGCAACACACGTGAATTACATTTAGAACAAAGTAAAGATGTTATCGATATTTCTAATCGACAGCCGAATACTTCTCCACATACTAAAGAGATTGATGGTAACACTTATACGCAATTTGTGTCGAATACGTTCTTCACAGTAGAGAAATGGGATATTTCTGAACATCTAACTTTAGAGAAACCTCATCCGTATTGCTTAGTTTCAGTCATTGAGGGTGATGGTCAATTAACAGTTGATGACGAAACATTCACTGTTCAAAAAGGTACGCATTTTATTTTAACAACAGAAGATAAAGCAATTCAGTTTAATGGACACATGGAGCTAATTATAAGCCATCCTTAAATAAGCATTGCTTATAACTAAAATAATCCCTCGAATTGAACCATACAATTCGAGGGATTTTAGTATATTATTCAGTTACTTTACTTTCTGCTGCACGTTTAGCAATTTTACGCATAATTGGGTCCATCACAGGTTTCATACATATACCAAATATAATAAATCCAAGGCCGAACAATGTGAGTACGACAACTTTAGTAATTAATATTTCAGGTACAATACCACCTACAGTTTCACGTAAGGCGTCAATGGCATAAGTGAAAGGCAGGTATGGTGAAATGGTTTGGAAGAACTGTGGTGTCGTTTGAATTGGGAATGTTCCTCCACCCCCTGCGATTTGTAATACGAGCAAGATAATCGCTACAGCTTTACCTGGATTACCTAACATGGACACGCATGTATAGATGATTGAGTTAAATACGAGTGAACTAAATACAGCGATGGTTACGAATAAGACTGGTGATTCCACCGCCGCTTTAAGTATCACTAGGTCACCTATCGACACGATAAGTGCTTGAATGATACCTAAGAGGAAGAAGAAACCAGCTTTACCCATGTAGATTTGTCGTGCTGTTAATATAGGTCGCAAATGTTCATGTTTGTTATCTACTGAAAGTAAACTTACCATTAATAAGCCGCCTACCCATATTGATAACGCTGTATAGAATGGTGTCATTCCTGAACCATAATCTTTCACTGGGAAGACATCCGTAGTCTTTTTATTAATTGGATTTGCAATTGTGTCTGCTTGCTTTTTCAAATCGTTCTTTAATGTGTCTATAAGTTTATCGATAGCATCATCTTTGTCTAGTTTCTTGAAGACTTTATCTGCTTTTTTAAGATCCTTCTCAACGTCAGGCAATTTATTCTGTGCGAAGTCAGCTAGTGAAGCTAAACCTTCTTTCGCACGTGGTTGATTCTCATTTAATAAATTAACAGCATTGTCATAGCGGTTAAATAATGCCGGTAAGTTTTGGTTGACTGATTGAGTGACATTAGCTAATTCTTGTTCCAATTGTGGTAAGTCATTGCGCACGAAACTAGCGGCTTGTGCAACGTCTTTCTTCACAGTTGGGAAGTAAGCTTGAGCAGTTTTCATGGCATTGATGTAAGTTTGTTCAATACCAGGTAAAGTGCTTTGTATTGTATCAATACGTTCTTTACCATCACTTAAGATATCTTGACCTGCATTAATCACTTGGTTGATTGAGTTCAATTTCGATTGAATTGTAGATAAAGTATTCTGACCTTTATTTAATTGATCTGTAATTTCGTTTGAAACAGCTAATAAATTGTTATTTAGTTCATTTTTAATATATGAACGGAAGTTATCAAGATTATCACTCAGTTTTGGCAGTCCACGAAGTACTTTTACTGCTTCAGACTGGCCTGAACTACCATTTGATAAAGAATCAATTAATTGATTAGTCGTACGTAAACTATCATTAATTTGGTTATTCGCCTTTTTAATATGTTTAATTTCTGATGATAAATCTACATCTTCACTTTTCTCTAATTCTGAGAGAATATCGATCATTTGTTGATTATATTTAGTAGCATTTTCCAATCGAGATTTAATATTCTCAAGTGGTTCTTTAAATTGTGTAGGTTTATCTGATGCGATAACACCATATGCCATGTTCTTCAACGCTTTAATATCTTGTTGAGTGGCTTGAGCTTGTTTGTCTGTCTGATTTGATAATGATAATAACGATTCTGTTAAGGCGGTGTTCATTGATTTAACGTCGTTTTGTGTTAAATCTGAATCATTGTTAGATGAATCACCCATCGTACTCATTTGGCTGGTCTTTATATTAGAGTAACTATGCCCTTGATCTTTATGGCTTTGGGTAGCACTTTGTTGCTGTGTCGTTGTATGATTGTTTAAATCTTTATTCACAGCACCATTCACTTCTTGTGCTCTACCGGCAGCTTCTTGATAGTCTTTCACACGCTGCTTCGCTTGAGTTAAATATCCTTGTGCGTCGTTTAATTGACTACTTGCTGCATCAATGCCTTCACTGGCAATGTCTACGCCTTTATTAATCTTAGGAAATTGTGCTGGCACATCATTGGAAGCTACATTGAGTAGTCGTTCAATATTCGGCATATAATCATTAAGTGCTAGGATGAGTTTTGCCTTCTCATTTAAAGCGGGAACAGCCGAATTGACTGCATTGAGTTTGTCTTGAGCATCAGTAATGTTGGCCTTATATTTACCTAAATCTCTAAATTTATTCGCATATTGATCTAACTCGTCTTGATGATTGTTAAGATAAATAACTTTGTCAGCGAAGTCGTTAATCTTAGGTAATGCATCATTCGCTTGATATACCGCATTTTTAATCTTATTGATTGTCGGCACATTGTCTTCTAATGTTAGACCGACTTTATTTGCTTCAGTTAACAATGCTTTCGTAACTGTTTTATTAAATTGCTCATTGGCTTTCTCTACAACGAGCGATGAACCTGTATCTGTCAGTTTCGCCGCTACGGCATTAATTTTTTGGTTCACTTTGAAATTAACGTCTGCTTTTTGCGGATGCTTTCTTAGTGTGCCAGTAACTTGATGTGTAAACTTACTTGGTATGTATATACCGGCATAGTACTTACCCATCTTAATTTCATGGTCTGCTTTTTCTCGGCTAACAAATTGCCAATCGAAACTGTCATTGTTCTTTAGCGATTTGACCATTGTATCGCCGACGTTAATTTTTTTACCTCGAATTTTGTCACCACTGTCTTCATTTACTACTGCTACTTTAATATGGCCTGTATTGCCATACGGATCCCACATCGCCCATAAATTGAACCATGCGTAGAACGAAGGTAGAATAGCTAGACCTGCTAAGATCACCCAAACACCCGGCGTTTTCGCTACCCTCTTCAAATCCGTGATAAAGAGTTTTAGTGCGTTCTTCATATTCACACTCCTATTGAGAAGGTTTTTAATATTCATTCTTTATAATAACTCTATTTTTATTTTTGAAAATGACTCCACCATCATTACTTGATCATTGAGGAGATACTTCTATTATTTTATAACATTTCTAGGAAAGTAATTTATTTTTACAAGTAAGATTTGTATAATAAATGTATTAAGGCGCATTACGTTTCGTTGATAGATATCAACAATATAAGTCATAAGTTAAATTATACCAAATTCTCAATTATTATCACACCAAAATTAAACTTTTCGAGGGAGAAAAAATGTGATGTCGAAAAACAAATTGTTAATTTATTTACTATCAACTACGTTGGTATTCCCAACATTCACTACCCCTACGGCCGTTGCGAAAGATAATACAGATGACATGAATCAACAAACAAAGGTAACTCATAAAAGTTCACAGTCGAAAGAAGATAAACAAGAGCAAACTGATAGCAATCAACGTGCACACCAAGCAGAAAAAGCTTCTTCTGAGAAATCTCCTTCTAAAGAGAACGGTAAATCTTCTAAAACGCTTAATAAAGATAATGATATTAAAGTGAATAAAAACAAAACATCTAATCAGTCAGATCAAAATTCTAACCACTCACATCAAACTACAACAGCAGTTACTGATCAAAATAAGCAAAAAAATACAAATTTAGTTGACCAATTTTACCATAACGTTGCTCAAAGTCAGTCTCATATGAACGACCTGTTAAAACCTGATAAATATGATGATAGCTTTAGTTTAACTACATTAATTCAAAATCTTTTTAACTTTGATTCTAATATTTCAAATTATGAACAGTCAGATGAGCATACAAGTCAATCATCTTCCGCTTCAAATAGAGATGATTCTACTGATAGTGATAACAATAATTCTAAAGAGGTAACATCGAATAAAAATACTAATTCAGACATTCCTTCTGAAGGAAGTCATTCCTCTCATTCTGAAGATCAATCACATCAAAGTAGTACATCATCTTCTAAAGCAGAAACAGATGATTCAAAGGTGAGTGACGCATTATCTCAATGGGAACATGACGATGATAAAAATACTTCTCAGTCACAAGGTCAATCGTCTCAACAAGATGAATCTAAACAGTCATCAAATCAAACGCATCAATCATCTTCTAATCAAACAACATCACATTCATCAAGTGACAACAACCACTCAAGCGTATCTGATTCAGCACTAGATACCATTCTTGATGAATACAGTGAAGATGCTAAGAAGACCCAATCTAATTATGAGCAGAAATCTAAACATCAGAAGCACACATCGCAGTCTTCTCAAAATAATAATCCGCAACTACCTACAGAGGATGAATTGAAACATAAATCTAAACCGGTTCAATCGTTTGAGTATGATATTAAAAAATCTAATACGCGTTCAACAAGTTTATTCCAACAAGTACCACAAATTGAAGATGGCAAAGTGTCAGACGATAACTTTAATGTGGTAGACAGCCAAGATACTCGTAAATTTATTAAATCGATTGCCAAAGATGCACATAAAATTGGCCAAAAAGAAAAGATTTATGCCTCTGTTATGATGGCTCAAGCTATCTTGGAATCTGACTCAGGTAAAAGTAGTCTAGCTCAATCACCTAACTATAATTTATTCGGTGTTAAAGGTAGTTATAATGGGGAATCTGTGAACTTCAATACATTAGAGGCTGGTAGCGATAACCAAATGTTTAGTATAAACGCTGGATTCCGTAAATATCCTAATTTGAAATCCTCACTCCAAGATTATGCTGACTTAATTAAAAATGGTATTGAAGGCAACCCTACAATATATAAACCTACTTGGAAGAGCGAAGCATTAACATATAAAGAGGCAACGTCACACTTATCACATTCTTATGCGACAGATCCGAATTATGCTAAAAAGTTAAATAGTATCATTAAACATTACAATTTAACTGCATTTGATAAAAAACGTATGCCAAATCTTAAAAAATATACTCAATCAATTGGAACAGAAACTTCAGGAAGTGATTTCAAACCATTTGTTGAAGCCAGTGGATCTTCTCCATATCCACAAGGACAATGTACGTGGTATGTTTATCAACGTATGCAACAATATGACTCATCTATTTCTGGTGATTTGGGTGATGCACACAATTGGAACAATCACGCTGAAAGAGAAGGTTATACTGTAACACATTCACCCAAAAACCATACTGCTGTTGTCTTCGAAGCTGGCCAACTTGGTGCAGATACACAATATGGTCATGTTGGTTTCGTTGAAAAAGTCAATGACGATGGTTCAATTGTGATTTCAGAATCTAATGTTAAAGGCCTTGGCGTTATTTCATACAGAACCATTGATGCAGAAGATGCCAATGATTTAGATTATATTCAAGGTAAATAATAAGAGTTACTCAAGATAGCATGTCTCTTCATAGAGCTTGCTATCTTTTTTATTTTCCAGGAAATAGTTGAGTTTGATATGTATTTAAAATAATCCCTCCATAAACATTGTTTACGGAGGGATTGCTCAATTTGTATTTCATCGTTATATAAAGATGTTACTTTACTATAAATGGTTTCTCCATGATTCGACTGATTCTATTTCGCATGAACGATTTAAAATTTGTTCTATTATGAAATCATGCTTATCATCTGAACGATCTCCCACAGCATCTTCTAAAACTGTAATTTGATAATCTTTATCTGCTGCCTCAAGTGCGGTACTTAGCACCACTCCACTTGTTGAAATACCTGTTAAAACAAGATGATTAATTTGATTCGCATTCAAGAAGACCTCTAAACCACTACCTGTAAAGGCACTAAAACGTCGTTTAGTCATGATTGGTTCATCCTCTGCAGGTTCTAATTCCTCAAGAATTTGTGCAAACGCATCATCCTCTGTCATGGATATACCACGTTGTTTAAAACTTGCGAACACACGATTATGAGGTGAAACGTCTGCAAAGTTTTTCTCTAATGCAACACGCATAAAGACTACCGGAATTTGGTGTGCGCGTGCTGCTTCTATTGCGCGTTGATTAGCTTTAATTAAACTATTAATTTGTGGCACATTATCTGCGATACCTTTTTGCATATCCATCACTAATAGTGCTGTTTGATTTGTCATAGTCATACTCCTTTAACTCTTTTTCATAAACAGTTTCTACATTATAACGATATGAGATACTCATTCTCCAATTATTTATATTTATTTCCATTGAAAAGTCACCCAAACATTTTAAAAATTTTAAGACGTCCGGGTGACTAAATTTATTAATTATGATGCATGATGTTTCTTACGACGACTTACCCAAATCAATGTGCTTCCAATCACTAAAGCAATGATTGCAAAAGGTAAAACACTCAATTTAAGAACTTTACCTGCAGCTGGTAAAGAGATATTGCCGTCGTCATTTAATATTCCACTCAATAAGCCATCACCTGAACCTAATGATAAATTGTTCTCTGGGGATGGTGTATCCATATTACCAATACCATCTAGTATTGAATCTTTAGAGTTTAAACCATCTAATATACCTGATCCATTTGTTAAACCTGCGAGTTGGTTTAATATATCAGCGAGTTGACTACTGTTGTGATGATTACCATGGATTCTATCAAGTAATGATGGGCGATCTTTTATTGGTGATAAAATATAATTTAAATCACCTTTAGCTCGTTTAACACGATTTTGAAGTTGCAATAAGTCATTTGCTTTACCATTTAAAGCGGATTGTATCAGTTGTAACGCATCTGTTTTATCATTTTGGATACGTGTAATGACACTTGCTAAAATTTTCGCTTTATCTTGATTCAATCGTGTAGCTAATATCGTTTCGATTGCTTCTTTTTTATTTTTAGCATTATTTAATACGCCATTTAAAATATCATCTGCTGTTGCGTGACCATTCTTATCAAAATAGCGTTTTAATTGCTCCACAATTTGAGATTGACTCAAGTGACCATTGGCTAATTTCTTTGCTATTTGAGAAGCTTCATTGTTTCCTAGTCGCGTCGATAATAGTTCTTTAATCAATTTTTCTTTATTATGTGATTGATCCAACATTGATTTAAGAATGTCATCACTTGAAGTTGTGGCAACGCCATCAATCTGTTTCGCGATTTGATTAGCAATGTCTTTATCAGATTGACCTTTAATTTTAATGTGTTTCAATGCACGTTGAGCTTCATTGTTACTCATGATGCTATGAAGTATATTTGCAGTGGTCTTAGCTTTATCTTTATCATTTTTAAGTTGATTTAATATCGCATTTTGTTGTCCATCAAGTTTTTGATGCGCTCGATCAATTTCACGTTTTAATTTTTGCTTATTATCGTCGGATAAATGGTTATCTTCCTTAACTTTGCTTTCTAAAGCTCCTAAATCATTCAATTTACGACTTAGATAGTTCTCATTATTATCATTTTGTCGTGATTGTCTCTGTGCAAGCGCATGTGTGATTTTATCACTACCTTGTAAGTCCTTAGTGATTTTTCCAATCGTATCCTCAGCATTATCCCTATTTTGATTAGCTTCTGATTTTAGTGTTGCTATATCATGCTCAATTTGATTTTGACGCTCTTTGTTATCAGATTGATTTGAAGTCTTTTTATCACTTTGACTCGTACTAGAACTTTCATTTGAGCGGAGAGAATCCACATCATCTTTGATAGAGTCTAATTTCTTGAAAATGGTCGTATCATTCGCCTGTGCTTTAGTATCATTGTCTTTAGCTTCTGTATTCTGTGTATCTTCTTTATGAATAGCGTCTTTATTGGGATGGTCTTCATTTACACCATTGTTTGGTTGATAGTTATCAACATTATTAGAAATGGCATCCAAATCTTCTAAAAATTGATCTAACTCCTTAGACGCTTTTGAATCGTTGTTACTATCATTAGAGACCGTTGAATTTACTAACTTTTCATTATGTTGTCTCGCATCTTCAATAATAGCATCTATTTTAGAGTCATCTTTGGCACGATCTATACGAGTTTGATAATCTTTGATATCTTCTTTTGATAAGTCTTTTAAGTGATTTAATTTATCTTTAGCTTCTTTAATGTGTTTACTTAATGAATGATTTTGATCTTGCGCTTGCGTCATCGTACGAGATGTTTCTGTAGAATCTGCGTGTGTATTGTGGGTAAATCCATAACCAATGATTGTCCCGCTGACAAGTAGTGCTGTACATGAGATTTTTAAATATCCGCTAAGTTGGTGTACACGTGTTCTCTTCATATATTTACTCTCCTTCTATAGATTTCCCAATTACTCAATTCAATGCCATTATATACCATTTTACATAAAGATACACTTATCATTTTTATTACACTCTTTTAGATTTCTGTAGATTATTTAAAAATAATATTAAATATAAAATCACATTTCTTGTAAGTTTAACTTAAATGGTATTATACTTCGTTATAACCTTGATTAGTTAAACAAAATATCTAATCAAGCGTAATCAAATAAGGTAAGGAGTTTTCAAAATGGCAAAACCTTTATATACTACGACAATGATTTCAAATGGTGGCCGTGATGGTCGCGTATTTAGCCCTGATAATACATTCGTTCAAAATCTAGCCACACCTAAAGAAATGGGTGGTCAAGGTGGTAATGACACGAACCCTGAACAATTATTTGCTGCTGGATATAGTGCATGCTTTAACAGTGCTTTATCATTAATTTTATCTCAAAACAAAGTAAACGATGCTAACCCAGAAGTAGAAATCACTATTGAATTAATTAAAGATGAAACTGACAATGGCTTTAAACTTGCGGCAGATATCAAAGTAACACTTGAAAATATCTCACAAGAAGACGCTGAAAAATATGTAGAACAAGCTCATCAATTCTGTCCTTACTCTAAAGCAACGCGCGGTAACATCGACGTGCAATTAGAAGTAACAGCACATTAAAAAAAGACGATAAAGACACACCATTTAAAAATCCCCTTACTATTACCAGTAGTAAGGGGATTTGGTGTTTAACCTATGCTAGATATTTTCTGATTTATTATGGGGCTTAACATTTCATTTTGTAGTAACGTTTGTTTATCTTACTTTAATTTAACGCGACGCTCCTGGATTTTAGCATCATTATCAGAAACCTTCACAGAATACTGTTTCTGTGATGTTAAATCTAGTAATGTTAAGTATTGATTATGACCTGCACCAGTATCAATATCTATGACACGAGGTTCAATATGAATGTGATCTTTCTTATATCCTAATCTATAATTCGGCACATGACCGTGAACAATAACTTTATTTTTAGGTAAATAATGATTCAAATTTTCTGGGGCATGGCCTGTAACAACTGCTCTTGATTGTTTGCGCATCGACTTACTTGTATCAATTCCTGCATGCACAAAAATATATTGACCAATGACTTTATAATATGGAAGTTCATTGATAAATTGATGCCACTGAATCGCTGGTTTGTCTTTACGTTCGAGCCATCTTAATTCATGATTCCCCACTAACGCGATAGCCCCGTCGTTTACTAATTGTTTTACAAATTTTAATGTTCCTACTGAATCTGGGCCATTATTGACATAGTCCCCGATAAGTACAAGTTGGTCATCTTTTGCATCATAGTGAGCTGCTTTCAGCAATCGCGCTAGAGACTTACCATGCCCATGAATGTCCGATACTGCTAATAATCTTTTAGGCATCTGTGCATCACGTTCCTCTCACTACTACTGAACTCTTAAAGCTTTTTCTTTCTTTGATACGTTTCTAATATGAATAAAATGATTGAAGTAATACCTATAGACATTATTGCCATTGCCATACCTTGGGCAGAATCTCCTTGCTCAAATTGACGGTAAATAAACGTTGAAGATGTATCCGTATTAGGTGGTCTCAACATTAACGAAGCAACTAATTCTCTCATAGATATGCAAAATATAAGTATCCATCCAGAAATAATGCCTGGTCTTAACAAAGGAAATGTAATTGTTCTGAACAATGTCCATCCTTTACTACCTGAAATCTGAGCTGCTTCAATAAGATTTTTACTTAAACGTTGATCAACCGTTCTTATGTTTTGAACAGCGTATGGAATATAAAGCACTGTGTAAGCAACGACTAATATTCCGATTGTATTATAAACCGGTAAGGGATTATGTTTATTATTCCAGAAAAGAATTAGCCCAATAACCACAATAATACCAGGTACTGTGTTTGGTAATAAACTTGAAAAGTCAATCACCCGACCTAAGGGATTACGTCTTCGTGTGATTAATACAACCCATAGACCAATTAAACTTGCTAACGTAGCCGAAATAGTAGCTAACATGATGCTATTAAATAAAGCTATGCCACCATTACCCGATAATACATTAACAAAGTTTTGCAAAGTAAAGTTACTTAAATGAAACCCTGACGATAACTGTTTCATAAAGGCATTCATAAAGATACTTGCATAAGGTAAAACGATAGTAACGATAATTTCACAAATAATAAATACATAGCATAATATATTCCACTTACTGCGAGAATGAACTTTCACTTTATGTCCTTTTCCAGCATTAGAACTTAAATGATTTCGTGATTGAAACCATTGTTGAAATGCCCATACTGTCATACTCACAGCTAATAATAAAGTAGATAATAACGCTGCTCTTTGAAAATCAATCGGCCATATAGAAGCACTATGATGAATTTCTGAGGTTAATACCTGAAAGCCAATTCTGTTCCCCATTGTGACTGGTGTACCAAATTCTCCGATTGTTTTAACGAAAATAAGCAATGCTCCCATACTATATCCTGATGCAAAAAGTGGCGCTATAATTTTACGAAAACGATAAAAGAATGTACCTCCGTAAATTTCAGCTACTTCTTCTTGTGATTGATGAATTGTCATGAGTGCATTTTTCAAAATAATATATAAAAATGGTGTCAAGTGGCAACTCATGATCAACACCATCCCAAAAAAGCTAAAGAAATAAGGCGTCACACGTGAGAAAATGGGGCTGAGTTGCTCCAACAGCCCATTTCTCTGCATTGTTAGCATCCATCCCATTGATCCAATATAAGGTGGTGTCATAAATGGAATCATAATAACAAGATCTAACCATTGATGTTTAGAAAGTGACGTCTTTGTCATAATATAGCTCAGTGGTAGTGCAATGATTGTGCATAATATGACGACTGAAATACCTAAAATAACTGAGTTCCATAATATTTTAAGGTGGTAAGGTTGACCTAGTTGTTGGATGTGTTCCCCAAATGTGCCATCCTCACCAGACACAAACCCTTTAAAAAGTATTAAACATAAGGGCAAGATGATGAGGAGGAACAACACAATGACTGCTATTACTTGGTTCACACGATAGAATGAAGAATGATGTCGCATATTATCTCATCAATTCCGTGAACTTTTTCAATACTTTTTCACTCTTATCACTTAAATGATTCCAATCATATTTATACTCTTTGATATCTTTACGTTTAGCTTTACCTTTTTTCTTCTCTGCTGTTTTGTCTGCTGGAATTAAATAGTGATCATCCACTTGTTTTTGGCCTTTAGAACTAGTGACATAGTTCATATATTTTTTAGCTAAATCTTTATGTTTTGATGATTTTAAAATAAATGCTGGACGTGGTGAAATCGCCGTCCCTGATTTAGGATATTTAATGTCTACTGGTTCACCTTTTGCTTTCGCTGCATATACCATGTAGTCTACACCACCATATACAACATCATTATCACCTTTAATCACTGATTCTAATGCAGGTTTATTCGCACCAGCAAGTTTCATGCCATTTTGCTTCAATGCTTTATATTCATCCCAAGCTTTACTTCCTTCGTTATTCACTTTAATAGATAATAAATCTAATGCCGTACCAGATTCTGAAGGATCAGGAATGGCAATTTTATTTTTAAATTTAGATTGAGTTAAGTCTTTGATGTCTTTAGGTGGATTTTTAACGTTTTTAGTATTGTAAGATAAACCTAATGCACTGCCACTAAATCCATAATAGTATCCGTCTTTATCTATCCAATCTTTATATAATTTTTTATGATTTTTAACTTTATAAGGTTCAATTAACCCTTTCTTCTTATAATCTAATGCTGCAGGTAGTGATGCGAGTTGAACTACATCTGCTTTAGGATTATCTTTTTCAGCTTCTAAGCGACCAAGAATTTCTCCAGTAGTTCCTTGGAAAACTTGTACTTTTTTCCCCGTTTGTTTTTCGAATTGTTTGACCATATCATTAACTAAATTATCTGGTCCTGCTGCATATAAAACGAGTTTATCTTTACTATTTCCGTCATTTGAACTCGATTTAGAACTATTACTCCCTTTGTCGCCATTCTCTGGTTTATTTTGACATGCTGCTAATAAAACTACCGTTGCAATTAAGATTACGATATATTTAGTGAACTGCTTCATGTTTAGTTTCCCCCATTTTTATAAAGTAATTTTCAGGAATATCAAAGGTTAAATTGACCGTCTCATTCTCTTGAAAATAGTTACTATCGTAAAACATAATCGAGACACCATGCGATGATGCTGTATATTGATAACGTTCACCTGTGAAGCTTACTGTCTCAATGACAGCGGGTGTCGCTTTCGAATGAGTTGCTTCTTCTATATGTACGTGTTCTGGGCGAATTAATACGCCATATTTCCCCTCTTTACTTTGGATAGAATGATTAAGTTGAAAACCTTCATTCGTGCTTAAAACTTGATTATGATTCACGCCTTCTAAAAATGTCCCCTTCCCAATAAATGTGGCAACTTCCTTGTTCTTAGGATGTTGATACAATGTTTCAGGAGTTCCATATTGAACGATACGTCCATTCGACATGACTGCAATATAATCTGACATACTCATAGCTTCATATTGATCGTGTGTGACGAATATAGCGGTCATGTCATATGTTTTAATTAATCTTTGAATCAATAACTGCATATCTTCCCTTAAACTTGCATCTAAAGCCGATAATGGTTCGTCCATCAATATCAGTTTGGATTGTGAAATAATTGCTCTGGCTAATGACACGCGTTGTTGTTGACCACCTGAAAGTTGATGAATCGCTTTATCATAGTGTTCTTCCAAGTGAACCTCTTTTAGCGCTTGCATCACACGTGTTTTTAAATCTTTCGTATCTTTATTTACCTTCAATGGATACGCAACATTTTGGAAAACAGTCATGTGTGGCCATAGTGCGAAATCTTGAAAGACCATCCCTAAGTCTCTCTCAGCCGGTGATACATATGTATGTTGGTTAGAATCATAATAAGTGCGCTCATCATGATTGATACTTCCAGAATCTGGTGTTTCTAAACCGGCAATTAATCGTAACAACGTGGTCTTACCACATCCTGATGCCCCTAGGAGCGATACGAATTTACCACTCTCAATCGTTAAATTAATATCTTGAATCACAGTCCTTGAACCAAATGATTTTTTAATATTTTTAAGTTCTAAAACCACATCCTCACCTCTTTCAATTACTACTATAGAAAAAGATTGTTAATAATTATTAAACAGAATGTTAACGCTAACTCAAAAAATTATATGTAATATGTATAAATGTATAGAGAAAATTTATATTTGGGAGGTGACATGCTTTGAATACAAAGCAGATGATGATATTTAAGCAGTTTGTTGAATTTCAAAATGAAAATGCGGTAGCTGAATCAATGAATATTACTCAACCAACCGTGACATTTCATTTAAAAAATTTAAATAAATATTATGGTATTCCTTTATATTACAAAAAGGGAAAACATTTTAAATTAACTGAAGCTGGGGAATTGTTATATCGAAATACAACTAAATTATTAAATTTAATGCAGGAAACAAATGATGTCATGTCAGACTTCAAAGCTTCTAAGCGAGGAACTTTAAAAATTGGTGCAAGCCATGCGCCTGTTTACCATATTTTACCAGAAGCCTTTAAAAGTTATATGAATAATCATCCAAATATACAAATTGATTTAACAGTAGATACAGCGCCTCATATTATTGATAAATTGAGAAGTAGAGAAATTGAGTTAGCTGTCATTTCTGAAAATGCCTTTTACGAGAATGATTTAAAGGTAAAACGTTTTATGGAAAATGAATTAATGATAGCTATGGACAAAGAACATCCACTTGCTCATAAAGAAGCGTTAACTATGAAGGATTTAGAATACTATGATTTTGTTATACATAGTGGAGGATCTACCAGAGAAAGTATTGATGAGTGGCGTCGCGATAATTTAGTACAACTTCGTGCACGTATGCAATCAAATAGTTTGAGTAGTATTTTAGAAACGATTAAACATTCTCATTATTTAAGTTTAATTAGTCATAGTGCAATTCAACATCGTCAAGACATCGTAAGTAAAAAGCTACCTAATGGACCTAGACCTCGATACATATCAATAGTTTACCGTGATGATATGTATTTAACCCCAGTTATACAGAATTTTATCTCACTCATATACAATGTAAATTTCGGGGAAGCTCCAAATCAACGTACGTAGATAACGTAAAATAAAAAGCAGGAAGTGTTTGAAACACAAAGTAGAAATTAAACCTAACTTTGTCTCAACTCACTTCCCTACTTTCATAAAAGTAACATTTAATTCTTAGTAATTTTCAAATATCAGATTGGTTTTAAGTTGATCTTTCTTCTCATGAATTCCTAATTGATCTAAACTCTTAATGATAGCACTTTGAACTTTTTTCGCTTCCGCTTCATTGGTAACTTTAGAGGAGATTTCTACAACATTTTGATCTTTAATATCCCAGTTTTCGATCTTCACTTCATTACCATCAATATGACCTTTATGTCGTTCAAAATGGACCGGTCCAATTAAATGAGGTTGTTTGATTTTATCTAATGCATCACTATAAGGTTGTTCAGCATGAGTCTTTAAAATCTTTAAACTATCTTGAGCATTAGGCATAGCTAAACTTCCTGAACCTAGTTTTTCTTTTGCTTCTTTTGTCACGCTTAATGTTTCTTTACCTTCACCATATTCTACTTCGTACTCATCTCCATTATAGCCATCTGCTTTTGCTTGTTGAATGGCGCTAGACACATCATGATTAGAAATAGCATATCTCTTTTTATACTGCAGTTTATGTTTACTATCATCTTCAGATTTGCGTATACGATAAGTGACGTTGTTTTGATAATTCGTACGGTTGGCATCATCTAAATATTGAACTTGAAAGTCTTCATCTTTGTCTTCTGAACCTAAATCTTCTAAGACACTGTGCTTAATATGGCGATTGTCTTTTACTATTTTATGACTATCTGCATATACTTTAACTTCATATTGATCTGGTTGATTTGTCTCAGCTTGCACATTATGCGTTACTCCGCTACCAAGTAAAATTGCTGTTGTAACCATTCCAACTTTAATTAATGAACTTGTCATTCGCTCCCACCTCCACTTTCAACATAAACGATGTTTATGTAGCAAACATGACATTAAAATAAATAGATAATAAATTTTTATAAAGTTTTTGAATATATACTTTTATAAATTTTATATTCTCACTACTATATTTCACAGTTTGTTAAAAATATTCTCCTATCACATTAGATATTTCAAGATTAAAAGGGAATATGAAAGTAACTTCATAAACTATTTCTTCATTATATATATCAAGAACTAGGCGACAACTACATACTGTAGGAGGACGATGTATGTTAACAACTTCCATTATTTTTATGATAATCGGTCTATTACTTATTTTAGTGAGTAGAATCGTGTCTAGAGCTGAATCATTTGATTTGAGAGAGAAAATCTATGTACCAGGTTTGTGCTTACTCTTAATAGGAGCGCTTTGTTTAATTGGGCATTTTGTTAATGCTTCTCTCTAAATATCTTATTGCTTAATCATTTTCTAAAAAAGTAACAACAATTCTGACTATCTGTTGCATTTTTCAACGTCTTACTCAAATTAGTGGTGTTTAGGGCGTTGGGAAATTGTTAAATTAGTATATGTAACTTACAAGCACCTTAATTTTAATGCCTCCAAATCGCGTTAAAATTATTAAGAATTCCATGCTCTGTTGCAAAATAATATACAAATAGGAGGAAATGTCTTGGCAAAACTTTTATACAAATTAGGCAAATTCATTGCTAAGAATAAATGGGTGAGTATCCTTGCATGGTTAATCGTTCTAGGCGTTATTATCACCCCGCTAATGATTAACTCACCTAAGTTTGATGATGACATCACAATGAATGGTCTAAAATCATTAGATACAAATGATAAAATCACTAAAGAATTTCATCAGGATAGTCAAAAAGCCTCGATGAAGATTGTCTTCCATTCCAATAAGAAGAATGGTATTACAGACAAAGATACTAAGAAAGATATTGAAAAAGCACTTGATAATATCAAACAAGATGATGATTACGTACAAAACGTAAGTAACCCTTATGATTCTCATCAAGTTAATGATGACAAAGATACTGCAATCGCAACAGTTAACTATGTCGTTAACCAAACAGCGTTGCAAGATTCTTCTAAGAAAATTATCGATAGAGAATTAGATGATGTAAAAGCAGATCATAATCTTAAAATTGAGCAAACTCAAGGTGGCTCAATGAATTCTGAAGTAGGTGGTTCTTCAGAACTTGTAGGTATTGTAACTGCCTTCATCATTCTATTGATTACATTCGGTTCATTAATTGCAGCTGGTATGCCAATTGTCAGTGCACTCATCGGACTAGGCTCCAGTGTTGGAATCATCGCTCTATTAACATTTATATTCGATATTCCAAACTTCACACTGACTCTAGCTGTAATGATAGGTTTAGCCGTTGGAATAGACTACTCTCTATTTATACTCTTTAGATATAAGGAAGTTCGTAAACGCGGTCTAGAGCCTGTCGAAGCTATTGCGACAGCAGTTGGTACTGCAGGTAGTGCCGTTATCTTCGCCGGTGTGACCGTAATGATTGCAGTTTGTGGTTTATCACTAGTTGGCATTGATTTCTTAGCTATTATGGGATTCGCATCAGCAATTAGTGTATTATTCGCTGTACTTGCTGCGTTAACACTCTTACCTGCACTTATTAGCGTGTTCCATAAACGTATTAAGATTAAAGATAAACCTGAAAAGTATAAAGATCCTAAAAATCATCCATGGGCTAAATTTGTTGTAGGTAAACCAATTATTGCTATTATTATTAGTTTACTTATCTTAATTGCAGCTGCCCTTCCAGTGAGTGGTATGCGTTTAGGTATCCCTGATGATAGTCTTAAAGCTAACAATACATCAGCACATAAAGCTTATAACTTAATTACTGATAACTTTGGTGCCGGTTATAATGGTCAAATCGTTATGTTAGTAAACACGAAAGACGGCGGAAGCAAGAAAGATATTCAACAAGATCTAAATAATATTAGAGATGATATTAAGGATATGGATAATGTAGATAAAGTGGCATCACCAAAATTGAATGATAATAATCACTATGCATTGATTTCTATCATTCCTGAAGATGGTCCAAATGCACAGTCTACAAATAATTTAGTTTATGATTTACGTGATTATAATAAAACTGCTAAAGAGAAATATGACTTTAATACAGAGATTTCAGGACAAAGTGTAATTAACATTGATATGTCTGAAAAACTTAATGAAGCTATCCCAGTATTCGCTGGCGTTATTGTACTCTTAGCATTTGTGCTACTAGTATTTGTATTCCGTTCAATCCTAGTACCATTAAAAGCTGTACTCGGCTTCGTATTATCACTACTAGCAACACTTGGATTTACGACACTCGTGATGCAAGATGGCTTCTTAGGTAGCTTATTCGGCGTAGAAAATACGGGTCCTTTATTAGCATTCCTACCAGTTATCACAATTGGCTTACTCTTCGGACTTGCCATTGACTATGAACTCTTCTTAATGACACGTGTACATGAAGAGTATAGTAAAACGGGTGACAACGATCATTCTATCCGTGTAGGTATCAAAGAAAGTGGTCCAGTCATCGTTGCAGCAGCACTCATTATGTTCAGTGTGTTTATCGCCTTTGTCTTCCAAGAAGATTCAGCGATTAAATCCATGGGTATTTCACTCGCATTCGGCGTTCTTTTCGATGCATTCGTTGTACGCATGACTTTAATTCCAGCACTTACTAAATTATTTGGTAAAGGTTCTTGGTATATCCCTAAATGGTTAGGCGGTATCTTACCTAAGATTGATATCGAAGGTAAAGCTTTAGAAGAAGGTCATTCAAACACGAATACTTCTATGAATGAAGCACATCGCTATAACCGTCATAATCGTGATGAAGACATTTATTATGATGACCAAGAATATACACGTCGTCATGGTCAGGCTTATGACAAACGTGATGCACATGATGAGAGACATAGACGTTATGATGACCGCGAGCGCTATTTCAATCGTGATCGCTATGGCAATAATGATAAAGAGCACTATCCTCGCTACGTTCGCCTAGATGATGACCGTCGTGGCTATGGGGAAGATCATTTTCCGGAAAATGACTCACAATATCGTAGATCACAATATAGACAAGATGAGACAGAATCATATGTAGATGAACCATCTCGTCAACGACGTGAGCATGTAGATTATGAATCTCTCTACACACAACAAGGTAATCATTACCGTAATGAAGGCGAAAGAGACAGATATGAACGCAACCCTCATCGTGAGGAAAGATATGATGACCCTCAATCTCGATACGAGGATGGCCGATACGAAGAACGTCATTATAGAGATCATGCGCAACGCTCTGATAGTGAGTCTCGTACAACTGATTTATTTAAACAATTGTCTCGCGAAACCAATGATCAAGATATGTTATTTAACGCATTAATGTTATATGCACGTGAAAATAACAAAGATTTATATGATGACTATGCGCGTCGTGCACCTCGCAGACATGATAATGAAGATGAGAGAGAGTAAAATCACAAAGGAGGAAACGCCGAATGTTCAAGAAAAGTAGTTTCAAAGTTTTAGGACTACTTGCCACACTCGCCTTAGCAATTGTGCTAAGTGCGTGTGGTAATGGCGACAGTGGATCATCGAGTGATGGAAATACATCACTAGGTAAGAAAGATGTTAATATCCCTTATATTGCAAGCGATAATTCTACACCACGTTCATTAGTTATCGCGGAAGTCCTTAAAAAAGCTGGATACAATGTTACTACTACGCCAGTACAAGCGAGTGGTCCATTATATGCGTCAGTATCTCAAGACTCTGACTCATTCCACGCATCTGGTATCTTCCCTTCAACAGATAAAAGCTTTTACAATAAATTCAAAAGTAATTTAACTGTTTATGATAAGAAGAATTTAGTTGATAATGTTAAAGTTGGCTTAGCTGTTCCTAAGTATGAACAGGATATTGATTCAATTTCAGACTTAAATAGCAAGAAATCTACTACTAGTAGTAATACTGGCAATAGTAGTAACAGCTTTGGTAAATCGGTCGATTGGACAATACAAGGTACAGATGCTAGAAATGGTGTTATGAAACAAACTAAAAGTGAATTAGATGATGGTCAATTAGACAAATATAGTCTTAAAGAGTCATCTGACCAAGATCAATTTAAAACGATTCAAAAAGCTTATAAACAACAAAAACCTATCGTCTTTACTGCTATGGAACCAAGTTGGTTCTCTAAGGAACTTGATATTAAAATGTTGAAAGATCCTGAGAAGATTTACGGTAAAGATGATGAACATATTAACCTAGTGTTTAATAAAAATTTCAAAGATGATCATCCTGCTGCATATACGATTGCAACACGTATTTCCGATAATTGGAGCAAAGATGATGAAGAAAAATTAGCGAAAAAAATCTTCAAAGATAATAAAAACCCTGAAGATGTTGCTAAAGATTATGTAGATGATCATGATACTAAAGTCGATAAATGGTTAAAAGGTATTGATCACTAACTAAAAATCGATAGTATCATTAACCCCTTCACATTGAATGACAGTGAAGGGGCTTTTCTTTGTTCACTTATCTAAAAATGATAATCATCAGGAGTTATATTTGGTAAAAACACGCTACTTATGATAAATTAACGTATATTCTAAGTCATGAAGTATCCTTTGAGAAGAAATATAGAGGAGAAATGTGTATGCCTACATCAACGCAAAAACGTATGATTCGACATATCAATAAAACTGTTTTTGAACTGTTATATGATTATCACTTTGATGAGATTACTGTACAAAAGATATGTGAAGTAGCTGAAATCAATCGCAGTACCTTTTATCGTTATTTTCAAGATAAATATGACCTACTCTATTCATTACCTCCGTATATGACAGGCGAAATCATGGGTGATCCAAATACAGAGCACTCTATTGATACCGCTGAGTCATTTAAAGCGTTTATTTATTATATAGAACAACATAAAACTGTATTCAAACACTTGCTCGTATCTTCAAGGCAAGTCGATGTATTTAGAAGTCTGACACATGCAAGTCGCGAAATGATGTTGTATGGTTCAAAGAATAATCACAATGATCCATTAGCACTTAAAATTCGAGAAAGTAAGCACCCTGAAATTTTAGCTGACTTCTATAGTAGTGGCGTCATAGAAGTTTTAAGACGCTGGGTTGAAAATGATTACAATTATTCTGTTGATGAAATCTTTGAAACATTAAATGCAACACTAGAAAGTTCTTTAAACGGTTGTAAAAATTCATAAATAAATAAATTTAAAAAAAGCATGTATCTCATACTTACTTACAAAAGTAAAAGATACGTGCTTTTGATTTAATTTAGGATAAGAGTTGTTTTTTAACTGCTTCAGCAACTTGTGATGGAGACTGAGGGTTTTGTCCTGTAATGATTCGATCGTCGACTTCAAGTGTAGATGTAAAAGGGACACGTCCGAAATGATAGCTGGCACCACGGTGTTTGATTTCATTTTGTAAATGAAATGGAATCATTGTATCTCGTTTAGCTAGTACTTCTTCAACATTTGAAAAACCAGTCACATTTTTATTTTGTATGAGAAATGTGCCTCCTGCATCTTTAACGTTTAGCAACGCAGCAACACCATGACAGACTGCTGACACAATACCACCTTGCTCATATATCGTGTTCACTGCACTTTGTATAAATTTATTTTCCGGGAAATCATACATGACACCGTGACCCCCAGTGAAATATACAGCATCATATTTATCAGGTTGAGCTTCACTGATAGGTTGAGAATATTTCAACATATCCATGAAATGCTCATTGTTATAATATGCCTTTGTAGTATTGTCTAACATAAATGGACTAAGGCTCACTGGGTCAATAGGTGTATTGCCTCCTGTAATGTTGAATAAATCAATATCTACATTCGTGTCTTTGAAAGCATCATAGAAATGAACAAGTTCACTTAGCCAAAGACCCGTGGGCGTTTCCGTATTACCGAAGTACTCTGTACTTGTATTAACAATCATTATTTTCTTCATTTGTTTCACCTCTTTTATTCATCTTCCATCTTCACAATAATTTTACCTTTAGCTCTTCCGCTCTCAGAGTATTCTAAAGCTTTTTGTGTTTCTTTAAAGTCATATACTTTATCAATAATAGGTTTAATTTTTCCAGCTTCAATGAGTTCTGTGATTTCTCTTAATTGTTGACCACTTGGATGCATAAACAGGAATTCATATTGAACATCGTATTTTTTAGCTAAACGTTGATATTTATATGAAGCTGCTTTGAGTATGCCACGTTTAAAGATACTTTTATCTAATTTTCGTGCGTTACGTTCAGTTGGCAGTCCTGAAATGGACGCGATGATACCTCGTGGCTTTAGAATTTGGAACGATTTCACTAGGTTCTCTCCTCCAAGCGTATCGAATACACCGTCGAAGTCTTTGAGTACCTCTGAGAAGTCTTGTTCTTTATAATTAATAAATTCATCTGGATTGAGTGACTCAATGAGTTCTTTACCACTATCGCTTCCCGTTGTTGCAACATAGAGTCCTTTAGCTTTCGCGTTTTGGATTGCAAAACTTCCAACACCGCCAGATCCAGCTTGAATAAGTACTTTGTCCCCTGGTTGCGCTTGAATAACCTCATTGATCGCCTGATACGCTGTTAAGCCCACTAAAGGTATACTCGCCGCTTCTTCATACGATAGGCCTTTAGGCATTGGCGCGATTTCTTCTGCATTAACTGAAATATATTCAGCAAATGTACCAATTTTAGATTTTCGTGGACGACCATAAACTTTGTCCCCTACCTTAAATTGAGTGACTTTGTCTCCTACTTCATACACTTCACCAGCAAAGTCATTGCCTAAAATGAGTGGAAATTGATATGTTAATAACATTTTAAGCTCACCATCACGAATTTTAAAATCGATGGGATTAATGCTTGCTGCTTTAATTTTTACACGAACTTCGTGAGGACTCATACTTGGTAATGGCATTCTTTCAAGTGATACAGGTCCTTTACCATAATGATGGATGACCATTGCTTGCATATCTGTTTTCATCTTTTTCGCCTCTCTTTAAATGTAAATTTCATTTAATTCCTAAAAGATTGTACGTCTGATAAATTTAAGTTTAATCAAGTGTAAAGTGCATTTGTATTCATTACAAGAAAAATGCATGCCACTCCTGAGAGCGTCATGCATCCTAATATTTTAAATTTACTCTTCCGTTTTATTATCAAAATTTCGGCCTTCTAATCCAGCTAATTCTTCTTTAGTAGCAGCTGGTGCTTTCATTTCAAAGATTTCGTCCACTACTGTATAGTCATAATATCCTAAACGTGCGATAGGTCGAATGGATTGAATATCTAATTTACCATTATCGAGAATGACTTTGTCATCGATATGGACTTGTGCCACACGTCCTATAACAATATCCACAGTTGATACAGGATCACCTGTTGGTATACGTACTGTCTGAACATATTCACATTCAAAGTGTATTGGTGATTCTTTAACTCTATATCCAGGCGCTTCAATACATTCTTCTTTTGTAACGCCGGCGAATTCAAATTCATCTTCTTCAGGTGGTAAAGCCTTAGAAGAAAGATTAACCGCTTCACGTAAGTCATATGTTTCCATATTCCATACAAACCAACCTGTTTCTTCAGCATTCTTTACTGTATCTTTTCGTTCATGATTACCTAATACAGATTGATTAGCTGCGAACATAACCATCGGTGGATCCCATGTTAAATTTTGATATTGACTATAAGGTGCTAAATTATCTTCACCATCTTTAGATACTGTCGAAATCCAACCGATAGGTCTTGGTACGGTACTACTTTTAAATGGGTCATGCGGTAACCCGTGACTTCTCGTGCCTTGCTTTGGAGAATAATTCAATTGACTCCACCCCAATTGTTTTAATGTTGTTATATTCAGGCTACATGACATTGTGGTTTAACGTCTAATATTAAAAAATGATTTATCTATAGCTTCATGCTATAAACAAATCATTTTCTTATACTCTATAACTATGAAATGTTGAGTCATTTTCCTAAAAAATTAATTCACATGGTGGTCATTCGGCATAAATATTGAAACGATAACTGCTAGAACACCTATTATTGCAATAGTTAAAAACTCTAAGAAGAAATTAGGAATTTGCTTAACATAAATCATTAAAATTGGTGCAATAGCCGTTCCTAAGAATAAAATCACTGTATTAACTGATAAAAAGAAACCTTGATTACTTTTCACCACAACACCTACTTTAGAAATCACTGTAGGTATAGCAAATGCAATACCTGCTACAAATGTCACACTAAAAATAGTGATAAGTACAATGTTCGTGAAAGTTCCCATGAGTATAAGTGATACCACGCATGTTAAGAGCGCTAAAGTTAGGACACGTTTCGTACCTAATCGACCACTCAAACGTCCTGCTAATAATGATAAAAACATTCCTATCACACCAAATAATTTTACGACTGATGCAACTGACATATCCCCACCAACTTTATTAGAGGTGATATATGAATTCAAGATACTATACATACTAATAAACATAATGAGTAGCGTAAGAGAAATAAATAAGCAATACAATACTTTAAGATTTTGACCAAAGTCTTTAAAGTTATTGAAAAATTTAAGTAGTTTTAGATCTGGCTTTTTATTAGGGCTTTCTGGCACATGTTTATAAATAATAAATGTCAGTGTTAAATATAATATCGTTAAGATAAAATAAACCCAATGCCAATTGAGATAACTGACTACTATTTCACTCATATTTTGACCGAGTACACCTGATAACATAAAACTTGTACTAATAAAGCTGATTGCTGTAATTCGTTTGACGGGAGGATATGTTTCAGTTGTGTACGTAATCGCTACTGGAGAGAATGCTGCAGCGAAGACACCTTGCAATGCGCGCATGATAAGTAAAAGCATAAATGAATGTACGAATCCTATGATTAAGCAAATGATGACTAGCGCGCTAATACCCACCAGTATCGTTTTTATTCTGCCGAACTTTTCAGAGATGGTGCCGTAGAAAAGACAACTTATTGAATAAGTGAGTGAGAAAACAACACCATTCAATGTTGCTACTGATTGAGGAACATGAAAGTCTTCTGCAAAAGCTGCGGTTAAAGGCAATGCTGTGTATAAACTACCCATCACGATAATTCCTGAAATAAACATAATTGTCGTGATGAGATTATAGTTTCTACTGTCTTCCATTCATCTTCATACTCCTTTCAAATTTTTAGTCAACGTTACTATTATGCCAGTTTGATTTTAAATTCTAAAGGGGAGATTTAATTGGCGAATATTACCTATATTAAAGATTAATAACCTGAGGTCTATAGTGATGCATATGATGCTCAATATTATTTTTTATAATAAGGGAACTTTTATATTGACATAGTAAAAGTGTAAGCTTAATATATACCTAGTATAAAAAATATACTAGGAGGTGTGAGTGATGAAAATAGAATTGGGATTAACATCTTTTGCTGAGAATAGCGACATTGTTATGCCTGATGGCAAGCATGAATCTATTAGTCATGCACAACAAATTCGAAATATTGTCGAAGAGATTGAACTCGCCGATCAACTTGGTTTAGATATCTATGGTTTAGGCGAACATCACAGAAAAGACTATGCAGTTTCTGATCCAGTAACAGTTTTAGGCGCTGCAGCTACAAGAACACAGCACATTAAGTTATCATCCGCTGTTACGGTCTTATCTTCAGATGATCCGGTCAGAGTTTATGAGAGATTTTCGACTTTAGATGCTGTATCTAATGGCCGAGCTGAAATCATGATTGGTCGAGGTTCATTTATCGAATCTTTTCCTTTATTCGGTTATAATTTAAATGACTATGAAGATCTATTTAATGAAAAACTTCAAATGTTGCTTAAAATCAACAAACATGAAATCATAAGTTGGGAAGGTAAATTAAGACCAAGTTTAGAAGACACTGGCATTTACCCACGAGTAGAAAATGGCGAATTACCTATATGGATTGCTACAGGTGGTACGCCTGAATCATCACTCAGAGCTGGTGCGTTTGGCTTACCTATTACGTATGCTATCATTGGGGGAAATCCTAGACGATTTGCACGTAATATTGAAATATACAAATCAATTGCGTTATCTTACGGACATGATCCTTCAAAATTACCTATTGGTGTACACTCATGGGGTTATGTAGCTGAAACAGATGAGCAAGCTAAACGAGAATTCTTCCCTTCACTTAAAGCACATCAAGATATTATAGGTAAAGAAAGAGGTTGGCCAGCTTTCGATGAGAATGCATTCGAAAGAGAAATAGGCAGTCATGGTGCTATCTACTTAGGTAGCCCTGAAACAGTTGCACAAAAGATTATTAATACAATTGAAACTCTAGGTATTAATCGCTTTATGATTCATACGCCTGTAGGTTCTATGCCACATGAGTATGTGATGAATTCAATTCGTCTTTTTGGGGAAAGGGTTAAACCTATAGTAGATAAATATTTTGAAGATAAATAGGAGGAAATATTTTATGATTTTACGTTATGCTACAAATTTAAAACTTGCTAAAGAATTATACAATGCAAGCAAACCAAAATTACAAGGTGACCAAGGTATGGTGGATACTTTCACTAATACATTCGGTTTACCAGCTAGTTCAGTTAAAGTAGCGGGTGGTGTTGAAGCTACTGCAGCTGCATTATTCGCTGCAAGTTTCTTAAACAAAAACATCTCACGTCTAGGTTCACTTGCTACTATTTCAGTATTAGGTGTTGCAACTTATAAACACTTTGAAGCTGGCCACGGTAAAAAAGGTGCTCAACATGCCCTTGATTTACTAGGTTTAGCTACTTTAAGCTTATTAGATACTTTCACTTCTAAAAGATAAGAGTTAAAATTAAGACTCTCCGCATCGGCGGGGAGTCTTATTTATTATTTAAATACTTCTTCATAACTCTAAATGCATTTTGCATATCTTCTTGATACTTTAGTTAATAAATTTACTTTTTATATTTATTTAAAAGTGATTCAGGAACATGACAAAGATATTGATCTTCAGGATGCTTATCAAGATGATCTTGATGTTCTTCAGCACTTTTCACATAGTTTAATAATGGTTTAACTTCCACCATAATTCGTTGTGCGTCTGATCTACTATCAATAAAATCGCGAGCTTCATTTAAGTGATTAGAATCATCACTATATATACCGGTACGATATTTTTCACCTACATCTTGTCCTTGTTTATTCAAGCTATATGGATCTATCACTTCAAAGAGATAACTCATTAACTCTTTAATGGTTACTTGATTTGAGTTAAATTCAACTTTTACACATTCTGCATACCCGTCGTACGGGCCATCTAAGTTATTTGTAGTTCCATTAACTCTTCCTGCCTCAGTATTAATCACGCCAGGTATCGTTTTAAAAAAGGCTTCTGTACCCCATAAACATCCGCCTGCAAGATATACGATGTCCAACTCTATCACCTCGTATACATTGTAGCATTTCTTATTTCTCAATTAGACAATTATTATTTATGAATGTTCTAAATATCAAAGTGACAATTTTGTCATAGATTTGATATCTCATACACAGGAGTTCATAAATAGCTTGTGATATCTTATTTATTATACATAGAGAACGTGAATGATTTGTAAATTTGTTGTACTTTAAACAATGCTTCTTGGGAGACTTTTATTGTATTTCTCTGGTGTATAGATTTAAAATTTTAAGGAGAGATTATTTTGACTCAAAAATTTGTCGCTTGCACTATTGGTAGTGTCTTAATTACTCTCGCTTTTCTTGTGGTATGCAATCAACCATTATCTGCTGCAACTCCTAATGAGAATCAAACAATGAATCAATTACAGCTACATTCATTAAAAGATGAATCGAGATATGCCAGTTCAAAGCCATATTTTTTTAAATCCAACGCAGTAGAACATAAACATCCTATTTATCAAACGACATCAAAATCCACACTTCCTGAAACAGGTAAATCTATATCTCATTCTCCTGTTATGGCAGGAATTATAGCGCTCGTTTTGGGCTTAGTTATTTTAATTCATAAAAAGATTTCTGCTAGAAAATAATAACTATTTTATTTAAAAATGAGCTTTTCGATTGATCATCGACAAGCTCTTTTAAATTACATAAAAAAAGAGTTGGAACTAAACGCTCCAACTCTTCTTAAATACATTAAATAATGAGTAATTTAATACCTCTAATTATATTTGTAAAGAATAGGACAATTGCCCATATAAAGAAAATTGCTGCAACGATAAATGCAATTGTTATTCCTATTCCAGAATGCGCGCTATCAAATAACGCTGGAATAATCATAAGGCTTAACAATCCAATAGCTACAAATACCCAAGTGAAAATATGATTAAATAAAGCATTTCTAGAATGAGTAGAACCTGGTGGTTTCGCTATAATCCATACAACGAGTGGGAATAACACAGGTGCAAAAAACACACTAAGATAACTTAAAGCGCCTAATACATTATTAGCTTTTTCATTATGTCTCTCATCATATCTTTCATCAAAATTGTTCATTTTTTTCACCTCAGTTATATCTAAACATATCATTGCACACAATTTAAGATATAATGCTTAAAATTACAACTCTGTAAGTTTAACAACGTAATTCTTAGCATTTTTAATTCAATGCTTGATTGAGTGCCGTCTTAAATGTTGAAACCGAGATTTCATTCGCGTGAGACGACTGTTGATCAAGTTTATCTTTAAATATATCTTTATTAGAACCTACCTCAGTAAGTACTCGGCTCAATTCTGCAACATTTTCAGCTGAAAATAAGTGTGATGGTGAAGTTATAGTTAAATGGTGTGCAGTCTCTTTATACCCAAGTATGAGTAAATTATAATCAAATGCTGTTCTAACAGCATTTAATATTTCCCCACCTTCGTTAATATCTAGATAAATATCGCATCGTTGATAAAGTTCCTCTACCATATCTCTTTTAATCGTCGGATAAAGTTTCGCATTCGGATAATGTTCTAGGCTTGTAAGTACAGTAGACATTTCTGTCACTGCACCAATGTGAAAGTTAAAATCATCATGACGTTGTATTAATGCCTCTAAATGCGGAATTTGATCGGAATTAGTTAGGATTAAAATATTTTTTGATAATTGATTTTCTTTCTTTTTATTATATAAGTACCCAGAAGGATATACGAATTGATTTTCAGTTGAATTCAGTTGATTAGTAATCATTTGATACTCTTCTCTTTCAGGAATAATAACTGAAAACTGACTGAAATTATTTGGCTCAAACATTAATTTCATATTTCCCGGGACATGCCCTTGAGACTGTTCTTGCCAAAATAACACGACTTGTTGTGCAATAGATTGATGATAAAGCGTAATAAACGGTGTTGAAAGGGAATTAATAACGACTTGTTTATAATCAATATTTAGTTCATTTAAATAAAATGCTATAAATTCTTTCGTCGTTTCAAAGAAATAAGACTTCCCTCTGTAATCCAAAACTATATTTTGAGTCACATAGTTTTCGTATATAACTTCTTTACCATTTCTATCCATATATTTTTTTAATATGGGTGTACCGGACAAATCATAGACCTTTTCAGCGTATTTGAATCCTTCTTTTGTGTAGTAATCGACCGAACGAAGTCGTTGGTGTTTATCTAACCATTCTACATAACTTACGACTCTCGTTTTATAATTTTCTTTATAGAATATTTTACCTCGCAACTCGCCCATGTCTATGACTTGAGCCATCGTACCGTTTCCTTTTATTTCCCAAAAGGGCGGTGTAGTTACATCATTAAAAAATGCAGGTTTGTCATCATCATAGATTTGATAATTAGCAAAGTATTGATACGGTGAAGTCACTTCATCCGGTAGGAAACCATCATCATTTAATACAATTGTAAAAGGATGATAGCCAGCTATTTTAAGTGATTCATGTAACTCACGGGTATTACTATCATAATTCTCGAATAAATTAATCATGTAGCACCTCTTTAATTAATTGTTCCCATTTTTCAACTATATGAGTTGTCTTAAACTCCTCAGCAATTTCGTATGATACATCGTGCGGGTGTGAGGGGCCATTTTCAAAATATTGGATGATCTTAGTCGCCATGTGATCTGTGACGTCGTTGATGGATTCTCTATCCAAGTTAATAGGAATAAGGTAACCATTATGAGCATCTTTAATAAATGTCGGACTACCATAATTTACATCAAATCCTATCATGCCTAGACCTGAACCTACTGCTTCCATCAGTGTCAAACCGAAGCCTTCGCTTTGAGAAGCAGCAACAAATAGTTGATAATGACGATAGACATCTTGAAGGTTCACGTGTCCTTTTAACCGAATATAGTCTTGGGCATGATGTTCTTGGATTATCTTCTTGATTCTTTCTTGTTCAGGACCATGGCCGTAAATATCAAATGTTAATTCAGGTAGCGCTTTTCTCGCTTTAATTACCGCTAGAGCTATCCAATCCACATGTTTTTCACTAGCTAAGCGCGAAGCAGTGATTATAGAGAAAGGCATTCTAGGTTCTTGCGGATAACTTATTTGATGTAGACTCCCCACTGGTATCGTTCTGATTCTAGGAGAATCATGCGTATAATTTTTAAACTGTTCGTTTAATATTTTATTTTGTAAATCTGTTGCTGTAATAAAGAAATCAATGTATTTTGCATTCTCAAATTGATATTCATAATAATTATTCCATAAAATATGTGTATCATCAGTTGAGTTCATACTATAATGCTCGGCATGGACCACTACACCCACTTTGCTGTCGCCCTTATTTTGTAAAATAGCCTGACCTACATCTGTAGCGCGATCAATAATGACAATGTCGTCACTTTCTAAGTGAAGTTTGCGAATAAAATACGCGATAAATTCTTCTTTACTATATAAACGTGCATCATCAAATACATATACATGTGCATCATCATCTATGTATTCTTTATAAACAATTGATCCGTCCTCATTATAGAATTGACGCATATATAGTTTAGCTCTCTTATCATACGGCGCATAATACTCGGAAAATGTACGCACATAACTATAAAAATCTTTACGAATTAACATGCCATTCACTACAAATTCTGCACGATCGACATAGTTTTCTTCAGGATTTTTTAAATAGCATGTAACGAAAGTCTCATTATTGTCTAAATACAGTCTCAATACTTTCCCATTTCGCTCATAACTTGAGACCTCGTTACCAAGCTCTGATATTAAATCATTAACTGTATATGTAGTGGGAGCGATATTAATGTCTGTGAAGTATTGATATAACCAGATAATTTCATCATCTTTGAACCCAATATTACTCGTTAGAGTTTGAATATTTTCAGATTGAATAAAATCTAAAAACACAAACTTGATTGGATAGTTGAGTTGACGAAGCAGTTGAGCTCGATAAGCTTGCGCATATTCAACCCCACTACTTGCCCACCCAATACCAAAATTTATATTATAAATCGTCATGCCTTTACACCTCTTTATTTATGGAAAATGGATGACCATATCATCAGATTTATCGAATGTTAGAATACTTAAGCATA
Organism: Staphylococcus sp. FSL K6-0223; assembly: GCF_038008285.1. Taxonomy (NCBI): domain Bacteria; kingdom Bacillati; phylum Bacillota; class Bacilli; order Caryophanales; family Staphylococcaceae; genus Staphylococcus; species Staphylococcus sp. FSL K6-0223. The sequence goes on from NZ_JBBOYX010000004.1 coordinate 66,278, forward strand.
AATTTCGAATGATTTTTCTTTTGATGTCCTTCGCCATTAATTCATACGTCTCTAAAGCAACTTTATGATATTCATAAATGATGTTTCGTTGACCATTTTGTCGATTATTGACACTTGCTTTAAGTTGTTGCAAGTTATCCACTTGTTCTATCCACTCACTATCAATTGCTTTTAGAAAGGACTTTTGTAAAAAACGGCGTTTTAAGTATGGGTCAGATACTTCTTTCAGATTATGATTAAGTTGTTGCTTAAACTGTTTTATTAAAAACTGTATAACCTCTTCACGATTTTTAATGTCTATATTTGAAACAGTTTCATTAAAAACAAAACTTAAATTTTTATAAATGTAATTAATCAGTGCTTCTTCGTTGATTAACTTTTTGTATTTAATATCATTCGCAAAGACGTCTCGCGCTAATTGTTCAAAGTTAAAGTCCTCAAAGTGTTCTCTCTCAAGAATTTGATCTCTTAAGTCATAAATTTTTTCTCGCTGAATACTAATACTTTTTTCAAATTCATTAGCCATTTCTCTATTAACCATGGCAGTTTCTTCAGAAACCCGTTGCGCTTTATTAACGATTGACTTCACTCGTCTTTGGAATAGTGTACTATTTTCTAATTTTGAAGATTCCAACGATAGTAGTTTTTCATTTCCCACTAAATTAGAATTACTCCAACGTTTTACCAAATAATCATCTAATGATACGAAAATTTGAGAATACCCTGGGTCTCCTTGACGTCCTGAACGCCCTCTCAATTGACGGTCTACACGGCTATTTTCCATGTGCTCATTAATTATGACTGCCAATCCGCCAATTTCGAAGACATCTTTAGCTAATTTAATATCAGTACCTCGTCCAGCCATACTTGTCGCCACTGTTACCGCTGATAATTGCCCAGCTTCTGCTATCATTTGTGCTTCTTTCGCAACATTTTGTGCGATAAGCAAGTTGTTAGGTATGTCTTTTTTGAATAATTGCTGTGAGAAATATTCTGCAGCTTCAGCTGTTCTAGTAATAAGAAGTACTGGTTGCTGTGTGCGATGAATATCAACGACACTTTTTAAAATCGCTTCATTCTTAATATTTCCATTCGCAAAGACTCTATCTGGACGATCGTCACGTTTAATTGGACTATTAGTTGGGATTTCTACCACTATTTTGGAATATAAATCGAAGAATTCTTTTTCCCCTAGTTTACCGGTCCCTGTCATTCCGGAAAATTGATTAAATTGCTTAAACAAGTTTTGGAATGTAATCGTCGCCATCACACTCATATCTCTAGAAATCTCAACATCTTCAATCGCTTCAATCGCTTGATGTAAACCTGACTGCAGTTTAGTACCCTGCAACATGCGCCCTGTTATCCTATCAATTAACACGATTTCACCATCAAAGATAAAATAATCCAAATTATACTTAAATAAATACTTTGCACGAAGCGATAAGTTGATAATTCTGACTAAATCAAAATGTTGATTCTCATACATATTATTTACTTTAAAGTAATGATTCGCCGCTTCTATCCCTTCTTCAGTTAACCAAACTTCCTTTTTATTAAATTTCACTTGAAAATGAACATCCTCTTCAAGTGTTTCTACAAATGATTTAACAATATGAAATAAATTAGACTGTACTCGTGGTGCACCTGAAATAACGAGTGGTGTTTGAGCTGCATCTAGAATAATTGAGTCGACCTCATCAATAATTGCAAAATTTAAGTCTGGTAGAAATTTAGCTTGTATATCGTCGGCCAAATTATCAATTAAATAATCGAAGCCAAGACGTCCGTTCGTCGTATAAACGATATCATGATGATATAGATGATACTTCTCATTTTCTTCATATTCATAGTTTGGTATATCGACGAAGCCAAGAGATGCACTAAGGCCAAGCCATTCATATAATGGTTTCATCTCTTGATAATCACGTTTCGCAAGATATTCATTAGTAGTAATAAGGTAGGCACCTTTTCCTGTGAGCCCGTTTAAATACAGTGGCATCGTAGCCGTTAAAGTTTTACCTTCACCCGTTTGCATCTCAGCAATATTACCTTGGTGCATGACAATTGCTCCAAGTACTTGAACATCCTTTGGGTACATTCCAAGCACACGTTTCGACGCTTCACGTACAGTGGCATACGCTTCAGGCAATAACTTGTCCAAGGTAGTTTTACTAGATTGTAACCGTTCTTTAAATTGTAGCGTTTTCGCTTTTAATTGTTCATCTGTATAGTTCGCATATTCCTTGCTTAATGCATTAATTTGCTTTAAAGACTTACTCACTCGACGCAATCTCATGTTGTTTATGATTGTGTTAATACCGCTATTCACGGTTTTCACCTCCAGCATCGGAAAGTGCATCCAAGTCATACGTTCTTGCATTTTTTATCACACGATTCATAATTTCAAACTTCTCTTTAGTGTTAATGCCCTTTGCAGTACTTGGGTTACGGTATGTCCCATCTCCTAGTTCCACAATCGTTATATTTTGAAAGTGAAGATGATCCATCCCAGCATTAACTAACTCCAGCTGATAAGAATGCGCTTCTAACGGATAAACGATTTCTTCTTCCTTATTTTTAATAATTTTGTATTCAAATTGTTCTTTGTTATTACGATAAAACTTAATTTTGAAATAGGCTGCTCCTTCAGGCTCGACTTGAAAATTAAATTTAAATAAGTAACGATGTCCTTTTTTTAATATCGGAAGTTTAGGACTCACACGATCTTCTGTAAAGTTCGTCAGCATATACCAATTGTGAATCACTGTACCTGAAGGCATGAGTGGATTTTCAAAATAAATATCATCATTATTAAAATGTAACTTAGTGCCATACATAAATGTAGTTAAATTGACTAATCGCCATTTCACTTCAAATTGTTTAGCTTCTTGCATGTGATTCTCTCCCAAATTGTTGTGCCATGATTAAATGATAAAAATTGATAAACCAGTTAGTAATTGTCGAAGAATCATCATTATGTCTCCCTGGTACACTTCTACTCATTACACGCGCATATTGTTTTGTAAGTACTGGTAATAATTCATGAAAGGCATTGATATCATAATCATCGTGCTCCATATATGCAATCGCAAATGTTGTCTGGGTAAGTTGACTGTTGTGTATTTGATTCCAAAATTTTTGATCAAGTTGGTTGATTTCATTTTCAGAAATACCGCCTTCATTAGATCTTAAAACATCTAAAGATGTACCAAAGTCGTTAGGACGGACTAGCTTCATATTATTAGCAATCGTTCCGACATTAATCAATGGTTTACCTACTATCACTGCTGCCGGCTGAAGTCGTGTCGCATAATATAAAGCACCAAAAGATCCCATTGATAATCCTGAAAGTATCAATTGGTCATGGGTAAAACCTAAATAATCTAACGCATCCTGGATGACATCTTTAATGCCATTCTCATAATCTTCAGATCCTAAATAAAAGGCCCCACCCTCAATTCGAGGATCACTAATTAAAATGAAAGGTGCATTCAAACGGTTCATCATAAAGAAACCTTCGAAGCCTTCAGCAGTTCTATAGCCACTAAAATACACATTCAATGGTGGTTTAAAATCACCTGGATTGAAGTAATGAAAGAACTCATTACGGTTTTTATCGCTAAACCGTTGTCCTCCTAGAATAAATTGACCTAATTCCAACCTAGACCAACGCTTGTGAATTGAACCTACAAACAACGTACCTTCTCCTTGCGCTTTGAGAGAAATACTCACATTAGCTTTATACGGTCTCGCAGGCAACTCTATCGGTTGGTCTAATTCATTCTGTTCAAAGATGAATGTTTCAACTGGTTGCTCAGTAGAGTAGACCGGTATCATACGTAGCGTATACTGTATCTTAACTTCACCTTCAATTTTAAATTCTGGCCATATTTGATTGACTTTATTTTCATCAGCAATAATGTTTCGACTCCATGTGACAAGAGGTGTAAGTTGGTCGCCAAAGTTTCCCGAAATCTCTAACGATTCATTACCGTTAAATTGGTATTTTCCAATAAACGCTGTATTTACACGACAATGTATAGGTGTAACTTTATCACCATATTGCCCAGGAAATGTTATCGCCTGTAATTTCTGATGCAAATCTTCCTCACTATCATACTTGAGAGGTTTGATAAAATTCTGCTGAACGATCTTTTCTTCTTGAAAATGCACATCCCAATATGCCTCGTCTATCACCGTGTTATAGGGCGTGCTAACGATTTTGAATAAATTGATAAGTGACTCAGAGTACGGCGCTTGTGTAAACACAAAATCAAATGCCCCGTTTTGTTCTATAAGAGCTTCTACTGCTTGGAGATAACCACTTTCAAAATCAAATACAGCCGTATCTATATAATCCCATTCGACTTCTCTTTTATTTTCAAAAAGGTTTTCTAAATCATTTCCTCCAATTTGGAGTACTTTAAATGTACGTGGCATACTTATCATCACCTTCAAACAATTGATTAATTTGATGAATGATATTTATAGAACTAAATTCATCTACTAATCTCATGGAATATGCATACGAATAATTCCACTTTTTTAAATGTACTAAAAAGTAATCTAAAGCTGAGACGATTTGAGAAATATCTTTTATGATTAAACCATTCTGTTCATGTTTAACATAATCAGTCCCTCTATAATTAACTTGTGGCACACCTGCGCCTATACAACAAATTTGTAGAAAGAGGTCGGGTTCATTTGATAAATCTACAACTAACCTTAAATTTGAGACAGCTCTAACAAAGTCTTCTGAAAAAGGTACATACTCCAATTCTATGACCGTCTCTTTTTTTATTTGTGATGCCAATATATCCTCTATTTCATCAGAATGTTCTTGTTTTTCTTGGTGGTACGTATCATTGAGTCGAGCAATTTCTTCCATTAACCAATCGTTTGGATCATTCTTGTATTTGGTAAGTAATTTTAACTTGAAATGATCTTTTTGTTGTATATATTGAAATAATGAAGTTAAAATCACTCGCAATTCATGTTTAGGTAATTGATCTATCCATAATCCTACATACGTATCATAGAGTTGACTACTTTTATTAGATATCGTTTGCGCATCAAAGGGCGTTACTCTTAATAAATGTAGATGTGTTTGAGACTCCTTAGCATAACGTTGAATCTCTCTCTGATTGTCTTGCGTATCGACTAGACAATAGCGTGCTTGAGAGATCGAATCAAATAGTTCGGGCGTTACTTTCTTATTTCGCTCAGTAAATACTGAAAAACATAAAGAAGACTCATCTATCGTATGAGCCATCACTGAATTGTGTCTTTCATCTGATGCAACGATGATTAAGTCATCTTTATTAATCTCTCTTTCGGCATACTCTTTGAACTTTTCTTCAATTAAATCTGCCATAGTTGCATAAGTTGTTTGTTTAAAATTTGATTGGAATTGCTCCTTAATAGTAACTGTTTTATTTCTCAAATCTTCTTTAAATATTTCTTCTCCTTTGATTGAGAAGTAATGTTTCATTTTACTTTGACCCGTCTCAGTATATGTTCTAACCGCTGAAATAAAACCTCTATCATCAATGACATAGCGTCGTTGGATTATATTGTTTTCAAAGTCTTCAATCCACATTAAATATCCTTCTTGACTAAAGTGTATCTTTGAAAAGGTATGCTCCCCTGTGACCGCCTGAATTTGATAAGGAGTAAATATAAATTCTGTATTTTCAGGCCACGCTAAATCTCGATAATCAATTGCCTGTGGCGTTTGATGACTAACACCTTGAATATCATCAAACACAGACCAATAGTTGGTTTCAAACAAATCATATCTATGGAGGAAAGTTCTGAGATAAGGACTGAAACTAAGTATCATCAACTGATAATCCACATTATTTTTACTATGCATTGTCATTAAACTGATCATATCATCAAAGTCTGTGTATTGACGCTTTTGATAGAAAGGTACTGATGTACTTTCCCACCATTTATCATGACTATACCATGCAGGAATAAAACGCTTCATAATTTCCTCCTTACCAATATTTATCTAATATTTGCTTGTAACCATCAAAATATAAATACGCACGCAGTGTTTCTGCGATATTGATACCTATATAAACAAAGACAATCAATTGAATCGAAAAGTAAATTTCCTCAAATAAATGTGGCACAAGTAATGAACAATATAATGGAATAGCTAACACAATAGCTACAATGATTGAACCAGACCAACATACACGGCGTGCTTTTTGTGATAAAAATCGTGTCGTATGCTTACCTGGATATATCCCCTCAAAATAATTTCCGTTTTTAAGAAATTCTTTCGATTTACGTCGCGTGTTAATTAAAAATCGTGATAAGACATACCCTAATACGATTTGCATCAATAGATAGATTGTAATACCTATAGGGTTTGAAAAACTGAAAATAGTCGTCTCAAAATCCTTATCTACGGCCAGTCTACCTATGAGATTAACTATATTATTCTCAAGTATGAAGATAGATAAACTCATCATTATCGTTATACTTCCTGCCGGATTTAACTTCCACGACAAATAAGTTGGTGTATCCTTTGAAGAAATATTCATAATATCATTGTATTCTAAGCGATACTCTGACCGTTCTATAAAGAGTAAGATGAAGAGTATCAAAGCCAATGAACAGATGATAATGACCAATAGTATTGGATTTAAATTTAATTTAGCAAAATGACTATTGAATATTGATTTAACAAGGCTCATTAATACAATTGGCATAGGTCCAGCAATACCGTATGTGGTATTTTGGTCAGCTAACCATACTAAAAATAACGTTCCTGTAATTAAGACAAGTAGCAATATAAAAATATTTGTATCAGTTATCGCCTTTTTATTAATAAATGAATGTATGATATAGAATCCCTGAATCGTACTTAAAAGAAGTGTTAATAATCTTTCTTTAAAATGACGTTCTACGCGCGTTTGCGTTTTCACTTTATCTTCATTTTTATAATTCATTAGGGTAATGATAATCATTGAGCTTAACCATGGTCCAAGTCCTAGTGAAAAAATATTCAATGTATTTAAGTCTCCACCGACATTGGAAATTGCTAGCTTAAAGAATGAATCCTTATGTTGTTTAATTGCTTCATTACCGACAATAGAAATATTACTGCCAAGTATGTAAATAATTAAAATGAAACATGTAAATAATATTCTTTTATATAGAATTTTATATTCAAATTCTTTCAACATATTTTCACCCTAATCAAATGGTTTATTTCATTTTCAAATGATATCAAAAAGGCTAAGGAGATAAATAAATTAGTTTTACTTGTGATAGTAATCATTTTATTTATATTACCCTAGCCTTTTTAATATTAAGTAACTAATCGCTATGATTAATCTTCATTATTTTTTCTATCTTTATTTTTATCCTTTTTAGATCTTCTAATTAATCCTAAACCAGCTAACATTGTTAATACTATTGAAACTAATCCTCCTCTATTTGTTTCATCTTCACCAGTATTAGGTAATGATTTGTCATTTTGTTGATCTGAATGTTTTTCACCATGTTGAGTCACTTGATTATGATTGTGTTCATTTTCAGAAGTGAAATTAGATTCTTTATTCGACTGATTAGAATTAATGAATTCTGAAGAATCCATACTACCACTAAGATGTTGTTCACCTGGATTTTGGTGACTAGGTTTGAATCCACTAGGATCCACAAGCGAACCTTGATGGTTTGAAGAATCCGAGTTGCTTGTAGATGTCGATGTGCTAAATGATTCTGAACTACTTGTGCTCATTGAAGCACTATCTGAGTCGGATGTGCTCGTACTATCTGAAGTACTTACACTATTTGAAGTGTTCCCGCTCGTTGATGTTGATGCGCTTATTGATTCACTTGTTGATGTCGAATTACTGTCTGATGCACTTACTGATTCAGAATTACTCATACTTGTTGATGTGCTAATTGATGTTGACATGCTATCCGAACTTGATGTTCTACCTGACATAGAGACACTTTCTGAACTTGATGTGCTACTAGAGTTAGAATCACTAATTGATTGAGAATTTGATGTTGAATCGCTGTTTGAAAGCGATACGCTCGTCGATGTCGAATCACTTAAGGAATCTGATGTTGATGTACTTAGTGATTCTGAACTACTCATTGATGTTGAAGCACTGATTGATTCTGAAGCCAAGTATGATGGTAAATCAAATTCTGGCAACGATGTGCTAGTCGGTTCAACCATAGAGGATGAGAATTGACTCTTAGATGATATTGACTCACTTTCTGATTCAGATGTACTCATACTTGTTGAATCGCTAATTGAAGTGCTTGTGCTTATAGATGTACTTCCTGAGGTAGAATCACTTAATGAGCCTGATGTACTGTCACTTAGCGATGTGCTAGTACTTAATGATGTTGATGTTGAGTCACTTAGTGACGCGCTTTCACTGTTTGAAGCACTCATTGAAGTACTTGTACTGTCTGAGGTACTTAGACTTGTTGATACACTGTCGCTTGTTGATGTTGATGTGCTCTCGGAGTCTGAAGTGCTTGTTGAGTCGCTTGTGCTTATTGACGTTGACGTGCTCTCTTTAGTGGATTCACTGTCTGAAGTACTTAATGATTCTGAAATACTGTCAGATAATGACATACTTGTACTTGCTGATTCGCTATCAGATGTACTTATTGATCCAGATGTGCTCTCACTAGTTGATTCACTTAATGATGTACTTGTGCTATCTGAGGTGCTTGTACTATTAGAACCACTTGCGCTCGTTGAGGATGATGTACTCGTGCTGCTTGATTCGCTCATACTTGTTGAAGATGAAGTGCTTGTACTTGCTGAGTCGCTACTTGATGTGCTTGTAGAAGTTGAAGTGCTTGCGCTTGCTGAATCACTATCAGAAATACTTATAGAGTCACTTGTGCTACTTGAATCACTTGTTGATGAGCTTGCACTTGATGAGTCGCTTTGTGACGTACTTAAACTATCGGACGTTGACGTGCTCTCTTTAATGGATTCACTGTCTGAAGTGCTTAATGATTCAGAATCACTAGTAGATAAAGATGTGCTTGTACTTTCTGATACGCTTGTACTTTCCGATTCACTTGTACTTATTGAACCTGATGTACTGCCTGATAATGACGTACTTTCACTTGTTGAATCACTTTCTGATGTGCTTGTTGATTCAGACGTACTTACGCTTGTTGAATCACTCTCACTTGTGGATTCAGATGTACTTTCTGATTCTGAACCACTTATTGACGTGCTTTCTGATTCACTTGATGAGTCAGATGCACTTTCTGATGCACTTGTTGACTCTGACGCGCTTTCTGATTCACTCGCGCTTGTTGATCCTGATGTACTTTCTGATTCTGAATCACTTATTGACGTGCTTTCACTTTCTGAATCTGATGCACTTGTGCTTGTTGATTCGGATGTACTGTCAGATGTTGACGTACTTAGTGATTCAGACGTGCTTGCGCTTGTTGAATCACTCTCACTTGTGGATTCAGATGTACTTTCTGATTCTGAACCACTTATTGACGTGCTTTCTGATTCACTTGATGAGTCTGATGCACTTGTTGACTCTGACGTACTGTTAGATGTTGATGTACTTAGTGATTCAGACGTGCTTGCGCTTGTTGAATCACTCTCGCTTGTGGATTCAGATGTACTTTCTGATTCTGAACCACTTATTGACGTGCTTTCACTTTCTGAATCTGATGCACTTGTGCTTGTTGACTCTGATGTACTATCTGATAATGACGTACTTTCACTTGTTGAATCACTTTCTGATGTGCTTGTTGATTCAGACGTACTTACGCTTGTTGAATCACTCTCACTTGTGGATTCAGATGTACTTTCTGATTCTGAACCACTTATTGACGTGCTTTCTGATTCACTTGATGAGTCTGATGCACTTGTTGACTCTGACGCGCTTTCTGATTCACTTGATGAGTCAGATGCACTTTCTGATGCACTTGTTGACTCTGACGCGCTTTCTGATTCACTCGCGCTTGTTGATCCTGATGTACTTTCTGATTCTGAATCACTTATTGACGTGCTTTCACTTTCTGATTCTGATGCACTTGTGCTTGTTGACTCTGATGTACTGTCAGATGTTGACGTACTTAGTGATTCAGACGTACTTGCGCTTGTTGAATCACTCTCGCTTGTGGATTCAGATGTACTTTCTGACATTGATTCATTTTCCGAATCAGATGTGCTCGTTGACTCTGACGTACTCTCACTGCTTGACTTACTTAGCGATTCACTTGTACTGCTTGAATCGCTCATGCTCGTAGAGGCTGATGTACTTGCACTTGCGGAGTCACTACTTGATGTGCTTGTACTTTCCGAATCACTCTCGCTTGTTGAAGTTGACATACTCTCACTATCCGATTCACTTGTACTTGTTGATTCTGATGTACTTTCTGATTCTGAACCACTTATTGACGTGCTTTCTGATTCACTTGATGAGTCAGATGTACTTTCTGATTCTGAACCACTTATTGACGTGCTTTCACTTGATGAGTCACTATCTGATATGCTAGTGCTTGCTGACTTACTTGTACTCTCTGATGCTTTTTTCGAATTACTCTCACTTATTGATTTTGACGTACTTTCAGCTGCTGATTTACTTTGAGAATCTGCAATACTTGTACTTTTTGATTCACTTAAACTTGTTGATGTACTTAAGCTTGTCGATGCTTTTTGTGAGTTACTTAAAGATTCACTTGTACTTTTTGATTTACTCTCACTGATTGAATTTGACTCACTTTCCGACGTTGATTTGCTTTGAGAATCTGATATGTTTGTTGACGCACTCTCTGAATTTGCCTTACTTGTTGATGCGCTTTCTGAATCCGACTTACTCGTTGATGCACTCTCTGAATCCGCCTTACTTGTTGATGCACTTTCTGAATTAGCTATACTATTGCTTTTTGATGTTGAAAGGCTCTTACTTGAAGAAGTAGATATGGAATCACTAGTACTATTTCTAGTAACATCATACTTAAATGTAGACGTTGATGTATTTCCAGTCTCATCCTTTGAAGTAATAGTTATGGAAAAACTACCCATTTTACTTGGCGTGCCACTAATCGTATTCGAATCAAATGTAAGACCATCTGGCAATCCTGATACCTCGTTAACTACCTTAGCACCGCTATTATCTGTTGCACTAATAGTAATTGGATTGATTGGGTTATAAACTTCTGATGATTGATTACTAATCTGTGTAATCGTTGGTCCAGTAGAATCTTTAACTGTAATGACAAAGCTGCTATCTGAAGCATTACCAGTTGAATCTTCAGAATGCACTTGTACAGTCGTTGTACCTATATGAGTAGGTGTACCTGTAATGGTATTAGTAGTACTATCAAATGATAATCCATCTGGCAATCCTGTTACAGTTGTTTTAACCGGATCTGAACTATTATCTGTAACTGTAACGCTAATTGGTGACGTAGGTTTCCCTACTTCTATAGTTGGATTACTGACACTAATCGTCGGTTTTTGTGCATCATTAAATTTGTAAATAATATTTTGACCAGCATTAGTTAATTTAACTGTTCCAGTACTATCTATATAATTAGGTGCACCAGTACTATCTACACCAATATAGTTATATCCCTTACTCTTCATTGCATCTATTTGTTTATCAATAGTCGCACTGCCATCAACTTCACCAGCATATGTTTTAAGAGGGATAATGTCTTTACCTGTTTTAGCATCCACGTATCTTACTTGTGCCGTAGCAGATTGTGTATATTCAAATTTACCGAATTGAACTTGTTGAAGATTTCTAGCCCCACCTGTAGACGCAGTCATTGATAAAGAAAACGTCGTAGAACCACTTCTTTTAATCCAGTCGGACATGTTTTTAGTCCACGTTTGACCTGCATATGTAATGGTCATAACTTTTGTGTCACCATTATAATCAATTATAAATTCTTGGAAAGAATTGTCTGTTGGTTGAACATTTAATTTAGCTGCAGTGCCGGGTTCAGTTGTTGCCATACCTCTAGCATCTGTTGATACAAATGCACCAAATGCGCCTCCGCCACCTACATTAGATGGATCGGCATAAGCTTTAGAAGCAACACCTGGATCACTCGTATTATGGTAAGTATCCAATTTGAAACCAAATGCATTTTTTAATCCACCTATACCTAGAGCTGCACCTTCTTTACCAATCTCACCTAGATTACCAGGAGAAAAAGCAAAACCTATACCGTCTCCCCCCACGATAGCAGTCTTACCTGTCCCTTCATTATGTCCTTCATATCTACTACCAAGGTTAACCTTACCAGTAAAACGAAAACTACGATTTGAATCTAACCGTGTATTTAAACTAATGGCACCTTTCACACTATTCACATCTGGCGTTAAAGTGACTATACCTGTGTCTTGATCAAAAGTCGCGGAACCTGAAACATTCATATGATCGTTAAAGTTATCTTTAGTTACTACTACTGAATTTGAAGATACGCTTGACGCAGTAGTTGTTGTAGAAGCAGCTGGTGTAGCTGCCAATGTTTTAAAGACACTCATTCGACTGAATGTTCTCAAGTTACTTACTTTTGATGTCGATGATTCACTTGCTGATTGAGAGTTCTTATTAATAGTCGGCTTTTCTGAAGTATGAGTGCTTGTTTGGTTATTAATAGTATCTTTTTGAGTTGCTGTTTGGCTATGTTGAGTAAGTGTAGATTGACCCTCTTTTTTATTATTTGAACTTTCTGATGTTGATTTTAATTGTTGAGATTCCTGAGAAGTTTTTTCTGATGTGGATGTATTCTTAGGTTGTTGGGAATTTTTGTCATTATTCGTGGATGATGTATTTGAAACAGTTGATTTACTTATAGAAGATTTTTCTGAAGATGATTTAGATTGTTCGCTATTTTGTGCTTTATTCGTACTTTCACTAGCTTCTTTTTTTATGCTTTCACTATTTTGATTGCTTTCTACAGCTTTTTCGCTACTAGATTCGTTTTTATTTATCACTTCTGATGATGATGTTTTAGTAGTAGAATTTTTGATTTCACTACTTTGCTGCGTGGAATTTGACGTTGTGTTATTCGTTACCTTTGCTTGCGAATTTCTTATAGTAGTAGAGTTTTGATTGGCAACTGTTCCGCTATTAGATGAAATTTCTGAAGTCATTGGCGTCTCAGAAGCAGCTAACGCATGATGATCTTGAAGCATGTTGAATGTGAACGCTCCGCCGACTAGGGCCGTTGTCTTAGCAGCATTCTTCTTGAATCTACTACCTTTATTATCTTTAGTTTGGCTTTCTTTTTTAATATTTTTACTTAAAAAAGGCACTCCCATTGTTCTTAATAATTCAAATTCACTAATACTCGCTTTAACCCAGTTTTTACCGGACTTATAGAGTTTGACCCGGGCTTTTTCTTGGCCAAGACTCTTGTTAAAATCTCTTTCTTTTTTTGACATAATCGACCTCTCACTTATCCCTAAAAATTTGTGAAAAATAGTTATTTATACCATAAATATTCATTTTCTTAAGTATATAACCCGCTATATGTAAAAAGCAACCAATTTAACACAATATTTATATAACTAAATTTTAAAAATATCGTTACGGTATCTTTATACACTTTAGGTGTAATGAGATGCTTAGATAAGCGTGATTTTTTCAAAAAATAAACAAAAATTTTACCTCATAACTATTGAAATTAAATTCTTTTTATGAAAGCGTTATATTAATTTTATAGGTAAATCAATTAGGATTTAAATCGTTTTTAGCTATAAAATAAGTTAAGCTTGATGTATTAATATACATAAAAATGCATATAATAAGCCGACTTGATACATAGGGATTCAAGCCGACTTTATTGTTTTTCATTAGATTATTGGCAATTTATCTAAAGACATATACATTTATTTAAATTTCAAATTAATAAATAAATGTATATAGGACAACCTTGATTATATATTTCTTTTATCAACCTCTAAAGATTTTTTAACCATTTTATTCTTACTATCCTTATGTAAACCATCCTTGAGATAAATCCCCCAAAGAATGTAACAAAGAGCACCGATATTTATTGCGTTAAACATTACGATTTCTATGGTATTAGTCAGTAAGGTTGCTATAAAGAGCACAAACGTGAGTTTAAACATATATGTGGCTAACAGCATAACCTTTAATACATATATCACATAACAAGCTAAACCAATTACCCCAGTAAACATGATAAGTTCAAAAATCATATTCCCTGCGACTATATCACTATTTTTAGTCAAACCGTGCAATGACATACCAAATCCATTCCCCATAAGCATATGAGTTTCTAGCACATTCTCGATATTTTTAATTTGATTATCCTTTGGCATTAAAACACTCTTAACTGAGTTACCATTTAACACAAAGCTTTTAATTAAATAATGAATTGACGGTTGAAAGATACTTAATATGATTATTGAAATTATTAAGGGAATCGTTAAATATTTATAACGCTTTTTCAAAATTAAAAGCAATAAAGAGATAAATAAACATACTATAAATACAAACCATGCCAACTTAGAATGAGTTACATAAAGTTCAAAAATTCCCGACATCATAGCAAACATAACGAAGAAATTAAATTTATGATATTTCATAGATGAAATAATGAGAGTTAATAAACCTAATATAAGAAAGACTGCAAACGTATTTGAGTGATTGAAGAACCCTTTAAATGATTGTTCTTGAGAAAGAACTTTTATTAATGACATCACTAAAGGTATTAATGTAAAAAGAATGAATGTTACAACTTGATTCGCTAGCCATTTAATAAGTTCATCTACTTCTTTGATAAGATAAACTAAAGTAACAATAATGATTAATGGAATAAAGTAATTAATGAGTTTAATTATTGAATAAAGAGGATTATTAGATGTAATCAAAGACATTATGATATAAATTAGCATCAAAGTGATTGAAGCTAAAGCAAAGGTAAATATCAGATAGCTTTTCACCCAACGTTTGATATGTCTAATTAAGAAAAATATTCCTATAACATAAATGAGAATGTAAATCGCATATGTAAGATCATACGCGCTATCACTCATGTCGAAAAATGAAATCATTAAATTTCTTATAGTATAGAGGTAAATAAGTTGGATCACTCCAAGTATTCCTCTCTTTAACAAGAGAACCGATAAAATAATCGCTAAAAGTAGCAACCATTTATTATATAAACTCATTATAAAAATAAGACTTATCAATGTATTTTCTCTTAGAGTATGTTTATGTATTTTTAAAAAACGTTTCATTTAAATGTACTCCAAACCTTCTAGTTGTAAATTCTATTATGATGTTCTTGGAAATGTAAATTGGGAACTTAAGTCTATAACTTATACGCTATAAATATTACAATCTCTTATCTATCGTTGATCTCAAACCTACTTTCACATTTAAAGATAGGTTAAACTTTATATATCCAATCATTTTATAATTCTATTTTTATTAAATAGCTTTCTATAATTATATCACGAGTTGTTAGGACACGAATACTTAATAACCACTACCATGATTCAACATAAGTCTAATAACCTTAAATTAAAAACCCGTTCAAAATGTTTTATGAACTTTGAACGGGTAGTATATATCACTTATTTTATATTGTTGATTGCATCCTTAATATCAGTTTGACCTGTTTGAATGAAGATATCTTTACCTTCAACTGCTGACGCATCAAGAGCTTCGATTAATACAGTTGCTACGTCTTCGCGAGGAATTGTATAGCTATTAGGATCTCTTGTGATATCTAATTCAGCATCAATTTTACCTGTACCTTCTTCATTTTGAAGTGGACCAGGATGGACAATGGTATAATTTAAATTTGAATTTTCAATATATAGATCTGAGAAATGTTTAGCTACAGCATATGGTTTCATAACATCAGTTTCTTTATCAGGTTCAACACTATCTGTAGCACTTAAATGAACAAATTTCTTCACTTGATGTTTAGTAGCGTAGTCCACAGCTTTTTTAGCTCCCCACAAATCTACTAATAAAGTTTTATCTGCACCAGTACTACCACCTGAACCTGCTGTAAATATGACACTATCTACGCCTTCAAAAGCACTTGAAAAATCTTCCTCTAAATCTTGGACAACGACTTTATCTGCACCTAACTCTTTTAGTTCACTTACTTGTTCTTCTTTACGTACAAGTGCTACAGAGGAATGTTCAGTGTCTTTTAATTGCGAAATAACTTTTCTGCCCACTGCACCATTTGAACCAATTACTAGTACATTCATCATTAAAAGCTCCTTCCTCGAATTTTATATGCACATGCATATTAACATGCGTGTCATTCTCACTCAACTCTTGTGCTTACGCTCGTAAAACTCTTTTTCTTTTAAAAAATAAGTATACCTGACGTCTTATTATAAATCTTTATGATTCATAACTTTTTAGACGGTAGGCATACTTATTTTCAGATAAAATGACTAAACAATACGCTTACGAATAGCACCAGATATTAGGTCGACAATCGCAACCATAATCACTAATCCTATTAAGATGATACCCACACGATCCCATGAACGTGTTTGGAGTGCAAAGATTAATGGCGTACCAATACCTCCTGCACCTATTAATCCTAGAATAGAGGCAGAACGTAGATTTAGTTCAAATCGATAAAGAATTAATGATATAAATGAAGGTAATATTTGTGGTATCACTGCAAATATTAATGTTTTAGTTTTATTAGCACCACTAGCTTTTAATGATTCAACAGCACTAAAATCTAAACTTTCAATATCTTCAACAAAAAGTTTCCCTAACATTCCAACGGAGTGAATACCTAATGCAAGTACTCCAGAGAATGAACCTGGTCCTACGGCTTTGATAAAGATAAGTGCCATTACAATTTCTGGAAATACACGAATAATACTTAAGATAAATTTACTTATGCCAGTTACTGGTCTTAACTTCACCATATTTCTTGCACCTAAGAAAGCAAATGGAATACATATAATAGAGGCAATGAATGTCCCTATTACTGCAATTGCAAATGTTTCTAATAGTCCTCTAAGTAAGTCTTCACCGGCAGGAATATATATGTAGCCTAGATCTGGATGAAATAAGCCTTTGAATATGGACTTCAATATTTCAATCGATTTACTTTTTAATTCTAATGCTGGCATACCTGCAAATGCCCAAATAATAATCGCTGCTACAATAACTGCAATAATCCAATTTTTTATAATTCTCTCACGATATCTCTTTGAATTGAGTTTGTATTTTTGTTCATTCATGCTAATTTTTCCCTCACTTTCGAACTTACAAAATCAATAATGACAACGATGAGGAGAGTAAATAAAATAATCATTGCCGTTTTCTTGTATTGGAATAAACCTAGAGTTTGATCGTAAAATAATCCAATACCCCCTGCACCTACAAGTCCTAAAACTGCCGATGCACGAATATTAATTTCAAAAGCGAATAAAACATATGACATGAATGAAGAAATTGCTTGAGGAACAACACCAAAAACAATCCATTTAACTTTATTTGCTCCTACAGCCGTCATTGCTTCCATAGGTCCTGGTTCAATTGTTTCTAATGATTCATATAGTAACTTTCCGATGATACAGATAGTTAATATGAATAATGCTAAAACACCAGGAATTTGACCAATACCAAATACCGCAACAAACACTGCTGCTAAAAGTAAGTCTGGAATTGTACGTACAATGTTGAGAATAAATCGTGCTGGAATAGCAATCCACTTAGTTTGGACGATGTTGCTTGCACATAAAAGAGCTACAGGTATTGATACAATACTCCCTAAGAATGTGCCTACAATTGCCATACGAATTGTATCTAACATTGGTTTCGTAATTTGATCTAAGTAACTCCAATCTGGTGGTACCATCTGTCCAAAGAATGCACCAATTTGTGGAATACCTATCATTAAATCTCCAATACTAAAACCTGTATAAATAAAGCTCCATATGATGAGAGCTGCTATAAGAATAATTGTAAAGCTTGTTTTAATTGACATCTTTTTATTTAAATATTGATCATATTTACTCGTTGATGATGTAGGTGTTGCCATTTTACTCCACCCCTAACTTTTCATCTTCGTTAATTGACCGACCATAAATATGATTGAATACATCGTCATCCGCTTCACTTGCTGGTCCATCATAGACAAGTTCTCCAGCTCTAAGACCTATGATTCTAGATCCATATTCCTTTGCTAAATCTACAAAGTGTAAATTGATTAAGATTGTAATTCCTAATTCTTCATTAATTTTCTTTAAATCATCCATAACTTGTTTTGTTGTTAAGGGGTCTAACGATGCAACAGGCTCATCCGCAAGAATGATTGCTGATTCTTGGCACAATGCTCGCGCGATTGATATGCGTTGTTGCTGTCCACCTGAGAGTTGATCTGAGCGTTGATCGTACTTATCTAGAATGTTCACTCGCTCTAAGGCGTTCATTGCTTTGATTTTATCTTCTTTAGGGAATAAACCGAGTACCATTTTCCAAGTTGGATGATATCCCACTCTGCCACTTAGTACGTTTCTTAGTACGGTTGAACGTTTTACGAGATTGAAATGTTGGAAAATCATTCCAATGTTACGTCTCATTTCTAATAATTGTTTGCCACGCGCTTTCGTAATGGATTGTCCATCAATTGTAATATCACCTGAAGATATATCATGTAGGCGATTGACAGATCGTAGCAAAGTCGATTTCCCTGCACCTGATAAACCAACAATAACGGCAAAATCACCCTTTTCAATGTTTAAATTGATATTTTTTAACCCCACGTGCCCGTTAGGATATACTTTATTAACATCCTTGAATTCAATTTGACTCATAACAAACACCCTTCTTTTATAAAGAAAAGCTAAGAAGCTGAATAGTTGATATCATCATCTTTCATTCAGTCTCCTAGCTTTTCTATTTTTTGACTCTATTCAATTTATCGTATGGTTGATTACTTCATGTCTTGAACTTCTTTTTCATATTTTCTTACGATATCGAAGTTAGAATCCTTTGTATCTGTGTATCCTTCGTGTGAATATACTTCACTAATGATTTTGTGACCTTTTTTAGATTTAGCGATGTCTTTAAATGCTTTTTTAAGTTTCTCTTGGAATTTTTTATCCATATCCGGACGTACTGAAATTGTATCGTTAGGAATAGATTCAGTTAGTTTTAAAATCTTAGTATCTTTAAAGACATTTGGTTGGTCTTTTTTAACTATAGTACGTGCATCTTGGAATACTGCAGCTGCATCAACGTCACCATTTAATAAAGAAATAACAGCTTGATCGTGACCTTTAACATTTACAATCTTCATATCTTTTGTAGCATTGATACCTGTTTCTTTTTTAAGTGTAGCTAATGGGAATGTGTACCCAGCTGTAGAAGTTACATCTTGTAGTGCGATTTTCTTGCCTTTTAAATCTTTTAAGCTCTTAATTCCTGAGTTTTTCTTAACTAAGATTTCAGATTTGTAATCATCCACTAATTTTTTA
Source organism: Staphylococcus sp. FSL K6-0223 (assembly GCF_038008285.1). Taxonomy (NCBI): domain Bacteria; kingdom Bacillati; phylum Bacillota; class Bacilli; order Caryophanales; family Staphylococcaceae; genus Staphylococcus; species Staphylococcus sp. FSL K6-0223. The sequence goes on from NZ_JBBOYX010000004.1 coordinate 85,767, forward strand.
TTAGATGAACCGTCTTTATTAACACCGTAACGTTGTGCTTGAAGTAATAAGTCTGCTGCTTTTTGATCATGAGCTAAAGTATAAGCAGTTGGTGGTAAGAAACCAACGTCTACTTTTTTAGACTTCATCGCCTCAACAATTGTGTTGTAATTCGTTGATACTGATACTTTTACAGGAATACCTAATTTATCAGATAATAACTTTTCTAAAGGCTTTGCTTTCGCTTCAAGTTTGTCTGCATTTTGAGATGGTACGAACTGTACAGTTAATTCTTTAGGTTTATAATCACCCGAACTTGAACCAGAATCTGATCCACTATCTGAACTTTTCTTATTGTTATCTAATGAACTAGAGTTCCCACACGCTGCCGCAAAGATAACTACCGATAATACAAGTACAACTAAAAACTTAAAATTCTTCATTCTCATAACTGTCCCCTTCACAATATAAGTTAGTGTAATATGTATATTTTAGAAACCATATTTATAGATTAGCACATCTAATAAGTAATGAGTATTTAATTTTAATTAAATTTATAAAAACTTTATATTAATTACTAAGGCTTTGTAAAAATATCGTTAAGTCTCTACTTACCCTCCAATTTTTATACTATAATTTTGAAAGGTATACATTTTTAATGAGGAGTAAATAAAGAGATGAAATTATTTAAAGTGTTAAGTTCAACTGTTTTAGCTACTGCCATTTCTGTAACTACGATTCAATCAGCTCATGCAACGACACAATCTACATCTTCAAGTTCGGGCCAATCTGACCAAACCGTGCTTTTCGATAACTCTCATGCACAAACAGCTGGTGCCGCTGACTGGGTAATTGACGGTGCATTTTCAGATTATGCAGATTCTATGAAGAACAAAGGATATAACGTTAAAGAATTAGATGGAGAAGCAAATATTAGTAATGAAACACTTAAAAATGCTCATATTTTAGTAATTCCGGAAGCTAATAATCCATTTAAAGAGAAAGAACAACAAGCTATTGTTAACTTTGTAAAACGTGGGGGTAGTGTCATATTTATTTCAGACCACTACAATGCAGATAGAAATTTAAATCGAATCGATTCATCTGAATCTATGAATGGATATCGTCGTGGTGCTTACCAAGATATGACAAAAGATATGAATAGTGGAGAGAAAAACTCTAAAGCAATGCAAGGTGTGAAAAGCTCAGATTGGCTTTCTAATCAATTCGGCGTTCGCTTTAGATACAATGCATTAGGCGATTTAAATACTCAGAATATTGTATCTAGTAAAGAGAGCTTTGGAATTACTAAAGATGTGAAATCAGTATCTATGCATTCTGGTTCAACTCTAGCTATTACTGATCCTGATAAAGCTAAAGGTATCGTATATATGCCTAAAAACTTATCTAATAAACAAAAATGGTCTCACGCCGTAGACCAAGGTATTTATAGTGGTGGCGGTACTAAAGAAGGACCTTACATAGCTATTTCAAAAGTTGGTAAAGGTAAAGCTGCATTTATTGGAGATACTTCACTTGTAGAAGACAGTTCTCCTAAATATAAACGTGAAGATAATGGCAAATCGAAAAAAACATATGACGGCTTTAAAGAACAGGATAATGGAACACTTTTAAAAAATCTCACAACTTGGTTAGGAAAATCAGATAGCCATGAATCAATGAAGGATACAGGTGTCAAACTTGATAATAAAACCCCATTACTAAACTTTGAAAAACCTGAAAATTCCACTGAACCTCAACATGAACCTTGGTCACAGCCAGAAAAAGGCTATAAATGGTATGACCGTTCAACTTTTAAACCTGGTAGTTACGGTAGTTCGCAAAGTGGGTCTGATAATAATGATGAAAGTAGCTCTAATGACAATAGCAACTCACACCATGACCAAACTGGCAACGCTGAATTCAACCTACCTCAAAGTATTCAGCCCAAGCATCCATTTAAAGTAACAGTAAAACTTAAAGGTTATGATGCAAATAGTACAATTAATAATTTAACAGTTGGTATTTATAAAGATGGAGGTAAACAAATCGGTAGCTTCTCATCAGATGGGTCCCAATTTAGTCAACCAGGCTATAGTAAAGATCAAACTGTTAAAACGGATAGTAATGGAGAAGCAACATTAACACTTACTGCTAAAGTTTCTGAAGATATTAATGGTGCTCATATTCGACTCAAACAAGGTAAAAAAGTAGTTACAACTACAGACATTCATTAACACTATAGATATAATATTTAAAAAGAGGTCGGGACGAAAGTTTTAGGATTGAAGCAGAACCATAAGTTTTACTGCTAAAATCCCGCTTTGGGACATCATAAATTAGTTTCCCAAAGCTTAAACTTTTAAAGTCCCAACCTTTTCTTTATCAAAGGAGGTTCTAGGTGGATGACTCAATTAGCATTTTATGTTGTAAGTGATGTGCATGGATTTATCTTTCCCACTGACTTCTCACATCGTGATGTTGAATTACCCGTGGGATTATTAAAAGCTAATCATATCATTGAACAAGACTGCTCTCACTATGACGGCAGTATAAAAATAGATAACGGCGATTTTTTACAAGGTTCCCCTTTGTGTAACTATTTAGTTTCTGAATTAGCCACTAGTCGTCCATTAACCGATATTTATAATCGTTTAAATTTTAACTTCGGTACAATTGGAAATCATGAGTTTAATTACGGTCTAAAGTATCTTAAACAAACCATACATCAACTTGATTATCCTATGCTGTGTGCGAATATTTTTGAAAATGGAGAACCGTTTACAGGGCAAGGTATCACTTACATGAAAAGACAGGGGTTAACTATAGGTGTGATTGGCTTAACAACGCAGTTTATTCCACATTGGGAACAGCCTGAATACATTGAAACTTTGACATTTCAAAGTGCTGTTGAAACTCTATATTCACAATTACCTGAATTGCGAAAACAAAGTGATGTGGTAGTCGTAAGTTATCATGGTGGGTTTGAACGTGATTTAGAAACTGATGAGCCTACTGAAGCTCTGACTGGAGAAAATGAAGCTTCTGAAATTTTGCGTTTATTCAGTGATGACATTGATGTATTAATTACTGGTCATCAACATCGTGATATTGCTACCATTTACAATCAAACTGCCGTCATACAGCCTAGTACAAGAGGAACTAAAGTTGGAAAAATCGTCTTAAATATTGAACATGACAATGACGTTCAAATAGAGAGTTGTCACTTATTAGATGTCGAGGATTGTTCAAGTTTTGAAATAAATCAACAAGATCAAAATTTAAGAGTTCATTTAGAAGATTGGCTAGATAAGAAAGTTGCAACTTTACCTACTTCAATGCGAGTTGAGAATGCTTTTGATGCTAGAGTTAAGCCTCATCCGTTTATTAATTTACTAAACTACATTTTACTTGAAAGTAGTGGCGCTGATATTGCCTGTACTGCCCTTTTCGATTCTGCTAAAGGCTTCGATAAAGATGTAACTATGCGTGATATCATCAACAACTATCCATTTCCTAACACATTTAAAGTAATTGAACTTACAGGTCGTGATATTAAATTAGCTATTGAACGGTCAGCTGCTTATTTCGATTTGCATGATGAGGAAATAAGTGTGAGCGCAGACTTCCTTGAGCCAAAACCTCAACATTTTAATTATGATATCTTTGCGGGAATAGATTATACGATTCATGTAGGTCGTGCTCTAGGAGAACGAGTGAGTGATTTATTTGTGAATGGGAAGCCTTTAGATGAACATAAAAGCTACACTATTTGCGTCAATAATTATCGTGCTGTTGGTGGTGGTAATTATAATATGTATGAAAATAAACCAATCATTAAAGACATCCAAATTGAAGGCGCACAACTATTAATCAATTACTTATCAACTAACGACTTAAGTCATATACCTAAAGTCGTAAATTTCAAAGTCGTAAAATGAGAGGTGCAAGTTATGTCAGAATTTAACCTTTTTATAAATGACATCGAGAATGAAGCGCATCGTGAAAAATTGAAACACTTATTTGAATGGATTGAAACACAATATTCAGATTTAAAACCGGTAGTGAAATGGAATCAACCAATGTACACGTACAACGAAACGTTTATAATTGCCTTCAGCAAAGCCAAACAACATTTCTCAATTATGCCTGAAGCAGCTTGTTTAAAACAATTTAAGCAACGTGTAACTAACGCTGATTACACACAAACTGAAAATTTATTTAGAATCAAATGGAACCAAGAGATTGATTATGATTTAATCGGTGACATGATTAAACTAAATATGGATGAGAAAAAAGATTATACGAAATTTTGGAGAGATCATAAGTAAAGAGTGATTTATGATGTGAGTTTATTTATATTAAATCAATTATGCCTGCTCGCTAAGGATAGCGAACAGGCATTTTTTAATTAATCATTGAATGTAATGTGTTTCTTTTCATAAATATTATTAAGAAAGTTAAGAATGATACCTAGAATAATGATACCACCTGAAATAAATGTAATTTGAATATATGGTAAACCTATAGATAATAGAATTGAACCAATGATTGCGCCTAAGAAATTCGCTACATTGAATACAGATGCAGCCAATGTACTTGCAAGTAGTGGCGCTTCATGAGCACTTAATATAATTTTACTATTGAGTAAAGGTGTCGTACCAAATGTTCCAAAACCAAACATGAAACATACAATTAACGCTAAAACTGCGTTATGCACAACAGTAACAAATAAAATAATTGTGATGAACAATAATAAAAACGTAAGATAGAGATTTTTAGTTAATTTATGTTCTGGAATACTTCCAGTAACTAAATTACCGATAACGCCACCAAGACCAAACATAAATAGACACACTGTAAGGCCTACCACTTTATAAGGTGAGAAATCTCTAATCATTGGTTCCATAAAAGTATAAGTTGTAAATACGCCACTATATCCAAATACAATGATAGAAATAACTATAAGGATATGTGGATTTTTAAATACTTTTAATTCTTTAGCAATATTGGCTTCTGCACTTAATGATACTTTTGGAACAAATTTAATCATACCTAACATTGTAATGATAGCTAATAGGATCATTACACCAAATACTGTTCTCCAATTTGCGAATCCACCAAGAAATGAACCAAACGGCACACCAATCATTACCGCGATAGTTAACCCAGCTTGAACTAAGGCAATTGCTTGTGGTTTCTTAGCGGGAGGAGCAACCGCAGCCGCTACGCTCATACATACACCAAAGAATGGCGCGTGCATTGCTGCTGACATCAATCTAGATAATAGCAGTATATTAAAATTAGGAGCTAACATACCCACTAAATTACTGACAATGAATATAGCCACTAGAATAGGCAATAATCGATGTCCATGCACTTTTAAAGTGAATATTCTCATGAATGGACCAATCACAGCTACACTAATTGCATAGACACTTATTAGTAAGCCAGCGCTTGAAATAGAGACTTTCATATCGTCAGCAATTTGCGTTAACAAACCGGTCACTACATATTCTGCCATACCTACTGTGAAAGTTCCTAACATGAATATGAAGAACATCATTTTGTTTTCTCTCATTTTTGCTTCCTCCCTTATTATTTTTTCTCAAAAAATCAACATGAGTGATATACTATAAAAAATTATGGTACTTGTGAAGAGGTATTTAGAAATTAATTTTTGAGTTTAAACTCAAGTATCATAAGCTTTCATTTTGTTTTCATTATAATAAAATTAAGACAATTTTAGATGACGTGGTATTAAGCCAATTGTAAAATGATTAATCAAAATACTTTTTAATATAGATAAATTGAAATGCATATTCATAATTTTTGTCGATTTTGTGACAACACGTGCTAATTACTTATTTATCTTCCCTATTGAAATAAATATTAACGACGACTTTTGAAAAATCACATTGTAACTGTTATGTTTGTTTCAGTATTAAAATAGGAGGATAATTATGAGTTCAACACCCACAGAGAAAAAGAAAAAACGAAAATTTGAATGGTTTTGGTGGTTTGTGGATATTATTATAGATCTTATTTACTATTTAATTATTGGTCTAGTTAAGGTATTTAAACAATGGAATTAATGAGTGTATGAAATTGGTATTTACATAAATTTAAAGAAAATAACATTTTCTCTTTACAAAAGAATATGAGCGTTTTATAATAGTTAATGTTCTGATTTTGGAGGGATACTCAAGTCTGGCTTAAGAGGCCAATCATTCGTGATTGGTAGGAGCTTTTAGCTCGCGTTGGTTCAAATCCTTCTCCCTCCGCTACTTTATTAAAGGGCAAGTTCTTATTACAAGAACCTGCCCTTTTTTGTTTGCAATTTGATTTTGCAAAACCAAATTGAACGTGTTTCTTCTATTATATGGTATATATTTTAATATTAGTTTTCTACTATATAAAAAGCCATAGCATGTTTTTAGAATTGGGATAGAAACATAATTTTGAAAATTATCTTCATGGTCCTTATCTAAATGTCACACACTATGGCTTACTTAATTAAATCACATTGTTTACTTTTGTGATTATTTATTTATGTGGTTTGAACGTCTTTTGAGGTGCATAAATCGTTGTTTTATATTTATCTGCAATTTTTTGTGTTTCTTGGTCTACTTTTTTCGCAAATGCTTTTTTAGACATTTGTGATGCATTTCCTACTTTTTTCTCTAATTCTGCATATTGAGCGCTTGTCATTCCTTTAGGTGCTACACCACCGTATGGACGGTCCCCTTGTTTAGTTTGTTGAGTATGAGGTTTGAACGTCTTTTGAGGTGCATAAATCGTTGTTTTGTATTTATCTGCAATTTTTTTGTGTTTCACGATCTATTCTCTTGTTAAATACTGAGTTAGGCATCTCATTAGCATTACCAACATTATATTCTAATTCATTGTATTGCTCACTAGTCATACCTTTAGGAGGCATACCACCATATGGTCTAGATCCCATATTCGTACGTCCTTGTTTATCAAACTCTTTTAAAGCTTCCATTTTACCTTTATATTCTTTATTACTAATAGCTCCATCTTTTTTTAATTTTTTTAGTGATTCAACTTTTTCCTTATAAGTAGCGAAGTTGCCATGATGATAGTCGCTCGCATTTGCTACTCCTGTTACGCCTGATAAAGCAATCGTACCTGCTAATACTGCACTACTTAATAAAGTGACTTTCTTCATTAAACTGTAACCCCTTTCAGAAATTTTGAATTTTACATATTCTACGTTATCACAGATTTTTAATTATTTCATTTATGTTACATAATTTTTACCATATTTTTACATCATTGACTTGTAATTAAATTGCTTAATTAACTTTTATTTTAAAAATTAAAAAAAAGAGCACCCACAATGACGATTGTAGATGCTCAAATATATTATAAATTTTATTAACTAAATGTCTATGACTCATGTTTATAGGCTGTTTTCGATTATATATGAATTTAACAATCTTAATTAAGCCTCTATAATTTTAACTTAACTATAACTAGGTTCACGATCAAATTTTGAAATACTAAAATCACACTTATGAACAACTCTTATTAAATTTGAATTATTCAAATCTCCAAGTAATTGTATAAAATTCGAATTTTATTAGCTATAACTTTAGAGTCTCAATTTTTATATATATTGTCAACTATTTTTTGGTTTCAAAAAAATATGCAATGCAATTCCTTATAAAAATAAGAGATTTATTACATACTAGTTACCAAAATTATTTTTTTATAAACACATTTAATAAAGAATATACTTGGTCTTTATAGCAATTCTTATTTTCTTCAGTAACCCCGAATCTTTGTGAAAAGGACGCTCTCAGATACCAACTCTCTAAAAAAAGGAGTATCAAATTTTGAAAATCTTCTTTACCCATAGATATATTGGAGGGATCATAATATTTTATAATTTCACTATCTAGCACTTCATTAACTCCTAAGAGATGATTATGGATCTCTGAAGATAACTCTTCTGGTGCACTGGATAATTGGACGTATAACCTGATATACCTTTCATCAATATCAAATATAAATTCAAATAAAAACTGGTAAAGCCCATCTATAGAGTAGTTAGAATCGTTGTTGCTCTCAAGAATGAAAGTTTTAAAGTAATTAAAACAGTTTTCTACGCTTTTACGGTAAATTTCTTCTTTGTTGTCATAATGATAGTATAAACTCGCTTTCTTGATGTTTACACTTTTAGCGATATCATCAAGTGTAGTACCGTAATACCCCTTTTCAGAAAATAAGGTTATTGCATTATCAATAATCTTATTCTTCAATTCTAAAATCTCCCCCTTATTTAATTTAAATTCGTTATATTACAGGAAAATTAAGTTAAAATTACAAATATTACTGTTCAAGTATAACAACATTCTATTGCAAATTGAAACACTTTCGATTAGTATATGCGATACAACCTAACTAACGAAAGGTAGGTAGATAAGTTGCAATTTTTTAACTTTTTACTTTTTTACCCCATTTTTATGTCCATTTACTGGATTGTTGGGGCGCTTTATTACTTTTTCACTAAAGAACTACCTTTTAGTAAGAAAAAAGTAATCTCTAAAAACAAGGACCAGATTGAAGGTATCTCTTTCTTGCTGGCCTGTTACAACGAGAGCGAAACTGTTAGAGATACACTCTCAAATGTGTTGGCTCTCAACTATCCAAAAAAAGAAATCATCATCATAAATGATGGTAGTTCAGATAATACCGCTGAAATTATTTATGAGATGAAGCAACATCACGACTTTAAATTTGTTGATTTACAGGTTAATAGAGGAAAAGCTAACGCTTTAAACGAAGGCGTCAAACATTCTTCATATGATTACGTCATGTGTTTGGATGCAGACACAATCGTAAATCAAGATGCGCCATATTATATGATGGATAACTTTAAACAAGATCCTAAACTAGGTGCTGTTACAGGTAATCCACGTATACGCAATAAAAGTTCTATATTGGGGAAAATTCAGACGATAGAATACGCAAGTTTAATTGGATGTATCAAACGTAGTCAATCACTTGCTGGTGCTATTAATACTATTTCTGGAGTGTTTACATTATTTAAAAAAAGTGCACTTAAAGAAGTTGGTTACTGGGATACTGATATGATTACTGAGGATATTGCTGTTTCGTGGAAACTGCATCTTGCAGATTTTCGTATTAATTATGAACCACGTGCCATGTGTTGGATGTTAGTACCTGAAACGGTTGGGGGTCTATGGAAACAACGTGTACGATGGGCTCAAGGTGGACATGAAGTTCTATTAAGAGATTTTTGGGCAACAATGAAATCTAAGAAATTATCGCTCTATATCCTCATGTTTGAACAAATAGTTTCAATTATTTGGGTTTATATGATTTTGCTGTACTTAGCATTTCTATTAATGACAGCAAACTTCTTAGATTACACATATTTGAAGTATAGTTTTTCAATATTTTTCCTATCATCATTTACGATGACCTTTATCAATATTATTCAATTTACAGTTGCTTTGTTTATAGACAGTCGCTACGAAAAGAAAAATATCGCTGGTTTAATATTTGTGAGTTGGTATCCGACAATCTATTGGATTATCAATGCCGCCGTTGTCATTTTCGCATTTCCTAAAGCATTAAAAAGAAAGAAAGGTGGCTATGCTACATGGTCAAGCCCAGACAGAGGAAATATCCAACGGTAAAATCGTCGTTGAATATAGTTAGGGAGAGCTTATTCATTGCGATATCTTGTGCATTTTGGATTTATTGCGTAGTCGTTATGATTGTATATATCGGAACGCTAATCAATTCTCAAGTGGAAAGTGTGATAACAATACGTATCGCTCTTAACGTGGAGAATATTGAAATTTATAAGATCTTTGAATTAATGGGATTATTTTCAATTATCATTTTCCTATTCTTCACATTTAGTTTGATTTTCCAAAAAATTAAGAAAGGTCGTGAAGTATGAAACCTTTCAAATTCATCTTCATTAGCTTAGTAGTGATGTTAGTAATGACGAATGTAACACCTAGCTTTCATCATTATGCACAAGCCGATGAAGACCACAAGAAGTTAAAGTATAAGAAGAATAGCGCTTTAGCGTTAAACTATCACAGAGTTAGAAAAAATGACCCGTTAAATGACTTTATTACGATTTTCTCTAGCAGTAAGGAAATTAAAAATTATAGTGTGACAGATAAAGAATTTGAATCACAAATCAAGTGGCTTAAGAAACATGATGCAAAGTTTCTTACTTTGAAAGAGTTTTTGAAGTATAAACAGAAAGGGAAGTTTCCAAAACGTAGCGTATGGATAAATTTCGATGATATGGATAAGACAATTTATCAAAATGCTTATCCAGTACTAAAAAAATATAAAATTCCTGCAACTGGCTTCGTGATTACAGGACACGTTGGAGAGAAGAATTTTCATAATTTGGATATGATCACGCAGCCTCAATTATCAAAAATGTATCGTTCAGGACTTTGGGACTTTGAAACACACACGAATGATTTACATTCTCTTAAGAAAGGAAATAAATCTAAATTTCTAGAGGCGTCTAATGTGTCTGCTACTAAAGACATTGAAGTAAGTGAAGATGAACTGAAATCGAAGTTTGGTAAAACACAACATGCCATTGCTTACCCCTACGGTCTAATCAATAATAGTAAAATTCAAGCTTCTAAAGATGCAGGTATGAAATACGGATTTACATTGAAGGAGCAAGCAGTCACTCCTCATGATAATAATTATAAAATTCCACGTATTTTAGTAAGTAACGACGCATTCGAAACTTTAATTAAGAAATGGGACGGTTTCCATGAATAAAAATAGACTTGAATTAGTATATTTACGTACTTTTATTTGCATCATTATTATAGTGACACACTTATTAACTCAAATCACACTAGAACATGAACATTTGTCAGGGAGTTCTCTTGTTCTACAATATTATATTCGGAATATAGTTATCTTTGGAACTCCAAGTTTTATTGTATTATCACAGTTGCTAACAACATTAAATTATAAATCTGTAAGCGTACAATATTTAATTTCTCGGTTCAAATATATTTTCATTCCATATTTATTAGTGGGATTATTCTATAGTTATAGTGAATCATTATTGACTGCTTCTTCTTTCAAAAAGCAATTTTTTGAAAATGTAATATTAGTGCAATGGTACGGTTATTTCATCATTATCATCATGCAATTCTTCATATTATCTTACTTAATTTATAAAATTAATTATAAACTGTTTAACAGTAAGATATTATTAGTATTAGCATTTGTAGTACAACAAACATTTTTATACTACTTTAATCATAGTGATGCTTTCCATACATTTGTAAAACATTACTATCCTTTAAGTGAAAATACGATGATATTAGGATGGATTTTCTATTTCTTTTTAGGTGGTTTCATAGGATATAACTATCAACGTGTCCTATCATTCTTAGAAAAATATCTCGTTATCATGATTATGTTAGCGTTAGGTTCATATGTATTATTTATAGCACTTTCAGGTGATGATTATTGGAATGTTACAAGCTTCACTTATTCACTTACGTTATACAATAGTATTATGTTCTTTGTGCTTATAGGCATTTGTGCGCATTTTAAAACGATGCTATTAAATACGGTTCAAATGGTAAGCGCATTTTCGTTTTTCATCTATTTATTACATCCAATTATCTTAGATTCACTATTTGCTTATACCAATATCTTTGAAGATAACACGGTCGTCTTCTTAGCGGTTTCCTTGTTAATGATTATCGGAATATGTATTGGTGTTGGCATGATGTTAAGAGAATTTTATATTTTTAGATTTGTTATTGGCAAACAACCGTATAAGTTACAATTTAATAACTATCAACCTAGTTGGAAATCACACTAATGTTGAAAAAGCCTCCCACAGAGATATAATAACTGGATCTCTGTGGGAGGCTTTATGTAAAGCTGTTATCTCATTATGAGAATAATGTTTTTAAGACTTTGAAAAATGAGCCGATTAATTGGAATACATCACCTGTCATTGGATTCACTCCTTTTTAAATAATTTTTAAAATTCATGTTTCATCGTTATGCTTTTTTAGTTGATGTCAGTTTTTCACTTTGAACTAAATCATCTGCAAGTCCATGCCAGAATTGTTGTAGTTCCTCTCTTGAGCGTACTGTATCTGAGCTATCTTGTCCAACAAAGTCCACATGATCCCAGTCATGTTTAGTTGGTGTCACTTGCCATACACCTTTTTGATTTTGGTCTGTAGCTTCAACATATTTTTGATTGAATGGATGTTGAGAAGAAATAACTGATACTAAACCGTCATTTTCTCTCCATTCTTTCTCTTTAGCTTTACCAATAACATTGGCAGTTACCGTGAATGGGAAGAAAAGATTTAAATCTGCTTTTTGTCTACCAAATAGACCTTTATGCGTAGATTCACCTGTATATGTTTTATAAACAATATTAGGATTTAATGATGTTTTACGGTTAAGGTCAGTCGCACCATCACGAGTTAAATCATTGAAACCATTATCTTTAGATTTCCATAATTTAGATTTTTGAACTCTCTTCACATAATCAATACGTGATTCGTTTGGTTTTTGTTTAAGACCCCATTGTGATAATCCAAAGTCTACGCGAGAATTTTTATTACCGAATGCTCTTCCTAAATCATACACAACTTGACGTACTAGCGCTTCATTACCTAATTCATCTGATGCGTGCGTACCATTATGTGGTGTACCTAAAGTTGTGATTGAAGAAACCATATTGTCATTATTACCTTTATATAATGGAGAAATTTCGCCACCATGTTCTTTTTGATATTTGACTTCTTCAGGATTTCCGTTTCTTAGTAACTCTTCTAATTGACGGATTGTTTGACCACCCATACTATGTCCAACAAGATGAACTTTTTGGCCTGGTTTCCAATCTTTGTATACACCTTCATATGTTTTACCGTAACGTTTATGACCATATTTCGCAGCATGTGCAGCACCATAATCTACACGGCCACCTTTAATATAGTAATATAGTTCAACTGCGCGATCGTAGTTACTACCAAATGCACTAATACTTGCTTCATAAGATTTATAACCATTCTCTTCTAAATCTTGACGGATATTCATTTTATCGCCGCCCCAATAATGTGCAAGCACTGAAGGGTTGATATCATCAGTGAAACCATTGAAACCATGAACTAAAATGATTGGGTCATGATTTTTATATTGGCTTTGTTTAGCCGCTTTATTTGTTTGATCTTTCTGTTGTTTCGTTGTTTGTTGCTTAGACTTTTTATTTGTAGTAGCTACAGCATTACTCTTAAGCGTACCTAATCCATCTTTAGAATCTTTGTCATTGTTAGATGATTCATCTTTCTCAGATTTAGGATTTGCTTTGTCACTTACACTCAATGCTTGCGTTTTGTGGTTATCTGTTTCAGCTGGAGTCTCTTCTGAAGTTGCTTCGTCTTGCGCTGACACTTTTTGCTGTTCTTCTGCATCATTTTCTTTATCTTGTTGTGATGCTTTTGGTTTTGTTGCAGTTTGAGATTGATCTTGATCTTTATCAGTTTGAGACGCTTCAGTTTCATCTTTAGCTTGATTTTTTACTGCTCTGTCTGATTGAGTTGTCTCTTTATCTGAAGATAAGTCATCTTCTTTTTGGTTATTTTGAGTGTCTTTTTGTAAATCTTTTTGTGAATCTGATACTTCTTCTGTTTTATCTTCAGTTTTTGGATTGTCTTGTTTTAGATTATCTTGAGTCTCAGATGAATCTTTTTCACTTTCTTGATTTTGATTCACTTCTGGTTTAGATTGAGTTGATTTATCTTCATCAGATTTTTCTGTTGGTTGTGATTGAACATCCGTTTGTTCTTCTGTTTGTTCAGATTTTGAGTCCGCTTGGTTAGCATCCTCTTGCTTTGCGTCCTCTTTACTATTATCTACTTGTGAATCCTCACTAGATTCCACTTGTTCATCTGATGACTTAGTTGAATTTTGAGTTGCATCTTGTGCAGAAGTTTTTTCCTCTTTACCTTGTTCTTCAGTAGACTTCGTTTGTTCTGTATTTTGTGCTGTATCTTGTTCTTCAGTTTCTGAATCTTGTTGTTCAGTGTTTTGATTATTTTCATTATGTAAGCTTGTTTGATTATCATTAGCATTTTCGCTATTATCTTTTTCAACATTTGGCTGTTCAGACGTAGTTTCTTTAGCTGATTGAGACGTGTCATCCTCTGTCGCCTGTTGCCCATTTGAATCTTCATTTTCATCCCCAATAGATTGTGCTGTTGCCTTCTCAGGATTTCCCTGTTCCTGATTTTGTTCGGCCGCTTGTGCTGAGCCTCCACCCATAAATAATAATGCTGCGATTAAGATGGATGATGCCCCCACACTAGATTTACGAATACTATACTTGTTTTGTCTTGTTTTCATAGTAAGCACCTCTCTATTTGTTTATTTTTGAAAAATGAACTCCACAATAGCGTATTTCTAAATAAATAGATTTACGATTGCGCGTGGTAATAATTCAAAGATCTTGCTAAATATCGCTTTAATAGCTTCCATAATGACCATCCTTTCCATCGTTCAGAAAGCGTTTCCAATTATTATGAAAAATTTTTCTCACACACTTTTTATATAAAAAGTATATAAGAATCAAAACACTTTTCTTTTCGATTTAATTTAAAACAAATATTACGAGATAATTGCAGTTTTGTCAATAATTATACACAATTAAATCAAGCATTATAAAGCCGATTAAACCTATAAACTTACATATTTATGGGTGTCTTTTTTAAAATAGAGATGAGTGTGAAAATAAAATTTGTAGGAGGATGAAATATGGAATTATCGCAGTTTGAAAGCTATTTAAATATAGATTCTTATCGTTATAACACGATTGATGTGGCTTCACTTAACCATTATATGGAACGCTATATGATGACTGTTCCGTTTGAAAATATTAACGTTCAAAATCAAGTTCCGATCTCTGTTAATATTAATGATTTATTGGACAAAGTTATAAACCAACATCGCGGTGGGTTCTGTTATGAAATGAACCACTTGTTCGGAACGTACTTAGAGAAAAAAGGTTTTGATGTCCATCGAGCTTCTGGAACAGTTCATACTCCAGATGGCGGTGTTGCTTTAGAAGGCTCACACATGTCTTTATACACAATTTTAAATGATACTTATTATGTGACAGACGTTGGATTTGGTGACTTACCTTTACATGCAATCCCGATTTCACATCCGTCTCAACCAGTGAGTATTTCTGATATCAATGGAGAATTTCGCGCAATTTTTGACAAAGAAGACTGCTATCATGTTCAAAAATTGAAAAATAATAAATGGACTACTCTATATCACTCCTACTTAGAGCCTCAATCAATTCAAGATTTCAGCGATAAAATCATTTATAACGAGAGTAATCCAAACTCTATCTTTGTTAAGCAGCTATTAATCACACAACCACAGTCATTTGGACGTGCGACGATGACACATCAAAGTCTTACGTTAACTTCACAAAGTTCTAAAGAAAAATATAAGGTATCGTCCCACAATTATAAGCGTTTTCTAAAGAAATATTTTAATCTTAATATCACGATTGATAGACTTGAACAGTAGTAATACTTTGGTGTACCTAGGGTATGTATTAAGTAATGAGGTGAATTCCATGTCACAAATTGAAATCATAGGTGCTAGACAAAATAATTTAAAAAATATAGATGTTAATATACCGAAACATCAATTAACTGTATTTACAGGGCGGTCAGGCTCAGGTAAGTCTTCACTGGTATTTAATACCATTGCTGCTGAATCTGAACGTCTATTAAATGAAACATACTCAAGTTATTTTCAACATCAACTCACACAATATGAAAAACCAGACGTCGATCAAATCAATCACCTTCCCGTTGCAATGATTATTAATCAGAAACGCCTAGGTGGTAATTCACGTTCGACGGTAGGAACTATTTCTGATATTTATGCTTCTGTGAGATTATTATGGTCAAGAATAGGAGAACCTTTTGTTGGTTATTCTGATATTTTCTCATTTAATAATCCGAAAGGTATGTGTGAAACATGTTCAGGATTAGGTTATGTTGAAGACATTGATTTAAATGAGTTACTTGATTTTGATAAATCGCTCAATGAAGATGCCATTAAATTCCCGTCGTTTAGACCCGATAGTTGGCGAGGTAAAAGATATCTTTATACAGGTCTGTTTGATAATGATAAAAAGTTAAAAGATTATACAAAAGAAGAATTGGACACTTTTTTATACACTGAACCTACAAAGTTGAAGAATCCGCCATCAAATTGGCCTAGAACAGCTAAATTTGAAGGTCTAATTCATCGTTTCAGACGCTCTTTCTTACTAAATGATAACTTTGAGAAGAAACGCTTCAAAGCGGATATTGATCGAGTCGTTACTAAGCATGATTGCCCTTCATGTCATGGTAAAAGGCTTAATGATAAAGTGTTGAGTTGTAAAATCAATGGCTTAAACATTGCTGAATTTACAGATTTACCCATTGATGAGGCTGTTCATTTTCTAGAAAATATAGATTCAAACACAGCAAAAGTGATTATCGAACCTTTAAAACAACAACTACAAGCATTAAGCTATATAGGTTTGAATTACCTAACGTTATCTCGTGAAACGACAACGCTTTCCGGTGGCGAATCTCAACGGATAAAACTTATTCGCCATTTAAATAGTCCATTAAGTGATTTAGTTTACATCATCGATGAACCGAGTGTAGGACTTCACCCAGAAGATATTCAGAGAATTAATGACATGATTGAATCACTTAAACAAAAAGGTAATACAGTGATTGTTGTCGAACATGACCCTGATGTCATTCAAACGGCTGACCACATTATTGATATAGGTCCGAATGCAGGTAAAGATGGTGGAGAGATTATGTTTGAAGGAAGTTATCAAGACCTTCTCACATCTCAGACGAGCACAGGTCAAGCTTTAAACAGAACACATCAACTTAGAGACCATCCTAGAGCAACTCATGACATGTTTAATATTGAGAATATTTCACGTAACAATTTAAATCATATTTCAACTCAATTACCAAAACATGCGATGACCGTAGTTACTGGTGTGGCTGGCTCAGGTAAGAGTTCCCTTATCTCAGCAGCCTTTGAACAAGAGCAACGTGCTATCTTCATCGATCAGAAACCGCCTCACGCATCGAATCGCTCTAATTTACTCACATACTTAGATATCTTCGATGAGGTAAGAAGTTTCTTTAGTCAACATACTGGTATGAAGAAAAGTATGTTTAGCTATAATTCTGAGGGCGCTTGCCCTGAATGTAATGGTAAAGGCGTACTTAAGACCGAACTCGCATTTATGCCAGACTTTTCTCAAGTGTGTGAAATGTGTGGTGGCACAAGATATCGCCCTAAAGTATTAGACGCGAAGGTAGAGGGATATTCTATCGCAGATATACTTGCCCTTACTGTAAGTGAAGCCATCTCTCAATTTGAAGGTCAAGACAGTATCACTCGTCCGCTTCAAGCTTTGGCTAATACAGGACTTCAATATATGACATTAGGACAATCTTTAGATACATTGTCAGGCGGTGAAATTCAACGCGTTAAACTAAGTCGCTATTTAACTGAAGATGTACACGATTATATTTTTATTTTTGATGAACCAACGACGGGGCTTCATGAAGATGATTTACCTGTACTGATTGATTGCTTCAATCATTTAATTGACGATCATAACACGGTTATTCTTATCGAACATAATTTAACGATGATGACACAAGCTGACTGGTTTATCGATATAGGCCCTTATGCTGGAGATAAAGGTGGACAACTATTGTATAGTGGTCAGCCTGCGGGACTTTTAAATATTAAAAATTCAGTAACCGCTAAACACTTAAAAAGATATATCCTTTAACTGAAAAAGCTCGGCGATGATTTATCATCTAATCAACGTCGAGCTAAAATTTTATTTTATATCTAAATTTTTCAAATTTACTATTGTTTAATATATTGTCGTTCATCAAGTGAACATTTTTATAATGATGTATTCCTTCTGCACTTGAGTAAAATATTAATTTTAAAAAAAACGTGTGAAATATGTGGTTAAAGGGACGATTCGCCTTGTTTGAATCTACTGGATATATTATTCTAAAAGTAGTTATACATATATTTATTAAATACTTATAAATATTAAAACTTTCACCGATACATTTTTTAAAAATCCACAAAAAAAGCAAAATACCAATCGATAACGATCAGCATTTTGCTTTACACACGCAATAACTAGAGATACTTGACTACATTAATACACAAAAATTTAGGGATACAGCAATTAAGCTGTTTAAGTGATTTTGAGAAAAATAAAAAAGTATACTCTAATTACCACACAAAACATACTAACCCACAAAGCCCAATTAAATGAGTTAGTATGGCTTACATAGTAATACCATTGCTTTGAACATGTTAATTAAATTATTATTACAAAAGTTATTATACCAACTTAAATTCAAACAATGTATATCCAAATTAAGCTATCTGATACTTATGTGACATTTAATCAAAAATGTCTCTTTTTTAGAGGTGTATAATGAAGAGTAAAGATTTGCGTGTAGAAAAAACAGAAAAAGCTCTATTAGATGCTTTATTTGAAACTTTAAGAGCAAAAGAGTTCAATCAAATAACAGTGCAAGATTTGTGTGATAAAGCGCTCGTAAGACGTTCAACGTTTTACCGACGTTTTGATGATAAATACGATTTGCTTAAGTTATTAATACGAAAATTAATTTTCAGAGTAAGAGAGAAGCATTTCTCAACATTAAACCCTGAGAATCCTAGAGCTCATTTCGAAAAGGTCATTCACGAATCATTACAATATCTATATAATCATAAGTCTATTGTTCAAAATGTATTAACATTAGCGCTTTATGATGAAGTGACCGATATTATATTCAAACAATTATATGAAGGGATGAAAGCACAAATACAGTTTGAAATACAGCACGGCGTTGAGTTCGATGTCGATATAGAAATACTTGCTGAATTTATAACCGGGGGAATATTGAGAACAATGTATGCTTGGATTCAAGATGGTCAAGAACGCTCGATCAATGAGTTAACTAAAGAAATGGTGACCCTACTTGATGGCGTGCACAACTATCATACTAAAGGTGAAAATTAAGAGGAAATCATGATGAATAGTTATGTTCGTCATGATTCCCTCTCGATTAAATGATTTCCCATAAAAGCCAAGTGAATACTGACTTTATCATTTAAAATCTCCTTCTTATATTTTAACAACCCTTCTCTAATTACGAATAAATATTTGTATAACTAAATTATATATTTTGTTATCACATATAATAGTAGTAAACTATAACTATACTTTAGTTAATTAATAAGTCAGAGACTTTAACTAACAATAATTATACATCGGCTTCAATTTTATTGAGTAGCCAAAATACAAAAAATGTCGCTTAAGTCACACAGATTTTGAAGTGTCCGATTAATGAGGTGAACAATAATGAATAGCAATGATTTACGTGTTAAGAAGACACAACGTGCTCTAATGGATTCATTTTTAGAATTACTTAAAACTAAAAATTTTAGTCAGATTACAGTTCAAGATTTGTGTGATCGTGCTATGGTACGACGCTCTACTTTTTATCGTCACTATAGTGATAAATACGATTTATTAAACCAAGTCTTAGCCAACTTTTCCAATAGTTTGCATGAATCTCATTCAGAGAGTTTATTAGTCAAACAGCCTAAATCATATTTTGAAAATATCGTCAGAGATACGCTTTATTTTTTAATTGAAAATCGAGAAACGATTCAAAGTATCTTTACCATTTCGTATTATGATGAAGTGACACGTATCGTCTATACGCAACTTTATAAAGGTGTAGAGAGACAAGTTAATTTCGACATAAGGCACGGTATACGTTTCACTATTGATTTAGAAGTTTATAAAGAATTTATAGCAGGTGGTATATTACGTATCATTTATGCTTGGCTTAAAGAAGGTCAAGAACGATCTGTTGATGAGTTAACTATAGAGGTAGTTAAAATAATCAATGGTATCAGAGAAACAAATATAAAGAAGTTCTAAACTATATTCATAAAAGAGAGGGATTGAAAACACATCTATATAAAGATAGTTTTGCAATCCCTCATCTATTTATCAAGAATGATTATGAATCTTCAGAAGAAATTATAATAGAGGTTTTAATCATTAATGTCCAGCCATCCAAGATCTTCCTTGTATGGCTTTTTTACGTCTAGTTTTGGGTGAATTTGTTTTAGGAACAATCCAAGGTCCATGCCCTCTTTCAATTCGTTTCTTTAACTTGCTATCCTTTTATTAAGTTTAAAAGGCATTAAAAACACGTATTGCTGTTTTCATTACAGTGCGGACACTGTGCGTAATGATATTGAACGTTCATCGAGTGTCTTATAGTGAATGCACCACACTTTTTGCAATCATAAGTAATAAATAAGATATAGCGCTTTTGTAGATCAATAAAAAAGTTATCGCATTATTCAATGCGATAACCATCCAAATAAGCCACTACCTTTCTTTTCAGCTTTTACCGATGGATAAGAAGCGCCATCTAGAAAATGTCGTTGATAGTGAACGTAAGCATTCCCTTTATCATTAATCGCAATATACCATTTTTTATGTTTAGGTACGACGTCATATAAGTCTTTTTTTACTGTGTATTTTTTGCCATCAATTTGATGTTCACCTTTAGATAACACCTTTTTATATTCATATTGCTTCCGATAATATTTCATCATATCATTCGCAATTTCATTACGATTTAATTTAGCTGTTTCACTAGGATATGGTGTAACATCTAAAATCGTCTCATTTAATCTCACACCATGTTGCTTATTGGTTAAAGCTAAACTATATCCGGAATCACTCGTACCAGTCTTGAGTCCGTCAGTCCCTTTATAATATTTCGGCTGACCTTTCAAAGATAAATTCGTAGATTCAAATGATTGTCCTTTTTGTGTATCTGATTTATTTTGTGTGGTTTTAAGTATTTCAGGGTGCTCTTTGATCATGTGATACATCATGATATTCATATCTTTAGACGTACTGGAAGTCTTCCCTTGGTTCTTATACTTTTGAGGTGCGCTAGATCCTAATAATTCAGTATCAGCACCAGCTGGACTTGTAAAGTGTGTGTCTTTCATGTGAAATGTTTTAGCCTGCTGATTCATTTTATCTGTAAAAGTAGAAGTCGAACCTGATACCTTTTCGCCTAGAATTAAAGCAGCAGCATTACTTGAAGCTAAAGCGGTTTGGCTCAATATATCTTTAACAGTATATGTTTGTCCTGCTTCTAACGGTACCGAAGAAAGGTTAGACTTTTGAGATAATTGCGCTTGTTTAGATGTAATTTTTATTTTATCTTTCATATGTATTTTTCCTGATTTAACTGCATCCAATGTTAAATACATTGTCATCATTTTAGTTAAAGAGGCAGGATCTACTTTTTTATTTTCGTTGTAATTGTATAAAATTTGACCTTGTTTTGTAGTAAGCGTGAGTGATTGAGGTTCATATTGAGTTGAAATATTAGCATTTTCTTCTTTATTGACTAGAGGTGTGGGCTTTTCTACTGCATAACTTTGAGAAGTTAAAAGTAATGATGTTAATCCTATCGTGCCTGTTATATATAGTATTCTTCGAAACATCGTATCACCTGATTTCATTTTTCTAATATTCTTGTTAGTTTATGTACTTTACATATACTTATATCAAGTTTTACTCAACTTTTCAAAAATACCGAATACACGCGCATAAGAGGATTAAATTAACTTGCTTCAAGAGCTCTATAAATTAAGTGTTTTTGTAATATTGACTTGTTCATGTAATACTTATCAGTGAAATGTAAAAACACAATTGGGTTGGTAGTCCCAATGCAAATCATAAGATTTGTCAGTAACCCTCCTCCTCAGGTTGTCCATCATTTCAATATTTAATAGAGGAGGGACTATACATGAAATTATCAATATTTCATGATGGTCAGTTTTTTATAGGTTTAGTTGAATTCAATAACAATAATTCAGTTCGATTTTCTAAACACGTCTTTGGTCCAGAGCCAAATGACGAAGACGTTCTTAAATTTATCAAGGAGGATTTAGAGTCTTTAATTGATAACACACATACGCGGATAAGTGTTCAAAAGAAAGTCAAGAAAGTTAATCCCAAGAGATTACAAAGAGAAGTAGCTAAGGAGCAAAAAAAGCCTAAATTTACTACAATGGCTCAAGAAGCTATAAAGAAAGAACAAGAGTTAAAAAAGAAATCACGAAAAAAACTAAAGAAAAGCCATAAAGAACAATTAAAAGCGTATAAGAGGTCTATAAAAAGACAAAAATCGAAAGAAAAGCATAAAGGACATTAATTAAGGGAGTTTAACTATGAAAACAGCTCTATTTTTATTATTAGATGAATATGCAGATTGGGAAGCCTCATATCTTAATTCTGAACTTAATCAAAGCTCTGAATGGCAAGTTAAAACTGTCTCTCTACAAGATATTGTTACATCGATAGGTGGTTTTAAAACTTTGATTGATTATAATTTAAATCAAAGATGTCCAACTGGTGATTTATTAATACTAATTGGTGGTAATAACTGGCATATTGAATCAACTACTTTATTAAATTTCATTAATGAGAATTTTAATTCATCGAAACCTATCGGTGCGATTTGTGGTGCTGTAGACTATTTAGCTAAAAATGGTTTCTTAAATCAATATCATCATACTGGAAATTCAATTCAATTATGGGCTGAATTTCCTAATTATTTAAATCATAAATCATTTAAAAATACTCAATCCATTCGTGATAATCATCTTGTTACTGCTAATGGAACTGCGCCTATTGAATTTACTGAACAAGTTCTTAAAATGATAAATCTGGATTCTGATGAAAACATTGATAAAATCTCTTTTATGAACAGATTTGGCTTTTATGAATATTGTAGAAAATTTGGCAATCCTTACGAGTAAGATTTATTATGCTATTTCTTAATGTAAAACAGGCTAGGACATAACGTTAATGTCTTAGCCTGTTTACTTGTTATGAGTAATTATCTGAATGAAATTATGAAAGTAAATAATTCGCATAACTTCATCTTATTAACGAATATTTATTCTTGTTGATAATCTTTATTCCCTTTAAAGTAACTGCGATCTTGTTTATCATAAACCTTCTCAGGATTCATAAAAGGCTTTAATTTATCTTTAAAATCGTATAAGTTCAGACCGTCTACTGCAACTCTATCTTGATATACATTATCTGGTTCAACATCCGTAAAGTTATTAGGTCCTACTCCAGCCAAATATTTAAAGTGACCTTCTTTAATCAGATAGTTATATGCTGGCGTATCTCTATCCTGTGCACCATGGGGGAAAATAAATAAATCAGTTTTACCTACAATGGGTGTCACTTCTTTCTCCCAACGTTTTGTATCTTTAACAATTCCTTCAAAAGATGATTGTTCAAAATTAATATGTCCATATGAGTGACTGGCGAATGTCCAACCATCTCTTTTCATTGCATCAGCTACTTTTGTTGCTTTAGCTTTACGGTCCTTATAATGCTTACTATCTGTTTCATTTGTACGATATCCTAAAACGCCATTATATCCTGTTAATGCAACTACACCTTTTTGTCCATTTAAAGAGAAATCAGGGTGTTTTTTAACAAAGTCATTTAATATTGGAACGATATCATCGTCTTTAGAATGTGTTACTTTGCCATTCTTTTGCTTCGTTTCTGACACAACATGTTTATTTTTATCTAAAACTAATCTGTCGGCATACCCTTTTCCACGCATGTACTCATAATAGTTCATGTCGTCGATAGATAGTATTAATGGTTTTTTACCTTTAGGTAATTTTAATTTCTTCTTATTTATCGTTTTTGCTTTTAAATCATAAGCATCGTGTGGATCAATTAAAATATAATTTCTTTTATGTAACTCTTCTAGAGATTTTTTAAATTCGTTAGCTGTAATCATCCAGTCGTTATTACCTTTGGCTTCTTGTGGGCTCCCCGAAAATGCCACTTTAGCGTCAGTAATAAGTGGATGATAAAAGATATGGTATATTTCACCATCGTATGTTTGCCAATCTTTAGTCATTTTTGATTGATGCCTTGCATACATATTTTCATTTTCACTATCTTCAGTGTGAGAATCTTTCTGTTTTGAGCATCCCTCTAAAATAAATACCATCAACAAAATAGAAACAAAAAATAAATATAAAGTCTTTCTCATTATCTCATCCCTCAAATTAATATCATCATACAATAATCAATATAACATTAATGGGGTATACAATATTATTAAATATATCTTAATTTTATTTTGATTTAATGTTAATATCAAAAACTATCGCTTTATATTCACTTTAAGAGTTCAAACGAATAATGAGTTTAAATATATATCTATGTATTAGGCTGACTAAACAATGATTTGAATACGCATAAAAAAAGAGCGAGATAAAAATTATCTCACTCAATAACGTAAATATTTACAAAGGAACATTTAACTGTTGCTTAAAATAACAACGATCCCCATCATTTATAATATTATTCCACGTATCATTTAATTCATATCCTAAACGTTCGGCAAGCTTAATAGAAGATTCATTGACCTGATTCGTTCGTATAAGTTTCGGTGTTACTGCATCAAATTGTTTCATCCATCGTGATATCATTTCGATTGCTTCAGTAGCTAATCCTTCACCTGTATATTTTGGAAAAAGTCTATAATATAAGTTTAAGAATAATTGATAATTAATGGTGCGGTATTCAAAACCACTCATCCCTACTAATTCTCCAGTATCTTTGGCTATTAACATAAAGTATCCAAAGTCATTTTCTTCCCAATGTCTTCTCCAACCTTTTATAAATCCTTTAGTAATATCTTTGTTCTCGTGTATACCTTTAGGTGTGTATTTTGTTGATTCATTATTCGTATGTAGTTGGAAAAGCGCATCAAGATGTTCCATATCTGGTTTTAATAAGTAAAGTCTATCGGTTTCTAACATATACCCACCACCTCAATGTGTTTATTACTGACTTTTTAGCATATACCCTTTTTTCCTACCTTTTACTTCAAACTAGTCATAAATTTAACGTTGAACTAGCATACAGGATGTCTTACCTCAGACAAACCTAAGCCTCACCCCCACCTACAAATGTAAGACTTAATGAGAAGTTTTTAGCTAACTCATTTACACATTAAAACTCTATGCGACGACATAGCCACGCTCGTTTAACTATCTCGTATAGTGTTTTATTTTATTTAGATCTATTTAATTTAAAAAAATTTATGATTTTAGTTTTTATTTTCCTAAAAATAGGGAATATATTTATAATGAAAATTTACAAATCGAAGGTTGATGAAGGATGATTACTTATACACTCAGCAATTACTTTGATACGAGATGGAAGACGATGTATGATGATGGAAATCCCTATTTATACATACGTAAATCGTACCCTAACCCATTTATTAAAGGATTAGACATTATTATTCCTCAAGCAGGAATATATACCTCTTATGTCGTTAGGGATTTAGAGAAAAATGTAATATTTACTTCTAAATGTATTCCAAATTTTAGAAACTTTAGAGAGATTCATTGTAATTACAGAGGTACTCATATTGAGATGAAAGAGTTCACATTGGTGAACAAACCGGTTAAATTCACTTATGATAATGAAGATTATTTTATTAAAAAGACGAGCCCAGAAACATGTACTATTACGAATTATGAGAATGAAAAACTATCTCATTGGGCTAAAAATGAAGGACAAGTGAGCTTCCATATTTTAGATGAAAGTAGTAAACCAATAGAAGAGTTATTAATCATACTCTCTCATGCATTAATGAATAAAATTTGAGGCTGGACATAAATGATTGTCGCAGTCTTATTTATTAATATATAAGCTGTAGATGGTTGTACTGAAGATGTGCTTATATCAAGTTTCTTTCAATTCTAGCCCTTCTTGCTTACGGGGCTCCAACTTATGGTAGCCATCTTCTCATTTATTAGGAGTAGGACATATAATTAAATTCAAGTTCTACTCCTAATTTGTGTCTAATCAATGAGCATATTATGTCTAAATTATTACAAAATGGAATAGGTATTATTGAAAATATGTATTTTTGTTATAGATTGTTAGCAATTATAATAAGACTCAGCGCAATAATTTAATTATTTTTGCACGAGTTCTGTTTTAAGAAAGGTGAGCAAAAAATGGCTAACAATGAGTCAAAAAACATAGTTATTATTGGCGCTGGTGTCTTAAGTACGACATTTGGTTCTATGATTAAAGAATTAGAACCTAATTGGAACATCAAACTCTATGAACGTTTAGATCGTCCAGGTATTGAAAGTTCTAACGAAAGAAACAATGCCGGTACTGGACATGCTGCGTTATGCGAACTGAATTATACAGTTCAACAACCGGATGGTTCAATTGATATAGAAAAAGCGAAAGAAATCAATGAACAATTTGAGATTTCTAAGCAATTCTGGGGACACCTTGTGAAAAGTGGCAACATTGATAACCCTAGAGAATTTATTAATCCACTTCCTCACATTAGTTTCGTAAGAGGTAAGAATAACGTTAAATTCTTAAAGGACCGTTACGAAGCGATGCGTAACTTCCCTATGTTTGACAATATCGAATATACGGAAGATATCGAAGAAATGAGAAAATGGATGCCATTGATGATGAAAGGTCGTACTGGCAATGAAATCATGGCAGCTAGTAAAATTGACGAAGGTACCGATGTTAACTATGGTGAGTTAACACGTAAAATGGCTAAAAATATTGAGCAACATCCTAATGCTGATGTTCAATATAATCATGAAGTCATTGATTTCAACCGACGTCAAGACGGCATCTGGGAAGTGAAAGTAAGAAACCGTAACAATGGTTCAGAGGAAACTGTATTCGCGGATTACGTCTTTATAGGTGCTGGCGGTGGCGCTATTCCACTATTACAAAAAACTGGTATCCCTG
Source organism: Staphylococcus sp. FSL K6-0223 (assembly GCF_038008285.1). Taxonomy (NCBI): domain Bacteria; kingdom Bacillati; phylum Bacillota; class Bacilli; order Caryophanales; family Staphylococcaceae; genus Staphylococcus; species Staphylococcus sp. FSL K6-0223. The sequence goes on from NZ_JBBOYX010000004.1 coordinate 112,816, forward strand.
AAAGCAAGCACCTTGGTGGATTCCCTATTAGCGGTCAGTTCTTAATTTGTACTAACCCTGAAGTCATTAATGAACACGACGTTAAAGTATATGGTAAAGAACCACCAGGCACACCACCAATGACTGTACCTCATCTTGATACGCGTTATATTGATGGTGAAAGAACATTATTATTTGGTCCGTTTGCGAATATCGGTCCTAAATTCTTAAAAAATGGTTCTAACTTAGATTTATTTAAATCTGTAAAACCATACAACATTACAACACTACTTGCATCTGCAGTTAAAAATTTACCTTTAATCAAGTATTCAATCGACCAAGTATTGATGACAAAAGAAGGTTGTATGAACCACTTACGCACGTTCTACCCTGAAGCTCGTGACGAAGATTGGCAATTATACACTGCAGGTAAACGTGTTCAAGTTATCAAAGATACGCCTGAGCACGGTAAAGGATTCATTCAATTCGGTACAGAAGTTGTGAACTCTGAAGATCACTCAGTTATTGCATTATTAGGAGAATCACCAGGAGCATCAACTTCAGTTTCTGTAGCGTTAGAAGTTCTAGAACGAAACTTCGCTGACTACGAAAATGAATGGAAACCTAAATTACAAAATATGATTCCTTCATATGGTCAATCACTTATAAATGATGTTCAATTAATGAGAGAAACTCGTAAACAAACATCAAAAGATTTAGAATTAAATTATTATGAATCTAAATAATTAACCCTTTCCCTGTAAAATATAAAATATTAAAGTCCTTACTTGGGGCTCTCCCCTGACCCCAAAACCCTTAATAAATATTGTAAAAGTTAGAAGTAACAAAAAGTTGAAACTAAATTAACCTTATTTCCCCTACCCCTTCGAAGAGAGCCACTTTGAAGGGGGTTTTTATGTATAGTTTGATAATCAGTAGTTATACACACTCATTCTTTTACTATCTAAAAAATTATTTTCATAAAAATAAACTGAGACAGATGAACTATCTCAGTTTCACATAATAAAAAGTTAAACTTAATATATATTATTCACTTGGCGTAAAGAGTTCCGCTTCATTATCTGGAGGATAATAAAATCCATTTGGAACGGTTTGTAATTCAATGAGACTTCCCCATGGTGTTTTAACATATACTGTTTGATTCCCTTCGGTGTCTTCATATCTCGTATTACTATGAGGCTCAGAAATAAGTTCTCCACCGGCTGATCTTACTTTAGCTACAGCCACTTCAAAGTCATCTACATAAAACGATAAATGTGTATAACCAATATCTTGAAGTGCTTCAGGTTTTCGTTGCTTTGCATTTTGGAATTCAAACATCTCAATATTTGGACCATTCCCAAATACCATCATCCGTTTATGTACGATTTGAGCACCTTTACTCATGCCCAATATTTTTTCTACATCTTTACCACCACGTGGTTTCTCATCTTTTCTTTGACTATCATAGGCAATCTTTCCGTCTAAACCCTTTTTGAAGAATTCAGTGGCTTCCTCTATATCCGGTACAGTTAAACCAATATGATTGATACCTCTTGAGATATCTTTCATATTTCTTCACCTCTTTAGAAATTGTTTATCACAACGATTATTCCCTAGATAATAAAGTTTTACACATCTCTTTTTATATAAATAACAGCTAACAATGGCTCAAAATGGGTAAATGTTTAATAGAAGTTATTTTCAAAAATGAGTATGTTGAGAACTTATTGATTGCAACTTGAGCAAACGATGTTATAATAATTATATCAGGTATAATTATTATACTTAAAACTTATGAAAAAGGGGTAATGTAATCATGACTCAATTCACATTTGATCAAGCACATAGTGATATTCAATTCCAAATCAAACATTTAATGGTATCTAAAGTGAAAGGTACTTTCTCCCAATATGATGTTCAATTAGATGGAGATATTAACGACTTAAGTTCACTTAAAGCAACTGCAACTATCATTCCAAGCTCAGTCGACACGCAAAATGAAGATAGAGATAATCACTTGAAATCTGGTGACTTCTTCGCAACAGATGAAAATGATAAATGGACATTTGAAACTAAAGAAATTTCAGAGAACAAAGTAACGGGCGATTTAACTATTAAAGGTGAAACACACGAAGAAACTTTCGATGTTGAATTTAATGGTATTAGTAAAAATCCAATGAACGGTTCACAAGTAACAGGATTTATTGTTACAGGTACAATTGACCGTGAAAAATATGGCATGAGCTTCAACCAAGCATTAGAAACTGGTGGCGTAATGTTAGGTAAAGAAGTAAAATTTGAAGCATCAGCTGAATTCAGTTTAGAAGATTAATATAATGAACATATCCATCATTTTATCTCTTAAATAGTAAAACACAATTATAAATGTGTTAAACCCCTCACTATCATCGCTTATAGTGAGGGGTTGTTTATTGAAAGGGTATAACCCGACTTCTTATTTATATCTCTAATAATTAACTTGTTCTTAAAAAATTTGCATCTATTGAAATTGGTAACTTTGATGACCTTTAGCAAATCCATTGACCGTATAAATCATTGAACCGCCTTCAGAGTTATTCTCAATATCATTTGTACAAATTAACAATTGATTTGTACCTGGAATAAATTGTGGATGCGTTGAACGTAGCATTTTACCTTCATCACGGCCTGGCATTAGGATCTGACCAATTGGGTAACCCTTTTTATTAAAGACTAAGACACGACCTTGACCATACATTGCTACATAAAGGTTATCATCACTATCGATACAACATGAATCTGGCCCTTCATGACCTGTAAAGTAATATGGAATCGTTGCGCCAAATGGTGCAATAGTCACACCATCTTCTTCTAATTCAATACGATGAAGACGATTTGTAGTTGTTTCAGTTACCCACAATACACGTTCATCAGTACTTAATGCGACACCGTTTGCAACTGAGATATTCTGTATCACTGGTGTAATTGTCTTGAAGTCTGGTGATACATAATAAACACCGCCTAGAGGATTTGTTGAGTATCCTCTGAAATCAGTGAAGTAGAAACCACCCTTACTATCAAATACCATATCGTCAATACAGTATTCTGTGCTTAATTCAGAAACAATTTCTTCAAATTGTTCGCCTTCTTCAGTAGTTGAGAAAATACCACCTGTCGTCTTAAAGTCGCCTAAATAACATATAAATAAACGTCCATCTTTATGAACTTTAATAGCTGCTGGATTCGCTTTTTCAGACACGAATGGTCGAGTCACTTCTTTGGTAGATGTATTCACTTTAAATATATTACCTTCAAAGACATCTAATAAGAATAAATTGCCTTCGCGATCGAAATTTAAGCCTTCTAATTGTAATCCTCTATCAGAAATTTTAACCCAAGGTTCTGCAGTCACTGTTTGCAACTCATTTTCAGACACTATTGGTGCAACACTTGCCGATTTCCCTGTATATTTTAAAGTTGGTAAATCTTGAATAGCCATCGTCTAATCCCCTCTTTCTCTCATTTAAACTTTGATACCATTTTATAAGAACTCAACTTAATTGTCATTAGAGCGGTATTATAACGGTTATTTTTATATTTTATTTTCTTAAAAAATGTCGCGAAATTTGATTGCATTTTCAAAAAATATCAACTTTAATAATGATTTATAAGCTAGCATATTGAAACTATTTATCATTTTGGTACAATATTATAATGGAAAAAATGTAAACAGTATTAATATCAGACTTTATACAAGCCCTTTCACCACTCATCATCGTCTTATGCATTTCGACTTCTCGATTGAGAAGGATTTTCTAACAGTTTGTTTATGTCATGTTAGTTTGTCTACAAAATAATGTTTATAAATCATCGCCCTATATATAGAGAAGAAATAAAAGAGGAGAATGTAAAAATGGATTATAGAGTACTTTTATACTATAAATACGTAACAATTGATGACCCAGAAACATTTGCGTCAGAGCACTTAGAATTCTGTAAAGAAAATAATTTAAAAGGTAGAATTTTAGTTTCTACAGAAGGCATTAATGGTACTTTATCTGGTACAAAAGAAGACACAGATAAATATATCGAACATATGCATGCGGATGAACGTTTCGCTGATTTAACATTCAAAATTGATGAAGCTGAAGGTCATGCATTCAAGAAAATGCACGTTCGACCTAGAACAGAAATCGTTGCTTTAGGTTTAGAAGATGATGTAGATCCACGCGTAACTACAGGTAAATATTATTCACCTAAAGAATTTAAAGAAGCTTTAGAAGATGAAGATACTGTTATTTTAGATGCACGTAACGACTACGAATTCGACTTAGGACACTTCCGTGGTGCAATTCGTCCTGATATTACACGTTTCCGTGATTTACCAGATTGGATTCGCAACAATAAAGATCAATTAGATGGTAAAAATATCGTGACATATTGTACTGGTGGTATCCGTTGTGAGAAATTCTCTGGCTGGTTAGTTAAAGAAGGCTTCGAAAATGTAGGCCAACTACATGGCGGCATTGCGACTTACGGTAAAGACCCTGAAACTAAGGGTGAATACTGGGATGGTAAAATGTACGTTTTCGATGAACGTATAAGTGTAGATGTTAATCAAGTTGAGAAAACAGTTATCGGTAAAGAGCATTTCGACGGTACACCATGTGAACGTTACATTAATTGTGCTAACCCAGAATGTAACAAACAAATCCTTGTATCTGAAGAAAATGAAGAAAAATACTTAGGCGCATGCTCATACGACTGTGCGAAACACGAACGTAATCGTTATGTTGCAAAACATGATATCAGTAATGAAGAATGGAATCGTCGCCTAGAGAACTTTAAAGACGTTCCTGAGCATGCCCACGCTTAAGTCATCATTGAAGTGTTTATATGCCAACTTCGCTATCCTTACATAGGTGTAGCGGAGTTGTTTTTATGTGAAGAATCATTTTAAAATGAAACTAAATGATTGAATTTGAGAGTGAGGCGTTGAGTTTGAAAATATTAGTAACTGCGTTTGATGCATTTGATGGCGAATCCACAAATCCTGCTTTAGAAGCCGTACATCGTCTTGATACGCACATCGGCGAACATGTCATCACTAAATTAGAAATTCCCACCGTCTTTCATGAATCTAAAAACATTATCTGTAAGGCGTTGAAAGAAGACACTTATGACGTTGTTCTAGCAATTGGTCAAGCTGGAGGTCGTTTCGAAATCACACCTGAGCGCGTAGGGTTAAATATTGATGATGCTCGTATTCCAGATAATAAAGGTAACCAACCTATTGATAAAGTAATAAAAGAAGACGGCGCGCCGGCTTATTTCTCAAATTTACCTGTTAAAAAAATGGTAGAAGCTATTAAAAGAGCAGGAGTACCTGCCAGATTATCAAATACTGCGGGAACATTTGTATGTAATCATATATTATATCAACTAGGTTATTTAGCAGATACGTCTTATCCAGACTTACTGTTTGGATTTATTCATGTACCTTACATTCCAGAACAAGTTACTGATAAACCTGAGAAACCATCAATGTCTATCGCTACAATCACGAAAGGATTAACGACTGCTATCAAGGCGATATCACGAGAAGAAGATATTAAAGTTGCTATGGGTGAGACGCACTAATTATATGCAATAATAAAACAAGCGATGAATGCCTATTTTTATGGTGGCATTCATCGCTATTTACATTTTAGATTATCTTTAAGTGGTAGGTACGTTCCACTCTATAACCAAGCCTGAATAGGCTAAGCCCCCACCAAAACCAAATAATAAGAGCTTATCTCCATTTTTAATTTTTTGTTCTTTCATGGCTGAGTCTATAGCTAAAGGAATTGATGCTGAAGATGTATTTCCAAAATATTGAATACTTGTTAATAATTTTTCTTTAGGTAAATGAAGTTTATGAGCAATTGATTCTAACATTCTCTGATTTGCACTATGAGGTACAAACCAATCGATATGATTGATATCTATCTTCACTTTATCTAAAAGTCGATTGACTTCTCTAGGTACTGTAGTTACTGCCCATTTATAAACCTCTCGACCGTTTTGAACAATAACACCATGGTCATTTAATGTTTCATTGTCGAATTGATTAGCAGTGTGCGTAGCATAGAGATTTTTACCCTTACCACCATTAGATCCATTGGTTTGTCCAATAAAACTTGATTGGTCTTTGTTACTTTCTACTAGAAATGCACCTGCACCATCTCCAAACAAGATACAAGTTGAACGATCAGTATAATCTGTAATTTTAGAAAGCGTTTCAGCGCCTATAACTAAAATTTTATGATGCATACCTGAACTAATTAATGAATTAGCTAATTGTAATCCATATGTAAAACCTGCACAAGCCGCATTGAGATCTATAGCGCCGGCATGTTCAATACCTAATTTATATTGAATATAAGACGCAACACTTGGTGTTTTAAAATCAGGAGTAAGGGTAGCAACTATGATAAAGTCCACATCAGTGATGTCAACGTTGTACTTATTTTCCAAATCTTTAACCGCATAATAGGCTAAGTCACTTGTTTGCTCTTGTTCATCTGCGATTCGTCTTTCTCTAATACCGGTTCTTTGGACTATCCATTCATCATTGGTCTCAACCATTCTTTCAAGCTCATAATTATCTAAAACTTTATTAGGCACATATGCACCTTGAGCAGTAACTCTTGCTAATGAATTCATATATAACTCCCCTATTTATCTTCGTGAATAATTAGAGCGTATCATATCGAAACTTTTAACACCAGGTACTAATTTTTACACATTTTATATAATTGGGGAGCCAGTAGTATCTGGATTAAATGGATTCAGAATACTGTGCGATACATGAACATTTGCGAAAGAATGCAAAATCAATATAAATAATAAATGATTCTTTTCATATAACTCACTTTTCCCCTCAACATATGCATAGTCACCATTTTGTTTCCAACTTGCGATTTCTTTATCTTGTTTAGAATCTTTTATCACTGTATATTTATTCTCGTCTGAATGAATATTGAGGATTCTACCATCAAATTTCAATATTCCATAAGTTTCTCCACGACCATTACTTTGCTTATCAAATAAAACTTGTGATTCCCCGTTATTTGAAGCATATGTAACATCAAAACGCTTTTGCGCCATTATCGTTTTTACTTTGACACTCGCTTTTACATCACCATTATGATCATAAATTACGAATTGATTAAATTTAAAACCTAATGTGAAAAAACTAACCAACCGTTGAAAAATATTATTAAATTTTTTCTGAATGGTACCGACTATTTTTCCAGTATCATCTTTAATATCAGAACTTTTCGTTGAGAAACGATTTCTCTTAAAGTATTTATACATCATTTCACCTATATTCCTTTTGTTTACTTTTATAATAAACAAAGTCTACATATGAATTCAAATAGCTTCGTCATTATATGCGTAGTCATTTTTAAAAGCGGGTAGACACATGTTGCAAGCAATTTTTTAGAAATCACTTGAAAGGGTGTATAAAATGACTAAAACTGTTTATGACGTTATAGACTTTGGTGTAAGTTATATTAGAGATGTTTATGATAAATGGGATGTTATGAAAGTATTAGATAAAGATGACAGTGTCTTCCCAAATACACTACATTGGCAATATGGTCACGTACTAACTGTGTTTGAAGAAGCACTCGCAATGGGTAATCAAGAAGTTGTTGATGTTGATAAATATAGTGAATTGTTCGGAACTGGAACTAAGCCATCAGATTGGGGAAATGATGAAGTTCCTTCAATCGAAAGCATTTTAAATGACATTAAAACGTTACCTGAAAGAGCTACACATTTAACTGATAAAGAGCTCAAAAAAGAAATTGACCAGCCTATCGCAGGTTGTAAAACATTAGAAGAACTTTTAGTGCTTAATGCATTACACATCCCATTACATGCAGGTAAAATTGAAGAAATGACTCGAGTTTTAAAAGCTGAACAATAATATAATTAAAATATTTCTCTCAAGTAAGACACACCTAAAAAGTTAGATTTCAATTTAACTTTTTAGGTGCTTTTTTTGTTTTAGATTTACCTTTACTCAATTAATTTTTAAAATTTTCTTTATTTAAAAAATTATAGAATATTAAATCAATCTATAATAAATGTAAATATTTTGTAAATTCAAAACATATATTATTACATTTATGTTACGTTAATAATGCAAAATGATTATAAATTTCAGGAGGGCGTTATTTTATGAAAAAGAAAGCTTTAACTACAATTTCAGCATTAGCTATCACAGGATCAATCTTAGTAGCAAGTCCAAATTCAGCTCATGCAAGTGCACAAAACTCTAATTACATTATTGACTTAGCTCGTACTCAAGTTTCTCAACATTTTGATTATGGAAATGACAGTCTTGAAACAACTGGAGCTATAACTGATAAAGGTAGTTATTACGAAATTCCGGCTTATGAATCTGCTGGAGCTGGTGGTTTAAAAATTATTAAAGTTTTTAAATCTAGTGGTAAAGTAACATTTGAAGATAACGATACTCATAAAACTGAAAATGCAGGTCACATTAACTTAAAAAAGGCCGATACTCATTCAGTACTTGTCAATGATGCTGTAAAAGAAGCAATTAAAGGAACTCATGGCAGACCAGGTAGCATTAGTGTAGTTGGCAAAATCATCGACAAAGGTAACTATTACAAAATACCAGCAATACATACTACTGGTGTTGGCGGTTTACAAATCATTAAAGTCTACAAATCTAATGGTAAAGTAACAATGCAAGATAATGATTTACGTGATGAAGAAGTCGTTGGTTCACTAGATCTTTCAAAATATTAAGCTTTATAAGAATTATAAAATAGAACTAATATTACTCACATTGTTCACTTAGACAAACAAATATAATTTAATTGTGGATGAGTTTTTAATAGAGTCGTAATAAGAACTTGGGAGATGCGTAGCATTATTTTTAGCTATCGTATCTCCCATTTTTTAGTTTAATTATGCTCTTCTATTAATTATAAATATCTAAAGTAGGTATGTTTTCTCTCTGGACGTCTACCTCTTCAATATTGATTTCACATTCTATAACTTGAGGACCATCGTTCGCTTCAATTAAAATCTCTCCGCTTGGATGTACAATCATTGAGTGACCTGCATAGGTGTTAGTCATGTGGTTAGGGTGATTTACCCTACCGACACTATTACAGGCTACAATAAAACAATGATTTTCGACAGCTCTGGCTCGCAATAATATTCTCCAGTGTTCTAAATTTTTGGTAGTCCATTGTGCCACAACAAATATAACTTTAGATCCCTCCATAATTGAGTGTCGTGCCACTTCAGGAAATCTTAAGTCATAGCAAATTAATTGAGAAACTGGCATACCTTCAACTTCAAAGCAGTTAGGATTATCTTTTCCCGCAGTTAAATATTGAGGTTCATCTAACATTGGCACCAAATGAACTTTATCGTTTTTATTTAATAAGGCACCATTTCTTGCTACTGAGAAAGCCGTATTATAAATCCCTTTTTCAGTTTTATTAGATATAGAACCAGCCACTATATTAGTATTAAATTGTTTTGCTAAACGACTTATAAAATCATAACACTTTGCCATTGCTTCATCTGTTAACTGATTTAATTGAGTGAGCGCATACCCCAAATTCCACATTTCTGGTATAACGATAATATCTGTATTTTTATAATTTTCACTTATCAAAGATTCTATCGTATCTTTATTTGCTTCAAAATCAGCCTCTTTAATTTCAAATTGAAGTATTTTTATTTTCATTTTAAAGACTCCTCATATTTAAAACGATAAATTTCATAAGCACTTTTGGAGTAATTCATATCACGACCATGTGATGTTGTAATTATTTTAGGTTTTAAGTCGTTAATGATATAGCCACTTTCAATATTTTCATTTAAATTATAAGTAAATTTCTTAATTGGGGGATGTAAGGCGTCTTCCTCTGATATAAATAAATCTCCACAAATTAAAACTTCATCCTCTTCATGATAAAAAACTACATGTCCAGGGGCATGACCTGGAGTAAATATATATTTAAGTGGTAACTCATCAAATTGTTTACTATTAAGCGCTTTGACTTCATGACTAATGTTAGTGCTTTCAATTTTGTCTTTATTCGGATACGCTTCTTCATTATTTATATATTTAAGTTCATTAGAATGGGCATAAACTTCAATATTGAGTTTATCTTTAATTGTTTTTGCTGCTCCAATATGATCCACATGACCATGGGTTAGGTAGATAGCTTTAGGTTCTCCTAGTAATTGAGCAACTTTAATTTGTAATTCAGCGTATTGCTCAATACCTGTATCAATAATGTAAACCTCGTTATCTTTTACGACATACCAGGTATTAATCGTAATAGGTATTCCCACTACAGCTTTTACTGTAAGTTTGTACACGTGCTCAGATATCTGGGTTAAGTTCATTTTCTTCACCTCGTCAATAAGTTTTGGTACATTTTAATCGTAAAACTTAGATGGTTAGTCAACAAGAAGGCACTTTTTTGTAACTACTGCTTGGAGGGATAAAATGAGTCTTAATACTTTAAATTATGGTAATTGTAATAAGGTCATACGTGATGGTTGCCCTATAGAATATGTTTTAAGCGTCCTAGGTAAAAAGTGGAACGGTGTCATCATCAATTATTTATTTGAAGCACCAAGTTTTTATAATGAATTACATCGAAGTATATCTGGTATAAGTAGGAAAATATTAACGAATCAATTGAGAGAGTTACAAGCAGAAAATATTGTAAGTAGAATAGAAACTAATGATAATCCTAAGAAAGTTCAGTACGCATTAACTCTTAAAGGTGAACAACTTTATTACTCACTCAAAACTATGGCAAATTTATTTCAAAGCTAAGATGCACGCTATTGATAATCTTTCTCATTAATAATCTTTTAGGTCTGTACATATCATTTTCAGAAGACTATGATTGAAATGTAAAAAGTTTAATTTGAGACAGAAAGAAGGAAAGTGACGATGGAGAATACGGTTAAATATCGTAAATTCATACTTCCAATTGTTGTAGGATTAATTATTTGGGCACTCACCCCTTTTAAACCTGATGCTTTAAATGACCAAGCTTGGTATATGTTTGCAATTTTTGTGGCTACAATTATCGCATGTATTACGCAACCTATGACAATCGGTGCTGTATCTATCATTGGCTTTACGATTATGGTACTCGTTGGCATCATGGATACAAAATCTGCTGTTGAAGGTTTTGGTAATAGTAGTATCTGGCTTATCGCTATGGCCTTTTTCATTTCAAGAGGGTTTGTTAAAACAGGACTCGGCCGACGTATCGCGCTTCAATTCGTAAAGTTATTTGGTAAGAAGACGCTAGGTCTTGCTTATTCTCTTGTAGGTGTAGATTTAATTTTAGCGCCAGCAACACCTAGTAACACTGCTCGTGCAGGTGGAATAATGTTCCCTATCATTAAATCTCTCTCAGAATCATTTGGTTCAACACCTAAAGACGGCACTGAGAGAAAGATGGGTGCATTTTTAATATTTACAGAGTTCCAAGGTAACCTTATTACGGCAGCTATGTTCTTAACTGCAATGGCAGGTAACCCTATCGCTCAAAGTTTAGCTGAGAAGACCGCTCATGTTCATATTACTTGGATGAATTGGTTTGTCGCAGCTATCGTTCCTGGTCTTATTTCACTAATAGTTGTCCCATTCATTATTTATAAAATGTACCCTCCAACTGTTAAAGAAACACCTAACGCTAAAAAGTGGGCTACTGAACAATTAGAAGAAATGGGCAAAATTTCATTAGCTGAGAAATTTATGATTGGGATTTTTATCGTAGCGTTAATACTTTGGATAACTGGTAGCTTTATCAATATTGATGCGACGTTAACAGCCTTTATCGCGTTATCTCTTCTCTTACTTACAGGCGTATTAAATTGGAAAGATATATTAAATGAAACAGGTGCCTGGAATACACTTGTTTGGTTCTCGGTACTCGTATTAATGGCAGATCAATTAAATAAATTAGGATTTATTCCTTGGTTAAGTAAACTCATCGCACATAGTTTAGGTGGCTTTAGTTGGCCAATCGTGTTAGTTTTACTCATTCTATTTTTCTTCTACTCACACTATTTATTTGCGAGTGCAACTGCACATGTCAGTGCCATGTATGCCGCGTTACTTGGCGTTGCAGTAGCAGCTGGTGCGCCACCGTTATTCAGTGCATTGATGTTAGGTTTCTTCGGTAATTTACTAGCCTCAACTACGCACTATAGTAGTGGTCCAGCACCAATTCTTTATGCTTCTGGCTATGTATCACAGAAACGTTGGTGGCTTATGAACCTTGTACTCGGTATCGTTTACTTTATTATTTGGATTGGATTAGGTTCATTATGGATGAAATTAATTGGAATGATGTAATTTTTGAAAATGATAAAAAAGAATCTCTCAAATGAGCGATTCTTTTCTTATTTAATATACTTTCTAACGAAGCGTTTATTTCGCAATTGGATTTCTCTTAATATTCATATATTGCGAAATACTATATAGAATAATTCCAATCCATATAAATATAAATGTAATTAATTGATGGACATCAAACTTTTCTTTAAAGACGAAAATGCCGAGAATAAACATAATTGTTGGTCCTACATACTGAATAAAACCTGTAAGTGATAATGGTATACGTTTCGCTCCTGCTGAGAACAATATTAATGGGATTGCTGTTACTGCCCCTGAGAAGACAAGCCAAAATGACGACATATTAAATCCAAACGTCATGTGATGTTGTTGCCATAAGTAGATAACATAAATTATTCCCGCTGGCGCAGTGACAATACATTCTATCGCTATACTGCTAATCGCATCGATATGTACAATCTTTTTAAGGAGTCCATATACACCAAATGATAAGGCGAGCATGATAGATACGAATGGAAATTCCCCTATTTTAATAGTCATATAGAGTACACCGATTAATGCAAAGATGATGGCTAACCATTCAAATTTGTTAAATCTCTCTTTTAGGAAAATGAGTGCTAGCACGATACTGACAAGTGGATTAATATAATAACCTAAACTTGATTGAAGTACATGCCCATTTGTTACTGCCCATATAAAAGTTCCCCAATTTATCGTGATTACATATCCTGCTACAATAATTGCTACAAGTTGTACAGGATGTGTAAATAATTGATTCACATCTCTAAGGAACGCCTCTCGTTGTTTGCGCCCTACTACAAGCAGAAGAATCATAAATATCATTGAGAAAATAATTCTAAAAGCAAGAATTTCAAATGCACCAATATGATCTATAAGTTCCCAATAAATAGGGAGTATCCCCCATAAAACGTAAGCACCTAACGCAAAAAATATTCCCTTTTTATACTCAGATGTCATTAGAAGCCCCCTCACTTTATGTAAAATAAAAAATGAGCGTTATTTCAGCTCATTTTATAGTATGCTTATTTAGTTTACTAATTCTTTACTATGAATGATACAAATCTGTTTAAAGATATTTGGTAAAAAATGAATTTTAATTAATAACGCATGAGATTTGGATTCAAAAAAATGATTATCCCCCAAAGAATAAGTCTATGAAGTCACTTGCACGGTTAGCACTTTCTTTGTAAAACTCGGTATAACCACAATTCGTACATGTGATTGTTTTAAAGTTATTGTGCTGAACATCAAACATTTTCGATAAACCTGATCCTGTAGCAGACAGTGTTCCTTCTTCTATTTCCGTATGACCACACTTCACGCAACCTTTCTCTTCAGTCATTTTTATTCCCCCTTAATTCTCTTATTAATTAACCTATTACACATTGAAAGGTTTATAAAACACCCTTCCACATAAAAGTGTTGTCACATTTCATTACACAAAATAGGAATTTTGAATACATAGGAGTAAAATAATTGCATCTAACTAAGGAAAGTAGGTTTTTCAGTGGGTAAAACACAACATCAAAATTTAAGTTGGATTCCCTACATCACTATCGTCATCGTATTACACATTATTGGTTTTAGCTTTTTATGGATTGCTGGTAGAGAACATCATATTTTATTTGGTATGGGTATACTCGCTTATACCCTTGGCTTACGTCACGCCTTTGATGCAGATCACATAGCTGCCATCGACAACACTGTGCGTAAATTATTACAACAACGTCGCGACCCTGTAGGGGTAGGTTTCTATTTCTCTATCGGACATTCTACCGTTGTCTTTTTAATGGCCGTATTACTCGGTATCTCAGTAAAATGGGCTAAAAGTGAATTGCCTCATTTTCAAGAAGTTGGCGGAACGATTGGAACGCTTGTATCTGGTTTCTTTCTATTACTTATTGGTGTTTTAAATCTCATTATTCTTATTTCACTCATTAAGTTATTTTCTCAGCTGCGTCATCAACATGTTAATGAAGAAGAAGTTGATGCGTTATTAGAGGCCCGTGGTTTCATAACGCGTTTCATAGGTCCATATTTCAAAGTTATAAGTCGTAGTTGGCATGTATTGCCTTTAGGTTTCTTATTTGGTTTAGGCTTTGATACTGCAAGTGAAATCGCATTACTCGCATTATCATCAGGCGCTTCTCAACAAGCAATTTCATTCATTGGTATATTATCTTTACCTATTTTATTTGCTTCAGGAATGAGTTTGCTAGATACATTAGATGGCATTGTAATGAAATCAGCTTACAATTGGGCTTTTTTCAATCCAATTCGCAAAATTTATTATAATATCACAATAACTGCTATTTCAGTCATTGCTGCACTTATCATCGGAATGATTGAATTACTTCAAATTACGGCTGAGAAATTTCATTTAAAGGGTGGTTTTTGGGACTTTATTCAAGCACTTCAATTTGATTATTTAGGCTATATTTTAGTCGCTCTATTTTTAGTAACATGGTTGATTTCTACGCTCATTTGGAAATTTGGTAAAGTTGAACAACATTGGTCATAAATAAAGTCGTCTGGGCGTCTTATTTTGAATAAGGTGCTCAGACGACTTTTCATTTTTACAATAGGGACTGTATGAATTAGTTTTTTTAGCGACTTTTTACTTTCTTAGGTACATTTTTATAGGTCCATTTACGCCACAACGCTTCAAGAGGGCCTTGACGATAACGTTTAAGCCACCAATGTGTCACTAACATACTTATTATGAGGATAGGTAGCGCAATACAGATTGATTGAATTGGTGTTGGATGATTATATGGGAACACAAATCTTATAAAGAAATATAGTAGTAACATTTGAGCCATAAAATTCGTAAACGCTGTTTTACCTAACTTTTCAAAAGGTACTAAAAGACGTTGAACACTCTCTTTATCAGTAATGAATAATAGTATTATGAAGTAAATGAGCGTTTGGAATGGTGTGACTAAGTCTTCTATATTCATCCATGATAAATTAGAACCAAAATACTTTATTCCGATTAAAACAATAATAGCTGCTAAGCAAATAAGGAATGTATTTAAGAAAAACTTACGATGGTGCTTAAATCTATAAATCATACCACTTTGTGACATGTACATCCCAAATAGCATCACTGCCATTGCATCAATTAAATATAAGTTGGAATTCGTATCTACAAATGTCATGATAATGATGCTTAATAGTGTAAGAATTGAAATCCATAAATTATAGCGTGCTTGAGGTAATAAGAATAACCACATGATGACAGCGCCACATATTGCATATTCTGCGTATGGTAATGATAAAATCATACCAAAGATACCTACGACAAATAGAAAGAGTAAACGTCTAAACATCAGCTTTAACGGTGAAAGTGATTTTTTACGCGCATTATTCATAAATATGCCCATTCCGATACCAAATAATAAAGTAAACAACATAATAAAACGTCCATCTATAAATAGTGAGAAAAATTGTTTAATCGTATAATCTAGACTTGTAAAATGAGGTTTCTTTTCATCTCCGAAAATGGGCAATACTTCTGAAACATTTGCAAAAAGAACGACTGAAATCGCTATGCCTCGAATAATATCTAATTCAACTATACGCTTCTTATCCATAACAAAACCTCCTTATCTTTATGATAGGAGGCTGAAAAATTTCGTGCATTTACCTAATCTTACATTTTGCAGTTAGTTTCTTTCATAGATAAAAGGTTTGTCCAAAGTGCGTCTAAACAAGAGTAATATTAATACATTATTGTAATAAGGATAAGACAATATTGTCCCATCCTTTTGACTCTCGTTATATTATTAGACAACCCTCTGTCTTAATTTGAAAGTGCAATTTTAATGTGTTCTAGATGATGACGCTCATGCCATGATAATTTAGCCAATAAGAATGCTACGGTTAAGTCACCTGTTCCCTCTAAATTAACTTTCCTTTCAAGGTCCGAGTTTGATACGTTTTCACCAATTGCAACAACACGTTGATTTAGGGCATCTAGTAATTGTATAGAAATTTCGATAGGTAAACTTGAGTCTGCTAAATCCACCCACTGATTTTGGTCAAACTCAGGTGCTGATGGGTGTTCCTCAGTTAAAGCTAACTTTAAGCGGCTAAATAATTGCATTTGAGAGTCTGCAATATGATGTACAAGTTGTCTGACTGTCCAACTACCTTCTCGATATTTTTTAGTTAGTTGCTCATCTGATAGGTCATCAACAACATTTTTTAGTTGATCAATATATGTTTCTACTTCACTCATCCATTGTTTCACATCAACTAAAGTTACTTTGTTCGGTAACTCTAATTCTCCTATAGGAAATCTAACATCCATATCCTCCACCCCTTTTCATAATTACACATCCAGTATAATGAATAATTTGAGCGAAAGAAAGATTACACTTTTGCAACAAAGGCATTTATCATAGATATAATTTTCATTAAAACTTTTGTGTAATGATTGCTTTTATGCTGAGATCTTTGTATAAACTAATTGCTTAATATCTCATTTATATACGCGTTTAACGATTCACTAGATGATATGAGACCTATTTCACGTACGTATTCTTCAAGCTTTATATAATTAAGGTTATCACTTACCTTATCCAAGTATGATTCTGGTAAAAGAGTTATACCTTTATTTGCAGAGACATTGGCTAAAATTGTCTCAAAATAATCGTTGTAAACTAATAGATCTTCTTTAATTTTTAAAACTTTGTTTAAAAAATGCAGTGTGTCACATGGTGGTGTTTGAATGTAAATTCTTTCATTACCAAGATTTAACAATGAATTATTCAACTTTTCTCGTCTTTTAGAATAGACTATGAAGTAATCTTCTTCATAAAACTTTTGAGCATAAAAGTTCTTTATCGCCATGTTACCGATATCGCCAATAGCTACATCTATTTCTTTAATTTTTAATGATTCTATCAAGCTAGCTGTATTATCATTAATTATATATTGAAAATTCAAATCCTCAGTTTCTTCAATCTTTTTAATATTATGTGGGTTAATACTCGGAAGTAACCCTACTTTTATGTCTCTTTTGTTTATCTGTGAGTTACTAATTTTTACTTTTTCAACTTCTTCATAAATTTTATTTAGTTTCTCTAGTATTGATTGACCTTCTTTAGTTAAGAACACACCTTTTCTGTTTCTTATGAATATTTGTTGATTTAATTCATTTTCGACTGAAGTAACTCTTTTTCTTATTGCAGGCGTGCTGATATTCATTACCTCTGATGCTTTGTTAAAGCTATTATATTTAGCCACTTCCAATATATCTCTAATATAATCTGTCTCCATATTAATCCCCTTGAAACTTTTAGTTAATACACCATGAAACTCTTTTATTATTCCAAGTTTTATATTTAAATACTAACCTTAATTTACATTATTAAAAACTATTTAGTTTTCACAGGAGGTTATTATGAAGAAAATACTAATATTAGCCTTGGGAATGTTTTCATTAGGTATGGATACTTATATCGTCGCAGGCTTAATCCCTGAAATGAGTAGAAGTTTAAATCAATCAAGTACTGCAATCGGACAAGGTGTAACAATATTTACACTTGTATTTGCAATTTCTGCGCCACTATTTTCTATCTTTTTAGCTAAAATTAATGTTAAGCAAACACTTATATTCGCTCTAATCATCTTTATTTTTGCGAACATCATGACATCTTTGGCAGTTAATTTACCTATTTATCTCTTGGCAAGAGCAATTGCTGGAGTAGGTGCAGGCATCTTTTCTCCAATGGCAGTTAGTACAGGCAGTCAATTAGTAGAGAATAAAAATAGAGGGAAAGCTCTTGCAACTGTGGTTGGAGGCATGAGTATAGGTACTGTCATCGGGGTACCTTTAGGTATTCAAATATCAAATTTAACCTCTTGGAGAGTCACTTTATTATTTATTGTCTTAATAAGTACCCTAACGTGTGTACTTATAGCTATTCACTTTAGAGCAATATTTGCCCCGACTCCACCAAGTATCAAAGAAAGATTTAAGCTATTTATACATCCTCATATTATTCGAATAATGACAGTTACAGTGTGTGCAGCAATCGCTAGTTTAGGTTTATATACCTATTTAAGTAAAATTGTTGAACAATATCAAAGTATCTATTCTCTTACTACTTACTTGATGATGTGGGGTATTGGAGGCTTGATAGGAAGCTTTAGTATTGGGTTTATTATAGATAGGTTTAAGTTTACTAACCTAATTGTGCTAAGTATAATGATACTTCTTTTATTTAGCTTCATACTTCTACCTATCTCAATCCACACACCTATCGCGAGCTGCCTCCCTTTTTTACTTTGGGGCGCTATGGGTTGGGCTACACAGGCTCCTCAACAACATATACTTATTAAAAATTATAAAAGTTATGGTGAGACTGCAGTAGCATTAAATAGCTCAGTTAATTACTTGGGAAGTAGTATTGGATCAGCTTTATGTGGTTCATTATTATTTATCACTCACAATATAAACATGCTAGTTTATCTATCTATTTTTATTTGTAGTATTGGTTTATTAGTCCAACTAGCAAATATATTAATAGACAAAAAGCAGTCATTTTAAATTCATATCTACCCATATAACCTTAATATAGTCTGTTTATCAATGTTTTCCGTTAAGTCTATAAAATATTTACTCTGCCATACTTGCGTTTTTAGGGCAGTAGAATTTAAGTGTGTGACCCAACTAGGATAAACTCTAAAAGCCATTTTACCTTTCTTAAAATGATTACTTAATATCTCTCGTTTTAATAATTCATCTTTTGGAAAGATAAATTGGCCAAGTTTGTCCTTATCAATCACATTTACTATTAATTTCTCAGGAAAATTAGCATACTCAAATGGTTGATTAACTGACATCGAATCTTTAGTCCATAATGTTACGAAATATCCCTGTTTTTTATTCGTTTTCTTAGCTAATCTGCTTTTACATTTTATATGATTAATACTCAAATCAAGTGCTTCATATTCTTTATTCCATTTTTCATTAGCATATATTTCAAAGTTTATATTCAAATTTCTCACTAAATCTTCCATCAATTGAACAGACTTAAATGTCATTTACAGTCGCACCTTTTGTTTAATAATTAACGCTATTATGGCTTAAGATAAATTAGCACGTTTAGCTCTTTGTATTTGTCGTTCAATACTTTCGATATCGACTTTGCTAATTAACTTTCTATAATCTTTCATGAGTTGTTGAACAATAGAATTGCCTTTGTCTGTAAGATAAATATACGTCGCGCGTTGATCTTCATCACTCATATCCTTACATATTAATGCTTTCTTCGGAGATCGCAGTCGATCTATGAGACGCGACATCGCACTCTGACTCAATTTCACTTCTTTAATTAAATCATTAATTTTATACTTTTTATCTTGCGCTTTATATAATTCATGAAGTACATAGAACTCTCTTAAACTAACACCATAGTTTTGTTTGAAATTACGCTCAATCATGTCCTCGATGTATCGAAAATATTCTGTAACTTCAACCCACTCGTCTATTCCGTTGATTTGTGTCATTCTTGCACCTCCATTGATGTCTTTAGTTGGTTAATTCTTATTATACATTGTTGCTTCTTTTGTAGAAATAAACATGGATTATTTTATTCATTTGAAAATGAAGTTCACAATAGTGGTGTTCATTTTCATATAAAGGTTATGCGTCAGGGGAACTTAATGATAAAATATGTGTTAACTTGTGCATATTACATATAAAAATCGAAAATTCATAAAGGAGTATATTCATGACTAAAACTGTACATATCATCGGTGCCGGTTTAAGTGGTCTCGTAGCTGCAACGGAACTTCTTAAGAAGGGATACCATGTGACTTTAATCGACCAAGAACCTAGACAAGCTATTGGTGGCCAAGCATACTGGTCATTCGGAGGCTTATTCTTAGTCAATTCAAAAGTGCAACGTCGTTATGGTGTCAAAGATTCTTATGAATTAGCACTCAATGACTGGTTAGGCTCAGCACAGTTTGACCGTCTTGATGGCGAGGACTATTGGGCTGAACAATGGGCAAAAGCTTATGTTAAATTCGCAACATATGAAAAGGAAGACTACTTAAATCGTATGGGCGTTAAATTAACTCCAATTCTAGGTTGGGCTGAACGTGGTGGTGCTTCAGCATCGGGTCACGGTAATTCAGTTCCTCGTTTCCATATTACATGGGGAACAGGCCCTGGACTTGTAGAACCATTTAGTAATTATGTTCTTCAACAAGAGCAAGAAGGTCGCGTCACTTTCTTACCTAGACATCAAGTCACATCTATCGACATTGAAGATAATCAAGTACGCTATATCTCTGGAAATATTCTCGAAGATAGTGATGTTGAACGTGGCGCCCCTTCCTCTCGACAAGTGATTGATACATTTTCATATGATGTAGAACATCTTGTTATTACATCAGGTGGCATTGGCGCAAATATCGAATTAATTAAGAAGTATTGGCCTAAACGTCTAGGCCAAGCCCCTGAACATATGATTCAAGGTGTGCCAGACTCTACTGATGGACGTTTGATTGGTATTTCTGAAAATGCAGGCGTCAACATCGTTAATAAAGATCGTATGTGGCATTATACAGAAGGCGTTAAAAACCATAGTCCAATTTGGACTCAACATGGGATTCGTATCATTCCTGGTCCTTCATCAATGTGGTTTGATGCTGAAGGACATCGTATGTCTGCACCAGATTATCCTGGTTTTGACACTTTACACACGTTGGAAACTATTATGAAAACAGGATATGACTATTCATGGTTTATTTTGACTGAAGATATCATTAAAAAAGAGTTTGTGTTATCAGGTTCAGAACAAAATCCAGATTTAACTAACAAAGACATTCAGTTGTTAATTAAAGAGCGATTAAGCAAACAAGCGACTTCACCAGTGAATGCATTTATGGAAAAAGGTGAAGACTTTGTGGTTGCCGATGATTTAGGCACGCTCGTTAAGAAAATGAATGAACTCGTAGATGGTGATCTTTTAAAATACGAAGATATTAAAGCTGAAATTAAATCACGTGATTTGCAAATTACCAATTCATTTAGTAAAGACCCTCAAGTAGCATTTATTCATAATGCACGACAGTTTTTAGGAGATAAAATTGTACGAACTGCAAAACCTAAACCTTTCCTAAGTAATCAAAGTGGTAAATTAATTGCAGTAAAACTTAACATTATTAGTCGTAAAACACTAGGTGGTATTCAAACCGATTTAGATGGACGTGCTATCAACCAACAAAGTGAACCTATACAAGGTTTATATGCTGCTGGTGAAGCATCTGGCTTTGGTGGCGGTGGTCTTCACGGTTATCGTGCACTTGAAGGTACGTTTTTAGGTGGTTGTATCTTTAGTGGTATTAGAGCCGCTGAAGGTATAGATAAACATAACATATAATATTTTGAAATTATGGTTACTCATTTAGGATATGGGTAACCTTTTTTTAGATTTTATACCCCTCGAATTTGTATTTCGCTATTTTGCTTACATTTTGAGATGTTATTTTCGCAATAATTTAATTTAATAAGTCATATCTACGATGCGAAAAACCGAGCGATAAATAGCATACATAATGGACCATAAAAAGCGTATTGTTAATTTACTCAACATAGTGAGACTTAACAATACGCTTAATCATTATCTCTATTCAGTTTTATCGCTACGAATGTGTAATCCTCTATATCTATTAATTGTACCTATCAACTCTTGTTTACGTGGTAAGGCTAAATTACCTGGGTGACCTTGATGATGTGAAACAACTTCTAAACCTTGTGCTTCAATACGTTGATATAAACGATCTGTTGCTTCAATCAATGTATCAGTATCGTTGAGTAATTCGTTGTTAAGATAATCTAACATCATTGCTAAACTATTAGTCTGGCTATCATCGACAAGTTGCTCTAAACCAGAGATTTGAATAGGTTCTTTACCATAAGTAACTGCATGAAGCCCTTTAGCTTTAAAACGACCATCTTTGCCTTTCTTATTGAAGCTAGATTTAAGAGGGACTCTAGACGGAATGCTACCAAATTCACTATTGGACATATCAAGTCTTTCATATCCTGTAGATTGTGCGATGTCTTTTGCCTCAACTGTCACATCTTTCAAATGATATTCATCCATCATTAATACTTGGTCAGCTACATCAAAATAATCTCCTGAGCCACCAACAATAAGAATTGTTGAGACATCGTAATCCTCGTATAATGGTTTAACTTTATTTGAAAATGGTGTAATCGGTTCTTTCTCAGGAGCAATCAACTTTTGCATACGTCCGTCTCGAATCATAAAGTTCGTCGCAGATGTATCTTCATCGATAAGTAAAAGCGATGTCTGAGCTTCTAAAGCCTCCATCACATTTGCTGCTTGAGACGTACTGCCACTTGCATTTTCTGTTGAGAATTCCGTAGTATCTTTCTTACCTGGCAAGTGATCGATAAATGGTTGAATATTGACTTTCTCAATACTTCTGCCATCTTCAGCACGAATCTTCATCGCATCATGTTGTGTGATGACATACTCTCTACCATCTCCATCTATGTGATTATATACACCACGCTCAAGTGCTTCGAGTAATGTGGATTTACCATGATAACCGCCACCTACGATTAAAGTAATTCCTTTAGGTATGCCCATACCTTTAATAGATTTTCCACTAGGTAAGTCTAATTGAATCTCAAATTTTTCTGGGCTTTGAAACTGAATAGCGTGGTGCATAGGACGGTCAGATACTCCACTTTGTCGAGGTAAAATTGCGCCGTTAGCAACAAATGAAACTAGGTTGCGTTTGTCTAATTCTTCTCGAATATACATCTGATCTTTAATAAGATTAACTTGATCTTGAAGTTTAGAATGGTCAAGATGTTGATAGTGTAATGCTTGATCAACAATTTCTGGTAAGGTATCGATAATTGTATGTGCAGCTGCTTTACCAAGAATTTTACGGCCTGCTGCAGGTAATCCCACTTCGATACGCGCTTCAATGTCAGTATCATTAATCACCACAGAGGTACGCTCTAACATCTCTTGTCCACAGCGATCGATTTGTATCTTCCCGAATTTTTTATCCTTTTTTGTTAGCTCTCTCACCTTATTGTGCACTGCTCGCGTTAAGAAATCACTCACAGCAATACGTTTATATTTGTCATCTAATAATTGATCAGGTATGCCTGCCTCATCCCTAGCTACGATACATCTCATTTTAGAAGGTGGTGCAAACGGATCGACTTGTACATGGTCTATAGCAAGTCTAAATTGATCGAATTCATACACACCTTTCGTACGTTTATAGGCACCATATTTTTGCCCATCTAATGACTTTAAAGTGCGTTCTAGCGCTTGAGCACTTTTCAAGATAGACACCTCCATTCAATATATTTCCAACTTTCATTTTTTACCCTGAACATGAAAACTATTAAACGTTCTTTTCATTAATAATAATTAAACTATGCGCGCATACTTAAAATTAAAAAAACACTCCAAGTTCTCAATCATAAATTGAAAACGGAGTGTAATTTAGATGTTTTAATGTGTTTTAGCGCCTGTACGTTCGCGTAAATCATGTTCAATTTCTTCAAGACTACGTCCACGTGTTTCAGGTAAGAATTTAATAACAAATAGCATTGCAAGTATACCAATTACAGCGAAGATTAAGAAGACCCATTCGGTACTTAACGCATCGCTTAAAATTGGGAATAGTAATGACACAATTAATGTACCAATATTAAGCACTAATGCTGAGATACCAGTTGCTGCACCGCGAGCGCGCATAGGGAAAAGCTCTGGTAACATGACCCATAACACAGGTCCCCAAGAAATACCGAAGAAAACGATAAATAGAGATAAACATAAGATAATAATCCACGCTGACGATGCTATACCTATTGTCCAAATCAATACTGCCATGATGATAAGTGATGCAATCATCCCAATATTACCAATGACTAATAATTTCTTACGGTCAATTTTATCAACTACAAATAATGCTGCAATTGTAACAAGAACATTAATTATACCTATACCAACTGAACCTAAAATAGATGCCGCTTCACCTAAACCAGCCTTAGCGAAGATTGATGAAGAATAGAAGATAACCGCATTAATACCGATAAATTGTTGGAATATCGCAAAGATACAACCTACAATAAGTGTTCTACCTAACCAAGGAGATTTTATTACTGACCATGATGATTCAGCAATAGCTGAGATTTCTTTCATTTCCTTAAGCTCTTTTTCAATTTCGCTATCATCATAAGTAATCTTCATAACTTTACGAGCCGCTTCTTCGCTTCTATTTTCAAGTAACCATCTTGGACTTTCAGGCATAAAGTAAATTCCAATAAGTAGAATCACTGATGGTACAACTGCTAAACCAAGCATCCAACGCCAACCTTCAATATTGGCGAATGCATAGTTCACAAGATATGCTGCTAAAATACCAATAGTAATCATTAATTGGTTTAATGAACCGAGTGAGCCACGATATTCTGTAGGGGCCATTTCAGTTAGATACACTGGTACTGTAGACATAGAACCACCGACTGCTATACCAATAATCAATCGTCCCACAATTAGAAGTGCAAGATTTGTAGAGAATGCAAGTGTTAATGCACCAATAATGAAGACGACGGCAATTAACATTACTAGACGACGACGTCCTAATTTATCGGCTAATGGACCACTACTTCCTGCCCCGATAATGGCACCAATTAACATGGATGATACGACAATCCCTTCTGTCGTACTGTTAAGAGGTATATCTTTATGTATAAAAAGTAATGCACCAGAGATTACACCGTTATCATAACCGTATAATAAACCTCCTAATGCTCCCAATATGAATATTAAATACTTATTCACTTTCATGTAAATCATCCCTTTTTTAAAAACTAAAACAATTATACGCCTAAAATGAAAGCGTTTCAATTTATAATTTATTAAAATTTAATTACGACTAGTTTATTTAGTCTTTTAGATATTAAATATCATTAGACACAATATATCGTGTTGTTTGATTGCGATCTTCATATAGCTTCTTTTACATAAAAAAACACGCCGAAGATAAAGGTCCTCTCTATCAACGACGTGCATATATTGAAACGTTATTTATCTGTTACTTTCTCATTTTGAACAATTTCTTCAGCAATGCTGTCCCAGAATGCTCTTAAATCATTTACTGAAATACGTGCTTCTGTACCATCTGATCCAACGAAATCACCGTGATCCCATTCATGTTTTACAGGCATTACTTGCCATACACCTTTTTTAATATCTTTCGTTGCAGGTGTGTATGCTTGGTTAAATGGATGTTGTGCTGAAACAACTGAAACTAAGCCATCATTCACTCTCCATTCTTTTTCAGGAACTTTACCAATCACATTGCCTGTAACGATATAGGACATACCCATATTAATATCAGCTTTTTGTCTACCATTCAATGCTGGTCTTGTTGATTCCCCACTGTATGTTTTATATACAATATTTGGATTGAGTGACGTATGGTGATTTAACTTACTTGTACCTTCACGACTTAAATCATAGAATGCATTATCTTTCGTTTTCCATATCTTACTAGTATTCTTAACACGTTTTAGATATTCAGCATTCGTTTCATCGTCTCTTTGAACAAGACCCCATTGTTTTAAACCTACGTCAACTTTTGAATGTTTACTACCTTGGAATTTAGCGTAATCATATGCAAGTTGGCGAATAAATGGTTCGTTGCCGATATCAGCTGCATGAGTACCATTGTGTGGTGCTGCTAATGTCGTGATTGAAGAAACCATGTTATCTTGGCCACCTTTATATAAAGGAGAAATGTCGCCACCGTGTTTCTTTTGATATTTAACTTCTTCAGGATTACCTTTTCGAAGCATTTCTTCTAGTAAACGAACAGTCTGTCCACCCATACTATGACCAATTAAATGAATTTTTTGACCAGGCTTCCAATCGCGATACGCCCCAGCATATGTTTTACCATAACGATCATGACCGTATTTAGCAGCATGTGCAGCACCGTAATCAACTGTACCACCTTTAATATAGTAATATAATTCCACGGCTCTATCATAATTACTGCCAAATGCACTCACGCTCGCTTCACTAACGTTGTAACCTTTAGCTCTTAACTCTTGTGTAAGTTTAATTCGGTTACCGCCCCAGTAGTTATGACCTAGTACTGGACCATTATCTGCAGTATATCCGTTGAAGCCATGAACAAGTATGATTGGATCATGGTTTTTATATTGAATTTGTGGGAAGGATTTATCGCCTTGCTTTTTAACCTTTGTTTCAGCTTGTTGTGCTGATTTCTTTTTAGGTGTAGCAATCGCATTGCGTGTTAACGTATTTAATCCTTTTTTAGATTGATCATCTTTGTCACTAGGTGAAGGATGGTCTGTCGCTTTATCATTCTTTAAATCATTTACTTTAAGTTGTTTATCTTTTGCATCTTTTTGAGACGAATTAAATTGTTGATCATTATTTAAAGCTTCTACCGGAGCTTCTTTTTCTGCAACATCACTTTGTTGTTCATTATCTTTAGATTGCTGTGTTGTTTCACGATTTAATTCTTTATTTTGAGTTGAAGATGATACTTTATGATTACGTTGCTCTGGTTGAGTTTTATTTGTTTTATCTTTGTCGTTATTAGGTGTTGTTTCATCAGCTTTATTATTTTGAGAAGACTCTGATGTATTTTCATATGAAGATGCTTGATCTTTTAAGTCCTCAGATGTTGTTTGCTCTTTTTCATTATCTGATTGAGTATCTTCAGATTTTGAAGTTTCCTCATTATTTCGAACCTTTGCTACTTCTGAACTTGACTCTTGTGTTGTTGTATTAGCATTTTCATCTAAATTTTGCTGTTTATTATCTTGATTTTCTTTTGCAGGTGTCGTTTCAGCTGCACTTTCCTGCTTATTTACTGTATCTTGTTGAGTTTTACTTTCTTGTCCATCATTATTTTCAGATGATTGCTTTTGTAAATTAGATTGATTAATATCTTGTTTTGATTGTTTATCTTCTGTAGTTTGATTATCAACTGGTTGTCCTTTTGATTGATCTTTATCTGTCTGTTCCGAAGTAGATTGATCTGTCGTTAGGTCTTCATTAGATTGATTATCATTGTTTGATAGATGGTTCGCAGTGTTTGTTTGCGCTTGGTTTTGTGTTTCATCTTTATGTATAGCTGATGAAGTATCATTCTTAGTTTCTACTGTTTGGCTATCTTTTTGATCATTCGTTTGTGGCTCACTTAAATTTTCATTATCTGCCCCGTGTGATTGTGCTGTATGACTTTCAGAATTCCCTTGTACATCCTGTTCTGCCGCGTGTGCAGCGCCGCCCCCAATAAATAACATCGATGCGACAATGATTGAAGACGCACCAACACTTAATTTACGAATACTGTAAGAGTTCTTTCTGTTTTTCATTTTTTAGCACCTCAGTTTTAGTTTTTAGTTTAGAAGCTTGCTTTAAACGAAAATATTTACGATAGCGCGTGGAATTAACTCAAATATTTTACTCAACCATGCTTTTATCATCTTCATACTCCTTTCTATTGAAAGTACCTTACAAACACCTAAAGGCACCCTTATCATAAAATACGAACATTAAGCTAGCATGAAGTTACTTTTACATCTTGTTAAAGAC
This sequence comes from Staphylococcus sp. FSL K6-0223, assembly GCF_038008285.1. Taxonomy (NCBI): domain Bacteria; kingdom Bacillati; phylum Bacillota; class Bacilli; order Caryophanales; family Staphylococcaceae; genus Staphylococcus; species Staphylococcus sp. FSL K6-0223. Next base: position 140,890 of record NZ_JBBOYX010000004.1, read on the forward strand.
ATACAAAAAGACACTTCCTATTACCTCAAATAGAAAGTGTCTTTGATAAAATTCTATGATTTATAATTTAGACGTACAGCTGCACGTTATTGTATAAGTATTAAGTTGAATAAAGAAGTATGGATGACTTTTCAATTACTAGTGATTAAAATAAACAATCTAGTGATTTTTTAACTATCTCATGTTTACGGCTATGATTTGAACACAAGTGAATCATTCTATCTTGGCATATATATTCTTGAAAGAACACCTTGTCATCTTGATAGTATAAGGGCTGTGTTACGTCATAAACATCTAAGCCTTTGAGTAACCCTTCTCCTATCAATTTCGTATAACTTTCTTTTTTCGTCCAAATTGTATAAAAATCTTTTAATTGTCGTACTTGGTTAAATTCATTTACGGAAAATTGTGTAGCCAAGTTTAAATAATTCAAATCTTTAAGTTCTTCAATATCGACGCCTACTGGATGTTGATCAATGGCGCATACAATATACGGAAAACTGTATGAAAGGTTCACATTAATATGTTTCCTACTTTGAATCTCAATCTTACCATTCTTTGTAACATGATACTTCCACTGATTTATGTTCAGACCATAACATTGCTCGATACAGTACTGAATCAACATATCTCCTATTTGATGCATGACACGATCTTTTTTAAAACGATATTTTGAACGTTCAGGTTTCTTTAATTGTCGATATGATTGAAATAAACGATGTTCAATATTTGTTATGTCATCATTTATTTTCGTTAAAAATAGTGTCATTCATGTTCCTCAGATTCTTTAAATTTTTCAATGAGTAAATCTCTCCAAGCACGTAACCATTGAGAATTGACATGAGGCCATCCGTCACCTAACTGTGCTATAACATGTTGGGTCATCTCAGATTCGATTTGTGCGGGAACTTGGGTTGTATCTCCACTACTTAAACCGATAACCTCATGCATACCATTATTAAGTAACATTTGTTCAAATTCCTCGTCATTAATGATATTCATCTGAGTTTGTTTTGCATTCTCTAATACGCTTTGCATAGTTCTCGTATGAGGAGAATAAATATGATAAATAATTGATTGCGCTTGGGATGCAGCAATCTTCACAACATGACGTGCGGTAATATCAATAAATGATAAGTCTACAGATGTTTTACCGAAATATTCTCCAATAGATGATATTTTTAATAATTCATGCATCATGATTGAAAAACGGTTTGTCGTAAGATTTGTCATGTTTAGCGCACCAGAATAAGCACTTGTTAAATTCCCTAGTCTCATAATTTGAGCATCTAAACCATCATTAACCGCTTCTAAAACTTTGATTTCACTATAGAATTTACTTTTTGTATAAGGTGATGTAAATAATTGTTGTTTATAAACATCTTTTTCAGAAAAAACCTTATCCTCGGTGTGGACATCAAAGACTGCTCCAACACTAATTGTCGAAATGTATATAAATTTCGCTTGATGTTGATGTGCTAGAGCTAATAAAGCTTCGGTACTCTGTACGTTTACGTGAATAAAGTTTTCATCATCTCCGAAATGATCTGTACGCGCCCCAGCATGAATGATTGTATCAATTGTATCTTCAACGTTAAATGCATCTAAGTTTGCTAAGTCTCCTAGAACTACCTCTACCTTATCCATGAGTTCTTCAACTTTATCTGCCTCGAAGTAGCTAAGTAAATTCGCTTCAACTTTAGCACGTGCATCTTTGATATCTTGACCTCTTACTAAGCATGTCACTTTAGTAGCTTGGTCTTGTAACTCATTAATTAGATATGCACCTAAGAAACCAGTACCTCCAGTAAGGAGAACTCTTCCAAGCGAGTTTTGAGTCTCATTACTTACATTCAATTGGTAACGACGTTTGACTAATGCTTGAAGTTGAGACAAGTGATCTGGAAGTTCAACTTCCACTAGCTCTTTTCCGCCTTCAAAGACTTCTGCCAAATGTCTTATTGATTTATATTGATATATATCTTGCATAGTGAGATTTATATCATGAGATTTAAGCTTAGATACCGCAACCATCGCATCTAGTGACGTACCACCTATTTCGAAGAAGTCATCGTCTATGCCTATCGTCGGAAGCTCTAACACGTCAGCAAATATTGAAGCGAATTGGCGTTCCATATCATTTCTAGGTTCTACATATCCATTTCTTTGAATTTGTGGACGAGGTAATTTTGATTCATCTACTTTATCATTACGTGTTAACGGAATAACATCAATTGCTGTGACAGTTTTTGGAATCATGTACTTAGGTAAGTATTGATTTAACTGTCTTACGATGTCTGACTTAATGTCTTTATCGCCTACATAATAGGCATGTAGAACTTCATGTTCTCCTTGTTGATCAACGATAACTACGCTATCAGAAACGCCCTCTACTAAATTGATAATGTTTTCGATTTCTCCAAGTTCAATACGGTAACCATTGACTTTAACTTGATTATCTATTCGCCCCATAAATTCAATTTGACCATCATGTGTATATCTTGCAAGGTCACCACTGCGATATAATTTGCCTTCACCAAATGGATTATCTATGAAAGATTCAGCAGTAAGTTCAGGTCGATTCAAATAACCAGCCGTTAAACTTTCACCTGCGATACACAATTCTCCTGAAACACCTACACCACACAATTGCATACCCGATAAAATGTATACTTGAATGTTAGCTAAAGGTTGTCCTATAGGTATTGTTGATGGAATAGGCTCACCTTTAGTGTATGACCAGTTTGAAGCAATCACTGTGGATTCAGAAGGTCCATACGCATTAAAGTACGTATCGCAATGCTCTGAAATATGACGCACAAACGTTGGAGTACTTGTTGCACCACCAGTAATTAACTTAGGTATATAGAAATCTTCCATTACGTTACAAACTTGAAGTGGTATAGATGCAACCGTAATACGTTCTCTTTCAATCAGTCGTTGTAGCTGCTCTGTATCAGTACGTTCTTCATTGTTTGCAATCACAAGTGTATAACCATTTAACAGACTGCAATAGATATCCATCGCAGATGCATCGAAGACGTAATTCGCATATTGAATAAACGTTTCATCTTCCGATAGTTCAAGTCTCTCTGTCCAAGCATTTACCAAGTTTAAGACATTACGTTGTCTTACGGCCACACCTTTAGGCATGCCAGTTGTTCCAGATGTGTAAATGCTATAAAGTTCATCTTCTAGACTACCCTCATATTCTGAAAATGACTTTTCAACGGGCGATTCTTTATCGATAGACTCTAATGCAATCGTTAATAGGTTAGAATCAAACTCCTTACCATAAGTTAAAATGGCTGACACTTGAGCATCTTCAATCATTAACTCAATACGTTTATCAGGATGCGTGATATCAATTGGAACATATGATGCACCTATCTTCCATGATGCAATCATACTCGCAATCATTTCAAAGCTTCTATCTACTAATAATGCAACTCGCTCTCCATATGTCACTCCATTTTTCATAAGCTCATTGGCTATACGATTTGCATAATGATTTAATTCATCATACGTCATTAACTGCCCGTTCATTTTCAGTGCAATCTCATCTTTCTTCTCATTAACTACATGATTGAATAATTGCTGTAGGGAATTATTTTCCGGGAAATATAGGGTATGATGATTAACATTTGTTTCAACCCATTCCAGCATATCCGGAGATTCTTGAATATCTTGAATTTTTAAAGCTTGAGTAGATGTCACATGTTGGATGATATTTTCAAGCTGGTAAGCAAGATTATGAATCGTCTCTTCCGCATATAAATCTGTATTATATTCAATATTAACCACATAGTCGTCTCGATCTTCCTCAATGATAAACGACAAGTCAAATTTAGCTGTTGTCGTTTGAGGTGGAATGTGCGTCAGTTGACTATGTCCAAAGTTAGCATGGTTTGTTTCGTTATTTTGTAATACAAGCATTACGTCGAATAACGGATTACGCGAAGCATCTCGTTCATCCATCAAATCGTTAACAAGGCTTTCAAATGGATACTCTTGATGTTCATACGCACCAAGACTTGTTTCTTTCACTTCAGACATCAATTGTTCCCATGTTTTATCGTTCGTTGGATGGCCACGGTAAAGTAGTGTATTCGCAAACATACCAAGCATATTTTCAGTGTCACGATGAGTGCGGGCACTTATAACGCTCCCTATGACAATGTCATCTTGGCGTGTATATTTATGAAGCAATACCATTATTGCACTTGCAAAGAACATGAAATCAGTCATTTGATGTTTCTCCACATAATTTTGCAACTGTGATTTTAAGTTCTTATCAAAATGGAACGTCAACATTTGACCATGTGTCGTCTTAATACTAGGTCTTGGATAATCTGTTGGCATATTTAATACAGGTACACCATCTTCAAATTGTTGTAACCAATAGCGACGTTGAATAGATAAATCTCGATGAGCCATCCATTCACTATAATCTTTATATTGCAGTGATAGATTAGGAAGTGCTTTTTCTTGATATAAAGCATTTAAATCTGCTAATAAAATCGTATTACTCATACCGTCATTGATACTGTGATGCGTATCCATAAACAGATAATCCTCATGTGGACCATGGATATATCTTACACGCATTTGACTAGGTTGCTCTAAATTAAACGGTTGCATAAAGGCCTGAATAATTTGTTGTTCATCTGTAAGTCGTGTCGTCACTTCTTTAAAATCAGCAGCAACATTGTCTGCTACTCTTTGTTTCACTTCATTGCCATCCACTATATATTGAGTCCTTAAAATTTCGTGACGTGCAATAAGTTGGTTCAACGCTCGCTTCAATTGCTCTACGTTTAATTCAGAAGACAATCGCCATAAGAACGGAATATTATAAACAGTGTCTTCAGGATTGACACTCCACAATAAGTACATACTTTTTTGAACAGCACTTAATTCGTATTGCTCAGCTCTTTGCGCTTTAGGTATGACTTCATAGTCTTCATTTTGCATTTCCATAATGTGTTGACTTAATTGTTCAACAGTCGGTAATTTCATAATATCTCCGACTTTTAAACGTTTCTTAAGTTGGGATTCGATACGATTCACAACTAACGTTGCACGCAATGAGTGCCCACCAAGTTCAAAGAAATTATCTTTAATACCTACTTGGTCGACATGTAAGATATCTTCAAAGATTTGACATATAATACGTTCACCCTCATTACGCGGTGCCACATAGTTTGATAAATCAACTCTATCAATATCCGGTAAAGCTCGCTTGTCTAATTTACCATTGATAGTGATAGGTATTTTATCTATTTTCATGAAATGAACTGGAATCATATATTGTGGCAATGTTTCACTTAACACTTCTTTCAAGTGACTTGTCGATTGAGATTGTTGCGCTTCATAATATGCCACAATTTGTTTATCTTGTTCCTCTTCACGCACAATAACGACTGCTTTATTAATATCTCTAATCGCTTCAATTGCTTTTTCAATTTCTGATAGTTCAATTCTAAAGCCACGAATTTTAACTTGCTTATCGATACGACTGAGATAATCTATATGACCGTCTTCTTGAAGACGTACTAAATCCCCACTGCGGTATAGGCACTCATTTTCAAAGGGAGAGGTGATAAACCTTTCAGCAGTGAGCTCTGGTTGATTTAAATATCCCTTCGCCAGACCAGCGCCTCCTATGCATAATTCCCCAGGCACACCTACACCACATAAGTGCTCGCCTTGCATCACGTAAACCGTTGTTCCATTAATTGGTTGACCAATAGGAATTCGATTTGGCATCTCATCAGGTATCGCATAAGTCGTCGTGAATGTCGTATTCTCTGTTGGACCATAACCGTTAATGATTTGAGGATGGCGTTGACGTGAGTTTAATAGATTCACCCATTTCGCATTTAGCACCTCACCACCAATTAATAGATACGTTAAGGGTTCTAGCGCCTCGATACGTTCACTTGCAATTTGATTGAAAAGGGATGACGTTAACCACATCGTGTTGACTTGTTGATTCACAATCGTTTGACCTAATTGAACAGGATTAAGTAAAGTATCTTTCGACGTTAACACTAAACATCCACCATTTAATAGCGCACCATAAATTTCAAATGTGGCAGCATCAAACGCTACAGTTCCCGATAATAAAATGACCGTTTGATTATTTAATTCAACATAATTAGGTTCATGAACTAAACGATCAATCCCTCTATGAGGAACCACTGTCCCTTTAGGCTTACCTGTTGTACCTGAAGTATAAATGATGTATGCAGTATCCTCATCAGTGTTGATATGACTTGGATTGTCAGTTTCCGCTTCGTCGCCCTTCCAATCAAATGTGTCTAGTTCAATTTGAGGAATGTCAGATTGTAATGTCGCATGATATGTCACGATTGCTTTAGGCTGTGCATCTTCAATAATAAAGGTTGTTCTATCTTCCGGATAATCTGGATCAATCGGTAAGTATCCAGCGCCTGCCTTTAAAATACCTAACATGCCTATAACCATTTCGATACTTCGTTCTGCCAAGAGCGCGATAATATCATTGGGCTGTACATGATAAGTGTGTCGCAAATATTGTGCCAAGCGATTCACGTGGTGGTTTAATTCCGCATATGTCATGGATTGTTGTTCATATTGCAATGCTATTTGATTTGGATACTGTTCTACTTGATATTCAAAACGTTCCATTACCGTTTGATAATGTGATGAACTTGTTGAATGGTTGATGTTTTGATAGATTTCAAAATCATTTTCATTACATAATTCTATATCTTTAATTATCTTTGAAGGATTATGTGTTAATTGCATATTAATACTTCTAATTAAACTAACTAATGTTTGAATCGTTAGCTCATCATAGGCATTTGTATTGTATACAATATCAAAGCCTTGGTGAGGACGTGGATATATTTCTATGTCAGCTAATAAAGAACTATCACTATGCAATCGATGTACTTTATGTTCGGTGTGATTTAACTCAAAGTATTCGTTAAATTGCGTTGCATGTATGATTGTTTCGAATTCCATATCACTTGCATTAGGTTCACTTAAGAAACCTGTCCCGTTGGCTTTCATATCATCTATCGCTAATTCCCATTCATTCATAATTACGTCTGCAGAAAGCGTAGTGTCTATATTTAAACTCAGTGGTGCTACAAGTGTGTTAAGTAACATCATATCGTCAGTTTTGTCATATTCCATTGGAAAATGAATTCCCAACGTCACTTGATTAGACTGACTCAAAAAGTAGTTTGCTAAATAAGTGCTTGTAACTAGACGAGTCATATCAAATGATTCAAGATCTACACTTGTATGTTCAACTTGTGGTTGTTCTGAATTTCGTTTTATAGGCATGTATGATTCACAATCTTGATCGGCATGAGCCATTTCAAAGTGATTTAAATGCTGTTGATTGTCCTCATTTGAAGCATCAGTCGCTACATTCATTTCTTTAATCATGTGATAAAAGTCCGATACAGTATGTTCATGAAATAGACCATAGCTATACGCGATATTTAGTTGTTTAAAGAAATCATCTAACTGGCTATCATTGAAAATCATGGAATGGAAATCTAAAAGTAAGAACGTTTCATCTAAAAATTGATAAATTGTAAAATTAAATAGAGGTAATTGATTGAAATAGTAGGAATTCAACTCTTGGTTGAGGTAAGTCGTGATATCAACTTTTTTAGAACATTGATTCACTTCTTTAATCTGAATAAATGGGAAAAATTCTCGCACATTGATGCGCAATTGGTCGTTACAATGCTTGAATGTCGCCCTCAACTGCGGCTGATGTTGTACTACATCTAGCAGTGCATACATCAATCGATGACGCTCGATATCTTGATCTAATCGAACCCAGTACGTCACCCTCTTTGTAGTTGAAGTTGATTGTAAATATTTTTGATAAAAATAGTGTTGAAAATGCAATGTTTCAATAGTCATTCAAGTCCTTCTTTCGTACTCATACTTTATAATACTCACTAACAAATAACTTACATATATTCTCTAGATAAGCTATATATTAGTACATTCAAAGGTTTGAAAACAATTACTAAAGTGAATTTTTTACAAAATCTTAATAAATATATTTTATTTTTAATCACGAGCAATTTAGTAGGTTATAAAATTCACAATTACTGATTTTCATTATTAGTCTTTAAATTAAATTGGTACACCGCACGATAGAGCAATATACTTCCTAAAGTGAGAATCAGTGCCATATAAATCGTCATACCTAGGGCATTCATCAATACGCCTAAAATAATACCCAGTCTTGCAATTAATTGCGCAAAGTTAAAACTTAATGCACGTATTGCAGAATATGTGCCTCTCTTATGTGCAGGAATCATCTTATATCTATGTTCTTCAGTAATCGGAGAGTATATCATCTCACCTAACGTGGCTATAACCATAACTATGATAAGTAAAGTAAAATCATTTAAATAGGTAATGCCTGAATAACCTACTACATACATGATGAGACCTACAAATAACGCTTTTTGATTATTCATTTTCAAGATATATTTAGATACAAAATACGTTAAAGCTATTACAACTAGCGTATTAGTCATAATTAAAATTGAATACATTTTAACTCCATCAATTGAGACATGAAACATTGATAAAGTTTCGAATTCCTTTTTAAGTCTAATTGAAACATATGAAGACGTGGATAATTCACCCATTAAAAGAATACTTGAGCCGATAATTAAATACATAAATAATTTATCTTTTAGCACAAGCTGATAATTACGTAAAAAGCCTTTCAAACTTAATACATTATCAAAAGTTTGTCCCTCTTTCTTCAACGGTTTGGCGTTATCATTAGGAATCCAAATATATAAAGCCACGAATACTAGTACGAAAATCACAAAAGCGATCAAAAACAACGCCGATTTATTCGCGTGATACATGGCTCCTCCTAAAAATGCACCACAAGCAACGGCTACGTTAGTAAGCCAATAACTTACTTTATATATGTAATGTTCAACTTCTGGTGTAATCGCGTCCATGATCATCGTTTCAATAAGCGGTGCAATCATACCAGACGAAATACTAAAAACCGTATAAGCTATGCAAAATATGATGATAAGCAATGTCTGATTAGAGACTGAAAATGCCATTGCAAGCAAACTTATACACTCAATAATTTGATATATAAGCATTGTGCGTTTTTTAGGATAACGCTCAATAATATGCCCCGAAATCATCGAAATTGGAAAATTGATTAAAACTAAAATAAAAAGAAATATACCTGAAAAGGCTTGATTGACCATATCCGTTAGGTATAAAGCTATAAAAGGCAAAAATGCCATAACAATTAAATTCTCAAAGAAACTACATATTAATCTTACTTTTAAGGTGATGCTCATTTTTCTCATTCTATCTTTTCTCCCCCTTAAGCTTGATAAGTATTAAATTGTAGATACTTTTCTTAGCTTAACAGTATTTTATTTTTAATTAAGAGGTCATACTATTACTGGACTGTATAACCACCATCTATAATAATAGCTTGTCCTGTCACACTTTTCGTCGATTTACTTGCTAAAAATATGGCATAATCGGCAATTTCTTGAATATCGATTAATCGTTTTTGAGGAATTAATGGGAACAACACTTCATCCATCACTTGCGCTACGTCTACATTTCGCATTTGTGCTAAGTCTTCCATCTGTCCTCTAACAAGTGGTGTGTCGATATATCCAGGACAAATCGCATTCACTGTGATACCGTCCTCAGCTGTTTCTAAAGCTGTTACTTTTGTTAAACCAATAATTCCATGTTTAGCGCTATTATAAGCTGATTTTCCTGCGAAACCGATGACACCATTAATAGATGACATATTTAAGATTCTGCCATAGTGTTGCGCCTTCATAATAGGAAGAACATGCTTTGTCATTAAAAAGGTACCCACAAGCATGATATCTATCATCTGTTTAAACTTTTCAGTTGGAAAGTCTTCTATATTAGCTACATTCTGTAAACCAGCATTATTAATAACAATATCTATACGACCATATTGATGTCTCGTCTCAGCGATAAGATGCTTCACATCTTCCTCATTAGAGACGTCCGCTTTGATAGCCCGACAGTCATAGCCTTGTCGCTGAAATTGGTGGAAGACGTTATTAAGGCCTTCTTCATTAATGTCTGAGAAGACAACTTTGGCGCCTTGTTCAATAAAGGATTTAGCAATTTCTAAACCAATACCACTCGCTGAGCCAGTAATAATAGCTACTTGATCTTTAATCATATGTATAACTCCCTTCACTTTATTAAAATATCAAATAATGTATTAGTTATATTTATATTACATTAAATTAATTAAATATCGACATGTAATTTTTTCTATCTCTTTTTTTATTTAAAACTATTAACAACATCATAGTGTGATGTAACATTTTATACAATAGGCAATTACATTTTAACTTTCTATAAAAAGCGCGAATATCACTTAAGGAAAATTTTTAAAAAGCACGATAAGAATGGAATTAATGCATACGGTGCGCAGTCTTACCCCTAAATTTTTTTAGACTAGTAACTACGATATTTTATGTATTAAAAAATTTACCAGCAAAGTTTTTTATAAATTTCATCGAAATTGTCTTTTTATGTTATTGTAAAATAAAAAAGGAGTTTCAATATGGGCTATATATTGCTATGGATTTTTGCGATTTATGGTATGATTCGATTTGTTTTCGGTATTGGTAAAGGGATTACAAGTTTTGTTAAAGGCATGTTTTTAGGTGCAATCGATGGTTATAAACACCCTGAGAAATACCCAAATCACCTTTCGAAAGAAGAACAAAGACGTCAAAGACATAGAGAAGAACGTGCACGACAAAAAGATGCTTAATTACATATATAAAAAGAAAGATGGTCATTTCCTATTACCTAGGAAATGACCATCTTTCTTTGTGCTATTTAATTGTGAGTTTTATTTTTCAGAGGAAGAATCTGTATCTTTGGCGTTGCGATTCTCTTTAATAAATAACGCAAGTATAAAGCCAATCACAATTAATACTGTGGTGAAGATAAATGCTGCATCGACACCTTGAACTGTTGATTCTCGTGCTAATTTCACTTTAGACATCGTATGATGCGTAGCCGTATAATTCTTAGCTACAATTGATAATATTGTAATACTGATAGCAGTTCCCATCGCACCTGCAATGATACGTAGAGAGTTCATAATTGCTGTTCCGTGTGAAATTTCTTCTGGTTTAAGCGCATTAAGACCTACTGTATTAAGTGGCATAATAAGTAAACCTACAGAAATCATACGTATTGCGTAAATCACTACAACATACCAGAATGGCGTTTCTGTAGTTAAGAATGCATGTAATATCGTCATTATGATTAATACTGTAAATCCAGGAATAACAAGTACCTTGATGCCATATTTATCAAAAATCTTACCAGTATAAACTGAAATAAATGCATTGAACACTGCACCTGGTAGTATCACTAAACCTGAAAGTAATGCTGAGAGACCTAATCCAGTTTGAACGTACATAGGAATAAGTAGAGCAGGTCCAACAATACCTATAAAGACAAGCATTGAAGCTATAGCAGATAATGTAAATACTTTGCTTTTAAATACGCTTTAGTTTAATAATGGATGGTCGATTTTTAATTGACGGAATGTAAAAATTGCAATCACGATTAAACCTAAAATAAATGTAGTGATGACTGGGATTGATGCGATTCCAAATGTACTTACACTACTAAATGCGAATAGAATTAAGCCGAAACCAAATGTTGAATAAACGACTGATATTTTATCGAGTACTGTTTCTTTAGTTTGACCGTTATTCTCAACAAAGAAGAACCCAATTGCGAATGCGATAAGTGCGATTGCTGCAACGATGTAGAATGGCATTCTCCAACTAAAGAAATCGATAAGTAATCCTGTAAGTGTTGGCCCAATCGCTGGTGCTGTTTGCGCCACTATACCTGTGAGACCCATTGCGAATCCGCGTTTTTCTACAGGGAATAGTGTAAACACTGTAAATTGCATTAGTGGAAGTAATATTCCAGCACCGATTGCTTGTATAATACGAGCAACCATTAGGATTTCAAATCCTGGAGATAAAGCAGCTATAATTGAACCAATGAGGAACGCTGCCATAGAAAAGATATAAAGTTTACGTGTCGTATATTTATCCATTAAAAATGCTGTGAGTGGTATCATGATTCCGTTCACTAGCATAAAGCCTGTGATCAACCATTGTGCAGTTGTTTCTGTAATGTTCAATCCTTTTATAATTGCGGGCAATGCAGTATTTAAGATCGTTTGGTTTAACATTGCCACAAATGCACTAATAAGCATCACTAACACAATGGTGTTACGTTTGGCGGTTGTCATTTCATTACTCGCCATGACATCTTACCCCTTTCAAAAATAAGTCCATTAAAAACTGTATCACTTTTGGTTAGCCTAGCAAACTATTTAAGTTTATAATTTGATTTTCAGTTTAATTTGATTTTTAAAAAAGTATTTTCTTGATAGCTTTTGGATTTGTAAATTGAGTTAACATCGTTGCTAAGAAGCTTATGAAGTGAGCATGGTGTATGAAGTGAACAAACTTTTTAATGTTGAATGCTAAAATTATCCATTGAATAATGTAACAAAAATAAATAGGACAGTGAATCATTATTCTTAAAAGTTGATTTAGAATACCTAACTGTTATTTGGTAAACATATAAAAAAATGGTTCTCTATTAATATTGAGAACCAGTTTAGCTTATATTATTTAATTCTTTTACCATTTTCATCAAACTTAGCTACTTTGCCATTAACAGTTGTATAAGTAGCTACAATTTCGCCATCTTTATTACGACAATTAACTTTCCAGTTTCCATCTTTTAGCCAATGAACAACATCCCATAGATATTTATCATTATCTAATGAACCGCCTTCAAGTTCAGAAATAAATTTATATACTTGGCTACTTCTATGAGCCATGACTCCACCACGTTCATACAATTCTCTCGGTGATAATCCATTATATTTCCATTCATCATTTGAAATAGGTAATTGATTGCTTACATGCATCTTATTCGCAAGTTCTGGAAGGGCCCTATTATTTTTAACTTTGTCATAGACCTTTTGGGTACTATACTCTTTGCCATGCTCTAATAACTGTTGATAATCTTTGATACGAATTTGAGATCCACTTAGGATAATCTTTTTGTCACTAATACCAACTATTGCTTGGGCTTCGTGATTACTAGGGTATATTGAATAAAACTTCATACCTTTAGGCGCGTTGGTGAATTCTGGATAGTTAACTAATACAAATTGTCCTATCTTTCGATATTCATCTTTATCATTTCTAAAAGAACCTATCAAAATATTATTTTTAGTTAATGTGTATTTCCCTTTATCATCAGCGCAAAAGATAAGTGCTAATTTCATCTTTTCTGATAAATTCTCCACTTTATCTTTAGCTTTGATATCAGTATTAGTATTTTTTGATGAAGCTTCTTTGTTGGATGTTTTGTTGTCTTTATCTTTTTTAGTAGAAGTTTCTGCTTTGTTTTTTTTATGTTCTGTAAAATTGTCTGTATTGCATGCGCCTATAAATAGTGAAAGTGCTGTGATGAGTATTAATATTTTCTTCATTAAAATGTAAATCCTCTCGGTGTTTAGTCATGGTGTGGTGGGTTACTTTTATTTTGTATAATTATTTTTTATTATAATAAAATTATTTATGTAAAGCTAACTTATTTTTATCAAAAACCACAAAATTTATTTCTCTTAATTACGTTTTTGAGCATCTTCCCATTCTACAGATAAAATTAGTAGTGAAATAACTATCATTATAATCGTTCCAACTAAATTTAATTGTAAATCTCCGGTCTTATAAGTATAGATTAATCCAGCCGTAACAATCACAGGTACTACAAATCCTAAAAGTTTTATACCTGTTCTAGATAAAGCATAATGAATTGCCATAATAAGAACATAAATGATTATCGGTAAAAATTTATGTAAATATTCCATAAACTTAAGTATCCTCCAATATTTAAAACTATTATATTTTATGTATTATCATTTTTCATAATAACGTAATTTAGATATTTATTCATTGCTTTTTTAGATAATTTTTGAATTCTCTTGTCGCCTCCTCTTTATATTTAGCTTTATCAAGTATAGCTACAAATATAAATTTAAATGGTCTAAAGTTGCCAAAACTATCACTTATAATTAACGCTCATTACGCCTCATAAAAGTTAAACATGTTTCACGTAAAACATTTGTATGTAAAATACATTAATTCGAAGTGCAGTTATTAACAGCTTTGTCCCAACATCTTAAAAATTTATCTAGAAACGTGTCTTTATAAATATAAAAACTCGCCTTCTTCAAAATTTTTATGAATCAGATATTAATTTTTCAGCTACATTGCTAGCTTTATTATTCATATTTCTTGTTTGGTATGTGTCTATAAATGTAAGTTTAATAACCTCATCTAATTTTTCTTTTCTATAGTTATCTTCTAGAATTTCTGACAGGATGCCATCATTATTTTTTATAATGTTTCTTATAACTAGAGTTATATCTTCGTTAAATTTCTCAAATTCCCAAACATCTTCACTTACATTCATAAAAGGTGTTAGTTTGCCTCTAATATTTAACAAACTCAATGCATCTTCTTCATACTTTTTTTCTAAATTTGGTGTAAGTGCAAGCTCTTCAATTTCTAAATCACTATTAAACTCATGAAATGCATAATAAGCTTCTTCATCATTTAACATATGTATTAAGCTGTTTTTAGATATTGCTTTACCATAACGTGCTTTGTTTTTAGAGAGTTTATATAAATAAAGCTTTATTAAAATCAAAGTCGCGTTTTTAATGTATGTTATATTACTTGGTTCTTTTTCATCTAAAGTTTGGTCTGCTTCATCATGTAAATCATTATGAATATGAACTAATTTATTTAAACGATTATCTAATAGATTTAAAGATAGTATATACTCCTCCATCGTTCACCCTCCCACATGTTCAATATCCCTAATAACGAATATTACACCTCAATAAATTTACTAACCACTGTTTAAAAAAGCCATAGACAGCGTTTATGCACTCCGTCTATAGCTATAATACAATTCTAAATATCTGCTTTAACTATCTATTTCAAACCCTAAATCTTTAATCATGTGGTAATCCTCTTCGTTAGGTTGACCACCCGTAATAAGGTAGTCTCCAACAAAAATAGAATTAGCTGCTTTTAAGGCTATTGCTTGTAGTGAGCGCAGATTAACTTCTCGTCCACCAGCAATTCTAATTTCTTTCGTGGGATTGATTAAACGGAACATTGCTATAATTCGCAAACATTTCATTGGTGACAATAAGTCTAGACCTCCAAATTTCGTTCCCTTAATTGGATGTAGGAAATTAATCGGAATGCTGTCTGCATCAATCTCTTTCAATGCAAATGCCATATTAATTACATCCTCATTCGTTTCACCCATGCCACAAATAACACCAGAACATGGAGAAATGTTATTAGCTTTCATCATTTCAACTGTATTCACTCGATCTTCATATGTATGCGTAGTCACCACCTCATCATGATATCGCTCACTTGTATTTAAATTATGGTTATATCTATCTACGCCCGCTCCTTTAAGTTTTTCGGCTTGTTCTTCTTTTGTAAGTCCTAGACATGCACAAATTTTTAATTGTGGATGCACTTTCTTAATATCTTCAACCGTTTCACAAATATGATCTACTTCTCGATTTGTGGGTCCTCGTCCACTCATGACAATACAATATGTGCCAATTTGATTGTCTGTAGCAACCTGTGCTCCCGCTTTAATTTGATCTTGATCTACCAATGCATAGCGTTGTTTTTCCTTCATCTTTACCGATTGACCGCAGTAACCACAATCTTCAGAACAAATTCCACTTTTCGCATTAAGAATCATATTTAATTTCACTTTTTTACCATAGTAATGCTTTCTTACGATGTACGCTTCATTCAAGAGTTCAAACGTATCGATATTTGGATCTTCATATATCTTCAAACATTCATCTTGTGATAATCCTTCGTGATGAAGTACACGTTCAGCTAAGTTTAAATTCATGATAATTAACCCCTCATTTTTGAAAATTAAAGTTCAGCAAGTGATGCCCTTATTAATGTAAACTTTATATATTTATAAGTTTACATTAATACTTTGATGAATGAAACCTTGCTTACTAAAATAAAAAAAGCCATGCCGATACGTACGTGTATAGGCATAGCTATCTAGCATATATTTACATTTTATGAACCGTCTAATTTCCCATATATTAAAAATCAATTTGTTTATTCGATTTAAATTTTATTTAACTCTCGATGTTTTCAACCTTTTATTATGAAGTTAAATAGTATTTTAGAGACTAGTAATAAAAAGTCATATGTGTTTTTTCTTTTTTATAATAATCTAATCTATCGTTTAAAGTACCAGTGTGTAATTCTAATTTGTGACCATCTGGATCAGTAAAGTAAATTGACTTTTTATCTTGATGACTTCTCTTTCGTCCTTCTAATATATTTACATTATGTTTTTGAAGCCATTTGTACCATTCTTCAAACTCATTTTCATTAATTGAAAATGCAATATGTGTATAAGAATATTTAATTTCTGTTCTAGGTACATTAACCTCTTCATTTAAAGCAACCCATAAACCACCAATATTAAAATACACAGTAGTTTTGCCACTAACTAATAATTCCCCTTTTAAAACATCTCTATAAAATTTAATTGATTCAACTAAATTACTAACTGAAAAACATATATGATTAATACCTTGAATATTCATAACTACACCACCCAATTTATTACTAAGAAAAATAATTTTAATCAACTAACTTCGTTACTTGATTTATGATATTTTCAACTTTATTACTTATACTTTGAGCATTCGATTTATTTAAATTATCTATATAAAATCTTTTAATATTGTAAATTCCAACGAGATTTAATGGATATTTAATAACTTTATAACCTAGATGTCCTTTAAACTTATGAAACCACTCTGAACCTCCAATAGTATATATAACTATTGCATCTTTATCTTTCCATAATCCTCTTTTAAAGTATTGTTTATTATTAAAACTAAATGCTTTATTAGGCCAAAAGGTACTATCAATAAAACCTTTCAATAGCATAGGCACATTCAACCAATAGATAGGGTAAATAAAAATCAACATATTACTATTATCTATTATTTCAGTATTTCGAAACTGAGCTTCGCTTATTTCTGAATTATAGCCTTCGGATAAAATAGGAATGTCGCCAACCATCTCCTGTAAATTGAAAATTTCTAATTTTTTATTACAAAGCTCCTCTTTTAACTTATTATAGATATCAAAGCCAACACCTTTTTGATTTCCACCATATATTAGACTAATCAATTTCTTCCACCCCTGAAAGTTTATTTAAAATCAAACTCTTATTTTTTTCATAATTCATATCTTTTGATAAATCTTTAACTGATTCCAATCGATTTAAAATTGTGTTTTGACGATTAATATCTATTTTGATTTGTTTTATAAGATCATCTAGGTAATTCAGCGTTTTGTTATTACAGTCCTTAGAAACAGGTTTTTTAAACAGATTTATTACATATGCTATATCTTTTAATTGTAAATTCAATCGCTTTAAATCAATAATTAGTTTCAAGTACGATATAGTTTCCTCATCAAAATATCTATAATTATTTTCATCTCTAGGAATATTAATTATTTCTTTTTCTTCATAGTATCTAATCATGGACTTTGGTATTTTCAACATAGATGAAACTTCACTAATTTTCATTTTTAGTCCCCCCTACCAATTTGATACTTGAAACTTATCATTAAACCATACTTTAATGTCAAAAATAAAAATGGAAATCTCTACTTAAATAAATAGAGATTTCCATTCTAATTACTTTAAGAATTTGATTTTTTCTTATTAGCTAGTAGAAGAATTAAAGAAAGTATCGCAAGTATCACGATTATGATACTAAACACAATACCTGCAAGTTTGATGCCTAATCCTAGTTCTAATAACCCTACACCTACAACAGGAATTGAAATGGCTATATACGCAATGGTAAAGAAAGTGGACGTAATTTCGGCTTGTTTGTCTTCAGGTGCTACGGCATTCACTGTGGACAATCCAGCTCGGAAACTGAATGCTTGTCCAAATCCAGAAATGATAGCTCCAATAAATAAAATTAAGAATGATTCTAATTGAATAGATAAACCTACTAATATTACGCCTACAATTAATGTGCCACTACCTAACATCAATATGTGATAATCAGATTTACTTTTAAACAATAATTGGCCTAGCGTAGATGCACAGAATATCAAGAATACCATGACACCTATGACTGCTTTATTTGTAATGTTCAATATGTCTCCTAAAAAGTTTGGTGAAATCGCAGTAAATAAACCAAGCATTGAAAATCCTACGAATACAGGAATAACAGCATAAATAAATGTAGAGCGAATGTCTGACGGTACACTCAACTTTTGAACTTCAATTTTAAATTTTTGTTTATTCTTAACAGGCTCTGGCATAAACCATATTCCAATAAATGCCGGAATGATAAGAATAAAATCAACGATAAAGACTAAACGCATCGCATATGGAAGATATTGTGCGAGTATGCCACATAGCAACGGACCAAAGCCTAAACCAAGCATATTCACGCTACTTGCAATTGTAGAGGCTCTGCCCTTTTTATCATCAGCAGCTAAATTAACAATCGTTGTCGTTGCTGTACTTGTAAAAAGTCCCGCTGACAGTCCGGAAATCACTCGTCCAGCAAGTAATAAACCTACATTGGTAGCAAATAAAAACACTAGCGCACTGATTGCAGATAAAATCACTCCTGGAATAAGTACATAACGGCGTCCTATGCGATCTGACAATTGACCAAATACGAGTAATCCTCCAATCACACCAGCAGCATAGACAGCGTAAATGATTGTAATCATTAATGGTGATAAATCATATACTTTACTATAAATTGGATAGAGTGGTGTAGGTAATGTCGTCCCCATCATCACAATAAGAAATGCATAGGCTGCACTGATTAATCCCCAGTTTACTTTATGATTTTGATGTTTAGAATTTTGCAAGTCGTTTCACCTCAACATTTGTATATCTCTATTGCAGTTAAATGAAACATTGTCATTTTTGATATGAAAAAAAGTACATCTAACATTCAGCTAGACATACCTTTCAATTTACTATCATGTTTTAAGTATTTTCCCCGTCACTTACACGGTCGATAATTTTTTGTACACGTTGTTTTTTATCCTCGTCACCTTCAACAAAGAACACAGGTGATTCACCTTCAATTGACACCCATGGTACAAGTGCGTCAAAGTCCAGATCCCGAATCAGTTCAAGACTCTTAATCGAAGCCTCTCTGTCACTTGAAGGAAGTATTACAGTTCGCCATTCATCACCTTCATAGCATAGGAAGTCACCAGTGAATAAATAGCGATGCTCGCCATTATCCCACAAATATAATGCCGTTCCAGTAGTGTGTCCAGGGGCAGGTATCACCTCTAAATCTTCATGTAAATGTTGCCGTTCTTTAAATGTACTAGTAACTTGAAGGGTATCGGTAACGTCCTGTTTATCATCTTCGTGAATATAGTAAGGTGCATCAAAATTTGTCTCTCCACCTAACGATTCATGTTGATGATTCATTAATACTTTATCAACGTCACCTAATTCTTGTATATCCTTTGCAGCCTCATCAATTCTACCAGAATGATAAATCATTACATTACCTTCTGAACGTTGAAGTATAAATGATTTAAAACGGAAACGTTTATCAAATGGCAATTCTGATGTAGGCGTTACATATAAACCATTTGCGATTTCCGTTAATGTTTCGAATTGCTTATTAGCCATAACGTTCTCCCCCATAAACAATTTAATCTAAATATTGATCAGCATGTTCAAGTTTATAATGCTCGATTTCAGCTTTTTGTTCCTCAAATTCTTTATGCGTTAATTTAGTAATTGTTTCAATAGAATAACTTAACTTTTTAGCAAATGCCTCTACTTCACTCTTATTTTTAGCCGCTACAAATACAGTTAACACATTGTCATCTACAATATCTTTATGATGTTGATAATCTAACCTATAAATCTTCATGAGAAATTCCCCCTTCAAATGTAATATGCCCGAATCTTTCTAAAGTATTTTTTCTATCAATAGTGTCATATGCCCTTTTTCTAGAAAACCAAACGTGCCAAACGTTTTTAAAAGTTTATTAATATTTTGCATCACAATCTTATAAAATAGACTGCCCTTTGTCTTAAATCTTAATGACTTAAAAGCTAACAATTCATGTTATTATCTACGATTTTTTTACTTTTTAAAATTAAGAAATTCATATTTAAATAATTATGATTTTCTTTAAAAATTCGTCAATCTAAAAACAGATATACCACAAACATACTCCTTTTATTCAAATTTTTCATAAATTACATAAAATTTTAAAAAACTTTTCAATTATTTATTAATAAAAAATGACAACTTTTTAATTTTATTGATATTAATTAGTTAACGCTTACAATGACCTTGAAATCAAATTTAAGGAGTTGTAAAGAATGCAAAATTTACGCAACAGAAGTTTTCTTACTTTATTAGATTTTTCACAGAAAGAGGTGGAGTTTCTATTAAATCTTGCTGAAGATTTGAAACATGCCAAATACATAGGTAATGAAAAACCTATGCTTAAAAATAAAAATATTGCTCTTCTTTTTGAAAAAGACTCTACAAGAACACGTTGTTCATTCGAAGTAGCAGCTCATGATCAAGGAGCTAATGTTACGTATTTAGGCCCTACAGGCTCTCAAATGGGTAAAAAAGAAACTGCTAAAGATACTGCAAGAGTTTTAGGAGGCATGTACGATGGTATTGAGTACCGAGGCTTCTCACAACGTACAGTTGAAACGTTGGCTGAATTTTCAGGGGTTCCAGTATGGAATGGCTTAACTGATGAAGACCACCCAACGCAAGTCCTTGCAGATTTCTTAACTGCTAAAGAAGTATTGAAGAAAGACTACTCCGAAATCAACTTCACTTATGTCGGTGATGGCCGTAATAATGTTGCAAACGCATTAATGCAAGGCGCTGCTATCATGGGCATGAATTTCCACCTTGTTTGTCCGCAAGAATTAAATCCTACTGATGAATTACTTAACCGTTGCAAACGTATTGCCGATGAAAATGGAGGCAACATCCTTATTACAGATGATATCGATAAAGGGGTTAAAGACTCTGACGTTATCTATACAGATGTATGGGTATCTATGGGTGAACCAGACGAGGTATGGCAAGAGCGTCTTAAATTATTAGAACCATACCGTGTAAACAAAGAATTAATGGATAAAACAGGCAATCCAAATGTGATTTTTGAACATTGTCTACCTTCATTCCACAATACTGACACTAAAATCGGCAAACAGATTT
The DNA here is from genome assembly GCF_038008285.1 of Staphylococcus sp. FSL K6-0223. Taxonomy (NCBI): domain Bacteria; kingdom Bacillati; phylum Bacillota; class Bacilli; order Caryophanales; family Staphylococcaceae; genus Staphylococcus; species Staphylococcus sp. FSL K6-0223. The sequence continues at coordinate 162,371 of NZ_JBBOYX010000004.1, forward strand.
ATGAACAATACGGCATAAGTGAAATGGAAGTTACTGATGAGGTGTTTGAAAGTAAAGCGTCTGTAGTATTCCAAGAAGCTGAAAATAGAATGCACACAATAAAAGCAGTTATGGTTGCTACTTTAGGTGAATTCTAAGACAGACAGGAGGTTATTCAAGTGGCAAAAATTGTAGTAGCATTAGGCGGTAATGCGTTAGGTCAATCGCCAAAAGAACAACTCGAATTAGTAAAAAACACTGCTAAATCACTCGTTGGACTCATAACTAAAGGTCATGAAATTGTTATTAGTCATGGTAATGGTCCTCAAGTCGGTAGCATCAATTTAGGATTAAACTACGCGGCTGAACATGATCAAGGTCCTGCCTTTCCTTTCGCAGAATGTGGAGCAATGAGTCAAGCGTATATAGGCTATCAACTACAAGAAAGTTTGCAAAATGAATTACATGCGTTGGGCATAGATAAACAAGTAGTTACACTAGTGACGCAAGTTGAAGTTGATCCAGATGATGAAGCCTTTAGTCATCCTACAAAACCCATTGGTCTCTTTTATGATAAAGAGACTGCTGAACGCATTGAAAAAGAAAAACATTATAGCTTCGTTGAAGACGCCGGTCGTGGCTACAGACGTGTGGTCCCTTCACCTCAACCAAAGTCCATTGTTGAATTAGAAAGTATCAAAACTTTAATCGAGAATGGCACACTTGTAATTGCAGCAGGTGGCGGAGGCGTACCAGTCATTCGTGAACAACACGATAGCTTTAAAGGCGTTGATGCGGTCATAGACAAGGACAAAACAAGTGCTCTCCTTGGCGCAGATATTCACTGTGATCAATTAATTATTTTGACAGCTATTGACTATGTTTACGTTAACTATAACACTGACAATCAAAAAGCCCTCAAAACGGTAACACCAGAAGAATTGGAAGCTTATATTAAAGAGGATCAATTTGCTAAAGGTAGCATGCTTCCCAAAATAGAATCGGCCATTTCATTTATTAAGAATAATCCTAAAGGTAGCGTTTTAATTACTTCATTAGATCAATTAGACAACGCACTTGAAGGTAAAATTGGTACACTTATAAAAAAATAATATCTTAAGTTGTACTAAAAACTAACATCATTAAACTATTATATATGCAATTTTCATGATGAATACTGACAAAATGGTGCACCCTGCATCCCTCCACTCCCCCAAATGAAACAGGGTGCACTTATTTAATGAAAGTTTAATCAATTATTCTTGATAAATAAACATAATCTTCATGATTCTCGGTTATTAGACTATAAAGGAGATGACTCAATTGGAAGATGCTATCAAACCAGATAAAAAGAAAAAGCGATTCAAGTTGCGGATGCCCGGGGCATTTATGATTCTATTCTTATTAACTGTTGTTGCTGTAATAGCAACATGGCTTATTCCTGCAGGAGCCTATTCAAAATTATCGTACGAACCCGCTTCACAGGAATTAAAAATCGTCAATCCACATCATCATGTTAAAAAAGTCCCAGGAACTCAAAAAGAACTTGATAAGATGGGCGTAAAAATTAAAATTGAACAATTTAAATCTGGCGCGATTAATAAACCTGTTTCAATTCCAAATACGTATGAGCGTTTAAAACAACATCCTGCAGGGCTCGATCAAATTACGAGTAGTATGGTTAAAGGTACCATAGAAGCTGTAGATATTATGGTATTCATACTTGTATTAGGTGGACTTATTGGCGTAGTCCAAGCAAGTGGTTCGTTCGAATCCGGTTTACTTGCTTTAACTCAAAAGACCAAAGGTCATGAATTCATGTTAATTGCTTTCGTCGCTATTTTAATGGTTCTTGGAGGTACGCTTTGTGGCATCGAGGAAGAAGCTGTCGCCTTTTATCCTGTACTCGTTCCCATTTTCATCGCACTAGGATATGACTCCATCGTTTCTGTGGGAGCCATCTTTTTGGCAAGTTCTATTGGTAGTACATTTTCAACGATTAATCCTTTCTCAGTAGTCATCGCGTCTAACGCAGCAGGAACCACATTTACAGACGGGTTGTACTGGAGAATAGGTGCATGTGTCGTCGGAACGATATTCGTTGTTTGTTATCTCTATTGGTACTGCAAAAAAATTAAGCAAGAACCTAAAGCGTCATACGCATATGAAGATAAAGCTGAATTTGAGAAACAATGGTCAGTGATGGACCAAAACAGTTCATCAGAATTTACATTACGTAAGAAAATCATCCTCACCTTGTTCGTTATACCCTTCCCTATCATGGTATGGGGCGTTATGACTCAAGGCTGGTGGTTCCCAGTTATGGCGTCTGCATTCCTAATATTTACTATTATTATTATGTTTATTGCAGGCATGGGCAGATATGGTCTAGGAGAGAAAGGTACTGTAGATGCATTTGTTAACGGCGCATCAAGTCTTGTCGGAGTGTCACTCATCATTGGTCTAGCACGTGGCATCAACTTAGTGTTAAATAAAGGGTTAATCTCAGACACGATTTTGCACTTCTCATCTTCCATCGTGCAACATATGAGTGGTCCATTATTTATTATCGTTCTATTAGTTATTTTCTTCTTCCTAGGTTTTATCGTACCGTCATCATCTGGTTTAGCCGTACTATCTATGCCAATATTCGCACCACTTGCCGATACAGTTGGCATACCTAGATTCGTTATTGTTACCACTTATCAATTTGGACAATATGCGATGTTATTCCTTGCACCAACAGGGCTCGTCATGGCAACCTTGCAGATGCTTAACATGCGCTATTCCCACTGGTTGAAGTTCGTCTGGCCTGTGGTCGCTTTCGTGCTTGTCTTCGGTGGAGGTCTACTCATCGCACAAGTATTAATTTATTCTTAGAAAGATTTCATTTCGGAGAATGAAGTTCCAAAATAGCACCATATTGTATTATGGTAGAAAAAAAGCTATGTTCATCTTTCATTCGTGTGATGAACATAGCTTTTCAATTTAATTAACTTTATTATGACTGCGATTGCTTACTTCCTCGAACTTTAAACACTATCAATCCGATGATGAACCCAATCAATGCTGGAATAATCCATCCCATTCCTATCATAAAGAATGGTAAATACTTTTCACCTAAAGAAATAATAAAACGCGCGAAACTTGTCTTCACGAAGAATTCAGGACTCGCTTTTACGCCATCGATAAATGCAGCAATCATCGTAAAGAATGTTGTAAATCGATACACAATTTTTGAATGATTGAATAATGGACTAGCTAAAGTCAGCAGAATTAATGTAATTGCGAGTGGATAGATAAACATCAGTACTGGTGTTGAATACATAATAATCTTGGTTAAACCAACATTCGCAAATATACATGCTAATACACTGACTACTGTCGCGAACATAATGTATTTCTGTTTAGGAAAAAGCTCAGTAAATGTTTCTGAAAATGCTGTGATTAAACCAATAGCTGTTTTCAAACATGCCACAACAATAATAAGTGAAAGCACTATGATACCGTAGTCACCTAGATAATATTGAGCGATTTGTGCGAGTGCGATGCCTCCATTTTCACTTACTTTAAAATTACCTAAACTCATCGTACCCATAATGGCTAGCAAGCTATAAATAAGTCCCATACCTATGATACTAATCGTACCTGACTTAAATGTCTCTTTAGCTATTGTGTTAGGATGAGTGACTCCTAGTTTCTTAATTGTTGTAACAATAATAATACCGAATGCTAGAGATGCTAAAGCGTCTAAAGTATTGTAACCATCAATAAACCCTTTAAGTAAAGCACCTTCCTTATACTGCGCACTCACTGGCGCATGACTCACGCCTCCCATAGGATGAATAAACGCAAGTAACACTACAATACCAAGTAAAACTAAAAATACAGGATTTAAGAATTTACCTATATAATCTAAAATTTTTGAAGGTTTTCTAGCAAAGAACCATGCAACCAAGAAGAATAAAATACTAAATATTGGTAGCACAAATTTAGCTTGGACTGGCGAAATAAAAGGCGAGAATGCAATTTCATATGACGTTGTCGCTAACCTTGGTAATGCGAAAAATGGCCCAATCACAAGATATAAACCAATCGTAAATAAATACGCATATATTTTACTTACTCTTGAGGAAATTTCGAAAATCCCGTTCGTTTTAGACACACCAATGGCAATAATACCTAGAAATGGTAATCCTATCGCTGTGATTAAAAATCCTAAATTAGCAGTAAATACATGAGCGCCGGCAGTCTGCCCTAAATGAATTGGGAAGATTAAGTTACCGGCACCAAAGAATAAACCAAATAACATCGATCCAATAAAAATATTCTCTTTAATCGTGAGTTTGTTTTTCATCATAATATGTATATCTCCTATGTCTATGTTATTAGCCATTATACAGGAAATTCTCTACAAATTAATGCCAATTTTCAGAAAAAAATATGACATCTTTCTCCCTGAGATACTGTTAATTTTTATTTTTCTAAAATGCTGCGCAACTAATTTTACATTATTGTTGCACTTTCGAATTTTCAAAAATATTAAATTCGTATTAATACTTAAATGTAATTTAATTTTAATTCTATTAACTGTGTTACAATTATGAAATGTTTTGGGAAACATATTTAGATTTATACTAAAGGGGTCAGAAAAATGAATATATTATTAGGAGTAGGAACATTAGTCGTAGTTTTAATCATTATGACATTGTTCTTAAAGTTTGCACCTTATGGTAAGGAAGGTCTACAAGCACTGTCAGGGGCTGCTTGTGCTACATTTCTACCACAGGCTTTCTTAAGTTACGCTATTGGAGGCATTTTCCATATTAAATTCCTACAGGAGATTGGTGACCTTGCAGGAAGTCTTGGCGGGATTGCAGTGGGTATCCTTGCATGTATTAATTTAGGTGTTTCACCTGTATTCTCAGTTATCGTAGGGTTAGTATTAAAGGACTTTAGCTTACTACCTGCATTTATCGCAGCATACCTCACAGCATTTGTGATTAAATTTATTGAAAAGAAAGTTCCAGAAGGCTTAGACTTAATCGTCGTTATATTTATAGCTCCAGCGCTCGTATACGGTTTAGCATCATTGATTAATCCTAGCGTCACTGCAGTATTAAATCAAATTGCGAAAGCTGTAAACTCAGTTGGTGATAGCAGTCCATATGCCTTAGCTATTATCTTAGGACTCATCATCCCAGTTACAAGTATGACACCATTAAGTTCAATGGTACTTGCAAGTATTTTAGGACTAACAGGTTTACCAATGGCAATTGGCGCAATTGTATGTACTGGCGCATCATTTGTTAACTTCACATTATTTAATATCCTAAAAATTGGCGACAAACCAAACCGTTTTGCAGTATTTATCGAACCATTGACACAAATTGATTTAATCGTAAAATACGCTCCCGTCTTATACGGAACGAATGCAATTATCGGTATGGTTAACGCTTGTATCATCGCATTCAGTGGATTAAAAATAGGTGTTACTGGTATGGCAACACCTATGGCAGGTGCAATTGTATTATTCGGATTCAATAGTCCTATTAAATCAATTATCACGATTGCTGCAGTTGCAGTAACTGGATTGATCTTAGCATCTATTATTGGCTCATTAATTAAAAAGTTCGACTTATTACACTTACATATACCAATGCCATGGAATAAAGGTAAAAATCAGTCGTAATATATAAGAAACATCTACCCGTTGTGAGATTTTAACGCAACCAAGGTAGATGTTTTTTATTTTATTATGCAAATTACATAGATATATAAGTAAACTATTTAAAATACTAAACTAAACATTTCAGGTCACTTCAATAATGAATAATTACTCTCATAATAAAAGCTCTAAGATCACTTCACTTTGAAATGTCTTAGAGCTTTCTTCATTAAAGATTACAATCTAACTTTTCACACTAAACGTACTATCCACGTGTAAAGGTCTCGATGACTTGTTTAATTGCCTTATCCCAATAGGCATAATCATGATCACCTGAACTTTTCTCAAAGTGGTAGTTCACACCCTTTTCATTTAAATATCTAATAAAGTCTAAGTTATCTTGATATAATGTATCTTCAGTGCCACACATGATTAATAATTCAGGTAAGTCTACATTATTAGTAACAGCTTTATCAACTAAGTAATAAGGATCGAAAGGCGTACCTTTGATGTCCTCATTTTCACCAACAATGGCTTCTGGACAAAAGTCATAATACTCATACTCTCTAAGTAATGAAACATTGAATGCAGCAGATAACATTGCTGCTTTAGAGAATCGTTGGCACTGTGTTAAAGCATATTTAGACGTACCGTAGCCTCCCATTGAATGACCAGCTATAAAGTTATCTTCTCTCTTCTTAGATAATGGTAGAATTTGATGGACATAGTCATGCACTTCCAAAATATAGTCGTAATAACTATGGCCATAAACCATATTAGTATAGAAACTATGATCTGCATTAGGCATGATAATTGCAAGTTGATGATCATTTGCATATCGCTCAATACTTGTATATCTAATATAAGAGTTGGCGTCGCTTGATAGTCCATGTAGCACTAGCATAGATTTTAAAGGTTTGGCTTCTCGATTTGTATCAAAAAAGCTCTCATCTTCTGGAAGTATCACATTTAGAGAATTGTGTGCTCCAATCGTTTTGGATAAATAATTAAGTTGTAAAAGTGCCATAATCTTGTTCCTCCCGAAATATTAATTTGCAGGGTCCAACTTCTTCTCAAGCAAACGTAAAATCACATCAATAAGTACGACAATAATTACAATCGGAATTGCACCAGCAAGAATATATAATGTACCATCTGTTGCGTTTGTACCACGAATAACAATGTCTCCTAATGTAGGCGCACCAATAAATGAACCAATAGCCACTACACCAATAGCAACCACAAGTGCAATGCGTATACCACCTATGATTACAGACAATGATAATGGCAATTCTATCATTCGAAGCACCTGATTACGTGTCATTCCCATTCCTTTACCAGCATCTTTAATGTTCGCGTCTACGCCATTTATGCCGGTATAAGTATTCTTGATAATAGGTAAAAGTGCGTATAAAAACACAGTAAATATAACTGTATTCATACCGAGTCCCATACTTAACATTAAGATGGCTAACATCGCGATTACTGGTACCGTTTGAATAATATTAGCAAGTGTCATTATTGGCGTTGATAATTTACCGAAACGCGCAATAAGTATTCCAAGTGGTATACCAACAATTGAAGCAAATATCACACCATAAACTGACATAAGTAAATGATTAACAAATAATTCCCAAAGGTAGCCAAAGTTCGTTTGATAATAATGTCCCAACTGTTGAAGTAAATTACCTTTCATTATTTTGACCACCTTTCTTCTTAGAATTATCATCTTCAAAATAATTATGTTTCTTTAAGAATTTTTCAGCTACTGTAGCGGGCTCTTCACCTTTACCATCAGCTTGATAGTTTAATTTTTGCATTTGTTTAGTTGAAATTTTGCCTTCCATTTTCTTTAATATCGGTTTTAATTCTGGGTGTTCTTTCAATAGTTGATCAGTTGCGAGTGGACTTGCATCGTATGGAGGGAAGAATTTTTTGTCGTCTTTTAATACCTTTAAGTCATAAGCTGCGATACGTCCATCTGTTGAGTACCCCACCGCAACGTCCAATTTTCCTGAATTCAATGCATCATAAACTAAACCAATTTGCATTGGTCTTACTGTACCAAAGTCAAAGCCATACTCCTTCTTGAATGCAGGGTAGCCATCTCCTTTTCTATCTTTCCAAGAGCTGTCCATACCTACACGTAGATCTTTGGCATGTTTTTTCAAATCTGAGACCGTGTTTAAATGGAATTTTTTAGCTGTCTCTTTTGTCACTATAAGAGAATACGAATTAGCAAACCCATATGAATTAAAGAACTTTTGATGATATTTCTCTTCAAAGCCTTTTTGTGTAGCTTTCATTGCTTTTTTAGGATCTTTAATTGGCTTTTCATTAAGTGCACCTGTTAAATCTGTACCGGTATAACGAGTACCTGACATATTTGCTTGACCACTTGCCACTGCATTATGTTGTATGACGCTAGATCCTAAATTATTAATTAAAGTAGGTTTGATTTTACCATGTGTGTCATGTTCAATAAGTAATCTCATCATATGTGAAATAATTTGTGATTCACTAGTACCTAAACTTGTAATTTTAACGTCGTCATCTGAATTACTATTTTTCAAACCGGGTAAATTACATCCAGATAACACGGTTAAACATAATACTAAAACTACTATATACTTTTTATACTTGTTCATAGTGTCCTCCTTCTCTAATTATCCGGTAATTCTTAAACCTTTAGGGACCAACCATTTTTCAATCATTGATAAACAGAAGTCTACGATAAGTGCCAATAATGTAACGAGAATTGTTGCAGTTATAATCATCGCTGGTTCAAATAAGTTTAAACCATTAAAAATAAAGTCACCTAGTCCTCCAGCACCAACATAACTTGCAAGTGTTGCCCAACTAATTACATATACTGAAGATAAACGAATACCACTCAATATCATTGGTAATGCAAGTGGTAATTGAACATCTTTCATTAGTTGAATACCTGTCATCCCCATACTACGTCCCGCTTCTTTAACATTACTATCGATATTTTGAACACCAATAATCGTATTATTTAATATCGGTAGTAAAACATATAGAAATAAAGCTATAATTGCTGGTGTTTTACCGACACCAAATAAAGGAATCATAAGTGCCAAGATTGCTAAAGTTGGAATCGTTTGTAATATACCAGCAATTGTTAACGAAATTTTCGAGAGTTTATCAGTTTTAGACAGTAAAATACCTAAAGGAATAGCTATAATAATTGCTATTAACAAAGCAAATACTGAAATATAAAGATGCTCTAGCGTTTTCTCAAATAGTGCACTTGCATTGTCGGTTAAGTATTTAATCATCGTTCATCAACCCCTGATGTATGAGGCTCAATGATTCCATCATTCTCCTGGGAACTCACGTTACCGTCTTCTCCCCAAATGCTATCATAGACAATATCAACAAGATTCGCTCTTGTTACTAAACCTACAAGTGTCTTATTGTCATCACTAACTACAGGAACATTTCTTACATTTCGTTTTAAAATTGTACGAACAGAATCTTGCAACTTACTATCAATTCGAACGCTATAAATATCTCTTTGCATTGTGTCTATTAATTCATTTTTCTTACGTAGACCTTGATTAATATCTTCAATATCTAAGTAACCCAATAGATGCTCATCATTACCTACAACAAATATCGTATCAACACGACGTTGTCTCATGATATTAACTGCCTCATCTAAAGAACGATCCACATGAACAGTAATTGGTTTAATCATGGCATCTTCGACTGTACGAATATTGGGTCTATCTTGAATAAGACGGTTCTGTCCTATGAAATCACGGACGAAATCATTCGCTGGCTGACGTAAGATGTTATCAGGTGTATCATATTGAATGACTTTACCTTCAGACATAATACAAATTTTGTCAGCAAGCTTAATCGCTTCATCCATATCATGTGTGACAAATATAAAGGTTTTACCTAACTGTTTCTGAAGTTTCTTTACTAAATCTTGTAATGTATCTCTTGTAATAGGATCAAGTGCTCCGAAAGGCTCATCCATCAAAATGATATCCTGTTCGGCAGCAAGTGCTCTAACTACACCGATACGTTGTTGTTGTCCTCCTGATAATTCTGAAGGATAGCGATTTAAGTAATCTTCAGGTAAGTCTACTAAACGAATTAGTTCTTTCGCTTTTTGATCTTTTTTCTCTTGCGACCATTTTAATAATTTGGGTACCAATACAATATTGTCTTTGACAGTCATATGTGGCATGAGTCCGATTTGTTGAATGACATAACCAATACTGCGACGTAACTCCACTGCGTTCATCTGACGAATGTTCTTGCCATTGATAGTAATTTCACCTTCTGTTGATTCAATCATGCGGTTAATCATTCTCAACGCCGTCGTCTTACCACTACCGCTTGTACCTATAAACGCAACGAAATCTCCTTCTTCAATATCGATATACATGTTGTCTACAGCTCTTTTTTTACCTGCATAGACTTTTGATAAGTGTTTAATACTTAACATACGTCCATTCCTTTCTGTTTATTTTAATGATTTTGCTTAAAAATTAAGGACTTAATGTGAATGTTATACAAAGGTAACTAAGTAAAAACAAGGCACAGTAAGTCCTTAAATGTATCAAGTTCAACTTGTAATCTCACCGCACTAATCAAGTGCGTCGTGCTTAACACTAAGCATGCTATTTTCTTGTAATACCAATTTGATGACCTAATTGTTTAGGTCGAGTTGTCATCTCATCTTTCTTGTAATATGCCTCAATATTATGAGCTATTGAATCAGGGAATGGCGTAGGTCTTCCGTTTTCAGTATCTATCCCCATTAACATCACTTCATAAGTCGATGTAAGCGCTTGTTCAGAATTCAACATTTCCATAAATACATGGAGTCGTTTACTGTCATAATCGTAAAGGTGGACTTTAACACTAATATCTTCATCAAGTTTCATTTCTTTTAAAAAGGTCAAATGATTCTCTAAAGTGAAGACAGTATAATGCAACGTTTTAATGGTCTCTAGAGTTAAACCTAGATGTGCTAACCAATCATCTGTTGCATCACTTAATACGCGATTGTATTCTGCATCATTCATATGTCCATTATGATCCACCCATTCTTGAATCACTTTCGTGTCATATTGATACTGATTCATTACGTTTAACGTACCTCCTGACTCGAATTTTTAAGTATATCTGAACCTTCAGGCCAATATTGTTCTGCCAACGCTTTGACTTTTATTAGAAATTCATTACGTTTTTGGTCTAATTCTGACATTGTATAACCTTGTGAAGATGCTTCACTTCCTGTAACTACCTTCTCGTATAAATCTTCTGTTAACTCAGGTGCAACAAGTTTCGTCCATGGCTTTTTGAGTGCAGGACCAAACTGTTTAAGCATATGACGCATACCACCTTCGCCTCCAGCTAAGTGGAAAGTCATAAATGGGCCATATTGTGCATAACGTAAACCGGCTGCGTGAGTGAAAGCTTTATCTACCTCTTCAGTTGATGCAATACCGTCGTTAACAATGTGTAATGCTTCTCTCCATAATGCTTCCATTAGACGGTCGGCAATGTGACCTTCAATTTCATGGCGTACATGTAACACGTCCATTCCAATACCTTCATAGAATTGTTTAGCTTTTATAGTATTTTCCTCTGAAGTTTGTTTACCAGGTACAATTTCTACAAGTGGCAAGATATACACAGGATGGAATGGGTGTGCAACGACTAAGCGCTCTGGGTGTGATAAATTTTTCTGTAATTCTGAAGGCATAATTCCCGAAGTACTTGAGCCAATTGTTGCATAAGGTGATGCATAAAAATCAATCTCTCTTAAAACTGTATCTTTAATTTCCTCAACTTCAGGTACATTTTCTTGTATGTGTTCAACTTCTTTAACAGCTTCTTTTAAATCTGTGGTAAATGTCAATTTCTCTAGAGATGCGTTGTCGGCAAGCCCCATTTGTTCAGCATATGGCCAATTCTGTTTCACTTGCGCCAACATTCTCTCATATGCGCCTTCACTTGGATCTGTAGCGATGACCTCATGTCCGTGGGCAAGCATTCGAGTAATCCAACCACTTCCTATAACACCTGTTCCTACAACTGCTACTTTCATGATTGGCCTCCTTTAGGAGTTCTAAGATTGAATTTTTCTCTAGCTTCTGCTGGTGTTAATGGTTCGATATCTAGTTCTTTTAAGATCTTTTTAGCTTCTTCGACAAGTGCTTCGTTTGTTGCTTTAACACCTTTAGAAATGTAAATATTATCCTCTAAGCCCACACGTATGTTTCCGCCACGTTGAGCAACTTCTCTCACTGTCGGTAATTGCATTTTCCCAATACCAAATGCTGACCAATGTGCATTATCAGGGATACGTGATTTTAAATAATCAATTGTTTCTGGATCATTTTCAGCGCCCCAAGGTATGCCTAAGCAGAATTGAAACATTGGATCGCCCTCGATAAGGCCTTCCTCAATCATTTGTTTAGCGAAACTAACATGGCCTGTATCAAAACATTCTAGTTCAGGTTTAACCCCAGCATTTTTAACCATTTCAGCTTGCTTACGTAACCAAGATGCGGGGCTTAAATAAACAGAATCACCCATATTGACACTGCCACAATCTAATGTACACATCTCTGGTAATAAATCTCCAACGGGTTTATGACGTTCTTCTGGGGTTTGAATCCAAGTGCCTTCTCCACCTGTTTCTGGATGTTCTAGACTTGGAATAAAGTCACCGCCACCTCCAGAAGTAATATTGATAATAATATCTTCTTCTGCTTCTCTTATAAGTCTTACTGTTTCTGCGTAAAGTTCTGGATCATGGCTTACGCCTCCAGTTTCTGGATCTCTAACATGAATATGAGCAACTGTAGCTCCTGCTCTGGCACATTTAATTGCTGAATCAGCGAGTTCTTGTGGTGTAACTGGAACATTTTCATTTTTTTGAATTGTATCGCCAGCACCTGTGATGGCTGCTGTTAATAGAACTTTATTCATCTTTAACACCTCTATATTTTTAGTTTTAAGACAGTAGTTACTATACCAACCAGTCGGTTTAGTTTCAACAGCTCTATAAAAAAATAGAGCCGAGTAATGCGTCTAACACCACTCAGCTCTATGCTTATAGAAATTTTAAATTTTTTTATTTTTTTGAACTTGTTCTTTTAATCTTTGAATGACTTGTTCTCTCATTTTTTCATCTATTGCACTAATACCAAATATTTCTGACAACCATAAACCATCTACAGCTAGCCTAATGATTGTCGCATCCACTTCGTCTAAACCATCACTCTCAATATGATTTTGCCAATCTTGATAAGACTCACGTAAAGGTGATAATAATAGTTTATTAGAACCTTGGGCAGCAAGCATTCCTGATGTAATAGGCGCATTTTCCGTTCTATGTTCACGTGTCGCTTCTATAAATGCATTTAACCATTGTCCAGACTCATCAGAATCAGAATTGACATATTTATTAACTTTTTCTTGGTAAAGATTATTTGCAAAATTCACAAGCTCTTGAATGAGTCCCTCTTTACTTTTGAAATGATAAAGTAAACCACCTTTACTAACACCAGCTTTTTTTGCTACAGCATCTAAAGTTAAATAGTCTGCACCTTGCTCATTAATAATACTGGCCGCGGATTCAAGAATGTATTGTTTTTTCGATACTCTAGCCATTACGCCTCATTCCTTTATTTTGAAAATTGTTATAATCAATGTTTTCATACACGTTTAACAATTAATATGACTAAGATAGTATGTTTCATTATAAATACTTTTACTCATAAAAGTCCAACTTTGAAAATTTAATTACCAAAATTCAGAGGTCTGCATGCTTTAGTACGATAAATATTAATATTTAGAATTTATGAATTTTTAACTCACACTTCGTTGTTTTATCATACTCATTAACATTATGCATATGGCTAGCACTCCACGCACGGTAATTACAAATATTCTAGGACTAATAAGTTTGTTAATGGCAATTGGTGCGATTGTATTATTCGGATTCAATAGTCCTATTAAATCAATTATCACGATTGCTGCGGTTGCAGTAACTGGATTGATCTTAGCATCTATTATTGGCTCATTAATTAAAAATTCGACTTATTACACTTACATATTCCAATGCCATGGAAATAAAGGTAAAAGTCAATCGTAATATATAAGAAACATCTACCCGTTGTGAGATTTTAACGCAACCAAGGTAGATGTTTTTTAATAGGTAGACTTAATATAATGACTTTATTTATAGACCTAAAAAAGCGCAAACTTGAAATCCACCCATTTCAAATTTGCGCTTGATACGTATTCTTCGGTAAATTGTGATTTAATTTATCTTCTCATTATTTTAGAGAACCGAATGTATCAAATTTAATATATTATTCTTGTTCTTTTCTTCTTCTAGAAACGACTAATGCTGCACCAGCTGCTAAAGCAAGACCACCAGTTAAGCCAACGTTAATACCTGAACCTTCCCCTGTTTCAGGTAATTCATTTGAATTAGCATTATGACTTTCACTAGTCACTTTGTCATTATTTACATGTGATGAAGATGGTTGATTAATTACTAAATCTGTACCTGCAACCACTAAGTTAGGATTTGAAATACCATTATCTTTAGCTATTTGATTTACAGTTGTATTATGTTCTTTAGCGATTTCTTCGATTGTTTCACCAGCAGCTACTTTATGAGTAGTCCCTTCTACAGTATTACCAGATTCTTTATTTGTTGCTTCTGATGAACCATTATCTTCTTTTGGTGCTTCTTTATCTTGGTCTCCATCTTGTTTTGATGCATCTTTGTTGTCTACTGTTGTTCCATCTTTATCTTGGTCTTCTGCTGTTCCATTTGATGAGCCGTTGTCATCTTTTGTTGCTTCTTTATCTTGGTCTCCATCTTGTTTTGATGCATCTTTGTTGTCTACTATTGTTCCATCTTTATCTTGGTCTTCTGCTGTTCCATTTGATGAGCCGTTGTCATCTTTTGTTGCTTCTTTAACTGATTGGTCTCCATCTTGATTTGATGCGTCTTTGTTGTCTACTATTGTTCCATCTTTATCTTGGTCTTCTGCTGTTCCATTTGATGAGCCGTTGTCATCTTTTGTTGCTTCTTTATCTTGGTCTCCATCTTGTTTTGATGAGTCATTTCCATTTTCTGTTACATTACCGCTGTTTTGATCTTGTTCTCCACTAGCTGTATTCGCAGGTGTATTATTATCTTCATTGTTATTGTTTTCAGTGTTACCTGCAGTATTTGTAGAATCTTGATTTTCGCTTCCTGATGTATCTTTAATAGTATTATCAACTGAATTAGATGGATTATCATCTTCTGCTGCGTGTGCACTATAACCTGACGAAATGAATAATAATCCCCCAATTGCTACTGATGCAATCCCAACGCTTAGCTTTCTAATTGAAAAAAGTGTTTTTTTTGTTCATAAATAACGCTCCCTTTGATTTTTTCACAAAAATATTAAAGTAGTAATTTAATAAACATCCCTATGTAAAAACCATTGATTAAGATTCTGAAAGTTAATAAATATTTAAGCCTAGCTACACCAATTAATTTTCACATTTTATCCACTAAAATATTGTTGTGCTACTCTTATTTTATGTTTAGATTATGTTTTGTAAATACTTTGTTTGAAAATTTACAAAAATTTTAAAATCACAAAATGATAAATTTACAATTTCTTTTCATTTTGAGAGGAATTCATTGGAAAAAGAAAGTGAGACACACAATTCTTGTCTCACTCTACAAATTTCATCTATTATTTCAAATTATTTCACTTCATCTTAATTAAATGACATTACCTTTTTTCATGATACTCATCAACATCATGCACATGACTAATATTCCACAAATCACATACATCCAACTTAATCCAACTAAGTCCGATACGGGCCCCATTATGCTTCCACCTAATGAAACTCCTAAATCTGCACAGGCAATAAACAATCCAAGTAACATATTTCGGCCAGATTTAGGCAACACAAAGCTTAAATACGATGTAAGTGTTGGATAAACAAGTGCTTGTGTAACACCAATGAATATAGCGCTTAGGTAAAAGATAACTACATGTACATGAGGTCCTATTGCCACAATCAATGACGCAATGGCAAGTAACAACAGCACACTCACCATATATAGTGGGTGCCAGAGTCCATCTGAGGGTATATATTTACGTAAATACATCCGCGCTAGTACCACTGCTATGGCTTGAATCGTTAAAAATATTCCCGCATTCGCAAATTCGTATTGTATTGTATACAGTGGCACAAATGTACTTACTGCCCCAAAGACAATAGATACAATCATCATAATTAACCCACTATTAAAAAGTTCTTTATTTTTAAAGAAATGGGCAAATACTGTAAAAGCGTTAAATTGTAATGGTTCAATCTTATCACTTGTGTCGGGCTCTGATTCAACAAAGGTCACTCGGTAACCGAAGAATGTCGTCATCGCTGCAATCCCTATCATCACTATTGCAAAAATAGACATATGTCCATAATTCCATATACCAACAGCAATTAACGGTCCTATTAAATTAGGAATTGTTGAAAATAACGAATATAAGGATACTCCTTCTGAACGATGCTCTTCCGGTAGTGCATCGATAATACCAAGTTGTAAGGACATAGAGAAGAATGCTGTACATACACCTTGCATCACTCTTGCTATAAAGTATCCTTCTATCTCTGTGAAACCGTATAATATTAACGCACACGCATTAATTAATAAGATCATCCGCAATACTTTAATGGGACCTACACGCGCAATAATCTGTCCTGCCCATGGACGGAATACCATTGTTGTTAACATATAAGCCCCCATCACAATACCGATAACTGAATTAGAAGCACCCCAATGATGCCCGCGTAATGGAATAAATACATTTAATATTGCATTTGCACTGAAAAACATTAATGTCAGTATGTATAATCTTAGAAATGGCCAAGCCATGGCTCCTTTCATTGTCTCACTCCTTAGAATATCAATTGTTTATGAATCAATGCTGTCGTATAAGGATGACGACTTAAATGTAAATCGTGCGTCGCTATACATTCTTCGATTTGACCGTCCTTGAAAATGATTAACCGATCACACACATAAGTTGCTGCTTGAATATCATGTGTGATAAAGATATAACTCAAATGACGTGTACGTCTTAATCGTCTCAGTAAGTCTAAAATCTGAGTTTGAATAGACATGTCTAATGAACTAATGGCCTCATCAAATAAAATATATTGAGGATTTATACTAATAGCACGTGCAATCGCCACACGTTGAGCTTCTCCACCAGATAACATATGCGGATATTTATCTATGTATTCTGCTGATAGCCCTACTTCTTCTAATAGTCGAATCACTTCAACTTCTAACTCATCTTTTCGCTTATGGTGACAACGACACATCACTTCAAACATGATTTCTTGTACATTTTGGAAAGGATGCAACGAAGACGTATAATTTTGAAATACTGCACTTATTTGATGTCGTCTTACTTTCTTTCGGAATATAGGCTGCTCATTCAACGTAACTTGTCCTTTGTCCGGTTTTTCAATACCTAATATCATTCGACTGAGGGTAGACTTACCGCTTCCACTTTCTCCAATAATACCAATACTCTCACCCACTGAGCATTCAAATGAGATACCTTTAATAATTAATTGGGAATCAGAACGAAATAAAGATTTCTTACCATATGACTTCTCAACATTGGTTACTTTTAGCATGTATTTCACCTCTCATCACACGTTCAAAATGCTCATTTATTTTCTTTTTAGCGGATATCAAATATTGTGTATATGCATCCTTAGGTTGGTTCAGTATAGCTTCTGTAGCTCCTGATTCAATCACGCGCCCATTTTTCATCACTATGACTCGATCTGCAATATGATGAATTACTGATAAGTCATGTGAAATAAAAATCATTGCACAATTAAAGCGATGTTTAATATCTTGAAATGCTTTGAGCACATCGTATTGCGTAATCGTGTCTAAAGCTGTAGTTGGTTCATCTGCAATAATCAATTTAGGTTTTAACGCTAATGCTAAAACAATCATCAAACGCTGCAACATACCACCTGACAACATATGCGGATATGACGTTAAAATCTTTTCTGGCTCTTTCAGCTTCATAAATGTCATATATTCTACTAGTGTTTGTTTAATCTGCAATTGAGATAACACTGTATGTATACGCATCGTTTCAAACATTTGTTTACCCACTGGAGTGGAAGGGTCAAATGCACGTGTACCCTGTTGCATCACCATCGCAATATACTTTCCTCGTTTACGACGTAAATCCCTTTTGGATAAGTGCATGAGGTTTTGATTTTCAAAATAAATATCGCCTGTCACATGAAGACGTCCAGGGTTTAAACCTGTCAAAGCTTTACACGAAATGGATTTGCCGCTACCGCTTTCCCCAATCATTCCTAATGTTTCACCATGAGCTACGCTAAAGTGCACATCCTTTATCAATTTAACGTTCGTCCAACTATCTATGATTTGAAGATGTTCAACCGATATAAGTGTCATGACGACATCACACCTTTCTTTAAAGCACGTTGTTTCTCTTTAGAAGTAATGCGCGGGTCGATTGCAACTTGTAACGCATCCGATAAGAAGTTAAATGCCATTACGATAATAACGATCACGATTCCTGTAGTTATCATCATTTCAGGGTGCGTGAACATCACTTTACGTGCCTCATTTAACATCATTCCCCACTCAGCAGTGGGCGCTTTGACACCTAACCCTAAAAATGAAAACCCCGACATCTGCAATATCATTGAACACATTGAACTACTTGAAATAATAGCGATATCCGCTAACGTGAGTGGCAAAATATGTTTCCAAATGATCGTCATATGATTCATACCAATTGTTTTAGCAAACTTCACATGATCTGATTCAGTGTATTGCATGACGCTTGTGCGAATGACTCGACAGAACCATGCCCACCGCGTAAGTATGAATGCTAAAATAATATTTTCTACACCCATACCACACAGTGTAATTAATGCTAATGTCACCACATAACTTGGAAATGCTAACATGACATCACATAACCGCATGATGATGCCATCTATATAACCTGGGAAATAACCAGAAATAAATCCTAATATTGCTCCTATCGCAACGGTAATAATTAAGGCAATGAAAACATATAATAAACTCGGTCTAATAGCATAAATTATTCGTGTAAGTACATCTCGTCCTAAATGATCAGTCCCTAACCAATGTGACCAACTTATACTTGCGAATTTATTCGCCGTATCAATTTGATTAGGTTCATAAAATGTGACGATAGGCGCTAGTAAACCTAATGCCACATATACACAGATAATGGTCATTGCTATTACTGCACCTTTATCATGCAATAATCTTTTAAATATCATCATATTGCCTCCCTTAATTTGGGATTTAAGTATGCATTGATGATGTCTGCCATTGTGTTAAATACGATAAATAAAACCGCGATAATTAATACATACGCTTGTATAACTGGGAAGTCATGTTCAACAATCGCTTTAATACTTAATTGTCCTAGACCTGGCCAGGCAAAGACATTTTCAATAACAACAAGACCGCCCATAATCATTGGCACTGACATACAGAAGATGGACACTGCAACTTGTAAAGCATTACGTAAAACATGTGACAATAACGTCAACGTATGCACGCCGCTTGCTCTTAAATACAACACGTAATCTTCGTTCAGTTGCTCAATCATTGCACGTCTCACATTTCTGAAATAAATACCTGCGTAAGTAATAGTGACGACAAGAACAGGTAAAATATAGCTTTCTGGACCTGTTAAACCTGAAGTTGGTAATACATTTAATTTTACAGATATATAAATAATTAACATCGACGCAATCCAATATGATGGAAGTGCTGTTAAGAAAAATGCGATTGAGCGAATAATGCGATCTGTCAGTTTCCCTTTAGTTAGAGCACTTATAACCCCTAGTAAAATAGATGTGATAATAACTGAAATACTTGAAATCAACGTTAATTTGAAAGTATTGAAGAAGGCAGGCCCAATGCGCTCTGAAACTGATTCTCCAGTAATGTAACTCGAACCAAACTTAAACTGTATAGCTTTAATAAGCCAATTCATATATTGAATCAATATGGGTTCATTAAATCCATACTTCTCTCTCGTCTCTGCAATTAACTGAGGTGTAATGTTTGGTGTGCCTTGAGCGTGTAAAATCGTAACAGCTGGATCACCTTTAGTCAGGTATGTCATCATGAATGTCATAAAACTCACTACAATCAATAAAGGGAACATGAGTGCAATACGTTTTATTATAAATTTGACCATCAAGATGCTCCTTTACTTATATTGCATTTCGTTAAATGGTAATTCATATTGTGATTGTGTAAACGACACTTTGTCTAAGTCCTTAGGTGCTACCACAGTCATCCTGCCGTAAGATATCGGAATGAAGATACCTTCTTCATCTACTTGTTTTAAAATGTGTTGATATGCTTTAGAACGATCCTTTGAATTCTGTATCTTGAATGCCTCATCGATATCTTTATATAATTTTGATTTATTCTTAATGCCAGACATTGCACTTTCATATCCTGTTTTAGTTTTGAGTGCTGCAAGCGTGCTTTGTGGATCATATAATAATCCCCAAGTTTGATTGAACATTAAATCATAATCTCCAGATGTACGTCTTTCAGCAACTTTATCTGACGTTTCTCCGTTAATATTTAATTTAACTCCTAATTTTTTAAATTCTGCTTGTAAATATTCCGCTTGCTCCTTTTGATTAGAGGATCCTTTATCGTAATACATTGATAAGGTTAAATCTTTACCATTCTTTTGACGGACGTTTTTCTCTTTGGTCAATTTCCAACCAGCTTCATCTAATAGCGCTTCTGCTTTTTTAGTATCAAACTGACGTGTTGGCATGTTGAAGTTAATGTCTGTCACATTTTTCGCAAATAACTGAGTTGCCGGTTTTTCTTGACCATCTAGGATGTCTTTAGATATTTTATCTCGATTCACCATATATCCTAGTGCTTGCCTTACTGTCTTATCATTGACTGCACTATCTTTATTACCTGAGTTCACCACAAGCATTTTCGTATTCATTGGCTGACTTCGTTTTATTTGGTATTGTCCTGTGTCCTTGAGTTGATTCAAACTATCTTTATCTAAGCTGTCAGTTCCTCTATCATCGGTAAACGCAAAGTTAGTTTCACCTTTTTTCATAGATAAGAATGCTGTTTCTCCAGCGGGTTTAACTTTCGCTTCGACTTTATCTAATTTAGCTTTTTCGCCCCAATATTGATTATTTTTATTAAATTCTGCTGACTCATCTTTGTGATGTTGACCCATTTTAAACGGACCTGTACCATCAAATGATTTCACGCCATCTTTTGTTGTGCCGTTTTTAAAGTCTTTAGGAGACACAAATACATATGGACGAGGCATAGCAAGCTCTGCTAAGGCTGGTTGATATGCTTCTTTTAAGTGAAGCTGAACAGTGTATTTATCTTTAACTTTCACATTGTCGATAAGTGTGGAAATTTTTAACCAAGAATGTAACTTTCTATTTTGTTGTACAGCATCGATATTTTTCTTTACTGCCGCAGCATCAAATTTTGTACCATCATGAAAAGTTACATCTTCTCTAAGATGAAAAGTGTATGTTTTACCATCATTTGAAATATCCCATTTCTTTGCTAATAATGGTTTAATCCCCTCTTTCGTATGACGTACCAGAGGTTCATAAATCATACTTTCTGCTGACATTGAACCACCGTAGACATGAGGATTCATATCTCTGATGTCCTTAACAGTCGTATAAGATAATGTCTTTTGTTCTTTCTTCTTTTCTAATCCCTCACTACCACCGCAACCTGCTAACAACATCCCTGATGCAAGTAAAATCGTACTCATCTTTGTTAATCTATTCATTTTGTTTCCTCTTTCTATGTTGATAATAATTGTTGTGTGTTCTTTAAGTATTAATGTGTCGCATTATGTTCAGTTTTATTTTTTAAAAATTGTTTTACCAAAGCAATGTCCTCATCGTACTGATGTGAGTCAAATTGAGCTGATAGAGATTGTTTAGGGTGTTCTGCACGGTAGCCATCACAATAGCTACGATAACGTGCTAAAAATTGATCAATCATTGGTGTTTTAACGTTAAGCGCCCTCCCTACAGCTTGAATCATAGCTGTTCGATAGCTATCCTCACTTGGCATTCGCGGAATGTATGTAACGCCTTCTTCATCAATATAAAGACGTTTATATGGTACTGCCGAGAAGTCAAAGTAATGTCCATTCGAATCTGGTTCAGAAAATGGATCGATTAAAATAGCAGTGTAACGAACATAGAGTAAATATTCTTGATGTATCGCTGGTAAGTCTTCAAATTGATTAATTTCTCGTTCACTTAGCGTTTCTGGTCTGACCGGATAATTCTCTTTGACCATAAATTTTAAAAGATTGACGGACGGCACTCTTAATTTTTTTAAAATTTTCATCATCTCTACCCACATTTGACGCATTTCTCGTATCAGTTTCATCGTGATAGGTCCTTCAGGAAATAACTTATAGACGTAAACAGGAACTGTTGTCCCTTTGAAAACTGCTTGTAATGAAAAGTCATTCATAAATAATGCAGGATGAACATAGAGCGAGCTATTATGTACTTCAGCATGTAACGGTGTATCCATTACAGCGATTTGGATATTCAAATGATGAAATAGTACACATATACGATCTATAAATCTTGAATCGGTACGAGTCGATCCAACATATAACTTTGACTTCACACCTGATGTGAGAACTTGATGTGGTTGAGTAGTATCAACTACTCGTGTGTCTCCTAAATATGTTGAAAAGGACACTACTTCTACATCTAGATTTAACTCTGACAACAGTTGTTCTATTACCATATGAGAACCTAAAGTCGGAGATACTAGAACAATGTGTTTTAGACACTCAACTGTGGCCTTTGCGAGTCGATCTAATATTGAGCGATACGCATCAGCCGTGCACGCCATGATTAGAGTATTGTAAGTACCACTCACTTCCTGTATATCTTTATAAAATTGTCGCACTTTAAATTCACCTGAAAGTTGTTGATGTGCAGCATTTTGAGTGGTGACCTTAAAATAACCGTCACGTTGATACGCATTATAAACACGTTGGGAGCTGGCTGAAGTCTTAACACGACTTACCATATCAATAGTTTGATGCGCCATTTGGCTACATATTTGAGCAAGTTGAATGGCCACAGGTCCACTTCCAACTATTAAAGTATTAGACATGCACCGCACCTCCTTTATTAGAAGCTTTGCGGTACAATGCAATATCGAAGATGTGTTCAGGTCGTGAGAGCCGTTCGACACAACTCCATTTTGTTTCCTCTGTTTGCTGAGATGGATAATTGAATAGCGATTTAATACCATCTCCATAACGCATCGCTACAACCACGTTATCGTTTGTTATAGCGTGTAATTGATTTAGAATATCGTATTTAACAGGGATGGTAGAGCTGAAAATGATGTGCGTAATCGTCTGCATATCGTCTATTTCTTTAACAGTTTGATTGGTAATTGCTATATCTTCGTTTGGAGCAAGCACCTGAACAATTCGTTGTCCTAAATCAACTGCTTGTGAATCGATATCAATGCCTATTACAGAAGCACCTGTTTCTTTAGCTACTTGAACAAGCGTCATGGGATAAGCACCTGACCCAATTAGTAATAATTTATCTTCTTTACCAAAATGAAATTGGCCGAATTCTTCATGAATACACTGTTCAACATTGTCAAAGTAACCAGTTGTAGACGCTCGTCCATCTAATAATCTTTTAGCACGTATTTCTTCAACACGTTTTACACACTGTGACGTTATATCTTGAAGCTGGTGAGTTAAACTTGCTTTTGCTTCATTGTTGCTCCAATCTTCAAATTGATGTTTAGCAATGGGATTTAAAATAAATTGACTATAATGGTCAACTAGCGTTTCCAATGCCTGGATATAATGCTCATCTTCTAATACTTGGTAATATAGTGTTTCAAATTGCCTCAGATATTCTTGTAACTGTTTGTTTATACCGTGTTTTGGGTTCATAATTGTGTCTTTGTCTCCTGTTCTATATATGCTAGTCCTGTTGCGACAGTTGAAACTTGACCTTTGATTGATGTGATGTATCCCTTTTTATTATTGTATGTCGAAGAAACCACTATACTTCCCCCTGGTTGCTTCACTTTGAAATCTTTACATGGTTGATTCGTTTGATATTGTTGGAAAACACCAATTGAAGCAGCACCTGAGCCATAGCTATTTTCCCAAATTAAGCTTTGCACTTCAGGTATATAAATAAGTGGCATTAAAAAGTGTTGTCGTGAATCAAATAGCATGATTCCAATAGTTTTAAATGTAGTATGCCATTGTTGTTCTCT
The DNA here is from genome assembly GCF_038008285.1 of Staphylococcus sp. FSL K6-0223. NCBI lineage: Bacteria > Bacillati > Bacillota > Bacilli > Caryophanales > Staphylococcaceae > Staphylococcus > Staphylococcus sp. FSL K6-0223. The sequence goes on from NZ_JBBOYX010000004.1 coordinate 186,466, forward strand.
AACAAATTGTTCGACTTGGTATTTGAAGTTCATTGTAGTCTCTTGCGTTTGAATAACATAGTGTATGTAAGTTTCATAAATTAATTCGAGCGCATCGTATGGTTGACCAGCGATAATTAATTGTCTTGGTACAATACTTTGCACTTGAGGCATCCCGACCTCATAATATTGCTGGTTATGAACGGTACATGACACGGTTTGAGAACAACCTGATATTTTTAATTGAAACTGCTCACTTTCAAGCAATTGATGTTCTTGTAAATAATGTATGTATGACATCGTTGCATTCCCACAAAATTCATTCCCACTCATTACTAAATGAAATTGATCCCCATTGGTATAATCACAAGATTCAATAAAACCAACTTGTTCACAACACACATGTGTCGTCGCCATTAATTGATTAGCGATTGATGCATATTCTTCAGGATGATGTTTAGAGTGAACAAGTATAGTCATATTTCCTGATGGATTATACTTAGAAAATTCAACTATCTGTCGATGCATATGATGCTCCTTTATGTTGTAAATTCTCTATTAAGGTTATTGATAAAAAAATAATTGTATGTAGAGTTATCAATAACCTTAAATTAGTTGTACAAAATAAATCGTAATAGTTACGATTTGAAGATTATAGTATACGAGTCGGATAATATTGTCAATATAATTGATAATAAATTTCATTTAGATGAGTTCGGTGGAAAGGACAATTTGTGCATTGTGAAGAGCGATTGAAGATAAAAAAAGCTAGCAAATTGGCTAAAAACAAGCCAATGCTAGCTTAAAAGGGGTATATAATTAGACTTCCCGATGTGTTACATCAGACAAACCGAAGGCTTACCCCATAAATTTTAAGAAGCTCTTATAAAGAGGATTTGAAGCGTCTTTATCTAATTTACACCTATAGATAAGTTGTTTTAATAATGACTTTCGTACTCACTACTTTTAAGAAATATATCTTCTAGTAAAAGTTCTTCTAAATCTACTTTGAATATATCTATGTCTAAAGAAACATAAAGTTTAACAATAGATGGAATAGTGTTTTTTCTTTAGTTTTTAACGTTATATCATTTTATCAAGTGCAATATTCATTTTAAGTACATTCACGTAGTCTTCAGTCATGGGTGAGGATTGTTTATGTTGTTGAATTATTTGTTTGATTGTTGCTTCCTCGATACCACGTTCATTCGCTATCCTTTTCGCTTGAGCATTAGCATTGGAAACAGTAATATCTGGATCTAATCCTGACCCTGAAGCAGTCACAGCATCTGCAGTAAGATGACGTCCTTCATTTTGAATCGAATCTTCAACACACTGTTTAAATTGAGGATTAGAATTTGCTAGATTTGAACCACCTGATGAAGGTCCACCGTTCGCTTTTAAAAGTTTCTTGTCCATATTATAATTTACGGCACTTATTCGACCATGGAAGTATTTAGAATCGTTCCATTGTTGACCAATTAATTCTGAACCAATTACTTTACCATCTTGTTTAATTAAACTTCCATTAGCTTGATGGGGAAATGCGACTTGACCTATTGCAGTCACTGTTAGCGGAAATATAAACCCACAAAGGACAAATAGTACTACTATAAGTCCAACACTTTTTCGTATCGTTGCCATTCTACATCTCCTCCTTTAGACAACGTATTGAATAATTACATCGATGAATTTAATACCTATAAATGGCACAATCATACCGCCTAATCCATAGACCAACATATTTTTCATTAATATCGTTTGCATTGAAGCGCCTTTAAATTGCACGCCTTTCATCGCAATTGGTATGAGTAATACAATGATTAATGCATTGAAAATGAGTGCCGATAGCACTGCTGATTCAGGTGAATATAAATGCATAATATTTAAACGATTCATCGCCGGCATAGCTGACATAAACATAGCTGGTAGAATTGCGAAATATTTCGCGATGTCATTCGCAATACTAAACGTTGTTAAAGATCCGCGTGTCATCAATAATTGCTTACCAATTAAAACGACTTCCATTAACTTTGTAGGATTAGAATCTAAATCAATTAAATTCGCCGCTTCTTTCGCACTTGTTGTACCAGAGTTCATAGCTAAACCAACATTAGCTTCTGCTAGAGCAGGTGCATCATTTGTACCATCACCTGTCATCGCCACAATATGACCTTTAGCTTGTTCTTCTCTAATAACATTAATTTTATCTTCTGGTTTACATTCTGCGATAAAACGATCTACACCCGCTTCTTTCGCAATCGTTGCTGCAGTAAGTGCGTTATCACCTGTACACATGACGGTTTCGATACCCATCTCGCGTAATTCTTGAAATCGTTCAACAAGACCGTCTTTAATAATGTCTTTTAAATATATGACACCTAAGATTTCATTATTTTCAATAACAATCAGTGGCGTGCCGCCTTTTTTAGACACTTCAGTGACGCGTTCATCTAAACCATCAGGAATAGTCCCACCCGCTTCTTTAACACGCTTAATCATGCTATTAGGTGCACCTTTATACACTTCATGATCTTCAAACTTCGCACCACTCATACGAGTCTCCGCAGTAAATGGGAAATATTCGCCTCTTTCTTGAGGTAGCTCAATGCCTTGGCTTTGTGCAAGTTTAACAATACTACTTCCTTCAGGTGTATCATCTTCTACGGAACTTTCATATGCTGCTCGCACTAATCTTTCATAACTCGTTGATGCCACAGGAATAAATGCATCTGCCATACGATTACCATAAGTAATCGTTCCAGTTTTATCAAGAATCAACACATTTACATCACCACATGTCTCTACGGAACGCCCACTTTTCGCTAAAATATTAAACTGAGTCACACGATCCATTCCAGCGATACCAATAGCAGATAACAATCCTCCAATTGTTGTTGGAATTAAGCAGACTGTTAAGGCAATCAACATCACAATCGATAAATTGAAATGAAGAAATTGTGCTAAGGGGTACATCGTCATAATTACGACGAGAAAGATAATAGTTAGCGTCATTAAGAGCGTGAACAATGCAATTTCATTCGGTGTTTTCTTTCTTGTCGCCCCTTCAACTAAATGAATCATTTTATCTAAGAATGATTGACCTGGTTCCGAAGTGATTTCTATTTCTAACCAGTCAGAAGTGACAGAGGTGCCTCCAATAACATTATTGAAATCTCCGCCACTCTCTTTAATCACTGGCGCTGATTCACCGGTAATCGCAGATTCGTCGACAGTTGCTAAACCTTTAATAACTTGGCCATCATTAGGTATTTGTTCTCCAGTTTCTACACGAACGATGTCTCCTTTTTTCAAATTGCTAGCATCTATCACTTCGTAGCTGCCGTCTTCTTTAATTAATCGCGCCGTCATTTCTATTTGTGTCTGGCGTAAGGCATTCGCTTGCGCTTTCCCTCGCCCTTCTGCTAACGCTTCTGAAAAGTTAGCAAAAATAAGTGTCAGCAATAAGATGATGAAGATACTTAACACATACATACGCGATACATGTTCTTGTATAAATAAATGAGGTACAAAAATTAATAAAAATGATAGCAACATGCCCACTTCTACAACAAACATGATAGGATTCTTCACCATATATTTTGGGTTTAATTTCACAACACTTTCCTTCAGTGCTTGTTTAACCAAACTTGAATCAAATATTTTTGATGTTTTCATCATTTTCTATCATCTCCTTTCATCACGAATGCAACAGTAGTTGTTCTCCTATTGGTCCAAGCATTAAATCTGGTAGGAAGGTCAAACCACTGAGTAAAATGATGAAGATAATCAACACGGTGCTAAAGAACAGGTTATTAATCGGTACATCTTGTGAGTCATCGGTATGTTGATATGTTTTCTTGTTGACCAAGCTAGACACAATCAACAGTTGTAAGACGATGGGGATATAACGTGCGACGAGCATCACAATTGCTGTCGAAATATTCCAAAATACAGTGTTGTCTTTTAAACCTTCAAAACCTGAACCATTATTAGCAGATGAAGATGTAAATTCATATATGACTTGAGAAATGCCATGGAATTGTGGGTTTGTTATCGCATCTTTCGCGCCAGGAATGATAAATGCCAATGCTGAAAATATTAATATCAATAATGGATGAACTAAAAATGTGAGTGCTATCCATTTCATCTCTTTGGATTCGATTTTCATACCTAAATAACTGGGCGTCTTTCCAATCATTAAACTGCAAATAAAAACAGTTAACATCACATAGATCAACATATTCATTAGACCGACACCTTCACCACCAAAAACGGCATTTAACATCATAAGAATCATTGGAACCATGCCACCCATAGGTGTGAGACTGTCATGCATGTTGTTAACAGTACCAGTCGTAAAAGCTGTCGTAATAGTTGTAAATAAAGCTGATTGACCAATACCGAAACGTGTTTCTTTGCCTTCCATATTGCCTCCATCAATTCCTAAGTGGTGTAAAATCGGACTTCCTCCAGTTTCATAATGTAGACAAATAAGTAAAAGCACGACAAACATCGTAAACATCGCAATAAAGACCATTACCGCATGGGGATGGATGTGCTGTTTAGCGTTCAGCATTCTGCCAAATAAAAAAACAAGCGATCCAGGAATTAACATCATACTTAAAGCCTCTGCGAAATTAGACCAATAGGTTGGGTTCTCAAATGGTGTGGATGAGTTGGCACCTAGGAACCCTCCACCATTCGTTCCAAGATGTTTAATTGACTCTAATGAAGCCATCGGTCCATATGCAATGGTTTGTTTCACGCCTGACATGGTTGCAACTACTAGATTGCCATGTAACGTTTGAGGTGTACCTTGACTGATAAGGAATATGCTTAACACGAATGCGAATGGGATTAAGACACGTATGATAAATCGCACGACATCTTGATAGAAGTTTCCTATGACGTCTGTCATACCCGTTAGTCTACGCAACATTGCGATGCATACTGAGTAACCTGAAGCGGCTGAAGTGAACATCAGACACGTAATGACACCCATTTGCGTGAAATACGTTAATCCTGTTTCGCCCGCATAATGTTGTAAATTTGTATTCGTTAAAAACGAGGCTGCCGTATTAAATGCGAGAGACACTGATTGACTTAAATTGTGATTGGGATTTAACCATAGCCATTGTTGTGTCAGTAGTAAGATAAATGCTAATGCACCAGTTAAACCGTTAAAACATAAAAAGTGTTTTAAATATGTTTTACCTGACATGTGCTCTAGTGACGTACCAATCAATTTGTAGAGTCCCTTTTCAATAGGTGAAAATAAGACATCCATCTTAGACGGTACGATTAAAGCCACTGTATATAAGTATCGACTCATCACGTATGAGAGCACGATAAATGTGATTAAAAATAGAATCATACTCATGATATTTCCTTCTTTCGCTACTAGAATTTTTCACTCCAAAGTAATGCATAAAATAGAAATAAAATTATTCCGATGATCATGAAGGCTAAAAATGTAATCATTGTGCTTCCTCCTCACTTTCATGGACATCTTAGCAAGAGCACTGTAATTAAAGTATTAATATTTGAACAAAGTTATAAAGGAAATATAAAGATAAGAAATTAAATAAAAATAAAAATGGATAAATAGATTAATCTTAATTAATATGTAATTAAGAGGTGGTGGCATATGGAAAGTTCACATAGACACAGAGGTAAACTCACCATTTATTTAGGCTATAGCCCTGGTGTTGGAAAGACATATGAAATGCTATCGAACGGTATCGACCTTTATAAAGAAGGTGTCGATATTAAAATTGGCTATATAGAGCCACATCAACGTCCTGAGACAAGTGCGCTTGCTAAACAACTACCAGAAATTAAGACCTCTAGCCGAAAATTTGGGAGTCATCTCTTTCACTTTATCGACGTGAATCAAATTGTTGAGGCGCATCCAGATGTTGTGCTTATCGACGAGTTGGCCCATACGAATATCTCAAAAACACGACATTTAAAGCGTTACATGGATATTGAAGAAATTCTTTCTCATGGCATTGATGTTTGGACGACACTTAATATTCAACATATTGAAAGTTTGAGTGGACAAATAGCACTGATGACAGGTATCCAAGTATCAGAACGTGTTCCAGATCAATTTATAATGTCTGCTGATGCTTATGAAGTCGTTGATATTTCGCCAAATATGTTGATTCAACGCCTTAAGGCTGGAAAGGTATACAAAAGGGAACGCTTGGATACTGCTTTTTCCAATTTTTTCACATATGAGAACCTGACAGAGTTACGTGAACTTACGCTAAGAACTGTTGCGGATATTATGAGTCAAAAAGAGCAACAGTATAAAACGAAGCATACTGATGTTACGCCTCATATTGCAGTAGCTGTAAGTGGAAGTATTTATAATGAACGTGTGATTCGTGAAGCAAGACGCGCTGCGTATAAAGAGCATGCAAAGTTTACTGCTATCTATATCGACACCTTTGAAACACGTTCTGAAAGTCGTGCGCAAGATCACTATGTTCATAAAAATCTGATGCTTGCCAAATCACTAGGTGCTGAGATTAAGGTGTTATATGCACAAGATATTGCGAAGACTTTGATTGATTGGTGCGATAAATCATTTGTGACTAAATTGGTGCTCGGTCAGTCTGAACAACCACCTTGGAAAGAGTACTTTAAGAAGTCATTAATTGAACAAATTAATCATACTACGCATCACTTTAAATTAGAGATTGTCCCGATACATCAGATTTATTCGGATAAGCAAAATCGTGATCGAAGTAGCCATAAAAAAGATAAAAAACCCTACCAACTCACGTTATCAATCGATATCGTTAAAATGTTAACCATCCAAATCGTATGCGTACTATTAGGAATGTGGATTTATAAGATGGATAAGAATGAGTCTAGTGCTATTATTCTTTTGATGTTTTTTATTGGCATTATCGTACTTTCCATTTGGACACAGTCATATTTAATTGGTTTCTTCGCATCGATATTAAATGTCTTCGTCTTTAACTATTTCTTTACTGTGCCGAGGTTTACGCTTGAAATGTATCGCTTTGAATATCCCATCACTTTTGTGACGAGCATATTTGCTAGCATTTTCACGAGTGGCATATTGAAAAATTTAAAATATCAGCACTCCCTCACCGAACGTCAGTTATACCGTACGGATATTATGTTGCAATTTAATCAGTCGATTAAGGAATCATATTCGACTATGAAATTGCTGAGTGTGGCTGGTGATCAAATTCACCAATTATTAAAGCAGGATGTTACTGTATTTCAAATCGAAGCTAAGAAAGTGATGCAGTCCGCATCGTTTGGAGTTAGCTCGAGTGCGCATAACCATGGGACTGAGGATGCTGAAACGTTAAGTTGGGTAATAGAGAATGAAAGACGTGCGGGTAGACTAACCGACACCTTCCCAGGTAGTAAATTTCTATGTATTCCAATTGGTACAAGACCAGTTAAGGGTATCATTTCGATTCAGTTTACAGATGAGGATTACATCGATACATACGACAATTCTATCTTAGATTCAATGTTAAACGATTTGACCCTTGCCGTTGAGAATGTCGCCCTACTCAAGCAAACGAGACAGTCGATGGTAATAGCTGAAAGAGAAGCTACAAGATCAAATTTCTTACAATCCATTTCACATGATATTAGAACGCCATTAACATCTATTATCGGTAATTTAGATGTAGTGAAATATCATAATGATGGCTTGGATAAAAATGAACGAGCGCAATTGTTAACCGCTTCATACGAAGAGGCACAATATTTATATACGTTAGTCACAAATATACTTTCTCTAACGAAATTAGAGCGTTCAGATATTCAAATTAAGCGCACATCATACCTTGTAGAGGAGCTACTCGAAGAATTTGAAGATGGACTCGTACGTCGTCATCAAAATCATAAAGTCACTATTGAAGATAATGGAACATTCGCACTGGTATATATCGACAGCAAATTAATGCTACAAGTTTTATTTAATTTGGTAGAAAATGCATTAAAGCACGCTGAATCGCATTCTGTTATCACCTTACGCGTGCATGAACAAGACTCAAAGATATTATTTGAAATCATTGATAATGGTAAAGGTATACCTAAAGAAGAGCGAGATTTAATTTTCAATCCATATTATTCGGGGGATTACTTTAAAGATAATAAAAAGGATAGTCTAGGACTCGGTTTGTATTTAGTCCAACTTATATTAAAACAACATCACAGTAAATTAGAATATCAATCCAATGAACCAAGTGGCAGTATATTTTATTTTTATTTAGATAAAGAACAAAATAAAAATGGAAGGGTGAGATGATGAAATCTACACTTTTAGTTGTTGAAGATGATGAAGCAATTTTACATTTAATCGATGTAGCATTAACTATGAGTTACTATAAAGTTATTAAAGCGAAAACAGGTAGAGAAGCGGACTTCCGCATTAGAACAGAACATCCAGATATTATATTACTTGATCTAGGTTTGCCAGATATTGATGGGCTTTCTTTAATTAAACGATTAAGAGAATGTGTGGACACCCCTATTATCGTTATCAGTGCGCGAACAGAAGAGGAAACTATTGTAAAAGCGTTAGACTACGGGGCGAATGATTATATGACTAAACCCTTTAATATTGATGAATTACAAGCACGTATCAGGGTTGCACTTCGCGTTTCGAAACGACCTGACACGATGCAAAATAACTTTGAGAACGGCCCGTTAATCATTGATTTCAGCGGTAATTCTGTTTATATGATGGGACAGGCTATTCACCTAACACCTTATGAATTCCAATTATTAGAAATTTTAAGTCAGCATGTTGGTAAAGTATTAACATATCAGGTTTTATTAAAAGCACTATTTGGATACGTTAACAAGTGTGACATGTCATCATTACGAGTACATATGGCCTCACTGCGGAAGAAGCTTAATAACAGTGATACAATGTATGAAAGTAGTATGAAAAAACTCATTATCACCCATCCAAGAATTGGTTATCAAATGCAACATTTGGAGTGATATTAAAGCTTTGTATAAATTAATAACAATGTAAACGCCACATTCTTTGTTGAAGAGGATTGTGGCGTTTTATATATAGCTTTTATATTTATGAAGTTTTAATTAAGTAGTAGTATGAATAACCTTCTAACATCTTTTTAACTTTTAATCATATAACATGATTGCTTTGCCTAGACGTCCTCGTGTGTTATAGGTACGGTCAACAAATGCACTACCTTCCTCTATAGAGTAGCTTCTATCGATTGGAACAATAAACTCATTTTCATTATAATCTGAAATACCTTTTTCTAAGTCTTCCCAAGTTCCGATACAATTACCTATCAATGAAAGATTATTAAGCATAACTTTTAACATAATATTTTTCAGATGGTTAGGTGTTTTTTCATCTTCATTTTCAGAAAAGTCGGGATGTTGGTTTTTATAACCACATGTAATATAGCGTCCGCCTACTTTCATTTGATTCACTGCTTTTTCTAAATGCAAATCAAAATAAGGATCAAATATGACGTCAAATTCACCTAAGTCTTCTTCCCACTTCTGCATGTTCCTATCTACTTTTTGTAATTTAGCTGGCCGAATGAGTGCTTGTTCTTCAGGCGTCCATTCCGATGTAGTTAATATTGTCGTATCGATTCCTTTACTGATTAAGTTATTAATAATAAACATAGACGTATTAGAGCGACCGCTCAGTACTAGTGCACGTTCATTCTGCTTAAGATTTACGCGTCTTACCATGCTTGTTGAAGTTTGACTACCTATTGAGAAGCCTGCTGCAACTGCGTTATTCATATGTTCTGGTATTTTGATAAGCTTTGATTTATGTAATCTGAGCCATCCTTTTGAAGCTTCGTTTGTGACTGCTCCAGGTGCCACCCCTGGAAAAGGAGGGTCGGGATACGCACAGTTGGGTATCACACGTTGTCCAATTTCAAATTCATCAACTGAATATCCTTTAGCTACAATTCTCCCTACAAAGTCAGAACCAAAATAATCGAATGGTGGAGCTTGAGAATTTACATCTTCTTGCATTTTTAAAGCGGCTTTTAGAATAATGGCTTTATCTCTGTAATTGCAAGAAAACGCATCAACTTTTACTAACACGAAATGGTCGTTCTCTGATGCATCTTCGTTAAAACTTGGTCGTTCTAATTCAATCAAACCACAATGAATGGGTGTTCCTGCAATACTTACATCAGGTAACATCGTTACATCTTCTTCTGATACTAAATTTGTATTAATTAAAGCTAAAACTTTCATAAGCTGAGTCACTCCTATCAGTATAAGTCACACACTTTTAAAACTTTTGGATAGAGTATTTTCATAATGTAGCGCACGCACCATAAATCTCTGTTCACTTAACTTTATTTTTAGACAAATCATTAATATCTATCTGATTCGCAATGAATCTTTGCTTTAGTAATAATTTGAAGGAGGCACCTGTAATAAAGTAGTCTTGAATGGCGTCGGCTATAGCACTACAACGATGTTCACCAAAGCTCTGTTGAATACCATTAGTTTGAATAGGTTCTTCAGCTGTAAAGAGGTTGTATGTTAATTGACTCGCAAGTTGAGAGCCTTTTTTAATCTTTATATGAACCCTTTTAACATGTTCAATTAATACTTTTTCAACTTTGTCTTTATCTTCGCTACTGTAAAACACGAGTGCGTCATTTCTTGGGTAACTATCAGAGGAGGATAAAATTTTAGCAGAAAAGCTCACGTTCTTTTCAACTAACTCATTTACACATTTACTCCATAACTCTATAGCATATTGAGGCGTGTCTGCATAAATATAATGACGTGTAACCTTATTAATATGTAAACCATTATTTGTATGTACGAACATGAAAAATCCAGGCGTCAAATTAGGTCTTGAACAAGGCACAACAATACTATTATCTTCATTGACTTCTTCTTTGATTCGAATCCCTTGAATAACATGGTAGATTTGACCGTTAAAGTTTTGTGTACTCGTCTCTACTCGAATCCCAGGATCTTTAATACTACTGGCAATTTGTTGGTTTAAATCATTAAATGTTTTTGATGATTGTTTGACTTGATTGTTCAAATTTCCAGTATGTAACATCGAATATAACCATTGTTTTAACTTACTTTTTTGATTTTCAAGGACGTCATCATATGTTTCATTATCTATTTTAACTTTGTTTAAATCCGTTTCTAATTCTATTTTTTGTGCTAAATCTTCTAACGTATTCACTTTTTCTGTCATAGTACGTCCTCCAATTTATTTAAATAGTTCTATTAGATTTTCTGGAAACACTATTACTTCTCTACCTATCCCAAGTATCGCTTTATCTATGGCAGTTATACGAAATGAAAATTTAGCTCTGCTCATGATTCTTTCCACGAGAAACCATCCGATATTTCGAGCAAGATGTAGGTTATTAATCATTTTCTTAGATACATATGTTTGATAAGCTAATTGAATTAAAGGTCTCATTTGTTCAATGTAATTAAGACCTCGTTCCATAAACTGATCTTCTATCTCCTTAGCATCTGAAGTTTCTTGAGTCGTTTCGGTAAAAGTTTTTAATAAGCAATCAAAATAAATAGAACCAATCAGTCCCGCTAAATCTCTACTTGGATTCCCTTTACGTAATTCTTCAAAATCTATAATCCAAATGTCCTCATCCGTAAATATAAACTGATCCAAACGAATATCACCATGACAAATACAGACGTCAATATCATGAGATTGCTGCATTATCGTTTCTACGAGTTCTGAGTCTTGTTGCAATAAACTAAACAACTCTAGTTCTGCGCCCGTACAGCCGGCATATTCATATTTATTTAATGCATATAACAACGATTCACGCTGCGGTAACTGATCTTCTGAATCTATATCCACATCATTGATATCGGATAAATGTAATGTCGCTAACATATCTGAAGCTTTTGCGATTTTGTGTTTAAAATTTGGGGATGGTTGTTCTAATTCTTCTTCTAACGATGTCGCATTTTCAATCCATTGATATTTAAGCGATAAACTGTCTTCATCATAGTCAATCAACTTTGGAGACTTCAATCGAATAGTATCTGTGCGTAAGTTTTCCCATTTCAAGCAATTATTGTATCTTCTGAGCGCATCAACTTTAGGTCCTTTAATTACTTTATGTAAATATTGAGTTGTTCCATCTTCTTCAAGACTGATGATATTACGACCTTCTTTAACTTTTTGCATTAAATGTTCTAAGCTCCTTTCATGTAAATTACATTTTTTATTTTTAAAATGTGTAAGGTATGATTTATGTAATGTTTGGCGTTATGAATTAGATATTAATATCTCACATAGCCATTTCTTTATTTATATTAAAAAGTTACTACCCTATAATCTTAGTCATTTAATTTAACATTATTGATGATTAACTGCGTTAATCTGCACTCCAAGTAACTGTATAAGAAACGGATGCAGAAATTGATGATGTACGACCATCACCTAAATCTCTTTCTTCAATTGCACTTCGTTGAATATTATTTGATGATGTATAGTGACTATATCCGTTGATTAAAATATTTTCCATATCGATTCCTCCTGATGTTATAGGGTAGCAACCGCTTTCATTATAATTCTGAAAAAGAGTAAATTCAATTTTTATATGTAAATTTACATTAAAATTATTAATATCTTAATAAATAAAATAATAAAATTGTCACTAGTATAAAGATAATATTAATGTTTAATAAAAATTAAGTAAGTTTATCGTGAAACAATTTTCAAAAATTCAAGACTACTACGTTAGAAGGAACTCAAATCATTCAAAATATAAAAAAGATAATAAATATATAAAACAGCGTAATATTAACAATAATTTAAAAATATTGTACGATGTATAACTGGAGGGATGATTATGAAAAAGCAATTATTAGGTACTGTTGTATTAAGTACATTCTTACTAAGGGCATGTTCACTCAATATCGGTACAGACGATAATCAAGGTGAAGGTAAAAAGAATAATGAAGAAAGTAGTGAACATAGTTCAAGTCAGTCTAAAGACAAGCAGAGTAATCAAGATACCAAGGTAGATAACCAAACAAATCAAGCTAATCAAAGACAAGCAAATGGTTCCAAAAATAATGATGCTTCAAATCCAGGCAATGAAAGAAACAATAACGAGACAAATTCTGAAAACCAATCAAATAATGGGACGATTTCAGAAGATGAAGCTATCCAAAATGCTAAAGAGCACTTTAAATATTCAGCAACTAACGATGATTACAAAGTTGATCCAAACCAATCTAATAGTAAAGAATACTACATTACCTTTACAGCACATGATGCCACTGGCTATCCAATGAAGGCGGCTACTACTGTTAATAAGCAGACAGGTCATGTTAATGGTTATATAGATAGAAGAACTAAAGCAGATAGAGAAAGACATATTCAACATGCTAATGAAAGTTCGTCATATAAAGGACCAGACAGTAATAATAGAAAAGCATTTGGTAAAGATTTAAGCCATCCAAATTACAATGATCAAAATGCGCAACAATCGCAAAATAACAATAACCAACAGAAACAAACTAGCGAAAATCAATCACAACAAGAAGTAAATAATGATGATTCGAGTCAAAGTGAGGAAGGTACATCAGAAAACGAAGCTGCTCAAAATAGTGAACAAGAACAAAATCAATCAGTAGAACAAAGTCAAGATGACGATACACAAGATCAGCAACAGCAAACTAATAGCTCTGCTCAAGATACTGACAATAACCAAAATAACGACCAACAGAATAATGTTGAAAAACCCGAATCAGTTAGCAGAGACTAAAATAAATTTATAACTAATAGAGCGTTCCCAAATTTTCTTTGAGAACGCTCTTTGTTTTTAACTATTTAGGATATTTATTTCATTAATGAGTTTAATATCCGCAATCAATGATTATAAAAAGTTTTTTATCTTTCTTGCAGTCTTAATAACTCTATTATTGGAAAAACGTTTTTTAATTTTTGCTTTTCTATTTTTTAAGTACTTATTGTAGAATTTATACGCTCTTTGAACTCCTTTAGGAGATCTTTTTAACGACATTCTTTTGTTTTTAGTTTTCAATGGAACTTTTTTTCCTAATAACTTTTGTGAGGCCATTTTATAACTAATTGCAGGAGCGTATTCTCTCTCAGGTTCATATAAAATAACTGAGTCTTTAAGTGGTGCAAAGAATTGGACAATAAAATCATCTTCAGGTTTATTTTTAAAATAATCAACACCAAAATCATAGAAGTTTCTTTCTATTTCATCTTCGTCTATATAATTGTTACTATAAAATTCTTGAATGAATAGTGGTAATATCTTATCCATAGCATCAAATAATTTCTTATTATAACTCTTAAAATTAATTATTGGTTCAACTAAATTATTAATTTTACGATATCCTGGGATACTTTGATAAGGAATATTTGCGAAAATAGATTCAATAAATATTAATGAGGTCATCTTACTTGTATAGTTGTATCTTACTGCTGTACCAACTGTTGGATAAATACTTCTTGCATAGAAGAAAATCGTATTGATAGTTTTATCACTAATATTATTCAATAATCTATCTAAGCAATCTTGAGTATATCCTCTACCCCAATATTCAACAAATGCAAATTTCTCACTAAAATCAATTTCTTGAATTAAATATTCATTCACAATTTTACGCTCTTCTTTAGCTTTTTCTAATAATAAATTTTTATATTTAGTATTATTTTGTGCAGATAATCTAATTAATTCTTTTGTATTTTGATCAAATTCATAAAGTTCTTTAATATGTTTCAATTGAGGGAAAACCTGATCAAATTCTTTTTCATTAATATGAAGAGCATGTAAAGCACTATCAAAATTTGTTAGGCCTGTAAAATTCCCAAAAGGTGAAAAGAATTCTTGATCAATATTATCTATAAACGAAGGAATTCTCCATGCTTTACGTGACCCATAAATATACTTAGTTTTGATTTTATATCCTTTAATAGATATAATTTCATCTGCGATTTTTTTAAGTAACTCTCCGTCTCTTGATATAAAATAAAGCGTCGTTATATTTTCTTTAATTGCTTTTTTTATAGACCAACTTACATAAGGGATGAAATAACTACTTATATAACTATATACATAGTAATTTAATCTACTTTTATCATTTTCACGAAATCTTGCCATCTGAGTTGTTAGTAAGAAAGTATCATAATTTTTATTTCGATTTAAAAGACGATTTTCATATCCATTAAATTTAGTCAAACTATGATGTATAGGTTTAATATTTAACTTTTTAGGGATATTAAAATCTGCATGTCTATTATCTCCAAAGTGAATCCATTCTGAATAATCATAATTTAAATCCTCAAAGATATCTAAGTATAATAAGCTAGTTGATTTTTGATCTCCTATCTCACTTGATAAATAAAGTGGTAACTCAGTTAATTTTGGATCAACTTTATTTAACATTTTTAATATTACCTCTTTAGGTAAATACATATCACTGACTAAAATAACATCTTGATACTTATCTAATAGACTATAAAGAATTTTAAGTTTATCACTTTTGGCTTCAACACTTTCTAATTCAGCTTCAATTTCTAAATCATATAAAATTTGTGCTTGTTCATCTGTTAACTCGTGAATATTCTTAATTCTCTCAATAATATCTATAAATCTTATTTCGATTCTTTCTTCGTCACGTATAAATTCAGATTTTTTATAGTAATCTCTAACATAATTTTCTGCTTGAATTCTAACACGTGGATAATTTTGTATTAAATAGAACGGCAAATCTGTATTCATTCTTAAAAGCTTATCTTTAATGTAAAAGAAAATACCATCAGGTCTTAATGTTTTTCTTTGAATAATAGTGTCAAAAATATCAAAACTAAAAAGTTTAGGCAATTTTTTCTTTTTAATATTAAAATTCAAAGTTTTATCTATAATTTTTTCAAAACCATTTTCATTTATTTGATCATATTCCCAAAATTCATTTAAAAGTTTATTATTTTTCTTCTCATCGAATGTAATAGAATCAACTTGATTTAATACTTTAAGAAGTTCTTCAAAGTTAGAGGCAATTGGCCCAGAAGTCATTTCCTTATAATCATATACTAGAGTTCTATTCTCAATATATTTATCATAGTCATATATATATCGAATGAACTTTTTCACACCAGAAGCTAACATATCGTAGTAAATAGAAGAATAATCTATAATACCCATATCTATTTGATCAAATATCTCATAAATATCTTTATCATTATCCCAAAATAGAATATTTGGATGGTTAGCATACAACTTCTCAGCGGCTAAGTAATTAACATCATTTTTAACTAAATAATGCATTTTTACTATTAATAGAATATTATTTTTTTCTAATGTTTTAAGAAGCCTCTCCATATCAGGTATAGCTTCTCCAAAAAAGTTATTCATTTCATAATCTCTGAAGGTAGGTGCATATAAAGCTATTTTAGTCTCTGAATTAACGTCCTTGTAATTTTTAATATTATGATCAAATGAACTAAATGATGCTTTATTAAACATATTCGCTGGATAACCTGAACGAATAATTTGATCTTCATCTAAATTGAGCATCTTAGTGAAATGTTCTTCCATTAATGGGGAAGTGGCTAAAAATAGTTGGTTATTATGATATATGTCATTGTATTTAATATATTTTTTATATGTACGATACTTAATCCCTGGAGAATCAACAAAACGTTCTATTGGTTTTATGCCTACACCATGCCACAAATTAAGTATTACTACTTCATTTTTAAATTTTACAGGGAAGTGTTCTTTAGCTTGATGTACTACAAAAACCCCTGCTACACTTTTAATTTTTTCAGCCTTTTCTGAACTATATAATTCAGCATTAAATCCTAATTCTCTAATATGATTTACGACATTAACATCATCACACATCCAATATGCATCTATATCTTTTCTGAATTTATTTACGTAAATAAATAACCATTTCGGATTACCAACAAATTCATTTGTAGCATTAAATATCCATATTTTTTTATTTCTCATTTTTAACTCATTACCTTTCATATTGTCTACTAAATTGGTTGTTAACTTTTATAATTTCAATACCTTTAATTATATGTAGTTATTTTCTTCATAAAGTTTGCGATAAGTATTTCCCAGAAAATTAAGGGATACTTTATTTATTGACTTATATCAAGCCAGTTTAATTAAACTAATTAATCACTATAAGATAAGAAATGATTACATAAAATTATTACTTTAATGCATTTTTCATCCAACAATGTTAAAAATTGCTAAATAGTAAAATTAC
Organism: Staphylococcus sp. FSL K6-0223; assembly: GCF_038008285.1. Lineage (NCBI taxonomy): Bacteria > Bacillati > Bacillota > Bacilli > Caryophanales > Staphylococcaceae > Staphylococcus > Staphylococcus sp. FSL K6-0223. The sequence continues at coordinate 203,740 of NZ_JBBOYX010000004.1, forward strand.
TTTACTATTAGGGGTTAGAGTTAAGTCTTTTAAATTTAAATATTCCATAAGTCTATAAATACTTAGACAATCACAGTTAAATCATTCTCTAATAGAAGATCTAAACACTCTAAATACAACAGCTTATGAGGTAATATAAGCTGTTGTATTTATATTGCTTATCAAGATTACTTATTTAATACTCTGTGTATTTCAATATAATTGATCATTAAATTAATCTTAACGATATATTGTTAAAAACATTCCTTTACTTAATCTAAATTTAAAAATTCATATAATTCTTCTCTCTTTTTTATTTATGAAATATCATTCTTAAACACGTCGTTCACTAAACGTTGACTTGCTAGGCCATCTTGATGTTGAAGGTGTTTACCTAAAAATTGAGCAACTTTTTCTGATTCAAAATCCTCATTGTCTAATGCTTCGATTAACTCATCAAAACTCTTTACTATTTTTCCTGGAACAAATGATTCATATGACTCATAAAAATCACGTGTCAAAGTATAATTTTCTAAATCAAATGCATAAAACAACATTGGCCTTTTGAAGCTGGCAAATTCGTATATCAAAGATGAATAATCACTAACTAAAATATCAGAAATAAATAAAATATCATTAATCTCTCTATATTCAGAAATATCTTTAAAACAGTCTTCATATTCTTCGCAAATTTTTATTTTTTCTTTAATAAAGGGATGCATTTTAAATAATACGACTGCGTTATGATTGCGACAGTAATTCGCCAAATGACCAAAATGAATGTTGCTAAATGGATAAAACGCTGATCGATGCCCGTCTCCTCTAAATGTTGGTGCAAATAAGATTACTTTTTTACCATTTATTATAGGCAATTCTTTTTTTAATTTAGATATCGTTTTTTCTTCATATAACTTATCAAATAACATATCGGTACGAGGAACGCCTGTAGCTATAACCTTACTTTCATCAATACCAAACGCTTCAGCATACATTGGTATAGTAGAACTAGAAGAAACATAAACTTTGGTATAATTCCTATGTCCAGTTGAATCAAAAAAGGGACCACCTTTTTTTCCGATACGACTGTAACCTATAGTTTTAAAAGCACCCACCGCATGCCAAACTTGAATAATTTCTTGTGTTTTTCTAAACTTTACTTTGTTTACTGTCGGGTGGTAGTCATCAACAAAAATAAAATCAGATTTCCCCAATAAATATGGTAATTTGAATTTATCAGTAAATTTATATCTATCAGAAATATGTGGTTTAAATATTTTATAAATTTTAAATTTATGTTGTAAATTTTGCCTTATCATTTCGTTATAAATGTACAAAAAATTCCCTGATAAACTGCCTCGTGATTCGGATGTAAACAAAATTGTCTTTCCTTTTTTGAAATGAACTAGCTTAGAAAGACTAAAAATACTTTTAAACAAACTTTCACGTATTTCAAACAAAACCTTCTTTTTGATTTTTCCTAAAGAAAAAGCAGAATCTACTTCGGAATTTAAACTTTCTTTTTGCTTCATATATATCACATTAAAGATAATAGCATTCGTGCTATTTTCTATTTCTGGTTTCACAGCAAAATAATTTTTATTAGATTTTCCATTTTTCTTAAATTCCTTTGATAAGCTTTTTAATAGATAGGTCTTCTTTTGCTTTTTTATTTCTTCTAAATTTTTATCGTACTGATTAAATTTGTTTCCTTTATTTTTCAAAAGTTTATTACTAATTTCAGCAACATAGGTTTGCGTTTCAGTTATGTAATTCAAAGTATAAGCACCCGGTTCCAAGTAACCTTCATTTATCTTTGCTACATTAAAGCGACAAATAAATTCATTTCCTTTAAATTGCACATTTTTTATATCAAGAGTTTTATCATCTTTCTTATTTTGAAATTTGAATAAACCTTTATTTGAATTAATACATTCTAAATGCCCTTTAATATACATTTGAACTCTTTCCCAAAAAATGTCATCGATTAGTACTCTAATTTCTTTATTGTTTGCTGTCTGGTTTACTACATTGTCCATTTTAATACTGTTTTCCCCCAAGAACTTGATAAATCTACTTCAAATGCATCAACCACGTCATTAATAGTCTTAACGTCTAATTCATTTCCTTTTAGTAGTGCTAATTTTTCCACAATTTCTGGATTATCTTTGTATAGTTTTGCAATATCAATAAAATCTTGCGCTCCGCTTCTACTGCTTCCTAGCATCAATAAGCCTTTTTCCAACACTAATCTTGTGTTAATTTCAATAGGATATTCACTTACGCCCATTAAGCTAACAGTCCCTTCAGGTGAAATCAAATCAATAATTTGATTCACTGCTGACTGGCTACCTTTCCCACCTACGCATTCAAATGCATGATCAAAAGTAACTCCTTCAGGCACTGCATTTATATGATAAATCTTATCTGCGAAAGAAAAATGGCTTAACTTATAATCTGTTTTTCCAAAAATGTAAATCGAAGCATTAGGATATAATTTATTTAATAAAATTGCAGTAATATATCCTAAATTACCATCGCCCCAAATACCAAAGCTACGTTTATTCTTATTTGATTTACTTTGAAATCTGTGAATTGCATGCCAACTTACGCTTACCAATTCAGAATATGCAATCGTACTTAAATCTTCTATACTATCATCAATTTTTACGACACGATCATGTTCCATAAAGACATAATCTTGCATAAATCCGTCATAGCCACTTGATCTAAATTTACTACTAGGCAAATAGTTTTCTGCTATAACTTCATCTTGTTCCACCGGTGTGTTAGGTATCATAATAACTCTTGTTCCAACCTTAAAAACACCCTTATTATCGTAAACGACTTCCCCAACTCCTTCGTGAACTAAAGACATAGGTAGTTTGTTTTCTAATACTAGTTCATCTCTATTCCCTGTGTAATATCTTTGGTCTGCTGCGCAAATTGACAAATATAGAGGTCTTACAACCACTTTATCGCTTTTAATATTTTCATTATTGTAAGATACTTCAAATTGTCTTGGTGCTACCAATTGATAAACTTGATTAATCACCTAAAACCCCACCCTTTATAATAGAGTTTGCTACTTTAAGGTCGTAAGGTGTAGTTATTTTAATGTTATACATTTCACCCATTACTAATTCTACTTTTTTATTAGCTACCACAAGTATCTTACATGCATCTGTTAATATTTCTTTGTCTTCTACTGATAAAGCATCATAACTGTTTCTTAATAATTCGATGTTAAATGATTGTGGCATCTGCCCTTGATACATCTCACTTCTTACTGGTATAGATTGTACTCTCTGTCCATCTTGAGAAGTTATAATTGTATCAGTTGCAGATATTACTGTATCAACGGCACCATGTGCCAAAACACCATCAATATTATCTTTAATAATTCGATGCGTTAAAAAAGGTCTAACTGCATCATGTGTAACAATGACATCTTCATCAGTGATAGGGTGCACTTTTTCTGCTTCTTTGATGATATTCATAATAGTCTCGTTACGATCTGAGCCACCTTGAACAACTTCGATTCTATCATCATTAATTTGGTGTTTTTGTAATATATCTTTCGTATGTAAAATCCACTTTTGTGGTGTTGCAATAAATATTTTATCAAATTCACTAGTTAGTAAGAATTTCTCAACTGTGTGAATTATGATAGGTTTCTCATCTAAATCCAAAAATTGTTTCGGTAAAGGGACATTCCCCATTCTAGACCCAATACCGCCTGCTAATATACCAGCGTATATCATAGTTTTAATTTCACTCCCCATTTAAAATTAATTATGCTCACTTATTCTGAATCTCACTAATGTAAGTATTGTCACTAATTCCCTTATATTAATCTCATTTAAAATTTACTAAGCAGAATCTAATGATTGGTACGCATTCTTTTTAATTAATTGTCCTACGCTTTATGATGAATAAATAACATACATAAACATACAAACATTTAATTAAAACAATAATATTTTTTCATTATACCAAAACTTTGACTTGTATATACATATTGCATTTATTTTATTAAATATCATTTTTATATTGTGGTTTCCCATCAATTACAAAAACTTTTGTGCCCTAGTTTGATACCACACTATGTTTCAGAAACTTTTTTAAAACAAAAAACTATATACCATAATTAAAAGGCTTATTTCCTACACAAAAATAGGAAACAAACCTTTAATGTAGTAAAAAATTAAAATACAAATTCGATTAAAGGAGTGTGGACAATGCAACTACTGCTACTATTGATAAAATTTCCACCTAACCTCTCTAACATGCACTTTGTATTTCTAGTTAGAGTTTTTAACTACTTTAGAGGTCCAAACTTAAACTACTTAATATTTCCAAATCATGCCCAATAAATTTTTACACAATATTATCTATAATTTCCTTACGTAATTTACCTCTAATTTCTGCCATTGTGTTTAAATGGTATTTCTTATAATCTCCAGCATCCACTCTAAAAGCGTGAACACCGATAATTTCGTTTTTGCTATTTAAAACAGCTCCACCAGATGAACCGGGTTCAGCCATCATTTGATAGTAGCCGATAGGATTTACATTTCGTGCAGTCATGGAATATTTACCTTTAGAATGATACATCGTACCAGCTGGATCATTTTTATATTTTCCATATGGCGTACCATAGTGATACATATGAATTGGCGTATTAGCTTTCATTGATTTAATGGTACTTTCTGATGCAATCTTACGTATTTTCATATATTTAGAAATGTCTTCATATGTATAAACCAATGCGACATCTCCGTATTGCAACATTTGAACGCCAAATACTTGGAGCGAACGAACTACTTTGGAACCTTCTTGTAATAAGTTGATTCTCATGTTCTCAGGTTGTGCAGGTGTTAATGGTTTGTGTGCACGTTGATCATTCACTACATGATTCGCAGTTAAAATCGTATGTCTACCAATTGCTGTACCCGTACCGTAAGTTAATTGTTTAGCTGTCGGATTCCAATTAAATACAGTTGCGATATTAGCGTCTTTCGCTTTAGTATGCTCGATTGTAACGCCCTTATTCCCCGATTTCTTCATGATTTTTAGAGCATCATCAATGCCTGATTCTTTTGTCGTTTGACCGAAATCACGCACGTTATCCCCACCTGGTACATTGGATGGCCAACGTTTAGGTGGTTTATTGTAGTAATTCTTTTTAGGTTGTGAATACGTTGATTTTGATTTTACTTTTACTGTTGAGGTTGGTTTTGCTTTTGACTTAGTTGTTGTTTTGATTGAAGTTTTGACACTCGGTTTTGTGGATTTCTTTTTTGTTACAGTTGAGGAAGTACGCTTCGATGTCGTTTTAGTAACTTTTGAAGTTGATGGTGCCTTTTTTGTTTTAGTTGCTGTTGATAACCAATGAGGTTTCTTGTTACCCGGTTTGATAGCTTTCGTTGTCTTTTGAGGTTTAACTTTAGTTGGTGAAACTTTGTGATGAATAATTGTGTGTTTAAGTGTTTTACGTTGTTTTGGTTGAGTCGTTTGCTTTGAATATGATTTTCCCACATGTTTAGTAGTACTTGGTTTGTGAAGATTGTTTGGTACTACATGAGTCGAAGATGGTTTCGTACGTTTAACATACTGTGTTGTTGTTTGTTTTGTTGGCTTTGTATATTTTGTCGTTCTAGTAGGCTGATTACTTTTATGAGTTATTTGTGTTGGTTGAATGCCATTTTTAGTTTTAGGTGTTTGATTTGTATACTGTTTAGCTACTTGGTGTTTAGGTGTCTCTTTTACGATCACAGTATTACCTTTAGTAGCAGCATCTGCCTCGTTGAAATGTAATAACGCAGAGAGACTAAAAATAACTAGCATCACAATTGAAGTGTAAATGAATTTTCCCAATAATTCCCCTCTATACACTGTGCATGTCCCCACTTTCTTATCGAAATAAGTATATTTTTTATATGTATTTTAACTATAATGCATTAGTGAGTTTTGCACAATATAAAAAACTGATTATCAATAAAGTTCTTTACAGTTTAAAATAGAATTGAAATTAATTATAAAATAGTGTTATATCAGCAATGATATTTATAATCACCACTGATTCAGAGAACTAAAACAGAAAACCTCATCATCTAGATTTTGTTCTAAATGATGAGGTGTGTACTAAACCGATAATTTCTACTCGTTATCATTATAATTTTTATATTTCGCTATTCTACTACTTTTCTTTTAAATAGCCATCTTCCATATGATACGTTTTATCACAGAATTTTGTTAAACGTTCATCATGCGTCACAATGATACATGTTTTATGACGTTGTTTAGATTGTTCTTTAAGAATTCTCATTACTGCCATCGCATTCTCTGTATCCAACGAAGCTGTTGGTTCATCCGCTAAAATAATAGACGGTTGGGTATATATTGCTTTAGCGATTGCCACACGCTGCTTTTGTCCCCCTGAGACTTCAGATGGTAATTTATTTTCGATTTCTTTCAATCCTAAATCATTTATTAATTTTTCAAATTCGCCAGTGCTTAAAACTTCTTTTTTATAATTTTTCAATAAACGAAATTGCTGTTTGATAGTTAGAAATGGCACTAGATTTGTAGATTGTAAAATAAAACCAATTTCTTTCATTCTCATCTTAGCAAGTTGTTTCTGACTCAATTGTGAAATTTTATTATCATTAATGTATATTTCCCCGTTTGTAGGCGTTTGTAGTGCGCCAGCCATTGTTAGGAATGTACTTTTCCCGGAACCAGAAGGCCCTACAATAGCTATTAATTCGCCTTTATCAAAGGTCAAAGATGTGGATTTAACAGCTTCAATCATTTGGTTACCATCTTTAAATTCTTTCGATACTTGATCAAACTTCAACATTGTAGCACCTCCTTATTCGATTGCTTTGAGTGGGTCAATTTTTCTAATAGATAATACCGAGAATAAGCTGCCAATCAAGGATGTTAATATTAAAACAACCCCAAACACTATGAGCGTCATAATATTAAATTCAACCGGTACCGCTTCTGGTAGGACAAATCCTGTGAGGATAGTAAGTACAAGACCTATCAATGTACCAATCAATGCTAGTATAAATGTTTGTGATAAAACCATCTTCATTAAGTAGCCATTAGTGAAGCCCTGTGCTTTTAAAACACCGAATAAGTTTTTCTTCTGCAATGTTATAACATACAAGAATACGCCAATCACTGTTGCTGAAATGATAAATAAGAATGTAATCATAAAGTTCATTGTTAGATTTTGTGGTTTATATCCAGGTAAATCTTCAATAAATTTATTAATACCTACCACTTCAAGATCTTTGTCTACTTTTTTATCTTTCCAGTGTTTATCTCGCACAACTATTGCATTGGTTTTATCTGTAGTTAACGTTGGATTGATTTTTTGCATCGTTTTATTATTAGTGAAAATAACAGGTGAAGCATTATATTTTGCACTTTCTGAGACACCTACGATGCGTAATTTTTCATCGGATTGAGATAATTTAATCTTATCTCCTACTTTAAACCCTTTATCTTTGAGTGTCTGATCAATAACGACTTCATTGTCTTTAGCAAATTTTTTACCTTTAACTATTTTCGGCATTAAAAATGAATCTGCTTTAATCCCAAAGAGTAGTGCATTCTCTTCACTATCACCATTAGAGGCGATGACACCCATTTGTGTTAATGAGGAGGTCTCTTTAAATTTATCGTTCGATTTAGATGTTTTGAAAATGGATTGTTGCACGGTTTGATTCGCATCTTTATTTAAAACTATAGCATCCGCTTTCCACTTTTTTATTCCTTCTGTATTCATGTTAATTAAACCATTAGCTAAACCTAAAAGTAAGAAGAGTAAATAACTTATAAGAACTAAAATACCGATAATCAGGCCAAACTTTAGCTTATTGCGTTTAATTTCATTCCATGCAAGAAACATATAATACCTCCTTTGTCTGCATTATTAATTTAGTATAGCAGTTATTAAACTTTGGGAGATAATAAATGTACTTCTGAGAATTTATGGTCAGAAATCATACAACTAAATCTAAATAGCTAAGCAATATAGCTTTTGTAATTATTTTAGACTACTCGTAGACTCCCTTTCCAAAAATGATAGCTATTAAAATTCATTTTGTGTATGTTCACATTTTATGGTAATATCATCATGCATAAATGTGCGAGATACTAATAATTAAGAAGGTTTAAATATATTATGAAAGAAAATTTTTGGAGTGAATTACCACGTCCATTTTTTATTTTGGCGCCAATGGAAGACGTGACGGATATTGTCTTTCGTCATGTTGTGAGTGAAGCTGCTAGACCGGATGTGTTTTTCACTGAATTTACAAATACTGAGAGTTATTGTCATCCCGAAGGTATACACAGTGTTCGTGGTCGTCTAACGTTTAGTGAAGATGAACAACCTATGGTCGCTCATATATGGGGAGATAAGCCTGAGCAATTCCGAAAAATGAGTATTGGTTTGAAGGAGATGGGCTTCAAAGGGATTGATTTAAATATGGGCTGCCCTGTTGCGAATGTTGCGAAGAAAGGTAAAGGATCTGGCCTAATTTTACGTCCTGAAAGAGCGGCTGAAATTATTCAAGCCACTAAAGAAGGTGGACTACCGGTAAGTGTTAAAACACGCCTTGGTTATTACGAAATAGATGAGTGGAAAGATTGGCTCAAACACGTCTTTGAACAAGACATCGCAAACTTATCCATCCACCTCCGTACACGTAGAGAAATGAGCAAGGTAGATGCACATTGGGAATTGATTGAAGCTATTAAAACAATGCGTGACGAGATTGCACCACATACTTTATTAACGATTAATGGTGATATTCCAGATAGACAGAAAGGTCTTGAACTTGCTAATAAATATGGTGTTGATGGTGTAATGATCGGTCGAGGCATCTTCCACAATCCCTTCGCATTTGAGAAAGAGCCACGTGAACATACAAGTGAAGAACTATTAGACTTGTTTAGATTACATTTATCATTGTATGAAAAGTATTCAAATGAGGAAACTCAACAATTTAAAGCTTTACGCAGATTCTTTAAAATATACATTCGTGGCATTAAAGGCGCGAGTCAATTGCGACATAAGTTGATGAGTACAGAAACGATAGACGAAGCACGCGAACTGCTCGATGAATTCGAGGCTAAAAGAAATAATACAGAAGTTTAAAATATACTAATCCCCCTGTTAACCATGTGATTATCAGGGGGATATTTTGATAATGTTCGCTTTTGGAATGATTGACTCCTAATGATTAAACTAAAAAATAAATAATGTCATTGTTCTAAAATTAATAAATAGTTAATAGTATTTCATGTGTTTCCTTTATAAAATACTGTATGTTATCCATTTAAGGTTTATACATATTATAAAAAGACGGAGGACACCATGATTTTAACTATTTTACTTATCTTTTTCTGTATCAGATTAATTAGTTTAAAGATATCTATTAATCATTCACAACAATTAATAACAGATGGCGCTATCGAGTATGGCGTTAAAAATTCAAAATTTCTAGCAATCACTCATGTTTTAATCTACGTTTGTGCAGGTGTAGAAGCACTTATAAACAAAGATACTTTGAGTTTAGTAAATAGCATCGGTTTAATGATATTAGTTTTTGCTTATATCATGTTATTTATAGTAATCAAAACTTTAGGTGGTATTTGGACTTTGAAATTATTCATTTTACCAAATCATCCTATTATTAAATCAGGATTATATAAAGTGACGAAGCACCCAAATTACTTCTTAAATATCATTCCAGAGTTAATTGGGGTGTTATTATTAACTCACGCTACATATTCAACGGTATTATTAATACCTTATGCATATTTCTTATTTGTGCGTATTAAACAAGAGGAGAAATTAATGAATATATAAAGGAAAAGCTTGTAATCACGGAAGTGAATAACGCGTTTAAATGTAACGTACTCATCCGTAATTATAGGCTTTTAACATGTTTAGTAGATATGTGAAGGTAGAATTTTACTAAGTTGTTTAATCGAAGTAAAAGTAACCAATGGATATCAAAAAGATAATTTAACATTACTGTTTGTCTTGCTTCAGACAACCTTCACACTTACCTTTATGTTAAACATCTCTCTTATATTTAAGCAGATTTAATCATTTACATCCTTGTTTACTTATATAATTTCATAATCTAACTCGACAAATTGATTATATTGTGTAACGTCACGTAAGTGGAGTTTTACTTTCTCATCTATTGAATTGAATAACTCAACACCATGGGTGAGTAGTGTTGGCGCTATGGTCAATTTTAACGATGTTATGATCTTCAAATTAATTAAAGTTGAAATCAACTTACCTCCACCAACAATCCATATTTTTTCATTATTATTAAATCTATTAAAAAGTTCGTCTAAGTCACCGCTATAGAATTCAATATCCCAATCAATATCTGTGACTTTCGAGGAAATTACTACTACCTTCTTACCTTGATACGGATTCTCTTCAACACCATTATTAATTAACCATCTAAAGGTACGTCCACCCATTACTACAACATCTACGCTATTATAAAAATCTGAATAGCCATTATCCCCTTCGCCTTTGACTTCTTCTAAGAACTGAACTGATTCATCTTTATCAGCTATAAAGCCGTCCACTGAGACAGCTAGATACGCACATACCTCTTTCGTCATAATCAAACTCCCTTTTTTTATTATATATAAGTTGCTCAATCTAAATTTGAGCGTCCTCACAATCATACAATTACATTTATTATTTACTTCATACATATTAGCATGTTTGGTTTATAATTCCTTTGTAAAGTTACTGAAAGAGGGCCCATACTCATGCATTGGTAATTTAAAAAAAGAGCTATATGAGAAATCAATTTTAAATTATGATTTCCATATAGCTCCTATTTTAAGTATTAATATTCAAATACATAGCAATACTAATTCGATGCATATGCAGAAAGTGGATAATGGTCAGAATAGTCGTTATATTTATATGTCTTGCCCCAAGATTTCACAGACCATTCTGGTGACTTCACTTTGTGTACTTTATTATGCCATGAGCTTGGTTGTGCATGATCACGATCTAGTAAAATATAATCTAAATGCTGTGGTTCTAATTTAGGATAGTTATATTTCGCAATGTCATTGCTTTGTGTATCCCAACTATAGGCGTTGCCCTCAAATTGAGTAGGCAATGAAACGTTCAAGTTATCAGACATTTGTTGATATTCTTCTGAACCTTTAATGACATTTAAATCACCGCCGATATATATAGGTTCATTTTTAGGAATATGTTTATCTTTGATAAATTGTTTAATTTCGTCCATTTGACTTTGTCTAATTTTTTTATCTTTTCCTTTAATACAAATTGGATCTTCAGCTTGAAGGTGTGTTCCAATAATGTGTTGGTATTTACCATTTTTATTAATTTTAATGTATGCGAAACCTTTATTGCCAGCTTTATCAGCGCCGCAACCCTTTTTGTAAATATGTTGTTCTTGTTCAATGATTGGCCATTTACTTACAATACCAACGCCACCGCTCACTGGTTTTACTTTTCTATAAGTACCTGAAGTCTGTTGCCAACCGTCTGTACCTTTACCAACAATAGGCGTTTGATAAGGATATTGAGATTGTAAATTTGTTAAAAGACGATTGGATGCTTTTTTATCGAATAATTCATTAAAAATAACGACGTCTTGATCTTGTATATAATCAGCTTTTGAAATTAAATCAGCGCGCTGCGATTGTCCCCAATTGGGATATAATGCTGTAGGTAAGAAGTAAACGTTATGTGTTGTGATTTTAAGACTGTCTTCAGACTTACTTTCATTAGCATAAGTAATTGTGGAAAATGCTAATAATAAACTGCTTACAATTAGGAATGTAGTAATTAAACATTTGCGTGACCAGTTCAAATACCTCATTCATACACCTCATTTCGTTTGATGAAATGAGTATAACAAAAGAAATTATGTTATTTTTAAAAATTACTATAATTAAATAAAATTTTAATAAATACTTAAAATAATAAGGATTATGTTAGAAAGTTGAAAAATCATTTTTACAAAAATGATTGTATTGATTAATATTTATTGCTATAAGATCCGTTATTTTCTTTATTATAAAACATAATATAACGTTCATAGCTTCACAAATAAAATCGTAGAATAAACCACGAATTTCAATTACATAATATTAATTCTTATATAATTTATTATTTACTTCACTTTCAACTTTAGATGGAATAACTCCAAAGAAGTAATCCTCAATAGTAGACCAGAATAGTTTTGTGTAATTGACTATTCTTTCACGAGAGTTTTCACCTTCAGTTGGTAAAGTAAATAAATATTTGAACATTTCAATACTGCGAATGAAATTTTTGTATTGATCTTCTAATAAATGATTGCGATATTTACCTGGATTGCTTAATGCTTTTTCTAATTGTGAGATAGCATTCATTCTGATGTTTATAGAAGGCGTTGCTCCGCCTTTCATCTCAAAATCTATTAATCCAAATGCTTCAAGGAACCCGAGCAATACGTTGATGTGATCTATCTTCTCATTATTACTATTTTTGAAAATATAGTATCGAACTTTATTAATTTCAACAGATTTTGCTGTATCGTTTACTAATAACGAAAATGTTTCTTTTAATTTAGTAAGTAAATCCTCATAATTATTTGTGATTTTATAAGTTTCATTTGTAGCTACTTCTATATCTCTCAAACTAAGGAGAGAGTTTATTTGAATAAGTGTATTGATAATTAGAGATGATAATCTATAACTTTCTCTTTTATTCGCTACTTGTAAACTTACTAATTTCTTAGCTAAATCTTGTTCACTAAAATAGTTTTGTTTAGAAGCAAATTCTCTTAACGCATCCTCTACTTTACTAATAATATGATTTAATTCACTTTGAGCTTTATCTTCATTAGAGAAACCATTAAAGTTCACAATATAACTTAAAGAAAAATTGAGTTTATTTAGTACTGGATCGTATTTAATTTCATCACTAGATTGTCCAACTTTATACTTAAATTGAGGAAAAGAAATAGTTTGATAATGTTCTTTCCAATATTTTTCAGTATCAAAAATAAAGATATATTTATAATGCGAGTTTTGAATTTCTTCAAGAAAGTGAAAATAACGTCTGTATTTCGAACTTTCAAAATACTTTTTGTTGGCTTCAGTAGCTAAAATAATATCCTGACTATTTAGCGACCCTGGTCTTGTAACGAAAGGAGGGTAATTCGTCTTCTGCTTAAAATCATTTTCGATAGTAAGTAAAGCAAGTTTGACCTTATTTTCGATATCGTCGGTGTCTTCAAAATCATTATTAAAAATATAATTAAAAGACTCTATATTAATAGTTAAATAACGCTTATTACCTGACTCTTTATATATGCTTTTAATTTTATCCATAATAGATAGAAGTTGTCCTTTTTTAATAGAGGATAAAGCTTTTAATTTTTTAAAATCATTAAAATCTTTATTAGGAATATAATCTAAACATGCTTTACCACGTTCTTTTTTTCTAGCTACTCGTCCTATTTCTTGAATATAATCTAAGACATTACCTGAAATAGCATAATGATACACTTCCTCTATGTCTGGAATATCTATACCCATTCCAAATGCTTTAGTTGCAAGAATTATGGGTTGTTCACCAGTTTTGAAATTTCTAAAATTAATATTTTTATTATCAGTACTTAATTGACCATGGTAAATAGCAACTTTCTCATACATCTTTGGTTTGTAAGCCTCTAAAGTATTTTTAAATTGATTTATACTCACTACTGTTGGGAAATAAACTAAAGTTTTTTTCTTTTTTTCAACATTTTTTTCTATTCTAGATATAAGCAATTTATCTTTAATTTGTTTAGCATCATTTCCGTATTTCTTCTTAGTCTCATCATTAATTGAATTTATATTTAGGAACACATTCTCTTTCTTTATACTTCCAATATAGCGAATTGGAGAAACTAAATTTAAAGAACGTTTGATTTCAGTGTACATATCTTCTGGACCACCAACTATAGCTGTTGCAGTAAATGTAACGACTGGGAAAGTGTATTTTTTTCTCAATTCATTTATATAACTGCCCATAAACCAATAATCGACTCGGAAAGTACGGCCCCATGTTGTGACTGTATGAGCCTCATCTACAACAAACAACCCAATTTCTCTTTCACCAATTAATGATTGGATATCTCCTCTATTAACAAGCGTTTCTATAGATACATACAATATATCTATTTTTCCATCTTTAATATCTTTAGCTATAGTTGCTTTTTCTGTAGGGGAAATTCCAGAATTAATAGTCTTTGCACTTTTGATATCTAGTTTATTTAAATTTTCCACTTGATCATTCATCAATCCAATTAGTGGAGATATAACTATAGTCAATTTTTTATTCTCAGGATCTTTGTGTTTCATATACAGAGAAGGTAATTGAAACATTATCGATTTTCCTGCTCCAGTAGATGAGGTTATAAATATATCCTTGGGTGTTTTTTTATTATTAGCAATTTTCATTTGTTCTACTATTTCATCAATAATTTGAGCTTGACTAATTTTTGATATTTCTCTGGTGTGAATATCTTCATAAATATCAAGATCTCTAAAACTCTCATAGTCCCAATATTTTTTTAAAATTTCTAAATATTGACTTTCTCTAGGTATAATTCTTTGCTTAACTTGAGGAATATAGTAAATAAATTGATGACGATCATATATGTTTGCTAGTACTGAAAAATATTGTTCCACTTCCGAAGGGAGTGTAAGTACAATTATCTTATGCTCGTTTTTATTTAAGAAATTAATTAAATTTATAATCGATTCTGGGTCGTCATTATAATCAAAAGAATAATCATATCTATCGTTATCAATTTCTTTAAATGATTCTAAATCTTTTTCATTATTATATAAATTAATAACAGAATATTCTTCAAACAACTGTGTATTATAAGCTATATAATACTCATTATTTATTTTCTTAATATTAGTGTAAAGTTCTGTCACTTTTTCATCGATATCATTAGCTTTAAAATCAATATTATTAGTGGTGAATAGATTCTCATAAAAACTTTCAATTTCATCAAAGGAATAATTAAATGGGTATAGACCTAAATACTTATTGTTATAAATAAATACAATGTCTTCTTTTTTTATAGCACTTTCTATAAAACCTCTTAATATAAAAAATTCTTCATACGTAAGCCAACTTTTTTGATTAGTGGTAAAAAAGTTAGTAAATAGATCAGGAGTTAAAGTTTTATTTGGATTATATATATACTCATTTATCCCATTAAATATAGGTAAATTTAATAACTTGTTAGGTAAATTTAATAATTCATCGCTAGTAAATCCCATTAAAACAAAGAATTTTTCTTTCCTATTGTTAATTACTTCTTGTAGCTTCATTATAGTTCCTCCAAATATCTACGAATTCCATCTTTTTCTAATTTTCTTCTTAACTTGTCTAAAGACTTAGCCTCGATTTGTCTAATTCTTTCACGAGTTACACCATAATCTACACCTATTTCCTCCAAAGTTTTAGAAGGAGCATTCCAACCTAACCTTTGTTTCAATATGTTTTCTTGTTTTTCACTTAACATAGCTTTAAAATAGTTTTCCATCTCTTCCCTGAAAATTTTACGAGTTATTATTTCTTCTGGAGTGATGCTTTCATTCTGATATAAGTTTTGATCATGACTCAACATTTCCCCCAAGCTAGTATCGCTATCCTCTCCTATAGAAGATTGTAAAGAAGCAAGGTTTTTATTGAATATTTTATCTATATACAACAACTCATAAAATTTTTCTTTAGTTATATTCATTTCTGACGTACAAATTCTTTCAATTTCTTCTGTTGAATAATTTCCATACTTTTTTAATAAATAATTAAATTTATTTAAACTTTCTACCATATGAACTGGTAAACGAATCGTATGTTTTCTATCAGCAATATCTCTAGTTATATTTTGTTTAATCCACCAAGTTGCATAAGTTGAAAATTGATATCCTAAGGATAAATCAAATTTTTTGATTGCTTTTAATAGACCTAAATTACCACTAGATATCAGATCATCATAATCCAGAATTGAGCCAAGTACAGTTTTTTGATATCTAGAAGCTATTTTCATAACAAGTTGTTGATTAGCATTAACTATTTGCGTAATTAATTCAATATCTTTTTCATTTTCTTGTAATCTTTCAAAATATAAATCATTAAATTTATAAGTATCGACTTTAGTAACAAGATCAATATCTTTGATTTTTTTAAACTCATCAGATTCAGTAATGTCGTCAAAAAAATCATCATTTGATTCAACTAATGTTGCTACATCATCTTTAGTAATAGAATGACCATCCTTACTTTCATTAAAATCATATCGCTGCTTTGTTTGTTCAGGAAAATATAATCCAAGTTTATTTATGAATTTTATCCCCTTTTCTTTGTCAAAAAATATTTTGCTATATAAGTAATTACTAATTGGAGCTTTTTGATCATTAAACAGTTTGAGTAATTCCTCAAAACTTAAAGTTAAATTATTTTCATTAGAATAACCCCTTAAAAATTCTAGTAATTCTAATTCGTTATTCATTGAATCTCTCCCTTATCCCCATAATAAAAAATTCAATCTCTTATATTCATACTTATTTTACTATTACTAATAAACAAACTGCAATTAAACATTAAATTAATATGTATTTCAAAATTTAATTAATTTTTAATTCGAAGAAGGAGTTTTCTAAGTCATTTAACTATTCTTGAACTTTAATTAGTACAAAATATACCTGTTGTATAAATATATTGTTTATAAAATCCTATTTATTATGTTTTTATTATTTGGCTGCTTTTAGCGGATAAGGCTAAAGAAGTATACTTCAACTAATCACAAATTAATACATGTACTTTTACACTAAGATCATCTAATAAAAACAGAGTAGCCAAATTTTTTTGACTACTCTGCTTTAAAACTCATGATTAAATAATTTTATAAAAGTGGTATTACAATTTTATTTTCTCTAAAAATTCTTGTTCTGATATTTTCATTTTCTCGGCAAACTCTCTATAATCTAACGTTTCTTTAGGGATTGTGAGTCCAACTTTAATAATTTTTATATCTTCACGCATTTGCACATTTTTTTCATATGTTATTCCTTGATTTAAAAATAATACTTCATTACTTTTTCCAGTTTGATTTGGAAAGAAATAATAACCTGTTTTAGCATCAAATCTATACATATAAGCTAAAACTTGCAAATAATCTCTATTCCCTATATTTTGGATTGGTTTATATTTAGCGTCTCCTATTATTCTATAATTTTGATTACGCCCAATAAAATCTGGATAAATCAATCCTATTTTGGCACCCATTTGTGTACTAAATAATCTTTGAGCTCCACTACCACCTTTATTTTTAGGATGGTAATAATCTTCATGAATTAAAGTGTCAATATATTCTTCCCATAACCATGCACCGTCAAATATGATTCCATGAATTTTCTCAGCGTTACTACCTATGTAATGCTTATGTTGTTGTAAAATTGTTAAACAAAGTTTTTGTAATTCTCTATACTCTTTATAATATGCATGTCTGATAGGCTGTTTATTGTTAAACATTAATACTTTATTTCTATCTAAATAATTATAACTAGTAGTGACTTCACAAATTTCTCTTACTTCATTCCTAACATTGCTTAATACATTGACGCCTTCTTTTTTCTTCTTAATAAATTCTATCGTATGTCTAATTAACTGAAGAATATAATTATCATATGAAAACTCTCTCTGAGAATAAGCTATTTTACCTATGAATGGTGTATTATTTTTAATATGTCTTTGAATATCTATAGTTCCTTTTACATTATGATTATTGTACTCATTTCTTGTATATTCTTTATACAACCCTTTTCGCATAGCTTTCTTTAAATAATAAGGAAATATAAATATAAAAAGATCAATTACTTTTTCATCTCTATCAATTATTGTATTTAGATCAATTACATATGGGATTTTTAGGACATTTTCTATTAAATATTGAAAAAAATAATCATTTTGTCCTTCTGAAAAACGTGACTCAATGATCAAATTCTCTTGATTGTAGCCAAGGAATCCCATAATGTTGCTAGAACGATAATTTTGACCCACTTTATTTAGGATTGTTTGTTCTTCAGTTATCCCTTCTTGTTCTTTTAAACTATTAGGAAAAACAAATATACCTGTCTTCTCAAGTTCTGAGACACTTTTATCCAATACTGAAGAAATTATGTTAGGAATCTCGCTAAATTCATTAGAGTTTCTGGAAGAATTATCTTTAATTTTAATCAGATTCATCTTCTGAACCTAATTCTAAATTTGGATTAGTATAAGCCGTTTTAAATGATTCCATAATCTCTTCTTCACCAAACAAGCCTCTTACATAATCAGATAATAGTGGCTCTAAATAGTCTTCCCATAGTTCTTCAAAACTCATATCTTTTAATTTTAGAAAATAAGCTGCACCTATATGATAATTACTATCCAATTCTTCTACTTGCGAAATTGCATTATTGAGGCTAATCATTTTAATAGTAGCTTCCTCTTTTTTATCTCCTAGTGACTCCAACATTTCAATATTTTCATTTGCTTTAATTTCAATGAATCTAAATCTACGTCTCATCGCAAAGTCAAATGTATCTACGGAACGGTCAATATCATTCATGGTACCTATGATATATACATTCTCAGGAATATAAAATTTATCACTTTCAGCTCCCATATTTGAATATTGAGTTTTTACTGCTCCTGTAATTCCTCTATAACTAGGGTCAATTGAAAAGAATAACTCTCCAAATATCTTTGAAATTTCTCCTCTATTAATTTCATCAATTACAAATACATACTTCTTATCATTTTCATTGTAATTTTCATGTTTTTCTACAACTTCATCAGAAAAATTATTGTTTTGTGTTTTTATAGCCTTCTCACAAAATGTTTTGAATATTCCAGATTTTAGTTTAAAACCCATGTTTTCATTTTTATCTATAATAGGTCTTATACCTTGAACAAAATCAGTATAATCATAATTTGGGTGGAACTGTACAAATTCAAATTGTTCAGAGGAATCTAGTTGTTCATCAGATATTCCAATGATTTGGGAAGCTACTGCTTTAGCTAAATAGCTCTTACCCGTACCAGGCGCCCCTCTTAATATAATATTTCTTGACTTAATCAATTTCTTAGTTATATCTTTCAAAATCCCACTTTCTATCATAAAACTCCCCTCGTTTTTATAGTTCATATAATCATTATAAAATTGTTTGAAATATTCATTAGGTGGATTGTCAGAAAATAAATCCATTTCTTCAATCTTGTAAACATGTTCTGTTTCTTGTTCTTTTTTGTTTATTTCATCCCACAATGTTATTCTAGCAACAGTCATTTTATAATCTTCAAATGTTGTTCTAATATTTACCCATCTTGAGTTAGAAGTTTTATAACATATATATGGAATTTTACCGCTTCCGTTCCCATTTTTTCTCCCATATTGTCCGCTATTAAATAAATGGACATGAAAATCAACACCATTCATATTTATGGAGTTATAATCTTTAATTTTTATAACTTCTATATCTTCAAGACCTTCATGTTTGATTTCAGTACTTTTATCGTTACTCGTAATATTAATTTGACTTTGTTCTACAAAATTTCTGAATAAGTTTTTGAAAAGTTGATATTTGCTTACTTTAGGATTTAGTATATATTGATAAAATTGGTCAATATTTTGTCCCTTTTCTTTGAATGTCCTAACTAATTGTTCATAATCATTCAATAGTTTAATAATGTCACTAACTATTATTGATGTATCAGGCATATCATCACTGTAGTATTTAAATCCACTAATCGCAGTTTTTTCATAAGCCCTACCTAACGACGTTTCAGATTTTAAATTAATATCTATAGGTTCACTTTCTGGAGAGTCTAAGCTTTCATAAATTGACTTTGATATTTTTACTATGTCATGATCTTTTAACTTTTTATCCTTAAAGTATTCGGCACCCTGATTTAAAGTTAGATATACTTCTTTTTCATCACTACTAAATAAAAAAACAATATACATACCTTTAGAAGTAGTTGTTGTTACATCTTTATCCATAATAGCAACCCAAGGTATAGCAGCAAATTGACCATTCCCTATACTACCTTTAATTTTAAAGTCTTTTAGATCTTCTATATTTCTTAGTTCCTCAACCATTTTATTTCGCACTAATTTTCCAACCTGTGCACCTTTAAATTTACCGGTTGCCTTTTCTTTAAAATATGTATGACTAATTTTTTTAATCAAATTTGACAAAGACATTCAAATTACCCCAATTCTTAAGATAAAAATTATATTATTATTATAATGCAAATTACATTAAAAATTCATTGCCCTTATACTATATTTATTGTCATATTATACTAATTTAATCATCCTACAACCGAAAATAATTAAAGAAATCACTAATAAAAGAAAAAATGATAAAAATTTTGATAAGTGAATAGAGCTTAAAATGTTAAACTGATAAAATAATATACTCTATACATATAAATTTTAAGAGTAGAGGGTAAATTAATGAAGCAGTACGTATATCAAAATGATATTTATTTAATTAAATCATTATATAAAAGTACCTTTTGGAAAATAGTAAAAGAGGACGCAGCATATTATCAGGAAAACAATAAACTAAAAAAAGATAATTCATCACGCAAACTTAAATCTTTAATTGAGGCTATATATGTGGATCCTGATGGCGTAGATAAAGCTCTCGTAGCTGAAATGCAGGATTTTTATAATGAATTACAAGAGCCACAAGACATTGATGATCCATACTATCTTAGTATTAATAATCAAAAATGTAGTCTAGATGCAATTATTGGATGGAAACCACTTTTCCAATATAGAAATGGTAACAAACAATGGTTAGAAGATTTTGAACTTATTAGAGGTAGTAGAATGGGGCATTTAGCCTTTCCAGTTCAGAAAAATTCTCTCAATCAACTTAGAGGTACTTTATTAAAAGATAGAATTGATTATGCGCTATTTGATATTAAATTATTTTACGCTAATGAAACTAATCTAAAGTTACAAAAAGCTTACGATCAAGAGGCAACCCGAAAATGGCTGATGTCGTTTGGCTCATTCAATCAATTTATAGATAGCATGAGATTAAACTATTTCGTATATAGACACCCCAACACATTAGAATATGAAGTTATTGACTTATCCATACTTTATAAATGTGATTTATCACATTGTTTAAAAGACATTCCACAAAAAATTGAAATTGATAAAAATTACATTACGAATATACTTCAGTATATTAAAGGATGTGGCGAAGAATTATCTCCTACCCATGCTGACTTGATGTATGATTATTATGTATAAAATTAAAAGAGCATCCTTCACTTTACAATGAGGAATGCTCTTTTAGTTTTTGTGATTATTTACTAATATTTATTATTAATTAATTCATCTAAGATCTCGTCTATTTTTTCTCTTTCTTACTCTAAAAACTTAAATTTTAATGCTTTAAAATTATCACTTAATATTGGAAAAATAAAATCCTTTTCTATATATTTTAATTTCGTTTTTAGTTAACATAATAGGTATTTATCAGAATTACACAAACATCTTTTGTAATAAGCCTTGTTTACGTTGTTTTAATAATTCGACTTTAGAAGATTGTTTTTCAATTATTTTATCTATTTTTTTTAAGAATAAACTGATTTGTTTTTGTTCTTGTCTTACAGGAAGTTTTATTTTATATAGTTCTATATCTTTCTTAGTTAATTGTGGTTGTGCAGAACCAAAGCTAAGTAAATCAATTTGTTTTTTTCCTAATGGTGAAGCTAAATATTTTGTTATAAAAAACGACTTAATATAGTCTTCTGTTCTAAGAATTAGCATACCTGAGTTAATTCTTACAAATGGTTTTTTCTTAGTAATTTTCTCATTATACAGAAAAACATTTCCAATAGATCCTCTTGTAGTCAGTACTACATCATTTATATTTAATTTTCCTTTCCCCATAGAGTTTGATTTTTCTTTAGTAATATATTGACTTTGATTTAAAGAAAAGCCTTGTTAAGTTACATTTGCTGCACTTAAAAAAAGTGTATGCCCATTTTCCATAAAATCATTTTTAGTAGGATAATTTTTACCTCGATCACCATCTATAACAGAAAGAAATTCCATTAATTTCATTTCTTTCCAACTAGGATGATTGTTCCCTCTTTCATCTTTAAATTTTAACTCTTGAGAAAAAATCTTTTGTATATACCCACGCTTTTGTTGTTCTAAAAGTTCAAGTTTCTCTTCTTCTAACTCAATTTGGTAGTCGAGTTTGCTAAAGAAATCTCCTATTTTTGATTGTTCTTGGTAATTTGGAAAAAACGCTTTATATTCTTTAAGTACTTTAAAATAAAGTCTTGTACGTGTTCCACCTTTTTTTGCATTCTACAAAATTTTTCAAATCGATTATTATTATTTAATTCATAAAATATAAAATTGTGAGAATAATAATTGTTGATAGTAAAAACAGGATATTCCTTACTTACGAGAATTGGAATATTAAATGTATTAATATTAAATTTAAATATATTATCATCACTCATATGTCTATAAGTAAAATAATTAACAGGAACAATACTGTACAAGACATCTTTTTTTGCAAATTCTCTGTCACCTTCAAAGTACTCATTTTGCATATATAAGCCTCTTCTAGAAGAGGTTGCTACAGGATAATGAGTTTCATTCTGAGAACCATATTTTTTGTATTCGACCAAATAATTTCCTATGTTCTGTTTAATCCATTCTTCTTTAAACTCTGGAAATCTTAGTTCTGGAGTATTTTGTTCAGTCATTGTTCAACACTCCTAGTTCTTTAAGGTATTCGTTGATTTCTGACTCTACATTAGCGATGTCTTTATCGATGTCTTTGAGTTGTTGCTGCACTTGGTTTAAGTCGATTGGTTCTTCTTCTTCGAAAGTATCTACATATCTTGGGATATTGAGGTTATAATCATTCTCTTTAATTTCATTTAAACTTGCTACATAACTATATTTATCTATTGTTTCTCTTTGACTATATGTTTCGACGATTTTTTCTACATCTTCATCTGTAAGGTGGTTTTGATTTTTACCCTTTTCAAATGATTGGGAAGCGTCGATAAATACCACATCATCATCTGCTTGACGACACTTTTTAAAGACTAGGACACACGTTGGAATACTTGTCCCAAAGAATAAATTGGCAGGTAAGCCTATCACGGCGTCTAAATAATTCTTCTCTTCGATTAAATATTTACGAATTGTGCCTTCGGCTGCGCCACGGAATAGAACACCATGTGGAAGAACAACCGCCATTGTACCCTCATCTTCTAAGTGATAAATCATATGTTGAATAAATGCAAAGTCTGCTTTAGATTTAGGTGCAAGTTTGCCGTAATCACTAAAACGTTCATCATCTAAGAATGAAGGTTCAGCACTCCACTTCGCACTGTATGGTGGGTTGGCGACCACCGCATCAAATTGTTCACCTCGATGCGCTGGATCTTCTAAGGTATCGCCATTTTCAATTTGGAAGGCTTTAAAGTTCACATCGTGAAGTAACATGTTCATACGAGCTAAGTTATAAGTTGTACTATTGTATTCTTGACCATAATAGTTACGTACTTTAGCTTCTCGACCCACACGTAAGAGTAATGATCCAGAACCACATGTAGGGTCATATACACTTCTTAAATCTTCTTTACCATCTGTGACAATCTTCGCAAGTATCGTTGATACTTGTTGAGGTGTATAGAATTCACCAGCCTTTTTACCCGCACTAGCCGCGAATTGACCGATTAAGTACTCATATGCATCGCCTAACATATCGATTTCTAAATCACTATGCACGAATGGTAATGTAGAAATATTCATCATGACTTTCCCAATTAATTTCGTACGAGCTGCATTCGTATTCCCTAATCGGCTGGAGTTCAAATCCATGTCATCGAATAAATGAATAAAGTCATCTTCACTCTCGTGACCACGTGTAGAGTTCTCAACATTTTTAATCGCATTGCTTAAGTCTTCAATTTCGAATGTTTGATTTTCAATTTTAGCTTTTAAATTACTAAATAAATTTTCCGGTTCAATGACGAAACCAATACGTTGAATTAATTCTTTCTCAACAATAGGACGATAGTCCTCATTATTCATTGCTTCTGAATATGTAATATTATCTTCTGCAAGTAATCGCTCAGATTGTTCTTCAACCTTTTCACTTAAGAAACGATAGAAGATGAGTCCGAGTATGTAATTCTTAAATTCATTGGCGTCCATATTCCCACGTAAGTCATTCGCAATGGACCATAATTTCTTTTGTAGTTCTGCTTGTTGTTGACGTTGCTTCTCTGATGTAGTCATTGCACATTCCCTCCATTTAGTACGAAATCTATAAATAAATAGCTGTCCACTTATTTTGTCTTTTATTTATAATTTTATAGCACAAAATAAAATAAGTTAAGTGGGAACACCCACCTAACTTAGCAATTACATTTATTAAAAAGTATCTCAGAATTTCTCTTCATTTACTTCAATATCATAAATAAACTTATAAACACCTGGTAAGGCAAAAAGTTGATCCTCATAGTATGAACCACCATAATAGCTAATTTTTTGGAAGTCTTTATAACAGAATTTTTGAGATTTAACACTTTTCACTCTGACACTAGTAAGTAACTTTTTAGCTTTTTTAGTATCATATCTTATTTTTATATTCAACAAAGCACTATATGTAAAAATTATAATACTAATTATAAGAATATCTGTTGTTATTTCAGAAGTAATCTTAGTCATTTGAAATTGATAAAAAATATCTCTTATTTTATTCACAAATTCCTGATTTGAAAGGAGCTTTTGCATTTCATTAGGATATTTTGAAAAATTAGGGTCTTTAGTAAAGTTAAGTGGAGGTTTTTCTATACTATTTATTTCAAACGTAATAATCAATAAAACTATATTTGGTAAACCATTGATGAATAATTGATTTTTATGTAAATCTCTAATGATGTAAGGTTGTGCACAAAAACATATAATGCCATAAGATATTATAGAAAATAAAGTAAATAAAATTTTCAATAGAATTAGGCTTTCAATTATTTTACTATCGTAAAGCGAATATACAATTGAAAGCGAAATGAAAGGTACTATAAAAGTGATAAAGCTTGGAAATCTATATAGTACGGTTTGTATTAAACAGTATAAAAAAATAATTAAAATCACTATTAGCAAAGCGTTTGCCATTGGTTGAATTATAGTTAGTACTTCTAAAAGAAGATACATAGCGATTATTAAAAAGAGGCTAGATACATACATTATCTTGTTCAAATTTTCAAAATATTTTCTAACTACTTTTTTATGATTTTGTTTTTTATCATCTAATATTACCCAATGTTTGAGCAGGTTAGTATTTTTTCGATCTTGATATACTTTTGAAAAGTAGGTTTGTAATTTCTTATTTTTGATATTTATAAAAAGTAGAATGGAAATTGTTAAAAATATGTAAATCATAGTAAAGATAGGTGGGCCGTCAATTATTAATCCTAGAATGAAAATCCATATAAAAGAGAAAACAATGTATAATGGTTTAATATTCACTCAACTTCATCTCCATTAAATATAATATCAATAATAAAGATTAACATAAAAAGTCATTTCATATTTTGTATTATAGATATTTCACTATTTCTATTCATTAATAAGCACATTCTTTTCAAAATTTAACTTCAATATTATTTACAATATCATTAAGAGATTCTTTACCTCTATGAAAAATTAAATTTTAAGTTTCATTTACATCAAAATATCTTATTCTATACATCAACTCAGTTTAATATAATAAATATTTATCAATAATTTTCTATTATTAATAGTTTGTCTCAACCTAAATGACTTTATTCAACACTTTTTTCTTTAAAAACCTTAGAATTTTTCATTCCAAATGCATTTGAGAGACTTGTAAGCAATGGATACATTGAATTTTGATAATTTTCTTCTTCGTTAATATATGCAGGCATTGAGTGAATAATATTTCTGCTAAATGGCTTACTTGGGTAAGTTTCAAAATCACCTAAACTTTGCTTACCTTTAGTGTTTAACAATGTCACAAATACAATATACGGTTTTGGTATTTCAAGTTCACCCATTACTTCTATAAAATCATGTAATTTTTCAAACAGTAATTTTTCAAGCTTTATCCAATTATATATATACTTCTTATCACTATTTTGGTTATCCAGGTTCATCATTCTTATTTCAGTAATTTCTATACTTCCATTATGAAACATTTGTGTATATGCTCCAATTTTATTATAAGATTCGTGAGAAATTAAAAGACCATCCATATTATAGCTTACTAATCCGCGTCTCATAATACTATCAGATAAAGGACTAAAGACATCTAATTTACGGTTATCCTCAGCCTTACTTAAATTTGTATAACTATTTAATTTTATGCTAGTTTCAGGAATTATATGAATAACCATTGCTGTGTCTTTATATATTTCACTAGCAATCTCTCCTCCTAAAAGCATACCCAATCTCTCATTTTTAAAGTTGATTATTTTGTTCTCGGTTATTGTTTTTTCATCAAAAGCATTACGAATATCTTCATATAACATCGGTGTTGTCATATTTCCATATCTTATATATAAATCATCTCTGCTACCATTGTTAATAGCATGTGGTTTTACTAAGCTCATAGGTACATCTATTCTAAGAAGGTTAACATTTTCAACTATCTCTAGACTGACTTTTATTCCATAAATAACCGGTTTAATTTTACTACTGATATACTGCCTAAATGATTGTTCCCACATTTCCAAAGTTTGTTCATTTACTCCTACATCTATAAGTTTATTAGGATTATGATTATCATCTTCCCCTATTCCTAAAATAATTTTGCCTCCCATAGAATTGGCAAAGGAGCTTATAACTTGTAGTAGCTTATTCTTTGCTTTATCAGGGATATCACTAAATTTACCATTAGTAAAAAAATATTGTTTATATTCAAGCTTTTGATCTTCTGCTAATTTATTATCCCAAATTTCCTTTGTATTAATATTAATCATCTCCTAATATTCTTTAATTATAATGGTTTTAAGTTAAACTTTTACAATATACTTTTAGATTTTTCATGCTCTTCTTCAAATCAAACATATAATATAAATATAATTTTTAAAATGAATTCTCATCTTTACTTTTTTATTTTTATTTCATAAATATTTCCAATAAACCTTAATATCAAAATAACAAGTATGATTGAAAAATATCTTACGAGCAACATAAGCTTTAATTTTATTTGTGGTATGCTTCTGCGTATCGGTTAATGATGCGGTTTTTAATTATATAATTTCATTTAATAAGGTAATGAACAGTTTTTTGATAAATGTTATTCTTCTAAAATTCTTTTTAATTTACACACTAAAAAATATCCTCCTTAACAATAATAAGTTATTTAAATTATTGATTAAGGAGGATATCTTTATATCTATTTATTTCTCAATCTAGAACTAGATTTTTATCGTGCTTTCAGTTCATTTCCTGTCATCCATTTATGATTTTTAATGATTTTACCATTATCTTTGGATTTGTAATCAACTACGTAAACAGTCGTCTTTTTCACGTTATCTATATTGGCTGTAGCACCTTTCATACCAGACATATGACTTGCTTCTAATTTAACAGTATCGCCCTTACTAAATCCATCTTTAGGTGCATCTTTGATCTCTTCGTTTACGACCCATTTATGATTGTTTACTTTTTCATTTCCATTTGTGGGTTTATAACTTACAACATAGGCATATGTTTTATACGCACCTTTTACAGTAGCTTCTGCACCTTTCATACCTGGCATATGTCCTGCTGTAATCGTTACTTTATCTCCTACTTTAAATTCACCCTCATTAGTCGATGTCATATCTTCAGGAACTTTACTTTCATCATTATGCTTCATATGGCTCTCACTTTTTTGGTCATTAGTGTCTTTATCTTTTTCATCATTATTGGAGCAAGCTGATAATATTAGTAATGATCCTAATATCATAAAAAATAATTTTTTAATCATAATAAAACTCCTATCTTTTATTTTAATTTTAATGTAAAGGCATTAATTGCAACGATAACCGTACTTAGTGACATTAAAATAGCACCTAAAATCAAGCCGATAAATGCTAAAATACCAGCTGCTAAAGGTACAGCAACAATATTATAACCTGCACCCCACCATAAGTTTTGCACCATTTTTCTCATAGTATTATTTGAAAGGGTCAAGAAATGAATAATATCTGATGGATTACTTTTAACAAGTATGATATCACCTGAATCTACTGCAACATCTGTGCCTGCACCAATTGCTATACCAATATCGGCTCTTATAAGACTCGGCGCATCGTTGATACCGTCTCCGACCATCATGACTTTATTACCGTCACTTTGATAATCTTTTATAATGCTTTCCTTATCTTCTGGCATGAGTTGTGCGTGGACATCACTAATACCTAATTCTTTTGCGACAGCGTGTGCCACTTCATTATTATCACCTGTAAGCATGACTGGTGTAATATTTCTTGATAGTAAATCAGCTACCATTTGTTTTGAGCTTTCTTTAATTTGATCTCCTTGAGCAATCATGCCAATGACTTGTTGATCCTCAATTAAATAGCTGATTGAATTACCTTGTTGAGCTAATTTAGTAAACAAGTCATCGTCATAATTAAGTTTATGTTTATCAAGATAAGAGACATTTGTTATTTTATATGTTTTATTATCAATTAGACCTTCTAATCCGACACCCGGAATATTATTAACGTCTTGTGGATTAGTAAATGAAACATTTTTACTTTTCGCAAAATCAACAATACTTATAGCTAATGGGTGATTAGATTGACTTTCTAATGAGGCGAAAAGGCTTAATATTGTATCATTACTCAAATCATTTTTAAAGCTCTCATAATGATTCACAGAAAAGTTACCCTCAGTTAAAGTACCAGTTTTATCCATCATTACATAATCGATATGTTGAGCTATTTCTACAGACTCTCTATTTTTAATAATTAAACCATTATGTGCACCAATTGAAGTCGAACGTGCAGTGACTAAAGGTATTGCCAAGCCTAAAGCATGTGGACAAGCAATGACTAACACAGTTACAAGACGTTCTAATGCAAAATCAACATCATTTTGAATGAGCATCCAGACAATAAAAGAAATCACGCCAACAATTACAGCAAAGTAGAATAAATAACCCGCTACTTTATCAGATAACAATTCAGCACTAGATTTATCATTTTGTGCTTGATTAACAAGTCCCATAACTTGAGAAAGATATCCATCTTCTCCCACAGCTGTAACCTTGACTTGTATTGTTCCAGACCCATTAATAGAACCCCCGATGACGTTGTCATTTTGATTTTTTTGTACTTTTTTAGATTCTCCAGTGACTAGGGATTCATCTATAGATGTTTGTCCTTGAACGATAATACCATCTGTTGGAATGCTTTCTCCGGCTTTTACTTCGACGATATCATCAGTCATGATGTCTGATATTTTAACTTCTTCGCGTTGGCCATTATCCATAACTTTAATCGCACTATTAGGTAACAGTTCTGCCATTTTCTTTAAAGCATCTCCAGCATTTCCGACAGCATTCATTTCTATCCAATGTCCTAATAGCATAATTAAAATTAAGGTTGCTAATTCCCAAAAAAAGTCCATTGTATGACCAGTTGCACTACTAAAGTTATTCATATAAAAAGCATACAAGCTATAAATATAAGCTACTGAAATACCTAGGGCAACTAAGGTCATCATGCCTGGTTTTTTTGTAGCAATTTCATCTTTACCACCAGACAAGAACGGTTTACCACCATAAAAGAATAAAATTGTACTTAATACTAACACTACCCATTCAGAACCTGGAAATGTGAATTGAAAAGGTAAGTTAACACCCATCATTGGCGATAAAAGAATGATAGGTATTGCAAAAATTAATGAAACAAAAAACTTAACTTTAAAATTTCCATGATGATGTGCATGGCCACTATGATGATGTGAGGCATGGTTATCATGATGCATGTGATTGGAATGATTCATGTGATTTTGATGATTATGCTCTTCACCATTATTATTCAAATTAACCCCTCCTATTTATGAAAATATTATATTAGCTATACTTATACTATAACACATACCCCCTAGGGGTATAAACATTTTCGATTTATCTCCATTTATGGATTTATTTATATCATTCCGAAAATGATGTCTCCACGTCCTACATTAGACCTTGTCATCGATGTTTAAAACAAGGTTTTAATTAAATGTATTATTGCAAAAAGTATTATCTATATAGATATTTGTCTATATAGATGATAATCTATAATAAAGGAGGGATGACATCCATATGTCTTATAAGGAACTATCATTACAATTAAAAATTTTATCGGATCCAAGTCGATTAGAAATATTAGACTTATTATCTTGCGGTGAATTATGTGCTTGTGATTTATTAGCGTATTTTCAATTTTCACAACCTACATTAAGTCATCATATGAAAATTCTAGTAGATAATGAATTAGTATCTACACGAAAAGACGGTACTAAGCGCATGTACCGACTTAATCATAAGTCCTTAGATTCAATCAACAATGAATTAACTTATATTAGCTCTCCTACTCAACAATGTATGTGTAAAAAGATAAAGACAGGTGAATGTACATAATGACTATTCTAGCGATTATTATTTTTCTTTTAACTCTCATGTTTGTTATTTGGCAACCTAAGGGGTTAGATATTGGTATTACAGCATTGTTTGGTGCTATCATCGCTATTATTACAGGCGTTGTCAGTCTCTCGGATGTTATTGAAGTTACAGGGATTGTTTGGAATGCGACGTTAACCTTTGTCGCTGTTATACTCATTTCATTAATTTTAGATGAAATTGGATTTTTCGAATGGGCAGCTATACATATGGTCAGAGCTTCAAATGGTCATGGGTTTAAAATGTTTGTCTACATTATGTTGTTAGGCGCTATTGTAGCAGCTTTCTTTGCGAACGATGGAGCTGCATTAATTCTCACTCCAATCGTGCTCGCTATGGTAAGAAATTTAGGGTTTAATCAAAAAGTCATTTTTCCTTTTATCATTGCAAGTGGATTCATTGCAGATACTACGTCTCTTCCACTAATTGTAAGTAATTTGGTTAATATCGTTTCTGCTGACTACTTCCATATTGGATTTATTGAATATGTAAGTCGCATGATGATTCCCAATCTATTCTCTTTACTTGCAAGTATTGTTGTATTATGGCTATATTTCAGAAAATCCATACCTAAAACGTTCGATACAGAAAATCTATCAGATCCTAAAAGTGTAATTAAAGATTCTAAGTTATTTAAGCTTTCATGGATAGTATTAGCAGTACTACTAGTTGGATATCTTGTTAGCGAGTTTATCCAAATTCCTGTATCAATTATTGCTGGTATTATTGCTTTTATCTTTGTACTGTTAGCTCGCAATTCCGAAGCTGTGCATACGAAACAAGTAATTAAAGGTGCACCATGGAATATTGTCCTATTTTCAATTGGTATGTATTTAGTCGTATTCGGCTTGAAAAACGTAGGCATCACCACAATTTTAGCTGATGCATTATCCAATATTTCAAGTTATGGACTATTCAGTAGTGTTATGGGCATGGGCTTTATATCTGCTTTGTTATCATCAATTATGAATAATATGCCTACAGTTTTAATAGATGCAATTGCTATCGGACAATCGAATGTAGTTGGAACAATTAAAGAAGGTATGGTTTATGCGAATGTCATAGGTTCTGATTTAGGACCTAAAATAACACCGATTGGTTCTTTAGCAACATTATTGTGGCTACATGTCTTAACACAAAAAGGTGTGAAAATTTCGTGGGGAACATACTTTAAAACTGGAATTATCATTACTATTCCAGTCCTATTTGTAACACTCTTAGGTTTATACCTTACACTAATCATATTTTAAGAAAAGAGGCTTTAATTATGGATAAGAAAACAATTTATTTTATATGTACTGGTAACTCTTGTCGTAGCCAAATGGCTGAAGGTTGGGGAAAGGAAATATTGGGTGAAGATTGGAATGTCTATTCTGCTGGTATAGAAACGCATGGTGTTAATCCTAAAGCAATAGAAGCTATGAAAGAAGTGGATATTGATATCTCAAACCATACATCAGATTTGATTGATAGTGATATTTTAAAACAATCAGATTTGGTCGTAACATTATGTAGTGATGCAGACGATAATTGCCCTATATTACCACCTAATGTTAAAAAAGAACACTGGGGCTTTGATGATCCAGCAGGAAAAGAATGGCCAGAATTTCAACGTGTTAGAGATGAAATTGGAAAAAGAATACAAGAATTCAAAGAAACGCTCGTTTAATGTGAGCGTTTCTTTATATTTAAGTCATACATTTTATTAATAATGATTTCATTTCTATATCTTTGATATAATAGTATGCCATTTTCCCATCCTTGTAAAAATCCAGCACGTCTCTTTTATACAGCGCTCTCAAATGATGTGATGTTGAAGCTATACTCAAACCTAATGTTATAGATAAGTCGCAAACACATAATTCTTTCTCTTTAATTAGAGCTAATATAATTTTCAGCTTATTCTCATCACTTATCTTTAATAATGTATTGATAAGCCGTTGAGTTTTTTCTTCTTTTAAAAATCTTAAAGCATAATTCACTTTTTCCTCATGAACACAAATGACGTCACAAATTTTATTGTTACTCATATTAAGTCACACCTTAATTTATAATATAAATCCTAATATTGTTTGTATGGTTTCATTTTCAATAATAATAAATAAGCCCAATGCTATGTAGATAACAGCCATAATCCAACGACTGAACTTCTCAACAATTTCACCCACACCAGGAATTCTAGCTAGTTTTTGTGCTGTGAATACTAAAAAGAAAATTAAAACTAAAAATACAATTAAGGTAGTCAGTAATTCAACAATATCCAATGTTACAAAATAAGGGACAAATAAACCAATATTATCTGCACCACAACTTGCAATTGTCACTAAAGAAACAGTTCCTACTAATTTGGACAAACCTTTTTCGTTTAATTCTTTTTTTGCTCTTTTTTCGCCTTCACAATCATCATAAATAGCAACTTTTATACCTAAGTAGATGGGGATCAAACCTAATAAACCTAATATCCATTTCTCTGGAACATAATTTAACACAAAAGCTAAAAATAAACTGACTAATATGAGGATAATCGATCCTAAATATTGACCTATATAAATATCCCTATATTCTTTTCTAGTCTTTGCTCTAGCAAAAAATATTAATAAAATCACTAATAAATCTACCGCAGTTGCAATATAAAGTATTGCCGCAGTTATAATAGTCTGAACCATAGAGCACCTCATTCAAATATACATTTGAATGAATTGTATCATATATTGCATATCTTATGAATAATAAATATTAGAACCGAAAAGTGACACTTTAACTGATAGTAAGGGGCTGTGTATATACGAGTGATTTATAGATTCTTTGAGAATACGACTTAAAGCGATTTTAATTTGTCAGTTCATTGCATTTTGTTTTTTTAACAATTTCAATAATAAGAAGCACCTTATAGAACCTTCCTCATATTTGTCTTACAGGCCACATTATTACATTAATGGTACAATGCCACATAATAATTATATGAAAATATAATTATTTTATTTATTCTTACACTCATACACGCAAATTAACTTATGCTTTTCTTAATTTAGAAGCTTATCACTATAGAAAAATTGAAAAGTAAATGTCTGATATGAGCTTATTTAAACAAAGAGCACATAAGCGTTGTCAAGAGAATCATTTGATATACGTCGATTTTAAGTGTAAATATTAAAAAATCGCCTGGAACAAAAGTAATGTTCCAGGCGTGGCTATGATAAGTCTTATAATAGTTTCGCAAGTGCGACCATGACAAATTGTAATGGTAAACGAATGACATGCTGCTTAACACTATCTGTTCTATCTCTTTCATCTTTATAAGAGATGTTCTTACGTGCAGCGTAAATATTTGCAGGAAATACGAGCCAAAGGAATCCTTGTACTACTTTTCTTACGCGTGATCTATTTTTAGCACCGAGTACATAAAAAACAATTATAAATTCTAATATGCCCGAACACTTAACTATTGCGTGTTTGAAAGGTAAATAGGACGCCACGATTTTTAAAAACATATCTTTATTTTTAAAGTGTGAAACACCACTTTTATAAAACAGTAAACTAAATATGAATCTTACGATGATATTTTTCATAGTCTTCTCTATTCTTCAGCGACTTTGACAACTTGTTTACCAAAATTCTCTCCTGTGAATAACTTTCTAAATGCAGAAGGTAAATTGTCAAAACCTTCATCTATCGTCACTTCAAATTTAATTTTACCTTCAGACACCCATTGTGCGAGTTGTTCGCTTGCTTCTTTAAAATGATCAGCGAATTGTGCTACTACAAAACCTTGCATCAATGCTTGATTTTTAATCAACGTTCCTTGGATACGTGGTCCAATATCGTCTTTTTCATTATTATATGCTGAAATTGCACCACATACCGGAACGCGTGCAAATCGATTTAAGTATTTAAACACTTCATCAGAAATTGCGCCGCCAACATTTTCAAAATACACATCAATACCATCTGGTACAGCCGCTTCGAGTTGCTGTGCGAAATCATCTTGTTTATAGTCAATGGCCGCATCAAATCCTAATTCATCTGTTAAATATGTTGTTTTCTGCTTACCACCAGCAATACCGACAACTTTTGCGCCTTTAATCTTAGCAATTTGTCCTACGACAGAGCCTACTGCACCTGATGCAGCTGACACGACAACCGTCTCGCCAGATTGTGGCTGACCAATTTGAAGCAATCCTGTATAGGCTGTCATTCCCGGCATGCCTAAAACACTCAAATATAAATGTAATGGTACATCTTTTGATGGCACAGGGGTCACATCGTCTCCATTCACTGTATTTATCTTTTTCCATGGTAATATGCCTGTGACATAATCGCCGACAGATAGACGTTCATCGTTCGATTGTGTGACTTTTCCAACAATATGACCTTGTAATGGCTCATTCACTTGGAAAGGTTGAACATAACTTTTTGTATCATTCATTCTGCCTCTCATGTAAGGATCTACAGATACATAAATGGATTCTACTTGAACCTCACCTGCATGTGGTTCTCGAGTTTCTATTGTTTCAAATCTAAATACATCGTCTTGAGGGATACTTTGTGGTCGTTTTGCAAGTACAACTTGTTGATTATTCATTTATTATTCCTCCAGATATTTAGTCGTTGCATCTAATAATTCCAAATCACCATTGATGATTTGGAATTCGTGACCTTGTAATACTTCATCAGTTAATACAGAAACAAGCACTTCTGCTACATCTTCTCTTGTAATAGACGGATTTTGTACATTTTCAAATTGCGCACTCATATTGAATTGTTGCGTTTCATGTTCGTTTGTTAAAGCGCCTGGATGCACGATGGTATATTTTAAATTTGCATGTCTTAAGTAGTCATCCGCATAATGTTTAGCAATGGTGTATGGTTTCAAGTCGCCTGACGCATCAAACGCTTCTCGGCGTGAGTCGTACGTTGATACCATAATAAAGTGTTGATGATCGATCTGTTCACTTGCTTTAATTGCTTTCACTGCACCGTCTAAATCTACAATGATTGTTTGATCGTCACCTGTGCTCCCACCAGAACCGACGGAAAAAAGGATTTGATCATACGATTTAAATAATTCTATTAATTCATCAATAGATTGTTTTGCGACATCAATGTAAGTTGCATCGATACCATCTGCTTTTAAAGCTTCAACTTGTTCTTCTTTCCTAACACCGGCAGTAAAATCAACATCTCTTGCTTTCAGTTTACGTACGAGATGTTGACCGACGCCACCATTAGCACCGATAATTAATGATTTCATGTGTATCGCTCCTTTATAAAATTATTGATTAGCTAAGATTTTTAAAGCATTTTCAGCAACTGCATGTCCTGATTGGGGATTTTGACCAGTGACAATGCGACCATCTACGACTGCAAAATTACTCCAGTCAGCCTCTTTTTTAAAATGTGCACCGTTACTAATAAATTCGTCTTCTAATAAATATGGCATGTATTCAGTTGTACCATTTGCTTGTTCTTCACTATTTGTAAAACCAGTCACATCTTTATGACGAACGAGATAATCGCCATTTTCTTTAATATCGAGTAGACCAGCCGCACCATGACATACAGAAGAGAGAACGCCTTGGTTATTGTAAATACTTAGCGCAATGTCGTTTAGTTCTTTGTTATTTCTTAAATCCCAAATCGCACCATGTCCACCTGCAAAGTAAATGGCTTGATAGTCGCTAGGATTAACCTCTTTTGGAGATAATGTTTGTCCAAATTTATTCATATAATCATGATCCGTGTAGTATTCCCAGTCCTCGGCTCCCATCATTTCAGGGCTAAGACTGATAGGATCAAGAGGCACATACCCACCATTCGGACTTACAAAATCAACATCATAACCTGCGTCATAGAAATCTTTCGCAAAGTGCGTAACCTCTGAGAACCACGCACCTGTAGGTCTTTCTAAATTATCGTATTTCGCAATGTTTGTTACAACAATTAAAGCCTTTTTCATTGTCTTTCCTCCTCATTCATGTTTATATAGAATACAATATCAGTTAAACCTTGGTTTAAGAGAAAGGATATGCTTACATGAAACAATATTACATTGAATATGTCTCAGATTATTGCAATATACCTAAAAGCAAACTGCGTTATTACGAGAAAAAGAGTATCTTAAAACACATCGACAGAGATAGCAATAACAAGCGTTTATACACAGACGACGATATCGAAATGATTAAATTTATCCAGTGCTTAAGCAATTTGAATATGCCATTAAAAGAAATCCGAAAAAACACAGACATGCTTTATCAAAACCAAATAGATGTCCCAAGCGTGTTACGCGCACACCTAGAATTCTTGAATGAACAACGGAATTTGATCAGTACACATATCGACTTAATTGAACAAAAATTACAAACTGCCATGACTGAGTGACGAGGGAAAAGGGAGTGTGTGAATTAAAAGAACGATGAGAAGAGTATGGAGGAATAGTTAATGAATAAGCATAAGGAAATTTTAGATTTTAAAGATGAAGTGTGTATGTAAAGGCGATAGGTGGATACGCAAAGCTGGAATGAGTCAGAAAATTGCGTCGGGTGGATAAGCTAGAATAGAATGAGTGGGCGATGGATGGATAGGCTAAAACGGTTATAATATACCTTATACCTAAAATTACAGAGTACTAAAACTATCTTATCTGACATCTCTTGACGAGTTCTGCTTATCGGTTGTTGATGGGGTTTTTTGTAATTGATTTTTCGTACAGCTAGATAAAACGATATATTACTACTATAAATACTTTACATCTAATATCAACTAGTAGCATAAATGCTTAATATATACAAAAAGCTCTCTCAAGTTGTAAGACTTAATAGAGTATATTATTTGTTATCTTTTTACATAAAATTACTTATTGGTACTTTTGTAATTTCAATTACTATCCCATTTCATAAAATATTCATATTCTTGAGTTTCTACTTCAAATTCCTTAGATCGTATTTCAAATTGATGTTTTGTATAAAAACGAATGGCTCCTTCATTCTTCTCATTTACATGTAAATTAAGTACATTATAATCGCTTTTTAATCTTTCCAATAAAAACCTTCCTATACCTTTATTACGGTAATTATCTGTAATAAAAAGACCTGCAATATATTGTTCAATCCACTTTATAACGAAATTACTTAATACAAATAATTATAACAAATCAAGAACCTATGTTCTCTCTATATATTCACAATTCTTAAGATATAATTATTTAAAAAATAGAAATGAGTGATTTAATGTATAGCAATTGGGGACGTGAGTTACAATCAATAATTGAAAATATAGATACGAAAGACGTAAAAGAAGTGATGAGTCAAGCAAGTAAGTCTTATGAGGAATTAAATAGTAAACGCTACACTCGTAACAAGGAAAAATATCCAATGATTTTAAATGACATAGTTAAATATGAATTATATCTTCTTGATGGATGCAATAATGTAGATGAGGAAAACAAACCAAAAAAGTGGGAAGATCATGATTTATTTGTGCCAACTAAAACTAACTTTTCAGCAAATTTCAAAAAGTTTTGTCTTGCACTTGGTATTGATTCTGAAAATTTTAAAATTGGAAAATTCTATGCATTTAAATATGATAGTAAACTTGTTATACATGATATATTGTCGAATAACTCTGATTATATCCATTTTTTAAAAAATGGCGTTAATAAAAAAGACTTAGAATCTACAAATAAAATTAATGATAACATATATTATTTTATAAAAAATGAAATTACTAATCCTATTGATTATAAAACTGCTATGACAAATTATTATTTATATTTCTTAATCGATTCAAATATCGAAGTTGGTATAAAATCTAAGGTTATCGATATTATAACAGCACCAAATGTTAGCAGTGCTCAAAAAATAGATATAATTAATTACTATATGGATGAATTAGATGAACTCAAGGACGAAGTTAATGCAAGATTAGCTGCAACCCAATCTTATAGCTATAGTGACTATTTAGAACAAGAATGCCGTGTTCAAATTGACGTAAACCTTGCAAAGTATTTAACTAAAAAAGAAACTCAAGCATCTGCCCCTAAATCCTTAGTAACTAGATTATTAAGTCAAAGCGAGCTAGTAGATCCACCAGAGTACACCAAAGAAAATCGCAACAAACTTATTTCTGAATTAAAAAAAGCTTTAAATTATCATTTAAAGAACAACAACGATAAAAATAACCTTGATGATTCTGAATATTTTTATATCACGTCAAAATAGTAACCATCATTATAGAAGTGCCGATTTTTCATCGGCACTTCTTTTTTGTCAATATATTTCTTCATAATTTTTGTCTGGAATTTTAAAGGTTATTTTACAGACTTACTCCTCACACTATTACCTATATAGTTATATATGTATTCGGCCGATACACAAATTAATACATTCGGAGGTAAATAATTATGAAGTACGAAGGTGAATATTTTGTAAAGCACACACCAAGTGTTCCATTTATCATTATTAGTAAGAATAGTAAATGGAACTCAGTTTATCTGAAAACAGGCCCGAATCCAAAGCGTCAAAAGCGTAATTGGAAAGGCGGTAACAACTAATGACGAACAACATATTCAAGCAATATCCATACTGGTTAGATTCAACTGCATGGTATGAACTTATTCGAGCAAAAAACAAAAATGACGAAGATAAGATAATTCGTTTATCTAGTCCAATCATCATAAAAAACAAATTTCTCGACCCTACTACAGGGGTTGAGAAATTGACTATCACGGATGGCAAAAATATTGAACGTATTGAAACGTCAGATATTCTAACGACACAAAAGTTACCTAGACTGGTTATGTTTGGGTTCAGCATCAATGAAAAGTACATTAAATCGCTAGGTAATGCACTACAATTAATGCGTCAATCACTACCCATTTCTACATTGTATACAGGTGTAGGTGTCTTACGTACTGATGAAGGTACTGTCATTTCATTAGATGAACCATATCTTTCAAAAGACATCGAGCAGTCTCAGGCTGATGAAATCATTTGTGAAACAAAGTATGACTTACAACCTAAAGGTACATTTGAAGGCTGGTGGAAAATGTATCTTGATGAAGTAAAAGGAAACTTGTTACTGGAGCTTGCTGTGATATTTGGTGTTTCTTCATTAGTGACTGCGTTCTTAAAAACAAAGCATGAAGTCGAATATTTTGGCACGATATTTTCATTTATGGGGAACTCTAGTACGGGTAAATCGACTGCAGCGGCATTAGCAGTTTCAATAGCAGGTAATCCATCTAAAGGTGACCAAACATTATTCAGAGGTTGGAACGGCACCCGTAATGCAATTGAAGGATACTTAAGTAACAACTTTGGTGTTCCTATTGTATTAGACGAATTATCAGCAGCGACCTTTAAAGATACCAATGGTTTGCTTTATTCGCTTGCAGAAGGTCAAGGTCGCCTACGTGCTAATCGAGAGGGAAATGTAAAAAAACCTCACCATTTTGGATCTAGTGTGATTAGTACAGCAGAACACACGATTTTTAAAGATGCTAGTGCAAATGATGGTTTGAGAGCAAGATGCATCGAAATTTCTGATGTCTTTACAACAAGCGCTGACAATGCAGACGCCATTAAAAAAGGAACATCAAAAAACTATGGACACGTAATGCCGTTAGTAGCTGAATACCTTCTAAATCGTGAATCTGAAGTAATCAAGTGGTTTTATAAAGAACATGATTGGTTCAAAGCACAGCTTAACAATGAAACAAACAATGTAGGTATACGTATGTTCAAGCGCTATGCCACCATTACGACTTCAGCACGAATATTAGAACGTGTAATCGCAACTCCTATCGATTTGGATGCAGTTAGAGAATATCTAGTTAGTTATCATGTAGATTCCGTAAGTGAGCGCAGTTTGGGATCCAAGGCGATTGATAGTGTAGTTCAGTTCGTGGCACGCAATCGTAGTAAGTTTGCGGAAAATGAAAAACTCTCCATAATGACTGAAAATTATGGCCTTATTGAGCTGAAAGACGATCACATTCAAGTCAAGATGCTTAAAGATGTTTTTAAACATATGTTAGAAGAAAACCAATACCAAGATGTAAAAAATGTAATAGATAGTTTAAGAGCAGAAGGATATATCCAGATGGATTCCGATCGGATAGCTATCAAACGTAATGTCAAAGATACTCAAGGCAAAACAAAAACGATCTTGTTCTACCATCTTGTATTGCCTAGTGAGTTTGCACCTGTTCTCGGTTTAAGCTCAAATTCTGAACCATTCACACCACCGCAATTTGATAATAATACAACAAATAAGGAATTACTCAACAAATTTGTTAAAGACGGTAGAGAATGGGAAGAAAAGGGCGATTTAGAACTCTAAATATGAATATCGCTACAACGCGCTATGTGCGTTGTAGCTCATTAAATTAATCGGAGACATAAAAATGAAAACAAAAGTCAACTTATTAAATTACACAATTGATTCGGTAGAAGTCGATGATCATCAAAAACCTATTGTCGTTAATTATATCGACAGATACTACCATATGCAACAATATGTATTAACTGAAACGGAACAGAAGCTACTAAAATTTTATCACTTGTACCCTGAATTCATAAATGAAAAAGAGATAACTGAACATATTGTTCCAAGTACACGGAGTGAACGAATAACAATGCAACATGTTATCAATTCAATATAATTTGATATTTGGAGGTTGAACCATATGGACGAATTAATCACATTACTCGCTGATTTAGTGATTGAAGAAATTAATCATGCTGATGACTAATAATAACGCCCAACACCAGGCAGGTGTTGGGCTCATCTATAAATTCGTTCATAAATATATATTATCACTTCGAAAGGAGGAAACAAGATGAAACAAGCAATTGGTTACTTACGACAGAGCACTACAAAGCAACAATCCTTAGCAGCTCAAAAACAAACCATCAAGGTATTAGCCGAAAAACATAATATTCAACACATTACCTTTTATAGCGATAAACAATCAGGACGTACTAATAAGCGGAATGGTTATCAACAAATTACTGAACTGATTCAACAGGGACAATGTGACGTATTATGTTGCTATCGTCTAAATCGACTTCATCGTAATTTGAAAAATGCATTAAAGCTCATGAAATTATGTCAAACGTATCATGTTCATATCTTAAGCGTTCATGATGGCTACTTCGACATGGATAAAGCATTCGATCGGCTCAAACTCAATATTTTCATCAGCTTGGCCGAACTAGAATCTGATAATATAGGCGAACAAGTCAAAAATGGAATCAAAGAAAAAGCGAGACAAGGTAAACTAATTACAACACATGCCCCCTTTGGGTATCACTATCATAATGGTACTTTCACAATAGACACAGTAAAATCACCAACAGTAAAAGCTGTGTTCAATTATTACCTTCAAGGTTATGGTTATAAAAAAATTGCGCAATACTTAGAAGCTGATGATAAATTCATTAATCGCAAGCCCTATCAAGTGCGTAATATTATCCTTAACCCTAATTACTGTGGCCGTGTTATCAATCAATACGGACAATATGAAAACATGTTCCCAGCTATTGTCAGTACAACGATATACGAAGAAGCTCAAGTTACCCGAACTCAGAAACAAGTCAAACGTAAGCCGTCAGAAAATCAACTCAAACAAAAAATCAAATGTCCCTATTGCCATTCGACACTCACAAACATGACCGTCCGAAAACCAAATCATTCATTGCGTTACTATGTCTGTCCGAAAAATATGAATAACGCTCGCTTTGTTTGTGAATTTAAAGGAATCAACGCACAAGAATTAGAAACAAGTGTTTTAGCGACTTGTCAGGACTTCTTTCAAAATCAACAGCTCTATTCAAAAATAAATCATACTATTCAACAACGACTCAAAAGACAAAGAGATATAGAAACTAAAACTACACTCAATCACGAGCAGCTGATAGAAAAATTAGCCCAAGGCAAAATTGATGCAGATACGTTCAGAGAACAATCGCAATCATTTCGACAACAGTCAAACCCTATAACATCAATCAATGCACATCAAATTCGAA
Organism: Staphylococcus sp. FSL K6-0223; assembly: GCF_038008285.1. NCBI lineage: Bacteria > Bacillati > Bacillota > Bacilli > Caryophanales > Staphylococcaceae > Staphylococcus > Staphylococcus sp. FSL K6-0223. The sequence goes on from NZ_JBBOYX010000004.1 coordinate 246,579, forward strand.
AGGTTTTTCAAAATATCATACAACAACGTTTCACGTTAAACATGTTGTACCCTTACATTGATGAAATTCATATTACCAAAAATAAAACACTTACGGGTATCTATTTCAAAAATGAGCCCTTAAACATCGTCAATCAAACGGCGCAATCATCGATTGCTTAATCAGAAAGGATGAAAAAGTCATGCAACAACTCAAACAAAAACGTGTCGGTATCTATGTCCGTGTATCGACTGAAATCCAAAATACAGAAGGTTATAGTATTAATGGCCAAATCAATCAGATTAGAGACTACTGTCAATTTCACCATTTTGAAGTCACAGATATTTACGCTGATCGTGGTATCTCAGGAAAATCTATGAACCGTCCTGAGCTCCAACGTATGTTGAAGGATGCGAATGAAGGTCATATCGATTGTGTCATGGTGTACAAAACAAACCGACTGGCACGTAATACATCAGACTTACTCAAAATTGTCGAAGATTTGCATAAGCAAAATGTCGAATTTTTCAGTTTGTCTGAACGTATGGAAGTCAATACTTCTTCTGGAAAACTCATGTTACAAATACTTGCGAGCTTCTCTGAATTCGAACGCAATAACATTGTCGAGAATGTATTCATGGGACAAACCAGACGTGCACAAGAAGGCTATTATCAAGGGAATTTGCCACTAGGATATGACAAAATACCTGATAATAAACACGAACTGATGATTAATCAACATGAAGCGAATATCGTGAAATATATATTCGAATCTTATGCCAAAGGACATGGTTATCGTAAAATTGCCAATGCCCTCAATCACAAAGGATATGTTACTAAAAAAGGTAATCCTTTTAGCATCAATTCAATAACCTATATCTTAGTCAATCCATTCTACATTGGTAAAATTCAATTTGCGAAGTACAAAGATTGGAATGAAAAGCGTCGTAAAGGACTAAATGATAAACCTATTATAGCTGATGGTAAACACCCTCCTATTATTAGTCAAGAATTATGGGATAAAGTCCAATCACGCAAAAAACAGGTCAGTCAAAAACCTCAAGTTCATGGGAAAGGAACCAATCTATTAACAGGTATTATTCACTGCCCACAATGTGGTGCACCAATGGCAGCTAGTAACACAACGAACACATTGAAAGATGGTACTAAGAAGCGAATACGTTATTATTCTTGTAGTAACTTCCGAAACAAAGGCTCAAAAGTATGTTCTGCGAATAGCGTTAGAGCCGATGTCATTGAGAAATACGTTATGGATCAAATAATTGAAATTGTCAAAAGCGATAAAGTTCTCAAACAAGTTGTCGAACGTGTTAATCAAGATAATCAAGTCGATGTAGCTGCACTCAATCATGATATTGCTTATAAACAACAACAATTTGATGAAGTAAACATCAAACTTAAAAATCTCGTTCAAACCATCGAAGACAATCCAGACTTAACATCTGCACTCAAACCAACCATTCATCAATATGAAACAAAACTGAATGATATTACAAACCAAATGAATCAACTCAAGCAGCAACAAAATCAAGAGAAACCATCTTATGATACGAAACAAATCGCTGCCCTATTACAACGAATATTTCAAAATATAGAATCCATGGATAAATCACAGCTCAAAGCATTATACCTAACGGTTATTGACCGTATTGATATTCGTAAAGACGAGAATCATAAAAAACAATTCTATGTCACTCTCAAGCTCAATAATGAAATTATTAAACAACTTTTTAATAATAACAATCTAGACGAAGTGCTCCTCAGCACTTCGTCTTTGTTTTTGCCTCAAACACTCTACTTTCAAATATAATATCTATGTACTGTCCTTTCGTCATTCAATAACACTCATCTAACAAATATATTCAACACGCTAACAAATCATGGCTCAATGTGAAGCTTATATTGATATGACGAAAGAACATCTCAAAACAAAATATAAGTGGGATAGTAACGGGATTGGCTAACTTCATGTAGGAGAAGGATTACGCAAGCGTAATCCCAAAATCCCGTTATTATTTATAAATAAATAATATAAAAAGAAAAAGTAAGTCGTAATAACACCACCAAATCCAAATGATATATAAATATATACCTATATTTCCCAACAAATGAGCGGGATAACGGGATTTTCTTGTCATATCAATGTTTGTAGCAGTTTTTCATATGGGATTTTCTCTTATTCCCACCGGGATTCGTAATAAATGACAAATCAAATATATATTATCCCAATGATGTATATCAACTACATCACTATCACACTATCTAGGAGGCAACGATATGAAAACAACCACTCAAGAACTCAAACAATATATAACTCGTCTATTCCAACTATCTAACAACGAAACATGGGAATGTGAAGCGTTAGAAGAAGCAGCAGAAAATATACTTCCTACTCGTTTTGTAGACCATACCCCACTTGCGCATCTTACACTTGACACTTATACCTACTATAATGATGAGCTACATGAGCTAAGTATCTATCCATTTCTAATGTATGCTAATAATCAACTCATCAGTATTGGTTATCTAGATCATTTTGATATGGATTTTCTCTACCTCACTGATACTAAAAATACGATTATCGATGAACGTCATCTACTAAAAGAAGGAGGGAATCACCATGAATAATTGGATCAAAGTGGCACAAATATCTGTTACAGTCATTAACGAAGTGATTGACATCATGAAAGAAAAGCAAAATGGAGGAAAATAGTATGCAAATCAATCGATATATCACAAGAGGCATTAGTGAACACTTATCTCTAGACCTTCAAATCTTACTTTGGAACATGGTAAAAGAACGGGACAATCAACCTCAGACAGATTACCTACACATTTTTAAACTGCAAGAAGATGAGAATATACTCTCAATCACACATGAACAAGAACAACCTGCATACAAATTGGAATATCACTATACAAACTATGTAAAAAATCAAAATGCATTACCTAAGAAAGTCTACGTCATCCGAGAAGATGATGTAGACGTTTTTTATTATGTGATGCTTTTACCAGAAGAATACTAAAGGAAGTGATGATATATGAATACAATTAAAAGTACAATACACACAGAAGCTATATTCAGTAGTGATAAAAAACACCGCTACTTACTCAAAAAGACATGGGATGACAAGAAACCGGCTTGTACTGTGATAACGATGTATCCTCATTTAGATGGTGTATTATCACTCGATCTTACAACTGTTCTTATCCTTAACCAATTAGCGAATTCTGAACAGTATGGTGCTGTATATCTTGTAAATCTATTTTCCAATATTAAAACGCCTGAAAACCTTAAACATATCAAAGAGCCATACGACAAACATACAGACATTCACTTGATGAAAGCAATTAGTGAAAGTGACACAGTGATTCTAGCTTATGGTGCTTATGCGAAGCGGCCTGTTGTCGTCGAACGTGTTGAGCAAGTGATAGAAATGTTAAAACCTCATAAAAAGAAAGTCAAAAAGCTTATTAATCCAGTAACAAATGAAATCATGCATCCTCTTAACCCTAAAGCACGTCAAAATTGGACATTAAAATAAAAGGAGGATTATCTATGAACCATGACACTACACAATCAGACTGGCGAACGGTTGCTAATTGTTTAGCATCGCATGATTACGTTTCAATAGTAAAAGGACTAGTACATCATTTCGCAGCAATTGAAGATGAAAAGATTCTTGATAAAATCTATGATGATTTTATGAATGATGATTCTATAACAACGGTACTTAACAATAATTTTAAAGATATTATCAATCGCTATTTAACAAAATGAAATGTATATTTCAATAAAACTAGAGCATCCTTCACTTTACGGTGAGGGATGCTCTCAACTTATTTTTTTGGTATTTTCAATTAACATAATAGGTTTTTATCAGTATCAAATAAACATCTTTTGTAGTAAGCCTTGTTTACGGTATTCAGCTTCTGATGAAGCTAAACGAACACATTCAAGGCTTTCATTCATAATAATCCCCCTTATCAAATTTTAGTTTAGTAAGTAATCACTAACTATGCAAATAATATATGCTTTTTTATTAAATATCAAATACTTCCATTTCTAAATGTTGTTGACAAAACAAAATAAATGTATATCATAGTGAGTGAACACTCACCTAAATAAAAAAGGAGTTTTTTCTATGAAATTTATAAGAAATTATTGGCAATATTGTACATTTTTCATTTTTGTTGGACTTACATTCTATATGGGTTTTTGGGGTCATGAACAGTTATCGACTATACAAATTATTTTAATGTATAGCTTAGTTGCATTAGCTATACATCAATTTGAAGAATATGTTTTTCCAGGTGGTGCACCGTTAGTTATTAATAAAGCGACTTATGGTGAAAAAAATGATTATAAACACTATCCAGGAAATACATTGTCTATTAGTATCGTTAACATTAGTGCATATATTTTCTATATTCTAGCTATTATCTTTCCACAGTTTATATGGTTAGGATTAGCAACGATGATATTTAATATTGTTCAACTTTTCGGACATGGCATTTCAATGAATAAAGCGATGGGAACTTGGTACAATCCTGGTTTAGCTTCTAGTATATTTTTATTTACACCCATAAGTATTTATTACATTATTTATATTCATACTGAAGGTTTAGCAGATATTTTCAGTTGGATTGGTAGTATTATTACATTTATTATAATTATGATACTAACTGTAGTCTTACCAGTTCAATTATTAAAAGACAGAAATTCGAAATATGTCATTTCGAATTGGCAGATTGAAAGATTTAATAAAGTAAAAGAGCTATGTAAAATTTCAAGTAAAAAATAGGTGATTAACATGTCAGAAATTCAAAATATCAAAATAGATTTAGAAATGATATTAGAAAATCAAAAAATTACTCCTAGTAAGAAAAAAGTACTGTTAGCAAGCATAGACTTATTTTCAAAATATGGTTTCAATGCTGTGAGTACATCTAATATTGCTAAAAAAGCAAAGGTAAGTGAAGCGATAATATTTAAATACTTCAAAAATAAACGTGGCTTATTATTGTCAATAATTACACCAGTTATTGAACATTGTATTCCACAATACGAAAGTATATTTGCTGAAAATTTAAAAATTGAAAATCATAGTAATTTAAAAGATCTTGTTCATTTTGTTGTAAATGATCGTCTCAAATTTTTTAAACAAAACAAGGAGATTGTCAATATATTATTAAGTCAAATACTTATAGATGATGAAATCAAATCGTTATTAGCTACATCTTTAGAGCAAAATCATTCTAAAAATGCTAGTAAAATTTTTAAAATCTTTAAACAAACAGAAGAATTAGCATCAGATATAACTTATATTTCATTGTTGAGAATTATCATGGGACAATTACTGATGTATTTTGTCCAAATTTATCTATTTAAATCTACAACATTAGAACAAAACCATCTTGAATCTCAAATTTACAGATCTTTAAAACATGGAGAGGAATAATATAATGAAATTTTTATTGCGCCATTTCTATAATATTAGTGTATTTATTGGTATTATTATAATTTTACTTACAATAGTATTTTGGCAAGATCTAGTTGTTTTGCAACGTCTAGCATTACTTAATCTTGCAATATTAAATTTTCACTTCTTTGAAGAATTTGGTTTTCCAGGTGGCTTTCCTAAATTTGCAAATACAATGTTTGCATACAAAAATAGTCCTAGACCAGAGAGATTTCCATTAAATCAAATGTCTGCGTTTCTTACAAATTGGGGAACAGCATTAGTTTTATATATTCCACCTATAATTTTTCCAAATGAGTTATGGTTTGGTTTAGCGCCAATTATTTTTGGTGGTTTTGCTCAATTAATTATACATGGTATTGTAAATAACCGAATGTTAGGCACATATTACAATGCTGGTCTTTTGAGTGTATTAATTGGTCATTTACCGATAGCTATCATTTATATTTATTATATTCACACTCATAATATGGTTTCATTTTGGGATTATATTATTGGAATTATTATAATGGTTTTATGGTATGTAGTTGGTATTCGTGTCATTATTAACAAAAGTTTAGAGGATATGAATTCACCTTATCCATTTGCTCCTGAAGAAATGAAAAAATTTAAGCATTAAATATAGAGGGGTTTAATTATTAATATGATACTTAACTTTAGAAATAATGGATAATATACTTTATTTCAAACTGTTGGTAAAATTAAAGATTTTTATAGCAAATATTTATTGGGTGATTTTATGCTCATATAGCAAGTAAGTTACAAATAATAAAAATCAAGGAGCGAAAAGACCCTAAATATAATTTATATGTATATTATGTTTGGGGCCTTTTAGTTCTAACAACTGTATGAATTTAATACATATAATAAACGCTAATTTTGTAACAGCAATTATTATCTAAAGTATTACACTGCCATTCTTTTTTAAACTCTGAAAATCTTAGTTCTGGAGTATTTGTTTGGTCAGTCATATTTTAACACTCCTAGCCCTTTGAGGTAGTCGTTCATTTCTGATTCCACATTATATATTTACTCTTTCACTGCCTAATTCCACAAGTTGTTGAAATATTTCTAATGTGTATATCTTTTGATATATCATTCATTTAGCCATCTTAAAATTTAATCTTTTATTAAATATATCAAAATTTGGTATTAATTAATATTGTATGCTTTACTTTTAATCAATAAATTAATAAAAACCGCATCACTTATGATATGCTTCGCCACGCATGATTTTGAAGGCGCGGTAGATTTGTTCGATTAAGACGACGCGCATCATTTGGTGTGGGAAGGTCATTTTGCTGAAGGAGAGTGCATAATTGCTGCGGTTTAAGACGTCTTGGTGTAGACCGTTTGATCCTCCAATTATAAATACAAAGTCACTTTGGCCTTGAGTCATACGCGTTTGTAATTCGTTGGCCAGATCTTCTGATGACAACATTTTTCCTTGAATTTCTAATGTGATGACTGTGGATTGTGGTTTTATTTTAGCGAGTAGTCGTTGTCCTTCTTTTTCTTTGACTTGTTCTATTTCTTTGTCGCTCATATTTTCTGGGGCTTTCTCATCTGGTACTTCTATAATTTCAACTTTGGTATAAGATCCTAGCCGTTTCTCATATTCTGCTATTGCTTGTTTCCAATATTTTTCTTTTAGTTTTCCTACTGACAGGATTGTAATTTTCATTTTATCCTCCATGTAAATATGTATGATTTATCTAACTTATCCACAAGATATTCACTTGTGCACACTATTCCCTCTTATTATAACAATAATATTTATACTTTCTTAATTATTTTTGAGATTTATGCACATTTCCTGTGTAATAACCTGTTATTTTGTGGATAACTCTGTGTATAATGTGGGTATTTTTGTGTGTATTGTACACAATACTGGATAACTATGGACATTTTAGTGGATAACTTTGAGGGTGTCTAAGCTCAATAATTACATTTATAGCATATATAACCTACTTTTTAGACTAACTTACGTATTATTTTCCTCATTTTTCATTACTTTTCCACAGAATATTTTCAAAAAAAGAACCTACTTAAGAAAAATACTTAAGTAGGTCGGGTGTCTTACTGTTATTCAATTATAAAGTATAAATTGGTGTTGCTTGAGCTTTATCCGTATCGCAGAGAAGTACTTCTTTCTCTGTATCAATATCGTGTTCATTTAAAACTTGGCCTACACTCATACGAGCAAGGTCTTTCATGTTGTTATCTTGAGATAAGTGAGACAAGTAAATGCGCTTCGTGTTACCTGTGATGACATCTGTCATAGCGAGACCAGCATCTTCATTGGACACGTGTCCCATATCACTGAGGATACGTTGCTTTGTCTTCCAAGGATAACGACACATGCGTAACATATCAACATCGTGATTACTCTCGAACATGAATGCATCGCTACCACGAATCATACCTTTCATACGGTCTGACACATAGCCTGTGTCCGTCAGCATCGTGAATTTCTTATAGTTATTGTTGAAGATATAGAATTGTGGGTCAATCGCGTCATGTGAGACGTTGAATGACTCGATATCGAATCCTGCAATAGATTTTGTTTCATATGGATTGAAGATGAACTTCTGATCCATTGGGATACGACTGTCTTTCTTCTCAATGGCTTTCCAAGTGTTCTCATTCGCATATATTGGAAGGTTATATTTACGTGCGAGAACACCTAGACCTTTAATGTGATCAATGTGTTCATGTGTGACTAGTATGCCGTTTAGATCCTTGATATTTCGATCAATCTGGCTAAATAGCTCTTCCATTTTCTTGCCGGTTAGACCTACGTCTACTAGTAGGCTACCTTTCTCACTTTCTACGTAAGTGGCATTACCTGTACTACCACTTGCTAATACACTCATACGTATCAAGCGGCTTCATCCTTTCTAATATGTACAATCTGTATTTGTTTGAGAATTGTTTGTGTGGTGCGGGTAAGACGTGCATTTGGTTCTAGTAGTTCTTGAGTTTTATTTTACTTTTTTGCACGTTAATGTGAGTTATAAATGAGGTTTCGAGGTGTGTTGATTCTAAATATGAATTCTCGAAACGAAACGTTCTCTAAAATTCCTTTATATTATACTATACCAATTTTAGAAGGTGTGTGCCAATTGTCAGTTTATGAATAATTAGTGTCGCGAAGTATCATTTTTTGACTGCTTCGTCATAGCATAAAGAAACGACCACTCTGTTTCGGGGAGTGGTCGTTTTGTGTGTTGTGGTACGAGAAACGTCGCCGGAATGATAGACGGGCTTCAGTGAGCAGGTTTTTCGGCAGAAACTCTCAAAGTCTCGTCAAAACTAAAGAACAGTTTTGCTCGCTTTTCGATTCTGCTCAAAACCTAACCGCTCACTTCAGCACCTTAATTGACGGGCTTCGAAAAGCAGGTTGTTCGACAATAATACGCATCGCGCTAAAATTTGAGGAACAATTTTCGCTTGATGCTAGTTATTGCTCGCGACCTAAGCGCTTTTCTCAGCACCTAGTTAATAACTTTTGGGTTTTTGGTGGTGGCTTCGACGTAATAGGTTTCTATGTTGTCTTTGCCGTGGTGTTTAACTTTGATTTCCCAATTGGGTTGTAGTAATTGTACGTTGGTTTCTTTGACGACTGAGTAATAGCCTAGGCGTGCGTCGATGACTTGGTCGTTTCGTTTTAGATATCTGTTGAAGTAAAGTGCTTCGACGGCTTTTCGTGGGCTAATGACTTGTTTCTTTGTACTATTTGAACCTTCTGCGATATGGATATTATTCATCGCTGTTTGTTTGTAACTTGTTGCTTTTCCATCATTTAAATTAAAGGTTAAACGTGCTTTACTGTTATTCATAATTGGATAACCTTCAAAGGTTTGTTCGTAAGTGATTTTATCTGAACTTAGATCACTCAATTGATATTGTTTACCGTTATAAATACTATCTGCAATAAAATCTTTAATGTCTTTTAGGTTCTTATCGCTTACTTTCACAGTTTTGTCTATATCGCCTTCTAATGTCTTGTTTTTGTCTGATGTATCTAAGCTTGAATGTTCTTTAGCGTAGCTCGAGAAGTCTTTAGAGCGTGCTGTAATTTGTGCGAGTTTCGTATCCTTAACTTTCTTATTAAGTACGTCTGTAGGGACTTTAATTTCTTCTTGTTGAAAATTAACGTTGTTCCCACTTTCTGCGTCATTAATCTGTGCTTTATTGACTTTATCGATGTATATCATGACGAGTAAGATGTTGACGAGAATAAATACGAAAATGAATAGCGTCTTTGTGCGTTTCCAATTCATTTATTCAAGCCTCCCATCTTTATAGGCGTACCAATTGCCATCGTATTCTACGTACCATTGTGGTGTGAATTCACTGTTGCGTTGAACTTCTATATCATCTTTATCTGGTTTGTCATCCATATCATAGCCGACTGCAATGTTGGTTACCTTTTCAAAGTCAATATTATTATTATTGGCAAGTGCTGAACGAACGGATTCGGCTGTAGGTAATGTCTTAGGTTCTTCACTGTTCAGTTGAACGCTGCTCTTAAGTAATGAGCGTTGGTAATCGAAGACGCCTTTTTTACCCCATGTGACTTGAATTTCATTTAAATTCTGGTTGTTGAATGTAGGGTAACCATTCAAGAAGCGTTGGTAAGTCAGTTTACCTGTCTTATTATCTGTACTGAATAAACGATAATCTTCGTTAAGGAATCCACCATGGCCGTTGATAAATTCAAAGGTACCTGGAATTGTTTCTTCCATATTGCTTGAGCTTTTCGCGTCTTCAGATAGGTTTTTATAATGATACATTTCACTGTTATCGTCATAGTTCGCGACGCCTGTGTTGTTGTTATATGTTGTCGCACCACTTTGAGAGCTTCGTACGATAGTTGAATCTTCAAAGAGAATGGAATTCATTCGTTCGACGTTCATTGTTGAGAAGACCATACGATATGATTTTAAATCTTTAGGTTTACTTGGCGCGAAGACGTGTGTTGCTTTATCGATAGTGTCTTTATTAGTGATAATTTCAGTATATGGTTGCATATCTGACTTAATACTGTCTAAGGCGCTATCTATATTTTTACCTTGTGCTGATGTTTTTAATTTCACGACTTCGTGACGGTCTTTACTTATCGCATAAAGCACCACGTGATTGTCATTATCTTGGTCTATAAGTAATCGATTGAAGTTAAAGTGGTTGGGTACGTTCGCATCGATGTTCAATACCTGACTTAAGTATGTCGTTAAAGGTAAATCGTATGTGAAATCTAGCACGGTAAAGTCATTACTTAGTTCTGGTATAACAAGGTTATGATCTCTGCGCATATGTGACACAGATTTAACTTCTTGATTCTTCAATGGCTTCGTAATGCTATCAAGTGCATCACCTGTTGAGACCGTTCCTTGTGGTTTATCATCCTTTGAATGAATGATCTGAAATGGTGTAACCGTGCCTTCCATGCTTGCTGTCATAGGTTTACTTAGTGGTTTCGGCTCGTTCTTTTTACTGCTATCTGAGTTAGTAACATTATTGAGGTCAGGTGTATAGTTCCAGACCAAGTATGTCAAAACGATACTGATGAGTACGAGAAGACCTAGGATAATTGATTTAATATGTTCTTTACTATTCATCCCAATCACCGTCTTCAATGATTTCACAAGGAAGTGTGATGAAGATAGACGTACCTTGACCTTCTACGCTGTTTGCCCAGATGCGTCCATTGTGCGCTTCAACAATTTCTTTGGAAATTGCGAGACCGAGTCCTGTACCACCCATCTTACGTGTACGTGCTTTATCAACACGGTAGAATCTATCGAATATTTTATCTACTTTATTGATTGGAATTCCAATACCATTATCTTTTATACGAATGGTCATTCTATTGTAAAGTGCATTTTGTTTCACATGAAACTCAACACGTTTATCACCGCGTGAATATTTCATTGCGTTAGTGATGACGTTGTCGAATACTTGTGTCATCTTATCTGGATCGATTTCTGTGAATATTGTTTGTTGTGGGATTTCTCTTACGAATGTTGTATCTTTCGCTGCCATTTCATGTCGATTAATAATTTTATTAATGTACATGTTGAAGTCAACGATTTCTTTAGTAATTTGGTCTGACTCGTTGTCCATTTTGGATAATTGGAGTAAGTCGTTAACGAGTCGTATCATACGTTCTGTTTCTTCACGTGTAACGGATAAGAATTGTGGTGCAAGGCTTTCATCTTGCCAAGCGCCTTCTTCGAGTGCTTCGATATAGCTGTTCATTGATGTGAGTGGCGTACGTAGTTCGTGTGAAACGTTTGCTACGAATTCGCGACGTTCACGTTCAACTTGTTGTTGTTCTGTTACATCATGTAACACGGCAATGTAACCTGTGACGAATCCTGTTTCTTGCACGATGGTACTAAAGTTGACACGCGCAATAATGCCCTCTTCTTCGTTAATATCTAATAGGAAGGAATCATTGTTTTCTTGGATTTCGTCTAATGAGAATTCATTTTCAAGGTTAAGAAGACCGAGCATGTAGTAGCCGATGACGTCTTCTTTCGCGAGACCGAGCATCTTAAGCGCCATATCATTCGCAATACGCACGCGTCCACGGCGGTCTGTCGCGAGGATACCATCACTCATATGTGTGATAACTGAATCTAGACGTCGTTTCTCACTTTCGGTGTTGGCTTGCGCCTCTTGCACACGTTTAGATAGGTTGTTGAAGGCAAGTGCGAGCTCACCGATTTCGTCGTTACCATAAATCTTCACGCGTTGAGTATAGTTACCTTTAGACATCTCAACAGTCTGGTTACGCATATCGGTAATTGGTTTGGTAATCGTTCGGGCGATAAAGAAACCGAGGATTACTGTGATGAATAATGATATAGCTGTACCGACGATAAAGATTTGGTTAATGTTATTGAGTTGGTTATATACGTCGTTGATTTTCGATTCTATGTAAATATCACCGATAGTTTGTTTGTCGACTTTAACTGGTATGTTATAAACCCAGACACGTTCTTTACCACTACCATAGTCTTTAAGGACCATGTGGTTGTTGGTTTCACCGAGAGAAAGTGCCTTTTGGACGGAACCGTCATTCGCTTTTTGATTAATTAGACTACGGTTAGACTGCTTTGTCGTAGCCATAATAATTTGGTCTTTATCAACGAAGCGAATTTCTCCGATTTCTTGACGGTTGGCATATTCACTCAAAAGGTTTTGGATATCCTTTTGAGCGTTTACCGTACCTTTGTCATTATCGTTATAAACTTTTTCTATATTAACATCTAACTGCTTCGCATATTGCGTTATGTTCTTTTTAAAATTATCGAGTAATTCTTTTTCTAAACTATTAGTAAAATACAAACCGATGATTTGCATACCAATAATAATCAGTAATACATAAACAATAACGAGTTTAGTGTGAAGGGATTGTAATTGTTTAAGCCACTTCATAGGATGTTGCCTCTAATCATGTTGTTGGAGGAAGTATCCAACGCCTCTACGTGTCACAATGTATTCTGGGTGCGATGGATCGTCTTCAATTTTTTCGCGTAAACGACGAATCGTTACGTCAACTGTACGTACGTCACCGAAATAATCATAACCCCACACTGTTTGTAATAAATGTTCACGTGTCATTACTTGACCCATATGTTTAGAAAGGTAGTGGAATAATTCAAATTCACGATGTGTTAATTCGATATCTTCACCACGTTTTTTAATTGAGTAAGCGTCTGGGTAGATGACGATATCTTTGATTGTTATTTCGTTTGTAGCGCCACTCACTTCTTGAGCTGGTTGTGAATAATGGCGACGTAAGTTTGCTTTCACACGGGCGATAAGTTCACGCGTGCTGAAAGGTTTTGTTACATAGTCGTCTGCACCAAGTTCAAGTCCTAATACTTTATCAATTTCTGAGTCTTTCGCTGTTAACATGATGATTGGCATTTCGAATTTTTTACGTACTTCGCGACATACTTCCATGCCATCTCTGCCTGGTAGCATGATGTCTAAGAGTACGATATCTGGTTCTTCTTCATAGATTAAATCTACTGCATCGTTACCATCGTAAGCGCAGAATACTTCGTATCCCTCTTTCTTCAAATTAAATTCTAAAATATCAGCAATTGGTTTTTCATCGTCGACAACAACAACTTTTCTAGCCATATATTTTAACCTCTTTTCTCAAAGTGTAATTCTTCCGTTCGTTTAATTATGTGAAGGCTATATTTTTCTCTATTATACCTTGTGAAAGGTGATGTATGTAATATATATAGCGCATAGTTACCTAATATATAATTTACCATTTATGAACGGGTAATTCTATTTTTGTATTAAAAATTATAGAATAATATTATTTATAATTTTACCATTGAAATACTGTATTACAAAATATGTTGAACAGTTGCAAATAGCTCAAATTATCTATATATCAGTGTTTTCATTATTTTGTAATATAAATATTTGGTGTAAAACGTATGCTTATGCGATTCTCCCTTTTGAAAATGTAAACAAATAGCGTAAATGTTAAGTTTTTATTGCAACGTCATAGATATTGTAAAGTGAGCGTTATGTGTGGGTGAGGATGGAGTTATTACTTTATATGAGTGGATGGATTGTAATAGGAATAAAACGGATATGTAGGTATAAAAAAATGCCTACCCTATTGGGTAGGCAATACGGTCCCGACGGGAATCGAACCCGCGATCTCCTGCGTGACAGGCAGGCGTGTTAACCGCTACACTACGGGACCTATCATGGTGACTCCTACGGGACTCGAACCCGTGTTACCGCCGTGAAAGGGCGGTGTCTTAACCGCTTGACCAAGGAGCCGTTCTTAAGCACAAAATAGATTATAGCATAGCTCATCTTTTCGTGACAAGCTATTTTTTACATAAATTTAACAATATTTTTTAACGGTTAATAAATGAGAAATATTGCTATAAAAGTGTTGATGGCACCGTTTAAAACGGGATTAAATATAGCGCATTAAACTACTTTCTTCTATATAAATAAAGTAAGACCGACTCGTTGTAATGAAACGAGTCGGTCTTTTTGAAGCTAGGATATCATTTATGATCTCAGCTTTCTTTTATACTTTGTTTTACCATAATTGTTCTAATAGGTTTGTTTGTTCACGGTCTGGGCCTACAGAGAAGATTGAAATGTGTACGCCACATAATTCTGAAATACGCTCTAGGTATTTGCGTGCATTTTCAGGGAGTTCTTCTAGACTGCGACAACCTGTGATATCTTCTGTCCATCCTGGAAGTTCTTCGAAGATTGGTTTGCAGCGTCTTAATTGATCTAAGTTAGCTGGGTATTCAGTGATTTCTTCGCCATCTAACTCATATGCTGTACAAATCTTAACTGTATCTAAACCTGTTAAAACGTCAATAGAGTTGATTGAAAGGTCTGTGATACCACTTACGCGGCGTGAATGACGTAGTACCACTGAGTCAAACCAACCTACACGGCGTGGACGTCCTGTTGTTGTACCATATTCACGACCTACTTCTCTAATGTGATGACCATCTTCATCGAATAATTCTGTAGGGAATGGACCGTCACCTACACGTGACGTATAAGATTTACATACACCGATGACTTTAGAAACTGATGTAGGGCCTACACCTGTACCTACTGTGACGTTACCGGCAACTGGGTTACTTGACGTAACGAATGGGTAAGTACCGTGATCGATGTCTAACATGACGCCTTGGGCACCTTCGAATAATACTTTGTCGTCTGCAACATTAGCATCATCTAAGATTTTAGCTGTGTCAGTGACATATTCTTTTAAGCGTTGACCTGCTGCATAGTACTCGTCAAAGATTTCATCAAACGTAGGGCATGTTTCGTTGAACATTCCTTTGAAATAAGCATTTTTATATTCAATGTTTTCTTTAAGACGACGTTCGAATGTTTCTTTCTCTAATAAGTCTGCTACTCGAATACCAATACGTTGTGCTTTATCTACGTAAGCTGGGCCGATACCTTTTTTAGTTGTACCGATTTTATTATCTCCACGACGACGTTCTTCATATTCGTCTTGAGCTAGGTGATAAGGTAAGATGACTTGTGCACGGTTAGAGATACGTAAGTTGTTAGTTGAAATACCACGTTCATTTAAACCGTCTAATTCTTTCAATAATGCTACTGGATCTACAACTACACCGTTACCGATAACTGCTAATTTATCTTTATAAAAGATACCTGATGGTACCAAATGTAATTTGTATGTTTCTCCACCAAATTGAATTGTGTGTCCTGCATTATTACCACCTGAGAATCTAGCGATAACATCTGCTTGTTCTGCTAAGAAATCTGTGATTTTACCTTTACCTTCGTCTCCCCATTGTGTCCCAACTACTACGATTGATGACATAAGAGCACCTCCAAGTTTTTCTCGTTTAACCATTAGATATTCTACCAATATGCCTATAAGATTGCAAATAAAAATCGAACATTAAATTTGTTTAGGTTGTTTGCAATTGATTCATCTTGTTTTTGCTTTTTATACAGTTTCATCGTTGTGGTATCAGTTCTTTTGAGTTCATTTTCCGGAAAATGATATACATACTTCAAGTGATTGCAAAGAATGAAAACAAAATAAAAACCGTACAATAAAAATAAAAATAAGTTTATTGTACGGAAAAAATAAATTTTATGTCATTTCTGCATGAGCATAATCAATGTCTGTAAATTTATTATATTGTTTCATGAAATGAAGTTTCACAGTTCCTGTTGGGCCGTTACGTTGTTTAGCAATTATGATTTCAATTTCACCGTTATCATCATTCGTTTGTGGCTCAAAGCCTGCATCATCGTCATCATCTTCATCTTCGCCACGATTGTAGTAATCATCACGGTATAAGAAAGCAACGATATCAGCGTCTTGCTCGATAGAACCAGATTCACGAATATCACTCATCATTGGACGTTTATCCTGACGTTGTTCAACACCACGTGAAAGCTGACTCAGTGCGATAACTGGGCATTCTAGTTCACGTGCAATGGCTTTAAGTGTACGTGAGATTTCTGATACTTCTTGTTGACGGTTGTCTGAGAATCGAGAACCGCTACCTTGAATTAATTGTAGATAGTCAATCACTATCATATCTAAGCCGTGTTCTTGTTTAAGACGGCGACATTTAGATCGTAAGTCATTAATACGAATACCTGGTGTATCATCGATAAAAATCTTAGTTTTTGATAATTTACCAACTGCAATCGTAAAACGACTCCAGTCTTCTTCTGTCATCGTACCAGTTCTTAAGCGGTTTGAATCTACGTTACCTGAACTACAAATCATACGCGTTGCTAACTGGTCTGCACCCATCTCAAGCGAGAATATGCCTACTGTAAACATATCTTCATGTGTCGCAACTTTTTGAGCGATATTAAGAGCGAAGGCAGTCTTACCTACGGAAGGACGGGCCGCTAAGATGATTAAATCATTACGGTTAAACCCAGCAGTCATTTGGTCGAGATCTCTATAACCTGTTGGAATACCAGGCGTTTGACCACTATTTTGGTCGAGTTCTTCGGCAGTCTCATACACTTGTCCTAAGACATCTCTAATATCTTTAAACCCGTCACTTTCTCTTGTAGAAGAAAGTTCAAGGATACGTCTTTCGGCATCACTTAGGATTGTATCTAGTTCTAATTCATCATTATAGCCATCATTTGCAATACTATCTGCCGTTTGAATTAACTTACGTTTTAACGCGTGTTTAAAGACGATATCTGTATAATATTGAACGTTTCGCGTTGTTGGAACGTTAGTCGATAGCTCTGCGAGATATTGAGGGCCACCCGCTTCACTTAAGCTTCCATCACTAGATAGTTGATCCATAAGTGTGACAACGTCGATTTCTTTGTTATCTTCATTAAGATGCATCATTGCTCGGAAGATATGTTGATGGGCGCCTCTATAAAACGACTCAGGAAGGAGGACTTCCTGAGTTGTATTAATCAATTCTGGATCTATAATAATGGCACCTAAGACAGATTGTTCAGCTTCATTGCTATGCGGCATTTGATTTTGCTCATACATTCCATCCATTGTTTGCTTTACACCTCTTATTTCAATCCATCTTTGTTATTTTCGAAATTACTGTTCTACTGTGTGTACTCTAATTGTACCTTCTACTTCTTTATCTAATTTAACTGGCACATTTGTATAACCTAACGCGTGGATACCATGTGGTAAGTCCATTTTGCGTTTATCAATTTTAATATCATGTTGTTTATTTAATGCTTCGGCAATTTGTTTAGTACTGATTGAACCAAACAATTTACCGCCTTCACCTGTTTTAGCTGATACTTCAACTTCGATGTTTTCTAATTTTTCTTTAAGTGCTTTCGCATCATCGATTTCTTGTTGTCTGTCTGCTTCAGCACGTTTATTTTGTTGTTCTAATTGTTTTAAGTTACCAGGAGTTGCTTCTACAGCATAGTTGTTTTTAAGTAAGAAGTTGTTTGCGTAACCTACTGGTACGTCTTTTACTTCGCCTTTTTTACCTTTACCTTTAACATCTTGTTTGAAAATTACTTTCATGCGTCTTCACTCCTACTCATTTGTTCTGTAATTGCTTGCTGTAATTGTTCTATAGCCTCTTCTATAGTGACACCTTTAATTTGTGTGGCTGCATTTGTAAGGTGTCCACCACCACCTAATGCTTCCATCGTTAATTGAACGTTGATAGAACCTAGTGAACGTGCAGAGATACCAATGAGGTTATCTTCACGTTTAGCCACAACATAAGATGCCTCGATACCTTCTAAACTTAACAACTCGTCGGCTGCTTGTGCAACCGTAACAGGATGGTAGATTTTATCATTTGAACCATGAGCGATTGCTACGCCATGGTCTTGTAATTGAACCGTTCTAATGAGTTCTGAACGATTAATGTAAGTATCTACATCATCTTTTAAGAAGTGTTGCGTTAAGATTGTATCCGCACCATGTGCACGTAAATAACTTGCAGCATCAAATGTTCTTGAACCTGTTCTTAGTGTGAAGTTTCTCGTATCTACTATAATACCTGCATACATGACTGTTGATTCTAAACGTGTCAATCTTTGTTCAGTTGGTTGATATTCTAATAATTCAGTAACAAGCTCTGCAGTTGAACTTGCATATGGTTCCATATATACCAATAGTGGGTTTGAAATAAAGCTTTCGCCACGTCTGTGGTGGTCAATAACGACTTTACGGTTTGCTTTATTTAAGACATTTTCATCTAAGACCATTTCAGGCTTGTGCGTATCCACGACAACGACTGTCGTCTTAGACGTCATCATATCCCAAGCTTCATCTGATGTGACAAAGCGTTCTTTCAATTCTGGTTTCTTATCAATTTCGTCCATGACACGACGTAAAGTCGGATCAATATCTGAATCATTGAGAACGACAAAGGCTTCTAAATTATTCATTAATGCAAAACGTGAGACACCAATTGCTGCACCAATTGCATCTAAATCAGGGCGTTTATGTCCCATAATAATTACCTTGTCGCCTTCAGTTAAGATGTCTTTAAGTGCGTGAGAAATTACTCGGGCACGTACACGCGTACGTTTCTCCATAGGGTCAGTCTTACCACCGTAGAAGCGAACGTTACCATTCATATTTTTAATGGCAACTTGGTCGCCTCCTCGACCGAGTGCTAAGTCTAAACCAGATTGTGATAAATCCCCTAGGTCAATAAGGTTCTCTGTACCTTCACCGACACCGATACTTAAAGTGAGTTGTGCACGGTAACCAACACTTTTCTCTCTCAACTGACTTAAAATTTCAAAGTTTGAATCTTCAAGTTCTGCTAATATCTTTTGGTTAAGATATGCAACGAATTGATCAGAATTATAACGTTTGAAATAAATATTGTATTCTTGTGCCCATCTGCTAATGACACGTGTAACCATTGAGTTGATTTCTGAACGTTGTGTATCGTTCATATTCTGCGTAATCTCGTCATAGTTGTCTAAGAACAACGTTGCGATAATTGGCTTTGAATCTTCATACAACTCATTGGTATGTACGCTTTCTGTGATATCAAAGAAATATAAACAATGTTCATTCTCTGAATATCGCACATGGTAATGATAATTGTTATGTTCAATTTCTACTTCTTGTACTTTTTCTAATTGTTTCAATATGTTAGGAAAGACTTCGTTTACATTTTCAGAAATCACATTGGTTTCAACGTGTTCTGTCATGAATTGGTTCATCCATTCAATGTGGTTATCTTCATCTAACACAATCATCCCAATCGGCAAATGTTTGATTGCTTTATTGCTACTTGCCGAGATGTGACCACTTAAATCATCCACATAATTATCCATTTTAAGAAAAGCTTGTCTCAATAACACGCCACTAATGATAATCATCACGACGAGGATTGCTGCAGCAATGCCAGCGACGATTTGGTTGAAAATAAACCATACGATGACTAATGCAATGGCTGTAAGTACCATTAGTATAAAAGGTATGAGCAATGCTTTTTTAGTGGATTGACGGTTCATTCTTCCACCTCTAATCACTTAGTTAATAATCATTTTTTAATAATTCGTTTTAAATTAATACATAAATCAATAACTCCAAGTAAACCAACGATATGTGTCATCGGTGTAAGTAGTGTCCCCACTACCATTAATAAAATCGTTACAGCATTCGGCCATCTCTTAGCTTTACCGAAGAAATGTATAACGCTTAAACCTTGGATATACATCACTAATGATAACACAACCTCAAAGTTCAAGACGATACTTTGGAATATACTTGGTTGGTTCGCAAACATTACACAAATAAGAACTATAAGATAAATCCATAATAGTACACGATTCATTTGCCATGCGAATAATGGCTTAAAGATCGGAGTTGCGACCTTAAACTTACGTAAGATAGGAAATGTAATAATCAGATTAATTAAGATTAAAAGGAAAATGACTATAATAAGATAACTAGGGAGTTGGACCGTTGATTGTCGGAAACCTTCCTCAAGAATCTGTCTATAGTTAGAATCTAATCCACTTGTTAAGATGGCATCATGCATCGCATCTTTAAATGGCTTAATTAATACGGCTGCTTTTGGAATTTTTTCGAATGTTTGTAATAACATGAATCCAATCAATGTTATTAAACTTAATGAAGCCGTTGAAACATAAAGAATTCTTTCTTTTGAAGTTCTTTCCTTAAGTAATTGACCGATGATAAAACTTAAAATTAAGATAAGTACCATCATACTTAAGACAAATGTATTACCTAATAACGTTGTTAGAATCACTGTTACTAAAGCGCTAATTCCAAATGATTGTACAGAGCGGTTCCATAGCACGATGCCAGGAATCGTTGCAAATAAACATAAAATTAAGCCGAGAATAGGTAATACATGTGTTACTAAAGCGACTATCAGTAATGAAATAGTTGCAATAATAGTTGCTTTAGGTTGTATTTTTGAAAACACACACGCCACTCCCATACTTTTTGACTATAACTTCTATTTTAACCTCTTTGCCCAAAATTAACAATTATAGGTGCTTCATTTGATGAGTATCAAATGTTAGCACCTATTATGCAATCGCATTAGCGATTGTAATCCTCTAAAACAATAATGACTTCGTCATTAATTAGTAGCACTTATGCAATCGTGATTAACGATTGTAATCCTTTAAAAGTTTGGAGTATCAAATGTTAGCACCTATTATGCAATCGCATCAGCGATTGTAATCCTTTAAAACACCAGTGACTTCGTCATTAATTAGTAGCATTTATGCTAAAGACATACTTACTTTGCTTAGCCAAAGTTTAGTATGTCTAAAATAGCTGTGTTTATTTCCTTTTAAATTGTTTTAAGTTCAAGAAATGGTAGAGGTTTGGAGCCCAATCGTTAAAGTTTAGAAGGAAGCCGTCATGTCCTACATTATCTGGCACAAAGAAATGGCGATGATATTTAAATCTCTCTCCGACTGCTCTTACTTGATCATCTGGATAAAGTAAATCATCTATAAACCCCATCGTTAGAACCTTTGTATCTAAAGATTGATAGACTTCATCAACATCATCTCGTCCTCTATCAATATTGTGACTATCTAAGACGTCGAGCAGTGTTAAATAACATTGTAAGTCAAAGTTTTTCTTAAATTTATTACCTTGATACTGTTGATATGTTACAACTTCATCTGGCGTAAAACGTTGGTCATAACTTTTAGAGGAACGGTATGTTAAGAAGCCTAGTTGTCGAGCGATACTTAAGCCTTCCTTCCCACCAAGATGAATTGCTTGTCGGGCGATCTCGTTGAAAGCACGACTGTACGATGACGTTTTACCAGTTGCTGCGAGAATAATGGCTTTGTCGATTTGAAATTGATTATTATACAGCAATTCCATTGCTTGCATACCACCTAGACTTGCTCCAATTAGGATGTTTACCTTCTTGAAGCCAAGTGCTTTGATTCCTTTTTCAATCGCCTTAACAATATCTCTTAATGTAAGATGTTGTGGAAAATTAGGGTCATTAAGTTTTGAACTTGAACCAAAGGGACTACCAATAACGTTGAAAGTTAGAAATTGATAATCATGACGTGGAATATAACCACCATCTATAATTTCACGCCACCATCCATGTTTCTCGTCTGTTCCATAAGTTAAGTGATTACCTGTTAATGCGTGACAAACAACAACTAATGGTTGACCTTTATATCCAACGTGTTCATAGCGTAATTTTAAATTATTAATGGTTTCTCCTGATTCAGTTGTAAATGTCCCTAATTCTAACGTATCTACTCTGTAATTCGTCATCGTTAACGCTACCTCCTCTTACAAAAAAGCTTCCTACTCAAATGAAAAAGTAGGAAGCTGGTCAGTACTTATCATTCGAGATTCTCGTTGGTTGTAGCACCGTGCTATCATTAGTCGGTTGCTGAAGCATCGTCGGGCCAATTCCCTCAGCTTCTCGAAATAAGATTTGATGAATTAATTTGTATATTGATGTTGAATAAGTTTCAATCTTAAATAGTCTGAATTTTCTAATTAATATAATTTTAACTAAAATGGTTTATGACTTCAATACTTTGCTGTCATTTTCAGGAGTTAAAAAATTAAACGTAAACAAGCGATAGTAATAATACCTCCAATTATTGTGATAGTAAGGCTACGTGTGAAAATGGCAAGGAGTACTGTTGGTATAGTCGCAATAATATATGACAAATTGAGCGTATATCCAAAGGCGTTATCGTGTTGTTGTATGACGCCATCAATGACAAGTGCGGTAAATAATGTGATAGGAATAAATGAAAGCCATTTAACGACAATTTCAGGTAAATGAACTCTAGATATCATCATAAAGGGAATAATTCGAATGAGTAACGTTACAATTCCACATAAAATAATAAGTATCAGTGTGTGTAAATCTGTTGTCATTTATCCATCACCACCCCTAAGGCTGCAGCGAATGTTGCGGCTATTAATATTGCTACATATGAAGGCATCACTAAACTTAAAAGAAGCATCATTGTGATTACACAGATAATTAAAATTATATATATACGAAATCTTGATTTCTTCACTGACTCAAATTGAGATATACCTAAGAAAATGAACATTGCAGTAATCGCATAGTCTAATCCAAGTGCATTAGGATTAGAAATATATTTGCCGAAAAGGGCGCCGGCCACACACGAAATAGTCCAAAAAAGATATGCTGTGATATTAAGACCATGAAGCCAACGATCATTAATCTTTTCACCTTTAATATATGGCGTAATAGCAACTCCGAAGGTTTCATCGGTTAATAATGTACCGAGACCTACCCTATTCCATAATCCATATTGTTTATAATTAGGCGCCAAAGTCATACTTAATAGAAACATACGTGAGTTAACGATAAGTGTGGTTAGAACGATAGCAGATATTGGAGTACCTGTAATCGCTAAAGCGCAAACAATAAATTGTGCGGCACCGGCGTAAATAATGAGACATAATAAAATAATTTCTAAGATACTAAAGTTTTGAGAGGCTGCTACGATACCAAATGATAAACCTACTCCTGCATATCCAAATAAAGTAGGAATACATTCTTTTACCCCTTGCTTAAATGAAAGATGGGTCATTTGATCAGCCTCCATTCCACTTTCTAAAATAGTAAAATAAGTCTATTATATTTGGAAAAGTTGTTCAATATTTTTAGACTTCGGTTTGTGTGACGTAAGACAAACCTCATAGTCAAATCGTTGTAAATACAACGATTATAAAATTTCAGAATTTTGTTTCTTCTTTTAGACATCCCTCTCATTTTTGAAGATTTGAAGTTGAATTATTTCTCTTCCCCTACCCTGTTCAACAAAAAAAACTGTCGACAAAATCGTTAAGATCATGTCGACAGTTCAAATAATTAATTGAGTCATTCATCGTTGTATTGTAGTAATTATTCAGCCTATTTTTAAGTTATTATTTTGTAGGTTTAGAAATTTTAGTTTTTCCACCCATGAATGGAACTAATGCTTCAGGAATTGTGATTGTACCGTCTTCATTTTGATAATTTTCAACGATAGCTGCAAATGTACGACCTACGGCTAAACCACTACCATTTAATGTATGAGCTAATTCTGGTTTAGCTGAGTTATCACGTTTAAAGCGAATGTTAGCACGACGTGCTTGGAAATCAGTACAGTTTGAGCAAGAACTAATTTCTTTATAGTCATTGTAACTTGGTAACCATACTTCTAGGTCATATGTTTTACTAGCGCTGAAGCCAATGTCGCCTGTACATAAGATAACTCGACGATATGGTAATCCTAATTCTTCTAAAATTGATTCAGCATTTTTAGTCATATCTTCTAAAGCATCCCAAGAATCTTCAGGTTTTTCGATACGAACCATTTCAACTTTATCGAATTGGTGTAAACGAATTAATCCTCTTGTATCTCTACCAGCTGAACCCGCTTCACTACGGAAACATGCCGTTTGCCCAGTAAATTTTTCAGGTAACACTCCTGGTTGAATGATTTCATCTCTGTAGAAGTTTGTTAAAGGTACTTCTGCTGTTGGAATTGTGTATAGGCCTTCTTTTTCGACTTTAAATAAATCTTCTTCGAATTTAGGAAGTTGACCTGTACCAAACATAGTATCTGCATTCACTAATTGAGGTGTCATCATTTCTGTGTAACCATGTTGAGTTGTATGTTTCGTAATCATGTAGTTCATTAATGCACGTTCTAATAATGCTCCATCTTTAGTTAAGTAAACGAAACGCGCACCAGATACTTTAGCAGCACGTTCGAAGTCTGCCATTTTTAATTCTTCAACTAAATCCCAGTGTGCTTTTGGTTCGAAATCGAATTCACGTGGTGTACCCCATTTTTTCAATTCAACGTTTTCTTCATCTGAATCCCCTTGAGGTACATCGTCGTTAATTAAATTTGGAATACGGATTAAAATGTCTCTCACTTTATTATCAACTTCATTTAATTTAGCATCGTTTTCTTTAATTTCATCACCTAAGTTACGCATTTCTGCAATAACGTCATCAGCATCTTCTTTATTACGTTTCTTCTGAGCGATTTCTTCACTGACTTTATTACGTCTTGCTTTCATTTCTTCAGTTTTACTGATTAATTGACGTCGTTGTTCATCTAATTCTAAAACTTCGTCAACGACCTTAGGATCGTCTCCTCTTAATTCAATTTTGCTCTTAACTTTTTCTGGTTCATTTCTAAATAAACGAATATCTAACATGTAACCTTCATCCTTTCCCAAATAAAATATAGATTTATTGGGGGCACGTATGTATAAAATCATAAAAAAAGACCACATCCCAGACAAGGGACGTGGTCTACGCGTTGCCACCCTATTTAACAATTTAAAATAAACGTTGAATCACTTATTCTAAACTGCACTTAACTAAAATAACGGTTATTACCGATTGCTCTCATAAAGTAGGTAGATTCACACCAAAGTCGATTACTTGTTCTCACTAACCACAAGTTCTCTGAAATCGTCCGGTTAATGCTACTTAGCCTACGAACAATGTTTTATTAAGTTATTTTTAATATAGCAAAGTCTTTTGAACTTTTCAAGTAAATGTAAATGTGTGTAAACTACCTCGTATTTATGCTCTGTGATAAGCATCATCTTTTAGATACTGCGCTACCGCTTCGATATCTTTGTGGAATTGTCGATCTTGATTGATTGAAGGCACGATTTTACGATATTCTTCATATTTCTCACGTGTTTTAGGAGATAATTTATCTACACCTTTTAATTCCACAGCTTGCAATGCGATGACACATTCAATCGCAATCACACGACGTGTATTCTCAATCATTTGGTAACCATGTCTTGAAGCAATTGTGCCCATTGATACATGATCTTCTTGGTTTGCTGAAGATGGAATTGAATCTACACTCGCTGGATGTGCGAGGGTTTTATTTTCAGAGACAAGGCTTGCAGCAGCATATTGCATAATCATAGCGCCACTTTGTAACCCTGGCTCAGGACTTAAAAATGCAGGTAAATCTCCATTTAATTGAGGATTAATCAAACGTTCTAGACGTCGCTCTGCAACGTTGGCTAATTCACTCACACCTAATTTCAGATGGTCTAATGCAAGTGCGACTGGTTGACCGTGGAAGTTACCACCTGAAATCACTAATGTTTCATCATCCTCATCGAAAATAAGAGGATTATCGTTAGCTGCATTCATCTCAAATTCTAATTTTTCTCTTACATAATTGAACACTTGGAAACTTGCGCCATGGATTTGAGGAATACAACGTAAACTATAAGCGTCCTGCACTCGTAATTCAGCTTGACGTGTCGTAAGCTGTGAATCTTCAAGCCAGTTAAGCATGCGTGCTGCCACATCTACTTGTTCTTTAATATTCCGGACTTTGTGCACGTTATGATTATACGCATCTGTAATACCATTTAAAGCTTGATGCGTGAGTGAAGCAATCCATTCCACTTGATAACCTAAATCCTCCGCTTCAATGAAATTAATCACACCTTGAGCTGTCATTGCTTGTGTCCCATTGATAAGTGCCAAGCCTTCTTTAGCTTGTAGTTTTAACGGTTCACGACCTAACTCATTAAGGACGTAGCGACTGTCAACTTGTTCATTGTTATAATAAACGTCACCCTCACCAATGAGTGCAAGTGCAAGATGTGATAAAGGTGCTAAATCCCCTGATGCCCCTAATGAACCTTGTTGCGGAATCACTGGAATAATACGTTCGTTAATGAAGAATTTTAGTTGTTCAACTAACTCAAGTGTCGCACCTGAATGCCCCTTCAATAATGTATTTAAGCGCAACACCATCATGACTAATGCCACTTCTTCTGAAAATGGTTTCCCGATACCACATGCATGTGAACGAATGAGATTGACTTGTAATTCGTTATATTGACCTGGATCGATTAAAACATCACTAAATAGACCGAAGCCAGTTGTGATACCATAGATTGTTTCTTTATTCTGTATGATACGTTCAACGACTTGGCGACTTTTCGTCACTCGTTCAATGGCATCCTCTGAAATATCAATTTGTAAGTCTTGGCTTAAAAACGTTTTAATTTCCTTAATAGTCAAAGCCTCTCCATCTAAAATTAATGTCATATAAACAACCCCTTTGTTTAAATTTTAACCCCATTACAGGAAAGTATACGTTTTCATTTTTATATTAACAACACTTTTTGCACTTTTTATAATGCATTATCAATGTAATAATTTAACAGGTTAAAGAAATAGGAATATTATTATTTATTATTTTAATAAGGTAGATGGAAATGGTATTTTTGATATTTTGTGGGGATAGAGGTATTCATTATTAAATTTCTAAAATAGCTATTGACTAAAGAGTATTACAGGTATAGTATTTTCTATTGTATTTAAAAGAGATTGGGCAATTTTAAAGGACTTTAATTTCTTAAAAATGGATGTACACAACAATTTATAAAGTGAAATTTAAGACGGTCGGATGTCTTGTGTACGAGATGCGAGAAGTGAGTTTTTTAACGGAGGTTATGTCATTATGGAAACGTTAGATTCAGTTAACATTCCTATAAGAAAAGATGAAACGCATAAAGGCGATTATGGTAAGATTTTATTAATTGGTGGTTCTGCCAATATGGGTGGCGCAATTATGCTTGCTGCGCGCGCATGCGTCTATAGTGGTAGTGGATTAATTACAGTCGCAACACATCCTAATAATCATGCAGCATTACATTCACGTTGCCCAGAAGCAATGGTAATTGATATCAATGATACGAAGATGCTAACTAAAATGATCGAAGCTACCGATAGTATCTTAATCGGGCCTGGATTAGGTGTGGACTTTAAAGGTAATAATGCGATTACGTTTTTACTACAAAATATTCAACCACACCAAAATCTTATTGTAGATGGAGATGCAATTACTATATTTAGTAAATTGAAACCTCAAATTCCTACATGTCGTGTGATTTTCACTCCTCATCAAAAAGAATGGGAACGTTTAAGTGGGATTCCTATCGAAGAACAAACATATGAACGTAATCGTGAAGCTGTTAATAACTTAGGTGCTACTGTTGTATTAAAACAACATGGTACTGAAATTTACTTTAAAGATGATGCTTACAAATTATCTATCGGTACCCCTGCAATGGCTACTGGTGGTATGGGAGATACACTTGCTGGTATGATTACAAGCTTCGTTGGTCAATTTGATAGTCTTAAAGATGCTGTTACAAGTGCGACTTACACACATAGTTATATTGGAGAGAAATTATCTGAGTCTATGTATGTCGTACCACCTTCTCGTTTAATCAGTGAAATTCCTTATGTTATGAAACAATTAGAAGGTTAAGTTATAGAAACGTTATATACTAAATTCTATTTACGATGCACACCTCAATGACGTTCACTTATTGTGAATACCTATTGCTGGTGTGCTTTTTTTTATAATAAAAAAGACTACCCTCAAGCAGGGTAGTCTAAAAATTAACAGGATCTCACTATAAAGCGAGAACCTGCTTTGATATCTATTATTCGTTGTCATCATCGTCGTCTGAAGCACTTTCAATATCTTCATTTACACGATCCATAAAGTCTTGTCGAACATCGATTCTATCATCATTAGCGTTATCGTCTGATTCGTCATTAGTTACATCTTCAGCTTCTTCTGTATGAATAGCATTACCAGGTGTTTGGTCATCAATAACTTCTTCAGTTGCTGTCTCGCTAGCATCAGTATCATCTGAGTCTGCTTGATTATCTTCTTCCTCTTTAACTTTAGCTACTGTTGAAACAAATTGGCCTTCGCCTAATCTCATTAGACGTACACCTTGTGCAGCACGACCATTTTGAGAGATATCTTCCACATCTAAGCGAATGATTACACCTGCATTGGTAACAACCATTAAGTCTTCTTCACCAGTAACTGTTGTGATACAAACGATATTACCGTTACGTTCAGTAATTGTTGCTGTTTTAATACCTTTACCACCACGATTAGATAATCGGTATTCATCTACTGGCGTACGTTTACCGTATCCATTTTCAGTAACAACTAGAACTTCATCTTCACTTTCTGCGTGAGCCACGTCTAAACCTACAACCACGTCGCCCTCACGTAGTGTGATACCTTTCACACCTGCTGCTGTACGACCTAAAGGACGTAAGGCAGATTCAGGGAAGCGAATAAGTGATGCGTGCGATGTACCGATAAGTATATCTTCATTACCAGTTGTTAAGCGTACGGCTATCAGTTCATCGTCTTCTTTGAAGCCTATTGCGATTTTACCGTTCTTATTAATACGTGAGAAATTGCTTAACGCTGAACGTTTAACAATACCTCGTTTTGTAGCAAATACAAGGTAATGTTCTTCACTTTCAAGATCTTTAACCGCAATCATCGTACT
Organism: Staphylococcus sp. FSL K6-0223; assembly: GCF_038008285.1. NCBI lineage: Bacteria > Bacillati > Bacillota > Bacilli > Caryophanales > Staphylococcaceae > Staphylococcus > Staphylococcus sp. FSL K6-0223. The sequence goes on from NZ_JBBOYX010000004.1 coordinate 275,955, forward strand.
TATCGTTTCGTCATTCTCAAGTTCTATCGCGTTCACGACTGGGATACCTTTAGATTGACGAGATAACTCAGGAACTTCATAACCTTTGAGTTTATATACACGACCTTTATTCGTGAAGAAGAGCACGTTATCGTGTGTACTTAAAGTAACTAACTGACTCACGAAATCTTCTTCAAGTGTGTTCATACCTTGTACACCACGTCCGCCACGGTTTTGTGAACGATATGTAGAAACAGGTAATCGTTTAATGTAATTATTATGACTTAAAGTAATTACAATTTGTTCTTCTGGGATTAAATCTTCATCTTCAATATCGTCTAATCCACCTAATTGAATTTCAGTACGACGTTCATCTCCAAATCGTTCTTTGATTTCAGAGAGTTCATCACGAACCAATTGTAATAATACTTCTTCATCAGCTAGAATTTCTTCTAATTCTTTAATGTATTCAAGTAATTCATTATATTCAGATTCAATCTTATCGCGTTCTAAACCTGTTAAACGTCTTAAACGCATATCCAAGATAGCTTGTGCTTGACGTTCGGATAGCTTAAAGCGTTCTTGTAAGCTTTCCATCGCGATTTTATCTGTTTCTGATTCACGAATTGTCGTGATAATTTCATCAATATGATCTAGAGCTATTCTTAAACCTTCTAGAATATGCGCACGGTCTTTAGCTTTTCTTAAATTGTACTCAGTGCGTCGTCTTACAACTGTTTTTTGATGCTCTAAGTAGTGAATTAATGCTTCTTTTAAGTTAATTAACTTAGGTCTGCCATTGACTAAGGCAATCATATTTACACCGAATGATGTTTGTAACGGTGTTTGTTTGTATAAGTTGTTAAGAATAACGCTTGCATTCGCATCTTTACGTACGTCAATAACGATTCTAACACCTGTACGTAAACTTGTTTCATCTCGTAAGTCGGTAATACCATCGATTTTTTTATCTCTAACAAGTTCAGCAATTTTCTCAATCATACGTGCTTTATTAACTTGGAATGGTATTTCAGTTACTACGATACGTTGACGTCCACCACCGCGTTCTTCAATCTCTGCACGTGAACGCATTTGGATAGAACCACGACCTGTTTCATATGCACGGCGGATACCACTTTTTCCTAAAATAAGACCTGCAGTCGGAAAGTCAGGACCTTGAATATCTTCCATCAATTCATTGATCGTGATATCAGGATTCTTACTTAAACTTAATACACCATCAATGACTTCTGTTAAATTGTGAGGAGGAATATTAGTAGCCATACCTACGGCAATCCCTGCAGCACCGTTAACTAAAAGATTTGGGAAGCGTGCAGGTAAGACTGACGGCTCTCTTTCATTACCATCATAGTTGTCGATAAAATCAATTGTATCTTTGTTGATATCACGTAAAAGTTCTAACGTAATCTTAGTCATACGTGCTTCGGTATAACGCATTGCTGCTGCGCCATCACCATCCATTGAACCAAAGTTACCTTGACCATCTACTAGAGGATAACGGTAACTGAAGTCTTGTGCCATTCTTACCATGGCTTCGTAAATTGAAGAGTCACCATGAGGGTGATATTTACCCATAACGTCCCCAACAATACGTGCAGATTTCTTATACGGTTTATCTGGTGTCATACCTTGTTCATTCAGACCATATAATATACGACGGTGCACTGGCTTTAAACCATCTCTAACATCAGGTAATGCACGTGACACGATAACACTCATGGCATAGTCTAAGAATGATTCACGCATTTCACTGGTTATATTTCGTTCATTAATTCTTGATTGAGGTAATTCAGCCATCAAGATATCCTCCTTCAAAAGTTCAATTCATAATGCTTAGAAATCTAAGTTGGCGTAAACTGCATTATCTTCTATAAATTGTCTACGATTTTCAACAACATCACCCATTAACATTTCAAATGTTTGGTCTGCATCAATTGCATCTTCAAGTCTTACTTGTAACATTGAACGATGTTCTGGATTCATAGTCGTTTCCCATAATTGGTCTGCATTCATCTCACCAAGACCTTTGTAACGAGAGATTGACCATTTAGGAGTAGGGTTTAATTCAGCTTTAAGCTTGTCTAACTCTCTATCGTTAAATACATAATACTTTTGTTTACCTTGCGTTAATTTGTATAAAGGTGGCTGTGCAATGTAAACATAACCCGCTTCAATTAACGGTCTCATAAAGCGATAGAAGAATGTGAGTAATAGCGTTCTAATATGCGCACCATCAACGTCCGCATCAGTCATGATTACGATTTTATGATAGCGTGCTTTTGAAATATCAAATTCTCCACCAATACCTGTACCAAAAGCAGTAATCATTTGGCGAATTTCATTGTTATTTAGGATACGATCTAAACGTGCTTTTTCCACGTTCAGAATTTTACCTCTTAACGGTAAAATCGCTTGAGTTCTTGAATCACGACCTGATTTTGTAGACCCCCCGGCAGAGTCACCCTCTACTAAGAAAATCTCACTCTCTTCAGGATTTTTACTAGAACAATCTGCTAATTTACCAGGTAAACTTGATACATCTAATGCTGATTTACGACGTGTAACCTCACGTGCTTTTTTAGCTGCTACTCGTGCTCTAGACGCCATGATACCTTTTTCAACGATAATTCGACCTACGGCAGGATGCTCGAATAAGAAACGCTCGAAGTATTCAGCGAATAACTTATCCACTACTTGACGTACTTCAGAGTTACCTAATTTTGTTTTAGTTTGTCCTTCGAATTGAGGATCGCCGTGTTTAATTGAAATAATAGCTGTTAGACCTTCACGTGTATCCTCACCTGAAAGTTTATCTTTGTCTTCTTTAATAATCTTACTTTGAATACCGTAACTATTAAGAATACGTGTTAACGCACGTTTGAAGCCATCTTCGTGCGTACCACCTTCGTACGTATGAATGTTATTGGCATATGTTAATAAGTTAGTCGCATATCCACTGTTATATTGAAGAGCGATTTCAACCTCAATATCATCTTTTGTTTGATGTATGTAGATAGGTTCTTCATGAAGTGGTTCTTTATTTTCATTTAATAATTCTACGTAAGATTTAATACCGCCTTCATAGTGATATGAATCCTCACGGCCTTCCTCTTCACGCTCATCTCTTAACGTAATTTGGATACCTTTGTTTAAGAAAGCAAGTTCGCGTATACGTTGTTGTAATGTTTCATAATTATAAACAGTTGTCTCTGTAAAAATTTCGCCATCAGCTTTAAAACGAATTGCCGTACCTGTTTGATCTGTTTCACCGATTTCTTTTAAGTCAAATTGAGGTACACCTTTTTTATACGCTTGGTGGTAAATAGTATCATTTCTGTACACATATACTTCTAAGTCTTGGGAAAGCGCGTTAACTACTGATGAACCAACACCATGAAGCCCACCTGATACTTTATATCCTCCACCGCCGAATTTACCTCCAGCATGTAATACCGTTAAGATAACTTCGACAGCAGGACGTCCCATTTTCTCCTGAATATCAACTGGAATTCCACGGCCATTGTCAGTAACTTTTATCCAATTGTCTTTCTCAATTACGACTTCTATTTGATTAGCATAACCTGCTAATGCTTCGTCAATACTATTATCAACAATTTCCCATACTAAATGGTGCAAGCCTCTTTCAGAAGTTGAACCAATATACATACCTGGTCTTTTACGCACCGCTTCAAGACCTTCTAATACTTGTATCTGTCTAGCACCATAATTATCTGTGTTGTTTACATCTGACAATGTATTCACCATCACTTTCTTATTACTTTAGTAATTCGCCTTGACTTATACGGTATAACTTTGCATTATTCATAATTTCATGGTCTATACCGTCAACAGAGGTTGTAGTCACAAATGTCTGTACTTTATGTTGGATTGTACTTAGAAGATGCGTTTGACGTGAATCATCAAGTTCACTGAGTACATCGTCCAGTAATAATATTGGATACTCTCCAACTTCAATGTTCATTAATTCAATCTCTGCCAATTTGATCGACAATGCTGTAGTTCTTTGTTGTCCTTGTGATCCATATGTTTGTGCATCCATGCCATTAACATTGAATCCTAAATCATCTCGATGTGGTCCATAAAGACACACACCTCTTTCTTTCTCTCTTTGAAGGTTATCGTTTAATAATTCGATGACCTCCTCGAGCAATTCTGACTCTTCCTTTTCATAATCACTTAACTTTAAACTTGGTAAATATTTAAGTCCTAACTTCTCACGCTCATTCGTAATCCCTGAATGAATCGGTTGCGCAAGTTCTTCCAGTTCTTTTATAAAATGCTCACGACGTAACGTTACCTTTAAAGCATATTGAGCAAATTGTTGATTTAACACTTCTAACATTGTCGTATCTGTCTTCTGCCCAATTTGTAATTGCTTCAAATAGTTATTCTTTTGCTTAAGAATACGTTGGTATTGAGCTAAATCATTTAAGTAAACGGCTGAAATTTGTCCTAACTCCATGTCTATGAAACGTCGTCGTATCTGTGGTGAACCTTTAACAATATTCAAATCTTCCGGAGCAAATAAAACGACATTCAAGTGTCCCACATATTGAGTCAGTTTACTTTGTTCAAGGTGATTGACTTTAACTTGTTTACCTTTTTTAGTTATAAACATTGTAAGTGGCATTGTGCCATGTCTATAACTCAGCTCACCTTCTATTTTAGCATAGTCAGCCTTAAAACGTATGAGTTCCTTATCATTCGAAGTACGATGACTTTTAGCTAGCGCTAGCGTATAAATTGATTCAAGTAAATTTGTCTTTCCTTGCGCGTTTTCTCCTATGAGGATATTCACTTCAGGATGACAATCTAATGTAACCTCTTCATAGTTACGATAATTCTCTAATTGGAGTGTATTAAGTTTCATTGTTCACCTTGATGGATGATTAGAAAAGAACCAGTATCTTCAGGTAATTCTGTGATATCAATTCGGTCGTTATGTTCTAATTTCTTCCCGCGACGTGTCTCACGTTGGCCGTTTATTAAAACTTCGAAATCTTGAAGGAACCATTTAGCTTGTCCACCAGATTCAATAATGCCTTCAGTTTTAAGAAATTGACCTAAAGTTATGTTTCCTTCTACAACAACTTCTTGAACCAAAATTATCACTCCATTTCTTTATGTGTCATTAATATATTATACCTTTTTTTGCCTTAGATTTCATTTAAAATAAAGAATGAAATCGTTTACTTTGATATATATTTTTATTTTTCAAAATCTGCAATCTACTTGGTAAATTTTTTTAGTTTTAAGAGACATCATATTTTAATTGTGTATGCTTCTATAATTTAAATTTAAAGGGGTATTTTACTTAATTTTAACAAATAGGAGGTTTACCCTTAAAAATTTACTGATGTTTCTTAAAATGCCTCTCATTATCTTTAAAATGAATTTAAAGTAACTAAAAAGAGATTGTCTAAGTGACAATCTCTAAACTCATTATAGCATTATTAAATTTTTATGTTTTAATTCTTAAAGTCTAACTAATAAGTTCTAATTGGTAAAATCAATTGAGTTACTGAATCGTCATCTTTCGGTTTCAAAATAAATGGTTTCATTGTTCCAAAGAATTCTACTTCAACTTCATCATTATCGATGGCTTTTAGAGCATCCATCATGTATTTAGAGTTGAATGAAATTTTTAAGTTTCCACCTTCAACATCATTTGCAGTTACTTCTTCTTTTACTGTACCAATTTCTGGTGATGTTGATGATAATTCTACTAACTCATTTCCAGTGCTCAATTTAATAACATTATTTCCACCTTCACGTGCTAAAAGAGATGCACGATCGATAGCATGATAGAAATCACCGTTATTGATGCCTAACTTAATTTCATAGTTTTCTGGGAATAAACGCGTTGTATCTGGATAATGACCTTCAAGTAAACGAGAGATAAAGTTAACGTTTCCTACTCTAAATAGAACTTGGTTTGATGCAAAGAAGATATCAATATCTTCGTCACTATCACTCATAATTTTATTTAATTCTGATAAAGCTTTACCTGGAATGATGACATTTTTATTTTCAGAAGTATCTTCCAATTGTAACTTTCTTACAGCCAAGCGGTGTGAGTCAGTAGCAGTGCATATTAATTCATTATCTTGTATAAGCCAGTTCACACCAGTTAACACTGGGCGTGTTTCTGAGGTGGACACTGCAAAATTTGTTTGAGCAATGATGTTTTTAAGCACTTTAACTGATAATTGAATTGCGTCATCTCTTGATACTTCAGGTAATAATGGATATTGATCTGGATCTAATCCACTTAAGTTAAATTCTGAATGTCCTGAAGTAATCAATGTTTGGAACTGTTCATTTGTAGATAATTTAACATCTTTACCAGGTAACTTTTTGATGATATCTACGAAGAAACGACCAGGGAGTACTACTGATCCTGTTTCTGAGATTTCAACGATGTCCTCACCGTCAACTTGTTTAGGAATTGTAATTTCAATTGAGATTTCTGAATCTGAACCAGTTAAAATCACTTCATTATCTTTAGCATCAATTTTGATACCAGTTAAAATTGGTAATGTTGTTCTAGGTGAAATTGCTTTTAATGTGTCATTAAGTTGATTAATAAAATAATCTCTTTTAATTGTGAATTCCATCATTAATTTCTAAACTCCTTCCAGTCGTTTATATATAATTATATAGGTTTTAAATTCATAGTAATAGTAGTAGGGACTGTGGATTGGTGGATAAGTCCATAAATGTCCGAAATAGAAAAGTTATGCACATGTGGATAAACTGTGTATGCTGTGTACTACTTTTAAACATTATCCACAATCCTTTGCTTTATCCACTTCTTAACTCTCATATTTTGAGAAAATTATTTACTTCATTTTCATTGTAATTATTCCCGAAATTTATCTTTTTAAATCTGGTTGCTTAGAGTATAAGACTTATCTTGTTATTTCCCGTTACTGATTTCTAATTTCTTTTTCTAAGTTTTCGATTTCTTGTTTAAAAGTAGGATCTGCTTTGATGTCGTTAGCTATCTTTTCATGTGCATGAATGACAGTGGTATGATCTCGTCCACCAAATTCTTCTCCAATTTTTGGTAGTGAGAAATCAGTCAATTCACGGGATAGATACATGGCAATTTGACGCGGATAAGCAATAGATTTAGTACGTTTTTTAGCACTGAAATCCTCAATACGTACACTATAATATTGACCAACGACTTTTTGAATATCTTGAATTGTAATTTTTTTGGATTTAGGTGCTTGAATAATATCTTTTAGAGCTTCAGCAGCTAATTCTGTAGTTATCGGTTTGCCTTGAAGTTTGGAATAAGCTAAAAGTCTAGTGAGTGCACCTTCAAGTTCACGAATATTTGACTGGATTTGATTGGCAATATAATTAAGTGCTTCTGGTGGTATATCAAGGTTTTCTTCTTCAATTTTCTTTTGTAATATCGCCATTCTTGTCTCGTAATCAGGTGGTGTAATGTCAACGATTAATCCCCACTCGAAACGTGAACGTAATCGATCTTCTAATTTAGCAATTTCTTTAGGTGGACGATCACTTGAAATAACTATTTGCTTATTGTTCTGATGTAATTCATTAAATGTATGGAAGAATTCTTCTTGCGTCTGTTCTTTATTTTGAATGAATTGAATATCATCTATAAGTAATACATCGATGTTTCGATACTTCTCACGGAAAGCTTCAGTCTCATTATCACGAATAGATTTGATAAATTCGTTAGTAAATTTCTCACTAGATGTGTAAATCACTTTAGCACTAGGTTGATTACTAAGAACATGATGGCCAATCGCATGCATCAAGTGTGTTTTACCTAAACCTACGCCCCCATAAATGAATAATGGGTTATAAGCTTCAGCTGGTGCTTCAGCTACAGCTAAACTTGCAGCATGTGGGAAGCGGTTCCCTGGACCAATAACAAATGTATCGAATGTGTTATGAATATTAAATTGTTCTTTACCACCATCATTATCTTCAATTGTAGATGTTGACGTTTGTGGTTCTTGAGGTTTATTAGATGCACCATTGTTATAGTCGGCGAGTTCATCTTCAGTAATAAATAGCGGTTTCACTTCATAACCAATGACATCATATATAATAGCTTGCATTATTTCAGAGTATTTTTGATTAAGCCAATTCGCATTAAAAGATAGGCTCGTTAAAATAATGGCTTCGTCATTTTTAAGTGAATAGAGTTGAGTATCTTTAATAAACGTATGATAACTGGTATGTGAAATTCTTTCTTGAGCAAGTTCTAAAACTTTGTCCCAAATTTCTTTCTCTGACATAAAAACTCCATCTTTCTTAAAATTTTTGACTTATACACATAAATAACATTAGTGGATAAAAATAATCACAGCATGTTAATAATTATCCACAAGTTAATCACATATAGTGGATAACTATCACAATACTATGATTTATTCACAGTAATTATGTATAAAAGTTTAATAAATAAATCCTTATAAAATCATTGATTGAACGACTTATCCACATAATTATACTTTTTAACTTAGACAGATGTCAAATGACTGTGAATATGTTCTTAAATTTGGCATAACTATGTGTATGAACTCTATTTTATCCACAGAAATAAGCAATAGTTTTGTGAATAAGTGGATAACTTTATATAATCTTCATTATTTCTTAACAATCGTTTGGGAAATAATTTATAACACATGTATGAAAAATGTATAACTAATATAAAGTTCTTGAGCTGCAAGAATCGTAATGATTTAAAACTGAAAATTTAATTGAAAGATATGCTATACATCATAAAATCATCTTGCTTTATAAAAGGGATTTTGTTATATTGTAGTAGTTGCTTGAATTATGACTAGATAATAATGAGCTAAGTAAGAAATTTCTTAATAGCAGACACAATAAGAGAGCAATTGCTCAAATGAAGTATGTTAGTACTATAGGCTGCAACATACTTTGATAATTTATCTATGTATATGAGCCAGTTTCAAGGTATGAAATTGGAAATATTAGATAATTGAATACAGATGGAGGTGTTTTGCATGGTAAAACGTACTTATCAACCAAATAAACGTAAACATAGTAAAGTTCATGGTTTCAGAAAACGCATGAGCACTAAAAATGGCCGTAAAGTTTTAGCGCGTCGTCGTCGTAAAGGCCGTAAAGTTTTATCAGCATAAGATCACTGACTCATCAGTGGTCTTTTTTTTCGTTTTAATTAGGAAAAAAGATTCATTTGAAATATAAACATTCATATAATGGATAATTGAATAAGCGAGTGATGTTATGTGGAAAAAGCATATCGTATAAAGAAAAATTCAGATTTCCAAACTATTTATAAAAAAGGTAAATCTGTAGCGAATAGACAATTTGTGGTTTATACCTATAATAATAGTGAAAATAAACATTTTCGCTTAGGTATTAGTGTTTCTAAGAAATTGGGTAATGCTGTAACTAGAAATAGAATTAAAAGAGCTATTAGAGAAAATTTTAAAGTTCACAAAGAAGATATTATAGCTAAAGATATTGTTGTTATTGCGAGGCATCCAGCTAGAGATATGACAACTTTAGAAATTCAAGGTAGTTTAGAACATGTACTTAAAATAGCTAAGGTATTTAATAAAAAGATAAAGTAGGGTAGGGGATATGCTCTAAATAAGACTAACCGAAGTCTTACCTCAGACAAACGTAAGCCTAACTCGAATACTTTAAAAACACTATATTAGCTTTTTATAGAGAAACAATTTACAATGTTATAATGAAATTTTACTTGAATAAGGAGGCGAGACTCTTATGGATTTTGATACGATTACTAGTATTTCAACACCTATGGGCGAAGGAGCTATCGGTATTGTCCGTTTATCAGGCCCACAAGCCATTGAAATAGGAGATACCCTTTATAAAGGAAAGAAAAAATTATCTGAAGTAGATACACATACGATTAACTATGGTCATATTATTGATCCAGAAACTAATGAAACTGTCGAAGAAGTGATGATATCTGTGCTACGTGCACCAAAAACATTTACTAGAGAAGATATCATTGAAATTAATTGTCACGGTGGAATTTTAACAATTAATCGCATACTGGAATTAACTATGACGTATGGTGCACGTATGGCTGAACCAGGTGAATATACGAAGCGTGCTTTCTTAAATGGTCGTATTGATTTATCTCAAGCAGAGGCAGTTATGGATTTCATACGCTCTAAAACTGATCGCGCCTCTAAAGTAGCAATGAATCAAATTGAAGGTCGTTTAAGTGACCTTATTAAAAAACAACGTCAATCCATATTGGAGATTCTCGCTCAAGTAGAAGTTAATATTGATTACCCTGAATATGATGACGTTGAAGATGCCACAACTGAGTTTTTACTTGAACAGTCTAAGAATATTAAAGAAGAAATTAATCGACTGCTTGAAACAGGTACTCAAGGTAAGATAATGCGTGAAGGATTATCAACCGTTATCGTTGGTCGTCCTAATGTAGGTAAATCTTCAATGTTAAATAATCTTATTCAAGATAATAAAGCGATCGTTACTGAAGTAGCTGGTACGACTAGAGACGTTTTAGAAGAATATGTCAATGTACGAGGGGTACCATTACGATTAGTTGATACAGCAGGTATACGTGATACAGAAGATATTGTAGAAAAGATTGGTGTCGAACGTTCACGTAAAGCATTAAGTGAAGCGGATCTAATCTTATTTGTTCTTAACAATAATGAACCTCTAACAGAAGACGATCAAACATTGTATGAAGTTGTGAAGAACGAAGACGTTATTGTAATTATTAATAAAACAGATTTAGAACCACGTTTAGATATAGATGAAGTTAAAGAAATGATTGGTGACATGCCATTAATCCAAACTTCTATGTTAAAACAAGAAGGTATAGATGAATTAGAAATTCAAATTAGAGATTTATTCTTCGGTGGAGAAGTTCAAAATCAGGATATGACATATGTATCTAACTCACGTCATATTTCTTTATTAAAACAAGCTAGACATTCAATTCAAGATGCGATAGATGCTGCTGAATCTGGTGTGCCTATGGATATGGTTCAAATTGATTTAACGCGTACTTGGGAAATACTTGGTGAAATCATTGGAGAATCAGCGAGCGATGAGTTAATTGATCAACTGTTTAGTCAATTCTGTTTAGGTAAATAATGATATTTAATATTTAAGGAATAAGACGGTAGGGTGTCTTCATTTTCCGGAAAAGTTTTTAAGAATATAAGGAGGTAAAAAAGTGGTTCAAGAGTATGATGTAATTGTCATTGGAGCTGGTCATGCAGGAATTGAAGCGGGCTTAGCTTCAGCAAGACGTGGTGCGAAAACGTTAATGTTAACAATTAATTTAGATAATATTGCCTTTATGCCATGTAATCCATCCGTTGGTGGCCCTGCAAAAGGTATTGTAGTGCGTGAAATCGATGCGTTAGGTGGACAAATGGCTAAAACGATTGATAAAACACATATCCAAATGCGTATGTTGAATACTGGTAAAGGGCCGGCTGTAAGAGCATTACGTGCACAAGCAGATAAAGTGTTATATCAACAAGAAATGAAACGTGTAATCGAGGACGAAGATAACTTAGATATTATGCAAGGCATGGTGGATGAGTTAATTATTGAAGATAATGAAGTGAAAGGTGTACGTACGAATATTGGAACAGAATACCTCTCTAAAGCAGTAGTTGTTACAACAGGTACGTTCTTACGTGGTGAAATCATCTTAGGTAACATGAAATACTCTAGTGGTCCAAACCATCAATTACCTTCTATCACTTTAGCTGACAACTTGAGACAACTTGGATTTGATGTAGTTCGATTCAAGACAGGTACGCCTCCACGTGTGAATGCTAAAACAATCGACTATTCTAAAACTGAAATTCAACCCGGTGATGATGTAGGTCGTGCATTTAGTTATGAAACGACTGAATATATTTTAGATCAATTACCTTGTTGGTTAACATATACAAATGGTGAAACACACAAAGTGATTGATGATAATCTTCATTTATCTGCGATGTATTCAGGTATGATTAAAGGTACTGGTCCTAGATATTGTCCATCAATTGAAGATAAATTTGTTCGTTTTAACGATAAACCTAGACATCAACTTTTCTTAGAGCCTGAAGGTCGTAATACGAATGAAGTGTATGTACAAGGTTTATCTACAAGTCTTCCTGAACATGTTCAACGTCAAATGTTAGAGACAATTCCTGGTCTTGAAAAGGCAGACATGATGCGCGCAGGTTATGCAATCGAATATGATGCGATTGTGCCTACACAGTTATGGCCAACCCTTGAAACAAAATCAATTAAGAACTTATATACTGCAGGTCAAATTAATGGTACGTCAGGGTACGAAGAAGCGGCAGGACAAGGTATCATGGCAGGTATTAACGCAGCAGGTAAAGTGCTAGGTACTGGAGAGAAAATCTTAAGTCGTTCTGATGCATATATCGGTGTATTAATTGATGACTTAGTGACTAAAGGAACTAATGAACCATATAGATTATTAACTTCTCGTGCTGAATATCGTTTATTACTACGTCATGATAATGCAGATTTACGTTTAACTGATGTAGGTTATGAGTTAGGCATGATTTCTGAAGAACGCTACGCACGCTTTAATGAGAAACGTCAACAAATTCAAAATGAAATTCAACGCTTAACTGACATTCGTATTAAACCAAACGATCACACTCAATCTGTTATCGAGTCAAAAGGTGGCTCACGCTTGAAAGATGGTATCTTAGCAATTGATTTATTACGTCGTCCTGAGATGACTTATGATACGATTTTAGAGATTCTAGAAGAAGACCACCAACTACCTGATGCAGTTGAAGAACAAGTTGAAATACAAACGAAATATGAAGGTTATATCAATAAATCTTTACAACAAGTTGAAAAAGTAAAACGTATGGAAGAGAAGAAAATTCCTGAAGACTTGGATTATAGTAAAGTAGATAGTTTAGCTTCTGAAGCTAGAGAAAAATTAGCAGAAGTAAAACCATTAAATATTGCACAAGCTTCACGTATATCTGGTGTAAATCCAGCAGATATCTCAATTTTACTTGTCTATTTAGAACAAGGGAAACTTCAAAGGGTGAATCAATAATGAGTGTAGAATGGCTATCTAAGAATTTAAGTGAACATGGCATTGAATTGTCTGAAACGCAAAAAGAACAATTCCAAACGTACTATCAATTACTTGTTGAGTGGAATGAAAAGATGAACTTAACAAGTATCACGGAAGAACATGATGTATATTTAAAACACTTCTTTGATTCAATTACACCTAGCTTCTATTATGACTTCGATGGAGAATTATGCATTTGTGATGTTGGAGCTGGTGCAGGATTTCCAAGTATTCCTTTGAAAATAGTTTTTCCTGAATTGAAGGTAACGATTGTGGATTCACTTAATAAACGAATTCAATTTCTCAATCACTTAGCCGCAGAGTTAGGTCTCCAAGATGTCAGTTTTGTGCATGATCGTGCGGAATCTTATGGTAAGGGAGCCTACAGGGAGTCTTATGATATCGTTACAGCACGTGCAGTTGCACGTCTTACTGTACTGAGTGAATTGTGCTTACCTTTAGTTAAAAAAGGTGGCCAATTTATCGCACTTAAGTCATCTAAAGGCGAAGAGGAATTGCAAGAAGCGAACTTTGCTATTAATATTTTAGGTGGAAACGTGAAAGAAACATTTTCATTTGAATTGCCTGAGGATGCTGGTGAAAGACAAATGATAGTGATTGATAAACGTAGACAGACTTCTAAGAAATACCCAAGGAAACCAGGTACGCCAAACAAATCTCCACTACTTGAGAGCTAAGAAGAGACATACTATATAACAAATAATTGAGAGGGAGAGAATGGATAATGAAGAAACCTTTTTCAAAATTATTTGGTTTAAAAAATAAAGATGACATCGTTGGTTATACTGAAGAAGAGCGCAATAATAATGTTGAATCCATTCATATTGAACGTATCGTACCCAATCGTTATCAACCAAGACAAGTATTTGAGCCAAATAAGATAAGAGAATTAGCTGAATCGATTGAAGAACATGGGTTATTGCAACCCATCGTTGTACGTCCGATTGAAGAGGATATGTTTGAAATTATTGCTGGTGAGCGTCGATTCAGAGCATTACAATCATTGCATAAACCACAAGCTGACGTCATTATTCGTCACATGAACGATGAAGAAACGGCAGTAGTTGCGTTAATTGAGAATATTCAACGTGAGAATTTATCTGTGGTTGAAGAAGCGGAAGCTTATAAAAAATTGCTTGAAATAGGAGATACTACGCAAAGTGAATTAGCGAAGAGTCTAGGTAAAAGTCAAAGTTTCATCGCTAATAAATTACGCTTATTAAAACTTGCTCCTAACGTGATTAAACGACTTCGTGAAGGAAAGATAACTGAAAGACACGCCCGTGCTGTCTTGGTTTTACCCGAAGATGAGCAAGAAGAATTAATTGAGCAAGTCATTAATCAGAAATTAAACGTTAAACAAACTGAAGATAAAGTACGTCAAAAGACAGGTCCTGAAAAAGTTAAAGCTCAGACTTTCCAATTTTCACAAGATGTGACTCAAGCGAGAGATGAAGTGGGTAAAAGTATTGAAGCCATCGAGCAGTCTGGCTTACGTGTTGAACATAAAGACAAAGACCATGATGACTATTATGAAATAAAAATTAGAATATATAAGAAATAGTAAGAAAAGAACGAGTTAATGCAGTATATTGTTGCACTAACTCGTTTTTTTTATTGAAAGTATTTACTTTTTAAATAGTTTAAAAGGCGTGACTCTAAGTAAGATTTTACCATTGTGATTACGGTTGTCTGTGACCACTTTTACAATGGATTGGGCAGCTTCACTGACGGTACGCATGAGTAGACCTTTTTGATGATTGTTTAAATCAGTCGTCACTCCACCTGGCATGATACCGAAAATTTCCACTGGTATTTTACTTTTCTTGAATTGTCTTGCAAAGAGCTTAATCATTGAGTTAAGTGGTGCTTTCGTTGCAATATAACTAAATGGCTCAAAGAAACTTGATGGTTTCAGAGGAATGGTTAAATTCACGATTCTACCTTTGTTAAGGGCTAAAATTGGCGTGAAAGCTTTAATCATTTGGAAATTGCCGAAGAAATTAACCTCTGTTAAAGATCTTAACTCATCAACATCCACATCTAATGGCTTAGCCTGCATATTTCCTGAAACACCTGCATTATTAATTAAGACGTTAATATCACTGTGATGTGCTCTAATGTATTGTGCAGCTGAATCTATTGTTTCAGCGTGATTTAAATCTATTCTAACCCATTTTACATTAATTCCTTCTCGTTGAAGCGTATTAACTGCTTCCATTCCTCTTTGCTCATTTCTAGCCCCGAGTAATATGTACCAACCTTGCTCTCCAAGTTGTTTTGCTGTTTCAAAGCCTATGCCTTTATTCGCACCTGTAATTAAAACTTTTTTACTCAAAGTGATTTTCTCCTTTATATGTTTGATGAAGGGATGTTAATTGAATTTTCGAGAATTTAAAAAAGATTAGAAATTTAATTCAGTTACCTCATGAATGATATATGTTGGATTCTCAGATTTTAATTCCTCAATACTGTGTGTACCCCAAGTGACTGCACATGATGCCACTTTTGCGCTATTTGCCATTTGCATATCAAATATAGCGTTCCCGATATAAATAGTTTCTTCATTTTCTAATTGGTATTTATTCAAGATATAGTTGATGCCATCAGGTGAAGGTTTATAATGATTAACTTTGTCTGACCCTATTACTTCTGTAAATAAGTGATCTATGTCTAAGATCTCTAAGTTACGAATGAGCACATCTGTTTTCTTACTTGATACTACAAATAACTGTTTATCTTTTGAGAGTGATTGGAGTTGTTCAGTCATATGTTTATAAAGTTTTAAATAAGATGATTCAACCTCTTTGTAATTTTGCCTAAAGGTTTTGATAAGTGCTTCTAACTGATGGTCATCTAAATCAACGGAACTCATTAAACTGAATGACTTTTCTATTGGTATTCCCATATAATACTCAATCAGATTTACTGTCGGTTCTTCTAGCCCTCTTTCTTTAAAAGATTTCTGCGTAGCAACTATACTACATTCTTTAGAATCTGCAATTGTACCATCGAAATCAAAGATTAAATTTTTGTACATGAATGTCTAACCTCACTTAATTAGAAAATGATTTTATAAAAACTTTAACATAAAATTATCAAGCGACAAACTAAACTATAAATAAGTTATTTTAGATAATGCAAAAACTTTAATAATTGTTTTACGTGAAACACATACTATTGGTATTTTTAGAAAATTAGGTATTTTAGTGGAAATGTTTACAACGCACTATAATCGATTTACACTAAAAGTAAACGAAACGTTTCGTTTAATAATTAAAATTGATAAGAAGGGTTATTGTGTTTGGTATATCGATTTCAAGTGCTATTCTCCATTTTGTAATAGGTGGTCTTGCAGTTGCGCTCGCATCAGTTATGGCAGATAAAGTCGGTGGTAAGTTAGGTGGTATTATAGCCACTATGCCGGCAGTCTACCTTGCTGCAGTGATTGCTTTAGCTATAGATCATCGAGGTCAACAACTGATTCAAATGTCTATACATCTTAGTACAGGTGCGATTGTAGGAATTATATCTTGTATAGTTACTGTATTCTTTACCTCACTATTTATAGGTAAAAAAAATTATAAGAGTGGGACTATATTTTCAATTGTATGTTGGCTTGTCATTTCTATAGCAATATTTGTAGTTAGACATATTTAATGATGGAGGCATTGTAATAATGAAATTAGTATTAATAAAGTTTCTCGTTGGTGGATTAGCAGTATTAGTGAGTTACATTGTATCAATGGTATTACCTTGGAAAGAGTTCGGAGGTATCTTTGCAACTTTTCCAGCAGTGTTCTTAGTTTCAATGTTTATCACAGGCATGCAATTTGGTGATAAGATGGCAATGCATGTGAGTAGAGGCGCAGTTTTTGGTATGATAGGCGTATTATTTAGTATTTTAGCTACTTGGGGACTTTTACAATCAACACAAATGTGGTTAGTTAGTATTATTGGTGGATTTATTGTATGGTTTGTAAGTGCAGTAGTTATATTTGAAATTGTTGAATTTATTACGCATAAAAGAAGGGTTAAACATGGCTGGAAGACCGAAAGATCCAACAATAAATAAGAAAATTTATGAAGAAATTAACCGTTTATTAGAAACAATACATTTTAGAGACATAACAATTGATCAGATTTCGGAAAATACTGGTATCTCTAAAGCGACGATTTATCGCAGATGGAAAGATAAATCGTCAATTATTATGGATATGTTCGTTGAACAATCACAAAAGATATTTATCCATGAGAGCGACAATTTATATGAAGATTTGTATCATTTTTTAGTGAAAATCAAAGATATTTATAAGACGAAATTAGGTAGTGCAGTGATTGAAATTTTAATCAGTCATCAACAGATCGAAGCACGAGAAACGTTTATGACAGATTATTTTAATAGTAATCGAAGAACATTAAAAAAGATTATCAGCAAGCATATTAAAGATGAAGAGCAAGACTTATTTATAGATCTTATCTTCTCGCCTATTTACTTCAATATATTAATCAAACCCGACTCATTAGATGAAAATTACATTGAAAAGATGTTGAAAAGAATTATAGAAGCGTATGAACTAGAAACGAAAGAGTAAACGTTCCTTAAATAAGGAACGTTTTTTATGTAGAGGGTAGACTGAACGAAGTGTTAATTTATTAATATTTAGTGATCAGACAACTTTTTATTTAATAAAATATAGTAATAGCATTAAAAATATTGAAATCGGAATAATGATGCTTTCTGCTCTCATCATTGATTTAGAAAGATTTTTAAATTCTTTATCTGAGGCATTATTGTTTTTTAATTTAAAGTATTTTATTCCAAGATATATGGCAGGTAACAAATGAAGTAGTAAAAAAACTATTAGTATAGTAATCATCAAAATCCTCCTCCAAAAAAATAATAGCATCTAATGAAAGCGAGCTTTAAATAAAAATAATTAATTAATATACTATGCATTTCTATGTAATCTAGTATAATTAAATTAATAAGAGTTCATGCATTAATATTACCAATCCCCTCACTATCTCGAGTAGTGAGGGGATTTTTTAGTTATTGCTAATATCGCCTATTTTTTCTTTTTCTCATTCAAGCTAATAATAATTGGTAACATACCACAACAAATGATTATCAATAATATTAATCCTGAATTCATTATTCGTACCTCTTTTAATATTATTTAGCATTCATATTAGGCATTGATTGGCCAGAAGCCCCACTTATTAATCCAAATCCAACCATTAAAATTAAAGCAACGATACCTAATATAATAGATGTTTTCTTAGATAAGCGACTCGTTGAATAATAAACCACACCTGTTAAAAATGCTTTTAATAAGTTAGTCAAGTTTAATGCCATTAAAAACTTGTTGCCTTTAGCGAAGATGTTTAAACTGTCTAATTTGTATTCAAAAATACTTAATCCAAATAATAATTGAATAATAGTAATAATAAGAGAGAAAGCATTAATTATAATAGAATAAGAAAGTGCAGCAGAAAAGATACTGCTACCTTTAGCATCAGATTTAAATATTTTAGAAATAACTAAGAAAATCACAAAAACTATTCCAGCGTTAAAAAGCATACCAAAGAAACCAGTTATTATTGTTATTATCAAGTAAACTCCAGAATTCATCTGACCATTAGTTTGTGATAATACAGAATCTTTTGTAGCAAAGTAACTTACGAATGCAGTTATTATGGCTAAAACTATTAAAATTAACAACTTCACTAACCATTTTGGATTTTCTCTTAACTTACTAAAATGATTTACAAATGGAACGCTTGAGTTTTCTAGTTGATTATTTTCGATATTTTGATTTTCCATAATATGTATATCTCCTTTGTTTATTAATATCACTTAAATGTTAACATTTAAATCTATTTTATAAAATAAGCAATTTAAAATTTTAGTTAAATTTCATTGCCTATACATAATAATTTTAGAGAATGAATGTTTTTTCAATATTAACATTTCTAAGATTTTGTAAATTTTATATATAAAATATTACTAATTTTACATTTGTGTTATCATTTCAATTGCAATCAATTATTAAGGAGAAATAGATATGAAAAAGAAAATATTGTGGATCATCATAGGAATTGCAATCATTCTATTATTAATTATCGCTGCTTTTATCGTGAAACAGGTAAATGGGTCAGGTAAGAAAGACAGTGAAGGTTACGATACATATACAGTTAAAAAAGAAACACCTATTAGTTTAGAGGGGAAAGCTTCTCCTAAATCTGTAAAGACATATAATAATAACAGTTCAATTGGGACATTTTTAAGTACATCTGTAGACGATGGACAGAAGGTTAAACAAGGGGATCGTATAATTAATTATGATACGAATGCTAGTAAACGTGAACAATTAGCGAATAAAGTGAACCAAGCACAAAGTCAAGTGAATGATGATTATCAAAAGATTAATCAAAGCCCTAATAATAGCCAATTACAATCTAAACTTACTCAAGATCAAAGCTCATTAAATGAAGCACAACAGTCATTAGCACAACATGACAGACAAGTGAATGACAGTATGTATGCTTCATTTGATGGTAAAGTGAATATCAAAAATGATTCAGATGTCGGTGATGGACAACCAATATTACAGTTGATTTCAGATAACCCTCAAATTAATGCGACTGTTACAGAATTTGATATTAATAAAATTAAAGAGGGAGATAAGGTTGACGTCACTGTAAATAGTACAGGTAAAAAAGGTGAAGGTAAGATTATCAAAATTGATGAGCTTCCTACTAGTTATGATTCCGGTAGTGAGGGTGAAGCAGCTGGTGGTGCTCAAGCAGGCGGTGAAGAAGGTGAAGGTTCAGGCGCTCAAGCTTCTAATCCAACTGTAAATAATCCTTCTGGAGGTAAAGAAGGCGATACATCTAAATACAGAGTAGTTATTGGAGATTTGGATATCCCAGTTAGATCAGGTTTCTCTATGGATGCGAAGATTCCTTTAAAAACTAAAAAACTACCTGATAATGTATTAACTAAAGATAATGATGTGTTCGTGGTTGATGAAAATCATAAAGTTCATAAACGTGATATCAAAATTGAACGAAACAATGGTCAAATTATCGTTAAAAAAGGTCTTAAATCAGGTGATAAAGTCATTAAAAATCCTAAAGGTAATTTAAATGATGGAGAAAAAGTTGAGGTGTCATCATGATTGAGTTGAAAAAAATCAATCGACACTTTAAAAATGGTAATGAATCTAATCATATTTTAAAGGATATTGATATTCATATTGATGAAGGAGAGTTTATCGCTATCATGGGTCCTTCAGGCTCTGGAAAGAGTACGCTCATCAATATTTTAGGATTTATCGATCGTGGATATGAAGGGGAATACCTTTTTAATAATGAAAATTATCAAAAAAGCTCAGACAACAAGCTTTCTGAAATACGAAATCATACTGTAGGGTTTGTCTTTCAAAACTTTAAATTGATCCAAAATAATACAATTCTTGAAAACGTTAGTATCCCTCTTATTTATAACGGAATAGGGAGTAAAGAGCGTAAAAATAAAGTTTTAGACGGTCTTCAAGACGTCGGTCTTAAAGGTAAAGAGGATTTATTACCGAATAAATTATCAGGTGGTCAACAACAACGTGTGGCCATCGCTAGAGCGATTATAAATAATCCGAAGTTTATTATCGCTGATGAACCTACAGGTGCGCTTGATTCTAAGACGTCTCAAGATATTATGGAACTCTTTGTTAAATTAAATAAAGAAAAAAGAACGACAATGATTATGGTTACACATGATCGTGATGTAGCGGATAAAGCTGATCGTATCATTCATATTTTAGACGGTCGTGTGCGAGAGGAAGAGGTGTTGACGCATGAATAACTTTTCTAATGTTATTGCTGTCGCCTTTCGCTCAATTTTAAAGAATAAACGTCGAAACATCTTTACGATGATTGGGATTATCATCGGTATAGCAGCTGTCATTACTATTATGTCTTTAGGTAATGGATTTAAGAAATCAACAAATGAACAATTTGATGAAGCGGGTGCGGGTAAAGATCAAGCTTCTATTTCATTTATGACTGAGAATATGGAGGCACCTAAGAATAATCCGTTTAAACAAGAAGATATAAGTGTAGTAGAACAAATTAAAGGTGTTAAGAATGCCAAAATAAAAGAAGACGATGATAGCACGTATTCAGCTAAAATTACCAATTCACATGGTGGTGGTGATGTCAGTCTTAAAAAACAAAACGAGCTTACCGATGTAGACAAAGGCAAAGGTTTTACTAAAGATGATAATGACACTGAAGAGAAAGTCGCTGTCATTGATAGTAAACTTGCGAAAAAAGTGTTTAATAATAATGCGATAGGTAAGTCTATCTATGTGAATGGCGAAGGATTTAAAGTTGTTGGTGTATCTGAAGGTTCAGGAATGGACGCTGGCGGTATGGGTATGCCTGAAGAATCAACAGTACAACTCCCTACAAAGACATTCAATAAATATATGGGTAACTTGTCTCAGGGTATGCCTCAATTATTAGTTACTGTGGATAAGAGTTCTGCTAAAAAAGACGTTGGTAAAAAAGTTGAAAAAGAACTGAATAAAAAAGGTACTGGCACATCTGAGGGGCAATATAGTTATCAAGACAATGAAGAAATGATGAAAGGTATCGGAAAAGTATTAGATACCATTACTTACTTTGTTGCAGCAGTTGCAGGTATTTCACTCTTTATTGCTGGTATTGGTGTGATGAATGTGATGTACATTTCAGTTACTGAGCGTACAGAAGAAATTGCGATCCGACGTGCATTTGGTGCCAAAGGTCGAGATATCGAAATACAATTCTTAGTCGAGAGTGTGGTCCTATGTCTTATTGGTGGTATTATCGGATTAATACTCGGTATTATCATAGCGACACTAATTGATGCTGTGACGCCAGAAATGGTTAAGAGTTCCGTCAGTCTAGGCTCCGTAATCTTAGCTGTTGGTGTATCTACCCTAATCGGTATTGTGTTCGGTTGGATACCAGCACGTGCCGCATCTAAGAAAGAATTAATTGATATTATTAAATAACGATTGCTTCTATATAATTATCTCAAAAGCGTGAGTAGTTACTTTAATGTTGACTACTCACGCTTAAATTTTAATAATTGTTATTTTTATATACTGAATTCTGATATAAATTCTACGAGTAAAATAAATTATTTAACTTTTATCTCGTGGGGCTAATATAAAATTTAACATTACAATTATAATAAATATCACTAAAAAGATAACTATTGGTATTGGCGTTTCTTTTAAAAATGTTACACATAAGCACATGGTTATAGCTTGCAGTATAGTCGTTAAAGTCGACAAAATAGTTTCTAATTGCTTGTGTGCTTTAGGCGTTCTTGAAAATAAACCATCTTTATCCAAAAACAAACCATACGTTTGTATTAATCCGTTACTTGAAATCAAAGTGCCAATAGTAAGACTAATATTAGTAATATTTTTGTTAGTTCCAGTAAATGAAAAATCTTTCCATAGTAACAACCAAGCAATACCAAAACTAAAAATTATAACTAAATAGTTTAAACTAGTTATGATTACTACTTTTTTGCTTACTTTTATACTATCAACTCCAAAGTCTCGAATTAGTTATACGCATTTTAATACCCTATATATTTGCTCTTTGTCTACCCACTTAAAAAACACATAATATAACAATGGTAATTCCTAAATTATGAATTCTTCACATTTAAGCTCTTTAATTAAGTATTAAAAAAAGAGCCAAATTAATCTAAAAAAACAATTCAGAAGACTTATTGATTTAATTTTATTGTTTTAACCTCGGGACTTTCTGGAAGAAATGCGTGTTTGATTTTTATAGTTAATGTAGCTGTCTTTCCATTGATATCAACATTATAATAACCTATATGACCACTTCCTTGATTGTCAGACTTTCTTTCAATAGAAATAGTATCTTGTTCTTTTAAAAAATGATATGTCTTATTATCTTTAGTAATATTGTTTAATTTCTTGGTTTCCTTCTTTTGAACGTATTCATTAATTTGTTTCTCGCTGGATTGACATACCCATGTATCAAATAGAAAAAAATTTACAAAAATATAACAAATCGCTAAAACAATGATTATACCAATAATATAAAATGCTTTTTTCATTTAAATTCACCTTATCTTCTAAAAATTTTATAATTTACGATAACTTAAAAATGTAGTCTTTTCTACATAATTTAATTAATTTTAAAGGAGATTTAAAAATTGAAAAATTTTTCAAAAATTAATTTTAATTGGTGTTTTAGTTTCCGGTACAGGTATAGCAAGTTTGCAAACCAATGCAACTCACTCAGAAGAAAATCACGACTCGAATCCTAAAAATGTTAAATTAGTTGGAACTTATGATGCTTCGCAAGTTGATTCGAAAACGATGAAACAATTCAAAGAAATTGAAAAAGAAGATAATAATTTTCATATTACTAAAAATGGAAATAAAGTCGTTGTAGAAGATATGTTACCTAATCCAGAAAAGAAAACTTCAAGTTACTCAGCCGATGGAAGTAGTGGAAATAATACAAAAGTAATTAATTTTACAGATTTTGTTGGTAACATGGATGGTAAAGACGATGGTAAAATACCAAATGGAATAGCTCTCTATAGTAAAACCTATAAAGGACAAAAAAGTGGAAAAAGAGTTAAAAAGGGAACTCATGTGCATTGTAATAGATTTAATGGAACAAAATCTGATCATAAATACTGGTCAAAAGTACATCCGAGAGCTTATGTAGATTTTTATAAAAGTGACTGTTGGTATCACGCTAAAGCTTATAAATGCTCATCTATAGGAAAAATGACTAAATGTGATGGTTTGAATGTTCGTAAAAAAGGAGTTAAAGATTGCTCGTCATGGAAAGGTAAACCTAAACATAAGAATTGGCCTAAAACAGCTTGGTATAGAAATTAAATAATGTATATTGTACATCAGAGAACACCGCGTAACACAGCATTATATTAACTGATTTAAAAGGCATAGACATTGGTAGAATGGTGTTTGTGCCTTTCTCTATACAATAAAGTAAAACTGGAAAGTAGATTTTTAATAGTCACTTTCCAGTTCTTTATTTAGAGACGATGCAATAAGTAAGTGTAGTCAACGTAAGTGTTAAAACGATACTTAAAACAAAGGTAGTAATGATTCTTTCTTTAAGAGACACATGACGTAAACCCACGAAAACTGTGACACTAAAAAAGACTAAACTACTAATTAAATATAAAATAAAAGCTATCCATATAAATGTATTAGGGCTGTTTAGAAATTGGTGGTAACTCTCCATTAAAAATAACCTCACACATATTATTTAGTACTTAATATATCAAATTACAGGTAATATATCGAATTATAATAATTATTTGTTAAATTGAAAATATAGAAGAAATCAAAATATAAAAATACAAATTTTAACAAAACTTTAATAAAAAAAGTTAAAAAATTTAAACGTTTGTATGTTAATTTAAAGATAGCAGTTATATTTTCAATCTTTATAAGGGAAAAAACTTATAGAGGTGATTATTTTGAAAAATTATAATGAAAAGAAAAGATTTAGTATTAGAAAGTACGCTGTAGGAGTCGTGTCTATTGTCACAGGTATAACGATTTTTATTGGGGGACAACAAGCACATGCCGCAGAAGAGACAAACCAACAAATTAATACACCTTCACATTCAAATGAAACAACTCAAACTGCTCAAAAGAATTTAAAAGAAAATGAATCACGGCCAAGTGAGTCTGAGTTATCATCTTCAAAAACTTCTCAACCACAGCAATCGGAATCAACGCAACATTCTCAACCTCAACAAACCGAATCAACTCAATCTACTCAAGCACAACAAACGAATCCAACTCAACATCCTCAAGATAAAGAAAACTCTCAAAATCAATCATTAGAAAGCACGAAAGAAGCAACTAATCATAACGATACTTCAGACACATCAGAAGCGATTGATACTAAGAAGGAAGAATCAGATAATCAAGACGTCCTTCCGTCTAAAAAAACAAATAATAGTGAAAGAAAAGCTAATAACACTTCTACGCAAGACAACGTATCATCTACTGATAACAAGCAATATGAATCAGAAAGTAAACCAACAGAAACTCAATCAACAGAAACAACTCAAGAAAATAATAAAGTAACTCAAAGCAAATCAAGCGATAATCCTTCTGAATCTCAAGAATCAACTAAGTCGCAAGATCAACAAGACCCTCAAGATAAACCAGATTCACAGCACTCACAAAAATCTGAGGATAATTTATCAACTCGTGATACTACATACCCAAAAGAATCTAAACAAAATTCCTCATCTTCACAAACTCAAGAAACAACGCAAGAGTCTCGAAACAACAAAGACGAAACTGACAATGATAATCCTCAGTCTAAGGGCGCCCATCAATCATCACAAAACACGCAACTTCGATCTACTGAAAACAATGATGACCCGAAAGACTCAACTCAATTAAAATCTTCAAATAAAGAACAAGATACTCGGGAACAAAATAATGAAAAAGAAGTAGACCAACCAACTAAGAAAACTCCATCCATGAAACAAGAAAATAAAAATACTACAAAACAATCAGTTAAAACAGATAAAACAGAAAAACCGACTTCCACAGCACCAAAAACATTACAATCTCATCAACCGAACAAACTTTCTAAACAAACGCTACAAGCTCAATATAAAAATCAATATCCTGTCGTGTTCGTTCATGGTTTTGCTGGTTTAGTCGGTGAAGATGCGTTTACACTTTACCCAAATTATTGGGGTGGAGGTAAATATAATATTAAAAGTGAATTGACTAAACAAGGTTACCGTGTACATGAAGCAAATATTGGTGCATTTAGCAGTAACTATGATCGTGCGGTTGACTTGTACTACTACATCAAAGGCGGTCGCGTAGACTACGGTGCAGCTCATGCGGCTAAATATGGTCATCATCGTTATGGTAGAACATATGAAGGTATTATGCCGGATTGGGCACCTGGTAAAAAAATTCATTTAGTTGGTCATAGTATGGGTGGTCAAACGATTCGTTTGATGGAGCATTTCTTAAGAAATGGAAATCAAGAAGAAATAGACTATCAACGTCAACATGGCGGTACGGTATCAGATCTCTTCAAAGGTGGAAAAGATAATATGATATCAACTATCACTACTGTAGGAACACCTCATAATGGTACGCCTGCTGCCGATAAATTAGGTACACGTAAAATTGTTAAAGACGCAATGAATCGTATAGGACGTCTAAGTGGTAGTAGATTGCTAGATTTAAATTTAGGCTTTTCTCAATGGGGCTTTAAACAAAAACCAAATGAAAGCTATATAGAATATGCTGAACGCGTTGCAAATAGTAGAATTTGGGATACTGAAGACCAAGCAATTAATGATTTAACAACTGCTGGTGCTGAAAAGTTAAATAAAATGACAAACTTAAACCCTAATATTGTATACACAACTTATACAGGTGCAGCTACGCATACTGGCCCTCTAGGATTTCAAATACCAGACGTAAGACAGTTATTCGCAATGGATATAACGAGTCGTATCATTGGTAGAGATAAAAATAAAAATGTAAGAGTGAATGACGGTCTAGTACCTGTATCATCGTCAATATATCCTACTGCTCAAGCATTCAAAAAAGTAGGCTTCTTGAACCCAGCTACAAGTAAAGGGGTTTGGCAAGTCAGACCTGTACAAAACGGTTGGGATCATGCAGATTTAATCGGCCTTGATCTCCCTGATTTCAAACGTACTGGTGCTGAATTAGGAAAATATTATTTAGGTATGATAAATAATATGATGAGAGTTGAGGAATTAGATGGTCTAACTAAAAAATAATAACTTCACATAGTAAAAACACCCTCAAAGGATGTGTCGAACTTTACTGACATCTCCAATGAGGGTGATATTTTTTTATGATTAAGTTATTGATCTTCTTTTTCTTCACGACGTTTTAAGAAGTATGCGCCTCCTAATAGTCCAACAGGAATACCTGCGATAGGCGTAATAATATTACTTAAAACGAATACGATGACAACTAACATTAAGATATTGAACCAGTTAATAGTTAAATTTTTTAAATCCTCATATGATTGTTTGATTAAATCTTTAATTTTCATAATAAATACCATCCTTTTTTAATTAATTATTTGAAAAATCCTTTTTAAATTGAGCGCTTAATGACACGATTTGAGTGTATAAATGCTATAAGAGCAAAGATAAGGTAGATGACTGTGTAAACAATCATTACTAGGAATACAGGTGCCATCGTTACATTGCCCATAATCTTCATAAAGGCTAGTGCCGCAAATAACGCATGTAGTAGAGCTATAATTAAAGGTAATCCAAAGTTGAATAAAATCTTTAATAATAACCCTTTAGACATATCAGAATTAGTAAATCCGATTCGTCGTAAGACTTTAAAGTTATCGATTTCATCTTCAGTTTCATCCATTTGTTTGATGTAAATAATACATCCAGCTGCGATTAAGAACGCTAATCCTAAGAATGAAGTTACAAATATGAAAATACCATTTGTTGCGTCCACCACTTTTTTCAATTCATCTTTAGAAGTTACATTTGGATCAACTTTCGACGCGATGCGTTCAGCTTTTTTCATATCGTTATGGTGTTTAATATTAAATCCATAAACGCGCACAGTATTTTTATCTGTTTTTAATGAGTTGTATACTTTAGGACTTACTTCTACTATAGGAGCTGCATATGATAATTCAGATGGATAAACTTTGGAATCGTCTTTATCTGTTACTTTTACAGTTGTTTTAGACTTACCTTTAACTGTGATACTTTGATTCATATTAAATTTCATCATTCCGATAGCGGTTTTAGTATTTGTTAATCGAGCGTTATTACCTTTAAGATCTTTATTAACAATCATTGACGTATTCTGTGAGAAACCTTCAGAATCATCTTGTGATGTCATAACGTTATCTTTAACTGTTTTAGGATTAATTGACTCATAAGTATGTTTATCGTGTTTAATATTATTTTTATCTAATTGCTGTTCAAATTTATGCGCTTGCTTACCTTTTGAGAAGTCAAAGTCTTGTGGTGTTGATGATTCAATATTATAATCCGAATTTGCTTTAGTAATAGCTGTAAAACAAAGAATTGTAACAGTTAACGCTGAAATGATGGCGATGACTGTTAATGACATCGCATTTTTCTTCATTCTATGCATGATAGAAGATGTACACACCACATCTGTGATTGAAACACGACCATTCTTTGAACGTTTAATCGTTTTAAAAATGAGTGACACTGAACTTCTAAAGAATAAGTAAGCACCGACAATTGTTAAGAATAAAATAATGAATGGTGTAGCTGATGTTTTAGTAAGTGATTTAAATACACCAAACATTTCAGTTGCCATATAATACCCTAAAGCTATCATTAAGATACCTAGGATACCACCAATAATTTCAGGAACTGTAATACGTGCTTTAGTGGCTTCAGATTGAGAACTATCTTTCATCATTGTTAAGATGCTTCTTCTTTTTAGGAAAAGGTAATTCTGAACAAGTATTAAAACAAAAGCAATGACTAACATTATGATAGTAATGATTAGTGCTTGGGGTTCAAATCCTATTGAAAGATGAACTTTTAACTTCATCAATTTAGAAGCAATGGCAAGTAAAAGTTGAGAACTGAAAATTCCAATGAGCACGCCTAAGATACCTGTAATTACAAATATCGCGAATTGCTCAATACTTAACATTCTAAGAATATTTCCTCTTGTGAGTCCGATAAGTTGGAATAATGCAAACTCTTTCGTACGTCTTTTAACAAATAAATGGTTCGCGTACATTAAGAATATAATGATAATAATAAATAAAATTGATGCTCCGAAACTAGATCCTTTTCGAATTATTCCCATAGAACCTGAATTATTAATGCTATGTGAATACTTCAAAGTTGAGAAACTAAAATAAAGCACGATACTTAATAATAAAGAGAATAAGAACATGCCATAGTGTTTGATGTTCTGTCTTAAATTTTTAAGCGTAATTTGATTAAACGTCATGAGTGACACCACCTAATGCCGATTGCAATTTGATGATTTCTTGATAGAAGTCTTGTTTAGAGTCGTCTCCTTGATAAATTTCAGAATGAATATTACCATCCTTCAACATAATTACTCTCTCAGCAAAACTTGCTGCTGATGGATCATGTGTCACCATGATAATCGTTGAATTAAATTGTTTATTCATATCTTCTAATCGATTAAGTAAATCTTGAGCACTTTTCGAATCTAGAGCACCCGTAGGCTCATCGGCAAAGATAATATTTGGTTTATGAACGAAAGCTCGAGCCGCTGCCGTACGTTGTTGTTGACCACCAGAAATTTCACTAGGATATTTATTTCCCAGGTCATTAATACCAAGAGCTTCTGTCACTTCTTTATAATTCTGTTCCATTTCTGATTTTTGGATTTTTTGGACTGAAAGTGGAAGCATAATATTTTCTTTAACGGTTAAGGTAGGCAGTACACTATAATCTTGGAAAATGAATCCAAGTTGTTTTTTACGGAAATTTGCGAGCTTTTTATTACTTAGTTTATTTATTTCATTACCATCGACTTCTACAGAACCTCCTGAGATGGTATCAATAGAACTAAGAACATTTAATAATGTAGTTTTACCTGAACCAGAAGGTCCCATGATTGCTACGAATTCTCCTTTTTCAACTGAAAAACTGATATCTTTAAGTGCTTGGTACTTTTGTTTGTCTCCATATACTTTTGATAATTTGTTAACTTTTAATATCGTCATCTTCTCACTCCTCAATGTGTTTATACTTAAATTGTAGAGAGAATCTATGGCTGTTGCCTTTATCTAACCTTACAAATTGCTTGTTATAACTTACAGGTATGTAAGATTTAATTATCTTTATAAAAATAAAACCACGACCTTTTAAAAGATCGTGGAAATAAATTAATTTAAATTTTTATTTGCGGCTTCAGAAATCTCTCTTTTTTTAACTTCTGAATAACTTAAAACTTGATCCTGTTTTGTTGTTAACTTGAGATAATGATTTGTTTTTAATTTTTTAGTTGCGGTATAGGTGATTTTCTTGCCATCACCTTTTTTATCATAACCAACAGTTTTATAAGTATAATTATAGAAGTCTGTTCCGAATTTTTCTTTTTTAACAGGTTTATCAGTTTTAACAAAATAATCTTCTTTAGGTATCATAAAATTATATTTATTTAAATCTCGTACTGTGGGGTCGTTTGGATGATGTTCACTATAAATTTTACCCACTAGCATGAGCGCACCAATTAGAAGAATAAAAACGCCTAGTGTAATTGATAGTTTCTTTAACGTTTTCATAATCTTTCACCATTTATTTCTCTAATTTACTCATTGCTTTTTTAGGAATTTCATCTTTTTTAACTTCTTCATAGCTTCTCACTGTGTTTAATTTTTCTTTAATTTTTAAATAATGATTTGGTTTAAGTTTTTTCATTCCTGTGTATAAGATTTTTTTACTGTTGCCTTTATCATCATAACCAGTAGTCTTATAAACGTTATCAACATCATCATATTGCTTAGGTTTATGTTTCATTGGTTTAGTCGTCTTCACATAATATTCTTTTGTAGGTTCTAAGGGGTTAGCCATATTTAAACTTTTAACATCTTTGTTATTGGGATGATGATTGCCATAAACTTTTAATCCGAAAAGTAATCCTACTAGTAATAAGATAATAACTACTACAGTAGTTAATGAAATTTTTAATGCTTTCATGAATAAACACTCCTTTGAAATGATTACAATTTCATTGTAGGAGGTTTATTGTAACGTTGCCTTTATCTAATCTTACAAATCAACGATTGAAACTTACACGGTTGAAAGGTTTATAAAATTAAATACTCATATGTGTAATTAAGAAAGTTTTAACCTTTAGAACTGTTTGATATGATTACATCAATTTAAAAGTTGAAACAATAGCCATACTTAATATATTTCTTAACTATAAGTGAGGTGAAAGTATGAAAATTTCATGGATTTGATGGTGGGTGTCTACAATTTTTAGGATAGTGGTGGCACTTATTTTACTAGTATTAGGTTTAATGAATGGCTTAAACAATGAAATGGAAGGATATAAATTTGCCTTTCTATTTATAGGAATATTTCTTGCGCCTATGATTTGCCAATTGATTTGGCTAATTACCAATATTATAGTCAGCAAAGGTTTTAAAGAAAGTAAATAGATGTAATCAACTAGTGTTGGGAATTTTTAATGTTCATTCTCAACATTTTTTAATTATTTGGGATATTAAAAAACAATTTGTATTACATAATTAATTTATGAGATGATGCAGTTAAATAACATTGTAAATCATTGAGTTTGGTTAAATCTTAATATGAATTTAAAAAACAATTGTTATAATTTTTATGAAACTTTAAAGGCTATAAAGGAGTATGTTTATGAAAAGGTTAATACTATTAATTAGTTTGTTAAGTTTAGCATTTATCCTAACAGCTTGTGGGGAAACTGGAAAGCAGAAAGAACCTTCGAAGGAAAGTCAAAAATCAGATAAATATGAATACGTATATTATGAAGTGTTAAACGATGGTGGGGAAGATACGCCAAATGTAGAGATTAAATATAAAGATAATAAAGGGAAATCACATTTAGAGAAAACAGATTTAGAACATGTTTATGAACATATTTTAAGTGATGGAAATAAAAAACCATACATAGTTAAAGATGGTAGCAAAATTCATGTCTATCGCCCACCTTACATGACATACGGCGATGATGATGTTGAAGGTAAAGCAGTTTCTAAAGATGAAGTATCTAAATAAGAAAAGGTGAGTTGATGAAAGGTAAAATATTAAAATTTATAAGTTTAATGATTATTATCACTACAGCCTCACTTGGTATGTTATCAACGGAATTAGACGCTGCAACATCAGGAGGGTCTAGTAGTTCTAGCTCAAGTAGTTCAAGTAGTAGTTCATCATCAAGTGCTTCCTCGTCAGCTGCAAGAGGCTCAACATCATCTAGTTCATCAATGAGTCGCTCAAGTGCAGCTAATGCGTCACGAGCTGCCCAACAATCAAGCCAACGTGCTGCGCAACAAGCAACCAGAACAAGTAGTATAGCTTCTAGTAGAAATGCTTCGAAGTATAAACAAGATGCATATCACACTAAATCTCAACAAGCACGTTCAATGATGGCACCAAGACGACGATACAGCTCAGGTGCGCCATATACTTCACAATATATGGCGACGTCATACTATAATAATTGGTTGTATTTCTATATCATTGCCTCTCATGAAAATCAGAGTAAGACAAGTAGTGTGAAGTACCAAATGAATATGTTAAAAAATCAAATGAAACCTCATGAAAAATTATACACTGTTACTATACAAACGAATAAAGGTAAACGCGTCATTGTTGTACCAAAGAAACAATACGATAAAATTAAAACCGGTAAGAATGTGAAAATTAAAAATGGTATAGTACAATAGTGAGCATTAAAGGAGAATTAAATCTTTGATAAAAAAATTTATTGAGAATGAACAAAAAAGTGGATATTTAGGTATCTTATGTACCTTAGTATTTGGTTTATTATTTAGTTCAATGTTCACACCATTTATTGGTATACCTGCAGCGTTAGGAGTGGGTTACCTTATCCACACAACTGAAGAAGAATAATTTAAAGAATCAAGGAGCCTAAACCATGAAAAAAGAGATATTAGAATGGATTATTGCAATTGCAGTAGCGCTTATCATTGTTGGATTAGTAACGAAATTCTTGTTTACTTCCTATACCGTCTCAGGTGAGTCTATGCATCCTACTTTTGAAGACAGGGATAAAGTGATGGTCAGCCGAATTTCTAAAACATTGAATCATATTAATTCTGGCGACGTCGTTATTTTCCATGCAACTAAAAAAGATGACTATATTAAACGTTTAATAGGTAAACCTGGAGATACTGTAGAGTACAAGAAAGATCAATTATATTTAAATAATAAGAAAGTGTCGGAACCATATTTAAATTATAATAAGAAACATAAAGTCGGAAAGTATTTAACTGAGAATTTTAAATCTAAAACAGTTAGAGGCGCTAATGGACATATGAAAATCCCTAAAAATAAATACTTAGTATTAGGGGATAATCGTCAAAATAGTGTTGATAGTCGTTATGATGTAGGATTAGTCGATAAAGATCAACTTGTTGGTAAAGTATTATTTAGATATTGGCCGTTAAATAAATGGAAAGGCGGATTCAATCCAGGTACTTTCCCTAATTAATAAAAATTGCCTCTTAGCAATTTAGACTACCCTCAATTAAGGGAGGTCTAGCTAAGAGGCTTTCTTTATATAATATTTACTCGTCCTCTACATTCTTTCCAACAGCTTCCCATCTCAATGCAGTCGTAATAATTAAACCAACTAAAGGAACGATGGCTAAGATAAGCATCGTATTTGTTAATCCCACAGTTGCAAGTATAATCGGAAATACAAATGTACCGATAATACTTCCCGTACGACTTACTGATTCTACGAAACCAGTAGCTTGTGAGCGTAAATATGTTGGGAATGATAAAGCCGCAATCGTCTTACCTTGTGTACCAGGTCCACCAGAATGTCCAAATAAGAACAATGCGATTAAGAATGTATTGATAATCATTGGTAAACTGTGATAGAACAAGCCCGTCATAACCATCGCGATTAACACAAGACTGAAACCAATCATTGTGAGTCGGCGTGTACCTACCTTATATGTCAGTTGTGATCCTACATAAGCACCAATAATACCTGCTATATTCACGATAGCTGTACCTAATAGCACGCCTAATTTATCTTTACTAATTATGTAAGTTGCAATTATTGGGATATATAATCCTACTCCATAGTACTGCATTCCCTGTAATGTTGAAATGGCTGTTGCTAGTACAATCCTTTTCAAATATTTAGGTTTAAATATTTCAGTACCAGATGGCTTTGAAGATTTACTCTCGGAAAATGACTCCCCCGTACCTTCAAGTTTTAAATCCACATCATAATTATTTCGTACATACTTGGTAGCTTCTTTAAGAGAGTGGTGATTAATCATCCAAGTTGGGCTCTCTTTTAAATAATTAATACGTAAAATGTAGAGTACTAAAGCAATCAAAGCACCAAAGCCAACTGCGAATCTCCATAAGTGTTCACCTGTACCCATTAAAAAGAAGGCGATTACTACTAGAGCTGAGGCAACGATTGCTACATACCATACAACCTGCCAATAGTTAACATTACGACCTTTCTGCCATTTATTACTAATTTCAGCAATGAAAGTGAATGCAACAGGACTATCCATACCGATAGCGAAGCCCATAATGAAGCGGCAGATAAGTAAAATAGCTAAATGAGGAGCAAGTGCTGCGCCTAAAGAAGTGATTACAAGGATAAGTAATGAGACAGATAATATACGCTTACGCCCGAATTTATGTGCAAGTGAACCCCCTAGAATGGCTCCAAAAAGTGCTCCAATAGGTAAGGAAGTCATAACCACTGAAAGCATTGTTGGAGATAGGTGGAATTCTTTCGTTAGCTGGTCTGTCATTGTCCCTAAAATGGTAATGTCATACGCATCTAAAAAAATCGTGCCTAATATCATAAAAAGAAGAATTTTAGATGTATGTTTCTGGTCTGCATGGTCGATAATTCTAAATAAATCATTTTTATTTTTTACGATTTCCATATTATCATTCCCTTAAATTATTTGTCTTTTTAAGCGTAATTGAGTGTCATTAAGTAACAATTAACTTGAGGTTAAAATTTTATTAACATTACTAACATATTTATTTAATAATTGTGGATAACTTTATGGATAACTAATCCCAAACACCTGTATAGCAACATTTAGAGATAAACTTCAAGTTATCCACATCATATAATAACATGTTGATAATATCCAGAATTGTGCGAAAAATCTATTTGTTTAGATTTAGAATTTAATTTTAAAAATATTCTTATCCCTTATTAAAGTCTATTATCTAAAGCATAATTGCTTTTAATCATATTAAATAAAAAAGTAGGTTATTAATGGATGATCTTAGCCATACTAAAAAACCCTCACTATTGTAATAGTGAGGGGATATATGAAACTTATTATAGTTCTTTTTTATTAAAAATTTTTATAGATAAAATATAAGTTAAGGCAAAAGTCACTAACCCCAATATGCCAAAGACAATAAACACAAGTAAACTATTTGTACTACTTAACATATTGGTCATTGAACTATTATGATGTGCACCTAAAGCAATTGCTAAAATATAGAATACGAAATATATAATAATCATGAAGAAAACGGTAATCATGATGATTGTGTTTGAATTTTCAGGGCCGAATTTAAATGTAAATGGGAATAAGGCGGAATATAGTCCTGTACAACCAATACAAACTAAAAAGGCAATCAACGCCATATTTAAGCTGTGAGTAATTATTAATACAATTGGAAAACTAATCACAAAAGAAATGACTGTGATAGCGCCAAAAAGTAAATAGTAACTCTTTACATAATCAGCACGTTTTACAGGCAATGTAGAGACGTAATACATCCATTTAGAATCTTTTTCGCGTTTGAAATTATCTGCAATAGATGAAACCAATAATACTACTACCATGAAACCGCTCATAGTTGGGTTTAAAAAAGTCATAATTATAGCTGCTATGATTCCAACAATGAAATATATAATTAATGGTTTTTTAGTTGCATATAAAGTACTCAATACTAAACCTTTCATTATTTATCACCTCTCATAATAATTTTAGTTGCATCATCAATGTTGTTAATTTGTTTGGCTTCGGGAACCTCATGATGATTGTTCACAAGACTAATTCTATTATGATTTCTTTGACGTGACGCGACCAAATAGTCGTTAGAAATATTAAATGATTCAACAGGTTGGTCAACAATGCCATAATTTTTGAGTAGTTCTTCTTTACTTTCCTTTAAAATGATTTCGCCGTCTCTCATAAATACTAATTGATTAGCGAGTTGTTCTATATCTTCTGAAATATGAGAAGAAATTAGAATGCTGTTACCTTGTGCCACAAAATCTTCAAGAATTTCAATCACTTGTTCTCGGCCTGATACATCCATCCCAGCAGTTGCTTCGTCAAGAATGAGTAACTTTGAGTCATGTGCCATTGAAATGGATAATGCTGTTTTCATTCTCATACCTCTTGAGAAGGTAGTGATTTGATTATGTGTTGGTAATTCAAATTCCTTTACCAATGAAAAGAATTTATCACTATTCCAAGTGTTATAAATATTAGTAAATACTTTGTCTATAGATGTTAAAGTCAATTTATTAGGTACTCTTAAATCATCAAACACTACACCAATATGCTCTTTATATTGAACGTCTTCTTCGCTCACTTCTTCATCGAAAAAGCGAATTGAACCACTATCTTTATGTCTATTTCCTACAATTGTATTAATGAGGGTAGACTTCCCTGATCCGTTCTTACCGATTAAGCCAATCACTTCACCCTGTCCAATTGAAAAAGAAATATTTGAAAGTCGAAATTCTGAATTTGTATATGACTTATTAAGATTGTGAATATCTAAAAGCTTTTCCATAAGACTATCCTCCTGAAAAATTAAACATGTTTAGTATTATTTATAAAATTTATTGATTTTAGTTAAATAACCAAAAGTGTTATAAACAAAAAGAATAATTAATACGATTAAGCTCAATGTTTGGTTAATGCCTGTAGAAATTGAGAATAGACCAACGATTAAACACCCTCCAATTATCAATGAGATGTTAACTCTATACAATTTATACATAGCAATTAAAGTGATATGACGTTCACCTTCATCGAATAAATTTAATGTTTTTTCGATATAGTTTTTCTCTCCTAGTTTAGGATATCTAGGATCAAATTTTCGGATGAAAAATCCTATCATCAAAGCTGGAATAATTGTAATAACGTAAGGTATTATCACAAACATTATATTTTTTGCTGACGCATTACCTAAAACAACGATTAAAATAGTTAGTAGACTGATTAGTATTTGTATTGAATAGATAAAGTCACTTTTCATCGATTTTAGAAATGCCTTTTTCTCATATAAATCTGCAGACTCATCATCAATGTGATTCCTAGTTTTAACTTTTAAATTGAGTGCATCTTTGTGTACTTTAAATAAATATAAAGTTAGAAGTATATTGATTATTGAAGATATAGTTGCAATTATGATAACGACGTTAGTTTTGGCAAAATGAGTGAATGGTGTCAGACTTAAAATTTTAATTCCGCCGAAAGAAAGACCTATCAATCCCCCAATTATTCCTCCAATAAGTGTTAATAATATGTATCTTCCTACTTTCATAAATCTCCCTCCTCGATGATAAAAATGTTTTCTACTGGTTCATTAAAAATTCTAGCTATTTTGATTGCTGTCAAAATAGAAGGTGTGAAATCATTACGTTCAATTAAAGAAACGGTTTGTCTTGAAATCCCTGCTTTCTTAGCAAGTTGCGTTTGGTTATATCCGTCTCTTGCACGTAATTCTTTAAGTCGATTTCGCAATTTCTATCAACTCCTTACATCAATAACATATATTACTTTAGTCAATTTGACAATTATATTAGTCAAATTGACGCGCATTAATGTCAAAACATTTAAGTTAATTTAAATGTCTGCTAAAAGTTTAAGAGGGAAAGGGATTGTGGTTGTCTTTACTCGAACTAAACGAGCGATTGTTAAAGGAATATTGCCGTTACATTTAATTTAAAAAATGTATTCAATTAATTGTAATGTTTATTTACATTTTTTCGCTAATAAATTAAAACAAATGTATTTTGGAAATGTATATATTTTGTTAATATATATCTATTGTTATGAAATGCAGGAGGTGCAAGTGGTGAGTTTTTATAACTTCATGAAAAACTATGAAGGTGAGAAAAGTCATTTTGGCGATTTATTTGAAGGTATGAAAGATATTGATTTTCCTGAAGATATCTCTACCCCTAGAGACATCATTGAAAGATTTCATCATTGGCTTGAAGAACCAAGTTTACATGATACAATCCATCAGGCTATTGAAACGTATCAACAGAAGTAGTTAGTTTTACCATCACTATTATCATTTATTGAAAATGAATTCTCTAAAAGTAAAGAGACTTAACAAAGTATTTAAGTGATGTGTATAAAAGACTTTCAGGGAGTGTTGAGTATGAATAATTTACACAATATTCGAGAAAAAATAATTTAGAAATTAAAGAGCTTGTAGAAGACTTAAACAAGAAATTTGGTACTAAATATGAAGTTCATCATATTTGGGAATGGGAAAATGGTAAGAACGAACCCAAAATGGAAGATGCACTTGTTTTAAGTAAGTATTTCGATGTACCTCATCAAGAGTTTTTAGATAGTGAAATGAAAAAGCTAAAAGATTCAGTTGATGATGTTTCAATTAATAAGTAATACGGCAAATGTAAAGGAAAGTAAGTATACATTTCTCAATTCATAATAATCAACAATAGTTCTCACCTTATATTCATAACATGACATGTAAAATCGAGAAGAAATAGTTATATGAGTTTTAATCATGCGGTCAGTCTACCCGGCCGTGTTAAACTCTGCTATTTCTTCTTAATTTTTTATTTAATTTTCAATAATTTGAATTAAATTACCACAAGTATCATCAAAAATAGCCATTCTAACGCTACCCATCGTGGTAGGTGTAACTTTAAAGTTCACATTTGACTCTAATAACGTTTCATATGTTTGTTGTACATCTTTAACACCAAACATTGTAATTGGAATCCCAGCTTCATATAGGCGCTCTTGATAGTCTTTAGAAATGGGATTGCCGTTTGGTTCTAGAATTAATTCTGTACCATCTTGATGTGTTGGAGAGACAAGTGTTAACCAGCGAAATCCCTCTCCGACAGGTTCATCGCGTTTTTTCTTAAAGCCTAAAACGTTTGTATAAAATTGTAATGCTTCTTCTTGATTTTCTACGAATATACTATTTGCAATAATATCCATATATTTCTCCCCCTTTATCTACTTTTTAAATAATTCCCTTATATTTTTTGTGTTATACATAATATTGGATGATTAATTAAGGTAATATTTCATGAAAGGTCAGTCTTAAAATGACAAGTTAAACGTTTTAATCATGTTAAATCATTTTTATCTATTTAGACATGTATTGTTTCTGGAAAATTAAAGCTAAATTTTGGTACTATTGTCAGTAATGAGTGGGAACGCGCGATGTATGAATACATACTTAAATCGTACCTTAAAGAACAGTAATTCAGGTGAAATTCATATTTAATATATAGACGTTTTACTGTTTTATAGATTAGGGAAAATTACATGAGACTGACATGTGGTTCGACCCCCATTTTCAGAATAAAAAGATAAATAATAAGGAGATGAATAATACATGACACGAGTAGTTCTAGCAGAAGCATATCGTACACC
This sequence comes from Staphylococcus sp. FSL K6-0223, assembly GCF_038008285.1. NCBI lineage: Bacteria > Bacillati > Bacillota > Bacilli > Caryophanales > Staphylococcaceae > Staphylococcus > Staphylococcus sp. FSL K6-0223. Next base: position 315,646 of record NZ_JBBOYX010000004.1, read on the forward strand.
TATTGGCGTATTTGGAGGCGCATTCAAAGATGTACCTGCATATGATTTAGGTGCAACAGTCATCAAGCACATCGTTAAAAATACAGGTATAGATTCAAATGAAATCAATGAAGTGATTATGGGCAATGTCTTACAAGCAGGCCAAGGACAAAATCCTGCTCGTATTGCTTCTATTAAAGGAGGATTATCTGAAGCTACGCCGGCATTTACATTGAATAAAGTATGTGGTTCTGGATTGAAAGCAATTCAACTTGCATATCAATCTATCGTAGCAGGTGATAATGAGGTCGTTATTGCAGGTGGCATGGAGAGTATGTCGCAATCACCAATGTTATTAAAAAATGGTCGCTTTGGCTTCAAAATGGGCAATCAAACATTAGAAGATAGTATGGTAAGTGATGGTTTAACGGATAAATTCAACGATTACCACATGGGGATTACTGCGGAGAATTTAGTTGAAAAATATGGAATCAGTAGAGAGGAACAAGACCAATTCGCAGCTCAATCTCAACAAAAGGCGGCGCATGCACAAGAAACTGGTGGGTTTGACGCTGAAATTGTGCCGGTTGAGGTACCTCAGCGTAAAGGTGATCCTATCGTTGTTTCACAAGATGAAGGTATTCGCCAAGGCACAACAGCAGATAAGTTAGGCAAGTTACGTCCTGCCTTTAAAAAGGATGGTTCAGTAACAGCTGGTAATGCGTCCGGTATTAACGATGGTGCGGCTGCGATGTTAGTGATGACTGAAGAGAAAGCAAAAGCCTTAGGTGTTAAGCCGATTGCAATTCTTGATAGTTTCGGCACGAGTGGCGTGGATCCATCAATCATGGGGATTGGTCCTGTTGAAGCGGTTCGTCAAGCATTGAAGCGCTCGAATAAATCAGTTTCAGATATTGATGTTTTCGAATTAAATGAAGCCTTTGCCTCTCAATCATTGGCAGTTGATCGCGAACTTCAACTACCACAAGATAAAGTAAATGTGAAAGGTGGCGCAATTGCGCTAGGTCATCCTATCGGTGCATCAGGTGCGCGTATACTTGTAACGTTATTACATCAACTGAATGAAACAACAAAAACTGGTATAGCTTCATTATGTATCGGTGGAGGACAAGGCATCGCGACTGTTGTCTCTCACTATGAGGAGGAATAATGTATGGGTAAGGTCATTACTAATATAGAAACTGCCTTTGAACATTTAGAAGATGGTATGACTGTACTTGCTGGTGGGTTTGGCTTATGTGGCATTCCCGAATACAGTATTGCAGCTATTAAAGCGCGTGGTACAAAGAGACTTACTGTTGTTAGTAACAATTGTGGTGTAGATGACTTTGGCCTTGGTGTGTTACTTCAAGATAAACAAGTTGATAAGATGATTAGTTCTTATGTAGGTGAAAATAAATTATTCGAACAGCAATTTATCTCAGGTGAGTTAGAGGTAGAGCTTACACCTCAAGGAACATTAGCAGAAAAATTACGTGCAGGTGGTGCGGGGATTCCCGCATTTTACACTGCAACAGGCGTAGGTACTGAGATTGCTGAAGGTAAAGAAACACGTGTATTTAATGGCCGTGAATATGTCATGGAGGAAGCGATTCAAGGAGACTTTGCCATCGTAAAAGCTGATATAGCGGATACAGCTGGAAATTTAATATTTAATAAAACAGCACGTAATTTTAATCCATTATGTGCGATGGCTGCTCAGACAACCGTTGTTGAAGTAGAGAAAATTGTTGATGTTGGTGAAATTGATCCTAATCAGGTGCATCTCCCAGGTATCTATGTAGATTATATTTTCGAAGGTGAAAATTTTGAAAAACGCATCGAAAAAAGAACGCTAAGGGAGGGTTAAACGCATGACTGAATTAACACCTAAAGAGAAAATCTTGCTACGTGCAGGACGTGAAATTAAAAGTGATATGTACATTAATTTAGGTATTGGTATGCCAACATTGGTAGCGAATGCGATGCCTGAAAGTGTAGAGAATGTTTATTTTCAATCGGAAAATGGTTTACTTGGTATAGGCCCTTATCCGACTGAAGACGAGCTAGATCCAGACTTGATCAATGCAGGCAAAGAAACAGTGACAGTCGCAAAAGGGGCGAGTTATTTCGATAATGCAGAATCTTTTGCGATGATTCGAGGTGGACATATAGATTTAGCAATTCTAGGCGGTATGGAAGTATCTGAAACAGGCGATTTAGCGAATTATATGATTCCTGGCAAACTCGTCAAAGGTATGGGAGGCGCAATGGATTTAGTTGTTGGTGCTAAAAAGGTTGTGGTGATTATGTTCCATACCAATAAACATGGTGCGTCTAAGGTGAAAAAGCAATGTGATTTACCTTTAACTGGTGTGGGTGTTGTATCTAGATTAATTACCGATTTAGCCGTATTTGATTTTATTGATGGTCAGATGCGTTTGGTTGAGTTACAAGATGGTGTGACACTTGAAGAAGTTGAAGATAAAACAGAAGCACACTTTGTGAATTGTTTGAAGTAAATGCGACTGTGAAGGGAAAGTTGAATTAAGACGCCTCTTTCTGGTTTTCATCATTTTAATACTGATTTGAAAAATTAATAGCTACATTATAAAAGCTTTAAGTGATACTCTACTACGATATCACTTAAAGCTTTATTATATTTATTAAAATAGGAAGGTTAGATTGGGCGATGATGTAATGAATGGCTCTTTCATTAAGATTCGCGCATGTAACTCATGGCAAAAGGTGATGTACGACCTTAATTTTTGTTAAGGCTGTGTTGCACCTTGAGTTATGAATCTTTGGCAAGCCGGCTCAAAGCTTACCAAAGTGTTTGAGTATGTTATTTTAAATGATTGATATACTCGATAGTTGATTGTTTTAAATAGAATCGCTCAAATCTTTTTACTTTTATGGTTTGATTGCGAATGCTCTGACAGGGAAGCCGGGTGCATCTTTAGGTTTAGGGCTTATTGCGTAAATAATGGCCCCTCTTGTAGGGAGTTGATCTAAGTTTGTTAATAATTCAAGTTGGAATGTATCTTTACCTAGAATATAACGTTCTCCTACAATATCTCCATTTTTAGCAGTATCAACTGAGGCATCGGTATCAAACGTTTCATGGCCTATAGATTTTACGCCACGTTCTTCGATAAGAAATTTTAACGCATCTAAACCCCAGCCAGGTAAATGTTGGTTGCCGTCGGAGTCCTTGTTTTCAAACTGATCTATATCTGGCCAACGTTTAGACCAATCTGTACGGAGTGCGACGAAGGTACCGGCTTCAATTTTGCCGTGCTGACTTTCCCATTCTTCAAGGTGTTCTCGTGTCACGATGAAATCTGCATTATCTGCAACCTCTTTAGAGTAATCTAAGACAATGAGTGGTAATACTAGTTCTTTCAAGTCTAACTCTTCTAAATATCTCTTATTTTCCACAAAATGAATAGGCGCATCGATATGTGTACCATATTGAGTAACGATATTCCATCGTTGAACGTAAAAACCATGATCTTTGACGTTAAAGAGTGTTGAAACTTCGCCTTTTTCAAACTCACTAAAGCGAGGAATGTCTGGATCGAACGTATGAGTTAAGTCGACCCATTGGGCCTCTTTAAGTTGATTGAGTTGCTCCCATAAAGGATAGTTTGTCATAAGCATCACCTCTGAATGATATTAAGCTATTGTTGCATCGTTGTCATGGCGTTTCTTCTTAACGGCATTAACTAATACTGTTAAGGCATCTTTCACTTCGTCTTCTTTACGCGTTTTAAGACCACAATCTGGATTTACCCAGAATAATGAACGATCGATTTGCTGTAAAGAACGATTAATTGCTGTTGTAATTTCTTCTTCAGTCGGAATACGTGGACTATGAATATCATAAACACCTAATCCGATACCTAAATCATAATTGATATCTTCAAAGTCTTTGATTAAATCACCATGACTACGTGATGTTTCAATTGATATAACATCAGCATCTAAGTCGTGAATAGCATGAATGATTTGTCCGAATTGAGAATAGCACATATGTGTATGAATTTGTGTTTCATCATGAACGGACGATGTTGCTAACTTGAATGAGTTGACGGCATCTTTCAAGTATTGATCATGATATTCAGAACGTAATGGTAAGCCTTCACGTAATGCTGGTTCGTCTACTTGAATGACTTTAATGCCCGCTTCTTCAAGTGCTAAGACTTCTTCATCAATAGCTAATGCAATTTGATCTTGAACAACTTTACGTGGTACATCTACACGTTCGAATGACCAGTTAAGAATTGTTACTGGTCCAGTTAACATACCTTTGACTGGCTTATCGGTTAAACTTTGTGCATAGACTGTTTCTTTAACAGTTAAAGGTTCAGTCCATTTTACATCCCCGTAAATCACAGGTGGTTTAACTGCACGAGAGCCATATGATTGCACCCAACCAAACTTAGTTACTAAGAAGCCTTGAAGTTTTTCACCGAAGAATTCAACCATGTCATTACGTTCGAATTCACCATGCACAAGGACGTCTAAACCGATGTCTTCTTGGATTTTAATCCAACGTGCAATTTCATTTTGTAGGAACTCTTGATATTCACCATCTGTAATGCGATGGTTCTTCCAATCTGCACGATATTTACGTACTTCACGTGTTTGAGGGAATGACCCGATTGTTGTAGTTGGTAAATCCGGTAAATTTAGACGTGCATATTGTTTTTGTTTACGTTCTGAGAATGGTGATTTACGACTTGTAGGAACGCTATCAAAATCATACTCAAGGTTTTTGAATGATTGGCTTTGGAAACGTTCGTAACGTGCTTTGAGCTCATCATATTTTGCGCTATCATTATTGTTGAACAAACGACGTAATGCATCTAATTCGTCTAACTTTTCAGTAGCAAAACTCAAACCTTCGGCAATAGATTCATCTAACGTTTCGTCATCTAATGAGACTGGCACATGTAGAAGAGAAGACGATGGTTGAATTACTAATTGATTAGTATATTGTTGCAACGTTTCAATTAATTGCTTTTTAGCTTCAATATCTGCAGCCCACACGTTACGACCATCAATAATACCAGCATAAAGTGACTTGCGTGAGTCGAAATCTCCTGCTTCAATTTGTTTTAAGTTATAACCATTGTCATGAACAAAGTCTAAACCTAATCCGCCAACTGGTAATGAACTTAAGAATTTTAAATGCACACGTTCGAAGTAAGTTTGGATGACTAACTTTTCACCTAAGCCCGCTTGAGCAAAATACTCATAAGCTTCTTTTGTAATATCCTCATAGCTTTCGCTATCGTCAGTTACTAAAATAGGTTCATCAATTTGAATATATTCAGCGCCAGCTTGAATTAATGATGATAAAACTTCTTTATAAAGTGGAAGCAATGTTTGGACTTTTTCTTCAAATGATTGGTTGCCACCTTTAGAGAGTTTGACGAATGTGATAGGTCCAACAATCACAGGGTGAGCATTCACATTAATAGATTGAGCATATTTGAATCGTTCTAATAATGTATTTTTCTCAACTTTTGGTTCTACATTGTCCCATTCCGGTACGATGTAATGATAGTTTGTATTAAACCATTTAATTAATGCACTCGCTACATGTTCCTTATTACCGCGGGCGATATCAAACAATAAATCGTCATCGACTTCACGACCTTGGAAACGTTTAGGAATAATATTGAATAGTAGAGATGTATCAAGAATATGGTCATATAATGAGAAGTCTCCAACTGGAATACTATCTAAATGATAATTCTTTTGAAGTAATAGGTTTTCTTTGTGTAAATCAGTAAGTGTTTGATCTAATTCAGCTTTATTAATTTTTTTAGCCCAGTAACTTTCGATAGCTTTTTTCCATTCTCTTTTTCTACCTAATCTTGGGAATCCTAAGTTTGAAGTTTTAATTGTTGTCATAATATTGCCTCCTTATTAGCAGTAATTGATTTAGAGTATGCTGCGAGTTCTAGTGAGTAATCCACCTTCTGGAATGGTGTAATAATGTATAAACCATTAAAATATTCATGCACTGTATCGATTAATTCTTTTGAAAGTCGTAAACTTAACTCTTTCGTTTTTTCTTTATCATCTTTAACAGTTTTGAATTGGTTCAATACATCTTCTGACATCTTTATGCCTGGCACTTCGTTATGTAAGAAAAGTGCATTATTATAACTAGCGATAGGCATAATGCCAATGAAGAACGGTGTATTTAAATGTTTCGTTTCTTCATAAACTTGTTTAATTTTTTCTTTGCTGTAGACGGGTTGTGTAATGAAATAGCTCATGCCACTTGCGACTTTTTTCTCCAGACGCTTTACGGCGCCGTCTAGTTTACGTACGTTTGGATCGAACGCACCTGCGATGTTGAAGTTTGTATGTTTCTTCAGCGCATCACCATCTGTATTAATACCTTGGTTAAATCTCAATGCGAGTTCCGTTAAACCTTTTGAATTTACATCGTAGACATTGGTTGCTCCTGGTAAGTGACCTACTTTAGAAGGATCTCCTGTAATTGCTAGAATTTCGTTAACACCAATCAGTGATAATCCTAGAAGGTGAGATTGCAGGCCGATAAGGTTTCGGTCGCGACATGTCACGTGAACGAGTGGTTCGATATCGTATTGTTGTTTAATAAGACTTGCGGCAGCAATATTGCTTACTCGAACCGTTGCAAGTGAATTATCAGCTAATGTGACGGCATCGATACCTGCTTCATCGAGTTTGCCTACATTTTCAAAGAAGGTATCTGTGTCTAAGTGCTTAGGTGTATCAAGTTCCACAATGACCGTTGGCCCATTCTTAACTTTAGAAGTCAGATTCTGTTTAACCACTTTCGTAGGTTTGTGATTAGATGTCTTCGTGATTGGAACGACCTTCTTGTCTTTTATAGGTGTTAAACCTTGAACAGCAGTCTTAATGTAACGAATGTGCTCAGGCGTCGTACCACAACATCCGCCAATTAATCTCACACCTTCATTAATTAATTCTTGTGCTACATCTCCGAAATATTGGGCATTATCACTGTATTTAAATTCACTGTTTTCAATATCTAAGAGACTCGCGTTTGGATAACACGATAAATAGGCATTATCCGGAAGTTCTATATGTGAAAATGAACGCTGCATATGGTGTGGACCATGGTGACAATTGAGACCTACGACATTAGCCCCACATGCAACCAGTTGTTTAAGAGCGTCATTGATTTCAGTACCATCAACAAGATAGTTCGTATTTGAAGCGGTCAACTGTGCGATGATAGGAATCTCATACTTTCGACGTGTGGCGACAACAATACTTTTTAATTCGTCTAAATCGTAGTAGGTTTCAAATAGTAGCGCATCTACGCCCTCGTCAATCAAAGTATCAATTTGTAATTCGGTGTGATATTGAATCGTAGACAAACTGATGTCATCTTGTCTGACACCTCTAAAGCCACCTACAGTTCCTAAGATGAACGTGTCATGATGCGCTGCACGTTTTGCAATTTGAACTGCTGCTTTATGAATTTCTTTGACACGATGTTCTAAGCCGAAAGTTTTTAACTTTTCAAAGTTAGCACCATACGTATTGGTTTGAATGACGTTTGCACCTGCTTCAATATAAGAGCGATGAATACGTTCTACCTTATCAGGGTGGGTTAAGTTATATGCTTCAGGGCAAGTGTCGAGCCCTTCTGAATAAAATATTGTTCCGATAGCTCCATCAGCTACCAAAACGTTGTTCTGCAATTGGTTCAGAAATTGACTCATTGAAAGCCTCCTTTAAAGCGTAGTTAATATCTGCAATGATTTCTTCTGGGTCCTCTAGTCCTACACTTAAGCGAAATAAACCGAAAGTAATGCCTCTCTTATTTCTTATTGCCTCAGGAACAGCTGCGTGAGACATTGTGGCTGGGTGGGAGAGGATTGTTTCAACTCCGCCAAGACTGACAGACACAAGTGGTAAAGTTAGAGACTCTACAAAGGTTTGTGCCTTTGATTCGTCTTTAAGTCTGAAGCCAATGACAGCACCACCGGTTGAAGCCTGTCTTAAATGTATTGGATTATTTCCTGGGTAATATACTTCAGCAATTTCGTTACTTTGACTTAAGAACTCAACTAAACGTTCAGCATTTTCTACAGATTGTTTAAATCTTACAGGTAACGTTTTAAGATGCTTTGCTAACGTCCAACTATCATGAGCTGAAAGCGCCGTTCCAGTACCGTTTTGTAAGAGGTAGAGGGCATCTGCAATATCTTTACGATTAGTGATCGCTGCTCCAGCAATAAGATCACTATGACCACCTAAAAATTTAGTAGCACTATGTACTACAATATCTGCTCCTAGAGCTAAAGGAGATTGACTAAGGGGTGTCATAAAGGTATTATCTACCGCTAAGAGTAAGTTGTTTTGTTTGGCTATTCTAGCTACTGCACGAATATCCGTAATTTTGAAAAGTGGGTTCGATGGCGTTTCCACATATATGAGTTTTGTATTTGATTGAATTGCATTTTTAATTTCTAGAATGTTTGTCGCATTTACCGTCGAAAATTTAATGTTAAAACGATTTAATATTTGTTCAGTAAGACGAAATGTGCCACCATAAACGTCATCAGGAAGAATTACATGATCGTCTGATTTGAGTGTAAGTAAGACAGCAGTAATGGCTGCTATACCTGATGCATATGCGAAAGCATATTTTCCACCTTCTAAACGTGCTAATTTTTCTTCCAAAAGCGTACGGTTTGGGTTTCCACTTCTTGCGTAGTCGTATTGTGCATTCCCGCCAAGTACTGTTTGGTGAAATGTTGAAGAATCATATAAGGGTGGATTTGCTGAGTGATAATCCTGTCCTCTACGTGAATCAAAGATTACTTCTGTCTCTCTAGATAAACTCATGAAATCACTCCTACTTTAGAATTTTCTAACGCTTGAATAATATCTGCTTCAATATCGTGATAATCTTCAATACCAACTGATAGTCGAATCAGGTGTTCGTCTATTCCTCGTTTATCTTTTTCAACATCAGGCATATCTACATGTGTTTGTGTATATGGGAAGGTGATAAATGTTTCTGTACCTCCTAAACTTTCTGCGAATATGCAGATGTCTAAATTTTCCAAAAATTTAGCGACACTAAAAGCCTTATTGAGTCTTAAACTAAGCATTCCTGTACGGCCGCTATAGAGGACTTCGTCTATGGATTCTGAATGACGACAACGTTCAGCCAGTCGTTGTGCATTTTCTTGAGAGCGATCGATACGAAGATGTAATGTCTTAAGTCCTCTTTGAAGTAGATAACTGTCTAAAGGTGATAACGTTGCGCCAATCATATTATGGAATTGTCCAAGTTGTTCAGCCAAGTGTTCATCTTTCACAGTCACGACGCCGGCTAATACATCGTTATGTCCACCAATATATTTCGTTGCTGAATGTAAAACGATATCTGCACCTTCTTCAAGAGGTGTTGATAGATAGGGCGTTAAGAACGTATTATCAATGATTGTTAATAAATTGTGTTTTTTACTTAGAACATAATACGGCTCGACATCAATTTCTATCATTTGTGGATTGGAAATCGGTTCAATAAATAAAGCTTTTGTTTGTGGAGTTATATTTTTTTCAACATCTTCATAATCTAAGAAATCAACGTATTTAAATTTCACGCCATATTGTTGTTCGTAGAAATCGAATAAACGGAAAGTGCCTCCGTATAAATCAAACGCTACGAGCACTTCATCCCCAGGTTTGAAGATGTTACAAACGAGTTGGATTGCTGCCATTCCACTAGAAGTGGCAAAAGATGCAATGCCTTTTTCCAGTTTGGCAAATGATTCTTCGAACGCTGTGCGAGTTGGGTTCTTAGTGCGTGTATAATCATATCCTGTTGATTGACCTAGATGAGGATGTTGATATGCAGTAGATAAATAAATTGGATTGGCAATAGCGCCGGTATGATCCTTTGTTAGAGCAATTTGAGCTAATTCAGTATCCTTCATTTCTAGACCCTCCTAATTAAATAAATAAAAAAAGCTTCCGTCCTTTAAACCCGATTCATTCGGATGTAAAGGACGAAAGCTTAAGTTTCGCGGTACCACCTTTGTTTGTCACTTTATTACTAAAGTAACCTCTACCAGTACGCCATTATGTTTGAACAGCGTCTATTTATGGAAGTGTCAACTTCAATCACAAGCATTATCGTTATGTTAAATCATTGAGCCAAATAAAAAACTCATTTAGTCTTGGGAAGAATAAATGAGTATTAACGATACGTTGTGACGATGGTAATGAATTCCAGTACGCCATTCAACTACAATGTTAATACTGTATCGCTATAACGGGCGAACCCGTTGATACCTCATATTGGCATCAACACTCCAAGGCCATTTTCAAACTTTCTTTCAATACCTTCTCTCAGCTAACGAAGACTCTCTGTAAAAGCAGTGTAAGTTCTACTTTCCTTTTTATAGTGTGTAAAATGTTTCGTTTTGTAATTGTTAATACTTAGATTACAGAGTAGGAAATGATTTGTCAACAACTTTTCTGAAAATTTAGATTAAACAGTTTACTTAGAAGTGCGACGAATACTTTTAACATAGAGTTTCGCGTTATTGAAAAAATTACATTTGAGTTAGTATAATCATTTACTAAAGCTTGTACTACAAGAGTGAAATTTTTAAAATAATAAGTGTTAAGAAATGATGTGTTGCAAAAATTGTTAATCATTTATAGAAAGATGTGAAAATATGACGCAAAATGATGATCAGCGCTTGCAACTCGAGAGAGATGAGCAAGTTCAACATGTAGCTATAGATTTAATCAAGCCTAATCCTTACCAACCACGCAAGACCTTTGATGAGGATAAATTGCAAGATTTAGCTAAATCTATTCAACAACATGGAATCCTTCAACCTATTGTAATAAGAGAAACCATACAAGGATATTATATTGTAGTGGGTGAGCGACGCTTTAGAGCTTCACAAATCGTTGGGTTAGAAAGTATTCCTGCGATAGTTAAAAAGTTATCTGATGAAGATATGATGGAGCTCGCAATTATTGAAAATTTACAACGTGAAGATTTAAATGCGATTGAAGAGGCTGAAAGTTATAAAAAATTAATGTCGGATTTAAAGATTACGCAGCAAGAAGTTGCTCGTAGATTAGGTAAATCACGTCCTTATATTGCGAATATGCTTAGATTACTCCATCTTCCATCCGCCATTATGAAGATGGTTAAAGAGGGAGAGCTCTCTGGTGCACATGGCCGCACCTTATTATCCTTAAAGGACGAAGCTTTAATGAAAAAGGTAGGTAAAGAAGCCGTCCGGGAGTCTTGGAGCGTACGACAACTTGAGCAATATGTAAATACATATTTACAAGAAGGCGAGTCGAATGCAAAATCAAAGCAAGCGAACAATAAAAAACCGAAATTTATTCAACAACAGGAAAGGTTACTTAAAGAGCAGTATGGTTCCAAAGTTGAAATTTCCACGTCTAAAAATATTGGAAAAATCACGTTTGAATTTAAATCAGAAGACGAGTTTAAAAGAATTATTCAGCAATTGAATAGAAAGTAGTAAAGTTATAAAGCTACTTTTAAAACTGTAGACTGATTAAATCTGTATTTCTTTAAGTTATAATATGGGAATTATGGAAAATTTGAAAAGGAGGTAATACATTTATGAATCAAGTAAAGCATATTTTATCTTCTTTATTTGAACCTTTAACTAAAGTAGAGACTTATGAAAATCTTGTCATAAAAATTATTATGATTTTGATTTATATCATTGTCGCACTCATCGTTATAGCGATTTTAAATAAAGTCATTGAACAAGCTTTTAAAATACAAAATAAAAGTAAAAAAGGAAATAAGAAACGTTCTAAGACACTCGTGTCACTAGTACAAAACGTAGTAAAATATATCGTATGGTTTATTGTGATTACTACAATATTAAGTAAATTTGGTATAAGTGTTGAAGGAATTATCGCCAGTGCTGGTGTGGTCGGAGTTGCAGTAGGTTTCGGTGCTCAAACGATTGTCAAAGACATCATTACAGGTTTCTTTATTATATTTGAGAATCAATTTGATGTTGGAGATTATGTTAAAATCAATAGCGGTGGAACAACTGTAGCAGAAGGTACAGTTAAGTCTATTGGTTTGAGATCTACGCGTATCAACACTATTTCTGGTGAATTGACGATTTTGCCAAATGGTAGCATGGGAGAGATAACTAATTTCTCAATTACTAACGGCACATCTATTGTGGAACTTCCAGTCTCAGTTGATGAGAATTTAGACCAAGTTGAGAAGAAATTAAATAAATTATTTACTTCATTACGTAGTAAGTACTATTTATTTGTTAGTGATCCAGTGGTTGAAGGTATTGATGCAATAGAGAATAATAAAGCAACGATTCGTATTTCTGCCGAGACAATTCCTGGCGAAGGTGCTTCAGGTGCTCGTATTATTAGAAAAGAAGCACAAAAAATGTTTATTCAAGAAGGCATACGCATGCCACAACCTCTATTCACTCAGTACAGTGAAGAGCAAAGTAAAAGCTAATTATCATTGGAGGTCATTTTATGACGTCAAATTACGGAATAAATGATATAGTAGAAATGAAAAAACAACATGCATGTGGAACAAATCGTTTTAAAATTATAAGAATGGGTGCTGATATAAGAATTAAATGTGAAAATTGTCAGCGTAGCATTATGATTCCACGTCAGACGTTTAATAAAAAATTGAAAAAAGTTCTTGAATCTCATCAAGACGAAGAAAGTTAGGAGAATGATTAATGGCTTTAACAGCAGGTATCGTAGGCTTACCTAACGTAGGTAAATCTACCCTATTTAATGCAATTACTAAAGCTGGTGCATTAGCAGCAAACTATCCATTTGCTACGATTGATCCGAACGTGGGAATCGTAGAAGTACCAGATTCACGTTTATTTAAATTAGAAGAAATGGTACAACCTAAAAAAACAATTCCTACTACATTTGAATTTACAGATATTGCAGGTATCGTGAAAGGTGCCTCTAAAGGCGAAGGATTAGGAAATAAATTCTTATCCCATATCCGTGAAGTAGATGCGATATGCCAGGTTGTTCGTGCATTTGACGATGAAAATGTAACGCATGTATCTGGTCGAGTGAATCCTCTAGATGACATTGAAGTAATCAATATGGAATTGGTATTAGCAGATTTAGAATCTGTTGATAAGCGCTTACCTAAAATTGAAAAAATGGCTCGTCAAAAGGATAAAACAGCTGAGATGGAGTTACGCATCTTGACTAGAATTAAAGAAGCGTTAGAAGATGGTAAACCGGTTAGAAGTATTGATTTCAATGAAGATGACCAAAAATGGGTAAATCAAGCACAATTATTAACTTCTAAGAAAATGTTATATATCGCTAATGTTGGTGAAGATGAAATTGGCGATGAAGATAACGATAAAGTTAAAGCAATTCGCGAATATGCTGAAAAAGAAGATTCTGAAGTCATTGTGATTAGTGCCAAAATTGAAGAAGAAATCGCAACATTAGATGATGAAGATAAAGAAATGTTCTTAGAAGATCTAGGTATTGAAGAACCTGGTTTAGATCGTTTAATTCGAACTACTTATGACTTATTAGGCTTATCTACTTACTTTACAGCTGGTGTCCAAGAAGTTCGTGCATGGACATTTAGACAAGGTATGACAGCACCACAATGTGCAGGTATTATTCATACTGACTTTGAGCGTGGATTTATACGTGCCGAAGTTACTAGTTATGAAGATTATGTTGAACACGGTGGCGAAAATGGCGCTAAAGAAGCGGGTAAACAACGTTTAGAAGGTAAAGAGTACATTATGAAGGATGGAGACATCGTACACTTCCGCTTTAATGTATAATTGAATGAATATTATGGAGCTATCTCATTAGGAGATGGCTCTTTTTTATAAAAAAGAAGCAATGTAGTTTAGTATGCTCAAAGTGGCTAAGTGACTCAACTACATTGCTTTTATATTTGAATTTCCAAATTCTTAAAAAAATGGAATTACTTCACTTGCTTCGATTATATCTTGAGTGCTAAAGAATTGCTTTCCTTCGCCAGTGTATGCAGGTTCAAGGACCATATTTGCCTTAGCACAATAAAGCCATTCAGGGTGAATACCACAATTTAAGATATCTTGAAATTCTTGGAAATCTTTATTCCAATCTAAATTTAATTTCATGCTAAACACCTCACCTATATTATAGAACGAATGTTCGTAAAAGTGAAGTGTTTTTGTTCGATTATGTTCGTATTAATTTTAAGATGTGAACCAAGAAGCATCAACATTGCTATCAAGGTAATTGGCATCTACGTTTTGGTCTAACTCAGGTGAATAATAACTATCAGTATATTGCCATAAAACTTTTTCACGTGTAGGTTCTTCAGCTTGATAAGATGCTAACCAGTAGCCATCATACGAACTTACTGCATTTGCAACGTGATTTACCATAAAGTTTTCATAAGAATAGAAGAGTATTTTTTTGTTTCCTGCAAGTTGTCTCATTTGATTTGCCCAAGCTTGAGTAGCTGTATTCTCATCGCCACTCGTTACTGAAGATTGTTCATAGTCATTAATATAGAATGAAGCTTTTGGAGCACGATTGTATAAAGTTCTTGCTTCATAACGCGCGTCATCAGCATTCTCATACATACTATAAGAATAAACACCGAATTTCATATTATTTTTGTCTAATAAAGCTGAATTGTGCTCTAAACATTGATCTACATATTCTGAACCATACTGGCCGCGTATAATGATGAAGTCATAATTTTTCTTGAGTTTTTTAACTTGAGCGTCAGTTAAATTACCTTGCCATTCTGAAATATCTAATACTCTCTCTCCAGTGTTAGTTACAGCTGATCTAGATTTAGTTGAGAACGTTGAACGATTTTGTGTTGCGTTACTTTTTTGATTAGGATGTTTCTTTAAATATTGTTGGTAGCCATAACCCATTGTTCCTTTTTCACTTGTTGACTGACTTTTAGAAGATTCCTCTGCATTTGCGTTAACCATGCCCAAACTTGTCGCTAACATTGAAAATGAAATTATCGAGTATGTAACCTTCTTTAACATAAATGTGCTCCTTTTTTATTGAGAATTTAGAAATTACGTACAATTATATGTAAAATGTAATTTTTATGCTATAACAATTAAACTCAATTCGCAACAACGCATTTAGTACGATTTGTAATGTTTAAATATTAAGTTATACGGAACATAAAAAGTTCTTAATTTTATAAAAATTTATTATTCGAAATGAGCAGGGATATAAAGGGGATGTACTGAAATATTCATTCTTAATATCTTCATCTGTATTTATTCGATACTTATTACTTCTTGCTTTATCTATGAGACCTGTAACCCCATCGCTATTGTATCTATTAAACCAATTATAAAGCGCATGAATAGGGATTTTAGTTGACTCACTAATTTCTTTCACTGATTCTAATCTTTTAAAATAAGGTTCAATTTTATAATATCTATCAATAGCTTTTTTACATACCTCTTCACTAAAATTAGATAAATTCTTACTCATTTCAGTATCTTCATAAATTAATTTTTATACTTAAAAGTTAATAATGCGATAAATGAGTAAAATAACAAATAAATTTCTTACATACATCGATTTACCATATTAATGTTTCTTTTACTTGTCTGCATAAAAGTGAACACAAAATGAACTATTTCTAGAAAATGTGTAAAATATTTCTTTTTGTGTTATTATTTATTTTAAAAGGAGGAAATTTTATAAAAAATAATCTTTATTTTAATACAGGTGAATTATCTATAGTAATTAAAGAATTAAAATGTAAAATGATAAAAGAAATAAAAAATGAATTTTATTACGGACGATCAAGAAAAGGATCAAGAAAAAAGTTTAATGTACAATTATCTCATTTACGAGAACAGATAGCCGATTTAATTGGTGCTTATAGTGAGGAAATAACCATTACTGATAATACTACGTTTGGCCTTAATATAGTTCTTAATGGTATGAAATTTAATACTGGAGATGAAATAATAACAACTTCTATGGAACATCTTGCAAGTATATCTCCTTTAATAAATTTGAAAAACAAAAAAAGCGTAGTAATCAAAGAGTATAAAGTAAAGCAAAGATTTAATATCAAGGAACTAGAAGACCTAATTACCTGTAAAACTAAAATGATAGTTATATCTCACATATTTTGGAAGACAGGAGAAGTAGTACCTATTAAAGAAGTTATAGATATTGCACATAGTAGAGGGATAAAAGTACTAGTAGATGGTGCTCAAGCTGCAGGATCATATCCTGTAAATCTACATAATATTAATGCAGATTTTTATTGTTTTCCTGCTCATAAATGGCTTTATGGGCCTGAAGGATTAGGTTTTTTATTTGTTCGGAAAAATATCCAAAAAGATTTAGATATTATATTTTCTGGAATTTCAACCTTTGAACACTTTAATGATTATAACGATTATAGCATTCAAGACAATGGACAAAGATGGGAATTAGGAACTATGTTTAGACCTAGTGTTTATGGTATGAACGATGTTTTAAAATATTTAACTGGTTCGAGAAAAATTGAAAGCGTTTACATTAAAACACAAAGTTTAAATAATTATATGAAATGTTTAGTTTCCGATATTGCTAATATAAGTATTGTTACAGACAACAATTATAATATTTGTACTTTAACTTTCCCAGAAAACATTAACTGTAAGGCATTGAAAGAGCATTTAGAGTTTTTTTCTATTTTCACTAAAGATATCGTAGATATTAATGCCATAAGGGTATCTTTAAGTTTTATAAATAATGAAGAGGACATTCAATTTTTACTAAAAAAAATTAAAGAATATATGGAGGAATGAATAATGGAAAGAGAAAAAGTTGCTATTTTATTTACTGGTGGAAGAGATTCTTCTTTAGTTGCTTGTTTGGAATCCCTACAAGATAAAGAAGTACATTTAATAACTTGTAATAGTGGTATTGGCATAAAAAGTGAACTTTCAGAAATGAGGGTTAAAGAATTGATTGAAAGATTTCCAAATAATATTGTAGGGAGAACAATTTTACCTACATATGGACTGTTTAGAAGTATTGCAATAAAAAATTTAGAAGCCGATTTCAAAAGATGGGGTATAAATCTAGTGCTTTTAGGCGATAAATTAGCTATACATGCAGCTGCGACAGTATATTGTTTAGAACACGGTATTAAAAAAATAGTTGATGGTTGTGTAGGTTATCAAGAAGATTTAGCTGAGCAAAAGAATGTTGCAATAGAATTATTTAGAGAATTTGAAGCTAAATATGGTATTGATTACGAGTGTCCTATTTATAACTTTGGAGATCAAGACGATGTTAAATATGCTCTTATGACATTTGGATTATCTTCTAAATCTTTAGAAGGTGTTTCTATATTTGGTGATGCTTTCAGTGAACCAACGGAAGAAGTAGTAGGAGAGTACATTAAAGATAAATTAGACATATGTGAAGAACACGTGAATTTTATGACAAAAACAAAAGATTTAATGCAAAATTACCAATATTAAGGAGTCTTTTTTATGATTAAAAAAGTTGCTGCTGTCATTATAAAAAATGATTGTATTTTATCCGTTAGTAAAAAGAAAGCACCCAATTTTTATATGTTACCTGGCGGTAAATATGAAGGGACAGAAAATGACATTGAAGCGTTATCAAGGGAATTGAGAGAAGAGCTAAATGTAACTGTTTCAAAAATGGGATTTTTTGGTGATTATGAAGATATTTCTATGTTAGAAAATGAAAAGTTATTTTTAAGAACATATATCACTGAAATAAACGGCGAACCACATCCAGATAATGAGATTCATAATGTGAAATGGATACCTATTCATGCAAACTGTAACACTGAAATAGGTAGTGGCATTGCTAAATTTGTAATTCCAAAATTAAGAGGCGAGTTTTAATGTCTAAAAAACCTTCTGTTATCGGTGGAATAGCTGCTTTGTTCGTTGGAATTACATTTGGTTTTAATTCTAATATAGTCAAAATGGCTAATGTAAATGGTGTAGAAACTATCAATATAATACTATATCAATTAGTAATAGGTTTAGTATATTTTATAATCCGATATTTAGTTTCTAATCCAACTTATAAAAGTTTTACACCTAATATTTTAAAAAATCCATTTAACTATATTGCTGGTATTACTACAGCGCTAACAGGTATTTGCTATTATTCATCGATCAAATTAACTAATCCAAGCATAGCATCACTAGGTTTATTCCAATTTCCATGGATATTATTTTTGTTAGGTGTGATCTTTAACAAAGAAAGATTTAATTATAAACACATTCTTTCTATTATAATGCTTTGGATTGGCTCGTTTATTTTAATTGGTGCTAATATGACACAAATAAGTTTCCTAGGGTGCTTATGGGGCTTGTTTGCTGGAGTATCATTTGCAACAAATATGTTTACTTTACCTAAAACAACCAATCATGGATTTATAAAGGTATATATATTTGCAATAGCAGTAATTACAGCTTTATTTTGTAGTATTTTTTATATTCAGGAGTTCTCTCTTTTAAAAACCAACGTCATTTTTTATGGGACTACAATAGCTATATTAGGTCAGATTATAACATTTGAATTACTTATGTTTTCAACAAAAAGAGTCAGTTCAATTAGTATGGCAACTTTAACTACTATAGAGTTACCTGTAGCTATGATAATTTCATGGATTCTCTGGGGACCACTTCCAAATTTCATGAAAATTTTAGGCCTTATCATTACTCTAGTATCAATCATTTGGTTAGTATATGAAGAATATTCAATTAATAAAAAGGATGGATGATATTGCAAAAGACCAATCTAATTCCAATTTTTGATAGAAACTTCAAAAATATCTTAATGTGTAGAAGAATTAATCCACCTTTTAAAAATATGTATAATTTGATAGGCAGAAAGGTTGAAGAAAGTGAAAGTATTAAGTCTAGTGTATATAGGGAAATGTTAGAAGAGACATCCCTAACATGCGATGATGTGATATTGCATCCAATAATGGATATAACATATTATCAAGACAAACAGCAGATATATGTTTATTCTGGTATACTAAACAAAAAATATATATCACCTGCAAATTATGAACAACCACTTTATTGGATAGACCTTCAAAGCAACTTTAATGATCTCGATATTTTTGCAGGCAATGGTAATTTATACCATATTTTAAAACAATCTTCATACATTTTAAAAGGCGTGTGAGTAATGGCTAGAAAAGTGAAATTGGTTATTTTTGATTTAGATAATACGCTATTTTCTTTTAATAATTTATGGATAAAAGCTAATAAAGATACTTTTGAAGAATATACGTTATTTAAAGACATAGAGTATAGTGACTTTATGAAATTATATAAGAAATATGATTTATATTTTTGGAAACAGCATGATGAAGGGATTATTACCTTAGATGAATTGCGAGAGTTAAGATTAATTAAAACTTTAAAACATTTTGATATAGATATTTCTCATGCAGAAGCTAATAAGTATTTTCAATCCTTTTTTACTAAATTGCTGTCTAGTATAACTGTTAATAGAAAAATAAATGATTTGCTTTTGTCCTTGAAAGAAAATGTAAACATCGCCATCCTTACCAATGGTAAGCTTAAAGAACAGAACACTAAAATTGATAACCTCGATATTAGATCAATATTCGAAAAGAATATTTTTATATCTCAGAATATAGGTTATGAAAAGCCGGACCCTAAAGCATTTTTAAATGTCACGTCTAATCTAAACGTCAATCCTGAAGAGTGCTTGTTTATAGGAGATTCTTTTAAAAATGACATCTTGGGAGCATTAGATGTTAATATGGCTGCCATTTGGTTAACTAATTCTGATAAAGATACAGAATTATATAAAAAGAATGGTCTTTGTGGTTGCGAAGATAATATAGAAGTTCTACTAAAAAAGCTCCTTAATGATGAATATAAAGATTTTACAATTAATAACTAGTATCATATAAAAAAGGAGTGTACTGAAAATAACCATTTTCTATACACTCTCTTTCTATATCGAAATAAGTAAGAATTATATATATTTGTGTGTTCAAAAACTCAACAAAAAATCTATGTTCCCAAAAAAACTTGTGAGTGGTTCAAAAAGTAAAAGACCTAGTTTAGATAAAGCAATTGAATTTGCGAGATCAAGAGATACTATTATTTTTTGGAGATTAGATAGACTAGGATGTAATATGGAGGATTAAACACATTAGTTAATGAACTTAACGAGAGAATCATTATAAAATGAATTGTAAAAAGTAATACTCTGTGCTATAATTCTGGATTGTGAGTAATGAAAATTATTCCTTGCTTATCACATAAATGTTGATAAGCCGCATAGACCATAAGGAGGTGCAAATAAACTATGAGAACATATGAAATTATGTATATCGTACGTCCTAACATTGAAGAAGATGCTAAAAAAGCTGTAGTTGAGCGTTTTAACGGTATCTTAGCTTCAGAAGGATCAGAAGTTTTAGAAGAAAAAGACTGGGGTAAACGTCGCCTAGCTTATGAAATCAATGATTTCAAAGAAGGTTTCTATAACATCGTACGTATTAAAACAGATAACAATAAAGCTACAGACGAATTCCAACGTCTAGCTAAAATCAATGACGATATCATCCGTTACATCGTTATCCGCGAAGACCAAGATAAGTAATAATTGGACGGGGGCGTTTAAATGTTAAATAGAGTTGTATTAGTAGGTCGTTTAACGAAAGATCCAGAATACAGAACCACTCCCTCAGGCGTAAGTGTAGCGACATTTACTCTAGCAGTTAATCGTACTTTCACGAATGCTCAAGGGGAACGCGAAGCTGATTTCATTAACTGTGTTGTCTTTAGAAGACAAGCTGAAAATGTTAATAACTACTTATCTAAAGGTAGTTTAGCTGGCGTTGATGGTCGCATACAGTCGCGTAGTTATGAAAATCAAGAAGGTCGTCGTATTTTTGTTACTGAAGTTGTGTGTGATAGTGTTCAATTCCTTGAACCTAAGAATTCACAACAAGGTGGCCAACGTTCACAAAACAACGATTTCCAAGACTATGGTCAAGGATTCGGTGGTCAACAATCAGGACAAAATACGTCTTACAATAACAATAATTCATCAAACTCTAATCAATCAGACAACCCATTTGCAAATGCTAATGGCCCAATCGATATTAGTGATGATGATTTACCATTCTAAAATGAACGTATAAAAACGAAAAATAAGTCAAAGGAGGCAGTTAACCATGGCAGGTGGACCAAGAAGAGGCGGACGTCGTCGTAAAAAAGTTTGCTATTTCACAGCAAATGGTATTACACACATCGACTATAAAGACACTGAATTATTAAAACGTTTTATCTCTGAACGCGGTAAAATCTTACCACGTCGTGTAACAGGCACTTCAGCTAAATATCAACGTATGTTGACTACAGCTATTAAACGTGCTCGTCATATGGCTTTATTACCATATGTAAAAGAAGAACAATAATATATAGTTTATTGTTAAACCCCGTAGGCATAGGCTTACGGGGTTATTTTTGTGCTTTAAATTTTAGAAAAAGGGCAGTTAAAGGGCATAATTTAAGAGTTTTTGAAATTTTGAGCATAAAAAAGAGGCAACCGTCACAATAGTTAACCTCAAGTACACTTCGCAGGTGTGCACCACTATTTAGTAATAAGTATATCTTTTCATTAAATATATAACAAGATTAGTAATTTATATTAGTATAGGCAATTTTTTAATTTTTTATATCAATTTACTTTGTTTATGATAAGTTAAGTATTGACGGTATTAAATAAACAAAGGAGTCTTAAGATGGAATATAATTTAAAGGAAGTTCTTAAAAATTTATTTATCAATTTAGTGGTCACGTTTGTTGTGGCTTTTGTCTTTGATTATTTTAATATAAATAATGATAGACATGGATGGTTTTTTAATATAATAAGTAAAATTGATTTTATACATATTTTTGATAACAAAACTGCTAACGCTATAGTAATTGTGGGGTTGGTTATAACGATTATTGAACTTATTTATGATGTATTCTTCGATGATGAATAGAGAAATAAAATAATGATTTGATTATGGAGAGCAGGAGTAAGAATTTAAATTTTCCTCCTAAGTAAATACCTGCCTGCACCAAATGAAGTAAAATATTATAGTATAATATAATTATTAATTTTTATGGGTGAGTGTATTGAAAAGAATTCTTGCTACTATCTTAATATTATGTCTGTTTGGTGTTTCTTGCGATAAGAGTAAAGCTCAAAAAGATGAGGTTAAAAGTGAAAATAAATTAGTACATAAGATGTTAAATAATAATATTGTGCAATTTAAGAATAATAAATTGGTTCTCGATAAACAGATAATTAAAATCAAAAGAATTTTCATACTAAGGGATCCTCGTAATAATGTTACTGATTTAGCTATTCAATATAAAGTGAAGAGTAAATCTGATAAATACAGTGTAACTGTAAAAAACTCTTGGGAGAAAGGTTTTAGAGTTTTACAAAACGATAAACCCTTAGAGATGAGAAAGAATACAAAGCATTTGTATCATTATAGAAAATGGCTTACTAAGAATGATGAAAAAATAGAAAAAGGTGAGACGCGTAAAGGAATGGTAATTTATCACCTTAATAATGCCCAAAAGGTTGTTTTGCAAGCAAAACAAGGTTATGAAGGTAAGATATTAGCTGAACATGATTACCCTATTTCAGAACTTAAAACAGTTGATTTAAATCAACTTTCGAATCGATAAACTTACACTACTGAAAGATATCGCTATGAAGGTTATTAAAGGCAATTGTTTGTGTTTTAATAAGTTTTGTAGAGGTGATTGAAATGAACAATATTGAAATGACTAAAAATCAAAAATTACTTGCGGCTTTAAGTTATTTTAGTATCTTATTCGCGCCGTTGCTATTTCCATTTTGCGTATGGATATTCGCTGATAAACCAATCTCAAAATATGGTAAAAATTCATTAATTAATCATATTACATGGACTATATTTGTTTGGATAATGAAAAGTGCTTTTAATAATGCTAAATACGCACATAATGGTGCTCATGCGCATCCTGATGCAGTTTTCATTATTAGTTTAATTGTTGGAATTATCTTTGGTATTTTAGCTTTAATCTGTTTGATTATAAGCATTGTTACTGGGGTTAAAATATTAAATCAAGGAAAGAAATGATAAAAAAGCTAAGGTAATACGTTTATTATACTGAAACGCACTATCTTAGCTTTTCTTTTTATATCGCGTGCTACATTCTAATATCCACATCATCTAAATGCTTTTGATACTCTTTAACTTTACTTTCAAGAAACATTTGATACGGAGCGTTGAAGAAATCAGCTAAATGCAATGCATCTTTAAATTTAGGTTCGTGGTAGTGATTTTCCCATTCCCAAATTTGATGAGCTTCGTAGTGCGTTCCGTATTTCTCATTTAACTGTTGGGCTAATTCCTCAATTTCTAAATGGCGTTTAGTTCTTAAATTATATAGAATATGTAAATTCATATGAAACAACTCCAATTCTTGCTGATATCATCATGGTGTATTTTTATTCTATAATTATAAAAATGAGCTTTCAATGTGATATTAAATCTAAATGTGTCGTTATATTTAATTTTTGTGGTAATAAATTAATAATATAAAAAATTAGGGGGTGCTAGAATGAAAATATTTGATTCACATTTTCATATTATTAATTTTGATTATCCTGTAAAAGAAAATAAAGGTTATATGCCTCCAGAATTTAAAGAAGAAGATTATGAAATATGGCAAAAAGATCTAGGAATCGATGGTGGTGTAATTGTCTCTGGCTCATTCCAAGGATTCGATCAAGATTATTTAATACATGCACTTAAAAGTTTAAAAGGACTCTTTGTAGCTACAACTCAACTACCTGTAGAAACGTCTGATGAAAAAATCATAAAATTAAACGAATTAGGAGTACGAGGAGTAAGGTTTAATGTAAAAAGAGGAGGTTCGGAAGATTTAAGACATCTTAAATCTTTTGCACAGCGTGTCTATGATTTAGTGGGATGGCATACTGAGCTCTATATTGAATCAAAAAAATTGGGTGAAATTAAAGATATTATTTTAGAATTGCCTCAAGTTTCAATAGACCATCTCGGGCTTACTAAAGAAGGCTTTGAAGATTTAAAAGATTTAGTTCGTAATGGGGTTTATGTAAAAGCGACAGGTTTCGGTCGAATAGAGGTTGATCCTTTACAAACTCTTAAAGCACTGATGGAAATTAATTCTAATGCGATTATGTTTGGCACAGACTTACCATCTACTCGAGCAAAACGTCCATTTGAGAAGTCAGACATTGAACTGATTGAGAAAAACTTCTCTAAAGAAGAACAAGAAAAGATCTTTTACAAAAATGCGATGCATTTTTATAGGATTACAAAGTAGTAATCATTGATTTTTTTCTTTTTTATATTCAATTTTTCTAATTATTAGAGAAGCAATAGTACAAACTATAATTAAGATAATTAACGTAGTCATAATATAGATTTGTTTACTTTTAATGTTAAATCCTATTTCAAAATTACCTTCCAGATGGCCATAAATGAAAAAATTAAATGTAATGATTAATAAAATTGTAATGACTGATAAAAAACCTATAATTTGGAAAAATTTATTTAAAAATTTGAGTATGTTCAATTTACTATTCAAATGACGTAAACCTCCTAAAATAAGAGTTTTATGAGCGCTAAGCAAATATTACTCAAATATTTTAACATACAAATTATTGTTGTCATGAAGGCAATTTTACAATGTTACTATTAAAATATACTTAGTATTTTTACGATGCATAAATACTTTAAAAGTAAGTGTTTTTTTCTATTGAAAGTAGATAATAAATGTTTCTTTTTTAAATTAAAATAAATTTTTTTCGTAAATTTGTTTAATAAATCTGTCGAAGGGTATCAATTACTATTGGATAAATAATTATTAAGTAAAGGAGACAATCATTATGTTTGGATTAATAGGTATGATCATTGTCGGTGGTATCATTGGTTGGATTGCCGGCTTAATCATGGGTAAAGATATCCCAGGCGGAATCTTAGGTAATATTATCGCAGGTATCGTAGGTTCATGGGTAGGTACTGCAATTCTTGGACATTGGGGTCCACAATTAGGTAAAATTCACATCTTCCCAGCGTTACTTGGTTCAATTATTTTAATCTTTTTAATTTCATTAGTTTTACGTTTATTCAAAAAGAAATAAACAATAAAGATAAGTTACATGAGATGACCTCATTAAGGGGTCATCTTTTTTATTGCTAAAATTTATATATCTTGCATACCTAACATCATTACCAATTATTCGAATGACAGGATGTGTCCTAGGGTAAAATATACTATAAGATCAAATAAGGAGGTTGCTCAAATGTCTGAACAAATCACTTTAGTATTAGGTGGCGGTGGCCAATATGGTATTGCCTGGGAAATTGGTTTACTAAAAGGATTAGCTGATCATGGAATTGAGCTAAGACTTTCTGAACAAATTATTGGAACTTCAGCGGGTTCACAAGTTGGTGCCGTAATCGCATCAAATAAAACTTGGGAAGAGATTTGGAATGAACAAATTGATGAAGAAATTAATGAAGTTAATCCTAACCCTAATATGGGAGAAGTATTCGATGAATATGAACGTATAACTAAAGAAGCTACTAATGGAGATGACTGGGTTGAGAAATTGTGTGAATTTGCGAAAACATACCAAGTAGCTGTAACAGAAGATGAACATATTAAAAGAATAAAAGAACGTATAGGTGATATCCAATGGGGAGATAACTTAATAATTACTGGTACTGATATTGAAACTGTACGTAGAAAGACTTGGAAGCAAGAAGATAATATAAATATCCATCAAGCTTTAAGTGCAAGTTCTTCACTTCCAGGAGTATGGCCTCCTACTACGATTGACGGTAAACAATATTCAGATGGCGGATCCTATTCAATGGAAAATGCAGATTTAGCTACTGAGACTGAGAAAGTAATTATTCTTTCACCTAATGTCCAAGTAGATACGCCTATAAGTTTGAAGCAGCAAGTTGATCAATTAATACAAGAAGGCAAACAAGTATTATCATTAATACCGAATGCTAGTGTAGTAGCTAAGTTTAATGAAATGGGTAATAATCCAGTTGACCCAAGTATTAGAAAAGTAATTGCAGCAGCATCCAGAGAACAAGGACTTGCAGATTCAAATAAAGTGAAAGAGTTTCTAAAAAATTTATAATAATGATTTATTAGATTTTAGACAAAAAAAGAGGATGGCGCTGGGTTACGCCATCCAGGAGTATTATGTTCATGAATATAAAAGACTTTGTAGTTACTACTAACTACACTCTAATAGTATCATGATTCACATTTATCTGACAATAATAATTTTTTAAATTCTTTTAAAACTATAAATCAAATTCGCAAAATAGCAATTTGAGATAAGATATTGAAAATGGAGTTTTTTCTAAAATTTCACAATTATAGAACTTCAGGGATGTCTTAGGGAGGTCTTACATTATGATTTTTTGTATGTAATAATTGTTAATGTAAAAAAACGACATCAAGGAGGGTACGCGTATGGAAGGACTATTTTCATTCATTATTATTACGTTACTGATTATCATTGTTCCAGGTCCTGATTTTTTAATTGTGATGAAAAATACAATTAATTCTAGTAAAATGAATGGGATTGTAGCAGCATTAGGAATTACTACAGGACATATTCTTTATTCTTCTTTAGCAATTTTCGGCATTATATACATATTGACTAGTTTATATTACGTCTTTTTAATTATTAAAATATTAGGTGCTTGTTATCTTATTTATTTAGGAATTCAAAGTATTAGAAGCGCGCATAGTACAATGAATTTTAGTAAGGAAGCGTTGGCAGATGTAAGAAATGTAAGTTATTTAACATCTTATCGACAAGGTTTTCTTAGTACAAGTTTAAATCCTAAAGCATTATTATTTTACGTGAGTATTTTACCTCAATTTCTCTCAAATGGAGGTATTCAAGTAAAATCAGAAGTAGCTGTTTTATCTTTATCAGTAGTACTTGTTACATGTTTATGGTTTTTATTCTGTGTGTTTATTTTCCAATATATTAAACTATTATTTAGTAAACCTAAGTTCAAAGTGGTTTTTGACTATGTAGTTGGAATCGTATTAATTGGTTTATCAATTAATTTACTACTAAGTAAAAGTAGTTAATCGTACAATTTTAAGGAGTATTATAATATGAATATCTATCTTGTAAGACATGGTGAATCTCAGTCCAATTATGATAATAAACATGGTAAACCATATTTTTGTGGCCAATTAGACGTTCCTTTAACTGAAAAAGGTATGCAAAGTGCGCAAGATTTAGTTACTTATTTTACTAATAAGAAGATTGGACATGTTTATGTCTCTGATTTGTTGAGAACACAACAAACATATGAGGGTATCTTTCCATATAATATACCTACAACGTTCACTAAATCGCTGAGAGAACGTTCATTAGGTGTATTTGAAGGGAAAAATAAACAAGAGGTTAGTGAAGATGTAGAATACGAAAGATACTTCAATGACCCAGAGTTTAAAGACTTTCGACATAGCTTTAGTCAAAAAGCACCTGAGGGTGAAAGCTATCAAGATGTTTATGAACGTATTGAGCACTTCTTTAATGAGGAGTTAAATCATGACGATGAAAATATAGTTATAATTGCTCATCAGGTAGTTATAAGATGTATATTAGTTTATTTAGGAGAACTCAATAAAGAAGATGCTTTAGATGCCGAGATTAAGAACTGTTATCCATATTTAGTTCATAAATAAAAATAGTGAATGGATATGAGTAGGCTAAATCCTCTTATATCCATTCACTATTTTTTTAGGAAATAAGACTGATGGGTGTCTTAATAATCAATATTTAAAGTTTATAATTATGCATAAGACTGTGTCTTTTTGTAGCCCACAGAAAGTGTGATAATAGTACTTACTAGTATCAAAATAACTGTTAAACCACTCATTAAACCGTCTTGTATATATCCTGTTGAAAAAGTAACTACGGCAAAGATGAACCAAAGCAATAATGCAAAAATTTGTATTATAGCCGATACAATTCTACATACTAAATTATTGAAGAATCCTAATATTAAAGCTGGTAAAGCACTCACTAATAGAGTAACGATAGCAGTGAATATTTGCCAAGGGTCGTCATAACTAATAGTATGTGGACTGCTCGGATACTTAGCGATTGTTAAAATCGCGCCAATTGATCCTAGTATCGCTAGAATTATAAAACTTACACGTAGTTTCATCGAGTCACTCCTAATAAAATTTGTAAAATTTTTAGTTTCTATATAATAAATACATTAGACACTATTAGTGTGAAGTAAATTGTTAGCGCTGTCAAAGGTTAAAAAAACAATACCTCTATTTGATGTTAAATCTCATCAAATAGAGGTATTTTTAATTGATTACTTATTAAATACTTCAGTGTTAATTCCTTTTTTATCGAGGAATTTAGTGATTTTATCTTGTTGTTTTTTATTGACGTCACCTGCATATTTAGTAGGTACGTCAACGACATTGATTGAATTTTGAGGTTGGTAATTTAATTCTTCAATATCTTCATCAACATTTGCAATTGTACTATTTAAAGCGTTGAAATAGTTGATAATACGTTGTGTTGGATCTTTATATTCTTGTGGAATGTGATTGTTTTTAACAAATTTTTTGAAACGTAAATCATTTTTAACAGCTAAATTAGATAATTCGCTTAATTTGTTTGCCTGAGATTTAGTGATTTTAGGGCTACTATCACTTTGTTTATCTAACTTATGTTGCATTACGTATTTATTATCAAGAATATCGCTATTAGCTTGTAAATATGTTTTAAGAGCACTTTTCATTTCAGACTCACTTATTTTTTGTCCCTTTTTATTAGAGGAGAAAATGTCTTTTTCTTTCATATTTTTAGCTTTTTTAGGTGCATGAGTACTACTATGACTATTTTGGTCATTATCATCCTCACTTTGATTTGAACAAGCTGAAAGTACCAAGGCGAGCACAATTAGTAAACTTAAAATTACTCTTTTTTTCATAATATGATGGAACTCCTTTAACATCTCTATAATTAAGTATTATTTTTAGTTATTACACACATTATAGAGTATCATTTATGAAAAAATATTTGAATGTTTAAGAACTACAATTCATAGTGATGTATGACTATTTTGTGTCGTGTATAAAATCATTTTCACTATTCTGATCCAATGATATAAAACTACATCGTTACAATATTAATTGAATATAAAAAAACTGCCGACAAAGTCTGATACTTTGCCAACAGTTTGAAGCAAAAGAGCCTTAACAATTAAGGCTCTTTTAGTGTGAAGATATTATGATAGGTAAATAATTATCATTTAGTTTCTGATAATATAGTCGAATGCATTTAACGCAGCGTTAGCGCCAGCACCCATTGAAATTATAATTTGTTTATTCTTCTGATCTGTCACGTCACCTGCTGCGAATACACCAGGAACGTTTGTCGCGTTATCACGATCGATGACTACTTCGCCACGTCCGTTTAGTTCAATAGCATCTTGTAGCCATGCAGTGTTAGGAACTAAACCGATTTGAACGAAAATACCATCAAGATTTACTACTTGAGTTTCACCGCTATTTAAATCTTCATAACTAATACCGGTAACATGGTCTTCACCAAGAACTTCAGTAGTTCTAGCGTTCGTTTTAATATCAACATTTGATAAAGAACGTAAACGATCTTGTAAGACATTATCTGCTTTTAATTCAGATGAATATTCAAATACAGTAACATGCTTAACAATTCCTGCTAAATCGATAGCTGCTTCAACGCCAGAGTTACCGCCACCGATAACAGCGACATCTTTATTTTCAAATAGAGGGCCGTCACAGTGAGGGCAGAATGCTACACCTTTATTAATAAGGCGATCTTCACCAGGAATATTAAGTTTTCGCCAACTTGCACCTGTAGAAATAATCACAGTTTTACTTTCTAGTACAGCATCATTTTCTAAAGTAACTTTAATTGCTGAATCAGTTTTCTCGATATTAGTAGCACGGATACCTGTCATCGTATCAATGTCATATTGTGAGATATGATCTTCAAGGTTAGAAGAAAACTCAGAACCTGTTGTTTCTTTAACAGTAATAAAGTTTTCAATTCCAGCAGTATCATTAACTTGACCACCAATACGGTCAGCAACAATACCTGTACGTAGTCCTTTACGTGCAGTATAGATAGCAGCACTACCACTTGCAGGGCCACCACCTACGATTAGAACATCATAAGGGTCTTTATCATTAAATTCAGAAGCATCTTGAGTGCTTCCCAATTTAGTTAAAATATCTTGAATAGTCATACGGCCATTACCGAACTCTTGACCATCTAAGAAGACAGCTGGTACAGCCATGATGTCTTCAGACTCCTCACGGAAAACTGCGCCATCAATCATAGTATGCGTAATGTTAGGATTAATAACACTCATCAAATTCAATGCTTGAACAACGTCAGGGCATTTTTGACAAGTTAAACTAACGAAAGTCTCGAAATGAAATGGCCCTTCAAGCCCTTTAATTTGGTCAATCACAGATTGTTTTTCTTTAGGAGCACGGCCACTTACTTGTAATATCGCTAATACAAGTGAGTTAAACTCATGACCTAATGGAATACCTGCGAATGTAACTCCTGTTTCTTCACCTGGGCGGTTTACAGAGAAACTTGGTGTACGTTTTAAATCTTTTTCAGTTACAGTGATGCGCGCTGACATATCAGCAATTTCATCTAGTAACTCTTTAAGTTCTTTAGATTTATCATCTGAGCCAAGGCTAGCGACGAACTCAACGTCGCCCTCCATTAGCTCTAATAATTGTTTTAATTGTTGCTTTAAATCAGCATTAAGCATTTTTTAATGCCTCCTTAGATTTTACCTACTAAGTCTAAACCAGGTTGTAATGATTCAGAACCTTCTTCCCATTTAGCTGGGCAAACTTCGCCTGGATGTTGACGTACATATTGAGCTGCTTTAATTTTGTTAACTAATGTACTAGCGTCACGACCGATACCGTCAGCGTTGATTTCAGCTGCTTGAACTACACCATCAGGATCGATGATGAATGTACCACGTTGAGCTAAACCAACTTCTTCATCTAATACATCGAAGTTACGAGTGATTGTTTGAGATGGGTCACCAATCATTTGATATTGGATTTTGCTGATTGCATCTGAATGATCATGCCAAGCTTTGTGTACAAAGTGAGTATCAGTTGATACTGAGAATACGTTGACACCTAATTCTTGTAATTTATCATATTGGTTTTGTAAATCTTCTAATTCTGTAGGACATACGAAAGAGAAGTCAGCAGGATAGAAGCATACTACACTCCAAGAACCTTTAAAATCTTCTTGAGAAATTTCTTTAAATTCATCATTTTTTGGATCATAAGCTTGCGCTGTGAAAGGTAAGATTTCTTTGTTAATTAAAGACATAGGTAAATACCTCCTGAAATTTTTAAGTATAAATTAGAATTAGTTAACAATAATTGTTTGTTTATAATAATTCTAATCTCTTGATAAGTATTATCACATCTACAATCTAAATAGTCAACTTTAGAAACTTTTTAATTGAGAAAATGAATAACAATAGCCTTTATATAGCGTCATGTTAGAGATGAACAATGCGAACTATAAAGTGATAAGAAGCTTAATTTATCGAATGTAATATTCTTTTTCAACCACTTCTTATACCATAAATAACACATATCATTCTCAACTAAACATGTTTCATTGATAATAGAGTGTAATTTTATTACATCTATACATTAATGATAACATCTGTACCTTCAATTTTCTTTTATGACAGTTTATATAAATAAAATAGAGCTAAATACAAAATAACTGTTACTATTTTGAATTTAACTCTATTTGGTTTAGTTTTATTTAGAAACCTTAAACTCTACGGTACCTATTCCACTATATTCTGCACGATACGTACCATACTCTAATTTAAGCGGAGAGATGAATGTTCCTGAAGAAATGACTTGTCCCTTTTTTATTTGTTTACGGTGGGAATGTAACTTTTTAATAAGCCAAAGTACAGCATTGAGAGGGTTACCTAATACTTCAGATGAGTCACCTGTAGCAATTAATTCTTCATCTTTATATAAATTCAATTGTACATGCGCAAATGCGTCTATATCTAAAGGATCTACTTTATTTCCTACAACAATCAATCCAGTTGCAGTATCATCGCAAATTAAATCACCAAGAGTGAAATTCGGGAACCAATCTTTATATCTTGCGTCAGGTATCTCAATGCCGGCAGCGATTTCAGTATTAAGAATAATTGTTTGTAAATCTGCATCATAAGGTAAGTCTTCTTTTGCAATAAACATAATTTCTGGTTCTAATAATGGGGAAAATAATGAAGAAAGTGAGACAGCGTCACCATTATTTACTATTTTATCTGATAAAATCGTGCCATAAGCAGGCTCATTAGTATGAGCAATTGCTTGTGTTGTAGCGCTCGTCATACTCACTTTGTATCCAGCAACATGTGTACGATCTTTAAATTTTAGCTGTTCAATTAAATCATCTTGAGTTAAATAAGCTTCTTCCTCAGTGATATTGTAATTTTCGCTTACAAAATCAATAGGTTTTTTATTTTTAAAAGAATTGAAAAGGGCATTTGAAATATTTTTAATAGCTTGAGTCATGATATCTCTCCTTAAAATATCTGAAAATTAATACTATTATGATAACTTTTAAATAAGCTGTGTGCAAATAAATTTAAAAGTCCTTTGTTCAGGGTATAAAATATTTAAAGACAAATTAGGATTCATTATATGTGTATAAATTTATTAGGAGTGATTAGTGTGTCAGATTATGTATACAACTTAATGCGTAAGCATCATTCAGTAAGAAAGTTCAAAGATAGCCCTCTTAATGATGATACTGTGAAGAAATTAGTTGAGGCTGGACAAGGCGCATCAACTTCTAGTTATCTTCAGACTTACTCAATTATAGGTGTTGATGATCCCGAAATTAAAGAAAATTTAAAAGAAGTTTCAGGGCAACCTTATGTATTAGATAATGGTTATTTATTCGTCTTCGTTCTAGATTATTACCGTCATAGTTTAGTAAATGAAAAAGTGGATTCAGATATGGAAGTCTCATACGGTTCAGCTGAAGGCTTATTAGTAGGCACGATTGATGTGGCTCTTGTATCTGAGAATATGGCTGTAGCAGCTGAAGATATGGGTTACGGTATCGTTTATTTAGGTTCCCTACGTAATGATGTAGGTCGTGTTCGTGAAATTTTAGACTTACCTGACTATACTTTCCCTCTATTTGGTATGGCTGTAGGAGAACCCGCTGAGGATGAAGATGGTGAGCCTAAACCACGTTTACCATTTGAACACATTTTCCACAAAAATAGTTACGATGCAAGTAATGATAAACAACGTCGTGAATTAGATGAATATGACCAAGTGGTTAGTGATTATTATAAAGAACGTACAAATGGCGAAAGAACTGAAACTTGGACCGAACAAATTGAATCTTTCTTAGGAAGAAAAACTAGGCTAGATATGCTAGACCAACTTAATAAAGCTGGATTTATAAAACGATAATGCAAATAAAAAAAGACGCACCCACTTAGTTGTGAGTGCGTCTTACTTATTGTTCAAATCAGTTTGAAGATAATTCCCCATAATTATTAGATTCAAATGTTTGTTTATCCCAATTTTTTGTTAAGCGTGCAGTACCTGTACCAGCTAAGATTGAATCATTCACGTTCAATGCAGTACGCCCCATGTCTATGAGCGGTTCAATAGAAATGAGTACACCTGCAAGTGCCACAGGTAAGTTTAACGTAGATAGTACTAAGATGGAAGCGAATGTAGCGCCGCCACCAACACCTGCAACACCAAATGAACTTATGATAACAACAGCTATTAGCGTAATGACAAATTGAAAATCAATGTGTACATGTGCCACAGGCGCAACCATGATTGCTAGCATAGCTGGGTAAATTCCCGCGCAACCGTTTTGTCCTATTGATAAACCAAATGTAGCTGAGAAGTTTGCGATACCTTCAGGTACACCTAGACGTTGTGTTTGGGTTTGGATATTTAATGGCAGAGAACCCGCGCTTGAGCGAGAAGTAAAAGCAAAGATTAGTACTTCTAAAGTTTTCTTAACATATCTTACTGGATTAATACCTAATACTCCTAAAATGATTAAATGTATGAGATACATTGTGATTAAAGCAGCATAAGATGCGAGTAAGAATTTTCCTAAAGTCCAGATTGCCGCAAAGTCACTGGTTGCTAATGTAGAAGCCATAATTGCTAGTATACCGTATGGCGTTAATCTTAAAACGAAAGTTACAATGGCCATAACGATTGAGTATACAGCTTCAATGCCGCGTTTTAACAGATTTCCATACTCTGGTTCTTTGCGTGCAACACGTAAATATGCAAAACCGACGAAAGTTGCAAAAATGACAACTGCGATAGTTGATGTCGTACGTTGACCTGTAAAGTCCAAGAATGGATTACTTGGCAGTAATTCAAGAACTTGTTGAGGTAACGTGTTTGCAGTTAAATCTTTAGCTTGCTTACTAATTTCAGTACCGCGAGAATGTTCTGCACTACCTAAATCGATTGAAGAAGCATCAAGTCCAAAGATTAAAGCGTAAATGATGCCGACAATAGCTGCAACGGCTACAGTGCCAATTAAAAACATAAAAATGAATGTCCCAATTTTAGCAAATTTATCTCCAATCTGAATTTTACTGAAAGCTGCCACAATTGAAACGAAGATCAGTGGCATTACAATCATTTGAAGTAAGGCAACATAGCCATCGCCCACGATACTAAACCAATCTGTGGATTGTTTTAATACCTTCGATTCTGCTCCGAATATAAGATGTAAAGCTATTCCTAATACAATCCCTATACCTAAAGCGGTAAATACACGTTTAGGAAATGAAACATGTTTTCTAGCCATTATGTTTAACATAATAATGAAAATAATTAACACTACTACGTTAATAATAGTGAAGAATGCTTCCATAATGTATATACTCCTTTGTTCTAAAATATAGTATTCCGACATATATAATAAGGATATTACTCGCGATTATAGAATTCAAGGTAGTTGAATTCATTTTTTATGGAAATAATATAGAAATAATTTTCTGAATAATTAAATAAAAGAGAATGTGTAGAGTAGGGTGTGGGTAGTTGCGATGAAACACGGTGATTTAAAAAACACTTACCTAAATATGTGTATTTAACACATACTCAGATAAGTGTTTAGAAGTTGTATGCTCATTTATAAATTAAATAAACGCGCAAAGAATCCTTTTTTCTCTTCTCTAGGTTGAGTGTTCATTTCGTTAGGTGAATGAGACGATGTTGTTGAGTTAGAGTTAATAGTAGATTCACTATTAGTTGACTCTGGTTGTTCTGAAGTACTTACAGTAGTACTTGGTGATTGAGAATTTGATGCACTTCCGTTTAATGAATTACTGCTTTCTGATTGAGATGTAGAGAGAGAGTCAGATGTGCTTGCACTTTCACTTTTAGTAGATGATGCACTTTCAGAAATAACTTTCTCCTTATTCTCACTTGATGATAGTGAGGATACAGTTTCACTAGATTGCGTATTCGCCTTCTCGATTTCTTTTGCTTGTTTCTCTTGAGAAGATTGAATAGCTTCTTGTGAAGTTTGAATAGTTTTTAAAGATTCAGTGTTCGCATCAATTTTGTTTGTGATTTCAGTTTGTAAATCTTTAAGTTCTTGCTGTTGTTGATGAACTTGATTGATCATTTGGCCAAGCATTTGGCGTTCTTCGCGCATTTTTTGAATTTCGCTACGTAAATCTTCAACTAACTGCGCAACATTTTGGTCAGTAGGTAATTGGCTATCTTCATCTTTTACAATTACTTGTAAGAAATCTTTTTCTTTTTCAAGTTCATCAAATGCTAAATCATAGCTATTAGTTTGCTTTACTTTATCAGCGATATCTCTAAATAATTCAATATCTTCTTCTTTAAAATCTGTAGCTTCA
Organism: Staphylococcus sp. FSL K6-0223; assembly: GCF_038008285.1. Classification (NCBI taxonomy): domain Bacteria; kingdom Bacillati; phylum Bacillota; class Bacilli; order Caryophanales; family Staphylococcaceae; genus Staphylococcus; species Staphylococcus sp. FSL K6-0223. The sequence continues at coordinate 351,818 of NZ_JBBOYX010000004.1, forward strand.
CGTCCACGATATTCAGTTTTACTAAGTTGATATCCACGTTCTTCTAAGTGTTGTACGATTTTACGGACTTGTTTTTCACTTAGTTCGACACGTTGTGCAAATTCTTTGGTTAACATTGAAAAAGTCCCTTCATATTTGGTTTATGTATAGTGACGTTTGTCTTCGGTCAGTGAAACGTCAGTCTTACCTCATGTGATAGTTTACTCTTTCTCGCTTGTGATTTCAAGTTGTTCTATAGAGGGGTTCTTAAATTCATTTCTTCTAAAAGGGGATAAATAATATCGCGTGAAATTCCATTAGCGAAGACATATTTAAGAATGTAATTGGATTTAACACTCGTACCGTATATGTCTTTCGTGAGTTCAATATTGGCTTTAATAAATAAGTCAACTTTTTTAGATTCTTCATTTAAGGCGTAATTTGGGTGAATGTAGTCAATTTCTTTTTGCTTTTCAAATTCATGTTCATAAAGAAATTGTCTTCGATGTTCAAGAATTTTATCAGTTTTATCATCAACAGTCTTTGGTTCTTTTGGAACTTCGAGCATAATAAAATTAATGTCTCTATCATGAACTTCGTTGGATAAAAGATTAAGTTGTTTTTCGACTTCCTCTAACGTTAAAGTAATGAGCTCGTCATGATTAGGTCCATCTTGGGCGATTAAATAGATTAGAAACGCGGCATTGGTTGTCGCTTCATAGTGAGCTGTAGCAAGGCTAACCACTTGGTCATGTTCTACACCTACAACGAATGCATAGTCATTTTCAGTTTTGTTATTTTCAAGTGAACGTTTAAATATAGAACTATCTTCACTTAAACTAATATCTAATTTAGCATCATATAATTGGAGTGCTTTTTCAAATAAAGGATCTTTAGCGGTTTGAATCGTTTTAAACTCCATAACACTGCCCCCATCAAATTTTATTTATTCTATTATAGGATAATTATAAGCTCTATTCACTGCCTGTGAGTGATTTATTTATAAAAAAGCACCACAAGGTCTACGATTTTTAACGTAAACATTGTGGTGACGTAAATTGAAACGTTCTAATTATAAGTACTTATGATTTAGGACCTTTTGATTCAGCAGCATAATGCGTAATATCTATCTCTTCATAAGCTGAATTATTCTCTTCAACTTCATCGTGAGAAGAACGATCACGATTTGCTACAAGTAATAATTTGTCATTTAGAATATCGTTTTTATGTGATTCTAATTCATCTTCAGTTAAATTGTAACGAGAAAGAACAGCCTCTTCACCATCTTCGCCAGTTAATAAACGAGACATGCGATCACTAAATGAACCACTTGTGGCAATCATAGAGATTTGAGAATTGTGTAGGTCATCTAAGTGTAATTTACTTTTACTAATAACTGCTAATTCAGTTTCTAAATAGCCTTCAGATTTCTTTTGGTTAATGACATTATATAATTCACTTTTGTCATTTACTACAGTAATTTCTGCCATGGTTATCGCCCCTTCATCTTAAAACTTGCTTTACAAAGTTATACCCTTGTCCTTTTATATAAAACTTTTACATATATAATTATATAATTTTGATTTAGGTTTTTCCAATATGAATTAATAGTTGAAAATTAAAGCGATTTCACAATAAATTGTTGATATTGCAATCATTAACTTACCTCTAACCATATTGAAAATACATAAAAAGTTTGCTATTATCATTAAATAATTTATATGACTCATATAATCTAGAGAATATGGCTTTAGAAGTTTCTACCGTGTCGCCTCAAACGACATGACTATGAGTAACAATACAATACATTAAGAGCAGTTTAGATCGTAAAACAACACAAAGTAAAACGTTTTTGATATGCATGATAGCTATGAAGTGAGTATTTGTACATAAATACCTTTAGCGCAATTGTAATTAAGCTTTATCAAATTTTAACAAACGTTTTTAGGATTAATTTTGCGTAACTTCTTCTTATTTTTTGCTTTAATGCAAAGTATTGCATGTTCACTCGTAGATCCTGAAACTATTAAATTTTAGTTTGAGGATTTTTTTATATCTAATTTATTCAAATTATTAATTATTTGAGGAGGTTTTTTGAGTGGAGTCGTTAGGACGTAAAGTCAAAGAAGACGGTGTAGTCATCGATGAGAAGATTTTAAAGGTGGATGGATTTCTAAACCACCAAATTGATGCAACGCTAATGAATGAAGTAGGTCAGACATTTTATGACGCGTATAAAGACGCAGGAATAACAAAGATTTTAACTATTGAAGCGTCCGGTATAGCCCCTGCTATTATGGCGGCATTCCATTTTGATGTTCCATGTCTATTCGCTAAAAAAGCTAAACCTAGTACTTTGAAAGATGGATTTTATAGCACAGAGATTCATTCATTTACTAAAAACAAGACAAGCACAGTTATTGTCTCTGAAGAATTTCTTGGAGAGGGCGACAAAGTTCTTATTATTGATGACTTCCTTGCGAATGGAGACGCATCATTAGGTCTTAATGATATCGTGCAACAAGCTAAAGCAACAACTGTAGGTATTGGTATTGTGGTTGAAAAAAGTTTCCAAGACGGACGTCAACGACTTGAGAACGAAGGTCTAAATGTAACGTCACTATGTAAAGTGGCTTCTTTAAAAGGTAATAAAGTGACGCTCTTAGGTGAGCAATAATGAAGAATTTCATTTTAAGTCTTCAACATCTCTTAGCTATGTACGCTGGAGCAATCTTAGTACCTATTATAGTCGGTACGAGTTTGAAGTTCTCCTCTGAACAGATTGCTTATTTAGTAACAGTTGATATTTTCATGTGTGGTGTAGCAACATTTTTACAAGCTAATAAAATAACAGGTACAGGATTACCTATTGTTTTAGGCTGTACATTTACAGCAGTCGCTCCGATGATTTTAATTGGGCAGACAAAAGGTTTAGGAGTACTTTATGGTTCATTATTTGTATCAGGAATTTTAGTTGTTATTATTGCACCATTCTTTTCCTATTTAGTTAAATTCTTTCCACCTGTAGTAACAGGAAGTGTAGTTACAATAATTGGAATTAATCTTATGCCTGTCGCAATGAATTATCTAGCAGGTGGAGAAGGCGCTAAAAATTATGGGAATCCTAAAAATCTAATTTTAGGTGGCGTGACGTTAATTATCATCTTGGTATTACAAAGATTTACTAAAGGTTTCTTAAAATCGATAGCTATTTTAATAGGTCTAGTTCTAGGTACAGCTTTGGCAGCAGTGTTTGGTCTTGTAGATATTAAACAAGTGGGAGATGCCCACTGGGTAGGCTTACCTTTACCATTTAGATTCTCAGGTTTTGGTTTTGATTTAAGTTCGACACTTGTCTTCTTTATTGTAGCAATCGTAAGTTTAATTGAATCCACAGGTGTCTATCACGCACTTAGTGAGATAACTGGTAAAAAACTTGAGAGAAAAGATTTTCGTAAGGGTTACACTGCGGAAGGTCTAGCCATTATCTTAGGATCTGTATTTAATTCATTCCCATATACTGCTTATTCACAAAATGTTGGTCTCGTGTCACTATCAGGTGCGAAAAAGAACAACGTTATTTATGAGATGGTTATTTTACTACTCATTTGTGGTTGTATTCCTAAGTTAGGTGCATTAGCGAATATTATCCCACTTCCCGTATTAGGGGGAGCTATGATTGCCATGTTTGGAATGGTAATGGCGTATGGGGTAAGTATTTTAGGAAATATTAACTTTAATAATCAAAACAATCTATTAATCATTGCTGTATCTGTTGGTTTAGGAACAGGTATTAGTGCCGTTCCCCAAGCGTTCAAAAGCTTAGGAGATCAATTCGCTTGGTTAACTCAAAACGGAATTGTATTGGGTGCTATTTCGGCAATTATCTTAAATTTCTTTTTTAATGGTATAAACTATAAACAAAGTGATGAAAATGTGAAATAATGTAACTAATTATAAATAAAAATGGAGGCGGTTTTTAAATGTGGGAAAATAAGTTTGCTAAAGAATCTTTAACATTCGACGATGTATTACTCATTCCAGCTGAGTCAAATGTTTTACCAAGTGACGTAGATTTAAGCGTTGAATTATCAGATAAAATTAAATTAAACATTCCAGTAATTTCTGCAGGTATGGATACAGTAACAGAATCAAAAATGGCAATTGCAATGGCACGCCAAGGTGGATTAGGTGTTATTCATAAAAATATGGGCATTGAAGAACAAGCTGATGAAGTACAAAAAGTAAAACGTTCTGAAAATGGTGTCATCTCTAATCCTTTCTTCCTAACTCCTGATGAAAGTGTTTACGAAGCAGAAGCTTTAATGGGTAAATATCGCATTTCAGGTGTTCCAATTGTTGATAACGACTCTGACAGAAATTTAGTAGGCATCATTACTAACCGTGATCTACGTTTTATTGAAGATTTCTCAATTAAAATTTCAGATGTGATGACGAAAGAAGGTTTAATCACAGCTCCAGTAGGTACAACTTTAGATGAAGCAGAAGCAATTTTACAAGAACACAAAATTGAAAAGCTACCTTTAGTAGAAAATGGTAAATTGAAAGGTTTAATTACAATTAAAGATATTGAAAAAGTACTTGAATTCCCACATGCTGCTAAGGATGAATACGGTAGATTATTAGCAGCAGCTGCTATCGGTACGTCTAAAGATACTGAAATCCGCGCTCAAAAACTTGTTGAAGCGGGTGTCGATGCATTAATCATTGATACAGCTCACGGTCATTCGAAAGGTGTTATCGATCAAGTTAAACACATTAAAGAAACGTATCCTGAGGTAACTGTTGTAGCTGGTAACGTTGCCACTGCTGAAGCTACACGTGCGTTATTTGAAGCAGGCGCTGACGTTGTTAAAGTAGGTATTGGACCTGGTTCTATTTGTACGACACGTGTTGTAGCAGGTGTTGGTGTTCCTCAAATTACTGCTGTATATGATTGCGCGACTGAAGCACGTAAACATGGCAAAGCTATTATTGCCGATGGTGGTATTAAATTCTCAGGAGATATTATCAAAGCATTAGCAGCAGGTGGACATGCCGTTATGTTAGGTAGCTTATTAGCTGGTACTGAAGAAAGCCCAGGTGCTACTGAAGTATTCCAAGGAAGACAATATAAAGTTTATCGTGGTATGGGCTCATTAGGTGCTATGGAAAAAGGTTCAAACGACCGTTACTTCCAAGAAGATAAAGCTCCTAGAAAATTTGTTCCAGAAGGTATTGAAGGACGTACAGCATACAAAGGTCCTTTACAAGACACTGTTTATCAACTTATGGGCGGTGTAAGAGCAGGTATGGGTTATACTGGTTCGAAAGACCTTAAAGCTCTACGTGAAGAAGCCCAATTTACTCGCATGGGACCTGCTGGTTTAGCGGAAAGTCACCCTCATAACGTTCAAATTACTAAAGAATCACCAAATTATTCTTTCTAATTAGGAATTGAAATACATTCATTATTTTAGAGATCGCTCTTCATGACTATGTTATATGTTAGCTTGAAATTCTTTTTCGTATAATCGTATGAAAAATGATAGCGAAGTATAGCAATGGGAGGAGCGTTTCTCTAAGTTTTATACATAAAAATCACAATAATAAAGGAGATTCGCAATTATGGAGATGGCGAAAGAGCAAGAATTAATTCTTGTCTTAGACTTTGGTAGCCAATACAATCAATTAATTACACGACGTATTCGTGAAATGGGCGTCTACAGTGAATTACATGATCATGAGATTTCAATTGAAGAAATCAAACGAATGAATCCTAAAGGAATTATACTTTCAGGTGGTCCTAATTCTGTATATGAAGAAGGTTCATTTACAATTGGTCCTGAAATATATAATTTAGGTATCCCTGTATTAGGTATTTGCTACGGAATGCAATTAACGACAAAACTTCTAGGTGGTAAGGTAGAGCGTGCAAACGAGCGTGAATATGGTAAAGCTATTATCAACGCTAAATCTGATGAGTTATTCTTTGGACTACCTTCAGAACAAACTGTATGGATGAGCCACTCTGATAAAGTCATTGAGATTCCTGAAGGGTTTGAAGTGATTGCAGATAGTCCTAGTACAAACTATGCTGCGATTGAAGATAAGTCACGTCGTATTTATGGCGTTCAGTTCCATCCTGAAGTACGTCATACTGAATATGGTAATGACTTATTAAGAAACTTCGTACGTCGCGTTTGTAATTGTACAGGCGAGTGGACAATGGAGAATTTTATTGAAATTGAAATAGAGAAGATTCGTGAACAAGTTGGCGACCGTAAAGTTTTATGTGCAATGAGTGGTGGCGTAGATTCATCAGTGGTAGCAGTGTTGTTACATAAAGCAATCGGCGATCAATTAACTTGTATATTTGTTGACCATGGTTTACTTCGAAAAGGTGAAGGCGATATGGTCATGGAGCAATTCGGTGAAGGCTTTGATATGAATATTATTCGTGTTAATGCGCAGGACCGTTTTATGGACAAGTTAAAAGGCGTGTCTGATCCAGAACAAAAACGTAAAATTATAGGTAATGAGTTTGTTTATGTTTTCGACGATGAAGCGGCTAAATTAACGGATGTAGATTTCTTAGCTCAAGGTACGCTTTATACTGATGTGATTGAGTCTGGTACTAAAACGGCTCAAACAATCAAATCTCACCATAACGTAGGTGGGTTACCTGAAGATATGGAATTTGAGCTTATCGAACCGATTAACACGTTATTTAAAGACGAAGTACGTGCTTTAGGTATTGAATTAGGCATTCCAGAGCACTTAGTTTGGAGACAGCCATTCCCAGGTCCCGGTTTAGGTATTCGTGTACTTGGAGAAATTACTGAAGATAAATTAGAAATTGTACGTGAATCTGATGCAATTTTACGTGAAGTTGTGCGAGAAGAAGGTCTTGAAAGAGATATCTGGCAATATTTCACAGTTTTACCTGGCATTCAATCGGTAGGTGTGATGGGTGACTATCGTACGTATGATCACACTGTAGGTATTCGTGCAGTGACATCCATTGATGGAATGACAAGTGACTTTGCTCGTATTGATTGGGAAGTCTTACAAAAGATTTCAAGTCGTATTGTAAATGAAGTTGACCACGTGAACCGTGTTGTCTATGACATTACTTCTAAGCCCCCAAGTACAATTGAGTGGGAGTAATGAAATAATCACAATAAATAGGTTAGAAACACCAAAACAAAAGGGTTTCTAGCCTATTTATTTTTATATTGAATACGTTATGATTACGCATTTCTAAACCTTTAGCCATTGTGGTTAAAGGTTTTTTGGTGTGTTATTCACTTGAATAAATAGAAGGAAAGAAATGATGATTTATTTAGTTATAACTATTAGCCTACCGTTTTAACAATTTAACTTAATCTCACTCTGAAGTTTAATACCGCTATTTATTTGCGTTGTATTATGAAATATAAAAAAATAAAAACTTTGTTGCATAAATATTTAAAGTATATGTATTACTTTCTATATTTTTGTTTAATGAAGCTATCTTCTATTATTTTATTAATTTATATTTTCATCTTTATTGTAAAATTGCACTCAAAAAGTTAAAATTATTTTGGGATTGTGGGAAAAGGGGATTTATATAAAATTAAAATAATATGATTTTAGAGAAATTATCTTTTGTATAAGCAATGTATTTCTAACTATCATTCTTTTAGAAAATCATGATTAATATATCAATATTTCCACTTGCACATTGAGAATTGAATATAAGGGGGGATTCTATATGAACTATTATACTTATGTAGATAGAGAAAATTGTATTTCATGTGCTGCCTGTGGAGTAGCTGCTCCTAATTTATTTAAATATGATGTAGAAGATATTGCATATGCGTGCTTAGATAATAACCGCGGATGTGAATCGGTGCCATCTAATGAAATTGAACATTTGAAAAATGCACTTGAGGGATGTCCAACAGAATCAATTAAAATATCGCAACATCCTTTTAATGAAAAGGGTGAGTGATGAATATGAATAAAAATGGTTTTGGCAAGTTATTGTTAGAAGTTCAAAATAAAGTTCAGTGTTTAAAGAATCCATCTACAATTATTCGTACGCTTTTTACGTTAGATGGGAAAATAGCTGAGTCTGTTGGAGTGAAATGTCTCAATATAGAACAAAATGCTATTTATCAATGTTTAAACGAACATAATTCTAGAATCGTTTTTACCTCTGAGTTAGAAAATGTTGATGAAAATAGAATTTATTTCGGTATAACTGAATATGGAAGAATACTCTTGGGTGCGGATAACTTTTTTGATGATTATGCATTTGTATTAGGTTACTTCGTTGTAAATGAACAATTGATAAAAATTATAAATGAAAAGATCAGAAAAGCGTTAGAGATAGAAGAAGAAATATACAATAAAGAAGTAAAGAACTTTTTCAAAGGTAAAAGCAAAGATGAGATTAACGAAATAATAAAATTTATTAAGTTTAATATCTATCACATGGCACCCATATTGCTTTATGTTAAAGATAAAACTTTTAGTACATTTTATAATTATAATAATTTGATAAAAGAATTCGATGGAGATACAGAGGACTTTTTATTAAATGATTTGCCCTATAAAAGTGTTAAAAAGTGGGATAAAGCAGAAAAAATTTTTGTTTTTAATATGTATCTATTACTTAAATCTGGACCTCCCTCACGTGGAGAGGAAGTAAATGGTATACATTTCTCGCTGTCATTTTTAAAAGATTATTTTAATGAAAAAATCAAAGAATATAGTCATATTTTGAAAAGAGAGACGAATAGTAGTCTTAGCCTAGAAAAACAAGCGGCACGTATATATTCGTTGAGAAAAGAAATTGAAAATAGCTATTTAATCTACAGGTATATCAATGGTCTGAATTTACATAAAGAGGAAAGATATATCGATAAAAGCGAACTAGCTAAACTAAATGACGATAGTTTAAAAACTGATTTAGAAAAATTCACTTCTATTAAATTTACAAAAGATTATTATCATTATTTTTGCCAAATTATAGAGAAAAATATTGATAAAGAACCATATCAAATGATTGAAAAAATTATGGATATGATTATCAATAAAGCAATTGACCGAACTTCATCCGATATAGGTATGGCTAGAGGTTTTAGAGCGCCACTCAAATTTTATGAAGCCCATCAAAAAGATAAGTTAGAAGAAATTTTTAACTGGGGACAAAATCAATATTTTTGTTGTGTTATCCCAAGTTCACTCATGAAAGATGCATTTCAAGATAATTCTAAAGTATTAGCAGGAATACTTACCGCTATAAGTAAAAGAATGGAATATAACAGTTGGCATTATACCCCGGGAAATTTTTTGAATAATCAAACAAGGATCACTCGTCATTTTTATTTTCCACCCGTTATGGCTGACATAACTATGTGGAGTGATCAGCATCATAAAGGACATGTGTTCGCTAAAGTTAGACATGCCATTCGTTGTCCGGGATTTATTGAAAATGGGGCAACAATATATAACGCATTTTTTGATTTAAGATTAATGAAGCAAAGCGGAAGTGATTACAGTAAGAATGATCTAGTCATCGCTATATATTATAAAGAAATATTGAAGTCATTATTTCAATCTTGGTTTGATATATGTAAAAAAACTAAGAAAGAAATAAAGATCAATATTTATAGTAGAGAATGGTACCAAAATAAATATACTAAAGATAAAGTGGGTGGTTAGGATATGGAAACCTTATTGTTTATAAATATAAGAAGCCATAAGGTAGAAAGAGTTCAACCTATTATAGAAGCTAAAAATTTAGGGTATCGTGTTGCCTTAATGGCAGATAAAAATCCTAAGTTAATCGGAAAATTAGTAGATGAATTAATTATTATAGATTCTTATGATATTCAAAAAACGATTAATACAGTTATTGAATACAACAAAAATATAAAAATTAGTGGTGTTTTTACTTGGTCAGATAAAGATGTAGAGCTTGTGTCATTTTTAAACAAAGAATTGGGTTTGCCTGGTATCAATCCAGAAATAGTACAAAATGTGAGAAATAAATATTTTATGAGACAAGCTATGTCGAGTGTTAAGGGGCTTTGCCCTAATTTTCAAGAGGTTAAAAGCTTGAATGATTTAAATGAGGCCGTAGCTAATATTGGAATGCCAGGTATATTAAAACCAGTTGGTGCCTCTGGTAGCAAAGGTATTTTTAAAATTGAAAGTAAAGCACATTTGGAAGATAATTTTAGTTTATTATTGGATTCTACCTCTCCAATTAAAGATAAGGTTTATAGTTACTACCCTAATCAATATATTTATGAAGAATACATTGAAGGAGAAGAGTTCTCTGTCGAAGGTGTTGTGCAAAATAAAGAAGTATTTATTGCTGGAATTACTGATAAAAGGGTAACACCTAAATTTTCTTTAGAATATATTGCATTTTTCCCTTCTGATAAGCCTGAAAAGGTGAAAGATGAAATTAAAAAGAAAACTAAATTAGCGATTCAAAGTTTAAAAATTGATCACTGCGCATTTCATTTAGAAGGTCGGTTGACGGAATCTGGTTTTAAAGTGATAGAGATTGCAGCGAGACCTGCTGGTGGCTTCATAACGTCGCATCTTATTAGACTCTCTTCGGGTCACTCATTTATCGAAAAAATCATTGATGTTGCTGTTGGAAATAATGTTAAAGATAGCTGGCCAGATTATGAAAATGGTAATAAAAAATTATGCTTTTATAGTATACGTGCACCTCAAAGTGGACTGTTCAAAAAAATTGCAGGTCTAGATTTTATTATGGAAATTCCCGGAGTCATTGCCGTCATACCTTTGAAAGAAGAAGGCGATGAAGTCATTATGCCACCGCAACATTTCTCTAGTTGCTTCATTGCAAATATTATTTTAGAAGGAGAAAGCACTGAAGATATTGAAAATACTATCGATGAAATCGAATCGTTTATAAAGGTTGAGATACAATGACTGTAATTATATTGTCTAGTACCGATGGAAACAAAACGCCTTACGATTTATGGTTTCCTAATGCTAAAGAAAATATTATTCTTTTTTGTCCAGTAGAAAAAGAACATACATTCAATTCACAGCATTTTTTATTAATTGAAGCATTTGAAAATTACATGGATAACGTGGAGGTTGAAACTAAAGCGATACAGCTAAGCAAAAAGTACAATATCACAAATGTATTATCCATATCGGAATTTGACGTTGTACGGAGTGCGTGGTTAAGAGAGATACTACATTGTCCCGGTCAGTCATTGATGAGTGCGGAATCATATAGAAATAAAATATTGATGAAACAATTACTATATGATTCATCTGTAAATATTCCTAAATTTGAAAAAGTAATTTCTAAAACACAAGTTGAAAAGTTTATTCAACAAACGAGCTATCCTGTGGTTTTAAAACCAATCTATGGTTCAGGATCCATGGATGTATATATTATTAAGAATCAACAAGATATAGACGCCTTTTTTGAAAAAAATCGAAATATAAATAATTATGAAATCGAAGAATTTATCAATGGAGAAATGTATCATGTTGATGGATTAATTCAAAATCATGAAGTCATCGTTTCTTATGTTTCTAAATACTATAAAGGCTGTTTAGAATTTCAAGAAAATCAACCTTTATCGAGTTTTATGATTGAAGAAAAAAATTCGATCAATAAAATTTTAAAAGCACAAGCTGAAAAAGTCATAGATACATTACCTAGCTCTCCAAACGGCTCATTTCATGCTGAATTTTTCGTAACTAACAGTGGCGAAGTTTATTTTTGTGAAATAGGCAGTAGAACTGGAGGCGCAGAAATAGGAAAAGTGATTCAAAATTCGACGAATATACACTTAAATAAAGAAAGTTTATATTTGCAAATGTTTGAGGAACATACAATTTCAATTCCACAAGAACCAGTTGAAAGATACTCTGGTTTTGTTTTAATTCCACCTCAACGTGGCGTCTATAAAGGGATTAAGAAAAATTTAGATTTTGACTGGGTAGTAGCGATTAAAATTATTGCTAAAAAAAATAAAACATATAACGATGCGCAATTAAGTGTTGATCATATCATATCTGTTGTGATAGAAGGCAACAGTGAAAAAGAACTTATTTCTAGAATTAATATTGTCAATGAATGGTATGACAAAAATGTTATATGGGAACATCATCAATGGAATAAAGGAGTTTTTATTGAAAAATTTACCTGAAATCACATATATATTATTTTTAGCTACATTTCTTGAAAGATTTAGCTATTTTCTGATTATACCTTTTTTATCTATTTATTTAGCTCAAAATTATCATTTAAGTGGTTTGGAAATAGGTTTGGTAGTTTCGACATTTGCGATTACATCTCTATTTATGAGTTTTATAGCGGCGCCTTTTATAGACAAAATCGATAAAAAAGTCATTATTTTTGTTGGTTTATTTCTATCGGCAATGAGTTTCCTATGTTTCCCTCTAATCAGTAAATGTCTATTTTTCGTTATATTTGCTTTAGTTAATAGTATTGGAAGTAGTCTTCTTTCGCCGACATATAAAACAATTTTGGCGTTATCCACTGATAAAATGTATAAGGAATTTGTATTTAATATACGCTATTATCTTGTTAACATTTCAGCTACATTAGCTCCATTGGTGTCAGTACAATTACAATTCTTAGGTGTACATATTATTTGTTACATCATTTTTATGGCTTATTGTATCAATTTCAATGCGTTTATATATGCAATTTACGTACTTAAAATAGATTTACAAAATAAAAATAATACTTTGAAAGTTGATATTAGTCGTATGTATACTACATTCCGTGATGATAGAGCATATTCATATTTAATCATTGGATTAATCCTGTTTGTGTTTGGTTATACCGTTATGACTAGCATATTACCCCAATATTTTGCTATATATTATAAAAATCTTAATGCCTCAAAGTTATTTGCGTTGTTACTTTCAGTAAATGGAATTACTGTTATCACATGTCAATTCTTCGTTTATGTCTTTAGCAAACGCGCATCCATCAAAACAGCAATGATTACGGGGGCCTCCTTATTACCTGTGAGTTTATTTGCTCTAGGGATAATTGATGATGTTATCTTAAAATGTATATCAATGGTCGTGTTTACTTTAGGCGAAATGTTGGTTTTTACAATGATGGATATACGTATTGATGCATTATCTAATGATAATTTTAAAGGGACATATTATTCGTTAGCTGGGTTGCAAAACCTGGGAGCTTTGTTAGCGCCAATCATAGGTGGTGTGTGTTTAGACATTATTCAGCAAGGTTGGATAATATTCGGATTGTTATCAATCATAACCTCTTTCAGTATATTATTTTTCTATAAAAGTAATAAAATTGCATAATCATCAAGATTGGAATTGTATATTTAAATTCATAAGTGTATAAATATAGATTTAAATGTTATATATTGTGATGATTTCAACGTCTAAGTATTCAAGTCTGTCAGTTAAGCAAAATTTATTCATTATATTTTAAAGGTTTTATAATAATAATGTAAAGAAATAATTGAGAGGAGATGAATTTCATGAGTGATTTAATTCAATTCGCGAAAAAAGTCTTCGACTTCTTAAGAAGTATTCTAGTACATGGTGGACCTAAGTTTTAAATAAATTGCCACTCCATTAAGGAGTGGCTTTGTTGTATTGAATTGTAGTACAACGTAAAAATTAAACATTAAGATTTTTGAAATTTTCGAAAGTTTAATATATATTTGTTAAACAAACTTTAAGACTAAAATTATGGAGGGGTATATGAAGACTGTCAGTCCATTTATTTATGTAAAAGACGTAGATAAATCATTAAGTTATTATAAAGATGTATTTCAGGCAAATACTAAAATTCTGATGGGTAAAGATGGTAAAACGTATCATGCCCAATTGATTATTGGAGAGAGTACTTTTGTTCATTTCGCAGATACTTTCCATAAACATCCGATTTCTAAAAATCCTCACCTCATTATCGAATGTGATTCGCAAGAAGAATTGGAACGTGTGTATCAACGATTAGTAGATGACGGTGGCCAAATTAAAGTGAAATTAGAGAAGACGTTCTTTAATGCGTATCATGCTGAAGTTAAAGACCGCCTAAATGGTATTACATGGGTATTAAATTACTTCATCAATGGCACATTTTAAAATTAAACAATTCGTTATGGGTTAGTTAAAAACGAGAAACGTTTTTAACTAACTTTTTTTATTTGTGCTATTGCTAAAATCATTTTCAAAAGAATAGGTTGATTCTTAAACCAACTTTCTATAAAATGTAAAACGTAATAATTACTATTTACATAAAGAGAGGTTCTATGAATGGCTAAGATACCAGTGACAGTGCTAAGTGGATATTTAGGTGCTGGAAAGACAACATTGCTTAATCATATTCTTAAAAATAGAGAGGGGCGTCGAATTGCTGTCATAGTCAATGATATGAGTGAGGTCAATATTGATAAAGACTTAGTCGCTCAAGGCGGAGGGTTATCTAGAACGGATGAAAAACTTGTTGAACTTTCAAATGGGTGTATCTGTTGTACTTTAAGAGATGATTTACTTAAAGAAGTCGAACGTTTAGTTAGAAAGGGTGGTATTGACCAAATTGTCATTGAGTCTACAGGAATTTCAGAACCTGTACCGGTTGCGCAAACATTTTCCTATATAGATGAAGAATTGGGGATTGATTTAACCGCTCTATGTAGGTTAGATACTATGGTAACTGTAGTGGATGCGAATCGTTTTGTTAACGATATACAATCTGAAGATTTATTAGCTGATAGAGATGAAAGTATAGGAGATGCTGATGAACGCACAATAGCAGATTTACTGATTGACCAGGTTGAATTCTGTGATGTGATGATTATCAATAAAACTGATTTAGTAAGTAAAGAGGCATTAGGTCGTTTAGAACAGACTCTTAGAGCGTTACAACCTGAAGCAAAGGTGATTAAAACAGTAAATTCAGAAGTTGATTTATCAGAAGTATTAAATACACAGTTATTTGACTTTGAGAAGGCAAGTGATTCTGCGGGATGGATCAAAGAGCTTACAGTAGGTGGTCATGAACATCATACGCCTGAAACAGAGGAGTATGGAATTTCATCATTTGTTTATCGCAGAAAACTCCCCTTTAACGCAGAACGTTTTAAAGATTGGTTCGATCATTTACCTAGCAATATCGTGAGAGCAAAGGGAATTGTTTGGTTTGCACAACACAATAGTGTAGCTTGTTTATTATCGCAAGCAGGCTCGTCATGTGATGTTCATCCTGTGACATATTGGGTTGCTACTATGCCTGAACAAAAGCAGAAAGAAATACTTCAAGCACGTGCGGAAGTAGCTACTGAATGGGATTTAGAATATGGGGATCGTCATACGCAATTTGTTGTAATAGGAACTGACTTAGACCAAGAGGAAATAACGAGACAGCTAGATGCTTGTTTAATAAATACTTCAGAAATTAATCAAGATTGGCGATTACTTTACGATCCTTATCAATGGAAATATGATAAAAGAATGTAGTGAGGAATTGATGCGTACCATTTACTATTCTGGGTGAACTTAGAGTCTTGAGTTTCAAGAAAATAAGAGATTGTTCCACGTGAAAAATACATAAAAAATACAGGTTATTGTAAAAGTGAATGTAATTAAGCACTCCTGCAATAACCTGTTTTAATTTATTTAATATTCTTTCTAACAAATTGACCTGCCGAACCTTTAAATGATTCGCCACCAGCCATTTCTTGTTTCGCATATTGGTCTGTTGATTTTCCATCTAAATTATATCCATATGTTCTCAAGCCATAAATTTTGCTGAATTTGGAATCTAACATCGGTGAACCTGAAGCGCCTGATCTGAAAATATCTTTTGTTAGTATTTCTGAACCATTTCCAGAAAATTGTACAAAGCGTAAACGATTAAAATATGCCTTAGTATTATCATTATGTTGCCATGGATAACCTAATGAGTAAAGTGTCGAGTTGAATTTTAAACTTTTAATTTCTTTGTCCGTAGCGATTCGTATAGGTTTAACATACTTGCCCATATTTTCTTTAGTATGTACTACCGCAATATCGCTTTGAGGTACTTTAATCACCTTTGAGGCATGAAAATGATATGGGATAGACTTACCATCTCGATTCATATCGAATGAAATGTATTTAGCAGCTGCAGCTTTACCATATCTGTCATCAATGACATGGGCATTCGTAATAAATGTATGCGAACCTATCACTGTTCCTGTTCCCATTGAATCTTGTTTTCTTACTTTTGGGTCGTTGCTTCCTTTTTTCCAGCCATTCTTATTAGATACTCTACCAATTGCTTTTAATTTACTTTGTTTAGTAGTTGTGTAATGCGAGATACTAAGTTTCTTATTACTGATTTTTTTAGCTTTATTCAAAGCTGTAACATATGTTGGATACTGAAACCCGTCTCGATAATAATGATCAACTTCAGCTTTAGCTTTTTCACTGTGGTACAAACTAAATGTAATAGTGGATGTTGAAATCAGTGTACCAGCAATAACAGTTTTAATGATTTGAGATATTTTCATAATTAGCTCTCCCTTTGTTAATGAAAATAAATGATCTAATTAGACAATAGCGAATGGCGTAGTGAAAATGAGTAACACAAAAAAGTTAACGAAGAATAGAGAAATATTAAGTGATTTATTATTTCTAAACATTCCTAAAATGTTAACAATGATAGATATAACGAAAAATGTTGCACCTGGGAAATACCAAAAACTAAATCCACTTTCGTTATATAGATTAGTGAACATTGTTGTATAGCAAATAAACACGCTAATTAGTGTGAATAAGATGGATAAGATATCTAAAATTGATAGATTTTTCATGTATGTCGTTCCTTTCGATGTCGTAGTAATAATTAAATTTTTAGCATTGAAATCATAGTTAAGAGTTAGCAAATTTCATTCTATATATTCTATTATATGTATAAATATGTTTATTACAATAGTTATTTTAATTTTTAATATAAATAAACAAAAAGAAAGGGCGTTTAGATAGTGGGGAGATCTATTATTCAAGTGGTAAGTGATTCGCACATAAAAAACCACTACCTTATTAGGTAGTGGTTTGGATAAAAATTATAGACTATTTTTTGAATTTTTTAACTAAGTCTACGATAGTTTTAACGATTTCGATGATAGTTGTAACGATACCCATGTTTGTTGCCTCCCTTCACAACATTGTATGTTAGAGAATTTTTATTGAATATTCATAAGCTATGAGTAATAGCTAAATGAATCAATAAACTTATTTGTTAGTGAATTTTTCAATTAAGCCTTTGACAACTTTAACGATTTGATTGATGATATCACTCATTAAAATTACCTCCTTTGCTTAGTTGATATGTATAGTTTAACGAGAAAGAGATGTTTTGGGTGTGATATTCCCTAACTCGTTTATTAAATAGCCTAAGTGAAATTTTTAGGTCATTAAGTTACACACAATTATTCCTAGATGTAGTTAAGTAGTGTAAACCTTTACAAAACCTTACATTCATATTTTGAGCTTGTTCTTCACTTCACAATTTAACCTTATTTTAGGTAGATAAATTGGTGTGATAAGCCAATTTAAATTGACATTAGTATTAAAATGAATTACATTTATACTAATGTGCGCAAAAGTAACAGCTAAGTCTTACTTTAGCGATTATGGATTTCGACATCCAAATTGATGAAGAAGAAAGAGTTTTTACTTTGCTATAAATGATATATAGGCAGCTTATTTAAATAAAGTTAATAATAGTACATGTTTAATTGATTAACATGTTTACTCTATACATACTTGAGTTGAATTGAAGCCTACAGTAGTTATAAATTCTTTTAAACCATCATTGTATTCAATGGTGGTGAAGGGATTAACTATTGTAGGCTTTTTTATTATGGAAATTAAGTGAAATAGAAGTCATTTTTGAAAAGTGGGGGACGTGCAATGCTAAGTATGAGCATCATTTTAATAGTATTTTTTATAACACTTGTCATTGCTATACTGAGTGGATTAGTATTTCTCATTCCATCAGTACCAATTAAATACATTAAAATACACCTTTATCTCATTGTTCTACCAATTATTATAAGTGTTATAGGACTATTGAATGTTAGTGATAGAGAACAAATTGGGCCTTTTACAATGGATCATCTCGCGTGGTTAATGGGAAGTTTCATACTTATTTTAGGTTTTATTATTCAAAAGTTCTCAGTTCGTTATTTAATAGGTGATCGTAATTATCGTAAGTATTTTCCTCTATTTACGTTAATCACATCTTTTGCATCTATTGCATGGTTGAGTGGAGATTTAAGGTTGATGGTTTTATTTTGGGGAGCGACGTTACTTTCTTTAACGCTACTTATAAGAGTAAATCGTTCTTGGAAGATACCTTACGAGGCGGCTAAAGTATCTGGAAAGTCATTTGCTTTGGGATGGCTCTCATTACTTGTTGCTGTCATCTTATTATATGTAGCTACAGGAAACTGGCATATTAATGTAACTTTAGCAAACGATGACGTAATAACTAGTGGTATGAGATTCATCATTGATATGCTCATCGTTTTAGCAGTAGTCGTACCTGCTGCTCAATTTCCATTCCAAAGTTGGTTAATTGAATCAGTAGCTGCACCTACGCCTGTTTCTGCAATTATGCACGCGGGCATTGTGAATGCGGGAGGCATAATACTAACACGGTTTTCACCTGTCTTTAATGACCCATTAGCAATTACTATCTTGTTAATTATCGCAAGTATTTCTGTATTACTAGGGTCTGGCATCAGCTTGGTACATGTGGATTATAAAAGACAATTAGTTGGTTCTACGATGAGCCAAATGGGCTTTATGCTTGTTCAATGTGCCTTAGGAGTTTACTCAGCAGCGATTATTCATTTAATTTTACATGGTGTATTTAAAGCAACGCTATTCTTACAATCAGGTTCGGTTGTGAAACGATTTAATATACCAACACCACCTAGCGCTAAGCGTTCTTATAGTTGGGTAGTATTAGGTCGTTGCTTAGCAATTATTATTGCTATTTTATTTTGGTTAGGTAGTGACCGCAGTGCATATGAAATTTTAAGTGCCTTAATATTGGCGTGGTCGCTAATGGTATCATGGAATCAAATGGTGGCATTTAGTAGAGGACTAATCGGAAGAGTGATAGGTATTATAATGATTATTATTGTTGCTCTTGTTTATATTGTTACACATCATTATTTCTACAATACATTAAGTCATGTTTATATGAATGTTGCTCATCCACCATTAATGAGTGTGATCATTGGTATTTTAATTTTAGTGTTTGGAAGCGTTCTTAGTATTTGGGTTGCACGTCAGAGAGATTCAAAAGCGTTTGCTGTTTTGTATTTGTGGCTGGTTAAATTAGGTGAAGCCAAGACGAAATCAATCGAAAGTCACCCAACTTATCTGAAGAAATACTTATAAAAGAGGAGAGAAAGGTTATGACTCAATATCAACAAGATATGAATGAATTGGTATCACGTGCAAAACGTGTCATTACACCCTTATCACCTATTTCTATATTTGCTGCACGCAATCCATGGGAAAGTTTAGAAGATCGTACCTTTGATCAAGTTGCAAAGTGGATTAGAGAGGTAAGAGATATTGATATGTATCCTAACCATGCTTCTATTCATGCAGGAATTAAAAATGGAGAGATTGATAAGAAGGTGTTTGAAGACGTTCTTCAAGAAGATATAAACGCTTTTGATACGCCTCTCTCTGAAAATGAAGTTCACGCATATATGGATAATGCTAAACATTTATCTCACATTGATGAGGAATATTTTAATGAAAATGATCAAACAAAATTAGAAGAATGGTTGAAAGATCATTTTAAAGATTCTGTGAGTCAAACACGTGTTAGAGCTAAGAGTGCTGACCGTCTTAGTTCAAACGGAGAAAAACTTATCGATATTTTAGACGCACACATGATTAAATGGTCAAAATTATATTTAGACGATTTTCAATCAAGTTGGACAATGCCACAACGTGATAAAGGTTTTTATACAGCATGGTTACATTTAGCACAACACGACCCAATGTTACAGAAAGAACAACGTCAAAAAATTAAAATGCTATCTCATGACGTCAATGAAGCGATTTATCAAGCTTTTAAATATTTGAACATTAAGGAAGAAAACCAGCAAGCATATGTAGAAAGTCATTTATTATCATTACCTGGTTGGGCTGGAATGATGTATTACCGTGCAGAAAAAAATGAATTTGAAAAAGACTTACTTACTGAATATGTAGCTATACGCTTGTCTATGGAAGCATTGCTGATTAATAGTCAATTTGATACCTCTAATGGACTGCCTTTTCATATAAAAAAAGGTTTGGAGCAAGTTCATACGTTACTTTATCACAGCAACATGTCTGTAAGTGAATGGTTAGAGTTACCGGAGTCTAAACAGAGTGATTATTTAAAATTAGTAGAAACTTTTAGTCCGGCATATTTCCAGAAACTGTGGCTTTATGCGTGGGAAGAAACGCATGAAAATGAATTAGTTGAAAAAATCTATGATTCACCACGTAAGATACATGATAAACAAAGAACACAAGTACAACTAGCATTCTGTATTGATGTACGTTCTGAACCGTTTAGACGTCATTTAGAGAGTGAAGGTCCTTTTGAAACGATAGGTATAGCAGGATTCTTTGGTTTACCTATTCAAAAAGAAGTGCTAGATGAGCAATTTACGCATAATTCATTACCGGTCATGGTAGAACCTGCATATAAAATTAAGGAATATGCTGATCGACAAGAGTTAAATATGTATAATCAACAACAACGTTCTGTAACTTCGATGTTTTATACATTTAAACTAATGAAGCATAATGTATTACCTAGTCTATTATTACCCGAACTAAGTGGACCATTTCTCAGTATTAATACTATTGCTAATACCATTTTACCGAAGAAAGCACATCAATTTGTGAATCGTCTTACTAAAAAATGGCTTCGTAAACCTGATGCCAAATTAACAATTGAAAGAGAACACGGTCAATACTCTGAATTACCGATAGGGTTTACTGAGGAAGAGCAAGTTCAATTTTCTAAAAATGCTTTACAATTAATGGATTTAACAAAAGACTTTGCACCACTTGTAGTTTTAGGCGGTCATGGTAGTGAGTCTCATAATAATCCTTATCATGCCACATTAGAGTGTGGTGCTTGTGGCGGGGCATCGAGCGGATTTAACGCTAAATTATTAGCTACCATGTGTAATATGCCATCTGTAAGAGAAGGATTAGCCCAAGAAGGTATTCATATTCCTGAGGAAACTGTTTTTATAGCTGCAGAACATAAAACATCAGTAGATCATTTAGAGTACATTTACATGCCACACTTAAGTGAAGCCGCACAACATGCTTTTGATCAATTAGAAGCAGCAATGCCTAAGGTAAGCTATAAAGCTAATTTAGAACGTCTAGGTGAATTACCGAGTATTGATGAACATCACAAGAACCCTATTGGTGAAGCACATCGTTATGCAAGTGATTGGAGTGAAGTTCGACCTGAATGGGGATTAGCTAAAAATGCAGAATTTATAATTGGTAAACGTGAAATTACTGAGAATAGTGATCTAGAGGGGCGAGCATTCTTACACAATTATGATTGGGCGAAAGATGAAGATGGCCAAATTTTAAACACGATTATCTCGGGCCCTGCCCTTGTTGCTCAATGGATTAACTTACAATATTATGCGTCTACAGTGGCACCACACTTTTATGGTAGTGGAAATAAAACGACACAATCTGTGACTTCAGGTGTAGGTGTGATGCAAGGGAACTCAAGTGATTTAATGTATGGTCTGCCATGGCAATCAGTAATGGCAGGGGATAATGAGATGTATCATTCGCCAATACGCCTCCTTGTAGTTATCCAAGCACCTGATGCGCATATTCAACGCCTGCTAAATGAAAATGATCATTTTCGTCGTAAAGTTGATCATCATTGGGTCAGACTTGCTAGTATTGATGAAAATAATAGCTGGAAAGATTGGTAATTGTTAATTAGTGTGATAAAGAATTGTAATCTAAATTAACGCGATTTCGGAAATATCTAGATTAATGTTAAACTATAGTTAATCAAGATATAGGAGTAGTCTAGTTATGAAAAAGACTAAAGGTATTTATGAATCCGAAATTAGTAAAGCTATTACGCAATGGGAAAAGGACTTTCTAGGTAGAGGGTCATTATCTGTAAAAACTGACATATTACGCGATATGATAATTGTTAATTTACAAGGTATATTAACACCTGCTGAATATCGTGTATGTAAGACGAACGAAGGCTTATTAAATATTAAGCGTACACGTTCAGAACTTGTCGAATCAGGAGAAGATGATTTAAATGCGATTATTTATGATTTGACGGGCGTAAAAGTTGTGACATTTCATAGTGATTTAAGCACAGTTACTGGTGAGCGCGTGATCGTATTTAAATTAGAAGATAATTTTGAAAAAAGAATAAATCAATAAACGGAATGAAGACAGTACTATCGAAGAGATAGTGCTGTTTTTTATTTTAGATGAAATAAATCATTAACGTATACAACTAAACGATAGATGATTCCCATTAAATTAGGAATAATAACCATTGTGGCGATTAACTTTTCAGATTTAAATGCAATTAAACTTAAAATAATAGGGATCATATAAAGTATAAATAACCATAATAATAACGTGTCAAAGTTGGGATGGAATGGTATAAAAAAGCGTATAAGTGTAATAATGAGAGCAATGTAAATGAGTATTCGCTTATCCTTCAAAATATTCCTTCCTAACATATATAAAATAGATAAAACTTATTATACATTAATTTTCATGTAATAAGTATAAAATCTTAATGATAAATGATAGCTTAGTGCATAAATTAATACAAGAGATTGTTTGAAAAAGTAATTGATTAGAATTTGAGGTAGAATGAGAAATAATAAATCATTTAGCAAGTGAATTTGTGGTTAAAGTGAGGCGTATTCAATGAGAGTAAATCAATTTAATCAGCCTATAGGGGATGAAGTATCTCATAATTATCAATTCCAATTTCCTAAAAAAGAACAATTAGACGGAAGGTATAGTTCATTAGTTAAATTAAATGAATCTCATATTGACGATTTGTTTCAAGTTTTAGGTAAGGAAGATAGTCGGCCTAGTTGGACATATTTATTTGAGAATCCAATTCTACACAAAGAGGAATTTAATAAGTACATCCAACGTTTAATACACAAGGAGGACTCAGTATTTTACGCAATTATCGATCGCAACCAGCAACGTGCATTAGGCTATGTCTCACTAATGAGGATAAATCAAAATCATGGCTCAATTGAGATAGGTAATGTACATTATTCTAATCAGTTAAAACGTACAAGAGTTGCTACTGAAATCCAATTTTTATTAGCACAATATGTCTTTGAAAATTTAGGTTATCGGAGATATGAATGGAAATGTGATCATTTGAATGAGCCTTCTAAAAAAGCTGCACAACGCTTAGGATTTACCTTTGAAGGTGTGTTTAGACAGGCAGTTATTTATAAAAATAGAAATCGTGATACTGCATGGTTTTCTATGATCGATAAAGAGTGGCCTCAAATAAAAAAGAGATATGAAATTTGGCTAAAACCTCAAAATTTTGATGAAAAAGGCAATCAAGTTAATAAGTTGTAAAAAGTTAGTTTTAAGAAGAACAAGAATATGATTTATCTTCTATCACAACTAAGAGAAATAGGTGTTTAAATGAAGATTGAAAGGTTGAATTTAATAAAAGTAACAATTCCTTTGCTTATCATGTTGCTTATTATTTTTAGTTTCATGATGTATGGTGTAATGACAAACTGTCACTTACTCAAAGTTATAGATAAATCATCTTTAGAGTGGTTTACACAATGCTTTGGTCACCCACCAAGAGTATATGAAGGTGATATTTTAAATTTATATATGACTTTTTGTGCTACAGTTGGCGATATAAGTGCCGTTCTTAAATTAGCATCAATACTCGTTATATGTTTGTTTATTTTCAAAAATAAACATCAAGCGATATGGGTATTATTATTAATGACTACAGGTACATGGATTAATTATCTTATTAAGCAAACTGTGGAAAGACAGCGTCCATATAGTCATTTAGCTATTGATTCTGGATGGTCCTTTCCTAGTGGTCACTCTAATGCGAGTACCTTACTCTTTTTAGTGATTATGCTTACAATTGTACCTGTTATAAAAGTAAAAGTGATTCGAATCATTATTATTATTGTGACAAGCATACTCTGGATAAGCATTTTGTTTTGCAGATTATATTTTCATGCACACTATCTCACTGATGTTATTGGCGGTGGAACATTAGCAGTTGTATGGGTATTACTATTTATAATGGCTTACCCTTTGTTTACTTTACGGAATAATAAGAAAAACTAGAGTGATATAAGGAGTTTAGATAATATGGGAAATGATAAAGCACTTGTACTAGGCGGTGGTGGAATCACAGGAATGGCATGGGAAGCAGGTGTTCTAGCAGGATTAATTGAAAATGATATAAATGTATCTAGTGCCGATGCGATTATTGGGACATCAGCTGGTTCATTTATTGGTGCTATATTAGCAAATCAAGTGGATATGAAATCCTATTATTTAGAATTACCATCTCAAATTAGTTCGAATGATAGAGGTTCATTAAATTCGGATTTATATCGTCTTTGGCAAAATGCATTTGTTGTAGGCAAAGATGATCCAATTAAAGTAGGTCAAATGCTTGGAGATATTGTTTATACGCATCCATCTAAAATGCCATTAAACCAACGTATGCATGCAGTTCGTCAGCGCTTAGGTAATGTGGATTGGACAGGTAATCTTTTTATAACCGCTATTAATGCCAAATCTGGACAGCTAGCCACTTTCAATAAAGAGAGCAACATACCGTTAGAAGAAGCGGTAGCAGCAAGTGGTGCTGTACCAGGTTTATGGCCTCATATACGCCTATTAAATCAAGATTGGATTGATGGAGGAATGACTTCTCCAGCAAATGCAATGGTAGCTAAAGATTTTAAAAATATCATTATCATAGCCCCGCTAGCTGATGGTTATGGAAATCTATCTAGTGTAAACGATGATGCAAATAAATTAAATAAAAATAGTAATGTAATTACTGTCACACCAAATAATGATAGTCAAAAAGCTATTGGTGAGAACATTTATAGTCCTGATAATTTAATTAATATTGGGCATGCTGGTTATGAGCAGGGCATATCAATAGCTGGAGAAATCAAACAACATCATCATGTATGGATGTCATAGATACCATCATCCATTTGTTAAAATAAATAGAATAGCTCATTAATAATGTGTTTTTAAATGATTCAGTCTATCTGTATCATGCGAGCCGTCTAAAATTGAGAAAACGTAATTATATTAGGAGTGACATTAAGAAATGAAGATTAAAGCACCTCAACCAATTTATTTAAAGGGAAATCGTGACCAAGCGATTCTCTTATTACACTCTTTTACAGGTACAGTGCGCGACGTCAAGCACTTAGCAACAACCTTAAATGACCAAGGTTTTACCTGTTATGTGCCAAACTATCCAGGTCATGGTTTACCATTAGATCAATTTACGGAATTTGATATTAATGATTGGTGGAATGAAGTTAAAGATGCGTATCACTTCTTAGAGGACGAAGGTTATCAACATATCTATGCTACAGGTGTTTCTTTAGGAGGATTGTTTACGCTTAGGCTAGCTGAGCAATTTGATTTAGAGCGAATAGCTGTCATGTCAGCACCTCATAAAAAAGGTGAGAGTGGTATTGCTAAAAGACTTGAAACTTACGGGCGAAGAATGAATCAAATTTTAAACTTCGATGACGCAGAAAGCTTTGATCAATTGGAAAATATTCAAAAGTATAATAAACAAATTGAGGTTTTTCAAAATATCATTGATGATATCATGTCTCATCTTGATAGAATTACAATTCCAGCTAAGGTAATGTATGGCGAGCAAGATGATAAGGCGTATTCCCATAGTGCGCAATTTATTTTTGACCATATTGCTAGTGAGGATAAAGAATTGCATTCTTTTGAAAGAAGCGGTCATTTAATGACATATGGAGAGGGCCGAGAAGCATTAGAACAAGCTATTGTTGAATTTTTTAACGATAACGAGTAAGAGCTATAAAATATTAAAGGAGACTAATAGTTTATGAAACGCACATTCTTACTTACTTATACAACTATTTCAGGTAAAACTTATACAGAATTTAAAACTTTTGAAAATGGTCCCGACTATGACACTTGTGTGAGACGTATTATAGATGAGTTTGATGAACTCCCGTATCTATATATTAAAAAAGATATTGTTCATTATATTAATGTAAATCATATCGAGAGTTTAGATATTGAGGAAGTATCTGAGGGGCAAAATATTGTTTATGGATTAGATGATGAGTAAAAGTTAAAATTCAAAAATGTTAAATCTAATTATTCTGACAATATATAGGTACATTGCACTTAAAATCAACTCGTGATACAGTGGTATTTAAGCACAAAAACACTTTAGCGCTTTAAAGGGAGTTGGTAAAATGAGCAACCAATCGCAGTGGAAGACATCTACCGGTTTTATCCTAGCTAGCGCAGGTTCTGCAATTGGCTTAGGCGCAATGTGGAAATTCCCATACATGGCCGGAATATACGGCGGTGGCGCATTCTTATTAATGTTTTTGATTTTCACTATTTTTGTAGGACTTCCGTTACTCATAATGGAATTTACTGTAGGCAAGATGGGGCGTACATATACGACTCAAATTTATAGTAAATTAACTGGTAAGAAATGGTTAAATCTCATTGGATGGAACGGGAATTTAGCCGTATTAATATTATTTGGATTTTATAGTGTTATAGGTGGTTGGATCATCATCTATATGGGCAATGTTATTGTACAAGCACTATCATTCAAGCCCATTTCTCTAACTAGTATCAAATTTGAAGATATTATTAGT
This sequence comes from Staphylococcus sp. FSL K6-0223, assembly GCF_038008285.1. Lineage (NCBI taxonomy): Bacteria > Bacillati > Bacillota > Bacilli > Caryophanales > Staphylococcaceae > Staphylococcus > Staphylococcus sp. FSL K6-0223. Next base: position 378,835 of record NZ_JBBOYX010000004.1, read on the forward strand.
AATCCTTGGCTAACAGTACTCGGACAAGGGATATTTATTTTTCTAACGATGATTATTGTTATGCTCGGTGTTGAAAAAGGTTTGGAAAAAGCATCTAAAATTATGATGCCATTATTATTTATCTTTTTATTAATTATTGTAGTAAAATCTTTAACTTTAGACGGTGCGCTAGAGGGCGTGCGCTATATTTTACAACCAAGACTTCATGATGTCTCAATGGAAGGTGTGCTCTTTGCATTAGGGCAATCTTTCTTTACTTTATCACTTGGTACAACAGGAATGATTACTTATGCAAGCTACGCACCAAAAGAAATGACTATTAAATCTTCAGCAATTTCAATTGTAGTTATGAATATTCTAGTGTCTATCTTAGCAGGTTTAGCCATTTTCCCAGCTTTAAAAGCGTTTGGTTACCAACCTCAAGAAGGTCCTGGTTTATTATTTAAAGTTTTACCTTTAGTATTTAATCAAATGCACTTTGGAGCGATTTTCTACTTTATCTTTTTAGTATTGTTTTTATTTGCAGCATTGACGTCCTCTATTTCATTATTAGAGTTAAATGTTTCTAACTTTACTAAAAATGATAATCGCAAACGTAAACCAGTAGCATTCATCGGCAGTGTATTAGTATTTGTGATTAGCATTCCGGCTACCCTTTCATTTAGTAGTTTAAGTGGTGTGAAAATAGGTGCGGGCACCATCTTCGATAACATGGATTTTATTGTTTCAAACATTTTAATGCCAATAGGTGCTTTAGGTACCACATTAGTTGTAGGTCAATTGTTAGATAAAAAGTTATTACAAGAGAGCTTTGGTAAAGACAAGTTCAAATTATTCTTACCTTGGTATTATTTAATTAAATTTGTAATGCCAGTGGTGATTATATTAGTCTTTATCGTTCAATTAGTATAAAAGGGATCGTTACCAGAAAAATAATTCATTGGTAACGATCCCTTACTCTTTAGTTAAAATATGCTTCAAGATATGCTTTATCTAGTTTAAGTAACTCTACAAAATCATCAGACATAATTTCTTCGCTTAATTCAATATTTTTATCTAAAATAAAATGTGCTAATTTTTCATTTTCTTCATTAGACTCGAAGAACGTTTTAGCATTTTCTACAATACTACTATCGCTATAAATGATGAGCGCTCTACCATAAGGTAAGTCACGTTTACTACGTTGATAAGCAGGTTCTAATAAACTCATTACTTTAGCGCCATTTTTATAATTAAAAGCTGCATCTAAATCACTTTTAACCTTATCATTAATATTGGATAAACGTTCTTTTTCTGGTTCGTTATCAGGTCTAAACTCATCTTTTAAATATTCTTTCCAATCATTTAAATCTTTTTGTATTTGTTGTTCAAGCTTTTTACTATCTTCCGAATTTGAATCATTAAGTTGTTTAATTTTCTCTATATTTTGCTTAATTTTATCAAAAGATGTTAAATCTTCTTTATTTAAATTACTTTTATCAAATTCTTCATAATGGCCAGTGACATTCATATAAAGGCCTCCTCAAAAGTTTTAATTTAGGTTTAATTTACCTAGCTTAGACCTATCTTAAACATAATTATATTAAATCTACTTTGAAGGTTGAACATTCTCTAATTCGACGTGTTGCTTTTGTAATTCATTTATAAGTTTTTGAGACATTGTAGCATTTTTAATGACTACATTATCGAACGCACAATTTTTGAATTTAACATTTTCAAATGAAGCATTATCAACTTCAACATTTTTAAAGTTAACGTTTTTGAATGTAGTATCCGTCATTTTAACATTACGAGCGAGATTTTCGTCGAACAAGATATCTTGGAAGACCATGTTATTAAGAACAGTTTCATCAAATGATGTATTCACAAACGTTGTGTCTTTATATTGATTCTTATAAAAATGGACACTCTCAAAGATGCAATTATTAAAACCACATGTAGTGAACTTACTATTAGAAATGGCTTTTATATTTTTAAAAATACCTTCATTAAAGTTGCAGTTTTTAAAACGACTTTTATTGACTTCTAATTCATCATACATTGAATTTCTAAAATTAGACGATGTATAACGTAGATTTTTAAAATTTTCTTTCGTAAATACTGATAAGGACAAGTCACGTTTCGTCATAATTTGTTATCTCCTTTAGTTTATAATTTCTCTCAATTTTGGATTCATATATTTAGATGTGTATATACATCTTTAACTTTGCTCTATTCATATCAATGATAACATGTTGCACATATAATCACATATGATTGACTTTTAATTAATTTCTAAGGATTTTATATTTCGCAAAAGTATTTTGATTTCTTCGCTTAGTATGTGTTCTTCATTTTCGAAAATTGCAAAAAGGGAAGGTTTCGTTTATAATTCATACCTGATAAGTAAGAATTTTAAAAACATAAATTAGAAAGTAGGTTACGTTCGTAAGGCGTGTAGAGCGTTAATCGGACAAGGTGGAATATGATAGCTTATGATTTAATTGGGCAGACACCACTGGTGTTATTGGAAAGTTTTAGTGATGAAAATGTAAAAATATATGCGAAACTAGAGCAATTCAACCCTGGAGGCAGTGTAAAGGATCGTCTAGGAAAATATTTAGTTGAAACGGCAATTGAGGATGGGCGTCTCAAAGAAGGTGGCACAATTGTTGAGGCGACAGCTGGAAACACTGGTATAGGACTTGCCATAGCTGCGAACCGTTTCAGAGTCAAATGCGTTATTTTTGCACCGGAGGGCTTTTCAGAGGAGAAGATCTCAATTATGAAAGCGTTAGGTGCAGATGTTAGGCGAACACCAAAAGTTGACGGTATGATCGGGGCGCAAGAAGAAGCGAAGTCTTATGCTAAAAAATACAATGCGTTGTATATGAATCAATTTGGTACTGAAGACAATCCTGGTGCATATACGAATACCTTAGCCAAACAGATCACTCATCAATTAGACCATATTGATTATTTCTTAGCGGGTGTAGGTTCAGGTGGTACATTTACTGGTGTTGCGAAACATATGACAACACTGGGAGTTAAGAATTATATAGTTGAGCCTCAAGGATCTATTTTGAATGGAGGCCCAATACACGCGCATGCGACAGAGGGCATAGGTTCTGAAAAGTGGCCTGCATTCTTAGATAGAGATTTAGTGGATGGCATATTTACTATTTCAGATAAGGATGCCTTTAATAACGTCAAACTCATCGCTAATAAAGAGGGATTACTAGTAGGAAGTTCATCTGGTGCTGCATTGCAAGGTGCCTTAGAATTAAAAAAACACATTAAAAAAGGCGTAATCGTAACGATATTCCCTGATGGTAGTGACCGTTATATGTCGAAACAAATTTTCAATTATAAGGAGAGTAATGACAATGAATAAAAAAACGCAAATGATTCATGGTGGACATACAACTGACGATTATACTGGAGCAGTAACAACGCCAATTTATCAAACAAGTACGTATTTACAAGATGATATCGGTGATTTAAGACAAGGGTATGAATATTCACGTACAGCTAATCCAACACGTGCGTCACTAGAGAGTGTTATTGCGGATTTAGAACATGGTAAGCATGGGTTCGCGTTTGGTTCAGGCATGGCCGCGATTAGTGCAGTTATAATGTTGTTAGATAAAGGTGATCATTTAATTTTAAACTCTGATGTCTATGGAGGAACATATCGTGCATTAACTAAAGTATTTACACGATTTGGTGTAGAAGTTGATTTTGTAGATACAACGCACATTGAAAATGTTGAAAAATACATTAAGCCAGAAACTAAAATGTTATACATTGAAACACCATCAAATCCATTATTACGTGTAACTGATATAAAAGCATCAGCTGAAATTGCTAAAAAACACAATCTTATTTCAGTGGTTGATAATACATTTATGACACCTTATTATCAAAATCCTCTAGATTTCGGAATTGATATCGTTTTACACTCGGCAACTAAATATATTGGTGGACATAGTGATGTGGTCGCTGGTTTAGTAGCAACTGCTGATGATGAATTGGGTGAGCGTTTAGGTTTTATTTCTAATTCAACAGGTGGCGTTCTTGGACCTCAAGATAGTTATTTATTAGTAAGAGGTATTAAAACACTTGGTTTACGTATGGAACAAATCAATCGCAATGTTGAAGGTATTGTTAAAATGTTGCAAGACCACTCGTCAGTTCAACAAGTTTTCCATCCAAGTATAGAAGGTCATTTGAATCATGATATTCACCAATCTCAAGCAAGTGGACACACTGGTGTTATTGCATTTGAAGTGAAAGACACTGAAGCGGCTAAACAAGTGATTCATGCTACAAAATATTTCACTTTAGCTGAAAGTTTAGGTGCAGTTGAAAGTCTTATTTCAGTACCAGCATTAATGACACATGCTTCTATACCAGCGGATGTCCGCGCAAAAGAAGGTATTACTGATGGCTTAATTCGATTATCAATTGGTATTGAAGATACAGATGATCTTGTGAATGATTTAAGTCATGCATTAGACACATTAAATTAGTTAATCATTAAAGAAACGGCAATGTTTATTTAGACGAATAAACATTACCGTTTTTTTTATTTTGATAAAACAATTTTTAGAGTGTGCAGTTGTAATTTTAATGCATTTTAGATTGAATGATTCCCATTGCATTTTTATCATCTAAAACGGATTGAGCATGTTTCCAACTATCGTGTTCAATATCCAATAATGAACGTAAATATGCCCAAGTAACATACTGTACTAATGATACTCGCTCTGGATTTTCATCTGTGGTTTCTTTCACTTCATATCCAGCTATGCCGCCAAGAGAATGTTCGGCATCATATAATTTAAGCAATGATTTTTTACCGGGACTTAAATAGTAAGGTTCTTCCATCCATTCAGGCCCTAAATGTGTTAATGGAGAATCATCCTTATCCCCAGCAATAATAAGAGCAGGTTTGGACATATGTTTAAATGTCGGATTAAGGAATGGGAAGTTATCTTTGGCGAATTGAGTTAATTTATCTCCACCTTCACCTGCAGTTGCTAACAGTACACCGCCTTTCACTCTTGAATCTAGGTAATCGGTATAAGAATTTGTTAATGGATCAAAGACTTGTAGACCAAGTAGATTGCCGGCAGTCTGACCTCCGAATGAATGACCCACTACTGCAATATTATCTTTATCAATTCGTTGATGTAATGTTGGAATTTCTATAGTGATTTGGTCTAAATGATCGATGATATTTTTCATATCTTGCACTCTATATCTCCAGAGTTCTGATTGTCTTTTATCATCTTTATCTAAATTTATCGTTCTTGAATCTAGAAAAGTTGGTTGAATAACTATGAAACCATGACTCGCGTAAAAATCAGCTAAGGGTCCATAGCCCTCCATAGATGAACCAAATCCATGTGCTAACAAAATAATAGGAAGTTGATGTCCTTCATTAGGGAAAGAGACCTTTAGCTGTAAATCTATTCCTCTGTAAGAAGCGGGTAGTACAATAGGCTTCATTGACAACATTGACGTTGAAGTTGGTGTTTTAAATTCACTTAAACTCATAATCTCTTCCTTTCTTTATAGAAATGAGGTGATTCTGAGTATATTAAAAAGCATAAATATGATGAATTAATTTGCTTAAAATTCAAGATATTTAAGAGGGCGAAAGGATTGCTCATCAACATCATAGGACGAAAAACGATATTAATTATTCAGAATATTTATTAGATTTAAAAAAATCAAAAAATACTATTGACGGTATTAAGACAATTCAATATAATTCAAATATTCAGATAAGTATAATCAGAATTGATGAGGGTGAATCGAATTGATTGAATTTCGTAATGTGAACAAAGTCTTTAAGAAAAAGAATAAGACTGTACATGCTTTGAAAAATATTTCATTTACGATAGATAAACACGATATATTTGGTGTCATTGGATATAGTGGTGCTGGTAAAAGTACACTAGTTCGACTAGTTAATCAACTGGAGAAAGTGACAGATGGCCAAGTTGTTGTAGATGGTCATGAAATTGATACTTATAAAGAAAAAGATTTAAGAAATGTTAAAAAAGATATCGGAATGATATTTCAACATTTCAATTTACTCAATTCTAAAACAGTTTATAAAAACGTGGCCATGCCCCTTATTTTGAGTAAAAAGAATAAAAATGAAATTAAAGAAAAGGTTAATGAAATGCTAGAGTTTGTTGGACTAGCTGATAAGAAGAATCAGTTTCCTGATGAATTATCAGGAGGACAAAAGCAACGTGTAGCAATCGCACGTGCTTTAGTAACAAATCCCAAAATTTTACTCTGTGACGAAGCTACAAGTGCTTTAGATCCTGCAACAACGAGCTCGATATTAAAGTTATTAAGCAATGTCAATCGTACATTTGGTGTAACGATTATGATGATTACACATGAAATGAGTGTCATTCAAAAGATTTGTAATCGTGTTGCAGTGATGGAGAATGGTGAAGTTGTGGAGATGGGGACAGTAAAAGACGTTTTTAGTCATCCTCAAACAATAACAGCTAAAAATTTCGTATCAACAGTGATTAGTACTGAACCTTCGAAACGTTTGCGAGAATCGTTCAACCGGAGTAGAAAAGATGATTTCTCTGACTATAAATTATTCTTAGACGCGAAACAAATCCAGAGGCCATTATTAAATGAATTGATTCATCGTCATCAGCTAAATGTGAATGTACTTTTCTCATCTATGTCAGATATTCAAGATGAAACCGTTTGTTATATGTGGTTGAGATTTGAGCATGATTCGCAGTTTAAACGATTTAATCCAGAAACATATTTCACTGAACGGCATATTCAATTTGAGGAGGTGCAATAAATATGTTTGGTTCAAGTTTAGATGCATCCCAACTGTTTCAAGCATTATATGAAACATTGTATATGGTTACTGTAGCACTAGTAATTGGTGCGTTAATTGGTATACCTTTAGGGATTTTATTAGTAGTGACCCGTAAAAATGGTATTTGGCAAAACCTAGTGTTACATCAAATTTTAAATCCCATAATCAATATTTTAAGATCTATCCCTTTCATAATTTTACTTATAGCAATCGTGCCATTTACTAAATTGTTAGTAGGTACGTCTATAGGGACGACGGCGGCTATTGTGCCTCTAACGGTTTATGTAGCGCCGTACATAGCGCGTTTAGTAGAAAACTCTTTACTGGAAGTAGATGACGGTATTATTGAAGCAGCTAAAGCGATGGGGGCATCACCTCTTCAAATTATACGCTACTTTTTGTTACCTGAAGCATTAGGTTCACTGATTTTAGCTATAACTACAGCAATTATAGGTCTTATTGGCAGTACGGCTATGGCAGGTGCTGTAGGTGGCGGCGGTATAGGTGATCTTGCATTAGTATACGGTTATCAACGTTTCGATACTATGGTGATCATTATTACTGTCATTGTGTTAATTATTATCGTACAAGTTATTCAGTCATTAGGTAACTTTATTTCAAGGGTTATTCGTAGAAATTAAGTACTTAATTATATATTGAAAATTACAATTGTTAGGGGGCATTTTCTAGATGAAGAAAATTCTTGGTTTATTAATAGCGGCAGTTATTGTGTTAGCTGCTTGTGGAGGCAATAATGACAAAAAAGTAACTATTGGTGTAGCTTCTAATGATACAAAAGCTTGGGAGAAAGTAAAAGAATTAGCTAAAAAAGATGATATAGATTTAGAAATTAAACACTTTTCAGATTACAACGTACCTAATAAAGCTTTGAGTGACGGTGATATTGATATGAATGCTTTTCAACACTTTGCATTTTTAGATCAATATAAAAAAGCGCATAAAGATGCTAAAATTCAAGCGCTATGTACAACTGTTCTTGCGCCACTGGGTATTTATTCTGATAAAATTAAAAATATTAAAGATGTTAAAAAGGGCGCTCAAGTAGCCATTCCTAACGATGTATCTAATCAAGCACGTGCGCTTAAATTATTAGAGTCTGCTGGATTAATTAAATTGAAAAAGAATTTCGGTTTAAATGGAACTACTAAAGATATTGAAAGCAATCCCAAAGATCTCAAAATCAAAGCTGTAGATGCCCAACAAACAGCACGTGCATTATCAGATGTAGACATTTCAGTTATTAATAATGGTGTAGCAACTAAAGCAGGTAAAGATGCTAAGAAGGACCCAATTTATTTAGAAAAAGTAAGTTCAGACGCTGTGAAACCATACATTAATGTTATAGCAGTAAATTCTAAAGATATGGATAATAAAACATACAAGAAAATTGTAGAATTATATCATTCTAAAGAAGCCCAAAAAGCGCTTAAAGAAGACACTAAAGATGGTGAAAAAGCAGTAGATTTATCTAAAAAAGAAATCAAAGAAATTGAAGATGACTTAGTTAAAAAATAATTAACAAATTTATATTTAAGACGTAATACTCATTACAATACTGCCGACAAAATATCATTTTGTCGGCAGTATTTTCTTGCTTTAGGCATTATGAAAGTTATGTAAATATCTTTGTTTTTATTGAATGTTCGACTTAATTCGTTTATCTTTTGATATTACTTTTTAAATAAAAGGAAAATTGTATTCAGATGTGAGGGTAATACTGTGTAGTTGTCATTAGTGAATTCGTAATAAAATTGTCATTGTAATTTATGATAAATTGTATTAGTTTAGATAGGCAAAATGATATTTGTCTGGAGTGCTATTTTTTAAATGAAATAATATTTTGTAATCATAATGTCATCTAAAACACACATCCTATACATAATTAAAGAGTATAATGTGCTTGTATTAAAAAATTCGGGGATAAAAAAAGACAAGTAGAGGAGGATTTCAAGTGCAAAAAAAATATATTACTGCCCTTATCGGAACAACAGCAATTAGTGCTTTAGCAACTACGCAAGCACATGCAGCAACGACACATACAGTAAAAAGTGGAGAATCAGTTTGGTCAATTTCTCATAAATACGGTATTTCAATTGCTAAATTAAAATCACTTAATGGCCTAACTTCAAACTTAATTTTCCCTAATCAAGTACTTAAAGTATCAGGATCATCATCTAGCGCGTCAAAATCTAAGACATCATCTAATAGTGGTTCAGTGTACACTGTAAAAGCGGGAGACTCATTATCATCTATTGCAGCTAAATACGGAACTACTTACAAAAATATTATGAAGTTAAATGGTTTAAATAACTTCTTAATTGTACCTGGTCAGAAGTTAAAGGTTTCTGGATCAGTATCAACGTCTAAATCTACAAGTGGCTCTAAAAAAACGACTTCAAGTAGCTCAGGTCGTACATCTACGTACACTGTTCAATATGGTGACTCTTTATCATTAATTGCAAGTAAGTACGGTACTTCATATCAAAAAATCATGCAATTAAATGGACTTTCTAATTTCTTTATCTATCCAGGTCAAAAATTAAAAGTGCCAGGTGGAGGTAGTGGAGGTTCAAGTAGTTCATCTACTAGTAAATCAACTACAAGTGGTGGCTATTATACGCCAGTTTTCTACCACCAAAACTTATATACATGGGGTCAATGTACTTGGCACGTGTTTAACCGTCGTTCTGAAATCGGAAAAGGTATCAGCACATATTGGTGGAATGCAAATAATTGGGACAACGCAGCAGCTGCAGATGGTTATACTATTGATTATAATCCGACAGTAGGTTCAATTGCTCAAACTGACGCTGGTTACTACGGTCATGTAGCCTTTGTTGAACGCGTGAATAGTGATGGTAGTATTTTAGTCTCTGAAATGAACTGGAGTGCAGCACCAGGTTACATGACTTATAGAACTATCCCTTCATATCAAGTTAGAAATTATAAATTTATTCACTAAGTGATATATCATCTAAACAATAAATTAAGCTGACGAGGTCACTCATCCTCGTCAGCTTTACTGTGTTTAGATGTTTAAATTAAATTGAGATTTCTTAGTAAGTGATGATAATTCTTTACTGCTGCAGAATATGTTAATTTCTCTTGATTTCTTACATTTCTTAATGGATGTTCCACAATGTCTATCATTCGATGAGCTAATTGCTCGATGTGATTTTCCTCTATTAAATAACCATTTTCTCCATGATTGATAATTTCGTTAGGTCCATATCGAACGTCATATGATAGAACAGGGCAACCCATTTCAATACTCTCCATAATAGTCAATCCAAAACCTTCATACTTACTTGTTAATATAGAAGCTTTCGATTTTTCAAATTCTACTAAAGGCTTTTTTGTATATTTTGAAATTTTAACCATATCTTCAAGATGGTACTCAGCAATCAAGCTTCTCATCATAGGTAATTGATTATCTTCATCCCTACCAAATAAATGTAATTTTGTTTGATGACCACTTTTAACAAACTTATCATAAGCTTTAATTAAATGATCCATTTGTTTTTCACTACTAAATCTACCGATATAAATGAAACGATCTTCTTGTATAACTTCATTTTCACCTTTTCTATGATTGAGTTCTATAAAATGAGGTATGAGTTCAAAGCGTTCATTTTCAATAGGATACATCTCTTGAATATCTTTCATTTGTTGATGCGTAAGTACTATATATTTATCCACGTTATTGCTATGTTCTAAAGCATATTTATAAGATTTTTTAGTTTTACCCTCTTTTAAATGCGAACTATGAAAGACTAAGATATTTTTAGTTTGATGTGTTTGTTTAATTAATGGTGCATCTAAAAATCTTGCATCACTAAACACCACATCGTTGTCTTTAAAACGCGATTGAAAGTAATATTGCGCAAGTACTTTATCATTTTTAAAAGTTTTAATAACTTTGCCATTTTCGTATAACTCGACGCAGTTAATTTTATTTTTCTCATTATTATTAAAATATCTTTTACAATACATGGTACCTTCAGCATCTATTAATTCATCACTGTGTCTTATTGATGAGTTATTTACATAGAAAATTTTTCTGTGAAGTAAGCCATATAAATTATATTCATGTCGCTCATACTTTAAACCAGTTGAAGGCGAGATATAGTCTTCATATTGAAGAACATCAGATTGGCCATAATATTTGCGAAAACGGACATATGACTTCTTATTATAGTAATGAACCTCGCTTTGGTCTTTGCCTAATTCATATTTTAGACCTTTAATTTTACGTTTAGTTTTAACGTATTTAGGATTTTTAGTAATAAAAGTTTTGGGAACCTTATAAAGTTTGAAATTAGACAACCATTCATACATATTTTCAAACTCTATATTTTTAGTAATTTTATTTTCTTTTAAAAAACGTTTGTAGACACTTGGGTAGTTGCCGTAATAGTTCGTGGTAAGAATTTTAGTAGGTAAGTTAAATTCTTCATCTATAAGTTTGATACGTCTTAAAAGAGCTTGTGTTCTTCCACCGTGAGAAATAGGAAGTGTTGTTGTGACAGTGTAAAGCATGTAAATGTCTCCTTTAGTAGTTACCTTCATACTGTTGCATTAGAATACTATCAAAAATTAATTATCAAACATGTTAAAGATTTTTATGAAAATTACAAGAAAATCGAATAAAAAAAGACGAAACAATTAGTACATTCTTTAAGAATGAATAACGTTTCGTCTTCCTTTATCAATCATAATCTTTAATATTCATTTTTAACTTTACGGAAACTAGTAAATAAGCGTAAACCGTTTATCGCGAATGAAGTAAGCGCACCTAATTTACGTAATTTTGATGGTGACTTAATAGATACATAAAAATCGATGATTGTACCAATAGCACTTAGACCTAATGATAAATATACCATTTGTTTATTTTTAGCATCGTGACGTATTCCATTATAACCGTCGACGATGAAACCTGCCATGTTAAATAAGTTAGATAAACGTACAGCGCCAGTTTGTTTTGCCATAAAAATTCCCTCCGAATGATATCTTTGCATGAAAAGCATACGCTCATAAATGATTGATATATTGTTATACTCAAAATTATCCATTTTGAACTCAATCACTTCATCATTTAATTTATGATAACATAATACTAAATATAAAAAGCTTTTTGAAGTAATAAAGAATAGGGTAGGGTGTTTATTCTAAATGATTAAATGTGTTTGTTTAGTTGAAGAGAAAGAAAATCAAATTTTACTCGTTCAAGTTCGTAACAGAGATAAATATTATTTCCCGGGTGGTAAAATCGATGAAGGTGAAAGCTATGTTGAGGCGTTACAACGAGAACTTAAAGAAGAGTTATGCCTCGATTTGGCTGAAACTGATTTAGAATTTATAGGTACCGTTGTAGGAAAGGCGTATCCTCAACCAGATACGCTTACTGAATTAAACGGATTTAAAACGACAAAAGCTATTGATTGGTCCAGTATAACTACTGACAATGAAATTACTGATATTAGATGGTTTAATATCAATGATTCAGAGAACATAGCACCTGCCGTATTGACTTGGATAGACCAATTTTCTAAAAAAGCTAAAGGCTAGGTGAAAAATGTGTATTTAAAAGCATATGAACCGGAATTATTTGAGCAAGTCGAAAACTTAGAAATTCTAGAAAGTGACTATAAATATACGAAATCACCAGTTGAAAACATCAAATCGGCTAATCAAGATAGTGATAGACATCCTACGTTAGTTATGAATAATGAGTCGTGTATCGCGTTTTTCACTTTACACGAAGGAAATGGGCCTAAACCATTCACTGATAATCCAAAGGCCATTTTCTTTAGATCATTTAGTGTTGATCAACGTTATAGAGGACAAGGCATAGGTAAGAGGACCCTTGAAATGTTGCCTGCATATATTAAACAACATTATCCACGCATTAATGAAATTACATTAGCAGTAAATACAGATAATGAGAAAGCAATCAATTTATATAAGCAAGCTGGTTATCGCCACACACATGATAGTGAATTAATAGGGCGACCTGTTTACGTGATGTCGCTAAAAATTTAATCATAATAATAAGACCCCAATGCTAAGAGAATAAGGCAATGGGGTCTCTAAATATATTAATCATTATTAAGTTGTTGTGATTGAGTAGAATTTTTACGTTTTTTATTTTTAATCATCAAAGCAGTTACCCATGCAGTTATTGGAATACTAAGTGCAACTGCAATGCCTCCTAGTAATATCGACACAAATTCTTGAGCGAAAATTTTAGAATTAATAATATTTCCAAAAGAATAATGTAATTTAAAGAACCAGAAAAATAAAGTTAATTGACCCCCAAAATATGCTAAATAAATAGTATTGGCAGAAGTAGCTAAAATTTCTCTACCTACTCGCATGCCAGAAGTGAATAGTTGTCTTTGATTTAGTTCCGGATTGGTCTCGCTTAATTCATACATTGGTGAGCTAATTGTAATGGCTAAATCTATTACAGCGGCTATAACAGCCAAAACGATTGTAAAAACCATAAACTGTATCATATCAATACCAATATTCATTGAATACACATATGTTTCATCTTGTTGTTCTGTCGCAAACCCTTGAAGATGACCTACCTTAACCGATAGGAAAATAACTAGTATCAATATGAGTGTCGTAATTATTGTACCGATAAATGCTGCTTGTGTTTTAACGTTATAACTATTTAACACGAATAAGTTCACAGCAGCAATAACTATGCAGAAGATAAAAGTTACTAAGTAAATCGGTACACCAAAAATTATTAAAATGATACTAATAATAAGTATGATGAAGTTTAAAAATAGTGTGAAGAAAGAAATGAGACCTTTTTTTCCTCCGAAAATTATCATTAGCACCAAGAGTAATAAGCCTAAAATTGTTATCGCACTCATTGTTTAGCACCTCTCAATTTTAGCAATACTTCCATTAATGCAATGGTAATAGGAATTGTTAACACAATGCCTATGCCACCTGTCATGGCTCTAGCAACTTCTAATGACCAATTCATTGAAATGGTGTAAGTGATTGTATTAGCATTTTTCAAATAAATTAGAAACATTGGTAAACTTCCAGACAGGTAAGAAAAAAGTAAAATATTGGTCATTGTACCCATAATGTCTTGGCCGATGTGACGTCCCGCAAGTGCCCAACGCCTCATTGTTATATTTGGAGTACGTTGAAGAATTTCATACATTCCACTTGAAATAGTAATGGCTACGTCCATAATAGCTCCGAGCGTTCCAATTAAGACGGAAGCGAGAAAGACGTCTTTAGGAGGTAGTGTAAGGAAGGTCATTGTTTCATACTTAATCCCGTTACCACCTGTCATTTTAATCACTAATTCTGTAATTCCAACGCAAAGAAATGTACCAATGAGTGTACTTACTATTGTGACGAGTGTACGCATGTGCCACCCAGTTACAAGTAATAGGGTTAACGTTGTCGAGACAATAATCGCGATCGTCATTAATAGGAATAAGTTGATTTGCCCATTTTGATTGTGTATATAGATTGCCCCTATGACGGCAATCGTATTGATGATTAGTGATAATATTGATTGTAAGCCAACTTTTTTACCAACGATGAGTACTGTGAGTAGGAAGATTCCTGTTATTGCCACAACCAAACCATCACGTTTTTTCTCTATAATATTGGCATCACTAGGTTTCTTAGAAATATGTAATAACACTTTGTCATTTTTGGAAAATGACTCCGAGTCCGCTTGAGATTTTACATATTGGTGGTCAATCGTTGCTGTTTGACCTTTAAATTTACCATTCAAAATTTCTAAAGTGAGTTTTTCTTTATATTTAATATCTTTATTGTGTTGTTCATCCGTAATTTTTTCAGTGTGAATAGGATGTACATTTGTAATTTTCCCTATCGGCATATTGTAAAATTTATCGTTAAAAAACGTAAATATAAATAAGCCAAGAAAGATGCAACAAAAAATTATAATCATCCAACTGAAAGGCTGTTTAAAAAAAGATTTGAACTGCATATTTGAACCTCAATTCTCAATTTAGTGTATTAAATTGACATAGTGATTATACGCCCATTAATCAATGATTACAAAAATTTACAAAATGAGTTAATTGAATTATTCGTCGGATTTTATAAATAAAGCGAGTGTGATTAACGATGTGTTCAACTAAAATTGAGCCGTTTGATTAATCATAGTATGAATATAATGCCATACTAAATCTATATCTTTTTTCTTATTATCATATTTAGTGATGGCGCATATTGTTCTTTTTAATTCAGTATGTGAAAGAGGGATTTGGACCCAATCTTCGCTTTCGTTAAGATGAATATTTTCATTGCTAATAATAAATCCTTTATCTTGACGCACGAGATACTGAGCAAGTTGTTTATTCGATAATGTATACACATTTGCTTTAATTAATTGTTCGAGTTTCTTTTTTATTGAGTTGGCGAAAGGCATGAGACAGTATAGTGATTCATTTTCAAGTTGAGTTAAAAGGGGTTGAGTTGTCAAAGTAATAGGATGATCTTTAGGCGCATACATATGATATTTCTCTTCGAATAAAGGTGTGACATGAAGTTCTGTCTGTGTTGTTATATCCTTAGTCATTTCAATAAGCCCTATATCGAGTTGGCCCGAATTTACTCGATCTACAATGTGATTATGTTTCAAGAGTTGTGGCGTTATAATACTCTCACTTTGTTGTTCAAAGGATTGCACTAGTGGCAACATCATTTGTGAAATGTCGCCTTCTTCATAACCAATATAAATCGTCCGTTGATCTGTAGAAGCTTGCTGTTTGAATAATTGAATCGTGTGGTCCATTTGTTTGAGAATTTGAGTAGCTTGAGACATGAGTTTCTTTCCCTCGGAGGTGAGGATGATATTCCTACCACTTCTTTTAAAAAGGCTTACGTTCAACTCTTTCTCAAGTTGTGTGATTTGACGACTTACCGCTGACTGCGCAATGTTTAATTCTAAAGCTGCATCTGATATATGCTCACGACGTGCCACTTCTACAAAGTATTTAAGTTGTTTAATCTCCACAATAGCCACTCCTTATTAATTGACGAAAAATTCTAAAATTTAAAATGGTGTAAGTGTATTATAGCAATAATTTGAGTAATTGTTCTATTTTTTAGATGAGTTATATCTAATTTATATATTGAACAGATAAATATATTACATTATAGTAATTATTATCAAACTAAAATTGTCAGAAAATTCTAATAAGAGGAGTGTGCATCATGTACAATGAGAAATTAAAAAAAGGTTTATATGATTATCGTGAAGAGCATGATGCGTGTGGTATTGGATTTTATGCCAATATGGATAATAAAAGGTCTCATGATATTATCGAAAAATCTTTAGAAATGTTACGTCGGTTAGACCATCGAGGTGGCGTTGGTGCTGACGGTATCACTGGTGATGGTGCGGGCATAATGACTGAAATTCCATTTAAGTTTTTTGATCAATTAGATGAAATTAATATTCCCGGCGAAGGTAACTATGCTGTGGGATTATTTTTTTCTAAAGAAAAAGTTAAAGATTCGATTCATGAACCCATTTTTAACTCATATTTCGAAAATGAAGGTTTCAAAGTTATTGGTTATCGAGATGTCCCTGTAAATACTAATGCAATTGCTAAACATGTTGCTGATACAATGCCTTACATTCAACAAGTCTTTGTAGATATTAGAAGCGTTGAACATGTTGAAAAACAATTATTTTTAGCGAGAAAACAGATTGAGAGATATGGAGAAGAGCAATCACTGGAGTTATATTTCACAAGTTTATCCAAGAGGACAATTGTTTATAAAGGTTGGTTACGCTCTGATCAAATCAAAGAATTATATTTAGATCTTCAGAATGAAACGTTTCAATCTAAATTAGGATTAGTGCATTCAAGATTTAGCACAAATACTTTTCCCAGCTGGAAACGTGCACATCCTAACCGAATGCTCATGCATAATGGTGAGATTAATACAATTAAAGGTAATGTGAATTGGATGAGAGCACGCCAAAATAAATTGGTTGAGACGTTATTTGGAGATGAAAAAGATAAAGTTCATTTCATAGTAGATGAAGATGGAAGTGATTCAGCTATTGTGGATAATGCGCTTGAGTTTCTTTCATTGGCTATGGAACCTGAAAAAGCAGCAATGTTATTGATTCCAGAACCTTGGTTATATAACAAAGCTAATGACAAAAATGTGCGTGCTTTTTATGAATATTATAGCTATTTAATGGAACCATGGGACGGTCCAACGATGATTTCATTTTGTAACGGCGATAAAATTGGTGCGCTTACAGATAGAAATGGTTTACGTCCAGGCCGCTATACGATTACTAAAGATAACTTTATTGTATTTTCTTCTGAAGTTGGTGTAGTTGATGTGCCGGAAGAGAATGTCGCTTTTAAAGGACAACTTAATCCAGGCAAATTGTTACTCGTCGACTTTTTACAAAATAAAGTAGTCGAAAACAATGACTTAAAGGCAGATATAGCTAGCGAATTACCTTATCAACAATGGTTAGAAACATTTAAAATTGATGATCGCTTTGATCGAATAGATTATGAGCCGTCTGATTGGGATGAACATACGTTATTTCGTCTGCAAAAGCAATTTGCCTATACTAAAGAAGATATAAATAAATACATGGTTGATTTAGTTAGTAGCAAAAAGGATCCTATTGGAGCGATGGGGTATGACGCACCAATTGCTGTTCTTAATGATAAGCCAGAATCATTATTTAATTATTTTAAACAATTATTTGCGCAAGTCACTAACCCTCCTATCGACGCTTATCGAGAGAAGATTGTAACGAGTGAAATGTCATATTTAGGTGGAGAAGGTAATTTACTTCATCCTGATGAGACAGCGCTACAACGTATTCAATTGAAGAAACCTGTTATTACTGAGGCACAACTTGCTTCCATAGACTCAAGTTGCTTCAATGTAACCCATCTATCAACGGTGTATACAGGGGAGCTTGAAAGTGCATTAAACTCACTTGGAGAACAAGCAGTTGAAGCAGTAAAATCAGGTGCTAAGATCATTGTGCTAGATGATCAAACACTTGTCTCACAGGAAGGTTATGCGATGCCAATGTTACTTGCTCTTAGTCATGTTCATCAGTTACTGATACGTGAAGGATTGCGAATGGAGACAAGTCTTGTAACTCTAACAGGTGAAACTAGAGAGGTACATCATGTGGCATGTCTACTTGGATATGGTGCTAATGCAATCGTACCTTATCTTGCGCAACGTACGATTGAACAATTGACACTTCAAGGACAGTTATCTGGTTCAGTAATTGAGAACGTAGAAACGTATACACGCGTATTATCAGAAGGTGTCATAAAAGTTATGGCGAAAATGGGAATTTCAACTGTGCAAAGTTATCAAGGGGCGCAGATTTTTGAAGCAGTTGGATTATCTCAAGATGTTATAGATCGTTATTTTACTGGAACACAGTCAAAAATATCTGGAATAAGTATTGAACAAATCGACAATGAGAATAAAGCGCGACAAAGTAATGCAACAGATTACTTAGAATCAGGTAGTACATTTCAATGGAGACAACAAGGTCAACATCATGCATTTAACCCTCGTACAATCTTTTTACTACAACATGCTTGTAGAGAAAATGATTATGAACTGTTTAAAGAATTTTCAGAGGCAGTCAATGATAAACGTACAGATCACATACGTCATCTGTTAGAGTTTAAAAAACAAAAAGCCATTGATATAAGTCGTGTGGAGCCGGCGAGTGAAATTGTGAAAAGGTTTAATACTGGTGCTATGAGTTATGGTTCAATTTCAGCTGAAGCGCATGAAACTTTGGCACAGGCGATGAATCAAATTGGTGGTAAAAGCAATAGTGGTGAAGGCGGTGAAGATCCGTCTCGATATGAATTGCAAAAGGATGGAAGTAATAAAACGAGCGCAATTAAACAAGTTGCGTCCGGACGATTTGGTGTAACGAGTGATTATCTCCAACATGCAAGAGAGATTCAAATCAAAGTAGCACAAGGCGCTAAACCAGGGGAAGGTGGACAATTACCAGGGTCAAAGGTCTATCCGTGGATAGCTGAAACAAGAGGTTCAACGCCTGGTATAGGATTGATTTCTCCTCCACCACATCACGATATTTATTCAATAGAAGATTTAGCTCAACTTATTCATGATTTAAAAAATGCGAATAAAGAAGCGGATATTGCAGTTAAATTAGTTTCTAAAACAGGTGTAGGAACCATCGCTTCAGGGGTAGCTAAAGCATTCGCCGATAAGATAGTCATTAGTGGTTATGACGGAGGTACTGGGGCTTCACCAAAGACCAGTATTCAACATGCTGGAGTTCCTTGGGAAATAGGACTAGCGGAAACACATCAAACATTGAAATTAAATCATTTACGTAGTCGAGTGAAGTTAGAAACAGATGGTAAGTTACTCACTGGAGTAGATGTAGCGTACGCTTGTGCGCTTGGAGCGGAAGAGTTTGGATTTGCGACAGCCCCACTTGTTGTATTGGGATGTATAATGATGCGTGTATGTCACAACGATACATGTCCAGTAGGAGTTGCTACGCAAAACAAAGATTTACGTGCGCTATTTACAGGTAAGGCGCAACATGTAGTCAACTTTATGTATTTCATTGCTGAAGAACTACGAGAGATTTTAGCTTCTCTAGGTCTAGAGACAGTAGAGGAGTTAGTAGGTAGAACAGATTTACTACAGCGTTCTTCTAAGTTAACTCCTGGAAGCAAAGCTGCAGCAATTCAAATAGAGAATCTTATCGAACAGTCTGAAGGACCTAATACGAAACAAATAATGCAAGATCATCACTTAGATATCGGCTTTGATTTGAATTATCTATATCCAGATGCTAAGCACAGTATTCAAAATGGACATTCATTCACAGGAAGTTATGTGGTCAACAATGAACAAAGAGATGTAGGCGTTATCACAGGTAGTGCCATTGCACGTCAATACGGAGAAGAAGGTCTCCCTGAGGATACAATATTCGCTTATACAGAAGGACATGCCGGCCAAAGTCTTGCTGCTTATGCGCCACACGGTTTGACGATTCATCATACTGGTGATGCGAATGACTATGTAGGTAAAGGTTTATCAGGTGGAACAGTTATTGTTAATGCGCCAAATGAAGAGCGAGAACAAGAAATTATCGCAGGTAATGTAAGTTTTTATGGAGCATCAAGAGGAAAAGCTTATATAAATGGTAAGGCGGGAGAACGTTTTTGTATTAGAAATAGTGGTGCTGATGTTGTGGTAGAAGGTATTGGAGACCACGGACTAGAGTACATGACTGGTGGACACGTCATTATTTTAGGTGATGTTGGTAAAAACTTTGGCCAAGGTATGAGTGGCGGCGTAAGTTATATCTTCCCATCAAGTATTGAAGAATTTAAAAAGGTCAATTCATTAGAAACTCTTGAATTTAGTGAGGTTCGCTATGATGAGGAAAAAGCATTAATTAAAGATATGCTTGAAGCGCATTATAAACATACACGTAGTACGAAAGCACGACAAATTTTGAATCAATTTGAAAATGTAAGCCAATATGTAGTGAAAGTCATACCGAAAGATTACAAATTGATGATGCAAAAAATTGATTTACAAAAACGACGAATAGAACAAGTAGATGAAGCGACACTCGCAGCATTTTATGATGATAGGAAAAGTATTGAAGAAGAATTACAACCAGCAGTAGTTTATTAAAAAAGTGGGGGATAATCATGGGCGAATTTAAAGGATTTATGAAATATAATAAACAGTCTTTATCAGAATTGTCTTTGGTAGATCGTCTTTCTGGTCATGATGCGTTTCAACAACACTTTACTAAGGAAGATGCCTCCGTTCAAGGTGCACGCTGTATGGATTGTGGCACACCATTTTGCCAAACAGGACAGTTATATGGAAGAGAAACTATCGGCTGTCCTATTGGAAATTATATACCAGAGTGGAACGATTTAGTATATCATCAAGACTTTAAAACGGCTTATGAAAGATTGAGTGAGACAAATAATTTTCCGGAATTTACTGGACGTGTATGCCCCGCGCCATGTGAGAATTCTTGTGTCATGAAAATCAATAGAGAATCCGTTGCAATTAAAGGTATTGAGCGTACTATTATAGATGAAGCTTATGATAATGGTTGGGTTAAACCAAAGTATCCTGAAGAACGTAAAGAGCAAAAAGTTGCAATAGTAGGAAGTGGACCTGCAGGACTTACAGCTGCTGAAGAACTCAACATTAAAGGGTACCAAGTGACCGTGTTTGAAAAAGCACATGAACCAGGTGGCTTATTAATGTACGGCATCCCTAATATGAAATTAGATAAAGATGTAGTACGTCGTCGTATAGCGTTAATGAAAGAGGCAGGTATAGAGTTTAAAACAAGTGTTGAGATTGGCGTTGATATCAGTAAAGAAGAGCTTGAAGATGCATTTGATGCAATTGTTTTATGTACGGGTTCGCAGAATGCGAGAGATTTACCTTTAGAAGGACGTATGGGCTTTGGTATTCATTTTGCAATGGATTACCTAACTGAACAAACACAATATCTCAATGGAGAAATTGATGAAGTTTCTATTACTGCTAAAGATAAAAACGTTATTATCATAGGTGCAGGTGATACAGGTGCCGACTGTGTAGCGACTGCATTGCGTGAAAACTGTAAATCAATTGTACAATTTAACAAGTATACTAAGCAGCCTGAAGAAATTACCTTTGAAAGTAATACATCTTGGCCTTTAGCCATGCCTGTATTTAAAATGGATTATGCGCACAAAGAATATGAAGCTAAATTTGGTAAGGAACCAAGAGCTTATGGAGTACAAACAATGCGCTATGATGTAGATGGTCTTGGTCGTGTGAGAGGATTGTACACTCAAGTGCTGCAAGAGACATCTGAAGGCATGGTAATGTCAGATGGTCCAGAACGTTTTTGGCCAGCTGATTTAGTCTTATTATCAATTGGTTTTATAGGAACAGAAACAACTATTCCTCATGCGTTTGGTATTAAAACTGAACGTAATAAAATAGTTGCTAATGACATTGACTTCCGAACTAATCATCCTAAATTTTTTGCAGCTGGAGATGCTCGTAGAGGTCAAAGTTTAGTCGTATGGGCAATCAAAGAAGGTCGCGCTGTAGCACGATCTGTTGACCAATATTTAAATAAAAAAATTCTGGTGTAGACACAAAATAATTATATTGACTTTTAATGAACGCTATTATATGATTGTTATTGTGTTCATTGGAGGAATACCCAAGTCCGGCTGAAGGGATCGGTCTTGAAAACCGACAGGGCCTTAACGGGCCGCGGGGGTTCGAATCCCTCTTCCTCCGCCATTAGAATTAAAATCCAAGACTAATAGATATAAAAGGCAAGTACTTATTTTAATGAGTATTTGCCTTTTTTATTTTGCTTTTACCCTCCTCTAACTGAATTGCTCATACATACAAATAGAATTTTTTAAATTTATCGATTTTTATATATTAGCAATGTGCCTATCATTTCGAAATTTTGAGTTCATTAAAAGAGTAATCTAAACTCATATATAAGTTATTGATGAAATTTTTACGCTTGCAAAGGGATATGAAATTATAGTATTATAAATCTTACCGTGCTAGGTGGGGAGGTAGCGGTTCCCTGTACTCGAAATCCGCTTTATGCGAGACTTAATTCCTTTGTTGAGGGCGCATTTTTGTGAAGTCTGCCCGAAGCACGTAGTGTTTGAAGATTTCGGTCCTATGCAATATGAACCCATGAACCATGTCAGGTCCTGACGGAAGCAGCATTAAGTGGATCCTCATATGTGCCGTAGGGTAGCCGAGATTTAGCTGTCGACTTCGGTAACGTTTATGATATGCGTTCGATACAAAGGTGCACGGTATTATTATGAGATTTAAGCAAATATCACATAGATAAAAGGCTAGGACATATCAGATTGTCGTAGCCTTTTTTATTTTGGCAGTAGTTAACTGATCTGGAAATATGTTTGAACCGAGCTTCTCATACTTCTAAACAACTTTGTCAGCTAGCCTCTACTAGAGATGAATTATAAAAAAATTTATATACAAACCATGTTGGAGTGGGATAATGAAATTAATTTTTTACAAATTTAAATTTCTATCCCACTCTTCTTTCATTAAATAGATTAATTTTCAATAATTTGTTAAGGTTATAACGAACTAAGCAAATAATATATAACGTGTATTGATATATCATTAAAAAGTTGATAGAAAAATTGGAGGATACATGCAAATATTTTTAAGTACTTTAACTGAAGTTGATTATGAACGATCACTTGATAGCATTGAACAAAATTATGATCAAGACCCAGAGATGAGTTGGAAAGAACGTGCCAGAGTTAAGAATCTCAGAAAATCCGAGAATTATAATTCTGAATTAGAAGTTATTGCTAAAAATGATACGAACGATGTCATTGGCCATGTCTTATTAGGAGAAATTTTATTAGTTTCTAATAATCATCAAACTACTGCACTAGCAGTTGGAGCTTTATCAGTACAACCAGATGTGCGTGAACAAGGACTAGGAAAAGCTTTAATGCAAGCAGTAGAAGAGCGTGCCAAAGCTGAAGGGTATCCAGCAATTTTTGTTCATTGCTATACTGAATTTTTCAATCACATAGGATACGTTGATGCGAAACAAAACGGTATTGTTATGGAAGAATTAGGTAACGATGACACCTTAAGTGTGAAATTTTTAACTTCAGACATCGCATCACTTCATGGTATGACTGTTATGTTACCTGAAGTATTTGATTAATTTTTTCATTGAAAAGAATTGTTACGAACATGATATAATGATGAGTAATTGTTAATGGAGGTGTTACAGTGGATTACCAAGCTTTGTATCGAATGTATAGACCGCAAAGTTTCGATGATGTTGTTGGACAAACACACGTCACGAAAACGTTACGTAATGCCATCTCTAAAGGTAAACAATCACATGCTTACATTTTCAGTGGACCCAGAGGAACTGGGAAGACAAGTATCGCAAAAGTGTTTGCCAAGGCGATTAATTGCCTTAATAGCGATGATGGAGAACCTTGTAATGAGTGTGCGATTTGTAAAGGTATTACTCAAGGTACAAATTCTGATGTGATTGAAATTGACGCGGCGAGTA
This sequence comes from Staphylococcus sp. FSL K6-0223, assembly GCF_038008285.1. NCBI lineage: Bacteria > Bacillati > Bacillota > Bacilli > Caryophanales > Staphylococcaceae > Staphylococcus > Staphylococcus sp. FSL K6-0223. The sequence continues at coordinate 402,876 of NZ_JBBOYX010000004.1, forward strand.
ATAACGGTGTGGATGAGATTAGAAATATAAGAGATAAAGTTAAATACGCACCAAGTGAATCCAAATATAAAGTATATATTATAGATGAGGTACATATGTTAACGACGGGGGCGTTCAACGCCTTACTTAAAACTTTGGAAGAGCCTCCTAGTCACGCGATATTTATTCTAGCGACTACAGAACCACATAAAATTCCTCCAACTATTATCTCTCGAGCACAACGTTTTGATTTTAAAGCGATTAGTATGAATCAAATTGTAGACCGCCTAAAGTTCGTAGCTGAATCACAGTCACTAGAGTATGATAATGCAGCATTAGAATTTATTGCTAAAACTTCAGAAGGTGGTATGCGTGATGCTTTAAGTATCATGGATCAAGCGATTGCTTTTGGGGACGAGCGTTTGACACTACAAGATGCGTTGAACGTGACTGGTAGCGTTGATGAAGCGGCATTAAATGATTTGTTCAAAGATGTTGTTGAGGGGAATGTTAAAGAAGCTTTTGGTAGATATCATCACTTTATTTCAGAAGGAAAAGAAGTGAATCGACTTATTAACGACATGATTTACTTCGTTAGAGATACGATAATGATAAAAACATCAAATGAATCAATTGAATATGATGCTTTAGTTAGTTTTGAATTAGACACACTATATCGTATGATTGATATCATTAATGATACACTTGTTTCAATTCGTTTTAGCGTTAACCAAAACGTTCATTTTGAAGTGTTACTAGTTAAACTTGCGGAAATGATTAAAGCGCAACCACAGACTGTTCAGAATATGGCTACAACAGCTGTAGCTACTGAACCTGATAATGATGTACTGCTTCAACGTATGGAGCAACTTGAAAATGAATTAAAAACACTGAAAGCGCAAGGTGTTTCGAATAGTGGTCAAACACAACAACCGAAGAAACCTACACGTACAGTTCAACGCTCTAAAAATGCATTTTCTATGCAACAAATAGCTAAAGTATTAGATAAAGCTAATAAAGAAGACATAAAATTATTAAAAGACCACTGGCAAGAAGTGATTGATCATGCTAAAAGTAATGACAAAAAATCATTAGTAAGTTTACTCCAAAACTCAGAACCAGTGGCAGCGAGTGAAGATCATGTGTTAGTTAAGTTTGAGGAAGAGATTCATTGCGAAATTGTAAATAAAGATGATGAAAAGCGTAACAATATAGAGAGTGTAGTTTGTAATATAGTAAATAAAACGGTAAAAGTCGTTGGTGTACCTTCGGATCAATGGTTAAGAGTTAGATCTGAATATATTCAAAATCGTAACGCTAATGGTGAAAATAACAGCGAGTCAGGAGAGGCGCAACAGCCAGCACAAGTTGATGTGGCACAAAAGGCTAAAGATTTGTTTGGTGAAGAAACAGTACATATGATAGACGAAGACTGATACATGACAAGCAATATATTCGTATGTATAATATAATAAAAGCTAATTTTTAATAGAGACTGTTTAATTTCAAGGAGGAAATGATATTATGCGCGGTGGCGGAAATATGCAACAAATGATGAAACAAATGCAAAAAATGCAAAAGAAAATGGCTCAAGAACAAGAAAAATTAAAAGAAGAACGCGTTGCTGGAACAGCTGGCGGCGGTATGGTTACTGTAACAGTTACTGGCCATAAAGAAGTTGTAGATGTAGAAATTAAAGAAGAAGCAGTAGATCCAGATGACGTTGAAATGCTTCAAGATTTAGTATTAGCTGCTACTAATGAAGCGATGAATAAAGCTGACGAGTTAACTCAAGAACGTTTAGGTAAACATACTCAAGGCTTAAACATCCCTGGAATGTGATAACACATGCAATATCCAGAACCAATTTCTAAACTTATAGACAGTTTTATGAAACTGCCAGGCATTGGACCTAAGACGGCTCAACGTCTGGCTTTTCATACTTTAGATATGAAGGAAGACGATGTTGTTCAATTTGCTAAAGCATTGGTAGATGTTAAAAGAGAACTTACTTATTGTAGTGTTTGTGGTCATATCACTGAAAATGATCCTTGCTACATTTGCCAAGATAAGCAACGAGATCGTTCGGTCATTTGTGTTGTTGAAGATGATAAAGACGTTATAGCGATGGAGAAAATGCGCGAGTATAAAGGTTTATATCATGTTCTACATGGTTCAATATCACCAATGGATGGTATAGGTCCAGAAGATATTAACATCCCAGCATTAGTTGAGCGACTAAAAAGTGATGAAGTTAAAGAACTTATTTTAGCAATGAATCCCAACTTAGAGGGAGAATCTACAGCAATGTATATTTCGAGATTAGTGAAGCCAATTGGTATTAAAGTAACACGTTTAGCACAAGGACTATCGGTTGGTGGAGATTTAGAATACGCAGATGAAGTTACGTTATCTAAAGCGATTGCTGGTAGAACTGAAATGTAGATTTAAACTTAATAAGAACGGGCTATAAATACCCAAAGGAGTAATAGCGCAAAGATGTTGTGAATTAGAAATCATCTTTGTGCTTTTTATATTAATAATAGGGATTCTATAGATTCATGTTTTTGCTGTAAATTCTCAGCTAAGTTTTCCAAGAGTTGCTTATATGTGATTTTTAAATAGCATACGTAATTGGTTAGTAATTAAGGGGGTAAAAATTTTAGATATATTATAAGTTTAAATTTTATGTCCTTGAGTTTTTTCTAAATAAGAGGAAATAATTCATTAAACGTAGCGTAGAGAGGATAATGAATTTATGTTTTATAACTAAAACGGCTGACATTATTAAAGTAGTTGAGACTATGAAACAATAATGAAGTAACTAATTTCAAAAAAATAAAATTTCTTTAAAGTTTGCGAAATGGCTATAATAAGATTGTATAATTTATCGCAAAGTTCATTTTTGTCTCTAAAAACGATAGTTATTTCGATATAAAATCATAAAGTTCGGTTATTGGAGATATAGTGTAGTAATTTTGTTAAGCTAGTGTAAATTTTACTGTTGTTAAAACTCTCTAAAGCCTGTATAGTATTTATTTGTTGAGCGAAACAAATCAACTTAATTCAAAAAAATAGACAATAAAATTAATTATAAAAAGTTATTGACTTCATT
>NZ_JBBOYX010000005.1:0-44601 GCF_038008285.1 Staphylococcus sp. FSL K6-0223
ATCCCTCACTCTCCGTACTAAACACTTGATATGACAGGGTTTTGAGAGAGTAAGTGTCAAATATGTGTCAAGAGAATAATTCTCTGACACGTTGACCTTGCTCTTTTTTATGTTCTTCTAATAAATGAGAATACGTGTCTAATGTTTGAGATATAGTAGCGTGCCCTAAACGTTTACTTATATATTCAATTGGTATTCCTTTAGATAATAAATAAGAAGTGTGTGTATGTCTAAGTGAATAGGGTGTGATGTTATTATCGTTTAATCCGATAGCTTGTTTAGTGTGGTTAAAAGCGTTGCTTATGGCTGTATGACTAACGTTAAACAACTTACCATTAATACGACGAGGCAATTTTGATAATTTTGTATTAATATGTGTAATATCTTTTGGATTAACTTCAACATCTCGTTTTGAATTTTTTGTTTTTGTTCCTGGAAGATGAACGACTCCAGGTGCTTTATTTAAATCTTTGTACGTCATGTTGATCACATCACTATATCTCGCACCGGTTATCGATAATATATATAGAAATATATAACTCTCTTCATTTCTTGATTTAAAATAATCCATCATTGCTAAATAATCTTTAATAGTTATATATTTAAATTTTTCATCTTTCGCATTTTCAGTTCCATTAACAGTCACATTATAAGTAGGGTCTTTCCTTAAATAACCATCATAAACTGCATCTCTAATACATCTCATTAAGCATCCGTGTACTTTTCTTACTGTTTCATCTGTACGCCCTTTACCGTAGCTATTTAAAAACTTCTGATATTCTGTTCGAGTAATATTTTTCACTAACATGTGTTCTCCGAAGTGTTCGGTAAATAACTTGATAGCTCTTTCATACCAATAAAATTGTTTGGTAGATAACTGTTTCTTATTTTTAATTTCAATCCAGTCATTATAATAATCAACAAACCTTTTACTTTCTTCTATGTGGTTTCCATCTTCTAAATCTCTAATTAATTGTTGCGCTGCATTAGTGGCTTCTGCTTTAGTTTTGAATCCAGATTTACGTTTCTTCCCCGATTTTAAACTAGGGTGTTTAACGTCGTACTGCCACGATGAACTTGTTTTATTTTTACGTTTATTAACTGTAAATGTTGCCATTTTGCCTATTCCTCCTAAAAAAATAAAAAATAATAAGGGTAGGCATGCTACCCGTAAAATTATTGTGAAGTTAACCTTAAAGTTTCTCTGTATTGTAAAGCTTTTGGTTCGTCTGTAAATTGAACTGTATTATTGTGTTCTGATAAAATTTTATCCTTAATTTCATCAATATTAACTTTAAAGAATTCTTTTCTTCCATTAACTTTATTAACTTTATATTTTTTAAAGTGATTGTGCAATTTGCTTTCGAGTTCAAAAGCATTTTCAGAAAAAATTAAAGCGTGTACATCGAATTCAAAGGGAACAGAAGCGCTACTTAATTCATTAATTCTGTCCATAGGTTCTAATCTTCGTGTTACTCCAATCTTATAAACGTTTTCTCCAAACGAACCGATATTAGATATTACATAAACAAATCCTGACTGAGCATTTTCTTTTCTATCTTCTATATTTTCTCGTTCAGAACTTAAATTTTTTAGAGATTCGTCTAATTCTTTAATTTTTTCAATATATAATTCTTTTTCGACTTGTAGGTTAGTGTTATTAAGATACTTAGTCAGTTTTTCGATTTCGTTATTATGGTGTTTAATATCTTTATCAAGGTCTTTTAATTTTTTCTCCATCTCTTTTTCGGCTTGTTGTATTTCTTTCATTCTAGCTCGTTCTTCTCTTCTGACTATTTTTTCATCTTCTTGCTTAATTTTGTGTTTGTGTTTTAAATCTAACATCTCAAGTTTTATGTCTAGTAAGTCTTCTGGAATACGCACATTATCAGTTTCAAAAATTTTATTTATTCCTTCATAACTTTTAAATATTTTGTTCTGCAAACTTTCAATGTTTTTACCGTTTACATTATTAATTATTTGAGAAGTTTCAGCATTAAACAATCTTATGATTTGTTTAGCTTGCGCATTTTGATGTTTCTTATCCTCTTTAGAATCATTAAATATTTTCACTTTTTCAAGACTCACTAAATCTCTTTCTTTCATTTCTAATTTTTTTATGTGTGTATTAATTTCAGACGAGTCTACTTCTAGTAAATCAAAAGGATAAGTTAACTCTACATCATATTTAATCAATTTTTCATTTAGATAATTAGTTATTTGCTCAAGTTTTTTTGTACCTCTTTCTATATTTGTCATCAAATCTATTTTTAAGTTCTGCAACTCTTGTATTTCACTTTCCAAACTCTTATTTTTTTCTTTCAATTCTTGGAGTGTTGCCACATCAGGTTCTGCAATTTTTTTAACAACTATTAATTTATATAATGCATATATCGATAGAGCAAAAGGGATTATAGCAATACCTGGAGTGCCTATACTAATCAAAGATGTTACAAGGATGGTCCACATTATCCATTGCTTTTTAAAATTTTCTGTTTTCATTAAATTTCTCCTTTGTTTATATTTCTTTATATTTAAAAACTCTCAACGGATCAAATGTAATTAAGTATTCTCCGAAGTGAGTTCCAATACCATATTTATTTTTGTAATGTTTCAATATTTCTGCTATATATTTTTCGCTTAATTGAACATATTCAGCTAATTCATATAAGTTACTAATACCATAATTATATGCCTCCACAATGATGTGCAAAGGTAGGGCAGCTTCATATCCGTAACGCCTAGCATAGTTTTCAAATTTACGGTTGTTGAATTCAGATTGGTCTAAGATGTTCCCATATGTAAGTTTGTGATGTGCTAGTTCTTCGAAGAGAACCTCTGCTTTGCGTGTTTCGGATAGGTTGCTATTGATATAAATTTTACCATTTATATAAAAACCGGGTTGAAATTTAGGTAAACGATTAGTTTCTTCAATCTCTATCCAGTCGTTTTTAATACACAATTCTTCATATAACCCCATTCAATACACCCTTTTTAATTTCTTTTACTTTTAATAAATTTAATAAAGTCTTGAACTTCTTTCATTTCTTCTTCTGTTAGATCGTCTTTGTCAAAATGAGCAGCCATTGTATCTTGTTGTATTTCCTTTTTCCCTTCTGTAATTCTTGATTTAGGTACATTAAAGTAATCTGCAAGTTGTTGGATTCTTTTTATACGTGGATATTTTGTTTGTTGAATCCAATTTGAGACCGTAGGTTGAGTTACTCCAATAGCTTCAGCAAGTTCTTTTTGGTCGATATTTCTTTCTTTCATAAGTTCTTGTAGGCTTTCAGATAATTTTTTTCTAACGTTGTTATTTTCCATAAATGTCTCCTTTAATATTACTTAATGTAATATTAACTTACCACAACAAACATTACTTTACAATACTTTTTATAACTTTTATCGAAAAAATATAACTTTATCCGTTGACAAGTCATTTAAAGTAATATAAAGTTATACGTGTGAAAGAGAGGTGAACAACATGCCAGAACAACTAACAGTTAGAAAGTGGAGATTGATTAGAGATTTAAAGCAACAAGAAGTAGCGGATATTTTAGGAGTAAATCCTAAAACTGTCGGACATTGGGAAAAAGAAGAAACTGATTTAAGCAATGTAACAGTTTATGCTTTAGCAAAGTTATACGATGTAGAAATCGACCAAATTAAAATATAAAAAATTTTACCATTTGTATAACTTTTTATAACTTTTAAAAGGAGGTTAATATGAACGAACTACAACTTAGTAACGACTTAACCACAATAGAAACAGAAATTAAAAGTTATCAAAACATCGCTGGTCAGTCGATTTTCGAGATTGGACGAAGATTGAAGCACGTGAAAGAAAACGATTTAGCTCACGGAGAGTTCGGTAAATGGCTTGAAAAAGTTAATTTGAATAAATCGCAAGCAAGTAAATTTATTAAAGTTAGCGAAGAATTCTCTGAAATTTCCCCGGGGAAAAATCTAGGTTTGACTGTCATGTATGAATTAGCAACTTTACCTAACGACATAAGAGAAGAACCTCAAGAACTAAGCAACGGAGAAGTTAAGAAACCTTCAGATATGACACGAAAAGAATTAGAAGACTTAAAACGTCAACTTAAGCAACGTGACGAACAAAACGCTCAACTTCAATCTCAAGTAGAACAAGCGCAACGTTCTGAATCGATTGCACGTAAGCAACTCGAAGATGCAGAGAATAGGGAGCCAGAAGTGGTTGAGAAGTATACGGAGCCAGAAGATTATCAAAGCATAAAAAATATGAATGAACATCTTGAAAGTGAACGTGAATATTATAAAAATCTGGCAGACGACTTTAGGAATGAAGTTAAAGATATGATGGATCAACCTAGTAATGTGGCAACTTTCACTAAAGAGGATGACAACGAAGATTACACACCGATATTATTGAAAATTTTAGAACCATCAGAAGTATTTATTCAAAATTATAAACATCACATTAGTGAACAAGAAGTAATAAATAAATTAGAAAAAATTATTAAAAAGTTAAAGGAGCAATAAATTATGAAACGAGTAGATATTAACGGAGAAGCATTTGAACAAAACACAATGAATTTACCAGTAAACGAAGTATATAAAACGGACGATCTAGATATGTTTAAATTCACTAAATTCAATAGAAATGTTCTTTTCACGGATGAAATGTTGGAACAAGCAAAGGAAGGGTTTGTCAGTCCAATCATCGTTAACGAATACATGGTGGTTATCGACGGACAGCATAGATTGGAACACGCTAAAAAAGCAGGAGTACCGATTGAATATATCATTAAACCGGGATTAAATGAACATGACATAGTAAGAATGAACACAACACAAAGAAAATGGAACATGTTGAATTACATTGAAAGTTATGCGAATCAAGGTTCGGAAGAATATGTATCGCTATTAAATTTACTCAATAAAAAGTATGCAGGTACTACAGTAGTTATTTCAGTAGCAAGAAACCAAACTACAGCTACAGATGTTAATAAACTTATTAAATCAGGAAGTTTTGAATTTATTAATTTTGAAGAAACACTTAACTTCCTTAAATATTACGAGAAATTTAGAAAAGAAACTGATACCCCTAAAAGAACAAAACCAGCATTAGCGATGTATTCCTTATTTAGAATAGAGGGGTTTGATGGGGATAGATTGATAAGAAAAGTATTGCAAAAGAAATTTGATGATGACCTAAGAACTAAAGGTTATAACCTTACCGAAGCATTGAAAGAATTCATCGATAAATACAATGACAAATTAAGTCAAGATAGTCCTTTATTTATAGAATACTACATTAAAAATAATGGTGATTTAATTATTGAAAACGCTAGAAAAGAATGGGCACAAAAAAAGACTGCTAAATAAGCAGCCAACGAGTAAATATCAACAAGTTAATTATACCACACGAGGTGGTTCTGAGCCACCTCCCACAATCGAACAAACAAATTAAAGGAGGTAGCTATGAATATACAAGAGGCAACAAAGTTAGCTATGGAAAGAGGTAAACCAATTTATCGCTCATCTGAATTTGAAACATTTAGAAAACCAGGAGACAACTTAGAACTTTTACCTACAAATAGTTATGGATACGTAGTTGTGAAGCCAAGGCAAAAAGCCTTCTATCCATTGTGGCAACCAATGGCAGAAGACTTATTAGCTGATGATTGGGAAGTGGTGGGTCTAAAAAAGAATTAACTTTTTCAATTCATTAATCCTTTTTAGAACTTTATTTAGGTTCTTTGTATAACGATTTTGCATTTCAGCTATAGCTGATGGTTCTAGTAAAAATTCCGGATAACCATCCATTGTGGGTTTCTGTGTATTTAAATAGCCGTGGTTTGAAAGTTCCATTAAAGCTAAATGAAAATCTTCTAAATTTATACCAATAAAGTAATTATCACGAACACTATGTTCATCTTCAAAATATCTTGCTTCTCTTTTGGTTTTACCATCTTGAATATCGTCTTCATAACAACGATAAAGTTGAAGTAAAACGAACTCGGCTTCATTAGTAAGCACAATATCACCTCCTCATAAGGAGTATAGCAGAAAGATAAATTTATATATTAACCCACAATCGAGCAAACAAATTAAGGAGTGAATAGAATGGACAAACTATTTAAAACAACCCTCCTCATCACAATGGCAGTTGTGACGTGGAAGGTCATGAAGATTGAAGTAAATACTAGAAAAACGACAATTAATTTTACAAACAATAAAAATGTTAAAACTACTCGTCGTTTTGGTTCTTCTCAACAAAAGCTCTAGCATGTTCAAACGCCATTAAATATACAGCAAATGCTTCATCAAGCATATCTTGTTCGCTTTCATAATTACTTGGTTTGAATTCTTGAGTACTTAAATATGCATTTGCAAATTGTTGAGGGTCGAAATAAATTTTGTCCACATTGTACACCTCCTTTCATAAGGAGATAAAAACATTATACACGAAAGGGAGAAACAAAAATGAAAAGTTTAAAAATTCAATACGGAGTACCTGAAGCATCAAAAATCAAAAGTGCAGTAAATGAAATTGAAGAAGCTATCGAAGATTTAAATTATGACGCAATCGATATAGAGATAGGTATAGCGCCTAAACCAATTATCGAATATGACGAAGATGAGGAGGCATAACATGAACATTCTATACAAAACAACCCTCCTCATCACAATGGCAGTTGTGACGTGGAAGGTTTTAAAGATTGAGAGAATTTTAAAACCAGAAATACTTACTAGAGTTGTAAACAAAGAAAATGCAAAAAATGCAGAATTATTTCTTTTCTAACAGGAGGTTAAAAATATGCTATTTACAAATATTTGTATGTTGCTAACAGTAATTTTCATGATATTAGCATTAATCATTAACATTAAAAATTAAATTTACGTTTCTTGCTAAAGTACCAAATGCGCTTATCAGTAACTATTTCAACAACTTTAGGTTTTTCTTTCAGATGATAAGAAAATTCGATTTTTGCATTAGGTATAAAGATTTCATTTTCAGTAAAAGGACTACAACTATACGGAGATGTTAAGGGATTAGGATATCTCATATAAGCGTCTTTTGGAGATTGAATATGAATGTTATCTAATTTCATATTATCGCTATCAAATAGATTGATTTCTTTAACGGTAATTGTTTTTGGTGAAACATTTGCGATAACAAAACCACATTTTATCAAATTATTTTCATTATCTAGTTGATCGGTATAGAAATCGCTGATTTCAATGCTAGGTCGATTGCTTAAATAAGCATATAGAAAACTCGCTATTGCAACTAATAAGGCTATTACAGCAATTATATTGGAAAACAAAGTAGATTGAATAAATTCCATAGTAAACCCCCATTTTTATTTAATAAATTCATTATACACGAAAGGAATGTTTTAAATGGAATACATTGGATTCGCAGACGCCAAAGAATTCGTAAAAGTAAGTGGAATTTCTAAAAACGATTTAGAAAAGCACGTTTATAGCAATAAAGAATTTCAAGAGAAATGTATGTACCGATTTGGCAAAAATCATAAACGCTACATCAAGATTAGACCGGCAATTGACTTTATAGAACAAAATTTAATGGTGTCAGAAACGGCACTTTAGAGGAGGTTTACCGATGAACAAACTACAACTCATTAAAATAGCACTCCTAATCGTCATCTTGGCGGAAGAGATTAGAAATGCTATTTCCAACAGAAAATATAACTATGACTCTGTCAACGGTAAATGGGAAAGGAAAGGAAAAGCATCTATGCTTGCATGATTTTACTTATAAAGTCCCATTCTTTTTCATCATGTAAACCTTGGTAATTAGGTTTAACTTCAATAACCAATAAACGATCTGATTCATCGAAATAAGGTTGAAGTAATCTAGTTATTTGTTCTGGAGTATAACTTGAATTTACCAAGTAAGCAGATTCCCAATAACTACAATAACCATTTGATATTTCATTTCTAATTACCTTAAGCACATCAGTATATTTTTGACCTGGACTATTAAGGTCATAAGTTATCAAATATTTACCCATATTTATTACACCCCCAATCTATCGCAGTAACGATAAATATATTATACACGAAGGGAGTGGCCGTAATGCCTGAACACATTCAACAAATGTTATTTGATTTCGCATTAGAAAGAGGATATATCGAAAAACTTTTAGAAATGAAAGAAGAGGATGATAAATGAAGTACCTACTAAGCTACATGACGATGTTCATCGCAATGATCATCACATTACTTTTAGGAGGTGGTTTTACAACAATTATAGGCGTTGCAATTTTGACTTTTATCTTTAGCACATTCTTTTGGAATGAGTGGTTAAAAGAGAACGAAAAAAAGACTGAAAGACGCGTAAACGTCAAACAGTCGAAATTAAGTAATTGGGATTTTCTACATTACTAATATACAAGCGGAGGAGAAAAAATGCAAGAGGTAATCACAGTCAAGTTGACTAGAGAAGAATACTCTCAACTAATCAAAAACCAAATAGATTTAGATTTCTTGCAAAGCGATTACGACTATTTAAACAAACGTTACGAAGATATGTGTGACAGATATTTTGAACTTAGAAAAGATTTCAGAAAAGCTATAGAATCGTGCAAAACACAAAGTGAAACAATCGAAGTCATGGATAGAACAATCGACATGCTGCATAAAGGAGTGATTGAGATTGAAAGAGACAGTGACATATATCATCAAGCGTAAAGATAATGATCTATATATTACTAACATACCTAGCCATAATTTCCCTGCGATTAAATACTCAACAGAGTTCAGAGATGCTAAGGAATTTAACGGAATAGATAGAAGTTCAATAGATATGACTGAACACAAAGCTATCAAACATACGCACATAGAACAAGATATATATGAGGAGATTGAGTATGACTGAACAACTTAATTTATACCAAAAAATAGCTGATGTTAAAGCTAACATAGATGGCTTTACAAAAGATACGAAGGGCTACAACTATTCATATGTTAGTGGATCACAAGTATTACACAGAATACGCAACAAGATGATTGAACATAACTTGCTGTTAGTGCCTTATACAGAAAATGAAGAAATAATCGAAACTATAAACGCAAAAGGCAAAACAGAACACATCGTTAAATTGAAATTAACTTATAAATGGATTAACGCAGATAACCCTCAAGAAGTATTGGAGGTTCCTTTCTTTGCAGTAGGCCAACAAGATGATGTATCTAAAGCGCACGGTACAGCACTAACATATGCAGAACGTTATTTCCTAATGAAATTCTTCAATATTCCAACTGATGAAGATGACGCAGACGCAAAACAAAAGCAAGAGAGATATGCAACATCAAATAATCAATTGAAAGAGTTACTTAGACAAGAAGCAGATAGTTTTATCGAAATTGCTGAAAGAAGTAATGCTGCAAGCAAATATCAAGAACAGATAGAAAAATTAAAAAATATGAACGTAAATGATTTAAACAAGCAACAAATCAACGTTACAAGACAACAAATTAATAAATGGCTTGGAGGAATTAAAGAATGATAAACAGAGTAGTTTTAGTAGGTAGATTAACGAAAGATCCAAACTTTAATGAAGGCGATGTAGCGAATGCAAAATTTACATTAGCAGTAAATAGACCGTTTAAAAACAAAAATGGCGAACAAGAGGCTGATTTTATAAACGTAGTAGCTTTCAGACGACAAGCAGAAAACGTAAATAATTATCTATCAAAAGGACAACTTGCCGGAGTAGACGGTCGTATTCAGACACGCAGCTATGAAAAAGATGGCCAACGTGTATTCGTAACGGAAGTTGTGGCTGACAGCGTTCAATTTTTAGAACCAAAGAATAGCAACCAACAAAACAACCAACCTCAACAGCAACGAGGACAAGCACCAGCAGGAAACAACCCTTTTGGTAATAACAACGCAAATGTAGATGATGATGATTTACCATTCTAGGACTGATGTAGATGCCAATTATTAAAAATTACATCACTCAAGATGACGGTACAACCACCGTTGTCATTGAGGGTGTAGAACTAGATAACAAAACATCATTACTTTTAGACAATGGTTACGAAGTTGAAGTGGATGTAAGGGTAGTTGATCCGTTCAAGATTACAGATAAGCAACGTAGAAAGATATTCGCACTTTGTAACGACATAGAAGCGCATACTGGTCAACCCCGAGAATACATGAGGGAAATGTTCCAAGATTATATAACGTTTCTAAATGGCTATGATAAACGCTTGTCATTAAGTAATTGTTCAAGAGAACAAGCTAGTCAATTAATAGAAGTCATATTGGACTGGGTGTTTCACAATAATATACCACTTAATTATAAGACGAGTGACCTACTCAAAAATGATAAAGCGTTCCTATACTGGTCAACAGTCAATCGTAACTGTGTAATATGCGGAACGCCTAGAGCAGAACTTGCACATTATCACGCAGTAGGACGAGGACGTAATAGAAGAAAGATAGATCATACAGATAACAAAGTATTGGCTTTATGTACAAGACATCATAAGGAACAGCACCAAATAGGAATGGATAGTTTTAATGAGAAATACAAATTACATGACAGTTGGGTGTCTGTAGACGGAAGGCTCAATCGAATGTTGAAAGGAGAAAGTAAATGAATGATCAACCAAGTTACTATTCGATAATAACAGCTAACGTTAGATATGATAATCGACTTACAGATAGTGAAAAGTTGTTGTTTGCTGAAATCACTTCCTTAAGTAATAAATTTGGTTATTGCACAGCAAGTAATAACTACTTTGCAAAACTATACGAAGTAACCAAAAGAACTATATCAGCAAGAGTAAATAACCTTAAAGAACACGGTTACTTGAAAATTGAATTTGATTATAAAGGTAATGAAGTTAAACAACGAAGAATGTACCCCATGACGCAAACTTCTATACCTATAGAAGAAAATTTCCACAGGGGTATAGAAGAAAATTTCCTACCCCCTATAGAAGCAAACTTCCAAGAGAATAATACAAGTATTAATAATACAAGATTAAATACTACAAGTATAAATAATAATAGCGCAACTGACGTTACGCGTGAACGTTTTGAGGAATGGTGGTTGCTTTATGACAAAAAGCTAGATAAGAAAAAGGCGTTTTCTTTATTTAAATCATCACTTAAGAAACACGACTTTGAAACTATCATGAATGGTACTAGAGAGTACCTCAAAACCATTACTAATAAACAATATCAGAAACACCCTAAAACTTTCCTAGGTAACGAAAGCTATTTAAACGACTATAAACAAGAGTTACAACCTAGTGGCGTAGATCAACTTGAAAGAATGAAGTACGACCCTAGCTACTGGGATTAGGAGTGATTGAATGCAATCAATGGAAAGCCTAGCCAGAAATATAAAGCCCAATAAAAATATTGTTGAAGAAAAACACGACCTAAAGTGTGAGAAGTGTGGAAATCGTTACGACTATTACAAATTTAGCAACGGACATGAATTCAGACATGGTTGTGACTGTGCAATGATACAAGCTGGCAAAGAGGCAGAGAAAAAGCGCAAGCAAAAATATATCAACAATATCTTTAATCAATCCACTGTTAACCACTCATTACAAGGAGTAACGGTTAACAGTTACAAACCACAAAACGAACAACAAACACACGCTAAAAATACGGCTATAGAATACGTCAAAACGTTCTCAGTGGATAAACCTAAGTCATTAATATTACAGGGCTCGTATGGTACCGGAAAAAGCCATCTAGCCTATGCCATAGCAAAAGCGATAAAAAATGAAGGTTATTCGGTGGCATTTATGCACATTCCAATGCTTATGGAACGTATTAAAGCGACATATAACAAGAATGCTGCAGAAACAACAGATGAACTTGTACAACTACTAAGCAACATAGATTTACTAGTGCTTGATGATATAGGTGTAGAGAACACTGAACACACATTAAATAAACTATTCAGCATTGTAGATAACAGAGTTGGAAAGAATAACATCTTTACTACCAACTTTAGTGATAAACACTTAAATCAAGATATGAATTGGCAACGTATCAATTCGAGAATGAAACATAACGCTAGGACAGTAAAAGTTCTAGGCGATGACTACAGGGAGCGTGACGCATGGTAACGAAAGCAAACATCAAAGAGATATTAAAATGCAGTGATCTATACGCTCAAAAGATGATTAATTGGGCGAAAGATGATGAGGAATTGAATAACTTAATTAACAGCAAATTAGAAGAAAAAGCATACAGACAACCAATCGTGGAGGTGTAGTAATGGGATTGCGTGAGGGATATAAAGACAAATATTATTTATACACCATCGGCGGTTGGAGAATGTGCAGTGTCATACCTTTAGCAGAAGATGTGTTCAACATTGGCAACTATGCAGGTATGCACTTTCAAAAAGGTGTTTAATGGCAACGTCAATAAAGAAGAATTGGCGAAGTTGAAACGGAAACACAAGTTATACCGTAAGGAAGAATTGCAACAACAAACTACAATAGATGACTATTTATTTTGAGGTGGGACATGAGTAAATACAATGCTAAGAAAGTTGAGTATAAAGGAATTGTATTCGATAGCAAGGTCGAATGCGACTATTACCAATATTTAGAACGTAACTTAGGTGATGAATATGATCATATCGAGTTGCAACCTAGATATGAATTGATACCTAAAGTAAATAAGCAACGTAAAACAGAATACATCGCAGACTTTGCACTATTTAAAGATGACGTATTGGTCGAAGTGATAGATGTAAAAGGTATGCCGACAGAAGTAGCAAAATTGAAAGCGAAAATATTCAGAGATAAATACCCTAACATCAAGCTCACATGGATATGTAAAGCACCTAAGTATACAGGGCTTGAGTGGATAGAGTATGACGAACTGATTAAAGTTAGACGTAAGAGAAAGAGGGAGAACAATGGAGCCTAGAGAAGAACAAGTAATGCTCAAATTTAATATTACTGGTCACATCAACACATTTGTTCCAGTCGAAAAAGGTCAAGAACTGGAAGAAGCAGTGACTGATAAGTGCGAGAGTTTAGAAAATAATCCTAACGATATATTCAACATGAATTTTGAAATAGATAAAACAGAGGTGGAGTAAGCATGGAGACAATAGATTTTAAAGTTAAAGGAATTGAATACAGATTATACCCAGTGCATTTGAAAAAAATGGAGGAAGAAAATATTCAATTAGCTAATGTGAGAACCAGAATTGTCGATGGTTGGTATCTAGAAGACGCTGTAGAGGCACCAATCGGAATGAGATGCAAGGAATGGTTAAATTTGAAAGAAGATGTAGTTGAAGAAGAAACGCTTAAAGAAAAGCTAGAGAGATATAGAACAGAACGTTTAAAACGCAATAAACCTCACTTGTTTAACGTACCTCAGAAGCACAGCAGAGGTAAGTGGTGCAAGTATTTGATGGAGAACGATATCTTTCCTAAAAAGGTGGCGAGATAGATGGAATTACACAAATTAAATAAAGGTGATGATATTTGGTTTAAATACCCTAACGCTACAAACTCATTCCCAGCAGTTGTGGAAGAGTTCCACTATAACTTTAATGGCGAACCTTATTTAACCGTGTTGGTAGGTAGTGAGCGTGTAGAGATTGATGATAGATATGAAATAGTAAAGGTGTGAATTAGATGGCAGAAGTAACTAAGGAACAATTATTAGAATTCATTAGAAACAATGATTTAGATTGGGATGAAAGTTATCCACGTAGTGATTGGTGGAAGTTTAGAAATGAACGTGACAGTTTCCGTAAGCAACGTGATGAACTCATACAGGATATAGCTGAATTAAAAAAACAATTGGAGGATAAGGAAATGAAAAACACATTAGATCAATTAGTAGAACAAGTACAACAATGGAGCATTGATAAAGATTTGCACAATGGTAATTCAGATAGACAAGCACTTAAATTTTATGAAGAAGCCGGAGAAGTCGGCGCAGCATTATCACGTGGTAATTTAGAGGCTTTAAAAGACGGTATAGGCGATACAGTCGTTACATTAATCATATTATCGCAACAACATGATATGACATTACAGGAGTGTTTACAATTTGCTTATGACGAAATCAAAGGAAGAAAAGGAAAGACAATCAATGGAACATTCATCAAAGAAGCAGACCTTAAAGAATAAAGATATAGTAGCGGAGATTAAAAAAATATTAGGTAAGGAGTGAACGGAATGATTAAACGTATTTTAAAGATATGGTTCACTATCGCTATGTACGAGTTAGGTAAATGTATTGGTAGAGAGTTGTATTATAAGTTGACTGCAAACGATGAGGTGGAAGTGCCTAAGGACTTTGACGAACATGACCACGTTCATTTGAATGGATTATGGAGAGAGGTATTTAAATGACTTGGTGGATAGTGATTATTCCAGTTATGTATCTCGTTTGGTTGTGTGTAAAGAGTAAGGGAGATCATAAGTGATTTAGCTTATTATCTTATTGAGTAAATATGAAGATTAAGGAGGAACTCGATTGTATTCAAAAGAAGCAATATTAAACATGATTGATAACTACCAAATGACATGCAAATACTTAATTACTGTAATACCAGATTGTGATAGTAATTCGATTGCACAGTATGGCATACAAGCGACGTTACCTAAACCACAGGGGCAGAATGGTAGTAAGGTAGAGGACACTGTTATACGTCGTGAGAGAATGAGTAAACGTCATGCTCAGATGTTAGCGGAAGTAGAATTTATCAATCAATCCCAACAGAAGTTAGGACATGTTGACTTTATATTCTTAAGTCACTTAAAAAAGGGTAGACGCAGAGATGAAATAATAAAAGACATGCCAAACTCTCGGTTAAATAGAACTAACTTTTTGGCACGTAAAGATGACTTAGCAGAAAAAATATATTTATTACAGTGACGAAAATGACAAAAATGACGAAAATGACGAAAATGACACTATTTTAGAGTGGACAGAATTTTTAATATAATGGTAGTGCGAAGTATGTAATTACTTTGCGCATGTAAACCTTTCTATTTTTATTCCTTTCAAATGATCGAACATAATTTTTCTCCTTTCTGACCTATCTGAAAGACAATTCGGGTAGGTTTTTGTATGCTGATATGACATTAAAAAACGTGTGATATGAGTGTATAAACGTTTTAATTTCCTTTAATTCGGAGGTGATATATGAGATGAAATATGAAGTCTATAAAATTTCCAATGATATAAACGATAAATTGTATATAGGTATAACATCGTGTGGTATTAGTGTGAGGTTTAAACAACATTCTAAAGCCGAAAGTTATATTGGTAATGCAATTAGAAAACATGGAGTAGAGCATTTTAAAATTGAAGTTATTGACGTTGCTGAAACAAGAGAAGAAGTTATGGAAAAAGAAATGTATTGGATCGATTATTACAATAGCTTTAAGAAAGGTTACAATTTAACCATTGGTGGAGAAGGCGCATCGTTAAATTATAAGATTGAAATTAAATTAAACGACAAACAAAAAAACTTCATCACTTATGTAGAAAAAGAAAATAAAAAACCAATTGATGTTAACAATGGTGCAGCAATGATTAAAATGGGTTTAATTAACTTAATGCACTGTTATCTACTTTCTAATAATAAAAAAGATAAAAAAGAAAGTGCTAGACTGTTGTATAAGTTAAAAACTGATTTACTTCAATCAGTTTTACAAACTAAAGTCATTGATAAAGAAGAATTAAACAGTTGGGTGACCTGATATTACTATTTGTGCATTGGAGGTGATGTTAAATTATGGCTAAAAAAACATTATATGAAAAACTAGATATTGAAAGTAAATTAGGGCTTGTTGAAGGATGGAAGCGTGACGGGTTAACTGATGAGCAAATAGCGAAGAATTTAGGTGTTTCATGGAATACGCTAAAAAAATGGAAAGCGAATAAAGAAGCTTTTATGACTGCCATTAAAAAGGGCAAAGAAGTTTCTGATTATGAATTAGAAAACGCATTGCATAAGAGAGCTACAGGCTACTACTACGAAGAAGAAACGGTAACTAATGCGGGTAAGGTTGTCAAAGTTAAAAAGTACGAACACGCTAACCCTACGTCGCTTATATTTGCGCTTAAAAATAGATTGCCTAATAAATACAGAGATAAAGTTGAACAAGAAATCACTCAACGTAATATCGAAATCAACATAGGTGATTATGATGACGAATCTTAAACTTAATTTTAATAACCCAGAGAAAGTGTTTAACAAGAACATATTTGAAATACTTACCAACTATGACAATTTCACTGAAGTACATTATGGTGGTGGCTCAAGTGGTAAATCTCATGGGGTGATCCAAAAGGTAGTATTAAAAGCGTTGAATAAATGGAAATATCCTAGACGTATTCTTTGGCTTAGGAAGGTTCAGTCAACAATAAAAGATAGTTTATTTGAAGATGTTAAGAGTTGTTTAATTGATTACGGTATATGGGATATGTGCCAATGGAATAAAACTGATAATAAAGTAGTGCTGCCTAATGGTGCTACATTCTTATTCAAAGGTTTAGATAACCCAGAGAAGATTAAATCAATTAAAGGTATCTCAGACATTGTTATGGAAGAGGCTTCTGAGTTCACACTAAATGATTACACACAATTAACATTACGTTTAAGGGAGAAAAAGCATATGAAAAAACAAATATTCTTGATGTTTAACCCAGTTTCTAAATTGAACTGGGTTTATAAGTATTTCTTTGAACATGGTGAACCTATGGAAAATGTCATGATTAGACAATCTAGCTATCGGGATAATAAGTTCCTTGATGAAGTGACACGTCAGAACTTAGAGTTGTTAGCTAATCGTAATCCCGCTTATTACAAAATATATGCACTAGGTGAGTTTGCTACGTTAGATAAGTTAGTGTTTCCTAAGTATGAAAAGAGATTACTTAACAAACAAGAGTTAAGACAATTTCCCTCATATTTCGGTCTTGATTACGGGTACGTGAATGACCCGAGCGCATTTATACACTGTAAGATAGACGCTAAGAATAAGAAGTTGTACATTATTGAAGAATATGTCAAGACGGGTATGTTAAACGATGAGATAGCAGAAGTTATCAAACGTTTAGGATATTCCAAAGAAGAAATCTTTGCAGATAGCGCAGAACAAAAAAGTATAGCAGAAATGCGTAAACTGGGTATAGAACGTATTAAACCTGCACAAAAAGGCAAAGGTTCTATCATGCAGGGGCTACAATTTCTTATGCAATTCGATATAGTGATTGACGAGCGTTGTTTCAAAACTATTGAAGAGTTCGATAATTACACGTGGAAGAAAGATAAAAACACTGATGAATATATGAATGAACCAGTAGATACTTACAATCACTGCATCGATTCACTACGCTATTCTTGTTCTAAATTTTATAAACAGAAACCTAAAAAGAAAGCGCCACTTAAAAAATCTATAAACACCATTAAAGCTATGGGCTTATAAGGAGGTAACACATGGCACACGTAAACAACTTTGAAAGAGATTTTGAACGTCGTCAAATGCGTGATGAGATATATAGACGTGACGCAGTTGAAACGTACAAATACGATGGCACAGTACAAGACTTGTTAGATAACCCTAACGATATCAGTGACTTCATTCGTCATCATTTAGAGGCGCAAGTTCCGAGATTACAAATGTTAGATGATTATTATCAAGGTTTAAACTTCAATATCATGCGTAACAAACGTCGGAGAGAAAAACACTTAGCAGATAATAGAGCGGCACATGACTTCGCTTCATATATCACTGACTTTATTAATGGTTATTGCTTCGGCCATGCAATACAAGTGCAATCAGATAAAGAGATGACACAAAGTAAATTAAATGAGTTACACAGTCTTAACGATGTAGATAGTCACAATCGCTCTTTAGGTTTAGACTTGTCTATCTTTGGTAGAGCGTATGAATACATCATACGTAATCAAGAAGATGAGGTTAGAATTTATAAATCAGACCCACGCAATACATTTGTTATATACGATACTACCATTGAGAAAAATAGTATTATGGCTGTTAGATATTGGAAAGTATCGACAGAAGATAGTGTCGA
Source organism: Staphylococcus sp. FSL K6-0223 (assembly GCF_038008285.1). Lineage (NCBI taxonomy): Bacteria > Bacillati > Bacillota > Bacilli > Caryophanales > Staphylococcaceae > Staphylococcus > Staphylococcus sp. FSL K6-0223. Next base: position 18,077 of record NZ_JBBOYX010000005.1, read on the forward strand.
GATGACTGAGGCAGAAAGCAATATCTACTATGTCGATGTCATTACTGATAAAGCAACATATTTCTTTGTGGCAAACAGTGTTACTAACTTAGAGTTATCAGAGCGCAAACCTCCTGAAGCTCATTCGTTTGGCAAAGTAACTATTACAGAGTTTAGCAATAATGAAAAGCGACGCGGAGACTTTGAAAAGGTCATACCGCTTATTGACTTATACGATGAGGCACAATCAGATACAGCTAACTACATGAGTGATTTAAATGACGCAATGCTACTCATCAAAGGCAACGTTGACCTGAATGAAGAAGTAGCGACACTGCAAAAAGAGGCTAATGTATTCCATCTAGCACCTCCTGAATATACAACGGTAGATGATAAAGTAACAGAAGGTAATGTAGACGCTCAATATATCTACAAACAATATGATGTAAGTGGTGTAGAAGCATATAAAACAAGAATTGCTAAAGACATTCATACACTTACTAACACACCAGATATGACTGACGAAAACTTTGGTGGACAGACCTCAGGTGAGGCTATGAAATATAAGTTATTTGGCTTAGAACAACGTACAGCGATTAAAGAAGGTCTATTTCGAAAAGGCTTAGTTAGACGTTACAAGCTAGTTGGAGAAATTATGAGTATCAATAGAGAGATAGATAAGGAAAACCTTAGAGACTTGATATTCACATTCACAAGAAACTTGCCTAAGTCACTGACAGAAGAAATGCAAATGTACATCAATTCTGGTGGAGAAATCAGTCAGAGAACATTAATGTCTCTGGTTTCTTTCATAGACAATCCTAAAGATGAAGTTGAACGTATCAGAAAAGAACAAGAAGAAAAGATAAAACATTCTGATGAGTTGATGTTCAATGATCTAACTGATAGCCAACCATCGGAAGAAGATGACGAAACATCTGACAATAAGGAGTGATAATACATGACTTATTGGGATGATAGAGCGAAAGAAATCATCAAAGATGAAACACTAAGCGATAAAGAAATGTCGCTCGAAATAGAACGTATCATCAACAACATGATTGATGATATCGAGAATGAGATATCTAAGTTCTACGCTCGATATGCAGACAGCGAAGGCATTAGTATTTCAGAAGCTAAAAAGAAAATTGATAACTTCGATGTTCAATCTTTCGCTAACAAAGCTAGAAAATATGTACAAGATAACGACTTTAGTGAAAGAGCAAATAGAGAACTAAAAAGATATAATACTGCGATGTACGTAAACAGGGAAAAGCTACTAAAAGCGCAACTAGGATTAATTGTAACGTACTCATATGCTCGTATAGAGCAATCTATTTATAATTACATGGAATCGTCTTATTATCGTTCTCTTGAGCAACAAGCAGGCATATTAGGTGAAACGTTACATGTATCATTAAGCGATGTTAAAACGATCGTTACTGCACCTTTCCAAAACTCTAATTGGTCTCGTAGACTATGGCGTGATATGAAAGTTGTTCGTGCTCATGTTGAAAAGGCTACAAGTCAAGTTTTGTTAAGAGGGCGACACCCTTATGAGTTTGTGAAAGAGTTCAGAAAAGAAACAGGTAATAGTACTTACGAAATAAGACGTTTACTCATAACAGAAACAGCTAGAGTACAAACGTTAGCTGCAAAGCGTCATATGTTAGAACAACATGGACCTGACGCAGAATATGAATATCACGCTAAGATGGATAGTAAGACAACCAAAACATGTCGTGGTTTAAATGGAAAAGTATTCAAAGTCAAAGATATGAAGCCTGGTGTTAATGCTCCTCCGATGCATCCATTCTGTCGGAGTGCTGTCGCACCACACATCGATCCTGATTGGCGTGATAAGTTCTTTGAAGAGCGCGAAGGAAGATATTTCGGAGGCGTTGTTAAATAATTAAAAGGAGGTGTTGTAAATGCCAGATGATAATAATCTTACAAATACACCGCCAGTTACTAATGAAGGTGTAGCAAAAGAAATTGTTGATAATTCCGTAGGGGATTATGAAGATGCTGATTGGGAAGAAGAAGAAGTGCTAGACACTGATTTCAGTGATGAAGAAGATGACATGTATGAAGATGACTTCATGGAAGATGACGACGAATTTGAAGAAGATGAAAACTGGGAAGAAGAGTACGACTTTTCTGATGACTTTGATCAAGAGGATTTAGATTTCTTAGAGGGGCTTGGTGGTCCTGAAGATGCATTAGAAGATGAGTACGAAGAAGATTACGAAACAGAAGAAGGCTTATATGACGTCACTGAACTTGATGGTGATACAATCGATGAGTATGACAAGTATGACGAAAGTTACTTACAAGACAGGCTAGATGATGTTTACGATGAATATAATCAAATCTTCAACAAAGAACCTTCAGACATCATCAAAGATAGTATGACGACACAAGAAAAAATAGACAAAATTGTTGATGCAATTCAAGAGGGTGGTAGCAGTGTATAACGAACGTATTGCTGCAGCCCTTGAAGGCATTCACAAAGAACTCAAGCGTCTGAATGACACAAACCCTAGTAACCGAGCACAAGCGAAACAGAAAGAACCTGAGAAGAAAGAGTTTAAACCTAAAAATTTCATCTGAGGTGGTACTTATGTCAAAGCTTGAAGCAGTTGGTCCTGGCGTTACCGCGCCAATATCTCGTCAGTAGGATACGTTAACCTACTCGACCTCAGTAAGTCGTTAAACTGCTCAATATTAAAAAATACTGAGCGGGCTTAAATCAAATGCGAATATCAAATATATCTAGCACACTAATTGGGCTTAATTGACTAATTGGGGTGCTATTTTTATGCGATTAAACATTGAATTTAAGACTGAACGGGAGGATATACAAATGAAATTAAATGACAAACTAAATCTAAATTTACAATTCTTCGCTGAAGATAACGGAGATGAACCTGGAGAAAGTAAAGAAAATACGCCAGAAAACAATGACGATCAAAAGCAAGAAACGTATACAAGAAGTGAAGTAGATTCTCAAATCAGTAAAGCTGTTGATTCTGCTTTATCAAAACGCGAACGTAAGCACCAGCAAGAATTAGAACAAGCTCGTGAAGAAGCTAAAAAAGAGGCTGAAAGCTACGCTAACTTAACTGAAAAAGAGAAGAAAGACAAAGAATTTGAGAAACGCGAACAAGCCTTAGCAGAAAAGGAAAAAGAATTTAAATTGCGTGAACTCAAAGCTGATGTAGAAAGTGACTTAAAAGAAAAAGGTCTACCTACTTCGTTTGCACAGTCTTTAATTCATTTGGAAGATAACGAACAAATTAATGATGTCGTTAATTCGATTAAAGAAGATTTCGACAAAGCTGTACAAGAACAAGTTAAAGAAGCTACACGTCAATCAACACCTTACGGACAAGGTAGTGACGTATCTTCTAAAAAAGAAACATCTAAAAGTTTTGCTGATTTAGCAAAAGAAAACAGAATTATTAAATAAACGGAGGCGTTATAAATGGCAGATGTAAAACCACAAACATTTAATCCAGATCATGTAATGATGCACGAACACAAGGAAGGCGAATTATTAAACGATTTTAACGAACCTATCCTTTTAGACGTATTACAAAACTCAAAGATTATGCAATTAGGCCAATACCAAGATATGGGTGGTAAATCAGAGAAAAAGTTCACTTATTGGGCAGATAAACCAGGTGCTTACTGGGTAGGAGAAGGTCAAAAAATTCAAACTTCTAAACCTAGCTTACTTGAGGCGTCTATGCGTTCTCATAAATTAGGTGTTATCATCGTTGCTTCTCGTGAATACTTAAACTACACTTACTCTCGTTTCTTCGAAGCGATGAAACCACAAATCGCTGAACAATTCTATAAAAAGTTTGACGAAGCAGGTTTGTTAAATGTAGATAACCCATTCAAACAATCAGTAGAACAATCAGCTACTGCAGCTAACAATGTAGTAAAAGGCGATATCACTTTAGATAATATCTTAGCTTTAGAGGACACTTTATTAGAAGATGATGTTGAAGCTAACGCTTTCTTATCTAAAACACAAAATCGCACTGCATTACGTGGAGTTCGTGATGAAGATACTAAAGAAAGCTATTATGACCGTGCTAACAACACTTTAGATGGATTACCTGTAGTTGACCTTAAATCAGATCAATTTAAAAAAGGCGACTTATACGCTGGGGACTTCAACAAAGTGTTTTATGGCATTCCTTACAACATGTCTTACAAAATTTCAGAAGATGGTCAATTATCAACTGTACAAAATGCTGACGGTTCACCAGTAAACTTATTCGAACAAGAATTAATCGCTTTACGTGTAACTATGGATGTTGCATTCCATATTGCAGATGACAAAGCATTTGCTAAATTAACAGCTGGTACTGCTTCAACTGGTGGAAATACTGAAACCGTATAAATAATCTAGGAGGTCTTACAATGACTTATTCTTACAAAGTCGTTCGAACGTTCATAGATAAAGAAAGCGGAAAAGTATATAAAGCAGGAGATGAATTCCCTACTGATATTACTAATGAACGTATCGAACAATTATTCCATAAACAAAACGTATATAACGAGCAATATATCGCTTTAGATGTAGATTCTAAAGCAACTAAAGCAGAATTGTTAGAAGTAGCTGAAAAACATAGTGTAGACGTATCTAAAGACGATACAAAAGCGGTAATTATAAAAACGTTGGAGGGATAACATGGCTACATTAGAAAATGTAAAAATGTTACTCTCTATCGATGATGATAAGCAAGATGAACTACTCAAAATAATCATAAACAATACAGAAAAGCGTTTGGTTAGTTTACTTCCTGTTGACATTGAAGAAGTTCCAGAACGATTGGAATACATTATCGAAGAAGTATCAGTCAAACGCTTTAATCGTGTTGGCGCTGAAGGAATGACGCAAGAAAGTATTGATGGACGTTCTAATACTTTTCAAAGCAATGATTTTGATGAGTATATGGACGTTATCGATGGTTTGTTTCCTAAAGAGACAAGTAAACGTGGTAGAGGTGTTTTCTATTGAGATACAACAAGCGTGTGAAGTTCTCTAAGGAAATTAAAGGTGGTTACAATCCTAAAACAAGTAAGTACGATGTTAAGGAACAAGTGTACAACGAAGTTCCTTGTAATATATCTCCCTTATCCCCACAACGTACTAATCTTGAGTATGGAGATGTAACCAAAGATATTAACGTCATTCGCTTAAATGGTCGTTTTGAACCAAAAGTGACTCATGCTTATATCAAAGGTTCAAAGTACATTATCACTAAACGTATCGACTATGAACACGACACTGTATTCTATGCTGAGGAGGTTAAATAGTGGCTGGAGATATCGATGCTCTAATTAGAAAGCTAGATCGAATGCACAGTAGCATTGATGATGACGTTGACGAAGTGCTCAAAAACAATGCTGGCAAGTTCGCTAGAGATACTGTTGTGAGCGCTAAGTCAGTAATGAATAAAGGTTACTGGACAGGAAATTTAGCTAGAATGATCAGAGATACAAAAATTGGCGATATGAAGTATGCTGTGACCTCTAACGCTGGGTACAGTTCGTTCCTTGAATACGGTACACGCTACATGGCTCCTGAAACGTTTATGTTCCCTGTTTATGAAAGATACACTCGAAAAGTCAGAGAGGACCTCGAGAAATTAATAAACGGTAAAATGGGGGGCATGTAATGAAACAATCAGCTAAACTTCAACTATTCAATTACTTATACGAAAAATTCAGTGAACTTGGTGTCCCTGTTATTGAAACAAAAGAGTTAAACCAAGAGTTGTCTTATCCCTTTATCGCTATTCAAACTACTACAGATAGCATGAACGTATTAACTTTTGACAGTTTCGGTGGTAATCCTACTGCTACTGTTCATTTGTGGGGGTTAGATGATGATAAAGGTATAAACGATAACTTGCTTATGCAAGTTCAAAATATCATGTTAGATGATATTCAACTCAATGGTTTCAATTTGTTTAATCCACAGTTAGATATCAACGAAGCTATCGAAATCGAAAGTAATCAAGCCTTATCACATATAACAATAAATATCGAATACACAAGTCATTAATTGGCTTGTTTTTTTTATACAATTTTTTAGGAGGGCAAAACCTATGGCAATTAAACAAGGTACTGATGAGTTAGTCTTGATTCGTAAGGCTGGCGATAAAAAAGATGCAAATAAAGTAATGTGGGTAACAGAATTAGAACGCGAAACTGAAAAAGATAGAGATACAGAAGCTACTGTTGATGGTCCTGTTAACTCTGGAGGTACTTTAGAGTCTACTGTAACTATCACTTGCTACATGAACCAAGATGATACGTTATGCGATGAAATCGAAGACGCTACAGAAGAAGATGTACCATATGAATTATGGGTCATTAACAAAAAAGTGAAAAATTCGGAAGGTAAATACAAAGCTGAATATCGTCAAGGTTATTGGAATAGTATTGACCGTACAAATGACGCTGATGATATCGCAGAATTCGAAACAGAATTTGGTGTATATCTTAAAAAGAAACGTGGATGGGCTACTTTACCAGAACAAATCGAGAAAAACAAAGCAGCTTATGGCTTCCACGATACTGTTGCCGCAGATCCTGCGAACGATGGTCTTGCGTCAGAAGATATCCCACAACCTAACCAACCTAGCACAGTAGAAAGTGTATAACAATGAGGGCTTCAAAGCCCTCTTTTCTTTTTGACTAATAAAATAAAGCGAGGTAATTAAAAATATGGAAATCAAATTTAACGGTAAAACAATCGAATTATCATTTGGATTAAAGTTCTTAAACATCATTGATAAAGAAATGGGCATGGAAGCTGAACAAGTTAACTTTGGTAAAGGTACAGAAATGTTAGTACCTGCATTAGAAAGCCATAGTGTAGTAGATGTTGCAAAAGTGATTAAAGCTGCAACAGCACAAGAAAAAGGCGCTCCTAAAACAGAAAAAGACTTAGAAGAAGTTGTTGAGAATGTTATTGAAAATACTGGTCTTGAAGAATTCTGTAATGAAGTTATCGAGGAACTGGGAAAGCGTGTTTTAACTCAAAACCTCGTTCCGAAAAAATACAAAAAGAACAGCAAGAAGTAGAGGAAGAACTTTTAACGTTTGATCGTATTGTTATCTTATGCATGAGTAAGCTCAAAATCTATGATTTAGATGTCATAGAGCGAATGACACTTAGGGAGTTTAACTATCGTATGTACGCCTTAGAATATGAACAACTAGATAGAGATATGGATATGTACAAACTAGCATTTGCTATTAGAGACGCTGCTGCAGAGAAAAAGAAACGTGGCGGTAAAAAAGGCGAAACAGAATATCGCTTCAAAAGTGCCGATGATATTATGCATTACCAAGAAAACATTCAACGATTAAACAAAGGTGAACCCGTCAAATTCGCTTCAGAAGCCAAATTTGAGGAAAATAAACCACCTAAAGACTTACTACAACAAATTGCAGAATTAAATAAATAAGGAGGTGGGAACACGTGGCAGAAGCTAATTACAGTATTAAGGCGACAATAGAAGCTAACGCTAAGAAATTTAAAAGTGCTATACAAGCAGCTAAAAACACAGCAGAGCGTTTTAAAGGCACTATGGAGAAAATCAAAGACAACGAAATTGATGCAGACTCATCTGGTGTGAAAAGAGCGGTAGAAAGTGCTAAGTCAGCTATGGAATCATTTAACAACACTAAAGCAGAAGGTAACTTAGATGTCGATATTGATGAAGTTAAATCTAAAGTTGCTATCGCAGAAGAATACGTAAGAAAATTCGACGCTTACAGAGGAGACGCTGAACTTGACGCTAATGTAACGAGCGCAAAAGCTAACATCGAAGAAGCACAAGCATATTTAGAACGCTTTGACGGTTCAACAGCTAATGCACATGCCGATGTGGACGCTAGAAGAGCAATTACAACATTATCAAAGTTACAGATAGACCTAGATGCGTTTGATGGTAACTCTTACAGTGCTCATTTAGACGCAGATTCTACAAAAGCTCGTGCAGCTATAGCAGAAGCTAAGAAGTCGCTCAATAGTTTTGCGAGACAAAAAGCGAAAGCTACTGTCGAAGTTAACGAAGGCGCTGCAGTTTCTAAAATTTTGGCGCTAAAAGCGATGTTACGTTCAATTCCAAATAAAGTCCATACTAGGCTCGAGGTTGATGGTAAAGGTGCATCGAACGTGCTAAAAACATTTAGAGCAGGTATAGATGATTATAGTAATGCAATGGACCGCCTAGCAAATGACATTCGTACCACAGGAACTGTATTCGGCAATATGATAAAAGGCTCAATGTTATCTAACATATCTTTATTAGTACCTGCAATAGCTTCATTGGTGCCTGCGTTAATGGCAGTTATGAACGCAGCAGGTGTGGTTGCTGGTGGTGCTCTAGGAATGGCACAGGCATTTGGTACTGCATATGCTGGTGTTGGTTTATTTGCTGGTATGGCAGTCAGTGCTTTAGACATGCTCAAAAAAGGTACTTTAGAAGCTACAGCAGAAACACAAAGATATCAATCAGCATTAAATAGTTTGCAAAGCGCGTGGGAAGGCATAATTAAACAAAATCAATCTCAAATATTTAATACATTAGCAAATGGTATTGATACTGCAAAAGCTGCATTACAAGGATTAACACCTTTTATCTCTGGAGTGTCAAAAGGCATGGAACAAGCTAGTGCTAAAATGCTTGATTGGGTTAAAAACTCACAAGTTGCACAAAGTTTCTTTGAAATGATGGGTACAACAGGTGTAAGAATATTCAACAACATGTTAAGTGCAGCAGGTCAATTTGGTAGTGGGATTATTAGTGTTCTCACTCAACTAGCGCCACTTGCTGAGTGGGTTTCAGCTGGATTTAAGAAAATGGGCGCTGCGTTTAACTCGTGGGCTCAATCTACCGAAGGCCAAAATGCTATTAAATCGTTTATTGAATATACAAAACAAAATTTACCGTTAATTGGTCAGATATTTGGTAATACTTTCAAAGGTATATTCAACCTTATGAAAGCATTTGCACCTAATACTCACTCTATTTTAGAATCACTTGCTCAAATGTCTGAGAAATTTGCTTCTTGGAGTGCTACAGTAGCTAAATCAGACGGATTTAAGAAATTTATAGCTTACGTACAAGAGAATGGTCCTAAATTACTTCAATTACTTGGTAATTTAGTCATGATTATCATTAATGTTGCTACAGCAATGGCTCCTTTAGCTTCAGCAGTATTAGATGTTGCTTTAGCTGTAACTGATTTCATTAAGAATCTTACTGCAGCTAATCCTATAATCGGAATGATGTTAGGTATATTAGCCACACTAGGTGGCGCGTTTATGGCCCTTTACCCGGCTATTCAGTTTGTTATAAGAGTTATTGGCCCATTATTCGAATTATTAGGTGGTTTTAGCGGCATAGCTAGCATTATAACAGGAGCTGTCGAAGGTATAGGCGCAGCATTTGCATTTCTAACTGGTCCAGTTGGCATTATTATTGGTTTGGTTGCTGCAGTAATCGCAATATTTGTAGCGCTTTGGAACTCATCATCGGTATTACGTAATGCAGTAATAGGAGCATGGAACGCTATTAAAAGTGCTGTTGGTTCAGCAATACAAGCTGTGATTGGTTTCTTAGGAGACCTATTAGGACGTGCTCAAGAAATATTAGCGCCATTAGCACCTATTTTCCAACAAACTTGGAATGATATCGTTTCAATTGTAGAAGCAGCAGTTACAGTTATTGCACCAATGATTAAACAAGCATTTAATACTGTTGTTGCAGTGGTTAAGGTAGCTTGGGAAATTATAAAGGCAGTTATTAAAATTGCGATGGAAGTCATTCTTGGCACTATAACTGCATTTCTTCAGTTATTATCTGGAGATTGGCGCGGTGCTTGGCAAACGATTTCTAAAGCAGGTGCTGAAATCTGGAAAGCTATCGTTGAAATGGCTAAGAATATTTGGGGCATTTTAGGAGATTACTTAAAACAATCATGGCAAAACATAGTAGATGGATTTAGCACAATATTTGGTCCGTTAGCTAGCATAGCAGGTGCAATTTGGAATGCCATTGTTAATGTTGTTAAAACTGTAGTTACTGGTTTAGTCTCGTTCTTAGCTAATCTATGGACATCTATCGTTAGTATGGCTCAAATGCAATGGAGCATACTTACTACAGTAGCGCAAACTATTTGGAATGCCATCGTCACGGTAATCACAACCGTAGTCACTACTTTAGTTACAATTCTATCTACCATTTGGACGACAATCGTAACTGTAGCGCAGACAATTTGGACGACCCTAGTTACAATAGCACAAACTATTTGGACTACCATTGTCACAGTGATAACTACCATAATTTCAACTTTAGTTACAATTGTTACTACGGTTTGGACTGCTATTGTTACAGTCACACAAACGATTTGGACAGTTCTTGTTACTATTGCACAAACTGTTTGGACTGCAATATCAACTGTGGTCATGACTATTGTTAACATCATCGTTACTATCGTTACAACAGCTTGGACAACGATTTCAACTGTAACTTCTACTATATTTGGTGTTATTTCTACCATAGTCTCTACTATATGGAATGTTATCAAAGGAATTATACAAGTTGTGTCTGCGATTATCGTTGGTATCGTTACTGGAAATTGGTCGAGATTAAGCGCTATTACAAGTTCTATTATGACTTCAATTTCTTCTTTAATAAATTCTTTATGGAATTTAATTAAAAGCACAATTATAAATGCTGTAATGGGTGCTGTTCATGCAGCAGTTAGCGGATTTATGAATATGCTTAGTTCTATAGGTTCAGCTATGCGTGGTATTGTTAACGCAGTTATTAATGGTATGCATAATGTTGTGAATAATGTTAGAAATGGTGTGACTAATGCAGTAAATGCGGTCAGAAACTTTGTAGGTAACTTTACAAGCGCTGGTAGAGATTTAATCATGGGAATGGTTAACGGTATTAAAAATGCTGCTCATGCTGTCGTGGACGCTGCTAAAAATGTTGCAAGTTCAGCAATCAACGCTGTCAGAAGCGTTCTCAACTCACATTCTCCTTCAAGAGTTATGATGGGAATTGGTGGAGATTTTGGAGAAGGTTTCAAAATCGGTATTGATGATAAAAAGAAATCAGTTGCAAACATTGCAGGAGGTTTGGGATCCAGTGCAATAAAAGCAGTTAAGAATGCTGTTAATCCTTCAGACGTATTAGGCGATGTTAGAAGCACTTTGAAAAACAGTAATCTTAAAGTTCCAGATATTCAAGGAGATATCAAAAACGCGAGTGCATCAGCTAATGCTAATATCACTCATACTCACGAATATAAAACAAATCCATCACAACGTGTTGTAACTGTAAAAATGGATGTTAACAACGATGCTTTAACTCATATTGTCAACGGACAAAATGCAGATAGAGATGCAACATTCACATTCTAGGAGGTCAGGCAATGGATTTAGAAATCAAGCAAAAAGATGGCACTAAATACAAGTTGTCTGACTTCGGTTTTCGAGTGAAAGATATTGTCATCGAAAGTCCGGAGATTGAAGATAACTACGAAACAAAAGAAAATACAAGCGGTCGTATGTTACTTAGCAGTCAGTATCGTAAAAGAAAAATTACGGTACCCTGCTATGTAGTTAGTACGAAACTTAATGATATACCAAGATTAAGAGATAAATTTTATGATTTGACTGTTAACACCGAACCCGTTTGGATAAGAGAACTTAGATACGCAGAAGAACATAACTACAGTTTTTTACAACCTACTGAAGAAGATTATCAATCATATGACAAATACGGTTATCCAATATTTGATCATAATATGATGAATGATAATTTTTACACTAGTGGTAAACAGTATCAGGTTAAATGCTCATCGGTTATAACTCCAGAAAACAAGGATAAAGTTATTAATTTTGATTTAGTTTTCGAAACGATTGAGATACCATTTGCCGAAAGTATAGGAACTTCATCGGACTTAGAAAACAAGCCTAATAAAGCGCTGTGGTCTAATGACATGCTAGTTCCATTTGACGAAGAAAGTGACAAGAGAACTTATACTTTTACTAATTGTTGGAATAATAGTGTTTATTATCACGGAAATGTTCCTAATAATGAATTTAAACTTTACAAAAAAGTAACAATCATTCTAGGTAAAAGTGTAAGCAGTAAAGAAAGTTTCCAATTTACGTTGGGGAAATCTGATTATATGAAAATCAGTAATATTAGTTTAAAAAAAGGCGACAAGATAGTGTATGACGGAGTTCAAACGTGGAGAAATGGCACTCCAATTAATCATCGTTGTACAAACGCTCAACCTAAATTCTATCCTGGTTGGAATGATTTTGCTTTCAATCAACAGGTTAAGTCAGTAACTTTTGATATGAAATTTTATTATAAGTAGGTGGTTATTAAATGCCAGTATTATTTAGCCCTATAAGAGGAATAGGCGAGCCAGTTTATGTCACTACTACAACAACATCAAAGTTAGGTTCTGAAACAGTTGTACAATGCAAATTACTTGAAGATAAATATAACTATAACGTTATACGAGGTATTGATAAACGCTGGACACTGACGCAGTTAACAGGACCTAATGACAAGAGAGAATACGTTGCTTATATTATCGATAGACAAACACATGGTAGAAATCAAGAAGTGTGTGTAACCCTTCGAGAAAAGCCGATTGATATTATCAAAAGAAAAAGAGTGTATGACAAAATAGATGGCCCTCATAAACCACCCGACTTTTTCGAAAAGATATTTAAAGGGACTGGACTTAAATTCAAAGTGCCTGACAATTTGTTTGTTTCTGAAATCAAAGATTCTGGCGAAGGAGAAAGTGTTGAGGATTTATTAAAAAAAGGATTAGAAGCATGGGATTTAGAGTTTGATATACATCATGATTACAAAACAAACACGTATACTTTTAAATTCACCCCGTATTTAGAGAAACAAGCAACTTATCATATTGATAATGAAATTAACGCAAACAATATGAAATTAGAAGAAGATAGTGGTCAGATGTATACCTATGTTAAAGGGTACGGTTCTTATACTGATGAAGAAGGTTTAGACGGTGCAGGTCTTATTGTTGAATTTGAGCACCCTAATATGAAAGATTACGGTAGATTTGATGCACCACCTGTTAAAGATGGTTCAATTACTGATCCTGATATTATGCGAGCTAGATTGCAAGCTGTTATTAATGCATCTATAAAACGCTCTTTAACTTTGGATTTTATAGCCTTGCGAAAACATTATCCTAATGCAGTTCCTAGAGTTGCAGACATTGTAAAAGTTAAGCACTCTACACTTGGCATCAATGAGTTTATGAGAATAGTTGAAGTTAAGACCATTAGAGACGCTGAAAATAAGATAGTAAAACAAGACGTAACTTTAGGAGATTTCAACCGTCACAACCGCTATTTAGAACGAATTAGTCAAGCAGCACAAGTTGTAGGTGGTTTAGGTGGAGGATTTGCTAATTCATATCGAACAACATACGCAAAAGCAAACGCAGCTATCACTTCTACAAGGAAGTCCATTGACTCTAACAAAGCATTGCATGGAAACGCTAATGGAATAAGAGCAATTGTAGAAAAAGACCACATACTAGAATACAACAGAAATGGTAAATTTCGAGTGTCTCATGATCGTGGTAAGACATGGCAAGTTATCGCAAGTGCTAAAAGTGGATTTAACAAATACGTAATACCAAAAGCAACAGATAAAGTGTCTGGACTGATGAGTAATAATGATAAAAGGAAAGTTGATAGACTTCATTATAATCGTCTCAAAATGCAAGGTGAAGATGGTAAGTATTACAATATTACAATAGATAAAGAAGGAAAACTACAAGTTAAGGAGGCGTAGCAATGCGAAAGACTATCTACACAAAACTAGATACTTTATTTAGTGCACGTTATGTTAGAGAAAATGAACTCAATTACATTGCTATAAGAGATATGCTTACTAATATCGAAGAAATATTAGAAAAGCATGGAAAAACTGAAAAGCGAGCACATAACGCTGAACAAATTGTATATACATTGCCTACTGGACCTAATGTTACTGTAGGTCAAGAGTTAGGTTATCAAAGTAAACGAATAAGAAACTTAGTTTTAGGGACTATCGGTAATGGGCTTCAAGAAGTGAGAGATAGTCGTACATCAATTGACGCTCAAAATTTCCCTATACTTTCAGAAAGACTAAGACATGATTTCACTAGAATAGATGAAAAAATAGATAAAGAACTGAATGTGGCTGATGACGCTACTTATCTATTTACTCCACCATTTATCGCTAGCGCAGAACAAGGTGTTAATGAAACACCTAATAATAACGATCCCGATGACAACAGAAAAGTGTTTTACGACAAATTTGTTGACAACAAGTATGTTACGAAAAAATATGTAGGTAAAGACCAAAGTAACCAGTATAATGTTTATGCTTATGATTTCAAACCTCAAAACTATACAAAAACCTTACTCATCACATCGTGTATACACGGGAATGAATACAGCGCATTTTATGCTTTAAGTCGCTTTATGGATTTAGTTGTCAATGAATGGAACAAGTATTCACAACTTGCTTATATACGTAAAAACGTTAGAGTGGTTATTGTTCCTATTGTTAACCCTTGGGGCTTTGCTAATCGAGAACGTGAAAATGTTAATAACGTCGATTTAAATCGTAACTTTGACTATCATTGGTCAAATGGTAGTGGTACACGTTCTACTGGTAAAAACTACAAAGGGTCTAAGCCGTTTAGTGAGAGAGAAAGTAGAAATATGAAAGCGCTAGTGGAAAGTTTAGGTGATATTACTGCTCACGTAGATTGTCATAACATCGTTTCTCAGGTAAGTGACTATTGCTTATTCTATCCACGTTTCGCTAACCAACCTAACAATGTAATGACTGAATTACTATCTGAAATTTCAGATCATGGAGATTATGTCACATGGGGTTCAAGTACCTTAGCTTCTTTTAGTAACTGGGTAGGCATTAATCATGGTACAACCTCTTTCTTACCTGAAGTGTACGAAGGCAGAGCTGGAAAACCTAGAGGCGCTCAAGAGATGTGGCGTTCAGTTTATTACTTAGGAAATATTATCTCCAAACTATCAAAACTAGACACTAACAAAGAAGGCAGAATTGCAAATCAACCTATTGTTAAGTCATTAGTTTATAGTAGTAGATTTGATAAAAAAGATACTAAACCCTTTTCTCTTATCGCTAAAAAAGATTATCAACGTATGTTAATGACACAACAACGTTTCCAAGTCACAGCTAATGGTTTTGTAGAGTTAAATGGTTCTATTACTGTTGAAGTTGATAGAGATACAACGATAGCTGTAGCACCTTATGTAGTACAAAACTATCATTCGTACAGCGGTAACGGGAAAAGTAGAAGACGTCACTTATACAGAGTTAGAATGCCGGTTAAAAAAGGCTGGCATACTATACCATTACATGCTATCGCACCAGTTCAATATTCTACAACAAGTCCAGCTAAAGTTCACAGATCTAATGAAGTGATGGGGGTTGTAGATATTTTAAGAACAAAAGGTGTAGCTAAAGTTAGAAACATGATTATCAACCTCACTTTCACACCATCACATACACACACAGCAGTTCAAATTCTTAAATCTGGTGGTTATGGTAACCAAAAAGAAAAAACATTCCATCAAGTTTATCCTGATAAGCCAAGCGCATATACTAAGACAAACAAAATTATTCATAAAACTAAAAAGAAAAAATAAGGAGGCTTCATAATGGATGGATTTTACAAAGAAGCAAGAATAACGACTGTCGATGAACCTTATTTAAAACCGATATCTGACGAAGGTATCGGTTTTTATAATATGGATATAAATACTGCGGTATTAACCTTTCAAGTGCGTAGAGAAATAAACGGGGAAAGTTATCCCCTAGAGATTAGCGAAGCTAACACTGAGATAACAGCTTATTTTGTTTCCGATAACGGTTCTTCAACCGGAAGGGTTAAAGTTGAATATGTTAATCCTATGAAAGGCATTATACGTTTAACTTTAGACAGTAATTTTCTAAAAGCTTCTACCGACACTCATGTGACTGGTCAAATTTACATCAAAGCAGTTGGACGTAAAGACACAGTTGTACTTAACGAGTTTCGATTTTACGTAAAAGATGCATTAATTAATCAAATAGATGCTGATATTAAAATCAGATATATTAGAGAGATTGATGATCTTGTTGATTTAGTAAAAGACAGAATTGATACTGTATCAAAAGAATTAGAAAACGTTCAAAATGCTGAAGATGAATTCATGAATTTTGTAAATACTCAAAAGACAGAATTTGTTAAACAAGTTAAAGATTTGCGAGAACAAATGGAAGGTTTCGCAAAACAAACAGAAACAGAGTTAACAGACCATCTAAATAATATTAACGATAAAATTTTAGAGGTCAATGAACGACTAAACTCGGCAACTGAAGGAGTTATAACAGAAGAAAACTTAGACGAGCACCTTATCAACTACGCTAAAAAAGATGAAGTTAATCAGCAGTTATCTAAGAAGGCAAACGAAGATGAATTTAAGACGCTTTCTGATGGTTTAGATGAATTAATACAAAACAAAGTTAATGAAGCTATAAAGAGCGCTACAGGCCAATTATCAGCACTTACAGAAGCCGAAGGTTTTGCTATTAGGTTAGATAATGTTGACTTATCTACTATGGACAAAATTGATAAAACTGGTTTTTACTACCTTTACAACCCTACAAATTCTCCAGATCCCGATAATCAAAGCGGCTATGCTATCGTTATTGCAAGAAGTGACACATTCAAAAAAGTATTGTTTATGCCTTACAACAGACACAGAATATACTCTCGTAATATGATGGGCGAAACTACAAGATGGGGTTCTTGGTATGACGCTACAAAAGGTGTAGTTATTCCAGGATCTAATCCAGTTGTTTAGGAGGTAAGTTATAATGAATAAAAACTCAATAACTTATTCGTTAACCTTTTTAATGGTTTTAGGTTTTGGCGTTCTAATGTTTGAAAGAGGCTTCTTTTGGACAAGAGAACAAGAAGCTGTTATTAGAGACAGCGATTTTTATTTAGCACTACACCACATTATGCCTATTTGGATTTGGGGCGTACTTGCAATGATGTTTAGTGTTTTTATAATTGTTGCACCTTTCTTTTTGCCAACGCAAAAGATGAACAATGTGTTTAATTACCTAATTTGCATTGGGGGCTGGGGTAACGCGATTTTCTATTTTCTAATGACGTCAGCAAGTATGTTTCATGCTATTAATTGGCTTTCTCCTTTGCAATTTTCTACTTTCACTATGATTTGTGGAATTATAGGATTCTATGGGGGTGTGGAGATTGTCGGAAAAAGAAGATAAATATGTATTGCGTAGCGAGTGGTTACACAACACCGGTAAGATTTATGAACGGATCAACGAAAACGACAGAAAACATCTAGAGGCCTACAATTCTTTAAATTCGAAGATAGAACGACAAACAGGACTGCAAGAAAAACAATTTGAATCTCAAGAACGACAAGAAAAACACTTAGAAAAAATCAGTGATGTTGTCGAAAGGTTTGGCGATGAATTTAAAGACGTACAATACACCGTTCGTTCACATGATACTCAATTAAAAAACATCAATAAATCAATTTCCGACAAACAAAAAGGAAATGTACAAGTTGTTGTTGCGTTAATTAGTGGTGGTTGTGCAATTATTGCAGCAGCATTCGGTTTAGCCTCCGTAATATTTTAAGCTGACACTTCGGTGTTGGCTTTTTATTTTGATTGAAGAAAGTAGGTGTGTGAATGGCTATACTACCTAAAAGCGGAAAACCAACAGCCTCGCAAGTTGTAGATTGGGCTAAATGGATGGCTAAAAATCATAAAGGTGTCGACATTGACGGTTGGTATGGTTTCCAGTGTTAAATTTCAGCACCATTAGTGAGTAATCATTAATGAAAACTCCTCTAATTCATGGGAACTCCTAACGTAAAGACGAGGACAATCATGAGCGAAGTCCTTAAAGGAAACGTGCAACGACTAGTCGAAAGACGTACGCTCAAGCGAGTGGAAACGGGGAGCAACCTATTGGGTTGATGATATAGTCTGAACATTCATAGAAATATGAAGAAGGTAGTAAGTAGCGAATACTATCGTAACAATGTTGTGGGATCTACCTAACTATATTTTTCAAAGATATTGGCATTTTAGAACTTGGGGAAATGCAAACGCTATGGCAAATCGTAGTCAATACCCTAATAGATCGTGGAAAATTTATAGAAATACATCTAGTTTCATTCCAAAGCCCGGGGATATAGTTTGTTGGACTTATGGTCGTTCCGGACATACTGCAATAGTTGTAGGTCCTAGTGATAAAAACACCTTCCGAACGGTAGACCAAAACTGGTACCATGCAAACCAATGGAGTGGATCAAGAGCAGCATTTGTTAATCATAACTATAACGGTAACGGCGGGAACATCTATTTTATTAGACCGCCATACAAAGCTGAGAAAAACCCTCCTAAACCTAGCGATAGCTCAAGTAGTTCAAGTAATACGACAACAGACAATAATAAAACAGTCACAATCAAAAAGAAACAAAAACATATCAATTTCACTATAGATGATGGCGAACCAACTTATCCTGAATTTATCCTGCACGATATTGTCCAAGGTAAAGATAGAGGTCATAACCCTAAAAAGGTGACTATAAGAAACGCAAATACAATGTGTTCAGTCCTCGACCTATACTTTGATAGAGAAAAATACCTTACTGATAAAGAGTATCCTCACTATTTCGTAGATAGAAACCATATATGGCAGACCAGATTAGAAATGTACGAAGTACCTAGTCACCCTGATAATATCGTTATTGAAGTGTGTCAAGATTTATCAGCAAGTAAAGATGATTTTATTGTCAACGAGATACACACAATGCTGCAAACAGTGTTAAGAATGAAATATCAAGGTATACCAGTCAAGCCATCTTCTATTGAAGTTGACACATCTAATATTTGGCGAAGCGTATACGAGCATGGAGATTGGGATATATCACTCAATGGATTGCCGCCTAAGAAAAACATAGACAAAACAATCAATGGATTACTATATCTATATAAAAACAGTAAGAAGTTACTTTCTGAAATTCCTAAAGATAAAGTTAAGACTAAAACTATTAAAGTTACAGTTCCAGCATCTAGTGTTAAAAAGAATACAACTACAACGACCAACAAAAAAGGAAGCAAAGAGCCTACTGTGGTTGTTTCAAGAAGTGCTTACTCATTCAAGAGAGCGGTAGCTATCCAAATGACTAAATCTCCTCAAATTAACTACGGTAACGGTTGGTATGGCGCAAGTTACTCGGCAACACTTAATGCTATGAATTCGCTTAAGATTTGGAATAGTAAAACTCAAAAATATCAAATGCTCAATCTTGGTAAATATCAAGGCGTTTCAGTTTCAGCACTTAATAAGATATTGCGTGGTAAAGGTTCTTTATCCGGGCAAGGTAAAGCAGTTGCTTATGCTTGTAAGAAGTATAACCTTAATGAAATATACTTAATTGCACATGCCTTCCTTGAGAGTGGTTATGGCACATCTTACTTCTCAAGTGGTCGTGCTGGTGTTTATAACTACTTCGGTATAGGAGCGTACGATTGGAACCCTAATAACGCAATACCTTACGCTAGAAATAGAGGGTGGACTACTCCCGCTAAAGGTATTATTGGTGGCGCTAAGTTTGTAAGACAAGGTTTTATTAGCAAAGGCCAAAATACACTTTATCGTATGCGTTGGAACCCTAGACATCCAGGTAATCATCAATATGCAACTGATGTACGCTGGGCACAAGTTCAAGCGACAACTATAAAAAATCTATATGACAAAATCGGTATAAAAGGTGTCTATTTCATTAGAGATAGATATAAATAGGGATAAGGCTGACAGCTCTTATCCCTAAATTTATTGTTGGAGAGGTGTTTTTATGGAAACGTACAAAACCGGTATAGTTAATACAATCATCAATGAAAATGGCGTTGATTTAGGCAGCATAAACGTTAATTTGTACACAATGGATAACAAGACATCTGTTATTGATATCCATATTAAGAAAAAGAACATTATTAATGAAAATCAAGAATACATCTCTGTGAATTTTAATCAGACGAAGTTCGAACCTGTATTACATGTTTTTGCCCAAGATGGTTCTATATTCACTAATGAGCCATTAGAAATAGTTAAAGCTGAAGAAGGCTTTGTAAGATATATTATCCCTGAATATATCACTAAACATGTAGGGCAAATGCAATGTAAATTATTCTTAGAAAATCCTGAAAATAACGATAGCACACATGTTGCTAACTTTTATTTTACTGTTAACGACAGCGGTATAACTAAAAGTGTAGGCAAAGAAATACGTGTGGAATTACTAGATGATATCGTAGAAAAAGTAATGAAAGACAATGTAGATATCTTCAAAGGACCTAAAGGAGATACTGGAGAACAAGGTCCAGCAGGACAAGACGGTAAAGATGGTAAAAATGGCATTAATGGTATCGATGGTATAAATGGTAATCCAGGACCTCAAGGTCCACCAGGACGAGATGGGAAAGATGGTGTTGACGGACAAGATGGTTCAGATGGAAAGTCGTTTGACTTTGAAAGTCTTACAGAAGAACAAAAAGCTGAAATTACACCTAAACTACCTGACTTTAGTAATTGGCAACAATATCAATTTACAAATAGTGATGGAACTAGAAAATGGCTTGGCACTTTGTCTCAACCTATAGAAACACTTGAACCTGGATTATATGAATGTTCCATACCAAGCGACTATAAATCTGTAAATGCCCCTGCTGATCCAAGCGGTGCGGGGTATATAGCAGAAATTAATGTTACAAAAGGACAGAGTGGAAGAAAGCATATTATTCTTATCCACAATTATCAAAATGATATTTGGTCTAAAACAATTCACACAGACGGTGACGACAGGGGCTGGGTTGCTGTTAATCCACAAGGTCAAAAATACAAACTGACAAACGATGATGGGACTAACTTTTCCAAAGGATATACAACGATAAATTTAAACAATGAAGACGAAATTAAAAAGATACCTCCAGGGATACGTTATATAACCAAAACGACTGGTTTGCCAACTGACGTAAGTTCTACAAATGGTTGGCTTTTTAAATTGGTTTGGTCAGACTCTCAACTATCTACAATATATTTCCAACCTTATAATTCTAGTCAATTATTACAAAGAGTAACTTATAACGGTTTGTCAGAATGGCGTTATATTAACCAACCATCAACTGACACAGGTTGGGTTCCATTACCTCTAGTTAACGGTGCAACTCCTGATGTATATAGTAACGTATATTTACCGGTTTCATATAGAGTTAGAAAGAATGGAGATAACAAGACAGTCCAAATCATTGGTAACATCAAAAATTTATCTACAGGCTTAGTGTTCGCTCAAATGCCTTCTGACATTACACCAGTCAGAAATATTGAATATAAATTAAATCAAAGAATAGGAACAAACAGTGCGGCAGCATATTTGGCTAGTGACGGTACTATGAAAGTTATAGGTGCTTTAGATTCGGAAAGCACTTATATGATTAATCTAACTTATATGGTTTAGGAGGACGAAAAATGATACAAATCTTTAGAAAAAGAGATGGTAAACCCTTTCTTATAGATGAAAGTAAAGAAGGTTACGACAAAGATTTATATACAGATATTATGCCACCAAGCAATTTATATTTGCCGGTTAAATTTGACGGTGGCGAATGGGTTGGTACACCATACGAGGAATGGAAAAAACAACAAATTGAAGATGATGAGCAACCTAAAAAAGAAGAACCAGACAACAATAAAGATGAATTGATCGCCGATTTATCACTCGAATTGTTACAAACACAAGAAGAACTTAAAGCAACACAAGAAGATGTCGCAAATTTAACACTAACAATCATGGGAGGGTCTGTTAATGCGTAATATCGGCATTAGATACTATAAAATGGGTTTCTATACAAATGAACAATTTGCATTATTTGTTAAAAGAGGATTTGTAACACCAGAGGAATATAAAGAAATGACTGGCGTCGACTATGACCCAGAAAAAGCACATGTATAAACCAGCCTATTAAGGTTGGTTTTTTATCATGGAGGTATTATATGTTAACAAATGTACTTAATTTAAATGATTCAAACGATGGTAATCGCATTAAGCAAGGTGACTTATCTATTATGCGTTACATTTTAACTGATTCAAATGATGATGACTTAGAAATTAAAGATAAACCTGCAAAGGCTTATCTGATCAACTCTAAAGGTGTTCAATACATCTATGAAACAAAAGTCAATAAAGAAAAATCTAGCTATGTAGTCGATTTAGTGATTGATAAAATTCTACCTTCAGACGTCTACACATTAGAAATATGGGTTGATAACCAATATTGTTTCCCTAGTGATAGTAAAACAAAAATACAAGTTGAGGAGAGTGCTATAGGCATGGGGTTCATAAATGTTGAAACTCACGACCTTTGGAAAGAGTTGACTGAATATGCTATACAACACGGATATTTAAAACAAACAGAAGTAAAAGGAGATTCATCTGACTTTGTGGTCAGTGACAAAGCACCTGAAGATACGAATAAAATTTGGATTGATACAAATGGAGGTCAAGAATAATGCAAGCGATACCTAAAATTTTTGATAAAGAAACGAACACATGGATTGAGCTTTTAGCTAAACCAGTAGCTGAAGAAGTAGTAAAAATTATGAAAGAGGACTATCTATCTAACAAAAAAACACTTGATTATTGGTTGTTAGAAAATTTAGATGTTCCAACAACGCCAATTAGACTTGCAGTATTCACTGACGGCAATGAATTAGATGAGTACATGAAAGGCTCTTTTGAAGTCGCTTTTAATAATTATATATTTGACTTACCTAATAGAAAAATATTCAATGTAGATAAGTTTTTAGAATTTTGTT
Organism: Staphylococcus sp. FSL K6-0223; assembly: GCF_038008285.1. NCBI lineage: Bacteria > Bacillati > Bacillota > Bacilli > Caryophanales > Staphylococcaceae > Staphylococcus > Staphylococcus sp. FSL K6-0223. Next base: position 41,123 of record NZ_JBBOYX010000005.1, read on the forward strand.
CAGATACCGCAACGCCTAAACCAACTCAATTCCAAGTCAATGCAACTGTTACGATTCATGAAGATGAAGAAGATACAGTGATAACCTTGCCTAAATTAGACAACATTACAAATAATGTGGATATTTGCGAAATGTTAGCTAAAACATCTACTGGAACACTAGAAGCTAAATACATTTATAACGATCACCCAATTGAAGATAAAAAACTATTCTTTGAAAGTAAATAACATTTAACCGGCTTAGATGCCGGTTTTTTTATGGAGGTAATGAGATGAAAATAAATTGGTCTAACAGACTAAAAAACGGTGCAATTGTTTCAAGTTTAGTAGGGACAGTATTATTGCTTATCAAACAAGTTAGTGAAATTTTTGGTGTTGATTTATCACATCAATTAGAAAGCGTCAGTGGCATTTTAGGCACTATTCTAACGCTTTTAGCAGGTTTAGGCATTATTACTAATCCAAACACTAAAGGTGTGTCAGACGCGGGTATAGACCTAGATTTAAATGCACCACGAAATGAAGAAACACACCCAGTACAGTTTAAAAGTGAGTCAGGCGCAGTGAAACCTGAAGTTTTCGACACTAACGAACCGTTTACTGACGATTCTGATGAAGAAGAATTCGAATTTGATAATGGTGGAGGAGGAGCTCCAGATGAAAACACAATCTCAAATCAATAAACGTTTAAGAGATTATAAAAACGGTGTAGTAGATAGTCCATACAGAGTTAAACGTTGGACGAGTTATGACGCTTCCTTTGGTGCTATGGAACCAGGAGCAATTGACGTAGATAGATCTTATCACGCGCAATGTGCCGATTTACCTACGGACTATATATTATGGCTAACTGATAATAAGTATAGAGCATGGGGGAACGCTAAAGATTTCCCTAACAACAAATTCCCTGAAGGTTGGAAAATTGTAGAGAACAAGCCATCTACAATACCTAAAAAGGGTTGGATTGCAGTATTTACAAGTGGCACGTATGCTCAATATGGACATATAGGTATTGTATACAATGGCGGTAATACGACCAGCTTCCAAATTTTAGAACAAAATTGGAATGGTTGGGCTAATAAAAAACCTAGCTTACGATGGGATAACTATTATGGTTTAACACATTTTATAGTTCCACCGGTAGCGAAAGAAATAGAAGAACCTAAGAAAGATGTAAAATCAGCTCCTAAACAGTCAATTAAGAAAAGCAGTAGCATCAAAGTTAACACTAATCATATAAAAGGTTGGACTATGACTAAAAGAGGTCGTAAACCTAAAGCTGTAGTTATTCATAACGATGCTGGTACCATGAACTCAAAACAATACTATAACAATCTAGTAAACGCTGATTACAATAGATTAGCGAGAGGTATAGCTCATGCATACGCTGATAGAAACGGTATTTGGGAAGCTATATCAGAAGATAGAATTGCTTGGCATGTTTCTGATGGCGTTCAACCAGGTTCAGGTAATTTTGAAACTTATGGAATTGAAGTTAATCAATCAATGTATGTAAGTGATAAAGATTTCCTTAAAAATGAACAAACAGCTCTTAAATTTGCAGCGCATAAACTTAAAAAGTGGGGGTTACCAGCTAACAGAAATACTGTTCGTTTACACAACGAATTTAGTTATACAGCTTGTCCTCATCGTTCAGCTAAATTGCATACTGGTATTGATCCAACAAAACAAGCATGGACTAAAGCGACACAACTTAAGTTAAAAGATTACTTCATTAAACAAATTAGGGCGTATATGAAAGGTGATACACCTAAGATTACCACAGTGAAAAACAAACCTGGCAGTGCTTCTACTCCTGCTAACAGACGAGATATGAACGGTTGGAAAGTAAATAAATATGGAACTTATTACAAATCAGAAAAAGGTACATTTACTCCTAATACTGCAATTATCACAAGACGTGTTGGTCCATTTACTACGTGTCCACAATCAGGAGTTTTACAAGCTGGTCAGAGTATAATTTTCGATACAGAATGTCTCCAAGACGGCTTTAGATGGCTTTCTTACACTGCTTATGATGGTACAGATATTTGGTTACCTATAAGTACATGGAATAAAACGGATGATAGTTTAGGTAAATTGTGGGGGACAATTAAATGATTGTGATATAATAAAATTACCACGTCATTATACAAGGGTAGTCCTAGCGACTGCCCTGTTTTTTTATGTAAAAGTTTAAGAAAAAACACTTGTTATATAAACAACTGTGTAGTATAATTATATTTGTAAGTTGTTGATGACTTACGAACTTCAAGTGAAGGGAGGTTAAAACCTTGGTTTACTTGATAGAAAAAGCGCTAGAACAACCAATATCATTACTGATACTAGTCCTTCCAGCGCTTATAAAACAGCTAAGAATATGGCATCTAAATTATCTAAACATCACTAAAGATAATTAAGACAAGTAATCAACTGGAGCCTTAGGGCTCCTCCCTACACTTGAAGTATATAATAAATTATGGAGGTTTTCAATTATGACAGGGCAAATGTATTTATCGTTGTTTATATTAAGCCTACCATTGTTGCTATTTATAGGAAGAAAAACACATTTTTATTATTTAGATAAGAAGAACGGACGTAGATAAAATGAGTGAATATAAAACGAAAATAATCGAATTGATCGAAAGTAATATAACGGGATATCAAATCCATAAAGAAACTGGTGTATCACAATACGTTATTTCACAATTAAGACAGGGTAAGCGCGATGTTGACAATTTGACATTAAACACTACCGAAAAGCTATATGAATATTCTAAAAAACGTTATAATGAAATTGATTAATAACAACATTCGTATCGCTGAATTAGATAGTGAAGAGAACACATTTAAACACTACAAATAGCAAAATCATAAATTGTTATGGTTGAATAGATAATAAAATTTGGTATAATGATTACTAGGTTGTTATAACCTTTTTCAGTGTGATTGTTGAATTTTATATAATTTAACTTGCGCTACGGTTTTAAAATAAACCGTAGCGTTTTTTATTTGAAAAACTAAAGTATTGTGTTATTATGTTAATTACGAACTTCATGATTCATACCTATTACTCCCTAAAAATTTTATATTTATTTGTCAAGTTTAATTCCCCTATAGTAAAAATGTTGATCCCAATAAAGTATATTTTTATATTAAGCTTGATTCAATAAATAAGACTGCCTTACAAGGTGGTCTTATTTTTATTAGAAAGTTACTTTAATAATATTAGTTACAAAATGAAATAAAATGCGTAATAATTATGGTATAATATACCTAGTATTAAAATAATCGTTATGATTAGTGACATTTATTTTCTAATAAATTATATTTCCCAACCACGTCAATAAAAGGCGTGGTTATTTTATTACGTGTCAAATACGTGTCAAAATAGTTATATTTACTTAGGTTTATTTATAAAACAAAATGCTAAAAACAGCGTAGTTAAGCCATTTTATAGTTTGTTAAAAATCAACTGTC
>NZ_JBBOYX010000006.1:0-22795 GCF_038008285.1 Staphylococcus sp. FSL K6-0223
ATGTCAAAATTCAAAAAAATTTCTGCTAGTGAATTTGAAACATCTCGTTTTTACCAACTCCCAAAATTTTTATTTGAAGATGGTCATTTTTCTAAAATGACAACTGACGCAAAGGTTATGTATGCTCTATTAAAAGATCGTTTTGAATTATCCAAAATCAATAACTGGATTGATGAAGAAAATAATATATATCTACTATATACAAATAAACAATTATGTTCCATTTTACAATACGGAGAACCTAAAATTATCAAATTGAAAAAAGAGCTAGAAAAATTCAATTTAATTATAAATGAAAGACAAGGACTAAATAGACCTAACAAAATATACCTTTTAGAACCTAGTTATGACAAGGAACTAACAAATCGTAAGTTCCAGAACAAACAAATTATTAGTTCAAGAACTAACGAAAATATAGTTCAAGAACTAACAATTTGTAAGTCTAATGATACTGATATTAATGATACTGAGAATAAAGAAACTGAGAATAATGATACGTATGATATGAATGATAGTGAACATATAGCCAACCCTAATACTTCTCATTCGAATCATCCAAATCATCAATCTAATGAATTTGATAATAATGCCTTAAAATATCATTTACTTCAAGAAATTCCCGATCAACTTCAAACCTATTTAAATAACTTTGAAGTTGATGAAATACAAATTATTAAAAGTGTCATACTTAAAGCTAAATCATCATTTAATAATGAAAAGAATACAGTATACATGTTAGAAGATATTGAGTTTGAGATGATTAATGTGCTCAAACGTTTTAAAGCAACATTAATTCAAAAAAGCGAAAGTGTCGAAGCCATGCAAGGTTATTTAATGCGTTCAATTAAAACAGAACTCGAAGAAATGCATTCCTTAAATATGCGACGTCAAAACGCGCCACAAAACCATATATTCGACACATCACACTATTTATGATTGAACGTATGTCGCCTTGAATCTAAATATTTCGCAAAAAAATACGTCCGTTGGATAATCAAATTTAAATAAGATGGATGATGTTGTCGCGCATACATCACTAGATCTTGAAATTCTATAAAATTGTGATTTTCAATCATATCAATAATGTTATTAAACACTTCGGACTGACCTTGATCTAATAAAAATTGGTTTAAGTCAAAACCACAACCACTTTCAATATCATTGATATCATAAAGCGTTTTATCTGAATTAGAGGCATGAATAAAATAATCAAACATGCCCTTAGGAGACATAATAATTTCAATATGCCTCGGTGTATTTAAGTGTTGTTGAAGTAGTTCAGAGACTTGAGAATAACTTTTTAAAGAATCAAAGAATAAAGCACCGTGTTTATGTGATTTTTTGATTAATCCCGTTGATTGATCTATATCTTGATTGTGCCACGGGCTTAAAATATAAGGAATATGCATCTGTTCCAAAATATCTTGATAGTTAGATGGCGTGCTTTCTTCATATATTAAAAAAGCCCACTTATTCGAACGCTTATCTTTCGTCATCATGGACATCCTTTCTGTGATTATTGATTAATGATGCCATGGGGGGTCGTAGTAACCCCATGGCACTGTTAAGATACACATGCGTTGTGTTTATCACTTCGTGTACCACAACGCATGTGTATCTTAACGTTTGTGGCCTGCAAACCATAGATAACGATGATGACGTTGAGGTTTTGAAAAGTAATAATTCGGGTGCATATGTGTAATTTCTTCATGAATTTGAGGTTCAATCTTTTTTAATATATCGTGAGCTTGCTGTTTCCGGGGAATTTTAATTGCCACACGGACTTCATTTTGACGAACATCAACGAGCGATTTTCCAACCATTTTATTAAAGTATTGCTGGACAGAATTTGTTTTACTTTTGCCGTTATTTTGCCAATCCTGAGTCGTGTCTGTGTCAACATCTTGTTTAAGATAATGTCGTAAAACCATTGTGTGATAAACAGATTTGATATGATTCGTGAGTTGATCTTTCAATAAACGAATCATTAAATCGATAACTATTAACATCAATGCTAAGACTAATAAGTAAAATGTAAGTTGATATACACCATTTGAAATGATTGTGATATAGTGTGTGACGTTTCGCGTATCGATAATATCAATTTGAGACACAATAAAGTTTAATAGGACAAAGAGTTTACTAACCATAACTGTCAAAATAGCGAACAGGAACAAGTAAATGATAATATCATACACACGCATGAAATAGGTTTTCCTCATCACAATACACCTGCTTTCGTATAGTAAGTCGGACATAACAAGGGTAAGACTTGATAGGGAGATTCACTATCAATCACTTGGATTAGACCTGTCCCTTTACCAATGGGTATCACAATACCTTCTGGATCTAAATCGGGGAATAAAAATTGTGTGGTTTTTTTATTAATATTACCGATTTGAATCAGCACATTGAGTTGTTCTCTAACGGAAACCGGGATGGTTTGATGATCAAATCGTTGAGACACCAGTAATAAATGAACTTTGGTGGCACGACCTAATAAAGCAATTTGAGATAGTAATGAAAAGAACGCGTCTTTAATGGTCTTATTCACACCTTCAGCTAAAGCGAGCACTTCATCAATCACAATGGTTAGGTGATCAAATTGATAGTCTGGATCGTCATAAAGAATGGTTTGTCGTTGTTGAATAACTTGAAGGCAATGACTTAAGTTTTCATTAATTTCAGATAAAAAATCAGACTTAGATCGATTTTGATGAGGGTGAATCACAGTAATATCATGAATACGTGCCCAACGGCTCGGTGTATCAAACTTAGGGTCAACAATAATGAGTTCTGATATCGGTTTTAATACACTTAGTAAGTACGTCAGCATATAAGATTTACCACTGCCTGAATTACCTGCGATCGCTATAGATGTAATGTTTTGATAGTTTAAAGTTAATTGTTTCATGATCGGAATTTGTTGATTCGTTAGAGACGACGTAAAACGATCTAAATCAGAAATCACTAAGCGTTCTGATATCCCTTGTTGCCATGGGAAAAACAAAGCGCGTTGCGTATGAATATCGTCGGTATCCATAGGTACGAAATACGCAGAATTCTGTTTTAACAATGTGAATTTGGGATATAAAGCTGCACTCGCAATGAGAAATATTTTTTGATATAAGTCATCGTCCACAATATAGCCTGCAGGCAGGCGAGGAAGAAAGTAAAAACCTTCTTCCGTGACCTTGCAGGTGAAACTATTGGTATAACTGGTTTCGCCTTGCATCATGGATCCTAGTGCCATATTTAAGCTTTGTAGGAGATATTGTTCGAGCTCTTTGGCTGTCATTATTTAACCTCCTTCAGATCTGAAGCTTTGAAGTAAACATCATAACGGACTTCACAAGCTTCTAAATGATCAAAAGTAATGACGCTCATATAATTAGGTAATGTCACTTCATTTTCGAATTTAACTGTGAAGGGCGGTAAGCCTTCTTGAACAAACCAGGCTTTATACGCAATAATTTCTCCGGTAGGCTGATTATTCTCAAAACGCTGTTGCGGATAAAGTTCTGTACTTAAGCTATAAATGGGTTTTTTATTATCAATATAATTGGAAGCTATTTCAGTTGAATAGCCACCTTTTTTGAAATTAGATTGAATTTTCATGTGAAACATCCTTTCTATCCTATTGATGCGCATCGTTTAGGAAATATAAATAGAATTAATCAAAGATATCTGTGATTGATTAAATTTTCGCAAATGAAGTGATAAAATAATAGGTGAAAAAATTTATTCGGTTTTTGGAGGTAATAGCGTGATTATCATTAATAACAAAGGAATCAATGACTTAGATTTTAATTATTGGATGAATAATCAATTAACTGATGACAATATCGAAGAAATTTTAGAGGGGTCTGATTTAAGTATGGAACAAGAAATTTTTAAAAGTAATTATAAAAAATTCTTGGAGATAGATGGCAAAAAGGAAAGATGGTATTCTCTGGAAGAAGCTGCGTATATTATTAATGGGAATTATTTTTCAATTTATGAGGAAGATAGCAAAAAGCGAAGTGTCACAACAGACTATGTAAAAAATAAAAGTAATGATATCTTAAATAATATAGAAAATGGAACAAACCAAAATTGGAATAAATATCATTACCCACAAAAAAGGAAGTTTGCATTCAAAAAAGTAAAGTATGTTAATGAAGATATGATCGATGAAATATTAAGAGATGATGTAACAAAACCTGAAAAAATAAAACGAGGTAATATATCAATCGAAGAGTTGCTACCTAATCAAAATAGAATAGCAAAATATATTAGACAGAATGAGAATATACATAATAAAAGTATAATGATAGATTACCTAAATCAATTAAGTGATACACTGGCAAAATCATTAGACGACGTACGTTATTTTTCAAATAAACTATCATTATTTAAATCTGTTATTAAAGATTCTAGAGAAATAGCACAAAATATACATAGGGATCACGATATAGATAATAAAGAAAAATATGAACTTCTGAAAAAAGAATATAGTAATTTTTTAGAAAACTGTATACGTTTTTCTAATGAATATTTAGATATACTAGATATCAAAAATATTTTTAATATTTTTGATACTAAGAAAATTGTTTTAAATCTGTCTTATTATACGAAAATGTGGGAGGTTCCTGATATTAATAATGAACAACCGATAAATAATAATTTACAAAAGTTTGTTGATTTGAAAAAGAAGAAGTATTTAAATAATGTACATTGGAGTAAAAATAAGATACTTAAACAATTAAATGAAATTGAAGTTAAACCCGTTACTTTAAAAGATGGTACTAGTGAAACAGAACGCGTGGCAGAGTGGATGTATAGAAATAAAACAAAAGTTGTTTATGAAATTATAAATAAAGAATTTGATGATGTTTATGATTTACTTAACGGTATGTTGAAGTCTGAATACACAGAACTTATGGGCTATATGAGAATATGGCATAACTTAAGCAAAAATTTATAAGTCTTAGTAACCTGTTATACACTTTAATTGGAGGAGTTAACGTGTATTTCAAAAATATGGATTTCTTGATTGACCTATACAAGAATTTTAACGAAGTAGGGATTTTTGCAGTAATATATATTATATATGCGCTTATTCAAATTCTAAGTCAAAATATTTTATATAAAAGACAAAAGATGGAAAGAGTAAAAACACTGATAATCAATATAATTTTATACATATTTATAACACTAGTAGCATTAATGTACTTGTTAGCAATGATTTTTTATTCACTCAGTGCATATCCTAAAGAAGAAGTGATTAAATATATAACAGATTGGGATAAAATTAGTTTGCCAGCTATATTACTTGTTCTTTATTCGTTATTATTCCCTATTTTTATATTTCCATTTGTAGGAAAACGACGTAGAAAAAACTATTTTGCAGAAAATGTAAATAATTGTATTATTGAAAGAGAAATTATAGATAGAGTGAGTATTAATGGTAGAGATAAATTAATTCTAAAAGATGCCTTAGGATATCAGACAGAAAAAGATATAACAGGAATAAAGGATTTAAAAATTAGTACATCTCAAAAAAAATCTTGGTTAACGTTAGAAGACATTAAAATAGCTACGATGAGTCTAAGAGATAAACAATTACTGTTAAAAATGATTATAGGTTTAATAATATTTGGGGTCCCTACAGGGTATTTTGTGTGGAACTTCATCAGTGTCGTTGATGATTGGGATAGAATAATGCACGCAAATGATATATTTATGTATATGGGTCTTTTCACGTTACCATTAATGGTAACAGTTGAGTTATATGTAGTTGCATTTATTATTACCAAAAATTTATTTAAAAAGAAAAAATGATAACAAATTTATATTAAGAGAAAATAACTTATCAAAGGTCGTATATTAGAACATGATATATATAGTTCGCCTATCTATCAAGAATCAATCTAGTCGCAGAGAGGGATCATTACTTTGCTAATCATTTTCGTTAATTGGACTATAACATTGGTTGGTGGAGAAATGTAAAAGACTATTATTATTGATTTTGTAGGATTTTTTTGGTTAATAAGTCTTTTCTTATACTATCAACAATACGGTAATTAGCTTGTCAAAGGATTTTACTCTTTCCAATCAATTGTGGATTTGTATCGGTGTAGAAAGTATTTTGTACCAAGCGTCTACCTGCTTTATTTCTAATGAAAAATCAGTTAGTAAATCTTTAATCATTTTTCTCTTAGAAAACCAATTTGAACGGTTCTGAGAAATATAATATAAAGATAAAAAATTGACATATGATTTATACAGTGCTAAAATTTAAAATGTATATAGGAGAGGTCTTGCCACAAGTAGACATTGAAAAAATAGAGAGTCCATGCTAAAAGTTGGAATTGAAAAAATGGAGAGGTCTTGCCACAAGTAGACATTGAAAAGCGACCAAATATTTGGTCGCTTTATTTTTATACTGTAGGAGAAATTATGAAATTATACTATGTTGATGAAGATTATATTAATGAATTAAGAAATGTAGATGAGAGAGTATTATTAAATAAATCCACTCGTCCTTATTTAGGAGTTGTATTATCTATTAATGATCTTAATTATTTTGTCCCCTTAAGTTCCCCTAAAGAAAATAAAAAACTAAATAATCAACTATCAATAAAATTGTTTGAGGTTAATAATATTCAAAATAGATTAGGATATCTATTATTTTTAAATATGATACCTGTTCCTGATAAATATCTTTCTAAAATAGATATGCAATACATAAAGGAGCAAGATTTAGAATATTATAACTTATTAACTAACCAATTAATTTTTATTAGGCAAGAAAATCAAAGAATCGTAAATAAAGCCCAAAAAGTATATAAAAATGCTGTGATAAAAAAAGTTTCATTTTTTGAATCAATGTGTGTAGATTATTTAGCATTGGAAAGATATGTGAAAGATTTAAAACAGTAAAAAAGATAATTCTGTCAATAATTCCCCTCAACATACTCAGAAGAATTTTAGTGTAAAGTCTTTGTAATTGTCTATCTTAGTTAATTAGATGTTTACTATTATTTCTATATTAATATATAGCTAAAATTAATAAAATAGAAGTCATTAGCTGAATTACTTATGAATCAAAATAAATTTTATATACAAAATGTCATTTTTGAGTACGCTCTAAATAAACAAAAATAGTCCTCTTATTAAAATAAGAGGACTATTTTTGTTTAAAATTATTCAAGACCATTCGCTTTCTAACATACTCATTTGCCATAAATTATAATATTCTCCATTTAATTTTCTAAAGTCTCTTTTTTCTCCTTCTTTTATAAATCCAATCTTTTTGTAACTTTTAATAGCTGATTTATTAAAGGCAAAAACACCTAATTCAATTCTGTGTAGTCCCAAATCTTCAAAAGCCTTTTTCAATAATTTCTTTATTATTTTAGGGCCTAATCCTTGGCCACGCATTTGCGGATCACCTACTAAAACTTTACTTAACGTGGCGGAACAATTTTTAAAATCTATATTATTTAAAGCAATATGACCTATAATTTTTTTTGAATTATTTTCTTCAATGATAACTTTATAAATTATTTTACTAGAATTTTCTTTATTTGTGTCTTTAATATATTCCTTTAATTGTTCTTCATCTAGGGGATAATTAAAATCTGTACCTGCCCATTTGACTAAAAGTTCAGGAGAGTTTATCCAGTTTATTAATAAATCAAAATCTTTCTCCTCAAAATATTCAAACTTAATCAATAAATTACTCCTTAAATAATAGGTTATTAACTATAAAAATTCAGTGAATGTTGCAATATAAACAACCACTACAATTTTTTGATACTTTCTTCATCAACTTTCTATCTTAAATTTTCGATTTTTTATAAAGCGTTTTGTATTATCTAAATAACTCTTTACAATTTACTGATTTTTAAGCTTTTGCTAATAGATTTATGCAACTTTAATATTATAAGTAAATCTATGCACTTCATCATTAAATTTAAATTCTGCCCAAATTTTATACATCCCTTTTTTAGGAAAATGAGCATAAAAGGTTGTAGAATCAGGTGATTCTGGGTGAACATGAATATAATCAGTTAATTGCTCATCAAATATAATCACATGTCCTAAAGCTCCTAAATAAGGTTGGGGAGTTAATTCTGTATTGAAAGTTAAAGGGACATGTTCATCTTCTTTAGCACTTATAGAATTTAAAGTTACATGAACTCCTTTGTTAACTTTTACCCAATTTTTATCAGAATTTAAAGATGTTGTAGAGGTTATTTTATCTCCAATTTGCAGTTCAATAGGATGAACGGAATACACATGGTTTTTTGGTGTAACATCAACAAAAGCCTGGTAAGTTCCTGGCTCTAATTGTTGGTTAATTATAAATAAACCTTCATGCTTTTTTTGAGGGTGTAGGTGGTAATATTTCTCCATGTCATTAGATACTAAAACGAAATGCATTTCTTTTTCATGCATAGTATCTAATAATGGGGCATTATTAAATTCATCTTCTAACGTAATTTCTATATTACCATCTCTATATACAACATTTGCTTTAATTTCGGGTTTGTTTGAATGATATTCATGATTATGATTCATATTTTTATCCTCCTTAATTTTTAATAAGGGCATATCATTAAACGATATGCCCAACTATTTAAATTATTTAATTACATCGTAACCTTGATCTTCAATAGCTTCTTTAAAGTCGTTGAAAGCTACTTGATTTTCATCAAATTCAACTTCCACATTCCCATTCGCCAAGCTTACTTCTGAAGATGTTACACCATCTAATCCATTTAATGCTTTTTCAATTGAATGCTTGCAATGGTCACAGCTCATACCTTCTACATTAATAACTTCGTTAGTCAATGTTGTCACCTCCTTTCAAGAAATATAAGATTCTTATAATTTCATACGTTTTAGACGTAAAGCGTTTGTGACAACACTTACAGAACTTAAAGCCATTGCTGCTCCCGCAACCCAAGGTGCTAGCAGACCAATTGCTGCTATAGGGATACCTGCAACATTGTAACCAAACGCCCAAAATAGATTTTGGCGAATATTACGAATTGTAGATTTACTTGCTTTTATTGCTTTTGGAATTAATAAAAGGTCTCCTCCTAAAATAGTTATATCAGCAGCTTCGATTGCAACTTCTGTACCTGTACCAATGGCAATACCAATATCTGCTTTAACTAGTGCTGGAGCATCATTGACACCATCTCCAACCATAGCTACTTTTTTACCTTCAGATTGAATTTCTGCTACTTTAGAAGCTTTTTCTTCTGGTAAAACCTCTGCAATAATCGTGTCTATACCAACTTGTTTTGCTATTGCTTGTGCGGTACGTTTGTTATCACCAGTTAACATAGCAACTTCAATACCTAATTCATGAAGTTTTTGAATAGCTTGTTGGGCAGTATCTTTAACTGTATCAGCTACAGCGACAACCCCTCTCAATTCGTTATCTACGCTTATAAGCATTGCAGTTTTTCCTTCTTTTTCAAATTGAGCGAGATTTGTTTCAGCTTCATTAGTTTGGATTCCTTTTTCACTCATTAGTTTTCGATTTCCGACAAAAAGTTCTTTACCATCAATTGTTGCATTTATACCGCGCCCTGGTATAGCTTCAAAATGGTCTACTTCTAAAAATTCTAATGATTTTTCTTTAGCATAACTTACGATAGCTTCAGCTAGTGGGTGTTCAGAACCTTTTTCTGCACTAGCTAACAATTGTAATGTTTGATCATCTCCACTAAAATCAGTGACTTCAGGTGTGCCATTTGTTATAGTGCCAGTTTTATCTAAAACAACTGTATTAATAGCGTGTGTACCTTCAATGTGTTCTCCACCTTTAAATAGAATGCCATTTTCAGCAGCTTTTCCGGTACCCACCATTATAGAAGTAGGCGTAGCTAAGCCTAACGCACAAGGACAAGCGATAACTAATACTGCTATTGCAGCAACTAAGGCTGGTTCAAATTGTCCCGGCTGAACTAATGAAATCCATATAATAAATGTGAAAATCGCGATACCTACAACGATAGGTACAAAATATCCAGAAATAATATCTGCTAGTCTTTGTATTGGCGCTTTAGAACCTTGCGCTTCTTCGACAACTTTAACAATGGAGGCAAGAGCTGTATCTTTACCAACTTTTGTTGCTTCAACAGTAATTGCTCCATTTTTATTCATTGTTGATCCTATAACATTATCATTTTGCATTTTTTCAACAGGAATAGATTCACCTGTCAACATTGACTCGTCAATTGAAGTCATACCTTTAATTATTTTGCCATCTACTGGTATTTTTTCTCCTGGTTTGATAACTAAATAGTCTCCTTCTTTTACCTCACTTAAAGGAACCATAGTCTCTTCACCGTTGCGTAATATACGTGCTTCTTTAGCTTGTAAATTCAACAATTTACTTAACGCATTTGTTGTTTGTGTTTTAGCACGTGCTTCTAAATACTTTCCGAAAAGAATTAAAGTAATTAATACAGCACTTGTTTCAAAATATAGGTGTGGCTCATAATTTGTATTAATTAACCACTTAATCGATTCATAAATACTATAAAAGAAGGCTGCGCTTGTACCTAAAGCGACAAGAACATCCATATTTGCTGACCCATTACGAAGGTTTTTATAAGCGCCTACATAAAATTGCCAACCAATAACAAATTGAACAGGCGTTGCTAATACAAATTGGAACCACGGGTTCATAAATATATGTGGTATTTGAATACCAAATAAATGAACGAACATTGTCATTAACAATGGAGCTGCTAAAACAGCTGAAACAACTAATTTAATTAACTGTCGTTTTAATTGTTTTTCTTTTTGGGAACTTTTTTCTGATGCTTCTTTTTTAGGTTGTGCCTCATACCCTAGGTTTTTAATACGTTGTTGAAATTCATCTACAGACGTCATATCAGGGTTGTATTCTACAGTAGCACTTTCTGTGGTTAAATTAACTGTAGCCTTATTTACACCTGAGATTCGATTTAAAACTTTTTCGATTTTATTCGAACAAGCTGCACACGTCATTCCCATTACATCGAGATCCACTTTTTCGGTTAAAACTCCATAACCTGTTTTTTGAATTGTATTTGCAATATCTTCTAATGATGTAACATTGGGGTTATATTCAATTGTAGCTTTCTCTGTAGAAGGATTTACATTAGCGTTAACTTCATCTAATTTATTTAGATTTTTTTCTACTTTATTCGAGCAAGCTGCACATGTCATGCCTGTGATACCTAATGAGGTTTTTTTAATATTTTCACTCAATTATTTCTTTCCTCCTATTTTGAAAATTGTTTTAATACAACCATCAATTCTTTGATACTTTCTTCTCCGTTGCCATTTTTAATACCTTCACTTACACAATTAGATATATGGTCTTCAGTTACTATAAAACCCACTTGTTTTAGGGCTGATTGTATTGCTGTTATTTGTACTAGTACATCTATACAATATCTATCTTCTGCTATCATTGATTGTAAACCGCGCATTTGTCCTTCTAATCTTTTGAGTCTATTGAGCAATGCGTCATTGTTTTTAACAGTAGTAGTGTTCAATTTCACCCCTCCTCATATACCCTAACGGGGTATCTCTTGTTGGAATCTATATTATACCCCTAGTAGGTATAAGTCAATACAAAAGTTTCATATAAAAAATTAATATTTATAGTTTGTTTTAAGAGGTACACTTGTATAAAATGTATGCTAAAACTTATATTAGGAGAGATATATTTGGATAAAAATATACAACTTGAGCTTTACACAAGACCTACATGCTCTGATTGCCAAGAATCAAAAAGGTATTTAAACTCTCAAGAGATTAGTTATAGTCATAAAGATGTAAGTCAAAATTTGGACTTAGAAGAAGAAATGAAAAAAATATCAGGCAACCGAATTGTTCCCTTATTTGTTTTTTATAAAAAAATTTTTTGGGGTAAAAAAAAGTTGTTTAAATATTACGTGGGATTTGAAAATAACAAAAAAGATATATTAAATATATTGGAATAATTAAATAAACAGCCATTATTAAAAAATAATGGCTGTTTATTTAATGATGATGTTGACTGTCTTCTTCTTTCACGATACAAAACAATTTTTCACTATGATTATTGTTAGAAGTTTCAGTCTGTATTGTGACATGTTGAATATTTTGATGATTGAGTTCATGTTCTATACGTTTAAGTAAAAACTCATTTTCAGTAATGGTCATTGGGTTCTGTTGCAAAGTAAAAAATATAGCTAATCACTAATATATCATGTCAGTGTTCGTTTAACTTGCTAGCATGATGCTAATTTCGTGGCATGGGGAAAATCCGTAGATCTGAAGAGACCTACGGTTCTTTTTATATAGAGCGTAAATACATTCAATACCTTTTAAAGTATTCTTTGCCGTATTGATACTTTGATATCTTGTCTTTCTTACTTTAATATGACGGTGATCTTGCTCAATGAGGTTATTCAGATATTTCGATGTACAATGACAGTCAGGTTTAAGTTTAAAAGCTTTAATTATTTTAGCCATTGCTGCCTTCGTTGAAGGTGCCTGATCTGTAACTACCTTTTGAGGCTTACCAAATTGTTTAATGAGACGTTTGATAAACGCATATGCTGAATGATTATCTCGTTGCTTACGCAACCAAATATCTAATGTATGTCCCTCTGTATCAATGGCACGATATAAATAGCTCCATTTTCCTTTTATTTTGATATACGTCTCATCAATACGCCATTTGTAATAAGCTTTTTTATGCTTTTTCTTCCAAATTTGATATAAAATTGGGGCATATTCTTGAACCCAACGGTAGATCGTTGAATGATGAACGTTTACACCACGTTCTCTTAATATTTCAGATATATCACGATAGCTCAATGCATATCTTAGATAGTAGCCAACGGCTACAGTGATAACATCCTTGTTAAATTGTTTATATCTGAAATAGTTCATACAGAAGACTCCTTTTTGTTAAAATTATATTATAAATTCAACTTTGCAACAGAACCATTTAGAATATTAAAATTCCTTCATTACACTCTTGGCGGTTTCACTTATCAACTTATCATTTGGCTTATCACTTTTATTGTCTTTATTCGTAAAAATGACTAAAACAATAGGTTCAGATTGGCCCTTAGGATAAACAAAAGCAACATCATTTCTAGAAGCATATGTTATTGCTTGACCACTTTTATCAGCAACCTTACAGTCTTTTGAAACACCGTCTTTAATTAAAGTATCTCCGCTTTTATTATTTAACATTAAATCAAGTAAGAATTTTTTGTTTTCTTTGCTTAATTTTCCATTTGCGATAAGTTTATTTAAAGTCTTACCGAAAGCAGCAGGTGTTGAAGTATCTTTTTTGCTCTTTGGTGAATAGTAATTTAATTCTATCTCATATCTAACTGGATTTGTTACTTTATCTCCTAGTTCTTTTAGACGTTGTTTAACTTTTTTGATTCCACCAATTTCTTTTATAATTTTATTGTTTGCTGTATTATCACTATATGCCATTGAAGCCTCAATAAGTTCTTTTAAAGTGATATCTTTTCCTACATATTTTTCTAAAATAGGAGAATAAGCAACTATATCATCTTTGTTAATATGTATTTTTTTATTTAACTTATTATAAGGTACTTGTTCTAACAAAATAGCACTATTTATCGCTTTTGAAGTCGAAGCATAGGCAAATCTCTTATCTGAATTAAATTTTACTTCCTTACCACTTTTAGTATCTAAAGCATAAACACCAATATGAGCATTATATTTTTTTTCTAAATCATTTAACTCTTTGGCATGTGAACTGTTTGAATTACATGCACTTAAAACTAAAGCAATTGCAATTAAAAATATTAACTTTTTCAAAATAAACCCTCCAATATTACAAATGTAATTTTTACGAATATATAATATTACATTTGTAATATTTGTGTCAATTATTTATTATAAATATTTGAAAGAAGGTGTCAAAATGGCTAAATTACTAATAATGAGCGTAGTAAGCTTTTGTTTTATATTTCTATTGTTAGTATTTTTTAGGTATATATTAAAACGCTATTTTAATTATAGTTTAAATTATAAAGTTTGGTATCTAACTGTGCTTGCTGGATTAATTCCTTTTATCCCAATTAAATTCTCTTTTATAAAATTTAATAATGTGAATAATCAATCGCCCACAGTTGAAAGTAGGTCACACGACTTGAACCATAACATAAATACCACCAAACCTGTTCAAGAGTTCACAACAGATATCCATAAGTTTAATTGGGATTCAATTGATAATATCTGCACAGTTATTTGGATAGTTTTGGTTATTATTTTAAGTTTTAAATTTTTGAAATCCTTATTATATCTTAAATATTTAAAGAGACAGTCACTTTATCTAAACGAAAATGAAAAAAATAAAATAGATACGATACTTTTCAACCATCAATATAAAAAAAATATTGTGATTCGAAAAGCAGAGACTATTCAATCTCCAATAACTTTTTGGTATGGGAAATATATTATTTTGATTCCTAGTTCATATTTTAAAAGTGTAATTGACAAAAGACTAAAATATATAATATTGCATGAATATGCTCATGCTAAAAATAGAGATACTTTACATTTAATTATCTTTAATATCTTCTCTATTGTTATGAGTTACAATCCATTAATACATATTGTAAAAAGAAAGATAATTCATGACAATGAAGTAGAAGCCGATAGATTTGTTCTTAATAATATTAACAAAAATGAATTTAAAACTTATGCGGAATCTATTATGGACTCCGTATTAAATATTCCATTTTTTAATAAAAATATATTAAGCCATTCATTTAATGGTAAAAAGTCATTACTCAAAAGAAGATTAATTAATATAAAAGAAGCCAATTTGAAAAAACAGTCCAAATTAATTCCAATTTTTATTTGTATTTTTACTTTTTTGCTCATGGTAATTCAAAGCCAGTTTTTGATGGGGCAATCCATAACTGATTATAATTATAAAAAGCCCTTACAGAACGATCACCAAATTTTAGATGAAAGTAAAAATTTTGGTTCAAATAGTGGATCTTTCGTCATGTACAGCATGAAGAAAGACAAATACTATATTTATAATGAAAAAGAAAGTAGAAAGAGATATTCTCCTGATTCAACTTATAAAATTTATTTAGCGATGTTTGGACTTGACCATCATATCATAAGTGATAAAAATTCACGTATGTCATGGAATCATAAACATTATCCTTTCGAGTCTTGGAATAAGGAACAAGATTTAAATACAGCAATGCAAAATTCAGTTAATTGGTACTTCGAACGTATTAGTAATCAAATACCAAAGAACTATACTGCGGCTCAACTCAAGCAATTAAATTATGGTAATGAAAACTTGGGAAGTTATAAAAGCTATTGGATGGAAGATAGTTTGAAAATATCTAATCTTGAACAAGTAATAGTTTTTAAAAATATGATGGAACAAAATAACCATTTTAGTAAAAAAGCAAAGAATCAATTATCTTCTTCATTATTGATTAAGAAAAATGAAAAGTATGAACTGTATGGGAAAACAGGTACAGGTATAGTAAACGGGAAGTATAATAATGGGTGGTTTGTAGGTTACGTAATTACAAATCATGATAAGTATTATTTTGCTACACATTTATCAGATGGAAAGCCGTCTGGGAAAAATGCTGAATTAATCAGTGAAAAAATATTAAAAGAAATGGGTGTTTTAAATGGCCAATAAGCAAGTTGAAATATCTATGGCTGAATGGGATGTTATGAATATAATATGGGATAAAAAATCAGTATCAGCTAATGAAATTGTAGTTGAAATTCAAAAATATAAAGAAGTTAGCGATAAAACGATTAGAACATTAATCACAAGACTATATAAAAAAGAGATTATAAAACGATACAAATCAGAGAATATTTATTTTTACTCATCAAATATTAAAGAAGACGATATTAAAATGAAAACTGCTAAAACCTTTCTTAATAAACTGTATGGAGGGGACATGAAAAGTTTAGTGCTGAATTTTGCGAAAAATGAAGAATTAAATAACAAAGAAATTGAAGAATTGCGAGACATTTTAAATGATATTAGTAAAAAGTAATTAGAGATATGTTTCAAACATAATACATATGTAAACTATGCTTGACTCTTATTAAATTAGTTTTGTTAATAACATTTAAAATATTTTATTAAATATGAGAGTGTCCAGAAAATAACCATTTTCTGTACACTCTCTTTTTATATCTAGATATATAGCTAGTATACATATTTTAGTGTTCAATAACCCAACAGAAAATCTATGTTCATAAATATGGTTAGAATTAAGTTATGGTACAATGAAAATCTACATAGGAGGTTTGTATTTTGAAAATAGGTTATGCAAGAGTCTCAACTGGTTTGCAAAATTTGAATTTGCAGGAAGATCGATTAAATCAATATGGTTGTGAAAAGATATTTAGCGATCATATAAGTGGATCAAGAAGTAAACGTCCTGGTTTAGATAAAGCTATTGAATTTGCGAGGTCAGGAGATACGATTGTTGTTTGGAGACTAGATAGATTAGGACGTAACATGGAAGATTTAATCACATTAGTTAATGAACTTAATAATCGAGGCGTGAGTTTTCATAGTTTAGAAGAAAATATAACAATGGATAAATCAAGTTCTACAGGACAATTGTTATTTCATTTATTCGCAGCATTTGCAGAGTTTGAACGTAATTTAATTTTAGAACGTTCTTCAGCGGGGCGAATGGCAGCTCGTGCTAGAGGACGCTATGGAGGTCGACCCGAAAAATTAAATAAACAAGATTTGACTTTACTCAAAACACTTTATGATAATGGAACCCCGATTAAAACTATTGCAGAGCAATGGAAAGTTTCACGTACAACAATCTATCGTTATCTCAATAAGTTAAATAACCAAGAAAATAAAGATAAATAAAAAATATTACTGAGTTTTAAGAAAGATAAAAGTTAGACAGGATACACCCTAATCATACATATATAATTGTTGAATTTATAGCAACTTAAACGTATGATTAGGGTGTATATTAATTGTGGAGTGAAAATGAATGATTATAGGCTATGCAAGAGTATCTTCGATAGATCAGAATTTAGAGAGACAGCTAGATAATTTGAAAACATTTGGCGTAGAGAAAATATTTACAGAGAAACGATCGGGGAAATCAGTAGAAAATAGACCTGTATTTCAAGAAGCACTTAACTTTGTGAGAATGGGCGATAGATTTGTGGTAGAATCGATTGATCGCTTAGGTCGTAATTATGATGAAGTGATTAACACAGTTAATTATTTAAAAGATAAAGAGGTTCAATTGATGATTACTAGCTTACCTATGATGAATGAAGTCATTGGCAATCCATTATTAGATAAATTTATGAAAGACCTAATCATTCAAATATTAGCAATGGTTTCAGAACAAGAACGAAATGAAAGTAAACGTAGACAAGCACAAGGTATTAAAGTTGAGAAAGAAAATGGTGTATATAAAGGACGCCCTCTATTGTACTCACCTAATGCTAAAGATCCTCAAAAACGCATTATTTATCATAGAGTTGTAAAAATGTTAGAAGAAGGTCAAGCAATTAGTAAGATTGCGAAAGAAGTTAATATAACAAGGCAGACTGTTTATAGAATTAAACACGATAATAATTTGGTTTAATAAACTTTACTTCGATACAAATGAGAGCTTCTCACAGCGTCTCAAAACAGATGATCATAATCTATTATGAGCTTTTAATAATAAAACAAGAAAAGAGAGCGTAAATATGCGCTCTCTTTTCTCATTAACATTTGTTTTTGAATATGAACGTAATTTAGAAATAATATTTATTGGTATTTCAAGAATATATATATAATTATTTACTAAGTCCATTTAAAAAAATTTGAGAGAACTTGTTCATAAGTTTAATTCTTTCATTAATATTTTGTTCATGTGTAAAGGTAACAATTCCATTAACAGCGTTTGCTGCTATTTTACTAACAGCATTAACATCATTAATACACCATTCGCCATTTAAATTACCCTCCTTAAAAATTACATGATAAGCATCTATATATTTGTTTTCTAATTTATTCATTTTTTCATTAATGCTATTAGTTTTATAATATTCAGTGCAAAATTCAATTATTGCGTTTTGAAGTGGATAATAGTATTCGGTTGTTAAAGATAGTTCATTATATAAATAAAATTTTTCTCTATTAGTTTTACATTTGATTTGTTCCTTTTTCCACTGTTCTTGCCATTTAGATTCTTCTATATTTAAAATTTCTAAAAATAGATTTTCTTTTGTTTTAAAGTGATAATAAAGATTCCCTTTACTACTTTCTGATAATTTAACAATTTCTCCAGTAGTAGTGGCATTATATCCATTTTTTATAAATAATTCCTTTGCGACACCTAGTATTTTATCTTTCAAGTTCATCACGCCTTTAATGAGTATTAAGTACTATCAATGATAGCACAAAAAATTCAAAGAATAATTGTATAACACAATACAGCCATTTAAATTTCGCAAGATTTTTTGTTGTAATATGTAAAAAAATAGATTATAATCCTTATAGACCGGTCGAACGGTCTATAAGGATTGGAGGGAACTTAAATGATTTCATTTTTTACAAAAACTACTGATATGATGACATCAAAAAAAAGATGGACTGCACTAGTAGTATTAGCTGTTAGTTTGTTTGTTGTTACAATGGATATGACAATATTAATTATGGCTTTACCGGAATTAGTAAGAGAGTTAGAGCCTTCTGGTACCCAACAGTTATGGATAGTTGATATATACTCTCTTGTTTTAGCTGGCTTTATAATTCCATTGAGTGCCTTTGCTGATAAATGGGGAAGAAAAAAAGCATTATTAACTGGATTTGCTTTATTTGGCCTCGTTTCATTAGCTATATTTTTCGCAGAAAGTGCAGAGTTCGTAATAGCTATTCGATTTTTACTTGGTATTGCAGGTGCTTTAATAATGCCAACTACTCTTTCAATGATAAGAGTAATTTTTGAAAACCCTAAAGAAAGGGCCACTGCATTAGCTGTATGGTCAATCGTTTCATCGATAGGTGCTGTTTTTGGACCAATTATCGGAGGAGCTTTACTTGAGCAATTTTCATGGCACTCGGCATTTTTAATTAATGTACCGTTTGTGATAATAGCAGTTGTAGCAGGTTTATTTTTATTACCAGAGTCTAAGTTATCAAAAGAAAAGTCTCACTCGTGGGATATTCCTTCTACAATTTTATCAATTGCAGGCATGATTGGACTGGTATGGAGTATCAAAGAATTTTCAAAAGAAGGACTAGCAGATATTATTCCATGGGTTGTAATAGTATTAGCAATTACCATGATAGTGATATTTGTTAAACGTAATTTATCAAGTTCTGATCCAATGTTAGACGTAAGACTTTTTAAAAAGAGATCATTTTCAGCTGGTACAATTGCTGCATTTATGACAATGTTTGCAATGACATCTGTTTTGTTATTAGCTTCACAATGGTTACAGGTTGTGGAAGAACTTTCTCCTTTTAAAGCTGGCTTATACCTATTACCTATGGCAATAGGAGATATGGTGTTTGCACCAATTGCACCCGGATTAGCGGCGCGATTTGGACCGAAAATAGTGTTACCTTCCGGAATTGGAATTGCAGCCATTGGCATGTTTATTATGTATTTCTTTGGTCATCCATTATCATATTCTACAATGGCTTTAGCATTAATTTTAGTTGGAGCTGGTACGGCTTCACTAGCAGTTGCATCTGCTCTAATAATGTTAGAAACACCTACATCAAAAGCAGGTAATGCAGCTGCTGTTGAAGAGTCTATGTATGACCTTGGAAATGTTTTTGGTGTAGCAGTACTTGGTAGCCTATCTTCTATGCTTTATCGTGTATTTTTAGATATTTCATCTTTTTCATCAAAAGGTATAGTTGGAGATTTAGCTCATGTAGCTGAAGAATCTGTAGTGGGCGCTGTCGAAGTAGCTAAAGCTACGGGGATAAAACAGCTTGCAAACGAGGCTGTAACATCATTTAATGATGCTTTTGTAGCAACTGCTTTAGTAGGTGGGATTATCATGATTATCATTTCAATAGTTGTCTATTTGTTAATTCCCAAATCACTTGATATAACTAAACAAAAATAGTACTAAACATATATTTTTAGATATTGTAGATTAGTTTATTTTTAAAATTAGTAATAGTTAAAAAGTAGAACCATTAATTTTAAATGGTTCTACTTTTTTATTATTAAGTAAAATTATAAAAGACAATTTCTTAAATTAATAATATGATATACCTATATCTAATAATTTATTAGTATTAATAAACCTTGAAAGGATGATTAACTGATGAATAGAGCAGATATTTTTAAAATATTTGATGTAGAACTTAATATAACTATATTTTTAGGAGCACTAGTAGCAACTTTCATCTATTTTATAAGTTACATGAACAATGTAAATGAATTAATTACATTATGCTTAACATTAGCTTTTCCTGCATATTTATTAAAAATTAGCAGATCGTTCGAGGTTATTTTATTAGAGGAAAAAATAAAAAATAGTAAAATCAAAATCTGTGACAAAGATAGAATTGAACGAGAGATACTGGTGAAAAAGAACCTAATAGATGAACTATTGTTTCCTAATAGAGTTATTAAAAAATATACACTGACAATTTTAATTTACAGTATAGGTATTATTATTCTTTTACTACTTTGTAATATGTTAAGTTATGGAATTGGTGAAAATGTCAATTTTATCTGGAGATTACTAGCTTGTTATGTAACGAGTGTCACAGTGATTATAGTTGCCTTGATTATAATGATAATGATATTTGATCTTATAATTGGATTACTATTAAATTTTCAAATATTTTTAAAAAATAAAAAGTATGATGACTTTTTATAATTATTCGATTTATATAATGAAAAATTAAATGATTAAACATAGAAACCTCAAAACAAACCATATTTAATAGAGTTTATGGCGCCTTATACAAATAAAGGCTATGCTGTTAAAGAATTATGTAGCTATCTTCAGATTAATATGGATGATGTTTATACTATTGGCGATAGAAAATTGATTTACCTATGTTTAATACCCTAGATAATTCTTCTGATAATTTAGTTTTTGTTAGAGTTTAACATAACTGATGATTATCAGAAGTTATTTAAAATAAGAGTGTGTCATTACAGTCTAAAGTAATGACACACTCTTTCAATATATATATAATACTAATACTTATTTTTTTCCAAAAATTCTCCTAACACTTCATCAACTATAGCTTTTATAGATGTATCCTTATCTAATGCCATTTGATTTAGTCTTTTTTTTATATCAGTGTCCACTCTCATAGTCGTACTTTTAGATACCGGTTTATAATTTTCCGTATATTTTACCTCAGATGTATCTATGTTATCTAAAAATCCTGCCATAAATATCACTCACCCTCAATTAATCTAATTCTATTAACTAATTCTTCGTAGACTTTGTTAAACATATATATAACTTTTTTGTCATGCATATCTTTATCTTTTATTCCATCAGCGGCAAATTTTTTTATTCTTTCTCTTTGATATATCTGGTTCTCAAAGAGTGCTTCAGAAAATGCTGATTTAGACATATCTAATATCTGTTTATCTACACGTCCACTTTTTTTAATTAATACTGGAACAGCGCCAACCAATTCAAACGATAAATCTGATTCTTTTTTTCGATCCCTTAAAAAATTAACAAATGAAAGACTACTTTCATAAGCAGATTGTTGTGTTTGAAATACCATTAAAATGTAATCACTTGCATAAACAGCATTATTAGTGAAATCAGAGTTAATAGTAGGTGGTACATCAATAAATATATAGTCGAAATCGTGAATTTCTTTAATTTTTTCAACCACATTTTTTAAAATATATCTTTTCTTTAGAATATCTGTCTTTGAAATGATATCGGATAAGTTAGCCAAAGATGAATCAGCTGGTAATAGTGATAATTTGGAAGTTAATTTCACAATACTTTGATCTATATTTCCATTTTTTAGCATGTTTATAAATGAAATCTTTTCTTCCTCAAATTCCGGATAAGTTCTTTTCATAATTTGAGTTGCATTTCCCTGAGGATCAAAATCTATTAAAAGTACTTTTTTATCATAATTTTCAGATGCAATATAAGAAAGTAACGTGGCTACTGTTGTTTTACCTACACCACCTTTAAAATTTCCAACTGTTATTATGCTCAAAATAATACCTCCCATTTACTATGTCTTTACTCTTTACATTAGTTCACTATCCTAATTGGGTTTTTGTTACATGTAACATGTTACTATTGAAATTACTTTTTTTCAATCTTTATTTACTATGTCTTTACTCTTTACATTAGTTCACTATCCTAATTGGGTTTTTGTTACATGTAACATGTTACTATTGAAATTACTTTTTTCAATCTTTATTTACTATGTCTTTACTCTTTACATTAGTTCACTATCCTAATTGGGTTTTTGTTACATGTAACATGTTACTTATAAGAAGTTACATAATTTATTGTTTCTTCTTTTTTACTTTGTTACTATTAACTTAGATTTTAATAAAGTAAAAAGCGTTTAGTCGTTGGCCCGACTAAACGCTTTAGGTAATAAACGCTAACATATATACTCTAAATGATGCGTTGTTTATATAATAAGTACATATAATTATATAGTATAAACAATATGACTTCAAGAATGAGATATTATTAAATATAATAACGCGTCTTATTACCTCTATCTAAATATGAAAAAGAAGAGGTTTATATT
>NZ_JBBOYX010000007.1:0-20845 GCF_038008285.1 Staphylococcus sp. FSL K6-0223
ATGCCCAATTTTGAGAAATACAATTTATCACAAGTAAAAACTGAAAGATTTTATCAACTGCCTAAATATTTATTTGAAGATACATATTTTAAGAAAATGTCCGCAGAAGCCAAAATTATGTATGCATTATTAAAAGATCGTTTTGAATTATCCATCCAAAATGAATGGGTAGATAAAAATAATAACATTTACTTTATTTTCAGTAATAAACATTTGTGCGAGTACTTAGGTTATGCAGAGCAAAAAATCATAAAATTGAAAAAAGAGTTAGTAAATTTTAATTTACTAACTCAAGAACGTGTTGGCCTTAATAAACCTAATAGATTATATTTATTAAAACCCAATTATGATATGGAAGTCAGTCG
This sequence comes from Staphylococcus sp. FSL K6-0223, assembly GCF_038008285.1. NCBI lineage: Bacteria > Bacillati > Bacillota > Bacilli > Caryophanales > Staphylococcaceae > Staphylococcus > Staphylococcus sp. FSL K6-0223. Next base: position 366 of record NZ_JBBOYX010000007.1, read on the forward strand.
TACCAAGGAACTTCCAAATTCACAGTTCCAGAACAATGAATTTGGAAGTTCTAGAACTGTGAATCTAAGTGGTCAAGAACTTCCAAATTCACAGTCTAATGATACTGACTTAAATAATACTGATAATATAGAAACTGATAATAATGATACGTATGATATGAATGATATATATAACAATTCAACAAGTCATAATCATTCGGATCATACAAATCATCAACAAACCGAATTTAATAATGATGCGCTTAAGTTCCAAGTACTCGAAGAATTGCCACAACAACTTCAAGATTATTTAAGTAAATTTGAAATTAGAGAAATCCGAATTATTAAAAGTGTATTACTCAAAGGGAAGAAATCATTTAATAATGCACATTATACCTATTATCGTTTAGAAGATGTTGAATTTGAAATTTTAAGTGTGTTGAAACGTTTTAAAGCAATGCTGCTACAAAAAAATGAAACCGTCGAAACAATGCAAGGATATTTAATGCAATCCATTAAAGCTGAACTTGAAGAAACTCATGCACTTTATATGCGACGTCAAAATATGTCTAAATATAATGTTTTCAACCAATAGTTCAAATAACCTTATAATAATTCTAATTGATAAAATACTATTGTATTCATTTGGGCCATATTTAACTTTTAATATGTGTATAATAAAAATAGGTATCATTTATCAAAATTTGTTTTAAAAGCTTTAAAATACAGCTTAAAATCCCAATAAACTCATAATCCACCCTAAACACAATTCACGACGTCATTATTCTTGAACTCAATCAGAATTATGACGTCGTGAATCTAAATATTTCGCAAAAAAGTAAGTTCGTTGGATAATCAGATTTAAATACGATGGATGATGTTGTCGCGCATATATTACTAGGCTTTGAAATTCTGTAAAGTCTTGGCTTTCAATCATATCAATAATGTCATTAAAAAATTTCAGATTGTCCTTGCTCAAGTAAAAATTGATTTAGATCAAACCCACAACCACTTTCAATATCGTTGATATCATAAGGGGTTTTATCTGGATTAGATGCATGAATAAAATAGTCGAACATCCCTTTAGGAGACATAATAATTTCGATGTGACTCGGCGTATTTAAGTTTTGCTGAAGTAATTCAGAGACTTGAGAATAACTTTTTAATGAATCAAAGAATAAAGCCCCGTGCTTATGTGACTTCTTGATGGATCCCGTTGAATGATCGATATCTTGATTGTGCCATGGGCTTAAAATATAAGGAATATGCATTTGTTCAAGAATATCTTGATTGCAGTTAACAAATCATATTTTACAGATAAAAGATATTATATTAGCCAACAAGAATGGTTAGATTTATGGCGTGACGTAACGGGAATTTCAGAAATTACACAAGTTCAAGTTCAAAAAATAAGACAAAATAACAATAAAGAGTTATATGAAATGGCTAAGTATTCTGGTAAAGATAGTGATTATTTAATAAATCAAAAAGTATTTGATGCATTCTATAAATCACTTAAAGGTAAACAGGTATTAGTTTATTCAGGATTATTTAAAGAAGCACGTAAAAAATTGAAAAATGGGGATTTAGATGGTTCTGTTGCAAAGTTGAATTTATAGTATAATTTTAACAAAAAGGAGTCTTCTGTATGAACTATTTCAGATATAAACAATTTAACAAGGATGTTATCACTGTAGCCGTTGGCTACTATTTAAGATATGCATTGAGTTATCGTGATATATCTGAAATATTAAGGGAACGTGGTGTTAACGTTCATCATTCAACGGTCTACCGTTGGGTTCAAGAATATGCCCCAATTTTATATCAAATTTGGAAGAAAAAGCATAAAAAAGCTTATTACAAATGGCGTATTGATGAGACGTACATCAAAATAAAAGGAAAATGGAGCTATTTATATCGTGCCATTGATGCAGAGGGACATACATTAGATATTTGGTTGCGTAAGCAACGAGATAATCATTCGGCATATGCGTTTATCAAACGTCTCATTAAACAATTTGGAAAACCTAAAAAGGTAGTTACAGATCAGGCACCTTCAACGAAGGTAGCAATGGCTAAAGTAATTAAAGTTTTTAAACTTAAACCTGACTGTCATTGTACATCGAAATATCTGAATAACCTCATTGAGCAAGATCACCGTCATATTAAAGTAAGAAAGACAAGATATCAAAGTATCAATACGGCAAAGAATACTTTAAAAGGTATTGAATGTATTTACGCTCTATATAAAAAGAACCGCAGGTCTCTTCAGATCTACGGATTTTCCCCATGCCACGAAATTAGCCTCATGCTAGCAAGTTAAGCGAACACTGACATGATATATTAGTGGTTAGCTATAATTTTTACTTTGCAACAGAACCAAAAATTTGATAGATATATTCGGTTGGATCAATTTCTTTTAAGTAATCTAAATCCCCATTTTTTAATTTCTTTTTAGCCTCTTTAAATAATCCTGAATAAACTAATACCTGTTTACCTTTAAGTGATTTATAAAATGCATCAAAGACTTTTTGATTTATTAAATAATCACTATCTTTACCAGAATACTTAGCCATTTCATATAATTCTTTATTATTATTTTGTCTTATTTTTTGAACTTGAACTTGTGTTATTTCTGAAATGCCCGTTACATCACGCCATAAATCTAACCATTCTTGTTGGCTAATATAATATCTTTTATCTGTGAAATACGATTTATTTACTGCAATCAAGACATGAAAATGAGGATTATAATCATCTCGTTTTTTATTGTATGTAATTTCTAACTTACGAACATAACCTTTAAGAATTGATTTTACCTTTTTACGTTCAACCATTTTCTTAAATGCTTTATTATAATGCTTTATTTCATTTTCCAACTGTTCACTTTGTACATTAGGCGTCGTAAGCGTTAGAAAAATAAATTCCTTCTTTTCTTGCTGCTTAATATATTGCATCATCAAAGATAAACCCAACGCATCTTTTCTAGCTTTTCTCCAAGCGCAGACCGGACAAAATCGATTTTTACAAGAATTAGCTTTATATAATTTCTGTTTTTCTAAAGTTTTATCAGCTACAAAAGACAGAAATGTATTACAATCTTCAACTAAATCCATTTGATTCTCTCCAATATGACGTTTAATAAATTTCTGAAATACTTGATTTCTTTGTTTTTTCTCAGTATACTTTTCCATGTTATAACACATAAAAACAACTTAGTTTTCACAAACTATGACAATAAAAAAAGTTGCTTTTTCCCCTTTCTATGTATGTTTTTGATTAGACACCTAAAACGATACATTAATAGGTACGAAAAAGCAACTTTTTTGGGTTCTAAACCAGATATACCAACGCTTTAAGGGTAACTATTCAAAATCGAAATAGTTACCCTTATTATCAAGACAAGAAGAAACTCGTTTCCAACTCGTTTCAAAAATCATAAAAATAAGTCATGTAATTTATTAGAGCTTAAATCTTAATTACACTTATTTACTTCTAACGCAGTAAAACAAGAATAATGTTAATATAAACTTAAATTAACTATAAGAGGTGAGTAAAATTAATAATTCAAAACATATTGGTATATTAGCTATTACTGCACCAGGAGCAAGTTTAACATATCGCAAACTCGTAAAAAGCGCTTTTCAAAATCCTAACATCAACGGACATCCTAATATAACTCTACATAGTATAAATTATGCTAAATATAAATCTTCTAAAGGTAAAGGCAATATGGGTGAATCTTGGAAAGAACTACTCAAAGAAACTATTAATAAATTAGAAAATGCTGGCGCAGAACTTATTATTTGTCCTTCTAACACACCACACAAATTTCACAATGACATCATTGAAGAAATTAATGTTGAATGGTTACATATCGTAGAATCATCCAAAAATGAGATTCTTAAAAAGGGTTATAAAAAGCCGTTATTACTTGGAACAAAAGAAACATTAATAAGCAATACTTTTGAACCCTTCTTTAAAAATACTGATATCCCATTAATTAAACCTAACGAAAATGAAATAGAACATATAAACCAAATTATCAGCGATGAACTTATTAAAGATAATATTAGAAGCGATTCAAAAGAATTTTTTAAATCACTAATAAACAAATATAAAGAAAATGAAAATATAGACAGTGTTATTTTAGGCTGTACAGAATTACCTATTATCATCGACGAAAGTATAACAGATTTACATTTAATCGATACTACTCAAACTTTGGCGGATTACGCTTTAGATCATGCCATGAAATAATGTGATTGCTTTATTCCAATTGCTTTATTGACGTTGAGCCTCGGAACCCTTAACAATCCCAAAACTTGTCGAATGGTCGGCTTAATAGCTCACGCTATGCCGACATTCGTCTGCAAGTTTAGTTAAGGGTCGTAGTAGTCCCCCTTTTTCCAACTAAATTTGATAAATTCTAAACCAAAATACAAAAACAGGGCTAACAGATCACTTCGTGAAGTTAGCCCTAAAACCTAAACCATTAACTCAATTTATTTCTTTATACTCATTTTCTAAGAGACCCATATTTATAATATCCTGATAAAAACCATTTCTATAAATAGCCTCTCTATTACGTCCTTCTTCTTTAAACCCTAGTTTTTTATATAAATTAATAGCCTTATCATTAAATGAAAATACTTTTAAATAAACTTTATGCATATTCAATTCATTAAAAGCGTAACTTAACATCAAACTCGTAGAAGATTTTCCGTATCCTCCACCCCAATAATCTTTATTCCCAATATCAATAATCATCTCACAATTTCTGTTTTTAAAATCTATATTAACTAAAGAGATAATCCCAATACTAATTTCCCTAGACTTATCTACAATGATATAACCATGACTATTTTGAGAATTTAAAATCACATTTTCAAAAAAATTTTTTGTATTCTCGAGAGTATAAATATCTAGAAATGGACTAGTCGTTTTCATTACATCAATATTATTTCTCCAAGAATGATATAAATCAATATCACTTTCTTCCACTTTTTTTAAATATAATTTTTCGTTTTCAAACATAATATTCTCCCCTTTTTTAGATTTTCCCAAAGTTTGACCACTTAACCAGCCTAATCAAATTACCCATAAAACCCCTCCCTTTTTTATTAGATTACTAAAACTAATTGCTTTATTCCAATTGCTTTATTGACGTTGAGCCTCGGAACCCTTAACAATCCCTAAACTTGTCGAATCGTCGGCTTAATAGCTCACGCTATGCCGACATTCGTCTCCAAGTTTAGTTAAGGGTTCTTCTCAACGCACAATAAATTTTCTCGGCATAAATGCGATATAATCAAAAATAAGCAATAAATACTATTTCGAGGTGATAGTAGTTGGAAAACACTAATAATCTATTCGAAAGATTAGAAATATTAACAAAACCAGAAAATATAGAAACTACATTTTTTATTATCCTTAAATTCATTATTTTTATCATCATTCTAATGATAGGAGCGTTAATAGTTTTAGGAATATTGAATAGCAGAAGAAATTACAACCCTGAAAAAATTTGGAACAAAAGAAAAATTCGCACTCTTAAATCAGAAATTGGCGGAGGACAGGAATACTATTTTAGATACTGGATCTGGCAAAGAAATAAAAGAAAAAATATTCTAATCGCTTTAAGAGATTACTCTCCATATGAAGAATATTATCCAAGTCAAAAATGGCTAAAAAAAGATAAATCTAAATTACCATTCCGAAGAGAAATATGGGTTATAAAATAACTAACCTTCTTACTTTACATGTCTATTTTTCATCGTTATAATCTAGTTAAATCCCGTAAGGGCGCACTTATGCGTTCTAAAAAGAACGCGTGCAAAAACCATAATCGACCTTCGTCGATTTTTTATCTTAGTTTTAAGTAATCGGTGTTGCAGCACAGATATAAAAATTAATACTGCATTATTAGTAATCGACGTTGTAGCGTAGATATAAAAATTAATACTACATCGAAATTTAACTAAGATTTAAGCTACTAGTTTTTTACTAGTAGCTTTTTTATTTTCAAAATTTTAAATACCTTTATTTTGAATTTTAAGGGGGTATTTTAAAGATTTAGGGGTAAATCATATAGTTTTATACCTAAAAACCTACACAAGCTTTTAAAAAGCAAATATGAGCCAAATAAATATATTCTAATTCCACAAACAAAAATTTGAGCAAAACCAGTGAATGATTTTTTAGACACTGCCCAGTTACATGCAAATTAAAATTTTCATGATTTTTTATAGTTCCTAACAGGGTTAAAATTAGTATAACGAAAGTATAATGTTTATATAACGTTAGTATAATAAAGCATTTTAACATTATATTTTTGATAATCGTTTATCGTCGTCATCACAATAACTATTAAAATACTCGTGCATAATTCAACAGCTGACCTCCCAATAACTACATGGTGTTATCGGGAGGTCAGCTGTTAGCACTTATATTTTGTTATTGTTCTTCCTCGATTTCGTCTATCATTTTGTGATTAATTTCTCTTTTTTCTTGTTCAGTTAAGTCATAAAGTTCACTAGCTAAATACTCTTTTTGTTTCCAAATATAAAAAATTTGGTTCTGTTGAAAAGTTGAATTTATAGTATAATTTTAACAAAAAGGAGTCTTCTGTATGAACTATTTCAGATATAAACAATTTAATAAGGATGTTATCACTGTATAAATTAGTGGTTAGCTATATTTTTTTACTTTGCAACAGAACCATATTCTCTATACCCATTGCCCAAACGATTCGGATTCAAAAGTCCTTTTTCTTCATAGTATCTAATTGATCTAATACTAGCACCAGTTTCTTCAGATATTTCTTTAATCAACAATCTTATGACCTCCTTGTGATTTTTAAGTAAGTATAAAGTATCACATTGTGTTAGGGTCAAACATGTTACAAAAACATCTAAATATTAGTTAGTATTAATGTACAATCTATTAAAACGATAATAACCAAATGTATCATTGTCCTAAAAATTTATTTAATATTATTCTCTTGTGTATGTTACTGTTAGCAGAGCGAGCAAGCACAAGATTACACCACTATATAACACACTTGTAATGGGCAAACCCATTATTAAACTCATATTTCCAATGAATGTGCCAATAACTATACCAAAGGTAATCATAGAATTTAGAAATGTCATTACAATTGTATTTCCACCAGCGATCTTTGTTACTCTTACAACAGTAGCAGGATTTAAAGAAATTCCTGATAATCCAAAAAGTATAATAGCAATAATTACTATCAATGGGTTGTCAATGAATATAATAAAAAGAGCGAAAGCTACTATCATTTGAATAATACCAATTTTTAATAGTTTAAATGTGTATTTATCTCCATATTTACCAACTAAAAAATTTCCAATTAGCGTCATTACACCATAAACTCCCAAAAGTATTGGTAATTGGTCGATGGTAAATACACTAGCCTTAGTAAATAATGGCTCAAAGTAACTAGAAATACCAAATGTGGCACCAATAATTAAAAAAGCTGTTAAATATGCTAACCATAATTTTTTAGACTTAAGTAATTTTAACTCATCTTCTAAATTGATATCATTTTCACTTGGTACTTTAGGTATAAAAAGTAAAACTAAAATAAGACTTATAAAAATAAATATTGAAATTAAAAGGTAACTTAATTGCCAGTTAAATTGGTGTCCAATAAATGTTGTTAAAGGTAACCCGATAATACTACCTAACATTAAACCTGAAAGAACAATAGATGAAGCAGCTCCTTGTTTTTCTTTTGGGACCTGACTAAAAGCAATATTTAATGATACCGCAATTGCAACTGAAGATGCACCACCACTTAGTATTCTTGAGATTACCATAATTGGATAATTTGTTGTAATTCCACCTATGGTTTGGCCAATGAGAAATATCACAGAAACACCGACAAGTAATGTTTTAGGAGTTACACGAATAAATAATATTGTAAATAAAGGTCCGACAATAACCATAGATAGCGCATAGTATGTAATAAGCATACCAATTTGGGAAACTGATACATTAAATGATTTTGCCATTGCACTCATCAATCCAGAAATAAATAATTCTGATGTCATAGTGGTGAATAAAACTAGTGTTAAAATCCATAATTTTTTCATGTTTACTCCTTTTTGTACCATTTGGTACATAAAAATTTAAAATAATAAAGACTATTTAAAAATAGTCTTTATTATTAGATTTTTTCTTTTTTCAGCAGTGGACAACGTTTCTCTATCAATTGCATTTAATATTCTAAAACCATAATAATCTATTAAAAATTTTTCTTTCAGTTCATTTAACGTATAATTAGTTTCGAGTAATTCATCTTGATTACTTGCTCTATCAAAAGCTGTTGAAATAATTTTTTTAATTGCTTTCATATTTTTTTCCATTAAGGCTGTTACTTCTGAGTCATGATTACCAATTTCTAAATAAGAATTAATCATATAACAACCTTCTCTGTCTTCATCGTTGAAGTCAATACTTAGCCCCCATTGCAATAATGAATCAATTCCCATTTTCACTGAATTTTTATTCATCACTTTTTCATACTGTATCTTAATACCTTCGTTCACATAATCTTCTAGTGTAAGTATAAATAAATGATGTTTGTTTTTAAATGAATGATAAAGACTACTTTTTCCTAATTTAGTGGCATCGCAAAGTTGTTGAGTTGATACATTATAATATCCTTGTTCCCAAAATGTATTTTTAGCAATTTCAAGGACATCATATTTATTATACTCTTTTGGTCTTCCTTGTTTCATCATAATCACCTTTTTCTAAACAAAATATAACATATTGTACCAATTAGTACAATATGTTATATACCCTAAAAATTAATTAATCAGTGAAAATTTCTAACACAGACGAAAATCCTTTTTGTAAATCTTGAACAAAAAATTCGGATACTTTTAAAGAAGGAAAGTGACTACATTTGTCTGTTGTTTTCCAATGAATAGTATTACGATAACGAATTCGTGAATATTTATCGATGTCTTGAGGATAAATAGTTACTGTTTAGGACATATCTACGCATAAATCAGGATAGAGTGAATGAAGACTTTCATAGTAGATTCTTGCTGAAGATGTATCAGAACGTGTGAACCAGTATAAGTATACAATTATTAAGTATATGATTCTAAATATTGTTTCAAATGGTTCGTTAATGAGAAAAAGAATATAAAAAAAATAGAGAGCATATTTACGCTCTCTTTTCTTGTCTTATTATTAAAAACTCATAATAGATTATGATCATTTGTTTTGAGACGCTGTGAGAAGCTCTCAGTTGCATTGAAACAAAGTTTATTAAATCAAATCATTATCGTTTTTAATTCTGTAAATCGTCTGCCTTGTTATATTTACTTCTTTCGCAATTTTACTAATTGATTGGCCTTCTTCTAACATCTCTACAACGCGATGATAAATAATACGTTTCTGTGGATCTTTAGCATTTGGTGAATAAAGTAAAGGTCGCCCTTTATATACACCTTTTGCCTTCGCGACTTGAATACCTTGCGCTTGTCGACGTTTACTTTCATTTCGTTCTTGTTCTGAAACCATTGCTAAGATTTGAACGATTAAATCTTTCATAAATTTATCTAATAGTGGATTACCAATCACTTCATTCATCATAGGTAAGCTAGTAATCATCAATTGAACTTCTTTGTCTTTTAAATAATTAACTGTCTTAATCACCTCATCATAATTACGACCTAAGCGATCAATCGATTCTACGACAAACCGATCCCCCATTCTCACAAAGTTAAGTGCTTCTTGAAATACCGGTCTATTTTCAATAGATTTACCAGACTGTTTTTCTGTGAAAACTTTTTCAACACCAAACATTTTTAAATTTTCTAGTTGTCTCTCTAAATTTTGATCTATAGAAGATACTCTCGCGTAGCCAACAATCATTGATTTCACCTCGCAATTAATATACACCCTAATCATACGCTTTAGTTATTGTAATTTCAATAACCTTATTTGTATGATTAGGGTGTACCACAAGTAGACATATAGACAAATATTTTTACTTTTTAGCGCTTTTAACATTATCAAAAGGATTATTTAACTTATGTTTAATACTAACTATTTATACTTATTAAAATAGAGTTAAATTTTATTGAAAGGACTCATTATGATGGCTATAAAATTTATAAGACAATACGATGAAAAGGATTGTGGTCCTACTTGCCTTGCCATGATTTCACAGTTTTATGGTAAGCGTGTATCTATCCCACGTTTGCGCGAATATGCTAAAACAGATAAATTAGGTACAAATTTATATGGTCTCGTACAAGCAGGTAAAAAGATTGGTATTGAGTTAACTGGCGTAAAAGCTGATTCCTTTGATGATTTAAAACAAGCACAATTACCAGTTATGGTACATATTATTAATCAACAAGGTTATGATCACTATATCATTATTGAAAAAATAAAAAATAACACGCTTTATATTGTCGATCCTGCTAAAGGTAAATATAAGTTATCAAGTACTGAATTTGGAAAATATTGGACTAATATTGCTGTATTAATTGATAAAACAGATGATTTTACTACTGACAATGAATCACCCTCGTATCTTAATATTTTTATTGATATATTTAAAAATAATTATGGAAAGTTGTTATTTATTGCTTTTATCTCACTATTTATTAATATTGTTGGTATTGTCGGGGCTCTATATTTTAAATTATTAACCGATCATATTATTCCATCCAATGTTCTTAAAAATTTACATATTATTAGCTTCGGTATTTTACTTTTATACATAATCAATGCACTCATTAATTATTTAAGGTTTCAACTTATTTTACATTTAAGTTTGAAAATCGATGTTAATTTAATGAAAGATTATTTTTATCATGTTTTACATCTTCCGATGAACTTTTTTGATACACGTAAATCTGGCGAAATCCTACAACGTTTCATGGATACATCTAAAATTCGTGAAGCTTTATCATCTTCAACGGTAACGTTGCTAGTTGATACTTTCATGATTATTATCGGTGCTATATTACTTTATATGCAAAGTCCTTTGTTACTACTGATAACAATTATTTTTATACCTTGTTTTATTATTTGTAGTTACACTTTACGTAAACCTTTTGAAAAATATAATCAAAAGGTGGCTGAAAAAGATGCTGAATTGAGTTCATATTTAATAGAATCCTTTGATGGTAGTAATACTATTAAAAGTTATCAATCTGAAGACGATCGTTTCTACATTGGTACTACTAAATTTAATGGTATTATTGAAAACTTATTAAAACTGGGTAGATTTTCTAATATACAATTAACGGTTAACAACTTTTTAAAATTAACTATCAGTCTTGTTATATTGTGGCTTGGTAGTTACTTAGTCATGACGGATAGTATGACGTTAGGTAGTTTATTAGCTTTTAATGCCTTAACTATTTATTACCTTGATCCTATTGAACGTCTCATAAATATTCAACCAACACTGCAATCTTCATTTGTTGCAGCACGTCGTATTGCTGAAATAACTGATTTAGAGACCGAAACTGAATTATATACTTCTAAACAACCTTATACTTTTAAAAACAACATTCGCATTGAAAATGTAAACTTTCAGTATGGCTTTCGAAGTGTGGTATTGAAGGATATTAATTTAAATATTAAAAAAGGGCAAAAGGTTGCTATTGTTGGTGAAAGTGGTAGTGGTAAATCAACCATAGGTAAGTTGCTCAATCGCTATTACACTTCTTCAGAAGGTAATATTATGATTGATGACTATAGTATTGATGATATTGATCTTTCCGACTTACGTAAGAATATAGGATATGTTTCACAAAACACATTCCTTTTTGCTGATACAATTAAAAATAATCTTCTACATGGTAGCAATAAGCATAAAAGTGATGAAGATATCGTTAGGGCTTGTCAACTAGCAGAATCCCTAGATTTTATACAGAAATTCCCAGATCAGTTTAATACTATGTTAGAAAAAGAAGGATCTAATCTATCGGGTGGACAATCCCAACGCTTATCTTTGGCACGTACTTTCTTAAAAGACCCTGATATATACATTTTTGATGAAGCTACAAGTGCTTTAGATAGTTTAACTGAAAACAAAATTATGGAGCATATCGATTTACTAACTCAACGTGGTAAAACCGTAATTATTATTTCACATAAGTTAAGCACTATAAAAAATGCAGATAAAATTTATGTCTTAAATGATGGAGAGATTGTTGAATCTGGCATTCATGATACATTAATTCAATTAGATGGTGTATATAACACTTTATGGAAACTACAAATGAATATAGACTAGATCATTTAATATTATTTGTATATATACTCTATTTATTTAATATGATTAATTGATTAAATAATTAAATTTAAAAAAATCCCCATATAACTATCTGTTTACAATAATTTTACAATCACGTGTTAAGTTATACACTGTAAGATTTAATAATTCAAAGGAGGAAATTTCGATGAAAACATTAAATATTACGGAACTTAAAAAGGTTAACGGCGGAGAAGTAAATGATGCGAGACGTAACGGTGAAAAAACAGGTAACTTTGCAAGAGAAACTAAAAACTTTATTAAAGATATTGGCGAAACTATCTCTTCTTTCTCACCATTCAAAAAAGGTTAATAAATATAATTAAATTTACAATGTACTACGATAGTTATAAATAGACTTGAAGGAGGACTACATTATGAGAGAATTAGATGTAAAGGAATTAGAAACAATCAATGGCGGTTGGTGGTCTAAAGAAGACATCGGAGGATTTTGGAACGGTGTAAAATGTGGTTGGACTGACGGTGAAAACTGTAGCTACAAATAAGTAAAATTGATTAACAAGGAAACTAGCATAGATGCACCAATCCCCTCACTATTGCCGTAGTGAGGGGATTTTTAGGTGTGACTATGGTCGCCTATTTATTATTGCGATTACGTAGAAAATGCGTAAATAACGGAACAATACAACCACTGATGACTGTGGTCGTGATGTGAACAAGGATTTTTCTAGCATAGATTAGCACCTCCTCTCTGCGTCTAAATTGACGCCTGAGAGATAAGCGCCCTTTATATTATCTGTAATGGATGAATTACAGATAACATCCTTGTTAAATTGTTTATATCTGAAATAGTTCATACAGAAGACTCCTTTTTGTTAAAATTATACTATAAATTCAACTTTGCAACAGAACCTTGTCAAGGATTCCGAGGCTCAACGTCAATAAAGCAATTACTTTTAAGATAGATTATTATTTTCAAATAATTGTTTTGAAATTTCTTTTGCTTGTTTAAGATTTAATATTTTATGAGATTCTTTATTTGGCAAACTATTTAAATAGTTTTCGGCGTTATTTTTGCTTGTGAAAAAGTGTATGTAAGGACAGCAATTTTTGTCACAATCTTCTTTTTGACAAACATCTTTGTATGAAATGTAAATATTACTTTTGTTGTGATTGATTATTTTATTATCTTTTATTTCTAGCTTAATTTTTTCTTTAGTTAATTCGTCTTCGCTTAAAATTAATATGTTTAAGCTTGTTGTATAATATATACCTATGGCGTCTATTGCACACATTGCAAATAAGGGTTCTTTGCTTTTGTTTGTATAGACGAGTTTATTTGTTTTTTCAGAAGATATAGGATATATACATTTGATTTTATCATTTTCAGTAGTTATAACTTTTTTGTCTATTAAAGATTTATATTCAGGGATTACATCTAATTTTTTATTAGGGTTTTCACAAATTTTATTTATGATATTATTTCTTAATTCGTTTTCTTTTTGATTTAAATCTTTTGTAAAGTTCAATTTTCTGTCTCCAATCGTAATTATTACGATTTAATTATACATGAAATTTCTTTTTTAGAAACGAGTTTCTTCTTATCTTGATACTATAAAAAAAGCAAAGATATAACATAAAATGACTTATCGGAAGTTATCTATTATCCCTTATTCAGAGATGATATAATATACAGGTCGCCTATCTCTCAGGCGTCAATTTAGACGCAGAGAGGAGGTGCATATCAGATGGTCGAAGCTCTTGTTCACATCACGACCACAGTCATCAGTGGTTGTATTGTTGCGTTATTTACGCATTGGCTACGTACACGTAACAATAAGAAAAAATAGGCGATATTAGCCAACACCTAAAAATCCCCTCACTACTCGCAATAGTGAGGGGATTGGTGCATATAATGCACGAAGCTCTTGTTGTCTAAATTATAACACTGGTTAGTAGAGGAATGCAAAAAGTAGTAATACTAGCTAGCCATACTTTATTAGTAATAAATGGTGAAAGAACATTTATAATAGAAAGACATGTTAAAATAAAAACGATGAAATTACTCATTTTAACTTTTTGATTAATTTTATGTTGGCGTTTATTGTTTATAACAAGAAGATATTGATCATAAATATTTTGTATTTCTTCAAATTCCTTAGTATTCACAAAATCCTTTTCTAAAACCTCTCGTAATTGTTGAACAGGTAAATAGTTAATAGAGTAACCTTGTATTAAACCTCTAATTAGTACACTTTCCATATATCTTTGTTCCAAATCATCAAAGATATCATGACTATAGGTTCTAGTTGCTTTAAATGGTTCTGTTGCAAAGTAAAAAATATAGCTAACCACTAATATATCATGTCAGTGTTCGCTTAACTTGCTAGCACGATGCTAATTTCGTGGCATGGGGGAAATCCGTAGATCTGAAGAGACCTGCGGTTCTTTTTATATAGAGCGTAAATACATTCAATACCTTTTAAAGTATTCTTTGCCGTATTGATACTTTGATATCTTGTCTTTCTTACTTTAATATGACGGTGATCTTGCTCAATGAGGTTATTCAGATATTTCGATGTACAATGACAGTCAGGTTTAAGTTTAAAAACTTTAATTACTTTAGCCATTGCTACCTTCGTTGAAGGTGCCTGATCTGTAACTACCTTTTTAGGTTTTCCAAATTGTTTAATGAGACGTTTGATAAACGCATATGCCGAATGATTATCTCGTTGCTTACGCAACCAAATATCTAATGTATGTCCCTCTGCATCAATGGCACGATATAAATAGCTCCATTTTCCTTTTATTTTGATGTACGTCTCATCAACACGCCATTTGTAATAAGCTTTTTTATGCTTTTTCTTCCAAATTTGATATAAAATTGGGGCATATTCTTGAACCCAACGGTAGACCGTTGAATGATGAACGTTAACACCACGTTCCCTTAATATTTCAGATATATCACGATAACTCAATGCATATCTTAAATAGTAGCCAACGGCTACAGTGATAACATCCTTGTTAAATTGTTTATATCTGAAATAGTTCATACAGAAGACTCCTTTTTGTTAAAATTATACTATAAATTCAACTTTTCAACAGAACCATTATTTCTTTGTTCGCCAAAAGTATTTCTCTTATCACAAGTAAAATTTAGGTTTGGCAAGTATTGGATTTGCTAGCTACTAACGTGGTAGCATCGCTTGCTTGTTGGGAATCGTCCCCAAGCCCCTTAGTATTTTTTTGCGAAAAAATAGTGGCTAATTACTAGCCACTCATAGTTCAAAACCATAAATCTATATACTTAAAAAAAGAAAGATAGTTGTAAATTTTATCATTGAAAACAAAAAGTTGAAAATCTTTAATCAATATTAATGTGTACCTTAAATTATTAATAGTAAATGACAAAAAAACAAAGAGCTACCAATTTGGTAGCTCTTTGTTATCCTCAATTTTCATATATAAATATGAAATAAGAAGACAAGGTCCAAAATTAATTTTAAAATCTTTTGTATTAAAATTCAATAACCATTCTTTATTTTTCTTATTTTCATATTTATAGTAACTAATTTTTTATTGTTTTTTTCTGCGCAAATTAAATAATATAGCCAATGAACCGAAAATAGCGAAGATACTACCATTAATCATTGATGGCTTTGTATCTTTACCTGTTTCAGGTAGTTCAGGCTGTTCAGGAGTGTCACATGGTTGTTCAGGTTGTTCAGGCTGTTCAGGCTGTTCAGGTTGTTCAGGAGTGTCACATGGTTGTTCAGGTTGCTCAGGCTGTTCAGGCTGTTCAGGCTGTTCAGGTTGTTCAGGCTGTTCAGGTTGCTCAGGCTGTTCAGGCTGTTCAGGTTGTTCAGGTTGCTCAGGTTGTTCAGGCTGTTCAGGAGTGTCACATGGTTGTTCAGGTTGCTCAGGCTGTTCAGGTTGCTCAGGTTGTTCAGGTTGTTCAGGAGTGTCACATGGTTGTTCAGGTTGCTCAGGCTGTTCAGGTTGCTCAGGTTGTTCAGGCTGTTCAGGAGTGTCACATGGTTGTTCAGGTTGCTCAGGTTGTTCAGGCTGTTCAGGAGTGTCACATGGTTGTTCAGGTTGTTCAGGCTGTTCAGGCTGTTCAGGTTGTTCAGGAGTGTCACATGGTTGTTCAGGTTGCTCAGGCTGTTCAGGCTGTTCAGGTTGTTCAGGAGTGTCACATGGTTGTTCAGGTTGCTCAGGCTGTTCAGGCTGTTCAGGCTGTTCAGGTTGTTCAGGCTGTTCAGGTTGCTCAGGCTGTTCAGGCTGTTCAGGTTGTTCAGGTTGCTCAGGTTGTTCAGGCTGTTCAGGAGTGTCACATGGTTGTTCAGGTTGCTCAGGCTGTTCAGGTTGCTCAGGTTGTTCAGGTTGTTCAGGAGTGTCACATGGTTGTTCAGGTTGCTCAGGCTGTTCAGGTTGCTCAGGTTGTTCAGGCTGTTCAGGAGTGTCACATGGTTGTTCAGGTTGCTCAGGTTGTTCAGGCTGTTCAGGAGTGTCACATGGTTGTTCAGGTTGTTCAGGCTGTTCAGGCTGTTCAGGTTGTTCAGGAGTGTCACATGGTTGTTCAGGTTGCTCAGGCTGTTCAGGCTGTTCAGGAGTGTCACATGGTTGTTCAGGTTGCTCAGGAGTGTCACATGGTTGTTCAGGTTGTTCAGGCTGTTCAGGCTGTTCAGGAGTGTCACATGGTTGTTCAGGTTGTTCAGGCTGTTCAGGCTGTTCAGGTTGCTCAGGTTGTTCAGGCTGTTCAGGAGTGTCACATGGTTGTTCAGGTTGTTCAGGCTGTTCAGGTTGTTCAGGCTGTTCAGGTTGCTCAGGCTGTTCAGGCTGTTCAGGAATTAAATCTCCATCTCCAGCTCCATTACCTCTAGAAAACTCTGAAGATCTATCATTCAAAGTATATTCATAGCCATCTCCTGTTAATTCAACACTATTAGTATAAGCTCTATTTGTCCCATTACTTGGAGTAGTAGTATATGTAATATCGTAAGCTGAATTAATATCGTTTAAAAAATCAATAATAAATCCATTGGTAGTAGGTTCTAATCTATATTCAGTGAATGGAGATCCAATTTTCTCTTGATCAGAATCATAATTCCTAATACTTAAAGAACCTTCATCATAAGTTAATCCTTCACCCAGTTCATCAGTAAGCTTTGCGTTAGAAATTAATTGGTTATCTAAATTAACTCTAACAGTCCAACTAACTTTATTGTTTTCATCAACATATCCCCATTTATTTAATGGTTTTCTATCAACAACATGGTCTTCTACCTTAAATGAGTATCCTTTTGTACCGATTTTAATATCATAAGTTTCTCCTTCTTTAACTACATCTCTATTAAATGTAGTTTCAAAATCCATCCAACCTTTTGTGTTTTCATGAGTAGAAAGGTAGTCGTTTTCGTCAGTCAATTGCACTAAAACATTTCCATTTTTCTCAGCTATTACTTTTCCAATTACTATTTCATCTGAAGTGACTAAGTCAAAATTTACATTATTAGATAATTTAAATTGTTCTGGTAATGTAAATGTAATTTCATCACCTTTAGAATAACCTGTCGCATCCCATTCGTATCTTATTTTTTGACTACTCCATATAGATGCTTCACCTTTATCATTGATATTTTCAATTGTAAAATCCGAATCTGTAATAAATGTAGGTGAATTTTCTTCAGTTGATTTAGATGTTACGTCATTTTCTTCAGTTGATTTAGGTGTTACGTCATTTTCTTCAGTTGATTTAGATGTTACGTCATTTTCTTCAGTTGATTTAGGTGTTACGTCATTTTCTTCAGTTGATTTAGGTGTTACGTCATTTTCTTCAGTTGATTTAGGCGTTACGTTACTTTCTTCAGTTGATTTAGGTGTTACGTCATTTTCTTCAGTTGATTTAGGCGTTACGTCATTTTCTTCAGTTGATTTAGGCGTTACGTCATTTTCTTCAGTTGATTTAGGTGTTACGTCATTTTCTTCAGTTGATTTAGGCGTTACGTCATTTTCTTCAGTTGATTTAGGCGTTACGTCATTTTCTTCAGTTGATTTAGGCGTTACGTTACTTTCTTCAGTTGATTTAGGTGTTACGTCATTTTCTTCAGTTGATTTAGGTGTTACGTCATTTTCTTCAGTTGATTTAGGCGTTACGTCATTTTCTTCAGTTGATTTAGGTGTTACGTCATTTTCTTCAGTTGATTTAGGTGTTACGTCATTTTCTTCAGTTGATTTAGGCGTTACGTTACTTTCTTCAGTTGATTTAGGCGTTACGTTACTTTCTTCAGTTGATTTAGGCGTTACGTTACTTTCTTCAGTTGATTTAGGTGTTACGTCATTTTCTTCAGTTGATTTAGGTGTTACGTCATTTTCTTCAGTTGAATTCTCATTATGTATACTATATAGTTGATTTTGTTCAGATGGAATTTCATCTGCATATGCTTCATGTGCTTCAAAGCCTAAAAACATGGCTGATCCTATAACTACTGAACCAACTCCCATTGTAAACTTCCTAATACTAAAAATTTTTTTTTCTTTTTTCATAATTTCCTCCAACTAAATAAATTTTTAGATGTATACAATATCTACTTTACAATGCAAAGTCTTTTAAGTAAATAGTTAATTTATGAGGTTCTATTGTAAAGTTAGAGGAAAAATAAGTAATTATCAATTTAACATATTAATGTCTCTTAACTAATATACGACTAGTTTCGTGACATGGCGAAAAATTATAAATCATTGATTGATTTAATGGTATGATTAAATGACTTAAAAAAGTAGGTGTATTAAAAATTTCTTAACTTATAGTTAAAGTTAATTAGCCCCCTATTGAATAATATTTATAGTTAGAAAGGAATTAATGCTATGTCAATAAAATATATCCATCAAGGTTCTGTTGCAAAGTAAAAAAGTTCTGCTTGATTTTGCATTTATTAACATAATCGATGATTATCATAAGTTCTCACTATATAAAAGGCACTAAAAGTTTATAACTTTTAGTGCCTAATTAATTATTTTAGCTACCAAACAAACGACTCCAAAACCCCTTTTTAGGTGTTTCTTCTTTCCTATCCTCAGGCCCACTCTCTATTTCTTCAGATGGTTTATCATCTTTCGCTAATACGTCTTCGTTTTCACTGTCATCCTTTTTCTCTTCAGTTATATCCTTATGATTTACTTCTGCTTCTATTGGTTGGCTTTTCTTTTGTTGTTGGTTGATATTTTTAGGTTCTTCAGTAAAAGTTGCTTCTTGCGGATTAATGCTTTGTCTATCATTAGTCGCTGTATCAAAAGAGTAATTAAGCTGTCTTTCTTCTTCTAATTGATTTTCTAGTTTTTGAATCTTTTTATTACTTTCTAAAGCTAATATTTGTTGATTCTCCAACAGTTTATTTAATGTATTAACATTGCTATTTTGTTGATCTAGTTGTTTAGTTAAATTCTCAATATATTTTTCATCATTTTTAGCTCTAGTTTCAAAGATTTCTATTTGCTTTTCTAATTCATTTGCTTTTGTTTTTAATGTCTCAAAACTATTTGAATTATTATATATATACTTTTCAACCTCTGCAGTATTTTCATCAAATCTTTCTTTTTTTATTGATTCTTTATTTTGCGTTGTACTTTCTTTCTTAGTAATCTTTTCTATAATTTTCAAACAATCATTATCATTAATATAATTAATTCCATTTTCTTTTTCAAAAGATATATTTAATCTTTTAGCATTATTAACAATAGTTTGTTTAGTTACATTCAATTCATCAGCAACCATTTTAATAGTTTTCATAACATCCATCCTTAGGCACCTAATTTAGTACCTAAATTTTACCATCTAACAAATATTATTTCATCTTTTGCTATCTAATTTTACTACCTAAGTACCTAATTAGCTGCCTATCGAAGATTTTCAACACCTAATTAGGTACTAAATTAATAAATTTTATCATTTTGAAGTTGTAATGTGCTTTTAACTACACTTAAAACGCTTTATATACGATCTTAAAAGTGTTAATATTACTTTATGAATATTAAAAGAGCCGATGCTATTGGCGTAGCATCGACTCTCGGTAATAAAACGATTCGCATTCGTCTGTTTATATAATTTTTTGATACTTGTATTATATATATCTAATCATCTAAGTGCAAGCACAAAACATATAACTTACGTAAAAATTGTTTTATTACCTCAATCCAAAAAAGTGGAAATGAGGTTTTTATT
>NZ_JBBOYX010000008.1:0-17173 GCF_038008285.1 Staphylococcus sp. FSL K6-0223
GGGAAGTTTCTTTATTTTCTTCTGCCTTTTTATTATCTTTCTCGACGTTCTCTTTTGTATTATTCACAATGCCTTTATCGTTAAATTGATTAGGTACTAATAAACCAACAACAAACATAACGATTAGCATTAAAATTACAATACCTATTTTGGTAGGTCTACTCATAAAATACCTCCTATAAGTAAAGGGGCTTGTTAGCCCCCTTATGTTGTTGTGTGTGTTTATTTTGTATTCCAAAAGTGGTTTTTACTTTTGGATCACAAAATAAATGCTATAAAGTTTGTAGATATTCTTCTGAATCAATTTCATGCGATACACTAAGATTTAATACTTCTGTTTCGTATTCTGTATAGTCTACATCTAGCATGATTTTTTTCTTTCCAACAATTTGTACTGCCTCGCCTTTTTTAGTACCTTTTAATATTCTTCGTTTTTCTGCGTCTGATAAAACCATGAATTTTTCAAGTTGCATGATGTCATCTTCTGTTAATTGGAATAGTGTTTTAACAAACGCATTTTTGATGATTGATTTACCATATTTACCTGTACTAATAAAGTCGTCAACTTCTTGTGTGATTGTTACACAGTAACCACCATATTTTCTTATACGTTTAGCTATATCTCTTAAGAATTGCATAGTTTGTTGATGTTTTTCATCGCTTAAATACCAAGCCTCATCAACATATAACCCTACTCGTTCGTTACGGTCTTTTTTAATTTCTTCCCATAATTCCTGCAGTATAATGTCAAATACTGGTTTTTGAATATCGGGGTCTAGTTCGTGAATATCTACAACGTTGATTGGACTATCATAATTGTAATTAGTTTGTCCGTTGAATAACGTTGAGTATACACCTGTAACGAACGGCTCAATTGTTTGTAGTACACCTTTTAAAGTTTCTTTACTACTTTCATTTTCTAGAATTTTATTTTTCAAATCAGACATAGTAGGGAATTGTTTTTTACCCTCTAACGAAACAGTATCAAAGTCAATGTTATACATTTTATAAATATCTGTAATTACGGTTGTAAGTTCTGCTTTTTCTTGACTTGATAAATCTTCTTTAAGCCAACCAAAGAAACTTAATAGCATTGATATTTTTCTTCTTAGATAATCGCCTGCTTTTGTTTCATCTTCGCTATTTTCGTCTGCGTCTGATACAGATGAACGTATATTGAAAGGGTTGATAACTGTTGACCCACCCGGTTTTAATATTAATCTTCTTGAATCGGGCATTTTGTTATATTCTCTTTCAATGTCAATCATGAATATTCTTGAAACGTCTGTACAAACTCTATGACGCCAAGCATGACGGTTAATATAGAATGATTTACCACTACCACTTGTTCCAAGTACAACCTCACTAGGATTATCAAAGATATTAGGGTCTAAACGATTGTAAATGACTGGTGCGCCTGTAACACCATTTAAACCTGCAACGACCCCCTCTTGATAATTTAACTCACTTGAATTAAACGGCACCAATGAGGCTAGGTTTAACGCCGTTAAAGGATAATACATATAATCTTCAACAGTGTGTTCTTTATGACAGATAGGCAACATATAATAGTATGTGTGATTAGGTAAAAATCTTAAACGTTGCCCTCTGAATTTAGATTCTTTTAACAAGTTATCCAATTTCACTTCTGATTCGTAAAGTTCTTCTTCCGATTTTGCTTTAACAAATAGCAAAATAGTTGTTCTTGTAAGGTTTTCTGATTCATCATTGATGTTATCTAAAAATGATTGTAATTCATCAATTCTATCTTCTGCTTTACGCATTGAGGCTTTACCTAGTCTTGCGTCTTTTGAGTTATCTTCTGCCACTGCTAATTGTTCTTCAACCATTTGTGTTAAATCATGCTTATATACTGGTTCAAAACTAATTGATATATCTAAATCTAAATCGCTATTTGTTAATTTATTAAGCCATGCGATTGCCACTGGCGATTGAATATGTGTTAAAGTATAGGTACTAATATATTCATTATTAGCGATAAGATAGTTATTATTCTCGTTGATGATTTCATTAGGTGCTATTTCATCTAGTAGCATATTATCTTCGTACTGTTGAACTGAATTGTCATTTGTTTTACGGTAAATCAAACGGCGAATAGTTCCTTTATACAACTGTATAGCTCTTGTTCCAGACGCTTGTAATAAGTTGATTATTTGATTCTTTTTATTAAATAATTCTTGTTCGGCGTCTTTTAATTTTTTGTGCTTAGACTCAATTGTGAAATAGAACGCTCTTGATTTTTCATGACCGTATGAAAGATAATCGGTATACTGTTTATAATCTTCAATACTCTTACTAACAACTTCATTAGTAGCGTCACTTGGTAAATCATCTAAATAGTTTCTATATTTAGTCATATCAATGTATTCATTACTGATTAATATTTGCATACGATTTCCAATATCTAAAATATTGACTGCGTCTTGTAATCGAATAATTACATCTATGATTTCGTCCATACTCAATAAGTCTAAAGATATAGGGTCAATAACTCTGAAAACCATTCTATATTTTTTATCATGAGTAATTGCTATGCCATTATCCATGATTTCTTTTATTGGGAATGTTTCGTTATCTAATTTGCGTACTTCCTTTTCCCCTTTTGATAATTCTAAATGTTCTCTAACTTTGCTAGGTAGTATCTTTCTAGTCAGTGAGTTTTTCTTCTTCGTCTGAATGCGTTCTTGCTCTTTCTCGTCTTGCTCTGTAGATATCTTCTGTTGTGATTGTTTCTCCTTTTTGAATAGTTTCTTCATCTTTACCCACCTCTATTTTTAATATCGTATTTTTTCTGTTAGCAAATTTAGGTCTTATTAATTTAGGTTGAAATAGTCTGTATTTAAGCATTTGGTATAAAACACTAAAGGTTTGTTTACCAGTATTACTATCATGTGAACATAAAGTCCATGATACTGCCATGTAACCAATTAATAAGAATATAATTAAAAACATCAGTTTATTATTAATATCAACGTGCTTAAACTGTACAAGATAAACTAAAAATAAAGTAACTGCTAACGCTGGTACAAGTGCTAGTATCAAATAGATAAAGCCTGTACCGTCTAAACCTGCAAATGTTTTTCTTTGCTTATCATTTGAGGGAATAGAAAAATATAAGTTATTATCTTTTTTTCTAAAATACTCTTTTTCTGTTTCTTGACGTGCCATAACTACACCTCACTTTGTAATACAATATCTATTCCAAAATTTTAATTTTGGATCAGATATTGTATTATCTTCTAGTCATAAATTTATATACTGCCATTTTAGAAGTTCCTCCGATTACTTGAGAGGCTCCAGTTGCATAAGTAAAACGTCTAATTATATGAGCGCCACTAATACCAACCATAATGACGGATAGCATTAAGAATATGTTACCCATAGTCCATTTATCAACCATGAGTTTTAGCAACCAGAATAAACATATTACATGGAATATCTGACTGAATATAACTGCGATTGTTTCAGTTACAAATACTCTCCAATATGAATCTCCTAATATTCTTGTTGACGCCATAACTGGACTAACTAGCAAACATATAACTATATTTACTAAACGCAATGCACCGTAAATATTAAACACTAAAATAGCAATGGCTAAAATTAAAATTATTCCGATACCAAACCACTGTATTTTTTCTGTATCTGCTATCGCTCCAATTTTTTTAAGTGATTTAACACCAATAATTTTTGCTATATTCTTTTCAAAATTCAATTTGGTTATATCGCCCATTCCTAATTGCTTATCATTTAAAATAAATTCAACTATTCCCTTATTAATAGCTAATAAGAAAAATTGAATTAGCCATGGCGATAATTTAATAAATATCATTGACTTTACTGTATCGAATATTAATCTAATAAAATCAACGTCTGCCCCTAAACCTCCGTTAATCATCATGTTTAACGCTTTATATATAAGGAAAAAGGCTAATAAATAAATAGCTAATTGTGAAAACAATTCAAGTAGTATATCTGAATTGGGTAATACCTTATAATTGTCATACGATAAAACAGTTGTTTTCATGATTTTAAAAGTACCATTCAAGCAATCTTGAATCACTTCAAGCATCATAAGTTTAAGAACGCCTGTAAAGTCTAGTAACTCTGATATTTTACCAAGTCCCCAGTTTAATGCGTCCCCTGCCTTATCTTTGACCCAATCAAACATATGTTAACCCCCTTTTTTGTTAAAAATAATAGGGAGTTTTACCCCCCTAATTTATCCAAATCTTTGTAGTAACCAGTTAACAACTTGCACGGCGATAAATACGACTAGCAAACCGATAATGATATTTTTAAAACGGTCTTTAACATTTTCACGTTTATGAGGCTCGCTTGCGTTCATGTACTTAATACCTGCAACAATTAAAAGAACTAATGCAATACTAGGAGCTACTATATAAGCCCAACCTGCAATTTGTTCAATAATGTCTTTTACATCTTCGATGAACGAAGGTCCACCGTCTTTATCTACCGAAACGTCGCCAATAACTAGATTGAGTTTGTCTAATGTTCCCATGTCCTAACCTCCTTTAATTGATACCCTTATTATAGTTTAGACCTAAACCAATGTCAACATCATTCCTAAAAAAAATAGAACCTATTTTACTAGGCTCTATTTCCCCTCATTTACTCGATAATTATATACTTTTTCAACCAACGATTTTAAGTAATCTATATTCAATTTATTCCTTATAATCGTTCTTTCTAAAGCCTGTAACATAAACTCTTGACCCGATAATGAATTTTCTTTAATGAATTGATTCACTTTATTAAATAATTCATTAGGTAATTCTATCGTTTTGCTTTTTGTAGGCTTTGCTTTAACCATTTCATCAAAATTAGGTGTGATTATTTCTATATTATGCAATGACTGTAAACCATGCTCGACTAAATCTTGAAGTATTTTAGCGTTATATTCTCTCTTAGTTTGATACTCAAACAAATCATTGTTAGTTATACCATACTTTAAAGCATTAGCTTTGCCTTGTTCTGTATATATAATTTCAAATACTTCTACTAAAATTGATGTAATAGGGCTAATTTTAAATGTTTTAACGCTAACCTTTTTCACAACCTGCACCACCTTTCAAAATGGTTTCTGTGTTGTTTCTAAATTTATTTAGATCAACAACACAGAAACTTTAGCTACCATTTACCAAAACCTTTAAAATTTTTAACTTCATCATCTTTGTAGATAGGACTTTCTTCATCATGTTCTAAATCTGCTAGGTCTTTTTGATTGTAATGGTCATTATTCATTATATTATTCTCACTATTAATATTTAAAGACTTATAATTTACAACAACGTTTTTAGTCGGTATATTATGCCAATCAGATTGTGGTAATACATTTTTAAAATCTTTTTCTTCAAAAAAGTAAGTACGTTCTAAAATCATAGTGTTGTAACCTCTAACAAATACCATGTTCTGATTATTTGTATCTAATTGATTAATCATTGATTTATTAATCGCTGCGATTTGACCTATACGTGTTGATGTTGAGTGTTCGTCGTCTTTTTCATTGTCTGAAAATATATCTGCCGTATATTCTCCACCCAATTTTATAAAATAATCTCGTGTATCTGTGTCTGTTGTACCCATTAAAACTTTGGTATCAAAACTTGAAAGTATTGTATTATAGTCATCTTTGTATTTAACTTTTATTTGATTCAATTCTTGAATAATCGCCGTTATAATTACGTTCTTTGCTCTTACTGTTGTTAAAGTGCTAGCAAATTGTTTTAATTTAGCTATATTACCGAACTCATCAGCCATGATATGAATTGGCTTTGGAAAACTTAATGACGGTAATGTGTTAGCTAAATCTATCAATTTATCTATGGTTTGGGTCATTATTACAGATGAAACAATATTACTTATAATATCTCTTTCTTGTGTAATGATGAAAACTGCCGTTTTATCATTAGCTATATCCTCATATCTAAAATCTGACTTTGATAGTAATTGTTCTGTATTTCTATCTAAAAAGTATTGCATACGTGATGAAATACCTAATAATATAGACGATTCTACTTTGCTTGATGTATTAACCCTATATAGTTGATAACTGCGCTTTGCAAGGTCTCTATCGTCCTCTATTGCGTCAAATATCATATTTCTTTTATCAACGTTATCTCCTATTTCTAAATATAAATTTATCCAGTTAGGGATATTTCGATATTGTGGTTCAAAATGATTAACCACGTATAAAACCAATGTACTCATATATAACGATTCTGCCCTATCCCAATACGATTCATCACTTGTACTTACGCCTGTTGATTTTAAAAAGCTATCAATAAAATTTTGAGCGTCTGTGAGTGTTTCTATAAAATCAAACGGGTTAAGTGAATCACTTTTAGTCATGTCTATTAAGTTTATAACCTTAATATCATAGCCATTGTTTTTTAGATATTGACTTGTAGCATTATAAGTATCGCCTTTTGTGTCAGTTGATATAAAACTTTCTCCCCTATCAGCTATTAGCTTAATATTAGGGATAGAATAAGATGTTGTTTTACCACTAGCCGTTGGTGCATTTATCAATACGTGTCTGTTCATTTTACTTTTATTCGGTTGATATACATACTTATTTTTATGTTTACCTAATAAATATGTACCATTGTATTTTTTTAATGGTGCTATTTCTTTATCATCTGCTATCTGACTATCGCCATATGTCTGATTATCTGATTTTTTAGCGCCTGCTCTTTCTTCTTTTTTCCGATTGAACAGTTGCCATTGTAGAACAAGCGCCAAGCAAAAACCCACAAATTGAACTTTGAGAGATTTTAAAAACTCTAGCCTTATATCTCCAAACCCTTTACTTTGAATATCAAAAAAATCTTTCAATTTATCAGTAATTGTTACTGATAAATACATAACGTCTTTTGTAATCTCAAAACAAGCATATAAATAGCTACATGCAAACAAAATAATTTCTGCTAATATCAAAGATATTAAAAATTGAATAACGTACTTTTTCATTTTGCGACCTCCTCTCTTAGTCGGTAACCTTTATACCAAAATTTTAATTTTGGATCATAAAGGTTACCTTTCACGTTCTCGTTCTTCGTTATCTCTTTCTGGGTCTGAACGTTTGGTATCACGTTCCTGTTCTTGTCTTGCTCTTTCTGATTCAATTCTTGCACGTTTACCCATTCTTTCAAGCGACTTAAAAACATCATTTGTTACGTCTTTACCTGTGCTATAACGATTAGGTTTATAATCATATTCTTTCGTAGTGCCTCTGTTTGTACCTCTGTTTTGACCTCGCAACCTTTCATCATATTGTCTCTCTTGTATTAGTCTATCGGCTCCAATATCTCTATCTAATTCATCTTTATATCTAGGTAAATCTTCTTTAAAATTCAATCTTAATCTTCTATCTTGACCCGTTTCTTTATCGTCTCCGACACCACTAATAACTAAGTGTATGTGTGGGTGGTCGTCTTTCATGTGTACTGCACCTATATAATCTAACTTCATGTTTTTATCTTTTTCTATTCGCTCAACAAAATCTCTAGCTACTTCTTTATACCTCTGTTCATCATGTAAGCCTAATTCTCGAGCGTCATTCTCTCTCCAAGACAAAACCACCTTAAAAGCCTTATTGCTTTGAGAATGCCTTAATGAGCGTCTCTCGTTTAATCTCTGTACAAATTGTTTATGCGAGGCTCCATTATATTTATTTCTATCAAATAGCCCACGCTCATTTTGATGATTTTCTCTTGAACGATAACCTATATATTTACAATGCGCTCCAACTTTAGAAATGCTTTTAGTATTAGTTACTTTAATAAAAGATAGATTTTTACTCATCTTCTGCTAACTCTTTCTTGAAGTTATAAAGTGTATCTAAATCTTTAAATAACTCGTGTCTATCTTTAACACGTGTATAAGCTAACTTACGATACATATTATATACTTCTGATTGATTCTGACCTGTTTCATTAGAAACTAAATCAACAATACCTAACATACTAACTGCATTATCTAAAACGCCACGTGCAATTAATGACCTAATATGTGTACTAAAATCATTCAATCTTTCGTCTAACATTTTTTCAATTCTTGGTAATGATTTTTCTTCTTGCGATTGTGAATAGTAATCAGAAATGTAACTATTGATTGCTACTTCAACAACATCATTTAACGACTTATTATTTTCTGCTGCGATTGTTTCTAAGTGCCTTTTTGTTTCATTACTAATTCGAGGGTGTATTTGTATCATAAATCAGTTTCGCTCCTTTCATATCAAGTATTATAGGGTTTTGAAATCACTAAAAGCGACCCACAAAATCAAGACAAACCCAAGCACGACAGTGCTTTTCATGAGTTGAGTATCAACTCTTAATCCTGCACTACCCTAATTAAAGTATTTTGCTAAGCAAAAGACAAAGATTAGGGTTACGATTTGCGCCACTTAAAATTTAACCACTACATTAAGATATGAGGGTGAATTTATCCCCCACTTTCAATCAAAAAAAGAATAGCGCAATCGTAAAAAACGCACCCTAATTAATCAAATTAAAGTATTGGTGTAGGACTAAACCAATTATAATATAAAACTCATTCATCTTCAATACAACTTATGTAATATACCTAACAACAATTCAAATTAATACATCTCAATAAGGAAAAAAGCATTAAGTTTATACCACATTTTGAATTGTAAATGTGGATCATAAACTTAATGCTTTTTAATTCATCAAAATAAAATTCAAATGCCTAGCGCACTTCGTTTGCTTGACCTCCACAATTCAGTTACGATTCGTCGCTTTGCTCCTCACGAAACTAAATTGATGTAGGTACATATTCATCAACTCATAATTACAATTAACTATATACATTACTTAATATTTATTTTCTCTATCTCATAAACCCAATTCTCTAATATCGTCTCGCCGTCATAGGTTTGCAAATGCAATGCAGGTGGGCAGACCGTTCCCCCTAAAACGAAAGCAAAAAAATTAACATGGTGGTTAACCTCGTTCCATTTTACAAACACATCTGTCCGTTAAACCTCTTACAATTATTATCAAACGTGACTTTGACTTGTGGTCGTTGAGTTTTTATTTGGTGGTCAGACGCAACTAACACCACCCACAACCTAATTTTTACGTCTTTTATTTATACACTTACATGACGTTAAGTGTGTTGTCGGTTGTATTGCTTGAGGATATGGAACGCCCCTCGATTGAATCGACCAGACGTCCTCCCGTACCTTTTTAGCTAGGATGTACCCTCCTATTATCGCATACAGTAAGCAATGCCAAACAAACCATATACGTGCGAATTTCACTGACTTTGCTCGTTGCTCGCTATCACAACATCAAATGGCTATTCCTTATACCTAAGTCGGTAGTATAACTCATCAGCCTTTATATGTGGTTTTACAACAATAAAAAAACGGTAACGTGTCGCTCACGTTACCGTTTAACTCTATGATTTTCTTGATTATGTTCTAAAACCCCTTTATAATATAGGTATCAACTAGCTTAGAAAATTGCTAGAAAATAACTATATATTTAGAAGCAGGGCAGAAAATCAACTTACGTTAGGGTTGTAACGTGAGTTTGAGATTAGTTAAGTGTTGGTAGCACCTAACAAATCTGACGCTCTGTTTTTTTATTTGTCTTTATTATAGTTTAGCTACAAACTCACGTCAATCAATTTCCAAACAATTTAGCCCAAAAACCCTTATTTTCTTGTTCCTCTTGGTGCATTTCAAGCATGTTTTGATTTTCTTCTTTGATTCTCTCAACCTCTCTATGTGCATGTAGTTGTAATTGTTGTTGTTGGTCTAATAATTGGGATAACTTCTCTATTTGTTTTGATTTCTCTTTTAGTTGGTCTCGCAAATATTGATTATCACTTACGATTTCCTCGTTGCGTTCTTTTAACATCTCAATTTTTTCTTCATAATTGTGCTTATCCTGCAAACCCTTTTTCGCAAAGTTATCGGAAACCCTTTGCACTTTATCCTTTAAAAATGCCTCTACATCAGTGTCTAGGTACATAACATTACCTTTTTTAGTTACCGATAAGTTTTCGGGAAGGTTTTTCAAATGGTTTCTTATCGTTGTTTTTGACACACTCAATTCTTCGGCTACTTCTTTAACTGTTTTCATGTGAAACACCTCCTGCAATTACTATTATACATGATAAATTAAATTGAAAACCGTGGTTTTCACTATCATTCTTAATTACTGATATAAAGCCATTTCAACTGCAAACCTACTATGCAAACTTTGTACTTACATAAATACATATATGATAAGTAAAATAGATAAGATAAGTAATATAGCTAAATAAATATAACGATGTTTTTCAGTCCAAATACTGATTGCTAATGTTAAACCAGTTAAGAATATGAGTAGGCACAATATCAAAAATAGACCTGTCATTTTAGCACCCTCATTTTGAATATTAATACAAAATCGCAAACCCCCTTTTCAGTGAAAACCCCGTCATATCAACGATGTATATTTTATGAATAAAAGGGGGTTTGTGATTATTTGCTTAAACGTTGATATAACAACATTCTCAAAAATTAATTGGTTTACATAATCATTTATTATAGGTAGCAACTTTGCATACTCTATACATCTTCATTTTCGTATGTTTTTTAAAACCAAATTTTGAATTTTAAATTTGGATCTTTAAAAAACATTTACTAAAAAACTACATGATTCATAAAAAATGCAAATAGCCAAAAAGTTATTGCTAATATAAAACTGCAAACCATAGCTATAACTATTTTATGAAATGCGTAAGTTTCCGTAAAAACTTCATCACTTGTTTTATTATAAAAACGCCAAAGAATGAGTAAAGTAATAGCTATTCCTACGGCTATTGCTAAAAATATATATCCTACTCCAATAATTAATTGACTTGCTTGTGTCGGCATACCCTGCACCTCATCTTTTTAGTATTTTTAAAATGTCGATTACTTCAGTTTCACTATGTGCTATGTTATGCCCGTATCTACTTATAATTTCATAACCTGTTACATCATCTTTTATTGATATTTTTGTGTTTTTAATGTCTACACTAAATAAATCTATACCGTTGTAATTAAAAGAAAAACCGTTATCATCTAATTTTCTACTTAATAAATCAGTATCCATTGTTACACCTCTTTAAATTAGTATATCTTTTATCCAATCATTTCGTCTGTTTTTTCAGTCAAAGCCATTTTGTAGCGAAATTCCACTTTTCTATTATCCATATTCAACAATGCCTGTCTTTCACTATCCGATAAACCAATCATCATATCTATAAGGTCGATTAATGTTTGCTTATCCATAATAAATGCCTCCTATTGAATTATAAGCATTTATAAATTAATATATATTTACGCATTATTTATAAATGCATTGAGGGATATAACCAACTTTTGTTCATAGCTTTAGCTATGATCTTAAAGTTGGTTATTTTATTTTCAAGTTACTATTTATCTAATGGGTCAAAAAATTCACTTGTTCTTTTACGTTCGATTTCTTCTTCTGTTTGTCGCTTGCGTTGTTTTAGTTGTGGTTTTGTACTTATACGTAATTCATGTTGGCGTTCTTTAATTTCTTCATCTGAAAACCCTAATTTTTTTAAATTAGCATTTATTTCTTTAATCAATTTAATACAATCTTGGTTGTGCATTTCTTTGGCTACAAGCACAACTCCTACCATAAAGATGATTAAACCTAGCAACCCTAAAACTTTGAAGTTTTGAAATGCTAAAAGAAAAACGATACCAACAATCAATACAATAAAAGGTACTTTATTCATTTTATCCATTTACAAACTCCTTTCACTCTTTTTTATTAGTTAATTTCATAGCAATTATAGAAAGCACAATAATTACTATCGCAAATATAATACTTAGTATATTTCCTGCAATTTCGTTCATATGTGTTACTGCTAGCAAACCAGTTAATAATAAACCCAAAATCAAGCAACTTATTAATATAGCGCCTAATATCTTTAATAACGATTTAAACATCAATACACCTCACTATCTTAAATTGTAAGGTTTTAAAATTAGTTTCGTGAGGAAGAAACGACGAATCGTAACTGATTTTAAAACCTAAAACAAACGCTAGTGCGTTAGTGCTTGCATTGACCTACAACCATTCATAAATATTGGTTTTCAATGCAAATGTGAGCGTCTCTCAGATTCTAAAATAGTGATAATATCCAGTTAATCAGTGATTTAAAGAAATTCACAATCTCGTCCCAAAGTTTCTGTAATAAGTTTCTATTTTCTTCTGTATTCATTTCTTTAGCCTTATTAATCAAGCCCCCTGCTTTATCTTTAATATCGCTAGAAAGTTTTTTTGCCTGTTGTTCATATGCTTTAGGGTCTTGATTCATTACTTTAGAATTAGAAACATTATTCATAATGTTATAAATTGAGTTTACTTGATTATCTGATAAAACTTTATTAAGCCCATTTTCGCTCAACTTATCATCAACAATTTGTTTAACATCTTGTTCACTTAAATTGTTTTTATCTGATTTTTCTTGTGCGATTTCCTGTTTCATCTCTGCTACTGAATGATTTAAAGCCTCATCAGAATAACCTTTCTCGTTATTGTTATTACTGATGTCTGATAGTTCTTGCATTTCTTCATCTGCATTTTTTATGTCTTGTTCATTTAATGCGTTGCCCTCTTCTTCATAGGCTTTGTAAATGCCCGATAATGCCCCATAGCCTAACGTTTCGACAACTGCACCGACTTTAATATTAGCATCTTGAATACCTGCCGTGATAGCTGCGTTTCTGTATTGGTCTTTTGTAACATTAGTGATATTGTCGGGCGTTACTATTTCAACATCTACACCATGACTAAATGTTTTAGGTTCTATATAGGTACTAGAATAAATGGAATCGTACCATTTCCCCGTGTAATGTTGTACATCGTTACTATCAATTTCATAAGTTTTTGTATTTGAGCCAACACCTAATAAATCTCTAGTTTCTTTTTCTTGTTGTTTATCTAGGTCTGCCCCCTCTGTAAATGTTTTTTCTTCTATCTGATTATCTTCTGCGTTTGCAACGTGACTGCCTAAAATCAACATTGAGGTTGTTAAACCACTAGCTAAAAGTTTTTTATACATGATAAAAGCCCCTTTTTTATTAAGGTTTTTAAAACCAAATTTTGAATTTTAAATTTGGATCTTTAAAAACCTTTTAATCATTTTGCTTTAACGAAATACTTTTCCCGTTTACTTCTTTGTACAATAGTTCAATAGCTTTTGTGTAAACCTCTTGTTTACTGTTAAGCCTTAAATCAAATTTAAGTTCATTTGCTATATCATCAACATTTTTATAAATTTGGACGGCTCTACGTTTTTTATGCGACGGACTAACATATTTTTTACTTAAACTGTTTTTTTCTTCCATGTTCTAACCTCCTTATATTATCCCCCCTATTATAATATAGGTATAATAGGGCTACAAGATAAGCCCTATTATCTTTTGCTATCAAGCGTTTTTCTTAATTTCAATGTATTCTGTTTCATCAATATATTTAGGGTTATTGTAAATGTTAGGTAGTACATTCATCAGATAATCTCTATTATTAAATATTTGTTTATCTGCTTGTCTGTAAATCTTCAATAAACCTGCAAGATAAAAATAATAATCATAGTCGATTTTTTCTGTTGCCGTTGTAAAATAGCGTTCTATTTCTTCAATTTTTGATTGAGTTACCTCTTGAATCAAGTCACTTAAATAGTTAGCCTCTGCCAAAATTTCTCCATCATTTTGTTTTGCAATATATTTCATTTTATCCACCTCTTATAGTTTAAATTTATCTTTTCGGGGATAACGGGTATCCCCGAAAAAGATTAAAAAAATATTAGCAATATACATCTGAATAAATGCTTTCTACATCGTATCTAACTCTTTTCTCGATTTCTTCGAAATCTCTTTCATCTTTACAATCAATCATTCCAATATATACTCCATTTTCAACTACTGCAACACCACCACAACCGAATAAATCTTTTGTTACTGATAAGCGATAATCTTTTGAATTTGCCTCAAAATAATGTTGTTGTTTCATTTCAATTACCCTCTTTCTTTTATTTGTTAATTACATTATATCATGACAGGTATACCTTGTAAACCCATTATACCCATTTTTTTTAAAAAAGTCCTCTTTTTTTATGGTTTTGAACTTCCCCCCTTTCCATTTTTTTAGGGGAGCGCCTAAAGGGTTTTAGGGGAACTGGTTCCCCTAAGTGTATTATCCCTGTATATAGCGTTTCACTACACATCATTTTGAGGTTCTTTTTAAATGTTTTTTATTTTTAAAATTGCGTAAGCGAAAAGGAAATGGAATTTTTTCCATTTTTTCTTTTTCGCGCAACTGCGCAATTAAAAATAAAAAAAGTAGTTGTCAAAAATGCCCCCTTACTCGAATTTTAGTAAGGGGGCAAGAGTGGAGATTTTTTGCGATCATAAATTTTGGTCTTTAAATTTATACGCAAAAAATACTACTCGTTTATTGACAACTTCTTAATGCGCTATTGATTCTTTCTAGGCAAATCAACGTTATCTACATACAAATACGTTTTTTTACGTTTATTGTTGTTTTTATCTTCGTATGTTTCTGTTCTTATCTTTCCAGATAGTCCAAGTTGAGTACCTTTACCTGCGTAATCTTGAATAACTTTAGCTTTATTGTTATAAACAGTAAAATCAATAAAGCTAGTTATTTCATTATCGCCATATTTTTCATTACAAGCTAAAACACCATTTCCAACTATGACTGTTTTACCATTATTTTCAAACTCGTTTACTCTTAAATCATCAACCATATTTCCTACAAATTGACCTAAATTCATATCATTAAACCTCCTCTAAAAATAAGGGTAGTATTCCAATATCACTGCACGTATTAATATAACAATTATTATTGCTCCAACAATATGCCCTAAAACTTTTCCTAAAAAAGCACTTAATACAAAAGATATGATTTTATATACAAAAACCATAATTAACAACATAATTATAATAAATAATGCAAATGACATAGTAACCACCCTCTTTTAAATTCATTAATCTTGCTCGCCGTAAATAGCACGACTACCAATTTCTTCAAACTGGTTTACTTTGCCGTCTTTAATTGTAAATTCTAAAGTTTTTTGTAACCATGTTTGTTTTTTCTCTTTAGTATCACGTGTTTTAACTTCTAAAGTTGCAATATAACGGTTAGAATCATCTACCTTTTTATATAACTTAACGTTACTAGCCGTTCTATCAAAGTCTTTACTCTTACTTAAATCTGCTCGTTGAAATTGTCTTGTTAAAATTGATTTTACATTATCATCTGCTAGTTCATCTAAATATTGAATATCTTTTTTACTATCTGCGTCATAAATACTTTTAGCAAAGTCTTTCAACTTATCTTCATTAATCATTGGTTTTGATTTAGCTTTTTCTGATGTTGTTGTGTCAGATGATTTAGTTTTTTCTTTTTCAGAATTGTCATCGTCATTACTACCACAAGCCGTTAAAATCAGAAGTGTTGCAATAATTAAAGTTACTAATCTTTTCATGGTTACATCTCCTTTTCTGTTTAACCAACTTTAGTTCATAGCTTTAGCTATGATCTTAAAGTTGGTTTCTTTTATTTATCATATATATAATTTATTTGCTTTGCCTCTTCTTTTGAAAAATCACGTGTAGATATTACGCCTAAACCTTTAACGTTTGCCTCACTAACTGTTATTGAGCCGTCACTTTTAACTTTTTCCACAAACATAATATGACCGTGAGCGCCGTCTGCTCCGAGAACGCCTCTATCTAATGACGCACACGCTCCCTCTTTTGGCGTTTTACCTGTTTTAAAGCCTGCCGATTTAGCTGCGTCGTCCCAATCTCCTCCGTCGCCTAATGTGGTTGGAACATCTTTACCAATTTGATGTCTACGTTGATGTACATACCAAGTACACTGACCCCATGGATAAGTTGGGTTAAAATCATATTCTTTAGCGCCTTTAGGTTTAGGGAATTTACTACCTTTAAGGTCAAAGCCTTTTCCGTCACTACCTTTAGAATCTGAGCATGATGTTTTAGCTTTTTCGCCTCCTAGGTCTTTCATGATACTTTTAACTGTTGGTATCCACGCATTATTCATTCCGTCTGGGTCATTTGTTGCGCCCTCTGTCGGCGCATATTTTGGACCGATTTTTTCGGGTGTTGTAAGTCCCTCACTTATATATAATTCATTTAAGTTTTTGGCTCCTGCCTCCAAACCTTTATCAATAGTAGGATATGCCGAATCGTGAATAGTACCTGCGCCCATTACTGATAGGGGGTTTTTCTGTTTAGTAGCATTTGCACCTTTCCCCCATTGTGATTCACTAGATACAATAGCTACAAAAAGTGTCGGGGGAACATCATGTTTTTTAGCTATTTTCTGCAAATCTTCTGCTTTACCCTCTAACGCTCCACCTTTAGCGTTCTGTTCAAAGGTTTTTTTTCCTTTATCGCTTAATTCTCCACCTTTGACTGAACAACTTCCGTTTGTTTCCATATCTTCGTTATCTTCTTTTTGTTGATTCTGAAAACTAGCTAATAAAACTATTAAAGCTAAAATAGGAATGATAATTGCTCCAGCTATTCCATATAAAATTTTCCGTACTCTTTTAGAACTTAATAAAGCTAATACTTTCATAACAAACAACTCCTATAAATAGTTAGAGCCTAAACTTGTTATTTTATTGTCTTTAAGTGAAATTGTTACTGTAATGACTTTGTTTTTCTTATTTTCTTGTGTTTTTATCTTCTTCAAGTATTTATCATCTTTTTTAGCTTTTTTGTCATCAAAACTATTTTTAGCTACTGTTTCTTTTAAATCTACATCATATTGAAAAGTAACTTCATTTTTATTTGAATCTTCTTTAACTGGTGTAATACTGTTCAACTTTACATCTCGATATAATAAAGATTTACTTGTATCATTACTAAAGTCTTTCTCATCTTTATAATCTTTGTCTAGGTAATCTAAAGACTGATTAAAGCTTTTGTCGGGGTCTTTAAATGAATAATCATAATATTTACTTACAAACTCATTACCTAAATTAGATTGTTTATTATACTTTTGACTAAATTCATCATCAGTCATTTCTTGTG